>CAWEXO010000011.1:0-1019926 GCA_963813025.1 uncultured Verrucomicrobiae bacterium | reverse complement strand
ACCGAGAATGACGACGCGCAGAGGGCATTGACCGCTTTTCAGAATTGTTTCCATACTAATATGCGCCGTGAATGCATTTAAGCGCTGGACGCCAACGCCGACTGTCGGCCTTGGTTCAACGCCCGCAGTGCCACGCTAACAAGTTGGGTAGGTTCGACCGGCTTGCAGACGTAATCGAACACGCCAAGGCGCATCGTCTCGACGTTAGCTTTCTCGTGCTTTTCGCTCGGCAAAAAGATGATCTCCGAAGACGGCGAGGCCTTGCGGACGAGGCCGACAAATCCGGTGAGATCTAGGTCGCTATCATCCTGGAGGTCGACATTCTAAATCAGGACGTCCAATGACGTGTTCAGCTTCCAATGGCTTTCCGCATAGGAACTTGCGGTGAGAACCCGCCAACCCGCCTGCCGCAGGTGCGCAGCGGTAAGTTCGCGGGTATTCGAATCATGATCCACGATCAACGCTGTCGGAAGCTTCTGCGATGAGTCGTTGTCGGCCATGCTTTGTTCCATCGAAAGTGATAGGGCGCTCGCCAAGTTCCCCAATCCAATGGTCTCCGCGACGGTCCCTTTTTGGCCGTGTTCAATGGATTGGTGAACATTCCATTCGGCCAGTAGTCCGATCATCATCGTCAAAACCGAACCGAGGAGAAGCGCCGGAAGCGTCGAGCTCAACAGCAAGTCCACGCTGAGTGGCAGCGGAACCCTCGCCAGAAAAAGTGCGAGAACGCACCCGCTGCCCAGCATCAGAAGTGAAACCCCGCCCATCAGGTGCATCGGTCGCTGCCGGAAATTACTAAGAAAATGCACTGTCCACATGTCAAGGTATCCCCTCAAGAACCGGTTGAAGCCATACTTGCTCCGGCCGTAACGCCGCGGATGGTGTTTGATAGGGATTTCCGCAGTCAGAAACCCGCGCATCGCTGCCAACGACGGCACCATGCGGTGCATCTCCCCGTACATTGGAAGCGATTGCACGACCTCTCGTCGATAACATTTAAAACCGCAGTATGATCGTGGAGGTGCACCTTATTGACGTGGCTAATCAGGAAATTAAAGACGCGACTTGGGAGCACCTTGTGCCAAGGGTCATGCCGCGTCCGTTTCCAGCCGGTCACCACGTCGAAGCCCTCCTTCATTTTTTCGAGAAATCGCGGGATCTCTTCGGGGTCATCCTGAAGGTTGCCATCCATCGTGAAAATGAAGTCCCCGCGCACTTCTTTCCAGCCCGCCGCCAAGGCGGCTGCCTTGCCTACGTTGCGGCGGAAACGGATGGCTTTGACGTGCTCTACGTCTTCCGCTGCAAGCTTTCGGATCGTCCGCCAACTTTCATCGACGCTTCCGTCATCGACGAAAACAACTTCCCAGCAAGCAGTTAGGCTCGAAGCGTGATCCGCAATTCTTTCGAGAAGCGGTGCGACAGTTGCCTGCTCATCCTTTATCGGTATGACAAACGAAAGCGATGGCGCATTAATGAAGCTAGCAATGTGATCCATGTTACCCCTTAAACTCGGCTTTGTAGCGTGTATATATTTTCATTTCTCCCAGTCTTCGCACAAATCTGACCCGAATTACGAGTCGCCCCGGCTCCATAACCCGCGGCGACTGTAGACGGAGATGGCGAATGTCAATATGAGGTGCGGCGTTGTGTCCTGTGTAACGCTTCGGAATGTGCGGGGCGTATTGTGTTAAACATAATCCACTCTGTCCCTCGATTGATTCCCAACAGCTCTTGTGATCCTGACTGGAAGCGGATTTGCGGATGTTTCAGGCTTTATCGTCTCAAGTTTGAAGACTTGTGGATAAGCTTGTTATTCCGTCCCCCGGAGATGTGTGACTGGATTGATAATATGCGCTCCGGAGGATCGGTTAGAAATAACTCACCCGCACGGAACTCAGCAGCTGCGGCGCTCACGTTAGAGTGTCGGAATACCCGGGCGGCTGTTCTTTTCTGCATAGCGTAATCTGTCGCCTCAATAGTTAGTTAGCAGCGGACTGCTAAGCACGAACGGTGCCACATAAGATCTTTTTAGTAATTAAAAAATGGGACCGCTCTACGTACCAGCGCCCGCCAGGCGTTAAACGAAGAGTCTATGGCAAGCTGCCTTTGTTTTGACGCGCTGTTTAAAAGCCGGCGCCCAGATTGGTCATATTTCAACAAAGATAGCCAAAACTTTCACGAGCTTGTGATTTCTGGCATTTGTTGGGTGTCCATGAAATATTGGGGAGCAAGGGCATCCTGCATCTTGTACGCAACCCTCATCTCAGCGATCGCGACTGCCGTACTCCTTCCAGATGAGCACGGATAATGCCAGAATATGCCACGTGAATGTAACATTGTTGACAAATAAAACCCCGGGCTGCCCTAATCCGGAAATTGCACCATAAGGACAAAAAAGTAGCGAAGTCTTTTATGGAACCTGTTAGGAATGAATCAGTTACAAACAAACCAACAGGAGACTTCGCTAATGACAGAATGTACTGAGTTCGGATTTGAATTGCCAGGCTTTAGTGGGAGAAAAATCGAAGGAAATTTGGAAGGAGGAAATGTCAGCAGCGACGGCGGAGTGGTTTTGCTGCGCCAAGTGGATCGCTGGATTGGATTAACCAAAGGGTTGGCGCAGCGGTTACCCGACCCGCGCGATCCCGACAAGATCGAGCATTCGTTGGAGAGCATGCTGCGGCAGCGCATTTACGCTTTGGCCCTTGGGTACGAAGATCTCAACGACCATGATTTTTTGCGCAAAGATTTGCTTTGGCAAACGGCCAGTGAGCGAACCGAGGAACTGGCGAGTTGTTTGACGTTGTGCCGCTTAGAAAATCGTGCTGGACGCCGGGAAGCTTGGTTGATGCACGAAGTGTTGTTCGAGCAATTCGTGGGCAGCTTCGAATCAGCACCGGCTGAACTGGTGTTGGATTTTGATTGCACCGACGATCGGGTGCATGGCCTGCAAGAAGGGCGACACTTTCACGGTTATTACTACGACTTCTGCTTTTTACCGCTGTACGTCTTTTGCGGCGAGCGGTTGCTGGTGAGTTATCTGCGCGAGAGTAATATCGATTCGGCCAAACATGCCTGGGCGATCCTGGCCTTATTGGTAAAGGCGCTGCGCCAACACTGGCCGGCGGTCAAAATTACCCTGCGCGCCGACAGCGGCTTTTGCCGGTGGAAGATGCTGCGCTGGTGCGAGGGAGCGGGAGTCAACTACCTGGTCGGACTGGCCAAGAATGAGCGCTTGGCGGCACTCTCGGCTAAGTTACAGAAACGGGCGGAACGCAAACACCAAAGGAGCGGAGAAAAGGTGCGACTGTTCACGCAATTTAAATACAAGGCCAAAACTTGGGACCGGAAGCGACGGGTAATTGCCAAGGCCGAACACAGCCCAAAAGGGGCTAATCCGCGTTATGTTTTGACCAATCTGGAAGGGTCTGCCCAGGCGCTCTATGATGGGATTTACTGCGCCCGGGGTGAGATAGAAAATCGCATCAAGGAACAACAGCTTGGGCTCTTTAGTGATCGCACCAGCTGCCATGCTTGGTGGGCGAATCAGTTCCGGCTCTTGCTCTCCTCCTCGGCCTATGTGCTCTTAGAAGCGCTCCGTCGTCTGGGCTTAAGCGGTTCTGAACTGGCCCGCGCTCAGGTGGGAACCATTCGCTTGCGTCTGCTGAAAATTGGGGCGGTCATCACCCGAAACACTCGCCGCATTCGCTTGTGGTTGAGTTCGAGCTTTCCCTTTCAGCAGCTCTTTTGCTCCTGCTTGGTTTGCTTCTATGGCTAGTGCTCCTACAGAGGTGCTGACCCCGGCACCCGAAAAACAACGGCGGCATACCTGCGGTGTCCCCAGATGCCGCTTCCGCGGCATCATCTAGCCCGCTTTTGGAAAAACACTCTACCATTAACCCGGGCTCTCTCTTTCCTCTGCGTAAACCATTACATGGTGCAAAAAGCGGGCTAAAGTTCTTGGAGCGAAATCACGCACCGAAGCGCCATACAGCACTCAGGGAAGTGGTGGCGTTGAAACGGTTTAAGACATTGAAAAAAAACGCGGGGAAGCTGTCGTTCCCGGGCCTCGAACCGTTCCGATTTTGAGCTGATTAATCGCTACCGAAAGCTTCACCTCGAAATTTGGTAGGATTTCACCGGCCGCGAAAGTGCGGCTTTCGTTTCTCCTTGAAGGCTTGCCGTCCCTCCGCGGCGTCCTCGGTAGAGAAGCAAATCGTTTGCAGATCGCGCTCGTACTGAATGGCATCCTCGCGATTCATCGAGTAGGCGGCACGTAGATTTTGTTTGGCAGTCTGCGCCGCTATCGGCGGTCGTTCGGCAATGACATCGGCGATTTCTCTTGCTCGCATCAAGAGTTTGTCCGAAGCGATTACTTCGGTGACTAGCCTCCAGGACAACGCCCGTTGCGCGTCAATCAGGTCGCCGGTGTACAGCATTAAGGCCGCGTTGGATGGTCCGATCGAGTGCGTCAGAAAATAACTCATCCCACCGCCGCCAATCCAACCTAACTTGATTTCCGGCGCCCCAAAAAAGGCTTTCTCTGACGCGATGCGCAGATCGCAGGACATGGCCACCTCCAGCCCGCCTCCCAAACAATATCCATTAACGGCACAGATAGTGGGCTTCCGCAGACGCCGAATGGCGTCGCAGTAGTCGGGCCGGTTTCGGAAACTCCACGCGTTCGCGTATTGATCGAGTTCTTTGATATCCGATCCAGCGCAGAAAGCTTTCTCGCCGGATCCGGTGAAAATCACTACACGGACGTCGGAATTTTCGTTGCACTCCTGAACGTAACGATTCACTTCGTTGGCCATCTCCGGCGTCATGGCGTTCAGCTTGTGTGGCCGGTTCAAGGTGACCGTAGCGATGTGGTTCGCGAGATCGAACAGGACTTCGTGATCCTCTGGCATAACTGGTGATCAGCTCGCTTGATGAAGATCGGATGAATTCGGAGAATGCCGATGGCGGGCGTAGGCGCCCTGCAAGGATTCAAAGACCTTGGTGACGGGTTCACCGGTTTGCAGTCCATCTCGGATGATGTCCGAACCTTCCGACTGAAACGCGACATAACCCGCGTGGCGCGGACGAATCCACGCCTCCTGAAGCGTCCTGAAAGTATTCTGGTAAAAATTGTTCCAACGCCGATTCAAATCGGGATCTGACCACGCCGCCAAGGCGCTCGGCTGGCCGTCGAAATCTGGAATCACATTCCGTTGGGCATCATCTGAGAGCAGCCACCGGAGATGCTCAGTGAGCTCGCGGCACAGGTGAGTCTTTCGCGAAACAGCCAGGCCGGTCCCACCGAGCGTGGATCCATGGCGGCCTCCCTTGCCGGCCATTGGCGCGTCCGCAAACGTGAGGGTTTTCCGGTGACGAGCACGCGGATCGGCGTAATTGACGTAACCGTAGATTAGCGGACAGCACGCAACCTCATCGGTCTGAGTCATGCGCTCGAAAATCTGAATCGGATTTAGCTCAAAGCCGAAGGCCGGCATCCGGGCAGTCAGTTTGGCCATCAACTCCAGCGCCTTTTCTCCGATCGATTCTGAGATCACAATGTCCGCATCAAGACTGGCCGGCGGCTCACCGAGAGCTATGCAAATCGAAAAGAATGTCATCAACGAATGGGGCCCGCCCATGGACAGAATTACGGGGACGTCCGCCGACAATTGGACCACTTCATCCCAAGTTACCGGTACTGTCCGATTGCCGAGCAAGTCGAGCCGGAGCGCCATTACCTGGGTCGCGGCATCCAATGGCAGCGCCCAGTATCTCCCTTCATAATAGTAACTTTGAAAAGCGGGCCCGATAGTCCGGCCAGCGATGCGCTCGATGCAGGCTCTCGACAACCATTCATCGAGCGGTTGCAAACAGTTTCTTGAAATCGCCAGGCCAAGCTGAGGATGATCCATCAACACAAGATCATAGCGAGCGCAGACCTCCTCGATTGATCGAGACTCAAATCCTTCCAGTGATTGCTTTTCCCAATGAATCGAGACTGAAGAGCCCTGCGCTTCCAGACGCCGGCTTGCTTCTGCCAGCGCATTATACCCGCGAGGATGATCCCAAGTGATCCCCGTGTAACTCCACCGCCCGTCGCTCATAACTTCGTCTCCGCGAGCACTCCCTTCTGAATCAGCTCATCGATCCGCTGGTTATCGTAGCGAAGCTCTTGGAGAATCTCGCGCGTGTGTTCACCGTTGAGCGGCGCTCCGCGTTCAACCTTGGAAGGCGTCTTCGAAAACTTGATGGCAAATCCGGGCGTCTTCACCAAACCTTCCGTCGGATGTTGGTACTCTACGAACGTGCCATTGTGCTTGATCTGCGGGTCTTCAACCACATCGGCATACCCATAGACCGGCGCCGCCCAGAACGCGTGAGCCGCAAATGCCTCCAGCCATTCCTGGCTGCTGCGCGTCTTCAGACGCTGGCTGATCTTTGAGTGGATTTCATCTCGCCGGGTCCAGGTGTCAGTTTCGTCGTCCATCTCCAAGAAAGATGCCTCGCCAATCGTCTCACCAAGTTTACGCAGAGGCGTATAGGCGAGCACAATGTAGCCATCCTTGGTTTCGAAAACACCGTACGGAGCACGAATATAGGGGTGCCCATGCGGTTCTTTGGTTCGCTTCTGGGGCTTCCGTCCGACTGTGAACACCGACAGTTCCTGCATCTGGAGGGTGACCATCGCGTCGAGCATATTTACCTCCACCAGTTGGCCTTCGCCGGTCCGTTCCCGATAGAGCAGGGCCGCTAACACTCCTTCGAACGCCGTGTAAGCTGTTACTGCGTCAGCGACATACAACCCGGCAGGCGCCGGTGGATCTCCCTCTCGACCCACTGATAACATTGAGCCGCTCAGGGCCTGTAATAGCAAATCTTGGCCGGGCTTCGTGGCGTATGGTCCGCTTGAGCCATACCCGGACATGGAGACGTAAACCAAGCGCGGATTGATCCTGGAGAGATCGGCGTAACTGACTCCCAAGCGTTCGGCTACGCCCGGCCGATAGTTCTGGAGGAAAACATCCGAGGTTTTTACCAGATCCGTAAGCACTTCCTTCCCTGCCGGCGATTTCAAATCCACGGCCAGGGAGCGCTTGTTGCGGTTTAACGCGAGAAACGAAACGTTCACCCGGTTTCCCATCGCATTGCCCGCGGAGATAAACCGGTGCCATTCGCCTTTTACTGGCTCGATCTTAATGACGTCGGCTCCCAGATCGCCCAATCTGAGGGCAGCGAAGGGGCCGGCCATGGCGATGGTGCAATCCAGGACGCGGTAGCCTGTAAGAATTCCCATAACTTTTCTCTTTGCAATCGTTCGTCGCGCCTAACCCATGATCCATCCGCCGTCGACGTTGAAGACTTGACCGGTAATGAAGCTGGAGGAATCGGATGCGAGGTAGAGCATCGCGTCGGCGACATCTTGCGGGCGGCCTCTCCGCTTCAATGACTGATGATCGAGGATAAACTTCGTGTACCCCTCTGGATCAGGATGAATTTTCTCCGCATCCGTCGGAATCGCCCCCGGACAGATTGCATTTACCGTTACGCCAAAGACGCCGAACTCGCGAGCCCATGCCCGGGTCAGACCAATCAGGGATGCCTTCGAAGCAACGTACGGATAGAGATTCGGCAATACTCCATAAAACGTGACACTGGAAACATTAACAATTCGACCATGGCCGCGCTGTCTCATCCCGGGCAAGAGAACCTGACAACAGAGAACGGCGGCTTCGACATTGATCTGCTGAACTTTCCGGTATTCGTCGATTGAATAATCCTCAAAGGGCTTCGAGGGGTAGATTGCCGCGTTGTTCACCAGGATCTCAATTTCGCCTTCACGTTCCACGATGGATTGCAGGGTTCGACGCAGCTGGTCTTGATCGCCCAGATCCTGGTTGACATACACGAGCGAGCCGGTGCCTAGCTCCCTCGCCTCTTGCTCCAGGCGTTTTCCTTTCTCCGGAGCGATGTCGAGCGCAAAGACCCGGCCTCCCCCTCGCACAAATCCCAACGAAGCTGCCCATCCGAGACCTCCGGTGGCTCCGGTTAGTAAAATCGTTCGGCCGCTCAAGTCCATAGGTTAGGTGAATTGGAGGTGTTTAACGCAGCGCTTCCCACTCACCGGTCGGTGTCGGATAATCGTCCAAAGGTTGTTGCGCGATTTGTTGGATCCGTTGCTCAGCCTTCTGGATCGCGCTTGAATTTTCCAAAACTTCAAATCGTGTCGTATAGGTTCGTTCCTCGCCGTGCTCGAGCCCGATGAGTTCGCCCCGCTCTTTGGCAAAAGGTTTGCCCAAAACGTGATTGGTCGAAGGCTCAACGCCAATCGCATATTGACCCTCTTGAAAGTTCTGCCACTCAAAGTGACAGGGAAACTCTTTCTTGTTTACTTCAATGAGCATCCCCAGACCTTGTCCTCCGTTGAATCGCTCACTAACCACGGCGAACGCTACCTTCCCGTCGGGGTCAGCCGCGAGCTGATGTTCCCATACTTGCTCGTGAAAGTTATGCCGCGGCTTTGGGGCCCGTCTATAACCAACGTTCTGCTCCTGGTAGCTCCCGGCGTGCGCGGCCCAAATGACCTTTTTGATCGGAGCGAGATAACGACTTCCCTCATCCAGCAGCGGATAGCCAATGTTGATATGGTAACAGAACATGTGTGGCGTCCGATAAAAACCGTGGTTGATCACCTGGTCACGAATGGTGAACTCATTGTGGCCAACCTTTGTTTCAATGCGCCGTCGAAGATGCAGATCCTCGCCAAACACCGTGGACTGCTGGACGATTCCTTCGCAATACAGGATGCATTCATCGCCCTCCCAGCGTTCGCCGTAGCTCAGCAACCGTCCTGGAATGGTGGAGATTCGGCCGTGAATCGAGCTGTCCACGGTTTTCCGGGGCCGATAGTGATAATGCTCGGCGCTCTCTGAATCCATGAACAGAATATGGTCCAACCCACAGGTGACGAGCAGACCCGAAAAAGACCTTAACCAGGCCAACCCTCCCTCCCCTTCATATTCGTGCAACCCGGGATGACGGAAGCCGGCCGGAGAATGCCAACCGATCGCCGCACCGCGATACTCACAATCGGCGACGTCAAACGCGCGGTCGGCAAGAACCGTAAAGCGCAACCCTGATCCCGTCCGAAATTCCAGCAGGCGAATCCCCCGCTCCACGCCATCCTTCAAGGTCATGAGCCGGACTCCGGCGAACTGAGACAGCATCCCAGCTCTCTGAGCGATCTCGCGGCGAGTGAGATCATCACCATATAACCGGGCCATCGATCGTTCTCTCCAGTCCTTCCAGTTTCAACTACAAGCCAAGGGCCTTCAGCTTGCCATCGAGGAACTTCTTTGCTCGAGGGACGTCTGACTCCTCGAGGTGTTCGATGATTATCGGAACGTTCGGGTGCTTCTCGGCAAGACGCTGAAGATAGTAATCGTAGTTCAAACTACCGAGGCCGGGGGCCGGCAACTCGATCTCCCCGACTCCGCGGAATGAATGGGCTTCCGAAGCGTCAATCTTGGCATGCTTCTCCGCCTTATCGCTTCCGGAACGCTTCACATCCTTCGCATGGCCGATCCGAATTCTATCCGAAAGCGTATCGAAGGCCTGCTTTAACACCTGGTCCATCCGATCGATATTATGCGCTTCAAAATAGTTCGTCGGGTCCATCAACAAAGCCAGACCCGGATGGTCCACCTCGGCAAAGATCCTCACCGCCTCTTCCACGGAGCCAATCACATTGTTAACATACGTCTCCAACAGAAAGACCGCGCCGTGATCGTACGCTACCTGGGCAAGCTCCTTAATTACCTTTTTGCAATCTTGAAATCCTTCTTCGGTTCGGTTTTTAGGATGAGTCACCCAGTCCGATTCCGGATTAAAAGTTCCCGTCTCTGAGATTACGTAAGGGCTTCCAAAATGCCGCGCATTCCGCAGCAAAGCCTTCAAATAGTTGAGCTTCTCCTTTCGCTTCGCCCGGTTCGGATCAACGATATTCGTATAACCGGAGACGCAGCAAATCGGCAGATTATGTTCGCGGAAGGTTTCGCGTACCCGCTTCGCCTTTTCCAGTCTGAGCGACTCAGGCGTGGAAAAATCAATGTCCTTAAACGCCAGATCAAGCTGCACTGTATTAAATCCGAGCTCCCGGATTTTCTTCGCTTGCTCTTTAAGGGTGTAAGGAAAATAACCGTTAAAAATACCTACCTGTAACATCGTAGTTTTTCTTTAGATAAGTGGTGGTTTTTCAAAAACGAAATTCAGCGAGGCACACGGATCGATGTTCTTTAGCCGAGCGGTAGGCCGCCTCCACGAGCGCCATCGTCTTGAGATTATCCGCCCCGGTTAACATCGGGGACGTTCCGCTCTTCAGTGCATATTGTAACTGCTCCATGACACCGGCAAAGGCGTGTGGGAACCACCGGGTATCCCAGGTTGGCTGGACCCACTTCCCATTGGTAGTCTCCCTCGAACAGTAACGAAGCGTCGATGGCGATCCGCCGGGGTAGTCCGGCCAGCCGATGGTGCCCTGTGCGATGCCCTCGGTTCCTTCCACTCGCCACTTGATGAAGATATCGGAGTCGAAACCTTCTTCGCGCGGTCCCGACCAGACATCTTCCATCGTGACCGCCATGACTTCGGAAGGGAATTGAAGTGTGGAGACACAAATTCCGTCCGTGTGCCGGAATTTAGTGCGCGGGTCTCGGCGCACCATGGTGGAGATCTCGGTGGGATCGCCAAACAGGAATCGCAACACATCGAGGTGATGAATGCTCATGTTGAGCAACGTCAGGCGATCGTAAGCTTCCAGGAACGGCTGCCAATGAGGGATGGCGCGCATCTCGATCGTGCCGAGAACCGGCGTTCCCAGCTCGTTTCGATCCAGCAGTTCTCGCAGAACGCGCATTGACTGGTCGAATCGCATGTTTTGATTCACCGACAGCACCTTATTGCTCCCCGAAGCCTCGTCGACCAAGGCTGTCGCCGTCGCGAGATCCATCGCGAGCGGTTTCTGTGCAAGGATCGCGCGCACATGCGGTTGCCTCAACGCATGCCGGATCAGATCCGGTTGCTGATCCGGTGGAAACGCGATATCGACGATCTCGACCGCGGGATCTTCGATGAGTTCTCGGGGAGTCGGATGGACCCGGGGAATCCTCCATCGATTCGCCACTTCGGCCGCCCGCGCCGGTGTCCGCGATGCAATCGCCTCCACTGGAAACCCGGCCCCAGAATAGGCAAGCAGCTGAACATCAGCCATGATAAACCCGGCGCCGATACATCCGATTTTGAAATCGCGGCACCGAATCTCTGGGTCGGGCTCAAATCCGAGCGTATTTGGCATCTCTGCAAGCAGCTATTTGTGCCCTTTGGTCGTCGCGGCGCCCTGCATAATCTTCAGGTAAGTCGCCGCCTTGTCTTTTTCGTACTGGGTACCCACATGAATGTCGAATCCGGGCGGAATACCGCTGGCGGCCATTGATGCTATCGCCAGGGCCAGGTAACTGGTCGCCTGAGGATCTTGCCACGTAGCCATTTTGACGTAGCCATCCAGGACTTCCTGCGCGGCATCAATCGAGTTGCCCCAGCCGATCACCGGAATCTCACCGGGCCTGACGCCAACCTGGTCGAAAACCTGCCTGACGGCTTGGGCTACGAGGTCGCCCAGCGCGATGATCGCCTTGATCTTGCCGCGGTTGGCTGTCATGTAGTCGGACATATGGCTGATGATCTCGGCCGGATCGAGCTTTGCTTCGGTGACCTCGTAAGTGATGCCGAGCGGTTTAAAGACACTGGCGATACCCTGGGTTTCGAGCCTCTGGTAGGTGGCGCCGGGAACTTCCACCGGCATCCAGACAAAGTCGCCCTTTTTTACGAAGCCATGATCGACGAGATACTGCGCCCACCGATGGCCGATCGCCACGAGGTCGCCGCCAACGTAGGCGTCGCGACCGCTGGTCTCATCGTCGGTATTCATGAGAATGACCGGAATGCCGGCGGCATGCGCCTCGGCGATAACCTTCGTCAGACTCCCGGGATCGGGAACGCTTGAGACGATCCCTCTCGCTTTCTCGGATATCGCCGCGCGGACCGCTTCCTGCTGCGACGGTACATCGCCGCTGTGAAAGGAAGTACGAACTTCGTTGCCGGTATCCTTGGCCCACTGCTCCGCGCCTTGCAGGAAGTAGTTCCAGGTTGGGTTGCTCGGAGGTCCGTGGGAAATCCAGTAGTAGACCGCTTTTTTGTTCTGCGCCAAGCAGGCGAACGGGATCGACACCACCGTGCCGACAATCAATGCGATTGAATAGCAGAGCAGCTTTCTGGGGGTGATTTGTGAATGCATGCTTCTTGGGGGGAAATTTCACTTCCTCGGTCTTTTTCCAATGCCTGAATGAGCGGAAAAAACCGTCAAAATGATGGATGGTTCCAATCTGTCAATCCGGATGCAGATCATCTTTCGCGAGAACGTTTCGGCTTAGCCTGCATCGCTCTTCCGGACGGCGCGGCTTGTCCAGCGCTGGTCCGTCAAAGAGAAGACAGGTTTGAAACTTTAGGAACGGGCATGTTAATCCGAGCACGCTTTTCAGAGCTGATTATTTTTCGCTCTTTGCTCGAGGGTGTTATAAAGTTCCTTCCCCGCGTCGTCGGCCGATTTATTCTGATAGATTACCTTCTGCATCGCTTCGGTAATATCATTGATGACCAATCCCCAGTTGATTGGGGCCAGCGCCACGCCGGTCGGCAATTGGGCAATAAAAGCCTGCTGCCACCAGTCATTCTTGAAATCAGGCGTCTGGGCGACATCCTTGCGCGGCGGATTCACTCCTTCCAGGCGGTTTTCAAATGCGACGAAATCTTTACTAGTCAAAACTTGCACCAGCTTCCAGGCATCTTCCTTGTTCTTGGAGAAGGCATTGATCGAGATCGGTTTCACTTCGAGGTAGGTCGCCTGAACGCCGCCGGGAGGTAGCGGAAGCGGAGCAACGCCGGTTTCTTCTTCCATGATCTTCCGGGCCACCTCGCCGTTTTTTCGGTATTGATAAATCCACGGACCCATCGGCACCATCGCGCTCTTTCCGGACACGTAATCGGTGTCGGTCGCCTGATAGTCGTTGCCGCGCGTGTTGATGTTTGCGGCGGACGGCTTCGACCCAAAAAAGCAGTCATTATACAGCTTCAGAACCTCGGCCAATTTTTCCGGACTGGTGTTCATTGTCCAATTCTTGGAGGCCTCATCGTATTTAAAAGGGTTCTCGCCGTTGTTGGCTTGAAAGAAGAAAGAGATAAACTCCTGGAAGGTCCGGACGCTACCATTCTTGGTGGTGAGCCCGAGGCCGGCCACGCCAGATTCCTTGCTGGAAATCAATGAGGCGGATTGGAGGAGGTCATTCCAGGTTTTGGGAGGAGTTAACCCATATTTCTGGAACACATCCTTCCGGTAGAGCAACACTCGCACATTGGTGTTATATGGCACACCGTACAGCTTGCCGTTGATGGTGAGAGCCTTGATCGTGCTCGGAATGAACTGGTCCTTGTCGGGCCATTGGTTAAAGAGGTCATCCAGCGGAGCGAGCAGGCCCGCTTTCTGGTAAGCGATCATCCCTTCGAGCACGGACTCGATCACATCCGGTTTCCCTTTACGGCCCTGCACAATAAATTTCTGCTGAGCGTCCTGATAAATCGGCGGACCGAAGTTGTCGCCGACCGTGATGCCGGGCAAAAGCTTCGGGAAATTCTCCTTGGCCCATTGGAGGAGCGGAGCTTTGGACGGACCTTCCGTGGACATTGGGATGAACCAGAGATCAAGATCTCTGCTGAACCCGGAAACAGCCGATCCCAGGAGGATCGCTGCGACGACGAGACGTTGAGGGAATCTGCGCATAGGATGGGATCGTGGGATAGACTTGGGGGGTACGACCGCAATTAATCTTGCTGGATCAAAAGTGGCCGCAATAGTCAAAACGGGCAAGTAGTAGTCAATTTGTGACAATGCAACGGGAACCGGCTTGGCCCAGAACAGCTATGAGTGAAACGCTCAGGGGGGATGATGACTGCGAATTTGAAACTCTTTATCGTACTTTACGGACGCTTCGGTGTCGTCCGGAAGAGTCCATGCCTTATCCGGCTCACATCATCAGCGGATTAGAGACACAAACCGATCCAAATGCGTACGCCTGGCATGGCCGGAAACGGATGGGAGATGCGAAGAACCCTTTCGTTGTCTGGCAGTATACCTTAGCCGGTGCCGGCGCTTTTCGACCGGGTGATAGCAACGAGTCGAATTTAATGACTCCCGGCTGCGCTTTTACAACCTTGGTTCCAAGCGATGATTTTTACTGGCTGCCACCGGAATCTAAACGTTGGACTTTTTTTTGGCTGATCATCGATCACCCCTACATCGTTCGCCGTATCAGGGACCGGATCCGGCTCACCGGAGCGATCTGGCAAGTGCCGCCACGAACCCCCCTCATCGAACGCGCGCTCAAATTGTTTGATCTGGTGCGCGCGGCGTCGCTGCCAGATGAATTCGCGGAGGAATCGGACCTTTTTGGTTTCCTCACCGAGTTTGAACGCCTGGGACATCAAATTTTGTATCCGCCGCTACCCCGGGAGCGAATTCTGGGCGAGGTGCGCACCGAAATCATGAAGCGCTTAGCCAAATGTGTGCCAAGCGTGGCCGAACTCGCTGAGCAACGTGGCATGAGCCGCACTGGATTTACTCACTATTTTCGACGAACAACCGGTCTGAGTCCGGCCCGATTTATCAACCAGGTACGTCTGGGTCAGGCGGCCAAACTCTTGGTCTCTTCTTCGTTAAAGCTCTCGGCGGTTGCTCAACTGACCGGGTTTGCCGATGCGACCCATCTAGGGAAGGTGTTTCGGCGCCATTATTATCTGACACCGGACAAGTACCGGCACGTGATGGGGAGTGATGTGTCCGCTTATCCGAAGAGAGGTTTCAGTGAAACCGTCGAGAGCAGCCCGTTCCAGGTTCGTATGCCGGCAACATCCGTGTATAATTGACTAACTATTCCGTCCGGCAAGATACTCTTCTAGAGCGCGCGCTGGCGGCTTTCGGACCGGAGCGGATCATGTGGGGCAGCGATTTTACCGTGACGTCCGAATTTGCTTGCTGGGCCGAAGAGTTGTTTTATATCCGCGACTCGGCCGCGCTTTCCTTCTCCGACAACGAATGAATACTCGGCCGAACGGCGCGCCACGTCTTGCGCTGGTCCGCCAAGGAGAAGACGAATGCAATTTGAAATGGCCTTGTCCGAAGCCCATGTTGCTCATGTTTGGCTAGTGCACCGTCTCTCATATACTGGTGCCATCGGTGCGTTCAAAATGGGCCGCCGGCAAGGCGGTCCGAGCCGGACTGGCAGTAGGAGGGCGCATATCTGCATCGATACGTAACCGAGGAGCAACACCGCCGCCGGCCCATTTTCAACGCAAGCCTTTGGGCCGCGGCCAGTTGGCTGTTTTTCGGCGTTGCTTCCGCCAGTCCGGCTCGGACCTCGACCCGTATGAATTCAGAGATATGGACGCTTCGCTCGCGCCTTGAAAATCAGCCAACTGACCTGCGGCGATGGCACCATTATATGAGAGACGGTGCACTAGCGGCCTCGGCTGCAGCTGCAGTCACGCACCCATTTGCCGCCACCGCGCTTCGGATTTCTTCGACGTGAAGTTGAAGTTCGATCCTGTCCCGGAACACATTGGATTCGAGCGCAAAAGCAATGTCCCAAGGTGGTTCAGGCAAGGGTGCTGTTGCGCTGTTGAACTGCAGAGCGCTGAAAACTCGGCGATGCTGGCGGACGCTGAGAACGCGATGTTTGTCTCGGATAAACTTCGGCTCTCCGGTGGGCATTACACCGCGCAGACAGAAGATCGGCGGCGGATTGCCCATGCCAAAAGGCTGAAGTTTTTCATGATCCGTGAGGAGCGCAAAATTCAGATCTGCCTCTCCCACCTCGCAATCAATCGTCAGCCGCGGTCGAAGCAATTCTGGATTCAAATCGGCCGCGGCGAATTGGCGAAATGCTTCCGCGAAAGACTCGAAGTGCTCGATCGAGACCGAGAGTCCAGCGGCCATTTCGTGACCGCCGTAAAGCTCAAGATGCTCCCGGCAAGCTTCTAGACCTTTTACTAAAGAAAAGCCTGGAATGCTGCGCCCACTTCCTTTCCCCCGCCCGTCCACGCCAAAAGCAATGACCAGGCTTGGCCGATGAAAATGACGCGCCAACCGCGAGGCAACAATCCCCACGACTCCCGGATGCCAATCCTTGGCTCCGACAACAATTGCTGAATGACGCTCCTGATCGAAAAATCCGTTTAACAAAACGAGCGCCTGATCGAAGGTCCGTTGCTCGACATCTTGCCTCGACCGGTTTTGCTGCTCTAGCGATTCCGCCAAAATCCGCGCCCGGACAAGGTCGTCGGTCAGCAGAAGTTCGAGCGCTTCTTGCGCGATGCCGAGGCGACCGGCCGCGTTGAGGCGGGGCCCAAGGCGAAACGCGACGTGCGACGGCCGAATCTGTTCGCGGAGTCCGCAAACCTCGCTCAGGGCCCGCAGTCCCACCCAGCGAGAGGCGGCTAAAAGCCGTAAGCCGTGATGCACCAGAGTGCGATTCTCCCGAACCAAGGGAACCAGATCCGCGACCGTTCCGACGGCCACCAAGTCAAGGTAATCTTTCAGGTCGGTCGACGGCAACCGACGCAACTTGAGCAGCCCGTGGCAAAGCTTAAAGACCAATCCCACGGTACAGAGATAATGGTAATCCGGACCAGTCTGGGGGTTTACGAAGGCACAGCAACGCGGCGGCTGAGCCGTGGTCGCGTGATGATCAACCACCAGCACGTCGATCCCGCGTTGCTCAATCGACGTGATTCGATCCGCAGATGAGGTGCCACAATCCAAGGCGATCAAAAGCGTTGGCGAAAAGACTGTAAGGCAGCGTTCAACGCCTTCCTCCGAAAGCCCATAACCTTCCTCCAAACGAAGCGGGAGAAACGTTCCAGCCGATAAGCCGTACTCACGCAAAAGCCGTGCGAGCAAAGCGACCGATGTGATCCCATCGACGTCGTAATCGCCGTAGAGGACCACCTTCTCTTGTCGATCGATTGCCTGAAGGATTCTTTCCGCCGCCGCGTGCAGGCCAGCAATCGCAAAAGGATCGCCCAATTGGCGGAGCCGAGGATTAACGAACTGGTCCAGTTCTTCGAGTGTCGTCACTCCCGCGCGAGACAGCACGGACCGAAGGACCGGAGAGATGCTCAATGCCCGAAGCGCGTCCAGCAACGGTTCGCTGGAGGGTTGGTCCGAAAAACGCCAGATGCGGGCGGGCATAGGAAGAAATGCCACAAATCAAAAAATGCCACAAATGCCACAAATGAAGAAACGGAGGCGCATAGAGAGAAACGCCACCAATGAAACTGCGGCCTACCTTCGAGCGCGCGCAGTTCTTCGAGCAGCCAAAGCCATAGCGACGCACTCTTCCGCTATAGCAAGTGGAGCGTTAACAGTCGGTTCAGAAATAATTCCGGCGTCTAGAAGTAGGCGTAGCCAAAACCTGGTTTCATCGGCCTCTTCCAACACGACATTCAACTTGGCCAAGAACTCGGATTTTGAGCGGGCTTGAATCACCGCCCGGAAGTTGGCAGCGGTCGACGTTGCACAACGAACCAACTGCCGGACGACGATATCGCTGGCCAAGTCTTTTCGACAAAATCCCGCGAGCTGTATTACCACCAGAGCAAGCTCATGAGTTTTGGTTTGCAACATCTACGAAACATATAATAATTATGTAGTTTTACAACTTTATTTTAACCGGCACGAGAGCGTTATCGCCGTTTCTTCATTTGTGGCATTTTTTGATTGTGGCATTTTCGAAGTTGCAACGTTCCGCTACTCGATTACTTTCACCCCTAATGCGCCAGAGCTTTCCGCTTTTGCTTCTCAATCTTCTCCTGCTCGGGAGTGGCGCCCCGAACTTTCTCTCTCCTCTCAGCTCCAATTCGTAGTTCTTAGGTCAGAATCGTGATCGGTGGAAACGGCTCTGGCCGCTGGCAGATCCACCGAGATTTTAACCTTCAAAAATTTGTATGGCAGAAAAGATCTCTATTTTCGATACCACTTTGCGTGATGGCGAGCAGTGTCCCGGCGCCTCAATGAATCTCCGGGAAAAAATGGAAATCGCTCGACAATTGCAGCGGCTGAACGTCGATGTGATCGAGGCCGGATTTCCCGTGATTAGTGAGGGAGATTTTGAGTCTGTGGAGCAAATCGCCACTCAGGTGCGCGGGCCGATCATTGCCGGTCTGGCGCGTTGCGTGCCCAATGACATCGACGCCGCCGGCGCCGCGGTGAAACCCGCGGGCGAGAGGGGCCGGATCCATGTTTTTCTGGCGACCTCAAAAATACATCGCGAGTTTAAACTAAAGAAAGCGCATGAAGAAATCGTCCGGCTTTGTATGGAAGGGGTGCAGCGAGCGCGAGCGCTGGTGCGCGATGTTGAGTTTTCGCCGGAAGACGCCTCCCGGACGGAGCCGGAGTTTTTGGCGGAAGTCGTGGAAGCCGCGATCAAGGCAGGAGCAACCACCGTCAACATTCCCGATACTGTCGGTTACGCGGTTCCTGAGCAGTTCGGGGCACTGATCCGGTATTTAAAAGATAACGTTCGAAACATCGATGACGCCGTGATCAGCGTGCACTGTCACAATGATCTTGGCTTAGCGGTGGCCAACTCGCTGGCTGCAATCACCGCGGGCGCGCGCCAAGTGGAAGGCACCATCAACGGGATCGGCGAACGCGCGGGAAATGTCGCTCTGGAAGAGGTGATCATGGCGATGCGGACCCGGGCCGATCAGTACTCGAACTACACTACAGACATCAACACGCGCGAGATTGTGAAAACGTCTCGCCTGGTCAGCCGGATGAGCGGCCTGATCGTAGCTCGGAGCAAAGCGATTGTCGGCGAAAACGCCTTCGCGCACGGCGCCGGCATTCATCAAGACGGCATTCTGAAAAACCGGGAGACCTATGAAATCATGGATCCGAAGGAAATTGGGTGGGGAGAAACGGAACTGCCGTTGACCAAGCACAGCGGACGGCACGCGATGGCCAAGCGCCTGATTCATCTCGGTTACCAGCTATCCGAAAGGGAAATCGATGAGATCTTCATTCGATTTAAAGAGGTCGGTGATAAGAAGAAATTTGTTTACGACGAAGATCTCCACGCTCTGGTCGACGATGCGATGGGCATCAACCATGAAGCCTGGCACCTCGATTACATTAACGTAGTCTCTGGGACAACCACGATCCCGACTGCGACGATCCGGCTGCGGCGAGGCGAAGAATTGGTGCAAGACTCTTCCCCGGGAAATGGGGCAGTCGACGCCGCAATGAAAGCGATCGACCGGCTGCTGGAGCAGCGGGGCCACCTGGTCGAGTACCATGTCAACGCGACGTCGGGCGGCAAGGATGCTCTTGGCGAAGTGACGGTGAAGTGTGATTTCGGCGGCGGACGGCTGGTCAGTGGAAAAGGCGCCAGCACAGACGTGGTCGAAGCCAGCGCGCGAGCTTATCTCAACGCTGCCAATCGGGTGCTAAGCCTTGGCGTTCCAGCGCGAGTCGAGAGCGATGCCCAAGCAGAAATCGTCACGGTGTAATTAAAGCGGGGGGAGCGATTGGGGAAGCGGAGGGAGCGAAGGGAGCGGAGGGAGCGAAGGGAGCGGAGGGAGCGAAGGGAGCGGAGGGAGCGAAGGGAGGTAGTTGGAAAGTGAACGCAGCTCACAACCGTGCATATCGGCGTCCTTCAGAGGATTCGGCGCCTTTTGCAAATGTGCAGCTTTCAGCTTCTAAGCTCTCGCGCTACCTGCCCCCCGCTGAAGCCGCTCCCTCCGCTCCCCCCGCTTCCCCATCAGTCTCCAAGTTCGAATCGGACGACCGGTGAGAAGGCCGCGCCGCCGGGTGGCGGCGGTAATTTGCTGATTTTTTGGCCGGCCTCGAGAACACTTTGATCCACGACGGCATTCCCTGAACCGTCGACCAAAGTAAAATCGGTGACGGTGCCGTCGGGCTCAATCCGTAGCTTGACCGTCGCAACAAGCTCGGTTCCGGCCGTGATGGCCCCATGCGGCTGATTCCAAGCAGCTTGAAACCGGTTTTTTATGATCTCGGCATAGTAAGCGAGATTGGAATCTCCGGCCCCGGCAGCTTCTCCTTTGCCCGTACCATTGCCTGCCCCGGCCTTTTTCGCTTCAGTTCCCGCCGAGGTCTCACTTTTTTCCGATTCGCCGGCGTGCGCCGCCGGAGACGGTTTCGGCTTCGCCTGGGCTATTTCCTTGCCTTTCTTTTCCGGAGCCGGCGTCGGTTTTCTTTCTTTTGCCACCCCGGTGGACTCTTCGCTGTTGGGAGTACTCTTGGGCGATGGCCGGGCTTTCGAGGTCGACTCCTCTTTCTCGTTCCCTTTGTCTTTGTCTTTCGCTTCCGCCTTCGTTTGAGGTTTAGGCTTCGGCCGCGGCTTCTCGGCGGGTTTAGGTGTCGCTCCAGGCGTCGGTCTGGGTGTCGGTTTAGGCGTGGGTTCGGGCTTATGGCGTGGCGTCGCGGTTGGTGTCGGAACCGGCTTGGCCGGGATCGGCTTTGGTGTTGTCGCCGGAACCGTCAACTCGGGAGGTGTCGCGATCGGTGGAGGCGGCGCTGGCGGAGGCGGAGGAGTTGGCGCTTCTACTGCGGCAGGCGCCGGCATTGCAGGAGTGATGGGACTATTCTCTTCCTGCTGGCCGACATCCTTGGTAGGAGCCTCTTCGCGGACTGCGGCCGAGGCCCCCGGCTCAGCTGCGTCCGGGCTGGCACTCTCCGGTTCCTTGGTCTCCGCGGAATTGGCGGAGGCGCCGCCAAACGATCCCGGGTTCAGCCAGACCAGCTGTTCCGCTGGCGGCTTGGCCTGGATCGAGCCGAAGTAGATCAGCGCGCCGATGATCAGAAGGTGCGCCCCGGCAATAAGAACCAAGGTGGTTTTAAACCCTGGATTCTCCTCACTCGGACGGTCGTCCCACATCGGAAGAGTCGTTTGGACGCGTGAGGACGCCTACCTTGGGGATTTTTGCGCGTTGCAAAATGTCCATGATCCCGATGAATTTCTGCACACTCAAACTGCGGTCTGGCCGAACAACCACGGCACCGTCCGGTTTGTCGGCGTGCAAAGCGCTCAGACGCACTTCCAAGGTAGCGGCGTCAACCACCTGGTCATTCAGCCGAATCACTTCGTCTTTGTCGATCGCGACCACTTGCACCTGGGACCGGTCAATCGTCTGGTTGGCTTCGGCGCTTGTCGGCACGACAAGATTGACGCTGTTTTCCATGAGCGGAGTCGTAATGATAAAGATAATGAGCAGGACAAAGGCCAAATCGAGCAATGGCGTGACATTGATCTCGGTCAGCGTGTGCACCGTCGGGCGTTCAGAAAATCGGCGAAAGCTCATCTGACGAAAGCCGGCCGGTTGCCGTGATTCACGAATTTATGCTCAAATTCAGAAGCGAGTTCAGCCGCGAAATTTTCGCTTTGCACAATGAGTGATCGAATGCTGGTGACGAGAAAGTTATAGCCGAACATTGCCGGAATGGCGACCAGCAGGCCGGTAACGGTAGTAATCAGGGCGCCGGAAACGCCGGGCGCCATTGCTTGCAGATTAGCTGAGCCCGCGAGGGCAACCCCGGAAAATGCGTCCATCACACCCCAGACCGTTCCGAGCAGTCCGAGGAAAGGCGCGCCACTGACGGCCGTGGCCAAAAGGATCATCTGCGCCTCGAGACGCAAAGCCGATTCGCCCACCGCGCGTTCCATCGCCGTGCTGACAACTCGCATTTGGGCTGGAGTGATCCGCTCCGCAATTTCCAGCCGGGCCCAGAAGGTGTCATCCACTTCGGTCGATCCGAGCAGGTGAAAGGTCAACTCCCGGCAACCCTCCCGGTAGATGCTGTAAAGCGGCGAACCATCGAAGCGCACCCTTGACTCGTAGATCTTGAGCGGCTGCCGATCCGATCGAAACAATTCGAGGAAACGTTCGTTCTGCTGCCGCGCCAGACGCACGATGCGGAGCTTGGTGACCATGACCGACCAACTGAAGATTGATCCGACAAAAAGGGCCAGCAGGACCAGCTTGCCCTCCGGCGTCGCCTCCGTAAAAGCGTAGACCAAGCCACCAGAGCGTACAGCCAGCAAAGGGGCGAAAACAAACACAGCTGCCAATCTTTAGCGAACGATCGCGAGAGTTCAAGATCGGAGCCTGCATCGCTCGCAAATCCCTGAAGATTTGCGAGCGATGCAGGCTCGCACTACTAATCAACCATCTATGCATCTGATTGTTATCCGGTGCGGCTCCACTTCAAAATCGGTTGCCACATTTTGTTGTCTCTTTATGGCATTCACTCTTTGCCGGCCGGTTTGGGCCGGAGCCCAAAACAAATACGATGTGCTAGCCCGGACACTGCAGCCGTATACGGCGTTATTTAGCTCCCGGTCACCCACCAAGGCGTGGCAAGCCGATGTGATCCTCGAGCAAACCAGTTCTCCGGACTCACAACTATTCCTCAGGCAACCTGCCCGAATCAGCTTGCAGATGCCGGACAAGCTGCGGGTCGAAACGCTCGACCCCGATCACAAAGTGATCGTGTGCCGGAACGAGCAACGTGTCTGGGTTTACCCCAAACGTCTGGCCGATCGTCTCATCGCGGAGGCGGGAGCTCCGGGCGCCCCCGACGCCTTGCCGGACCTCCATCTTCCATTGAAGGACCAGGAACTCGCTTTGCTGGCAGCCTTGTTTCAGATCGTTCGTTTCGATGAGGTCACCGATCGCGCGGGCAATCCGGCTTGGGATCTCGATCTTCGTATAGCGCCCGAGTTTGCGCCTCAAGCCAAGGATTTCCTGGCCAATGCAGTGGTCCGGCAGAGCAATTACCAGCTTGAACAGCTTACCATCCAAGCCGCGGACCGGAACGAACGCCTCCAAATATTGTCGAGCGGATTCCAGCCTGCTCTTCCTAGTGAACTCTTTGAGCCAACCCTGGAAGGAGCAACCGAGATTCCGCCCTCGCTTTTGCGGCCAGTTCTGAGCAAACTCTCTTGGATCGTCGGTATGCGATGAAGTCCGGTTTTATCGATAAGCTGATTGAGCGAATCCGGCGAGTTCAACCGGAAGAAGTTCAGAACTATCTGGTTCGGTTGGCGCAGGAAAAGGGCTTTTTGGAACGCATTTTCGACGCGCTCAACGAAGGGATCGTGGTCACCGATGTCGAAGGAAAAATCCAGTTCCTCAATTCGGCGGCTGCTCATCTGGCTGGGACGACTCCCGATGCGGCCCTGAATAAATCGATCGAAGACACCCTGGGCGGATTGCGTTGGAATACGCTGCGCTCGATCGAGGGGACCGTCAGCAGCGATATCGAGGTTTTTTATCCTCAGCACCGCTTTCTGAATTTTTATGTCGCCCCTTTGCACTTGGAAAAACGTGTCCCGGATTCGACGGTCGTCCGCCAGGACCTGGTTGGATTTGCCGTAATCCTGCGCGACATCACCGAAGAACGTCGAACTGCCGCTCGCACAATCGAGAGCGAGAAACTCTCGGCATTGACGCTGCTCGCGGCGGGCGTGGCCCACGAAATCGGCAACCCACTCAACTCCCTCAACATTCATCTCCAGTTGATCGAACGAAAACTGAAGCGCACACCCTCACAGGTCCGTGACGAGATCCTCGATTTACTGGCCATCGCCAAAGGCGAGATTGGACGCCTCGACTCGATCGTCCACCAGTTTCTCCGGGCGATCCGGCCGACAAGCCCCCATTTCGAATTACATGATCTGAACCAGATCCTGCGGGAATCGATCGATTTTCTGCGACCGGAGATCCAGGATCGCGATATCCTCGTGGAAACCGAATTAGATCCCGATCTTCCGCCTCTGCAACTCGATCGCGATCAGATCAAACAGGCTTTCTATAACATTATCAAAAACGCGTTCCAAGCTATGAAAACCGGGGGTTTATTGCACATGCACTCGTGGCGGAACAACGATTACGTATCGGTCTCGTTTTCCGATTCCGGCGGCGGCATTCCTCCGGAAAACATGAGCAAGGTTTTCCAACCCTATTTCACGACCAAGAGCTCCGGTTCGGGACTCGGTTTGCTGATCGTCCGCCGTATTGTGCAAGAGCATGGCGGCGAAATTGAGCTCGAAAGTACTCAAGGACACGGCGTGCGCGTCTCCATTCACCTGCCCCATGGCGACAAGCGCACGCGACTTCTCGCCGATGGCCGCGAACGGAGTGAACCGAGCGAGGCGAACGAAATGCATAGAACGAGCGAGGTAAACGTTGGGCAGGAAAACCCTGCGGAAGCAAGACCGTGAGCCTGCATGCTCATCCGGCTTAGGCCAAATGAGCAATGCAGGCTGATTTCTGACCCATCAGATGCAAGGAACGATCCTGATTGTCGATGACGAAAAGCATACTCGCGACGGCTTGCGCCAATCACTGGAAGACGAGTTCGAGGTCTATACGGCCAGCAATATCCGGGAAGCGCTCAACGCTCTCGATGCCGACCAGATCGACCTCGTCCTGACAGATTTACGGCTCGGTGGAGAAGATGGGATGGCCTTGATCGATCAAGTTTTGGCCCGCCCGCATCCGCCGATCTGCTTTCTCATGACTGCCTATGGCTCAATCGCGACCGCCGTCGAGGCGATGCGACGCGGAGCCTACGATTTCGTGACCAAACCAATTAACCTGGATGAACTCTCGATCAAGCTCAGCCGGGCGATTCAGGGCCGGAAGACTGAGCACGAAAATTCCCAGCTACGTCAGCAGGTCGAAGAACGATTCGGATTGGAGAATCTCATTGGAGAATCCGGGGCGATGCACCGGATATTCGGCACGATCCGGCAGGTGGCGCCGAGCCGCGCAACCGTTCTGATTCTTGGAGAAAGCGGCACCGGCAAGGAACTCATCGCCCATGCCATTCACAATTTGAGCAATCGTCCCCGAACAAAATTTGTTGCTTTCAACTGTTCAGCATTTTCGCCCCAACTTGTGGAAAGCGAGTTGTTCGGTCACGAAAGAGGCGCGTTTACCGGGGCGACCGAACGCCGGATCGGACGAATCGAGCAAGCAGCGGGCGGCACGCTTTTTCTCGATGAAATTGGCGACATCGATTCGAATGTTCAGGTCAAGCTTTTGCGGGCTCTCGATCCCGGAGTCTTTGAAAGGGTGGGCGGCAATCAGCCCATCAAGGCGGACTTTCGATTGATTGCCGCGACGAACCGGGAATTGGCGGAGCTGATCCGGGAGAGGCGCTTTCGCGAGGATCTGTATTATCGGCTGAATGTGGTCCAGCTGAGTGTTCCTCCTTTGCGCGAACGGAAGGAGGATATTCCACTCCTCGCCAACGCCTTTCTGCGCGAGATCAGCCGGCGGGACGGCAAACCGGTGCGGCCATTGTCGGAAGAGGCGCTCGACCGACTGCTGGGGTACGATTGGCCCGGTAACGTCCGGGAATTAAGAGGTGCGATCGAGTCGGGCGTTGCTTTAGCGACGGGCAAGCAGATCCTGCCCCGCGACCTTCCGCTAACTATCCGGGGACAATCCGTCTCTCTGGACACGCGTCCAGAATCGGGCGCCGCAATTGTAAACCTGCACGACAATGAAACCCGCTTGATCTTGCGTGCCTTGGACGATTCGGGTGGCAATCGGACAGAGGCCGCCAAAAAACTGGGGATCAGCCGGCGAACGTTGCATCGCCGACTCCGCGAACTTCAGTTGCCCGAATGATTTGCGGCAGCGCGCGTGAAGAGGTCTCTCTCGCAACTACGGGCCAGCTCAACGTGTCTTGGGCCCTTTGCTGGTAGGGCGAAAATTCATTCGAGCGCCAGGCGAGAACTTGTTTGAGCCGGACGCAGGGGCAAGCCACCCGCTCCAGACGGCTCAAACAAATTTTTCGCTCTACCGCCACGGGATTATAGACACCTTGTGAGACATCCACCCGATCTCTCAACCGCGCCCAGCCCAAAAAATTCGGCCCTTGACGGATGATCGACCGTGAGATGTTAAAGACATATGATCCCTCCAACAAATAGCGCGCCGGCTGGTGCAGGCGTGCCAGACACCTCCTCTCGGTTCCTCTGGGGAACAGCCACCGCCAGCTACCAGATCGAAGGCGCGGTCGCCGAAGATGGTCGTGGCCCATCGATCTGGGATACGTTTTCGCACACGCCGGGGAAAGTGGAACGAGGCGAAACCGGCGATGTCGCCTGCGACCATTATCACCGGTTTCGCAAGGATGTGGACCTGATGCGTGAATTGGACGTGCAGGCGTACCGTTTTTCCATCTGCTGGTCCCGCGTCCTGCCTTCCGGCCGCGGAACGCTCAACCCCAAAGGCTTTGATTTTTATGACCGGCTTACGGATGAATTGCTCTCGGCCGGTATCACTCCGTTTGCGACCCTTTTCCACTGGGACCTGCCGCAGCCGCTTCAAGACAAAGGAGGTTTCGCCAATCGCGAGATCGCTGGCTGGTTTGCCGATTACGCCGTTCAAACCGCCAGCCGGTTGGGTGACCGGGTGAAGCACTGGATCATGTTGAACGAGCCCTCGGTGTACGCGTGCCTGGGGCATGCCTTGGGCATGCACGCACCGGGTCTTACCGACCTGGCGGCTTTCCGGGCAGTAACGCACCATCTGAATCTGGCGCAGGGGACAGCTCTGCAGGCGCTCCGCTCGCTTGGAGGCTCTCGGCACCTCGGTACCACCTTCAATGTGCATCGCGGTTTTCCGGTAGACGACTCCAGGCAGTCTGCCGTCATGGCGGAACGGCATAATGCCCTCTGGAATGACTGTTTCTTGCAACCGCTGTTGGCCGGCGCTTATCCAGCCGCGATCGCGCCCGAGCTGGCTTCAGTGATCCATTCCGGAGACTTGGAGACCATTCGGCAGCCGATCGATTTCCTCGGCATCAACCATTACTTCCGCGCCTGGATAAAGAGCGATCCGAAGGCGCTGCTGGGTTTTCAGCAGGTGGCGCCGCCCCCGCAGCTGCCCCGGACCAGTTTTGATTGGGAGATCAATCCGGATGAGTTTCGGGATGTTCTCCTTTGGTTATACCGCACTTATCCTTGTCCGCCGATCTACATCACGGAGAATGGCGCGTATTTCGAGGACGCGGTGTCCGCCGACGGCAAGATTCATGACAAGCGCCGCGTTGCGTTCCTCGAGAGCTACCTGGCGGCGTTGGGAGAAGCGATGGAGAAGGGCGTAGACGTGCGCGGGTATTTTGTCTGGTCGCTGCTGGATAATTTCGAGTGGGCCTGCGGCTATCGACCGACCTTCGGTTTAGTCAGAGTCGATTTTGCTAGCCAAGAGCGCATCCCGAAAGATTCCTATTACTGGTACCGGGACTTTATCCGGGAACGTCTGGAGAAGTGAGCGTCGCGCCAGCTGCAATCCATAAGGACCGATGGGACCCATAGAACCTATGGAACCTATGGAACCTATGGGAGTGATAAGCCACGCTGCAGCGCGGCGCCCACTCCGCGACTTCCGCCTTGTGTTGACGGTCGCAAACGTTATCGTCATGAGCGAAGCGAGCGGCCGCTGGGCGGCTTGCCCAGTTTCCCCCCACTTCACCCCCCATCCCCAAGCAAAATCATGAAAAAGCGAATCTCTCTCGGTGCCTTAAGCTGCGTGTTTGTTCTCAGCCAGTTTGCGTGTCCGGTCCGAGCCGCGGATAACTCCGAGTGTTTCAAGCCGTTCAGTCCTGAAACAAAAACTTTGACGTTCAAGGCCAAAAAACCTCCCTACCGGATTGCGCTGGCAAACGGATACATTGGCAACACTTGGCGCACTGAGATGATCAAGTGCCTTCAGGCCTACGCTGAGGACCCGGAAATCAAGCCGCTGATCAAAGAATTAAAAATCGTCAGCACCGGCACAGACGTTGCGGCCCAGATTGGTGCAATTGATAACTTTATAAATGCAGGCTATGACGCGATCCTGATCAATGCCGTCAGTCCCACGGCCTTTAAGCCGTCCATCGAGCGCGCCAAACGAGCTGGCGTCCTTTTGATCTCTTACGATAATACCATCGACAGCGATCAGATTGTTGCCGTCAATGAAGATCAATTGGAGGTCGGCCGCTTAATGGGTCGCTGGATCCTCAAAGAGATGGGCAATAAAGGTAATGTCATCGAAGTACGCGGAGTCGCTGGGAACCCGGTAGATCTCGAACGCCACAAAGGGCTGCGCGAGATCTTTGACAAGGAGCCCGGCATCAAAACGGTTGAGGTCGTCGGGAACTGGGATGACGGCACCGCCCAAAAAGCGGTGGCTGACGCCCTCGCCGTGCACGGCAAATTTGACGGGATGACCTGCCAGGGCGGCACGACCGGAGCAGTTCGGGCCCTGATTGATGGCAAGAATCCTTATATTCCGGTGGCCGGCGAAGCGGAAAATGGTTTTCGAAAACTAATCGCGCTGCATGCCAAGGATGGCCTGAAAGGCTGGTCGTACGGCCAGTCTCCGGCGTTAGTAGCACTCTCGCTCAAAGCCGCTCTGGCTGCTCTGCAGGGCAACAGCCTACCCCAGTATATCTCGGCCCCGATTCCCGCGGTCGACTACACCAACATGAAACCGGGCGTCGATTACTTCCCGAATCTGTCCGACGATTTCTTTGTCGCGAGCGGGTTTCCGCAGTGCAACATCACTCTTGATGCCGGCAAGCTGATGAACGCTGCCAAGACGAGCGACTAGCCGCGTCCATTAAGGAGAGAAACCACAGATTTTCACAGATTCAGAGTCACGAAATCTTGACGTTAAGTTAAATTGCTCTGAGTTCGCGTCCTGCGTTCTTCCTAAAGAAATCTGTGAAATCTGTGAAATCCGTGGTTTTTCTCTCCGGTTCGCATCCTCGTCTCTGCAGGTGAAATCTGTGGTTTTCTTTTCTCAACCATGACCGGGATGCGGCACCCCTTCCTGCGTTTGGAAGGGATCACAAAGCGCTACGGCGGCGTAACCGCTCTATCGAACGTTGATTTTTCCTGTTCGCTTGGCACGATCCACGCCGTGATCGGCGAAAACGGGGCGGGTAAAAGCTCGCTGATGAAGATCATCGCGGGCGTAGTCCGGCCTGATGAAGGCCGGATCATTCTGGAAAACCGCGCCGTCCAATTCGGCTCGCCCGCGGAGGCCTCTCGCCAAGGCATCGCCTGTATCTTTCAGGAACTCTCGCTCTTACCCGATCTCTCGGTCTCGGACAACATCTCAATTGCCGATCCGCCCAAGCTCCTTGGCTTAATCGATCGACGCCGGCAACGAGAGCGCGCGGAACAGGTCCTGCAGGAAATCGGTTGTCCGGACATTCATCCGGATGAACGGGTCAAAGATCTGCCGCTTTCGCGCCAGCAGATGGTGGAGATCGGCAAGGCGCTTGTCCGTCAACCGCGTCTCATTATCATGGACGAGGCCACTTCGGCCCTCACTGCCAGAGACGTCGAACAGCTGTACCGGGTGATTCGCGGACTGCGCGACAAAGGTTTAGCCGTGCTCTACATCTCGCACCGCATGCCGGAGATCTCCGCTTTGGCCGATGTCTGCTCCGTTTTCCGCAATGGCAAGCACATCGAAACATTTCCGATGGGAAGCAAGACCACGGCCGAGATCGTGCCGTTGATGATTGGGCGGGAGATGTCACGAGCTTACCCGCCAAAGAGCAGTAGGGACGGCGCGTCGGCGGGCGAGGATGCAATCCCTAACCAGCGCTGCCGATCGACGTCGAGCGCGGGATTGGAGGTGAAGAACCTGAGTTGGGGAAACGTTCTCAAGAGCATTTCCCTCCAGGTACGACCCGGCGAGATTATCGGGCTGGGCGGATTGGATGGGCAGGGACAAAACGAGCTTTTGCTCGCCTTGTTCGGAGTGCTCCGCGGTGTCTCGGGCGAAGTGCTGATTAATGGGCGCCGAACGCGCATCGAACATCCAAGAAAAGCAAAAGCACCCCAATTCGCGTTGGCTTTGATCCCCCAGGATCGACAAACCCAAGGACTGCTTCCGCCAATGTCGATTCGAGACAACTTGGTGCTGGCCGCGGCTCCGGATTTAAGCAGCCATGGAGTGATCGACAGAAACCGGGAGCGCGTTGCGACGAACGAGGCGGTCGCCAAGCTCCAAATCCGGGTCAATGACCTGGCCGCGCCCGTACGAACCTTGTCCGGGGGCAATCAGCAAAAGGTGGTTATCGGCAAATGGCTGATGAAAGACCCGCGCATCTTGCTTTTGAACGATCCAACCCGGGGCATCGATGTCGGCACAAAGCAGGAGCTGTATCGGTTGATGCGCGGGCTGGCGCAAACCGGGATCGCTCTCCTGTTCTATTCGACCGACTACGAAGAGCTCATCGGGATGTGTGATCGGGTCGCCGTCTGCTACGACGGAAAATTGATCCAAGAGCTCGGGGGCCGGGACCTGAATGAACACAACTTGATCACCGCCGCGCTCAACCTGAGCGAGAAATCGTTGGCAACAGACTCCGGGGTCAAACCGGCTGAGCCCGGCAGACCGACCGCCGCCGCAACACTGTCAATCCTGCGCAGATTTTGGAAACGGAACGCGGGCACTGTGTTCAGCATTCTGGTTTTCGCGCTCATGTTTGGCCTTTTTGCCTCGCAACAACCAAATGGACTTTCCACGAATGTCCTGACTTCCTTGTCGAATAAGGGAGCAGTTCTCTCGTTTGTCGCGATGGCGCAAACGCTGGTCATCCTGACCGGCGGATTCGATTTATCTGCCGGAATGATTCTCACAATGTCATCTTGTCTGGCCTCGGTGGTGGTCAACGGTTCGGCCGGTCAGGTCGCTCTGGGCACGATCGCGGTGCTCGCCAGCGGTCTAGCAGCCGGAATGGTTAATGCCGCGATTGTCGTTCTCGGGCGCATCCAGCCGATCATTGCTACTCTGGCCACCGGAGCGATTTACTTTGGTCTGGCTCTCTTGCTGCGGCCGAGCCCCGGGGGCTCGGTAAACGAGGACTTCAGCAATGCCCTCACGTACGACTTGGGCGGCGTGCCCACCACGTTCCTTTTGCTGGTCGCGGTCATTGGGCTGGTTTGGCTGCCCTTTCGCAACTCCGTCACCGGCCGCAATTGCTACGCGGTCGGTTCGGCTGAAGGCGCGGCCTATATGTCAGGTCTCGCGATCGGCCGAGCGCGATTTGCCGCCTATTCGTTGGCCGGTTTGTTCGCTGCAACCGGTGGCCTCCTCCTGTCGCTGATCTCGTTATCCGGTGAAGCTAGTTCGAGCCAGGGCGGCTTCTATACGCTTAACTCGATCGCCGCCGTCGCCATCGGCGGCACCTCGTTATTCGGAGGTTCGGGCGGGATGATCGGATCGATTTTTGGTGCCTTGATTCTGCGAACGATCAGCGACCTGCTTTTTGTGTTCAACGCTCCAGCGCTTTGGCAACCGCTTTTTCAAGGCTTCATTCTGCTGGGTGCGGTCTGTCTCGGCGCGCTCCGCGTGCTTCGCCGAAAGAACCAGATGGACGTGTTCCAGTGAGCCGGATTCTTACAAAAGCCAACCAACCGATTATCGCGGCAGGCGGGTGCATCCTGGTCATTCTCGCGATTGGCGCGACGATTAACCGCAATTTCGTATCCCCAAATTACCTGTTAGAGCAACTGCAGGTGGCGTCGTTCCTTGGCATCATCGCCGGCGGATCGATGCTCGTGATTTTGCTCGGTCACATCGATCTTTCCATCCCATGGACAATTACGATGGGTGCAATGATGGGCACGGCCGTAGCCCATCTCCAGGCGACTGCAGGGCTGCTGACCTTTCCGGTTGGGCTCGGCTGCGGTTTGTTAGTTGGTCTGGTGAATGGACTGGGGGTGGCTTGGTTGCGCGTGCCGTCGATGATCTTCACCTTGGGCATGAACGCGGTCTTGCAAGGCTTAGTCGTCCTCTACACCGGTGGTGCGGCGCCCGCCAGTCATGCGACTCGATTGATGACAATCCTGGCCGTGGAGCGGACCTTCGGCATCCCGAACGCGCTGTTCGTCTGGATCGCGGTGTCTGTCGTCCTGGTCTTCCTTTTGCGGGCAACGCAGTTCGGTCGCTACATCTACGCGGTTGGTAACCGGGAACGCGCCGCCTACCTTTCCGGTGTACCGACTCGTCTGGTGATTATCGGCGCCTTTGTGGTCAGCGGGATCGCCGCGGCGCTTGGCGGGATCATGCTGACCGGCTACTCCACCAAGGCGTACCAGGGTATGGGCGACGCGTATCTTCTGCCTTCCATCGCCGCCATTGTGCTCGGGGGTACCAATGTCCTGGGCGGCAGCGGCCGCTATGCCGGTACAGTTATCGGCGTCCTGCTGATTGTGCTGCTGCAGAGCATGCTCTCGGTCTTGCAAATGCCGGAAGCGGGTCGTCAGATCATCTATGGCGGCGTCTTGCTGGTAATGCTTCTGATCTACGGGCGGGGCGCGCGTCTTCGTGAATAGTTTTTATGCATCAGACATCCGGAATCCGATCCGAAATCGAGATCTACGACCGTCGTTTTCTTTTCCTTACTTTGGGAAACGCCTGGGTCGAAAGACTGTGCTCAGAATGTCTCTGGGCGGAGGGTCCCGTGTATTTCGCGGAGCATGATTGCCTGGTCTGGAGCGATATTCCCAATAATCGGATGCTCCGCTGGGTGGCTGGGCAGATAAGCGTATTTCGCGACCGGTCAAATAACAGCAACGGGAACACGCGCGACCGCCAAGGCCGGCAGGTCACTTGTGAGCACGGCTCCCGGCGCGTCACTCGAACAGAACCGGACGGCTCCATCACCGTGTTAGTTGATCATTTTGCGGGTCACCGCCTGAACTCGCCCAACGATGTTGTCGTTAAATCCGATGACAGTATTTGGTTCACCGATCCCTCCTACGGGATTCTCAGCGACTATGAAGGGCATCGGGCCGAACCCGAGTACGGCGGTTGTTATGTATTCCGGCTGGAGCCCGGCACGGGTAATTTGCAGGTCGTGGTAAAGGATTTCGTCAAGCCGAACGGCCTGGCTTTTTCTCCCGACGAATCCAAGCTTTATGTCGTGGATACCGGTCAAACTCACACGGAGAACGGGCCACATCATATTCGCGTTTTCTCGGTCAGGGATGGAAGCAAGCTCGAAGGCGGCGAAGTTTTTGCCGAGGTTTCGCCTGGTCTTCCGGACGGTCTGCGAGTTGATACCGAGGGCAATGTGTGGACCAGCGCCGGCGATGGTGTGCACTGTTTCGCGCCTGATGGCACGCTGCTCGGCAAAATCAAAATCCCGGAGCCCGTTTCGAATCTCGCCTTTGGCGGTCCGAAACGGAACCGCTTGTTCATCACTGCGACCAGATCGCTTTATGCGATCTACGTGGGAGCAGTGGGCGCCCAAAGGCCATAGGGCTTTCAAAGTGATACCGGCATCCTGCCGGTCCTGAAACTTTGACAAGCTGGGGGCTTCTCCGTGACAAAGGCTTCTTGCAATTAATACCGACTTTATTTATTGTTATTTATATGCGCCAAACTCTGTTCCAAACTTTTGATCCCTACGCCTTGGTTAAAAGCACCCGTCGTAACCTGCCCCCTTGGCGACAATCGGGTTCTACTTATTTTGTCACATTTCGCTTGGCCGATTCTCTGCCCAAAGCGCTGCTTGACTCGTTCCGATCGGAGAAAGCTGCCTGGCTCGCTTTGCACCCCCGACCTTGGGACTCAGCTACCGAAGAGGAATATCATCGCCGGTTCCACACAAAACTTGAGTCGTGGCTAGATCAAGGGTATGGCTCGTGCGCTTTGAGAGTTCCTGCTGTGCGGTCCCTCGTGCAGACGACTCTATTCAGGTTCGATCATGACCCCTATCAGCTTGAGAGCTTCATTCTGATGCCCAACCACGTGCATATCATTGTCCGGCCCCTGAACAAATCGTTGAGCCAAATCCTACATTCCTGGAAATCGTTTTCGGCGCTCCAGATCAATCGCCTTCTAAAACACGCAGGGTCTTTTTGGATGGATGAATATTTTGATCGGATCGTCCGCTCTGAAGGTCAGTTGGATGCACTCTGCTTGTACATTGCGAATAACCCCAAAAAAGCGAAATTGAAACCCGACGAATATACCTATTACGGCAACTTGATGTGACGCCGGTCAGTCTGCGGTGCAAAATAAATTACCGGCAGGATGCCGGTGTGACTAAAACACACGCTCGACTCTTTATCACCCCGTGACTCCGCCCCAAACCATCCGCCTGCACCAAACCGATAACATCGTCATCGCTTGCTGTGATCTGGCGCCGGGAACCATTTTGGCTGCTGAAAAAGGCGTCCGCTGCATCCAACCCATCCCGGCCGGACACAAAGTTGCCGCTTCAACGATCAAGCCTGACGAACCAGTGTTCCGCTACGGACAAACCATCGGAGTTGCCAGCCAACCGATTGTAGCAGGTCAACACGTCCATGTGCATAATCTGGCGATGTCGGAACACGAACGAAATTACCGGCCCGGGACTGATTACCATCCTACGCAAACGCGCGAGCAAAGCTTTCTGGGCATCGTTCGGCCCGACGGTCGGATGGGCACGCGCAATTACCTCGGTGTCCTCAGTTCAGTAAACTGCTCAGCTACCGTAGTCCGGGCGATTGCCGATACCTTCGCCTATCGTCCGGAACTCCTGGAAGACTTTCCCAGCATCGACGGAGTAGTCGGCCTGACTCATGGCACCGGATGCGCTATGGCCGCGGAAGGGCTCGGCCTCCGCACGCTGCAGCGTACCATCGGTGGGTACGCCAGGCAGGTAAACTTTGCCGGCGTTTTGTTGATCGGGCTCGGCTGCGAATCCAACCAAATCCGTTCACTGCTGGAAGAAGAACAGCTTACAGAATCGGAACGGCTGCGCACCTTCACCATCCAGGAAAGCGGCGGAACAACGAAGACGATCAAGCGCGGCATCGATCTTCTCAAGGAGATGCTGCCTGCGGCGAACAAGATCACGCGTGAGCCAGTCTCTACTCGGCACTTGGTGTTGGCGTTGCAGTGCGGTGGATCTGACGGCTACTCCGGCGTGACCGCCAATCCCGCATTAGGCGTCGCCGTCGATCACCTGGTCCGAGCGGGCGGCACCGCCATCCTCTCGGAAACCCCTGAGATTTACGGCGCCGAACATCTTTTGATCCGCCGCGCCGCCAGCCCGGCAATCGCTGATCGGCTGGTGGCGCGAATCCGTTGGTGGGAGGAATACACTGCGCGACATGACGCCACGATGGACAACAATCCCTCGCCCGGAAACAAAGCGGGCGGACTCACAACCATCCTGGAAAAATCCTTGGGGGCTGTGGCCAAAGGCGGATCAACCGGGCTGATGGCTGTCTATGAGTACGCCGAACAAGCGACAGGTCCGGGTCTGGTCTTCATGGATACGCCCGGGTACGACCCGGTGTCGGCGACCGGCCAGGTGGCGGGTGGCGCAAACCTCATCTGTTTTACGACCGGCCGAGGCTCGGCCTTTGGCGGCAAACCGGCTCCCTCGATCAAGCTCTCCACCAACTCCGCCACCTACCTGCGGCAGATGGAGGACATGGATATCAATTGCGGAGAGATCCTCGATGGCACTGCCTCACTCGAAGAAATGGGTGAGCGCATTTTTCAGAAAATCCTGGCGGTTGCCTCCGGAGAAAAGACAAAGAGCGAAGAGCTCGGCTACGGGGAAAACGAGTTTGTGCCGTGGGTTATCGGCGCGACGATGTAAACGGATCTTTGACTGCCAGCGACGGTGATACCTTTGGAGGACAAAATATTCATCCCTAACGCTCTAAGCAACCCATCATGACTTTAAACATCCTTCGTCTTGTCTCGGCAGCCAGCGCCGTTCTCTTAATCGGAGCTGTCGCCCCGGCGGTGGCCGTGCCGATCAAAAACATCGTTCTAGTGCATGGCGCCTTCGTCGATGGTGGCGGCTGGCGGCCGGTCTATGATATTCTGGTCGAGGATGGCTACGACGTCACCCTGGTCCAAGAGCCGTTGACATCGTTTGCCGAAGACGTGGCCGCGACCAAGCGCATCCTCGATCGCCAGGACGGTCCGACCATCCTCGTGGGCCAATAGCTACGGCGGGGCCATTATCACCGAGGCCGGAAACGATCCCCATGTCGCTGGCCTCGTCTACATTGCGGCCCACGCGCTGGACACCGGCGAAACCGAGGTTGGGAACGGTAAGAAATTTCCGAACCTAACCAGGGCCGTCGTGAAGACTCCGGACGGTTTCCTACTACTCAATCCTTCAGATTACCAGCCGACTTCGCGGCCGATCTGCCGCTAAAGCAAGCGGAATTCGAAGCCCATGCGCAGATGCCGACGTCGGCCCAGGTATTCACGAGCGAGATTGCCGATCCGGCGTGGAAGGTGAAGCCGAGCTGGTACATGGTCGCCAAGGCGGACAGGATTATCAATCCTGACCTTGAGCGGATGTACGCCGCCCGCGCCCGAAGCCATACGATGGAAATCGAGGGGGCGAGCCATTCGGTGTACGAATCCCATCCCAAAGAGGTTGCTGCCCTGATTGAACAGGCAGCGAAGCACGCCCAAGACTAATGAGCGCAGGCTGAGTCCTGATTTCCAGTTCGGGACAAAAGCAACCCAAAACCCGGAGATACGGACCAGGCGGTCCGCGCTACCAAGGAGGCCGGCCGTTCTTTTCAAGACGAAAAGCGGGTTTTTTATTCTCCACGGCGCCCGGAGCGAAAGACAACTGCGCATCAGCCGTCTGCGCAAGGCGATCGCGGAACTCGTCGAGCCTGCTAGAGTCCTTAACGATGGCGTGGTTGCTCGAAGTCGAAGATTTACGCAAGGCTTACGGCGCGATTGAAGCACTCTGCGGCGTGACTTTCAGCTTGCGAGCCGGCGAAGTGAGTGCCTTGGTCGGGGACAACGGCGCCGGAAAATCCACTCTCATCAAGATTCTGTCAGGCGCGCTCGCTCCCAGTGCGGGGAAGATTCTGCTTGCAGGCGTACCGGTTCATTTCAGCACAACGGCAGAGGCGCGAACGGCGGGCATCGAAACTGTGTTCCAGCACTTAGCGCTGGTTGAACAGCTTGATGTCAGCGAAAATGTCTTCCTTGGCCGCGAGATCCTGGGTCGCGGACTCTCGGGCCGGCTCGGTATGCTGAACAAACGCGAGATGCGGAGGCAAACCGTCGACGTGCTGCAACGACTCCAAATCAAGGTTCCCCCGCCCCGTGTCCCTGTGCGATCACTGAGCGGAGGGCAACGGCAGGCGGTGGCGATCGGGCGCGCCGTCATGTGGAGTCGCGCGTTGCTCGTACTGGATGAACCGACCGCGGCCTTGGGTGTGAGAGAAACTGAGCAAGTGCTGCTCTTATTGGAGAAGTTGCGGAACGTCGATCATCTCACGTCACTGGTGGTGAGCCACAACATGCAAGATGTTTATCGGATCGCCGATCGCATTCTCGTGTTGCGGCACGGCAAGCTGGTGGCTGATCTGCGCAAAACGGAGACGAGCCTGGAAGAAATCGTTGGTTACATCACCGGGGCGCGGCGTCCGAACGATCCGGCGCCAGGAAAGTAACCAATGCATCTCGGCGTATCTTTTCCGCGAAACGAAAGCGCGCGCCGCATGTGGCTCGCTGAATACGGCATTTTCGTAGTCTTGCTTTGCCTGGTGGTAGTCCTCGCGGTGGCGACACCACTCATCCGTGGCCAGCAATATTTCCTGACGCCGCGCAACCTGCTGCAGGTAGTGTTGCAGGCCGCGGTAAACCTGGTGATCGCGATCGGCATGACCTTCGTCATCATCAGCGGCGGGATCGATCTCTCGGTGGGCTCCATCGTTGGATTCGCCGGATTGTGCGCTGCTTTAGCTATGCATGCCGGGGCATCCGGCTGGAGCGGCTTGGCCGTTGCTATTGTGGCCGGCGGATTTTGCGGCGCTCTCAACGGGCTGCTGATCACCCGGATAAAGCTCCAGCCCTTTATTGTCACTCTCGGGACGATGGGTGTCTTCCGCGGTCTCGCCTTGGTGCTGAGCGACGGCCGGCCGGTCTATGATTTTACGCCAAATTTCCTGCTGATGTTTGCCGGATTCATCGGACCCATTCCCGTGCAGGTAGTAATCGCTTTAGCCGTGCTCGGCTTGGCGTGGTGGCTATTGGTAACAACCCGGTTCGGGAAATACACCTTTGCCATCGGCGGCAACGAAGAAGCCTCGCGGCTGGCTGGGATCAATGTGAAGGGGCACTTGATGAAAATCTATGTTTTGGCCGGCTTGCTGACCGGCTTGGCCGCCGCGTTGTTAACTGCCCGGCTGAGTTCGGCCGATCCGACGGCAGGGATCGGGTTCGAACTGGACGCGATTGCGGCAACGATCATGGGTGGAACCAGTCTGACCGGCGGTTCCGGTTCAATGGCCGGCACGTTGGTAGGCGCTCTCATCATAAGCCTGGTTCGCAACGGGATGAACATTCTGAATGTGCCAACTTTTTGGCAGCAATTCGTGATTGGTTGGGTGATTATTCTGGCGGTAATGCTGGACCGCTGGCGACGGCAGCCGTCCAATTAGTCTGTTGCAGCAACTCCGCCGGTTGTAACGTATTATCCTAGTCCTCCTTCGAATACTATGATCACCCCACGTCTCTTCTTCGGTCTCGCCGCCGCCTTGCTCCTGGTCAACAATCTGGAAGCCCAATCGACCAAAAAGTATCACCTCGGCGCGCTGACGAAGAATCTTTCCAATCCCTACTTTCTCCAAATGAAGGAGGGTTACGATTATGCGGCAAAGAAGTTAAATGTGGACATTGCGTTTGGCAGCACGCCAACCGAGAACGCCGAAGACCAGCAATTAAGCATCCTGGAGGGCTGGCTGAACCAGGGCGGTTTTGATGGGCTCATCGTTACACCCTTCCGGGCGACAAGCCTGAACAGCGCTTTGCGTCAAGCAAGCGCGAAAAACCTTCCGATCATTAACATTGATGAGTTAATCCCTCCGGATGCCGCGGCGAAGGATCACATTACGCTCGTGACACAAATTGCTTCGAATAATGTCGAGGCGGGAACTTTGCAGGGGCAGCTTCTGGCCAAGTTGATTGCTAAAAGCGCGGATGTTGCCGTGATCGAAGGGGCGCCTGGAACCACCAGCAGTATCGACCGAGTCAAGGGATTCACGGACACGGCAAAGAGCGCCGGATTCAAAGTCGTGGCCAGCCAGCCGGCAAACTGGGATCGCGGGAAAGCCTATGATGTGGCGACTAACGTCCTCCAGAGTAATCCGGGTCTGAAGGCAATTTTTGCGGCAAATGACGACATGGGTCTCGGAGCGGTCCGGGCGGTGCAGGCAGCCGGTCTCCGCGGCCAGGTGCTGATCATGAGCGTTGACGGCACACCCGAGGCTGTTCAGGCCATCAAGAACGGTTTGCTTACTTCCACGGTCGCGCAGTACCCGGATGCGATGGCCTACCTGGCGGTCGAGACGATGGTGAAGAAGCTGAACGGTCAGGATGCACCGAGTAAGCTGGATGCGCCGATCAAGCTAATTACCAAGGACAATACGCAGGACGCCGGGAGATTTTACAAGGACGAGGGGCAATAGATAGAAATTCTCTGTCTCGTCTCCAACGCGAACGCTTTTATTTGGCCGTTTTGGCCAACGTCTCAGGAACGTAGTTCAGATAGGGACCCAGCCAGCGCTCGACCTCCTCCAAGGGGCATCCCTTTACGCCGCTGATAATCCAGCACCTGGTCCCGCTCCGATCTTTGCCAACTCCGAAATATTTGGCGTCCGGATGAGCAAAATAAAGCCCGCTGACCGATGCCCCCGGCCACATCGCAAAGCTCTCGGTCAGACGGATGCCCGTATTCTTTTCCGCCTCAAGCAGATCAAACAAGAATCCGTTTTTCTGTGTGGTCCGGACAGGCTGGGATACCCGGCGGCCGGTCGGATGCCGCGATAAACTTCCCGGAGCAAATCTTCCTTGTCAGATTCTCCTGTCTCGCCATAACCCCATTCGCGACGCACTCGCTCATGCAAGTATCTCCGCAAACGCTTCCGCAAGACGGTCCGCCAACGCTTTGACCATGATCGCGTTATAATCATCGTGATCGGACTCAAATTGTCGGGCCAATTCGTCGGCGCCATGGCCGGCGGTTACCGCGAAAGCACCGAGATAATCCAACCGGCCGGAACTCCCGCGGCGCGATGTAGTCGGCAAGGAATGGTTAGCCTGGGCTGCCGGTTTGGCCATCTGCTGCCGGAGCATATGGAATGTGGCGAGCAGGCCGTGCCTCTCGCGTCGCGGTATAACTTCAATGTCGTCGCCGACGCTGTTAGCCGGCCAGAATCCGTACACCGCCTTGGCAGTGAACAACCTCCCATGAACGATGTCCTGCAACAGTTTCTGGGCGTCCTCGAAAAGCTGTCTCGCCTGTTCACCGACCGCCGGATCATCGAAAATCTTTGGGAACCGCCCACGAATCTCCCAGGTATGAAAGAAAGGTGACCAGTCAATATAAGGCAGCAGTTCTTCGAGCGGTTGGTAACCGATCACTCGGATCCCGGTAAAATACGGCACCGCAATCTGCTTGCGTCCAATCAATTGGCGTCCGCCGGGCACGGGCTTCTGCCAGCGAAATCAAGCTTTTCTGCGAACGGCGTTGATCGAACTCTTCCCGGAGACGCTCTTGATCAGCTGCATTGGTCTGCACAAACCCACTGCGCAGGTCTGTGCTGATGAAGCGATCCGACAACGCCGACCGCGCGCGAAGCGTCGAGCACGTGGACCGTCGGCCCGTCTGTAATGCGGGGCAATCTTCACCGCCGTGTGCGCTCTGCTGGTTGTCGCGCCCCCGATCAACAGCGGCACGGCAAAACCGAGGCGCTTCATTTCCTGAGCAACATGGGCCATCTCATCGAGTGATGGGGTGATCAGGCCGCTGAGGCCCACGACATCCGCACCTTCTTCGGCGGCTTTCTCCAGGATCTTTTCGGCAGGCACCATCACGCCCAGATCGATCACTTTAAAATTGTTACAGGCCAGAACGACGGAAACGATGTTCTTGCCGATGTCGTGGACATCGCCTTTAACCGTGGCAATGACCACCCTGCCGGCCGCCCGCGTTGTCGGGATTCTCCTGGCGTTCTTTTTCCATGAACGGAGTCAGGTAGGCGACGGATCTCTTCATCACCCGGGCGCTCTTCACCACTTGCGGCAAAAACATCTTGCCCGCCCCAAAGAGATCTCCAACGATGCTCATCCCCGCCATTAAGAGGCCCCTCAATGACAGCCAGCGGACGTTCGTATTTTGCCGCGCTTCCTCCGTATCCTCTTCTATGATAATCGATGATCCCTTTGATCAGGGCGTGGGAAAGCCGCTCCTCCACGGAGCCGGCCCGCCATGCTTCATCTTTGACTTGGGTTTTCGTCGAGGTCTTGACCTGCTCGGCAAACTCCACCAGGCGCTCTGTCGCATCCGGCCGGCGGTTCAGCAGAACATCTTCGACCAACATTCGACAGATCCGGCGGGATTTCCTCATAGACTGCCAATTGGCCGGCGTTGACAATCCCCATATTCAGGCCGGCTTTGATCGCATGATACAGAAAGGCAGCATGCATCGCTTCCCGCACCGTGTTGTTGCCGCGAAAAGAAAACGAAATGTTGCTTACCCCGCCGCTAACGCAGGGCGCCCGGCAGATTCTCTTTGATCCAGCGCGTCGCTTCGATGAAAGTCGACCGCGTAGTTATTGTGCTCCTCCATCCCGGTCGCGACCGTGAGAATGTTTGGATCAAAAATGATGTCCTGCGCGAGGAAAGCCCACCTCTTCGGTCAAAATCCGATAAGCCCGGGAACAGATCTCGATTTTGCGTTCGAAAGTGTCCGCCTGACCTTTCTCGTCGAAGGCCATCACAACAACCGCGGCTCCGTAACGCCGGACCAGGCGCGCTTGATCGTTAAACTTGCTTCGCCTTCTTTCAGGCTGATCGAGTTCACAATTCCTTTTCCCTGAAGACACTGCAGGCCCGCTTCCAGAACCGTCCAGCGCGAGCTATCCACCATCATCGGGCACCCGAGCGATGTCCGGTTCAGCGGCAATCAGGTTCAGGAACTTGGTCATCGCCGCAACGCGAATCGATCATTCCCTCGTCCATGTTGATGTCGATGATGTTTGCGCCGCCCTCGACCTGTTGGCGCGCTACAGCCAGCGCCACGTCGTAGTCTCCGGCCAGAATCAATTTCGAGAACCGCGGCGAACCGGTGATGTTGGTCCGTTCCCCGATGACGCGAGAAACTTTCGCCAATGGTGTACGGTTCCAGGCCGCTCAACTGCGTCGTGCGATTTTGATGCAGGTATCTTGCGGGGCGGAAGCCCGCCAATCGCCTCTGCGAGAGCAGCGATGTGGGCGGGTGTTGTGCCGCAGCAACCGCCGACGATGTTGAGCCAGCCAAGTTCCGCCCATTCCTGAAGTTGAGGAGCCAGCGATTCCGGCGTTTCCGGGAAATCCGGTCGGCGAAAGAGGATCGGGAAATCCGGCGTTTGGATAGCAGGAAACGTAGATGGGCGCGATCCGCGCAAGTTCCTCGATGTACGGCCGCAACTCTTTTGGACCGAGAGCGCAATTCAGCCCGACACTGAGCAAAGGGGCATGCGAAATCGAGATCCAGAAAGCCTCGGTGGTTTGCCCGGTCAAAGTCCGTCCGCTGGCATCCGTGATCGTGCCGGATGCCATCACCGGCACGCGTTGTCCCGATTCCTCAAAAAACTCCTCGATGGCAAATAAGGCGGCCTTCAGATTGAGGGTATCGAACGTCGTTTCAACGAGCAGCAGATCGACTCCACCCGCAACCAGTTCGCCGCCTGTTCCTTATAAGCGTTTTTGACCTGCAGCCCACGTTACCTCGCGTTTACCCGGGATCATTCACATCCCGCGAGATCGACAGGGTTCGGTTCAACGGACCGATGGATCCCGCGACATAACGTCGGTGCGACGGGTCACTCTTTGTCAGTCCGCCGCCCTGGCTGGCCAGTCTGGCTGCGGCCAGATTGATCTCCGGAACATATTCCTCGAGACCGAAATCCTGCTGCGAGATGATCGTCGCGTTAAAGGTGTTGGTCTCGATGATATCGGCTCCGGCCGCGAGATATGGCTCGGTGAATCCCAAGATCAATCTCCGGCCGGGTGAGGCAGAGAATATCGTTATTATTTTTGAGGGGCCGGGGATGATCAACGAAACGGTCCCCCGATAGTCTTCCTCGCGAAGTTTGACTTTGCTGGATCATGGTTCCCATGGCTCCATCGAGGATGAGGATGCGCTGGGCAAGGTCGTCGAGGATAGGCCAGTGAATGTGGGTTAGCGGAGGCATAGACGAGCTGGGAGAGAGGCTACCATGAGAGCGTAGGGCGCGCAACGGATACATAAGAACATCATGATAAGTCAGATGCGTGCAGTCCCGATCTTGCCTGAACTGGCACTCGCACCGACACTGATACCGCCCCTAGTCTACCGTCGCCATGCTCGATCTCCTGCAAAGACTGCTGAAATTTGTCCGATTTTCGCATACAGTCTTCGCGCTGCCCTTCGCCCTAGGATCGATGATCGTCGCAGCGCATGGGTTGCCGGATGGGCGGACCATCCTACTCATCCTGCTGGCCATGATCTCCGCGCGAACCGCCGCCATGGCTTTTAACCGGGTGGTGGACTGGGAAATCGATAAAGACAATCCGCGCACCGCCAGCCGTCATCGGCTGGTTCCAAAAAAGGTGGCCATTTGGCTGGTGATCGGCTCCTCGGTTGTTTTTGTCCTGGCCTGCGCTTTCATCAATTTTCTTTGCTTCCTCCTTTCCCCGGTTGCTCTTGGGATCGTTTTTTTCTACTCACTGAGCAAACGGTTCACCTCTTTCACCCAATTCTTTATCGGTCTTGCCTTGGCAGTTTCGCCGGTAGGTGCCTGGCTCGCCGTCCGCGGACGGTTCGGGCTGGCGCCTTTGGTGCTCGCGGCGGGCGTCGTTTTCTGGGTCGCGGGTTTTGATCTGATTTACGCCATTCAGGATTACGATTTTGACCGGCGGCGGCGCCTCGGTTCATTAGTAGTCAAGTACGGGATCCCGACCAGTTTGAAGCTGGCTCAGATACTGCACGCCGCGCTTTTTTCCGGATCTCTTCTGATTTTTGGGGTTATTGCCGGATTAGGGCCAATCTATTACACCGCCATGCTTCTCGTGTTGGCCGCCCTGATCTACGAGCATCGGGCTGCAGCGGCGTTGGACCTTGCCGGGATCAACCGCGCTTTTTTTCAGAGCAATGCCTTTGTCAGCGTGGTCTTTGTGGTCGCGGTTAGCTTGGATGTCCTGGTTCAACGGTGACCGTGGCTGATCGTGCTACTCTTTGCTTCGTGATAAGAGCTGGCTGCGTCCTGCTGATTCACAAAAAACGCGGACTCGGCGCTGGCAAAGTTAATGGGGTTGGCGGAAAATGTGAACTCAACGAACCCGCGGCATCGTGCGTGCGACGGGAAGCGCGAGAAGAGTTGCACCTCGACATTCTTGATCCGGAGCCGAGAGCAGTCCTTCATTTTCGGTTCACCAACGGATACAGCTTGTCATGCACGGTCTTTGTAGCGACCCAATTCACCGGGACACCGACCGAGACCCAGGAGGCCAAGCCCTTCTGGTGTGAGCGGGATAAAATACCGTTTCAGGAGATGTGGGAAGACGACCGCCTGTGGCTAAACGATGTACTCGAGGGGAAAAGACTCGAAGGACGCTTCGTTTTCAGATGGGGACAAAATGCTTTCTTCCGAGATAGATGCGTTCAAGGAGTCGATCAGCGAAGCGTAGTGATCTGGGAGATTGTCGAGCATGAGTGAGCACGCGACGGGGGGCAGTCCCGAGTGGCAGCCCCGGGTGGCGGGCCCGAGTCCCGAGTGGCGAGTCCTGTCGGTCCTTCCCTGCCCCACGTCGATCGCCCCGAAACGGTAGGGACCGGCTCCTGTCGGTCCTCCCTCCGGTTGGTTCAGCGTCAAAGCCTTTTTGGTCGCCGGAGATTTAGACCTCAGCTTGCTTTCCATCCGGAGGCACAACACGCGGTTTGAATATGCCGTAAATCAACCGGGCACTCCGTCCATACGTGAAGTAGGACCAGATCCATTGTCCAAAAACCGAGATCCGGTTCCGGAATCCGACGAGAAAGATCAAATGGACGAAGAGCCAGGCCAGCCACGCGAGAAATCCCCCGAAACGGATACCCCAGATATCGGCGACCGCTTTGTTCCGGCCGATGGTCGCCATACTCCCCTTATCAAAATAGCGGAAACGGCGGGTTGGCCGGCCGTCCAACGTGTCGAGAATATTGAAAGCCGCGCGGCGTCCCATTTGCATGGCGACCGGAGAGACACCCGGCAGGGGCTTGCCGGTCTGGTAGGTGAAAAGGACCATGTCGCCGATCGCGAATATCTCCGGATGCCCAGGAATCGATAGATCCTCGTTGACCTCGACTCGGCCGGCGCGATCAACCTTGGCCCCCAGCTGTTTCGCCAGAGGCGACACCGCATTTCCTGCCGCCCAGATGATCGTATGTGTCGGGATGAACTCGTTTTCGAGGCGGACGCCGGCCGGTTCGACTTCCTTCACGGCGAGGCCAGTTCGAACTTCGACACCCATTCTTTTGAGCTGTTCCAGCGCCGACCGCGAATTGGCCTCAGCAAAGGCTGGCAGGACTCTTGGCGCGGCATCCAGCAGAACGACCTTGGATTTGGCCGGATCAATCTTATGAAAATCATCGGCCAAAGTATGAGTGGCGAGCTCGGCGATGGCGCCAGCCATCTCAACACCGGTCGGACCGGCTCCGATCACAACAAAGGTCAGCGCCGCGTTTCGGTCCGCCTCGTTCTCGGCCATTTCGGCGGTTTCAAACGATTTCAAGATGCGGTTGCGCAGCTCAAGGGCGTCGCCCAAGCTTTTCAGTCCGGGAGCGTGGGCCTCCCACTCATCGTGGCCAAAATAGGCGTGCCGGGCGCCGGTCGCCACGATCAAAAAATCGAAGGTAAAGCCGCGGCCGCTCTCGAGTTTCACGGTCCGGGCGGTAGGATCGATTTCCTTTACCTCACCCAGGACAACTTCAATATTGTGCGCGTCCCGCAAAATGTGGCGGATCGGTTGCGCGATATCCGACGGATTCAGCCCAGCGGTGGCGACCTGGTAAAGCAGAGGCTGAAAGAGGTGGTGATTGGTTCGATCGATCAGGGTGACGGCGACCCGCCGGTTCGCCAGAGTTTGCGCGGCTTGCAATCCACCGAAGCCACCTCCGATTATGAGAACCTTCGGCACAGTTCTTGTGGTTGAAGAAACAGTCTCAGGCATATGGGTAACACGCTGAAAGGACTTATCGTGGATGGCCACAAAGCAGTGCAAAGATCCGCTCCCACTTGGGCCAATCTTGGTTTCTGTTATTCGCGATCTTCTGTGAAAAAAACCTTTTAATCAGGCTGGAACCCTGCACCACTCTTCCTTCGTGACACCGGCATCCTGGCCGCCTCAAACCGGGACAAGGTGGAAGTTCATCCTACTCCGTGATCGCGGTTTTTTCTGGCAGCTCGATTTTTCGAAACACCGGTGAAGGCTTGTCCACCCGATGCCTGTCGGCGAGTTCTCCCCAAACGACTTTCCGCTCTGAATCGGCCCGCAGCTGAGCCAGCATTTTCGCGCTGGCGTTCGGCACTATCGGGCTGAGCAGAAGCGCACACAAACGGGTCGCCTCAGCGAGAGTGTACAAGACCGTGTCCAACAACTCGCGGGAGGCAGAATCTTTGGCCAGCTTCCAGGGCGCTTTCAGCTCAACCAGTGAGTTCGCACGGGTGGCCAATTCGCGGACAATCTCCAGCGCTTGGTGAACCTGAAACCCGTCAAACGCTGCTTTGTATCGCGCGATCGCCGCGGTCGCTGTCGCGGCAAATTCGGCAATCTCGACGTCAGAGTAAGCCTTCTTCCGCAACTCTCCGTTCCGGTAGCGCAAAGCCATGCTCAGCGTTCGATTCAGCAAGTTGCCGAACTCATTGGCCAGCTCCGAATTGTAGCGTTCGATCAGCCGTTCAATACTGAAGTCGGCGTCCTGCCCCATCACCACATCACGAAGCAGATAGTAGCGAATAGCGTCGGGCCCGAACTGCTGGATGAGCTGATGCGGATCGATCACGTTGCCCAGGCTTTTGCTCATCTTCGCTCCGCCGAAGTTCCACCAGCCGTGAACCACCAAACGAGGCATTTGCTGATCGCTAAATCCCATCGCGTGCAGCATGATCGGCCAATAGATCCCGTGCGGCGGAACTAAAATATCCTTGCCAATGACGTGCGCCTGGCAGGGCCACAATTCTTCGAAGAGCGGAAGCCCGGAACCAGGCTCTGCGTTGTAGCCAGCAAACGTCACATAGTTTAAAAGCGCATCGAACCAGACGTAGGTGACATACTCTGGATCAAACGGGAAAGGAATACCCCAGGAGAGCCGTTCTTTCGGCCGGGAGACGCAGAGATCGCCGCTTAACCGGTCAATCGCGTTGAGCAGCTCCCCTTGACGAAAGGCCGGCACAACGAAGTCCGAACGAGTCGCGACAAAAGTCTTCAGCCATTCTTTGTGCCTGGCCAACCGAAAATACCAGTTTTCTTCTTCAAGAAAAATCACCTCGCCCCACTCTGGGCCGAACTCTCCGTGCTCGTCGCGTTCCTTATCGGTTAAGAATTGCTCCTGGCGAACACTGTAATAGCCAGCGTACTTCGCCTTGTAGAGCTCATCCTTGTTGCACAAATCCTGAAGGACCTTCTGAACGGCGAGTTTGTGTCGCGGATCGGTCGTAGTGGCCCATCCGTCCGTCCGGATATTCAGCGCCTGCCACAACTGGAGGAACTGGTTAGTGATTCGCTCAGCAAACTCTTTCGGCGATATCCCTTCCTTCGCGGCGGCTTGCTGCACCTTCTGTCCGTGCTGATCAACACCACTCAACAGGAAAACCGGTTCGCCAAAAAGGCGATGGTAACGCGCCACCGCGTCCGCCAGGATCTTTTCATAGGCATGACCGATATGCGGCGGCGCGTTTGTGTAGTCGATCGCGGTCGTGATGAAATATTTCATTCAGGCGCCACCTTTCCGCCCCAGGATAAAATGCGTGCCTTTCCGCCGGCCGCTTCGGCATCTTTTATCTGGTTATTGCGCACATAAAACAGCGAAAGACTGGACCAAGCCAACTGGTCATTTGGCTTCAGCTGGACTGATCGCTTCCCGGCTTCAATCGCGGCCGGAAAATCCCCGTTCTTCATCAAAGCCATGCCCAAGGCGTGCCAGCCATCAAAAAACTCAGGCGACAAGTCAACGCACTGCCGGTATTTGGCGATTGCTGATGGAAGATCGCCCACGGCCAGATCGCCGTTGGCATCATCGAAGAGTTGTTCCACCTCGGCAGGAATTTCGTCCATCGACCAACTTGGCTTGATGGCACCGTCGGTGCAATAAACAATGACCGAAGGCGATTACCGATGACCAATTGCACTGGCAGAAGACCAATGAATAGCGCTGCGCATTTAACAATTGGTCATCGGTCATCGGCCATTTGTCACACCGGCGGCCGGCCTACCCGCTGTTGTTGAACCTTCAGCCATTCCGCGAACAGCATGTCGGCAAATTGATTATTGGCTTCCGGAAGCATCTTTTTTTCGTCGGCCTGGTAGGCATTCTGGTCGATCGGATCGCGCTTCTCAAGATAGACCAGCAGCCCATCGCCATTCTCCGTCAGCAGCTTGGAGACCTGTCCAGGCTCCAGATCAACCTGATTATAATAGAGGGTCAAAAGGAGTTGATTAATTTGTCCGGCGTCCTGAAAGGAGAATGGAGGAGGTTCTTCCGCCTTATGGCCACTGGCCGCAACCGCGTCAGCAAAAGTTTTTCCGGTTTTGAGATCGGCCAGGATCTTTGCTCGCAGTTCTTTGGCCTTTGTCTCCATGGCCGTCTGGATGCGCTGATTTTTCAGGATGGACGCAATCTGGCCTTTCGCCTGGTCCAAAGTAAGCGGTTTACTCGGCACGACATCTTTCAATTTGAGGACATAAAATCCATCAGCGGTTTGCACGACGTCGCTCACCGGGCTCTCGCTGGAGAGAGCATCCGCCTGACGGGATAAGGTTGGATCTGTCTTGAGCAACGGATCGGGATTGGTCGCGTTGTAAAGCCCAGTCTCCTGAATCTTGACGTTCTGATCCTTGGCGATTTGCTCGAATTGACCGGGATGATCAAGCACCGGCTGTACGAATGTTTCGGCCTGCTTCGCGAGAGCTTTCAACACCTCGTTTTTCTTGCTCTCATCAAGCTTCTTCTGATCCGAATTCAAAGTGAATGCCGCCATTTCAACCCGGCGCTGTTCTGGAGACTTCAGCTGATCTCGGTGTTCGTCGTAATACTTTTTTATGTCCTGATCGGAGACTTGGATGGCTTTCTCGAAGTCGGCTCGCGGCAAACGCACGACGGCAAGGTGCATTTTGGCGTGCGCTTTTTCGTAGTTCTCCCGCAACATCGCCTCGGGCACCTGAGCTCCGCCCTTAATGAGGTCAAGAATTCCCCGGAGCCGCAGGTCATCGGCCACGACCTCGTCGAGGTCAGCCGCAGTCAGCCCGTTCGGTTTGAGCGTTTTGTCGACAAACGCCTGGTACTTGGAGGGGTCGAACTGCCCGTCCTGCTGGAACTCGGGCAACCGTTTTTCGGCATCGGTGATCTGTTCGGCAGAAGGGTGGATTTGCAGGCGATCGGCTTCGTCGCGGAGGATAAAAGTGTTCCAGGCAAACGAGATAGCCCCCTCTTCGCGCGTACGCCCAGAGGCAAGCAATTCCGGAAGTTCACGCAGCCCGATGCCGCCGGCCAGCTGAAGATTCCGCTCGAGCTTTTGGACGTCCTCCACGGTCACCGGGCGTCCGTCGACCTTGCCAAGTTGCCCAACCCCACCGCGGCCGGCGTGTCCAGGGTTGTACCACCAGGCGAAGGCCACGATGGTGATGCCCGTTATCAGGATCAGCAGCGAACGCTGCCGCTTGCGCATGGTATCCAGCATAGAGGACGCTTAACGTGCCCGCGTCCACCCAATTTGCAAACGGAAATCGGGGGCGTTTCCCGTTTCGCGCTGTGCGGATCGTGTGCGCGCACGCCCAGAGTTACGGACGAGGCCGGGAGCGCTACGTGACAGGTGAAACGCGAAATCGTCTTGCTACGATTTTGCGGCTTCTACATTAATGACCGACTTGGCAAGTTGCGTCAGCTTCTTATCGGTTGCTTGCTCTTCGCTTAACGTTTCCTGCAGCAATTGCACGCCTTCCTTGTCTCCGAGCAGCTCGGCGTAGGTACGCGCACTGCCGTAGCCTGCCATTTCATAGTGCTCGACGCGTTGTCCGGCCGAAATGAGGCCAGCATCCTTCACCTCCGGATCGCCTTTTTCCCCAATCATCTCCGCCCCTTCAGCGAGAACGCCCTCCATGCCTTTGCACTTCGGACCACGCGTGGATTGCTGGTGTTTCGCAAGAAGCGTCTCAAGACGAGCGGCATGCTCTTTCGTTTGCTCAAGGTGTTCCTTGAACCCGTCGGCCAGCTTTTGGTGATGAGCCGCTTTCACCATTTTCGGCAACGCTTTGATGATCTGTTTCTCCGCACTATAGAGATCTTTTAGTTCGTGATAATAGAGGTCCTGGAGAGTTTCGAGTTCCATACAGGATAGAATCGTCAGCCAAGCCGGTCGTGGACGTTTCGCGTTTCACGTTTCGCGTTCCGAGTACCGCGGAGGGCCTCGTCCGTACATCCGGGAGCGTTGCGGGCCGCGCTTTCTCGAGTGAATGAGCTGATGAGCGACGCGCTACGCGAAACGCGAAAAGTACCTACCCCCCTAAGGCCAAGGGGAACTCAGGAAAGATGCCAAAAACAAAGATGAGCAGCACGAGCGCCCCGATGGTGATCAGTGACAAGCGGCTTACCGGGATCGGCGCTGCTGAGCCGGACACCGGCTGCCAGTACATCGCGCGGACAACTTTCAAATAGAAATAGAACCCGCATCCGACAGTAATGACTCCCAGAGTCAAAAGAAGGAATTGCCGAGTCTCGTAAGCCACTTCGAAAACGAGAAATTTACCGAAAAATCCGGCGGTTAACGGCACCCCGGCTAACGACATCATGGCAACGAGAAGGCTGAAGGCGAGAAACGGAGACCGTTTACCGAGCCCGTTGAAATGGGCAATATCGTCGCCCTCAGAGTGTTGGGCCACAATAATCAGAATGATGAAGGAAAGCAGCGTCATCAAGAGATAGGCGGCCAGGTAAACGATAACGGCTCGGCCGGCATAGGGCGCCCCGAGGCTCGCTACCGCCATTAGCAGATAGCCGGCATGACCGATGCTCGAGTAAGCAAGCAAGCGCTTAAAGTTAGTTTGAGGGAGCGCCGCCATGTTCCCATAGATCAGGGTTGCGGCTGCCAAAAGGACGAGAGCAAAGATGACCTTCCCTCCAACGGCGGGCAAAGTCTGGAGCGCTTGCACAACGCGCAATAAAACGATAAAGCCAACGGCTTTCGAGCCTACTGAAAGAAAGGCCGTCGTCGGAGTCGGAGCACCTTGATAGACGTCCGGTACCCAGAACTGAAACGGTGCCGCAGCGATCTTGAAGCCGAGCCCGACCAGGACCAGCAGCGCGCCAAAGAGCAGTCCGGATTGATTACTCACCGGTACCGCAGGAAGCACTTTCTGGATCTCGAACAGGTTTGTCTCATGCGTCGTCCCGTAGATCCAGGTAATACCGTATACGAAAAAAGCGGTCGAGAGCCCCGAAAGAATCAAGTACTTCACCCCTGCCTCCAGTGAGGCTGCGTTGCGACGCATATAAGAAACGAGGACGTAGAAGGAAATCGTGACCAGCTCGAGCGAAACGAAAATCAGAATGAAATCAACCGCCGACGACATCCACATCATCCCGGCGCAGGTCAGGACCGGTAGAGAGAAGAACTCGCCAACTCCGGCCTCTGGTGTCGTTCCATGCACAAAACGCCGGATCGTACCGGCGTAGTCCACCGACATGATCACGACAACAATGGTCGTCAGTAAGACGAATTTTTTGAAAAACAGCGCAGGCGCATCAATCACATAGGCCGCCAGCGGGCTTGCTGACATGGGCACGAATTGGACGAGAAGAAAGATTACCGCCAACCCGATAATCGCGGCTAAGCCAATCGTTCGGCGGCTTTGTTCGCCGGCGAATGATTCCCAAAGAAAAAGACTCAAACCGAGGACAAGGACCAGCAGTTCGATCAAAAGTGGGGGCATAGAAGCTTACCTCGCAAAGAATCGGATCGTAGGCTCAATTGCCTGCAAGATGGTCTGCGGAAACATTCCGACCACCAAGAGGGCGGCGAGCAGGATTCCAATCGGCCAACCCAGACTGAACGGGACGTCCTTTGTTCCAGCCCAGCGAGCGGGGCGATCGCCAAAGAAAATGGCTCGGTAGGCCCGCAGCATATAAACCGCCGAGATCACCACACCCCAGAGGGCGATGACTGTCGCCCACTGCATCGGGCCGAGTGCTCCCCCAGGTATTCCGTTCCGGAAAGCGCCGAAAAAGACGAGCAATTCTGAAGCGAAGTTTGCAAAGCCCGGCAATCCGATCGAGGCAAAGGTCGCCAGCCCAAACATAAATCCGAGCGCCGGCATACTCTGGGCCAAACCGCCCAGATCCCGGTAATCCAGGGTGCCAGTCTGTTTCCTGATCTCCCCACTGATAGCAAACAGCGCAGCAATCGAAAGCCCATGGGCGAGCATCAGCAGAGCCGCACCGTTCAACCCAATCACATTGTACGCCGCCAAGCCCAGGAAGATGTATCCCATGTGCATGACGCTGGAGTAACCCAGAGTGAGATCGAGCTGCTTCTGCGCGATCGTCGCGAGACCTACGAACAAAATATTCCCGATAATCAGGGTCAAGAGCAGCCAGGTCCATGCCTGGGCAGCCTGCGGCATCAACGGTAGCGCGATCCGCAGCAAGCCGTACAAGCCGAATTTTTTCAACACGCCAGCATGCAGCATCGCCACAGGGACAGGAGCAGACGCATAAGCGGTAGGCGCCCAGGAATGAAAAGGAAACAGCGATATCAGCGTGCCAAAGCCGATCAGCAGAAGCAGGTAAATTATTTTAGCACCGGCGCCGGTAAAAACTCCGGCAGCGGCCATTTGCTGAAGCTTCGGGATGTCAAAGGTCCGCTGCGCCGGGTCGGGCAGGAAATAGAGTCCGATAATTCCGATCAAAAGGATGATGCTGCCGATGGAGAGATAAATCGTGATCTTCCAAGCAGCGGCCTGCCGATTCCCTGTTCCCCAGATTCCGATCATCAAAAACGTCGGAATCAGCGCGAGTTCGTGGAATGCGTAGAAAAAGAAGAGATCCAATGAGGCGAAAGCTCCGGCCGCGCCGGCTGAGATGAACAGCAGACACGCCATGAATCGATCGCCGCTGTCTGCCAGGCGAGGCGAGACACTGACCGCGGCAAGCGTGACGAGCGCGGTCAGCAGGAGCATGGTCGCGTTGAGACCGTCTACGCCCACCATAAATTTCAGATCCCAGACAGGCACAAGATGCAGTGCGGAGACAAACTGGTATCCGGCGACTGACCGGTCGTAGCCTAAAAAAACGAGCAGCGCAGCCACCGATTGCGCGATGGCTGCAACAATCGCCGTCTTCTGCACCGGCGAACCCACGAGGATTAGGAGCCCAGCCACGAGCGGCGCCAGATAAGCGAGGTGAACGAGAAAGCTCATGGGGTGAAAAGAATCCAGTAAAGAAGAATCACGACTCCGAACCCGAACAAAAACACGTAGGCCTGCAGATTTCCCACCTGCAAAAATCGGAGGGCAAACCCAGTCCCCCAGGTAGCACCGCCTAACCCACGGACAATTCCTCCATCAATGATCCAGCGGTCGATGAAAGCAGCGACGCCGGCCAAAAGATCCTGGGTCCACTTGACCAGGGATTGATAAAACTGGTCGATGTAAAACCGGTTCGCAAAGAGCGGGATTTCAATCGGGTCTTTGGCCTTGTTCCGGTAAAGAACCACCGCGGCCAGGGTGCCAAGCACGAAAACAGACAACGAAAGCGTAATGGCAGTGATCGCCGAACTTCCCTCGTGCTCCGGTACGTGAATAAACCGGTTCGCGATGGCCGGAAAACCGGCAATGACACTCGGTATCGCCAAGATGAGCAAAGGAATTGTCATCACCAGCGGCGACTCATGAGCATGCTCGGCCGCTGGAGAACGCTGCGATCCGAGGAAAGCGACCATGAACAGGCGGAACATATAAAAAGCGGTGAAGAACGAAATGATCGCCACCATGATCGCCGCTGCGGGATTATGCTGAAAACCCGCCGCGACGATACCGTCCTTGCTGAAAAATCCGGCAAAAGGCGGGCATCCGCAGAGCGCCAAGGTGCCGACCAGAAAAGTCCAGAACGTGACGGGCATTTTCTTTTGTAAGCCGCCCATATGCCAAATATCTTGTTCGTGGTGTAAACAATGAATGACTGAGCCGGCGCCAAGGAAGAGGAGCGCTTTGAAAGCGGCGTGCGTGAAGAGATGGAATAAGCCGGCAGCGGGCACCGAAAGCCCGATCGCGGCGATCATCAAACCCAACTGAGAAAGTGTGGAGTAGGCGAGCACCCGCTTGATGTCGTCCTGCTGCGTTGCCATCAGGGCCGCCAGCAGCGAGGTGAACAAGCCGATCCAGAGGACCACCGCAAGCGCGGGTGGCGCCGGCGCGAAGATAAAAAAGACTCGGGCGAGCATGTAAACGCCCGCGGCAACCATGGTTGCCGCGTGGATTAAAGCAGAGACTGGAGTAGGACCTTCCATTGCGTCCGGCAACCACACATGGAGCGGGAATTGCGCCGATTTCCCGACGGCTCCGCAAAAAATGAGCAGCGCGGTGACCGTCAGGTAAGCGGGGTGTAGTCCGATATTGGCCCATTTGGCGCCCAGTTCATCGAACATCACGGTGCCTGTGGGCAACCAGGCCATCAGGATTCCGAGCATGAACCCAAAGTCGCCGATCCGGTTAACCAGGAACGCTTTGTTTGCCGCATCGGCCGCGGAGTTCCGTTCGAACCAATGCCCAATCAAGATATAGGAACTAACGCCGACCAGCTCCCAGAAGATGAACATCATGATAAAATTGTTCGCGAGCACGATTCCTAACATGGAGAACATGAAGAGCGACAATCCAGCGAAGTAACGGGATCGGCCGCTATCGTCCCGCATGTACCCCAGGGAGTAGATATGGATAAGCAGACCGACGCCGGTCACAACCAGCAGCATCATTCGGCTGATCTCGTCGATTTTATAACCCATTCTGACCTGAAAGGCTCCGAGATTGATCCAATCGATACTGGCCACGCCGTCTGGTTGGCGAAAAACGACGACTGCCGCGAGAAACGATACGGCAACCGCCGCGACGGAAAGGAAAGAGCTGACTGCTTTGGAGCGCTGGGTGAACAGGACAATCAGGGTCGCGGCAACCAGCGGCGGGAAAAGAACGATCCAGGGTGCGGAATTCATCAGAATTTCAAACTCGTGATATCCTCGACGTGGGTTGTTTGCTTGGCTCGATAAAGGGCCACGATAATCGCCAGCCCCACCGCTACTTCAGCGGCCGCCACGGTAATGATAAAGAATACCAGAACCTGCGCGCCGTAATGCGGCAAACCGTTCCGGACGTCGAATCGCGAAAAGCCAACCAACGACAGGTTCGCGGCATTGAGCATCAGCTCCAGTGCCATAAAAATGATGATGATATTGCGCCGCAAAAGAACGCCGCCAAACCCGATGGCGAACAGCAGTCCACTCACCAGCAGGTAGTCGTTCAGAGTAACCATTTCTTAGCGCAGTTCACGTTTGCTCAGCAAGACGACCCCGATCGATGCCACCATGACCAGGGCACCCACTACCTGGAAAGGAATGTTGTATTCCTGGAATAAGGTCATTCCGATGCTCCAGACGTCTGGATGCCGGGAAACATCGATTGGCGGAAAGACGGCCCGGCCCGATTGAAATTTATAGGCCACGTCGAAAAGGATTTTTACGAAAAGCGCGATCACGATCACTCCGCCGAAGAGCGCTGGGAGGTTGAGTTGCCGCCGGTTCTCCGCCTTGAGATCGAGCAGCATGATAATAAAAAGAAAAAGCACCATGACCGCCCCGGCATAAACCAGGATCTGGATGACGCCGATAAAATAGGCATCCAGCGAAACGAACATCACCGCCAGACCGAGAAAACTAACCACGAGACTGAGTGCGCTGGCCACCGGGTTGCGATGAATTACGACCATCAGCGCGAATCCCAGCATGATCGCGGCAAAGGTCCAAAAGAGAACAGGAGACATTAGGTTATTTTTTCTCGTTCCACTTGTTCACTAACCCGGTCATAACGCCGCCCAGTTCATACAACTTTGCTTTGTCGTGCACCATCTCCGCCCGGGTCAGACCAGTGATGGCGTAATCCTTCCGGAGGAAAATCGCCTGTTCCGGGCAGACTTCCTCGCAAAGGCCGCAGTAAATGCAGCGGATCATGTCGATCTCGAACTCTTCCGGATATTTCTCTACCTTGCGCCAGCGATCGGCTTTGGGGATCTCTCCGGGCTTGATAGTAATTGCGCGAGGCGGACAGATAAATTCGCAAAGCTGGCAAGCCACGCAACGTTCCCGTCCGTATTCGTCGGCCACCAGGTTGGCGCTCCCCGGTAATGGGCAGGTAGCGACATATCCCATTTCTCTTCGGGATACTGCATTGTCACCTTTTTCTTACCAGTCACGATTGCCAGCAGGTGCCGGATAGTAATTCCCAAGCCTGTGAAAACCGCCGGCAGATAGGTCTTCTCGGCCGGGCTCAATTCTTTTCTTGGAACTTTGTAGGACATGGTAGCGTTTTCAGTGAGCCGGCAAAGAAAAAGCGCTCGGGTTGAGGGCCAGAAGAATCGCTACGATCAGGCTCGCGACCAGCGCTATCTCAAAGAAAAAATACCACCCGAGGTGCATGAGTTGATCGTAGCGAAATCGGGGAAGGGTCCACCGGACCCAGATAAAGAAGAAAAGCAACAGCGCTACCTTGATGAAGAACGCGGCAATATGAATCAACCCGAGCAGGATGCCGCCCCAAAAAGGCAAGGTATTTGGATCGGCTGGTAAAAAAGGCACATGCCAGCCACCGAAAAAGAGCGTGACGATCACAGCTGATCCCGTGATCATCGCGGCATATTCTCCCAGGAAGAAGAGCGCAAACTTCATGGACGAATATTCGGTGTGATATCCGGCTACCAATTCGGTCTCTGATTCCGGCAAATCAAAGGGAAGCCGGTTTGTTTCAGCAAACATAGACACCGTGAAGACTACGAAACAGACGAAAAGCGGAATCCAGAAAAGCACTCGCCAGAGCGCTTGCCACGAGAAAACCGAGGCCAGATCGCCGGGAAATCCGGATGAGACAGACTTATGCCCTTGATCCAGATCGGTGAGATCAGCCAGCCATGCTGGATCTGGAACTGAACGATGTCCGGAGGTTAAGAGTGCCGCAGATCAGGAAAATGGGTATTACCGACAGGCCCAGAGCCAACTCATAGGAGATCATCTGCGAGCTGGAACGGATTCCTCCCAGAAACGAGTACTTCGAATTGGACGACCAACCGGCGAGCACGATGCCGTAAACTCCTAAAGAGGAAACCGCGAACACCCAGAGAACACCGATATTTACGTTGGCGACAACCATCGGTTGCCCGGCCAGGCTGCTGCCGAAAGGAATCACGGCCAATGCCATGATCGCCGGCGCCATGGCGCAGGCCGGCGCAAGCCAATAGTAAAAGCGATTGACGTGCGCCGGCGTGAAATCCTCTTTCAGGAGAAGTTTCATGGCATCGGCGATTGGTTGAACCAATCCAAAAAATGGTATGTCGCGGCGGAAACCGAACAGAGTGAGCGGAATGCCTACCCTGTTTGGACCGACCCGATCCTGAATGAAAGCGCTCACTCTTCGTTCGGCATAAACGGTGTAGGAGACCATGGGAAGAATGACCAGGAACAGCAGGCCCAAGGTCTTTATCAGGGAAAGCACAATGAGCCAAAAGAGGTCGTTCATACGGGCGCCGCCTCAGGTTGTTCGGCGGTGCTCGGCTTCAGGATCTCGCAACCCAGATCGCCCACTCTGCTCAAGGTGAGGCCATGCAATTGCGGGATGGATTCCGCCATTTGTTTGAACACATCCTCTATCAGATAGATCCCGTTCGAACCGGTCAATTGTTGAATCAGATCGCGGAGGATTTCCCAGTCATCTCTCGCCTCCCCAGGCGAACGGATTGCGCGATTCAGCCGCTGTAACCGTCCGGTCGCGTTGATCATCGTGCCGCGCTTCTCGGCAAAAGTAGCGCTCGGCAGAACCACCGCAGCATGCGTCGTGGTCATACTCGACAAGGAATTCATCGCGATAAGGACAGGCAATCGAGCCATGTCCTCCGGAGAAAACCCGCAGTCGGTAAGATCCTCTCCAAGAGCCAGCACGGCCTTGATCTGACCCGCGCGGACGCGCTCCAGGATTGTTCCAAGCCTCGCCCCAGGCTCCGTCGTAACGCCCAACAGTTTCGCGCCGGCTGTGTTCGGGTTGCGATCGGCGTTTAGCAGAAGATCGTCCGCTGCGCCGGTTCGGGGCACGATATCGATCAACCCGGTCTTGAGCGCCTCGGCCAGGCGCTTGGCCAACCAGAGTTCCTCGTTAGTCATCCGGGCGGAAGCGATCACGGCGATTTCCGAATCTGGAAAACGCTTCAGTTCATTAACCACGCGGGCCAGAGCGGATACCCAGCTGGCTCGACCCAGCCCATCCGCCGAACGAACCTGCGGTTCGGTCAATCGATTTTTCGAGTTGACGTAATGAAAATTCAAACGCCCGTAGTCGCACATCCAGCAGGAGTTCACCTTGTCGTTCTCGCGCGGCGTTTGCCGGTAGATGACGTCTTCGCGGCTGCCGATGATCGTGTTGCAGCCGGTGGCGCAGCTGGTGCAGATGCTCTTGGTCTCCTTCAGAAACCAGACGCGCATCTTGAAGCGGAAATCGGTGCTGGTGAGCGCGCCGACCGGACAGATATCGACCGTATTCAGAGAGTAATTGCTGTCGAGCCGCTTCCCAGGATGAGCAGTCAGGTAGGTGTAGCTGCCGCGCTGGCAAACCCGAGCACGTCGTCCTGGCGATCTCCTTCATGAAACGGATGCAGCGGGAGCAAAGGATGCAGCGCTCGTCGTCCAGAGTGACGCGCGGCCCGAGCTCGACCCGTTTCGGTTTTTTGACTTTTTCTTCGAGGAACCGCGAGCCGCCCGTCCCATACTGGACGCTGAACTCCTGGAGTCGGCATTCGCCGGCCTGATCGCAGATCGGGCAATCGAGCGGGTGATTGATTAGAAGAAACTCCATCACGCCCTTCCGGCACTCCCGGACCATCGGCGAATCGGTGCGAACGCCCATGCCTTCCGCGACATCCTGCGCGCAGGATATCTGGGGCCGCGGGATCCAGTTGATGACCGGCTTGCCGTCCGGGCCGAGCTCCGGCTTGCGCTCCGGCCCCATCTTTGGCATGCCCATTTCGATCAGGCACATCCGGCAATTGCCCGGAGAACTCAGCTTCGGATGGTAACAGTAGCGCGGAACAAATTTGCCGGCCTGAGCGCAGGCTTCGATCACTCGGGTGCCCTTCGGGAATTGGTGCCAGACGCCGTCAATCTGGACATTCAAAAGAGGCGGTGCTTCGCTCATGGTACCAACTCCTTTCCATTCCCCTGCGGAATCGTATGTTCGGCAAACTCCTCCTGAAACTTCTCGACGAAACTTTGCGTCGGCCACGCGCAAGCCTCGCCGAAAGCGCAAATGGTGCGGCCCGCAATGTTGTCAGCGACGCTTTTCAGTACCGCGGGATCTTGCGTTACCCCCTTGCGATCGCGCATTCGATCGGTGATTTTCTTCATCCAGAGCGAGCCCTCGCGGCAAGGCGTGCATTGGCCGCAACTCTCGTGCGCGTAGAATTCGTTGATGTTGTTCAAGACCCAGACCATGTCGCGCGAATCATCCATCACGATGACGCCGCCTGAGCCGGCCATTGAACCGGCCGCGGCCAGCGAATCGAAATCCATCGGGATATCCTCAAGGCCAATCTCGCGCTCGATGACCGCGCCATCCGGCCCTTTGGACTTCAGTTTGAAACGTTCGTCCGCTCGCAGAACTTTGGCCGAACTGCCGCCGGGAATCACCGCTTTTAGCTTGCGCCCGGGACGCAGACCGCCGCAGATATCGTAGATCAGCTCGCCCATGGTCACGCCCCCGATGTCCACCTCGTAATAGCCTGGCGTTGGACATCGCCGCTCACGCACAATATGCGGGTGCCGGTGTTGTTCGGGCGCCCGATCTTCGCGTATTCGGCACCGCCCATCCGGACGATGTGCTTCACGTGGCAGAGCGTCTCCACGTTGTTGACGATCGTGGGCGACATGTAGAGGCCGAGCACGGCCGGAAAATAGGGCGGCTTGATCCGCGGATAAGCACGCTTGCCTTCCAGCGATTCGATCAGCCCGGTCTCTTCCCCGCAAATGTAAGCGCCCGCGCCGCGGTGCACGTAAATCTCCAGATCGAATCCGGAGCCGAGGATCTTCGGCCGATAAAGCCGTGCGCACGTGCCTCCTGAATGGCTCGCTCCAGGATCTTCGCGCCCTCCGGGAACTCGCCGCGGATATAGATGTAGGCCAGTTTCGCGTTGACCGCGTAACAGGAGATGATCATCCCCTCGAGGAGCTGGTGCGGATCCTGGTGAATGATGTAGCGGTCCTTGAACGTGCCTGGCTCGGACTCGTCCGCATTGCAAATCAGATAGACCGGCTTGGTCTCGCCCGGACGAATGAATCCCCATTTCACGCCGCAGGGAAAACCGGCGCCGCCTCGTCCGCGCAAGCCGGAAGCTTTTACTTCGGCAACGATTTGCGCTGGAGCCATCCCGAGGGCTTTTTTGAGATCTTCGTAACCGCCCTCCTTGAGATAGCATTCGATATCGGTGATCCATCCGGGCCGATCGATGTTCTTGAAAATAATCCGGTGTTCCCGGGGATGCGGTGTGCGCAATACTGGGGCCATGGCTACTGATATTTCTGGAGAAGTTCAGGCACCTGTTCGTTCGCGACGGCCTCGTAAAAATCGTCATTGATCATGCAGACCGGGCCGAATCCGCAACTGGCGAGACATTCGACAAACTCAATGCTGTACCGTCCGTCCTCACTCTTCTGCAACTGCGAACCATGATTCGAGCCGGCCGGTTTGATCTGGGCGTGCCGGCAGAAAGCGCCCATTAAATCGTAGCTGCCGGCCATCGCGCAAGATAGCGTTCGGCAGACGCGGATATGGTGCTTCCCCGGCATCTCCTGCCGAAACATGGGGTAAAAGGTGACCAGCTCGAGCACGTTTATCGGCTCGATCTCCAGCTTGGCGGCGACCCAATTTATCGCTTCATGGCTGAGAAATCCGAAATGCTCCTGAAGCAAATGCAGCAAGGGCAACGTGGCGCTGCGTTTGGAAACCGGATAATGGCTGATGGCCTCATCAATTTTCGCGGTAAGCTCGGCGGGAATTTCCATGGTTCAGTTGCGATGCAGTGGATCCGGCGTGTTCAGGAGCTTTCCAGCTTGGAAGTGCAGAACGATTTGCTGCCCATCCTGCTCATAATAGTAACGGGTGATGGTGATGTTTTTCTTTTCCGTCTCGAGATCCAGCTCAATTTTGTCGGTTCGATTGGGCTGTCCCAGAATGGATTCCACTTCCTTTGGTGACATGTTTAACCGCACCTGCTTAAGATTTCGGTTTGCGATCTCCCTCTGGCACCCGGCCACGGCCAGGCAAACGCAAAATCCCGTCATCAACAGATGAAGGCGCATCTAACGGTCCGACTCGCCCATCACAAAATCCAAGCTTCCCAGGATAGCAACCACGTCACTCATCATATGACCCGGCAGGATTTTCGGCAGGATACTCAAATTCACAAAGGACGGGCCACGAATCTTCAGCCGGTGAGGCACCCCGCCCCCTTTGCTATTGATATAAAATCCCAGCTCACCTTTTGGGTTTTCCGCACCGAAATAGATTTCGCCCGGCGGAGCGTCCACACCTTCGGTGTGGATAATGAAATGATGGATCAACTCCTCCATTTTCATTAACACGTCAGGCTTGCGCGGAGGCAGATTCTTGGGATCCGCCACCGCTATTGGGCCGCTCGGTAACTTTTCGACCACCTGCCGGAGAATCTTTACGCTTTGGCGCATCTCTTCGATTCGGACCAGATAACGATCATAGGCGTCGCCCACCGTTCCCACCGGCAGATCGAAGTCATAGTTCTGGTAATCGAGGTAAGGATGAGCTTTTCGCACATCGTAATCGACGCCGCTGGCCCGCAGATTGGGACCGGTTAAGCCGTAGGCGATGGCGTCCTCCTTGGAGATAATGCCGAGATTCCGCGTCCGGTCGACCCAGATCCGATTCCGCGTCAAAAGCCGGTCAATCTCATCGAGTTGCGGGATAAAGTCGTTTAAAAACTTGGTCAGGCTGGGGACGAAAGTTTCCGGCAGGTCCCTGATTTGACCGCCTACTCGCGTATAGGATGTCGTGAACCGTGCTCCGGTGAGCAACTCGATGAGATTGTAGAGCTTTTCGCGCTCGGTAAAGGTATAAAGGAAGACTGTCGTGGCGCCTACGTCCATCGCAAAGGCGCCCAAACCAAGCAGATGCGCGGAGATGCGCGCGATCTCGCAACAAATCACCCGGATCGCTTTGCCTCGTGGCGGCAGCTCCCAACCCATCAACTTCTCGACGGCCAGAGTGTAGGCCACGTTATTTGCCAGCGGCGCAAGATAATCGAGCCGATCGGTATAGGGCACGAATTGGTTGTACTGCATGTTTTCCGCGATCTTTTCATCGCCTCGATGGAGATAGCCCACATCCGGCGTCGCCTTGGTAATGATTTCACCGTCGAGCTCAAGCACTATGCGCAATACGCCGTGGGTCGCAGGATGGGACGGACCCATGTTGATTGTGAGCTTTTCGCCAAGAAACTCCGCGTCCTCGATCGCTTCGAGCGACTTCGCCGTTTGTCCAAGCGTGTCGGGCGTCTCGATCTCGTGCGTAGAGGTAGGCATGGCAGAAAGCAGAGAGTCCTTGGCAAGATAGGTTCCTCTCAATTCCGCTCGCAAGGTAATATTGTGAAATATTTCACAAGGTGAGTCGTGGAGTGTCGGCTTACCGCTTTTCGCGGAGTTCGCGCGACTTGTCGCCGCTTAAGGATCCGCGCGGAGTGTTATTCCGCCTTCGGGTGAGGCGCGCGCCCCACCTCCCGGATACGGACGACGCCGTCCGCGCTACGCAGTACGCCGACACGCAGTACGCCGATCCGCTTCACGCCCGCTGCGGTATCAGCACGTAAAAGGTGGTCCCTTTCCCCAACTCACTCCCCAGCCAAATCTTTCCGCGATGTGCCTCTACGCAGGAGCGGGCAATCGAAAGGCCAAGACCGGTGCCTCCCTTTTTATCGAACGTGACGAACGGTTCGAAAATACGGGGCCGGATTTCTTCGGGAATTCCAGGACCGTTGTCCGCGACCGAGATCAATAACTGCTCTCCATGCTCAGCAAACGACAGCGCGATCCGGCCGCGGTCTTTGAGAGCGTCGACTGAATTCTTGACGAGGTTGGCCAGACATCTAGTCATGCGACCTTCGTCGATCCACAGTTCACTGCCCGAAGTTTGTTCGACGACAACCTGAATCGGCGTGCTGCGCACCGAACGAAGGATTTCCGCTTCTAAAGATTTGAGAAGGCTATCCGCGTTGGTCGCGCGTTTTTTCAGATGTGCGGTGCCCCGCGCAAAATCGAGCAACTCTTCGGTCAGAAGCATCATGCGATCAGCGGCTGAACGGATAATACCCGAGAGTGTCCGAGTAAAATCATCGGTTGTTCGCCGCTCGAGGTAATCGACCGAGGACAGGATCGCGGCCATCGGGTTCTTTAGGTCATGGACAATCGAACTCACCATCGTGCCCAAAAAGGTCAAGCGTTCGGCCTGCAGCAGTTCCTCCACAAAACGGGCGTTCGTGTACCGCAATCGTTCCATGACAACTTTCGTAAAGTTGAGCGGCAGAACCCGGGGCGCCCTTTCCATGAGCTCGTCGAGCGTTGTTCGATCGAGTTCACCCAGAAAGGTTTTTTCCACGGCCGTCGCCGTTGCCGACCGAGGACCAAAGTCGAGGACCGCCAGTTCGCCAAAAAAATCATTCGATTCGAGAATCGTCAGAATTTCTGGCTGCCCTTTTCGGCCAATCTTGGAAATTTGCACTCTGCCTCTCCCGACCAACAGAACGGTGGAACCGGCTGAACCTTCCTGAAAAATCTCGGTGCCGGCCGGGTACTCGACCTCCCGGATCGGGACCGAACTCAGGACCTCAGGTGAGAGGCCAGCGAAAAGACGGTTCGAAAAGAAGACGGGGTTCATTGACTCACCAGCGAGGCCGCCCAACAAGGGCACATCTTCACGCCGCCTTTTCCCGGTAAAAACGCGCCGGTCCGAAGCACGGCTTCGCTAGAGTGTCAGAACTTTCGGTTCCAGTCCAGCGAACCGTATTTTTCGATCGCTAGCCGCTCCGCGAGCGCCAACGTTTCCGGCAAAAGATCGAATGAATTGACTTGATCCGCCAAACCGCCCGCAAAACCAGCTCCGATTTGCGGCGGGACGGCGAGGCCTTGGATTGACCCCTGCAACAGTACTCCAGAACGATGCCTGCGCAGCGCCGCACCCGCGACCTTTTTCCCGGCAATCAGCAGATCGGACCGGACTGGGTTCGCAAAACAGGCGTCGGTAAAAAGGGTCTGTCGGCGTGCCGGCGTTCTGCCGTCAGCCAGTGCAATCGAGCCATGGACGCTCTGCAGAGCTAAGGCCAGGGCTTGATGAACCTGTTCATAGAGCATTGTGCTCGGTAGAAGTGGCTCGCTCGGGGGTAAGATCAAGGAGTAAGTCAGGTCTTTCCCATGCTCGACGACGCCGCCGCCCGTCCATCGCCGGACAGCGCTTGTTTGAGGATGCAGTTCAGCAACTTTTTTCCAGTGTACAAAGTAACCGTAGGTCGTCCAGGGCTCGGCCCAGCGATACAGTCGAAGGACCGCTCCGGTTCGTTTGACCGAATGGACTATTGCTTCGTCGAGGGCCATGTTCATCGGTCCATCGCGAAATGCGAAGTCGGGAAAAAGCGAGATTCGCTTCACAATGCTTCGCCGGAACGGGTTTGGGCTGGTACTGGACATGTGCGGACGTGGCGGCAAGCGAGGATCGCAATCCAACCGGCCACAGCGATCGCCACGATCATCCAATAAGCCGAACGTGGGCCCTGTTCGGCCACTTGCCGAGTGGCCAACGCCAGAAAGCCCGCCCGAAGCAGCCGTTCAAGCGCACTGTAGGAAAGGCCTAAACGCCCCACCAGACTGTTTGGCACCGTCTCCAGAATGAGGATACTGCGAACGACGCGAGAACCAGCGTTTCCCCATCCCTGCCACAAGTAGGCCAATAGAAAAACCGGGACGACGGGAAAGGAAGGCGTTATTGCACTCGCTCCCGCAAAGATACCGACTGTCAGAAGGAGCGTCATCACCAGACCTAGTCGCGCGTTGATGGCGGGCACAGTGAGACCCGCCGAAATTGCACCGGCAGCGTAACAGGCTTCGCCAGCCCCATAGATCTCGGGTCCGCGCCAAAGGGTCTGCTGGACAAAGATCGGGGCCAGATAGTTTGAAATCATCAGACCAAGGAAAGGAAGGAAACTCGCAAAGATAATAACCGCCAGACGCGGCCGCAGCCGAAGATAATCGATTCCGTCCACCATCATTTTCCAGGCAGAGCCGCGAACGGTGGAGGACGGTAATCGCCGCTGGTAAGGAATCATTCTGATCAACACAAAACCGCTCAGATAGGCGAGGCTGTCGATCACCAGGATACCCCAGAGTGGCACCCGGTTGATGAGCACGGCACCCAATGCTCCCGCGATCATCGCTCCGGCCTGCCACTGGACTTCGATCGCGCCGCTGAGCGCGGAGTATTGGCTTGGCGAAAGGACCTCCTGGTTAAAAGCAAATTGAGCCGGATAGTACAGACTGTGGCCGAGGGATCCGAGCGTGTAGACGGTCAGCAAATGCCAGAGCTCGACCTGTCGTTGGATCAACAAACTCGTGACGACCAGCACATTCATCACGACATTAAAGAGAAAGAAGACGAGCATGATCGCTTTTCGCGACGAGCGATCGACCAGCTTGCCCAAGTACGGCAACAATACAAAAATGAAAAGGGTGACAACGACATTCGAATAACCGAAAAGCGACGCTCCGTTTGGTCTTTGAATCAGCAGCCAGGGAATCGCCATGAATGTGATTCCCGCCCCGACCACCAGAAAAAAATTCGCCAGCAACACGAGGCGCGCTTTGGGATCCCGCCAGAGATTCACTGCAGGCAGCTGAGCAGGGGAAGAGGGAACAGTCAATTGAGGGTCGCTGGTTCGGACGGGCCTATGCAGGGGGCGCATAACGTCCTCGTGCCTTCGGGGTGGTAACGGAAGAGAGTATCGGTAGGCACTGAGCAGTAAATAAATAGGCTATGCTTATGCCGAAGGCCTCCAGCGCTGGTCTCCTGATGTACCGGGTCACTGATGGACAGCTCGAGGTGTTGCTGGTGCATCTCGGCGGACCCTTCTGGAAAAAGAAGGATGAGGGTGCCTGGACGTTTCCTCGCGGGGAAGTAGCAGAAGGGGAAGAGCTCTTTCAGGCTGCCGTTCGGGAATTTTTCGAGGAAACCGGCCTTGTTCCAGAAGGACCCTACTGTGAGCTCGGTTGCGTTCGTCAGAAATCCGGGAAGCTGGTCTACGCGTGGGCATTTGCGGGATCGTGCGACCCGGGGAGAATACGAAGCAACACCTTCGAGCTAGAATGGCCGCCGTGCTCGGGCAAATATCAGTTTTTTCCCGAGATCGATCGCGCCCAGTTTTTCGGTTTGGACAGAGCTAAACAGAAAATCCTCGCGGCAGAACGCCCTTTTCTCACTCGATTGGCCGAAACGGTAAGCGGCAGCCCTCTCCAATAGGCCAGAGGAGTGCGTGTGACCCTCCTTCGCCTTCGCTGCGCTCGGCTACGACGCGGCAGGTCTTGTCCGCCGCTTTCGGATACGGAGGGCAGCAGACGGACAAGCGGAGCTCGTCCGTACCCCCTCTGATCGCGATGGACCGGTAAGGATCGGCTACCCCACTCTGATCGCGATGGACCGGTAGTGATCGGCTCTGGATCGGCTCCTGCCGGTCCAGGATCGCGCCCCGCGCCGTCCGAAAACCCAATGAACCGTCCTTTTGCTTGACCAGACGCGACCAGAAATGTGCAAACCACTCATCCGCGGCGAGCTCTGACAACCGAGACAGCGACGTTCTTGAATTTTTTTATTCTGGCGGTCAGCGCATTCACGTTCTTCCGATTGGCTGGCAAGATCCAGCGGGGCCGAACGGACGAAATCGATCAACGGGTTCTGAAGGCATTGCGTCGGCCCGAAAATCCAGCGGTTCCTAGAGGACCGCACTGGCTCTCCGAGGTGGCACAAGACCTGACCTCTCTGGGTAGTGGAAGCACGCTCACCTTGGTAACCTTCCTCGTGGTCGGGGCGCTCAGCTTGGCGCGTCGGTTTCGAGCCGCGGCTTTTCTCCTCTTTTCTTTGGGTAGCGGAACCGCTTTGAGTCGTTTCTTGAAAGATTTTTTCGTTCGTGAACGACCGACGATTGTTCCAAAACTCACCCATTTCGATCCAGGAAGCTTCCCGAGCGGTCATTCCATGCTTTCCGCATTGGTCTATCTGACTCTGGGTGGAATTGTGTCACGCCAAACCCGTGGACCCATCGCAAAGGCTTACTTTCTGGCCAGCGCGGTCCTGGTGAGCTTGCTGGTTGGTCTCAGCCGCATCTATCTGGGAGTCCACTACCCCAGCGATGTGCTTGCGGGATGGGCGGCGGGTTCGCTCTGGTCCACCGTTTGCACCCAAACGGCGCGGTGGCTCCAACGCGGAGGCCAGATGGAGCGAGCGGCAGAAGATCAGACTGAGATCCCTCAAGGTGTTTTACCTGCGGTCGCGCGCCAACACGAGTAACTCTCAGCGGCAACCTGCCAATCCTCCTGAGATTGGACAACCATCACTCGGACCTTGGAATCGGCTTCGGCGATATCGATATCGCGGGCGCCGCTCTTGTTTAGCTGGGACTGGAGCTTCATCCCAAAAAAGGCGAAGGGTTCGCAGGCACGCGCTCGAATCTCCGGTTCTGATTCCCCAATGACATCAGTGAACACAATTGCGTGCAGGCCGGCCAGACTGGCGATCATGGCACCGATTCCCGACTGGAGACGATGGACGAACACGTCGATGGCTAGCGCGGCCCGGTCGTTTCCTTTCTTTGACTCTGGAAGAATCACCCGGGTATCACCCGGCAGACCAGACAACCCGGCAAGACCGGATTCCTTATTCAAAACTCTTTCGAGCTGCTCCGGAGAGGCCCCTCCTTTTAAGAGATAAATCAGAATGCCGGGATCGACCGAACCGGATCGAGTGCACATCGCCACACCGTCGAGCGGCGTAAATCCCATGGTAGTGTCGACGCAGCGCCCGCCTTGCACGGCGGCCAGAGAACAGCCTCCTCCAAGGTGGCAGACGACTACTTTAAACTCTGGATCGTCCAATCTGCCCACGATCTCCGCTGCCTTCCGACTGGCATAACGAAAGCTCGAACCATGGAAGCCATACCGAACAATCCCCTGCTCGACCCAATCATAGGGGCCAGCATAGGTAGCCGCGGCTTTCGGAATGTCACGATGGAAAGCCGTATCAAAAACCGCAAATTGCGCCTTGTTCTCCCCAAAAACCTCTTTCGCGACTTTGATCCCTTCAAGCTGAACCGGGTTGTGCAAGGGCGAAAACTCACCGTAACGCTCGATCACCTCGATCACGGATGGCTCGAGCCGGGTCGCTCGCCGGATATCGGGTCCACCATGGACAACCCGATGCGCGATTCCTCCGATTTGTTTCGGTCGCTCGACAGCTCGCGTTTCGCCGGTCCAGATCAATTCCATTAACCGGGCTAGCTTTTCGCGAATCGGCGTGGTTCTCGAGATGCTGCGCTCGAAAACCCGGCCGCGGCTCTTGATCTTGATGAGGAGCTCGTCAGGTGGCTGATCGGGTGCGGTCGAATCAAGCTTAGCTTGCCAGATCGGCGGAGTCGGCTTTTCCGCCGAGTCGCTTGCCGCAAACTCGAAGAGCGTGAGTTTCTGGCTCCCACTCCCGATGTTGAGGACGAGCATCAGCATAGAAAAAAGTCCAATTTCAAATCACGGCTTTACGGCATTGCGCATGAAGAATTTCCTGATCTCAGCGAACCCGTCATTTCGCACGAGATCTTCCCAGGCAGCCTTGATTTCCTTTTAATCGGACTCCCGCAGATGCCAGGACAGCGGCGCTTGATAGCCGGCCGGCATTTGGGGAAAGCTTACCGCCACGAAGAATCCGCCAGCAGTCTTGAGCCAAGGCGTCCCACTCACCAAGATCAGGCAAACCAAGTGAGCGACGACGATCAGGGCGCTAACAATATCCCTAACGATCTCGCCAATCGCGGAGCGACCAGGCAGGGCGTGGCCAATCCGCACAGCGCCTAGGCTCAGAACCGAGTCGGAAGTCAGGCGAATCGCCCAGAGGGCCAGAAAAAGCAGAAAGCCGATCGCGGCCGCTTCCCAAAAACCGGCAAGATCGAACGCGCCGAGCAAAAGCCGGCTGCCGGTAGCAGATCGAGCGAAGAAAGGAAAGAATAAAAGAAGAGCGAGCGCGAGGAAACTTACGCGGCACAGATAGAGCCGCTGAGTGCCGAAGCCGATGATCAGGACAAGCAACCCAATCCCGGCGATCACCAAGGGGATCCACATTTTTTGCCCGGCATCAGGCTACTAAAAAGAGATCGAAAAACCGGCGTTACCGGTATACTCCTCACCGTCCGAACGTCCGACGAGAGCGTCAAATCCGAGCTGGCCGCAAAATCGTTCCGTGAATCGAATGCGCAGCCCGAACCCGAGGCGGCCGTAATCCTGCGAGCTATCTTCTACTGCGGTGTCCAACTCCAGAGCCGGCTCAGCGGTGAATCGCGACTTAATGGTCGTGCCATCGCCCAGGAATTCATGCTCGTACTCCGCTTTGATGTAGGGTTGCACTAACGTGCTCCCCAGATGAAAATCGTAGTTTGCTCGCAGCCCGATCGTCCCAAAAAAATCGTTGACCTCCCTGCTCCTGACTTCCTGGGTAAGGACCGGATCGCCCGACTCTGAGTAGCTGTTCACGTTGACGGTGGTGAAAGTGAGACTGCCGATCGGCCCCACCGAGAAATCACCTAAATTCCAGAAATAGGCGCCCTGCGCACCAACCAGCACCGTATGGCCATTTGGCTGGCCCGTGATTGTGTCGCCGAGAATTCCCGGACGTCTCTGGTCAAACTCATCGTAACCATAGGACGCTATTCCGCCGGCAAACCAGTGAGGCCCATGAAAATCGACAAAGCCGCCGACCTGGTAAGCGTCGACCCGGACACGCCCCTGGCCGTCGTTCAGATCGGCCCAATTATAGCCGTAGCCAAAAAGGAGTCCCCCACTGATGAGGGGGTTGAACGTATAGCTTGCCCCAAGGGCGACGTTGCCCAAGGAGTAATCAAAGCCCGTCGAATTAAAACGGTCTTCACGCGAGCCTTGCCGATAATCGCCCAATACAAAGATTGACCAACGCTTTTCCGGTCCAGCCGAAATAACGGACGGAGGAGCAACCGGTTCTTTTCCGCTCGATAGAGCGCCTTTTCCTTCGCTTACCGGCACGGATGCGGGCGGCGGCGCCGGCGGCAAGGGCGATGGTCCAAGCTGATTGTAAAGCAGATCGCCAAATCCCCGGACTCCATAGGTCATCAGCTGGGTTTGGCTGGCCAGGGTGGCCGGCGCCCCAACCATGTTGGCCATATAGCGAGCCAGGAGGAAATGACCGGCTGTCGTGGGATGAACGCTGTCCCAGAAAAGGTACTCGTTCTGCACGGATGTCGGCGCGAATAACAGTGCAGGGTTCGCGTTCGCCGCATCGGTCACATTCGTCAATCCGTACCGGCTCGGATTCGCCAGAATCTGGCGGAAAGCGAGGTCGGCCGGAAAGAGAAAAATGTTGGCGCCAGTACCGGCATGCACCCGGGCCAGATTCAGAGCAAGGATCTGGTCGTGGCTTTCGGAAAGCTGGGTGGCCGCCGCCGAGAAGAGCTCCCGCTGAACTGGATTGGCAATGCTGTTTACCAGCGGCAGCTTGCCGAGATCCGGTAGATTGACAAAAAGCAGGCGTCTGGCCCCGAGATTGATCAAACGCCGCGCAGCCGATTCCAGATTTGAGGTGTCCTGAACAACCGTGGCGGTGGCTAGCTCAGGGGTAATGGAACCGAGCGGGCTCGCCAAAAGCTGTAAATAATCGTTGCCTCCAGCCCATACCGCGACGAGATCCCGGCTCCGAAAACGCAGCCCCTTATCCTGGAATAAGGTGATCTGGTCGGCTAGTCCGGGCAAGGGCACAGGTCCTATTCCGGGTATAACGGTAATATTTCCGCTGCCTGATAGAGCGCCACCGACGCCAAAGTTCGTACCGGTGCCGTACGTAGTACCAACACTACTATTCAACCCGAGCAAACCGGGCAAGTATTCCGCGAAGGTCGGACCGTTACTATAGCGGAAGCCGACATAGAGCGGGGATGGCGGATAGGGTATCCCGAGGATTCGAGGGGTATTCCCGTTATCGACCAGGCTGTCGCCAAACGCGAAGAGCGAGTCAGCGCTGCGACCGGATGTAATCCCTCCGAAGGCGGTCAGAGCGAACAAACTGAGCCTGGGCAAGAGGCGAAAAAAGCGCATGACAGCGAGACGGTTTTTTTGAGTCTTTCAGGGTACAACGGACCCCGCCTACTGTGTAAATAATAAAATCCAGAAACGCCGGCTTTTCGGCGCCCTCAAGGGCCTAGGGTTTTCAGGCCAATTGATGTTCTGCGGCTTTGCGCTTTAAAAACTCGAGTCCCTTCGTCGCCAGATCGCGCGGAGCGTACTTGCTCTTTCGCCAGAGGCAGGTCGCGCCGATCAGGTCAGGATTAATGGCGGCAAACGCTTCCAGGACAAGCGGACCGGCGTAGTTAATCGCCTTCAATCCGGTAAAAACGTCGTCCCACTCCACCGTCCCCTCGCCCGGCGCTCCCCGGTGACTCTCGGACATGTGAATATAGCCGGCCAGTTTGCCTGCCTCTTTCAATGCCGTGCTGAAACTCTCTTCTTCGATGTTCATGTGATAGGTATCGAAGTGGATCACCATATCATGGGCCCCAATCTTGCGGATGAGATCCGCTACCTGGCTTCCGGCATTGAGCAGGTAGGTTTCGTAACGATTGACGGGTTCCAGGCCCAGCGTCACTCCTCTCGGTCCGGCATATTCCCGAAGCTGGCCCAGCACATCGGCGCATTTTCGGAGTTCGTCATCGGTGGGCGGTTGTTTAGTGAGCGTACCGAGATTGCAATAAAGACAGCCGAGGAGCTGTTTTCCACCGAAGTCCGCCACCCGATCCACCGCATTTTTCAGGAACTCAAGCGCACCCGGTGGATTGAAGGGTAAATGGGCCTCCCGCGGCAGACAGAGTGAACCAGTCGCTTCGATCTTATTCTGCTCCAAAGCTTTGCTGACCACCGTCGAATCGAACTCGTCCGGCTTGAGGACGGGAATCTCAATGAGATCGAGCCCAAGCTCAGCAGCTTCGGCAATGACTTTAGAGGCAATCTGGTTGTCCCAGAAGCCGTTCAAGGTAAAAGCATGTATTCCGTATTTTGGCATGAGGAAGAGAGTTGGGGGTGAAGATCAATAAATTAGCCTGCATCGTCCACAAATCCTTCGAGATTTGTGAGCGATGCAGGTTAGAGGAATTTTCCAGGGTTGAGCAGATTTTCCGGGTCAAGCACGTCTTTAATCTTCCGATGCAATGCCTGGTTCTCCGCCGATACAGCGTCCGGCCACCACCTTTTTTTGGCTAATCCGATACCGTGTTCACCGGTAATCGCTCCACCCCAAGCAAGGACCTGGGCAAAGAGGGCGTCGAGCGCCTGTTCCATTTTTTCGGCGACGCCCGGACTGTTGGGGTCAGCAACCATGATATTCACATGGATGTTTCCGTCTCCGGCGTGGCCGAAGCACGCAACCGGAAACCGGTATTTTTTCTGTAGCTCAGAGGCAAACTCGACGAGATCCACCAATCGACCGCGCGGCACCGTCACGTCTTCGTTAAGCTTAATCAATCCGGTCGCCTTGAGGGACTCCGAAAAGCCGCGGCGCAAGTCCCACAATCGCTCACAGGCGGCTTCGCCAAAAGCCGATTCAAGGCTCAGAGCGCCCGCCGATTGGATCAGAGTCGCAAGGGCGGCCAATTCCAACTTTACCGATTCGATCTGTCCGTCCAGGTCGACGAGCAAGTGAGCCGCTCCTGCCGGTACAATCTGCTGGGACAGATGTTCCCGGGCCGCTTCCAGGGTGAACCGGTCTGCAATCTCCAAGGCAGACGGCAGAAATCCCTCGGCGAGAATTAACTGCACGGCAGCGGCCGCCACCTCGATCGTGCCAAAGCTGGCCGACAGAGATCCTCGGGCGGGAGGCAAAGGCAGGAGCCGCAGGGTTGCTTCTGTCACCACGCCGAGCATGCCCTCAGAGCCGACAAACAAGCCAACCAGATCAAATCCGGTTTTGTTCTTCAAAGTTCGCGCCCCGAGACGCACGACCGAGCCGCCGATCAATACCACCTCGACACCGAGCACATAGTTTCGCGTTACGCCATATTTCAAGCACCGGGGTCCGCCGGCATTCGTGGCGATGTTTCCGCCGATTGAACTGTTCTTAAGGCTGGCCGGATCGGGCGGGTAAAACAAACCCTGTTGACGCGCGACCTTTTGCAAATCCCCGGTAATCACACCGGGCTCCACCACGGCAACCCCGTCCGGCACAGAGATCTCCTTGATGCGGGTCATCCGCGCCAGGGAAAGCACGATCCCGCCTCGCTCAGGCACACACCCGCCCACGTAACCGTAGCCGGAACCTCGCGCCGTGATCGGTACCTGATGTTTGCTGGCAAACTCCAAGAGCCGAGCGACCTGAGCAGTGGAGCTTGGATTGACCACAACGTCCGGGCGGTGCCGGGCGAACCACTTATCTCCGCTGTTGCTCTCCAGGACCTGTGGATCGACCGACACAATATCCGGCCCGAGAAGGTCAATCAGTTTCTGGAGGTCGATAGGGTTCAAGAGGAAGTTTGGGGAAGTTCGGGGAAGTTCGGGGGAAGTTCGGGGAACTGCTTCAGCTGTTCCGCTACTTCCCGCCGCTGAACCCGCTCCCGCCGCTTCCTCCGCTCAAATAACTGCCACATGCCAGCCTGATCAGCTGCTTCACATTCCCATGATCTCGTAGCCGCCATCGACGTAGATCACTTGTCCGGTGATTGCCGCTGCGCCGTCGCTGGCCAGAAAAACACCAGTCTGCCCGAGCTCCGCCGGATCACAGCTCCGACGCAATGGCGCCTTTTCCTGGTACTGTTTCAACATCGTCGTAAAGCCGCTGATACCGCGCGCAGCCAGCGTTTGCACCGGTCCGGCGCTGATACAGTTGATCCGAATTTTTTTGGGTCCCAGATCGTAAGCGAGATAGCGGCAGCTGGCTTCCAAACTGGCTTTGGCTACACCCATCACGTTGTAATGCGGCACGACTTTTTGGGAACCATAGTAGGTCATTGCCACTACACTGCCGCCGTTGGCCATCAGCGGTACCGCCTCTCTGGTAAGCGCTACCAGCGAATAAGCGCTTATTTCATGCGCGGTCAGAAAGGCTGATCGCGATGTATTGATAAATTCGCCTTCCAAGGCTTCTCTCGGAGCAAAAGCGACGGCGTGTAGCAGACAATCCACCCGGTCGGTATGATTCCGAACATTCCGGAAAAATTCAGCGATATCGCTTTCTCGAGAGACGTCGCAGGGGTAAATCGGGACCGCAGAGCCGAAAGTCCCGGCCAATTCTTCCACGTTTTCCTTCAAGCGTTCTCCCTGATAGTTGAAAATGAGCTTGGCGCCGGCCGCGGCCCAGGCTTGCGCGATCGCCCACGCGATGCTGCGCTTGTTGGCGACACCAAAAACGACTCCGATTTTGCCAGAAAGAACTTGAGCGATCATTGCGATAAGTGAGTTCTCAGCAGGTAGTGCGAAAAACGCTAGGCGCAAAGCGAAATATTCCGAGCGAGAGGGGAAGGTTTTTGAGCTTGTCTAGCGCCATCATTCAACATCCGGATCTGCTCGGAAGCGCTGCCTATTCGCGGCGCGTCTTGGAGTGCGTGCGACTTGTCGCCGCTTTAGGATCCGCGTGGAGCGCGGCCCCGGCCCACTGCCGAACCATGAAGTGCAGAATTCCATGGCGAAAAGACCTGCCTTATCGGCAGCCTCGCTCCGCTCGGGTCAGCAAGTGGCGACAAGTCGCGCGCTCCGCAATACGCCGGGCCGAACTGGCCGCACCGGGCCAACGCTACCTCCTACCGAGCAGGCTTGGCGGCCGACTTTTTCTTTTCGAAGCGGCCGCAGCTCGGACAAAGATCGGCCAGTTCGCAGCGCGGACAGTCCGGTTTGCGCGCGAAACACCGTCGTCTTCCATGCCAAATCAGCCAGTGGCTGAAGTTGGTCCAATGGCGCCGCGGCACCAGACGCATCAGGTCAGCTTCAATTTTCTCCGGAGCGATCTGCCGGCTGAGCTTCAGGCGCTGCGAGAGCCGGGCAACATGCGTGTCGACGACCACGCCTTCCTCGATTTGAAAGGCATTCCCTAAAACGACATTGGCCGTCTTGCGGCCCACCCCGGCTAAACTGGTCAGGTCCTTGATAGTCCGGGGAACTTCGCCACCGAACTTGTCAACCAAGTCCCTCGCCATCAGACGCAAGCTCTTTGCTTTGTTGCGAAAAAATCCAGTGCTCTTGATATCCTCCTCCAGCTCAGCCGGATCAGCCTCGGCGAGGTTGATCGGGTGCGGATACTTCGAAAAAAGCTGGCGAGTCACCAGGTTGACGCGGGCATCGGTCGTCTGGGCGGAAAGAATCGTGGCGACCAGCAGTTCGAACGGGTTGCTAAATTGCAGCGCACAATGAGCGTGGGGATAAGTGGCCTGCAGCCTTTCGATAATTGCTCCTATCCTCTGTTTGGCTGGACCTACGATCATTGCTTTTCTTTTGCCGCAGTGCCGGTGCCGGACGGCGGGATCAGTTTTAGTTCGCGCAGCGCCTGCTCAAAGTAGGCACATTGCGCCTGCGTGTAATACTTTCGTGCGTTTACCAGATATTGATTCGCCTCCCCAGTCTGGTTCTTTCGAAAAAGGATCGCGGCCCGCGCGAAGTAGTAAGCCGGAGTATGACCGGGAAAGTTGATCTGCTCGGTGCCGCTGATCGCGTCCGCTTCGCGATTTTGCAAGACGTCGCACAACACGAGCTTGAATTGAAGCAGCTCGGAGTCGGGATCGAGTTTTTGCAGTTGGGTAAAACGGTTGCGGGCTTCGTCAAAGTTGCCTTGGAGAAGAGCCAATTCGGCGAGGTTGAATTTCGCCAATTGAAAGTTTGGGTCGAGTTGGAGAGCTCTATTGAATTGCTGAGCTGCTTCCTGGTACTTGCCTTGCCTGGAAAAAAGCGCTCCTCGCAGGTTGGCAACGTCCGGTTTGTCCGGAGCAATTCGGTTAGCGCTGTCCACCAGCTTCTCGGCTTCGGCCAGCTTGCCGCGCGACAAAGCGTCGCTTGCTCGCTCAAGCGTGGAATTCAGCGCTTTCGATTCGGCTCCCAGCACGGATTGCACCATCAAACATCCAAACGCCAGCGCGGCTAGAATCGCTCTGAACATGCCATTATGCCTCGAGGATATTCCTCCTCGTGCTCGTCCTCTTCCTCGATCTTCGAAGGCAAGCAGACCGAATTGTTCGCTTGGACTCATGCGGTGCCGGTACGCGGATCCTGGCACCCGCCAAAGGGCTGCGTCAAAGCCAGCGAAAAGGCGGAAGAGTAGTTACGACTTCGGCACGCAGTGCGCTCCGGGCGAGATCTTGACGATCGATCGGCAAACATCATTTCAAAGGCTGCGCCCAACCGCCAAAGCGACGTCCCGGATCCGTTCAACCAATCGGCTGAAGGATTCCGGTAAAAGGGATTGTTCTCCGTCGCTTTTCGCCTGTTCGGGAGCGTTATGGACCTCCAGCATAATCGAATCGGCGCCCGCGGCAACCGCCGCTAAAGCCATGGCGGGTATGTAATCGCGGACGCCCACCCCGTGTGTTGGATCGACCACCACGGGCAAATGGGTTTCCGACTTCAGTACTGGAACCGCGTTCAGATCGAGTGTGTTTCGCGTCATTGTCTCAAATGTCCGAATGCCCCGCTCGCAAAGGAGTACATTGAAGTTGCCTTCGCTCAAAATGTATTCCGCACTCATAAGCAGGTCCTTGATCGTGGCGGACATGCCGCGTTTTAACATCACCGGCAATCGGGTTCGGCCAACTTCGCGCAACAGAGAAAAATTCTGCATGTTACGCGCGCCGATTTGGAGGCAATCAGCATACTCGACGACGAGATCGAGATCTTTGGTATCCATGACCTCGGTAATGATCGGCATCCCGGTTTGTTTGCGTGCTTCGGCCAGGAGTTGCAGACCGACCTTCCCCAATCCTTGAAAACTGTACGGCGAAGTGCGCGGTTTGAAGGCGCCGCCGCGGAGAATCTTTGCCCCGGACGCCTTAACGCTGTGGGCAATCTCGGTGATCTGTTCCTCGCTCTCGACCGAGCAAGGTCCGGCCATCACGACGATCTGCTTTGTCCCGATCGGCACTTGCCCGACGCGGATTACTGAGGGCGTCCCGCGAAATTCGTACGCGACCAGTTTGTACGGCTTCAGAACCGGCGTCACTGATTCGACTCCGGGGAAAGCGCCGAGCGGCTTTTCGCGGATTTTATCTTCGGGCCCGATCACGCCGATCACGACGCGCATCTTGCCGCGGCTGACCTCGGCTTTCAGGCCCCAGGCACGGATTCGGGACACGACGTGTTCGATCTGCTCCTCAGTCGCATCAGGACGAGTAATGATGATCATGGCAAGGAAGTTCGGGGTGAGGGTTGATCTATCGCAACTTTTATTAATATCCGGCTGTTTCGATGACAATTTCCTCGAACTCGAGACAGGAGATGGAGGGGTAAGCGTCTGCATGATTAGAACAAGCGTCGACTGAAGAACACTCGCAGGGGACGGGAGCGAGAGGTCGGCGCCTAGATAACGCGCCAAAAGAAAAACCGGTAGCCGAAGAACTCGCTTTTGACAGCATAGCTGGTCAGCGAAATCCGGTTCGGTTTCATGATTGTTGAAAGATTCTTAGCTCACCTGGTTCTTCTTGCCAACGGGAAAGTTGGCGGGCGGAGGGGAAGTTCAGGGAAATTCAGGCCAAGTTGCCTGGCGAAAAAGACCCGCTTGGTTGGGGTCGCGCTCCCTCCTTCATTCCCGCGGACTCGCCGACGGCGGGTAGACCCGCAGTCTCAAAGCGGCGACAAGGCCTGCCGCGCCGTGGGTGAGCGCAGCGAAGGCGAAGGTGGGTCGCCCGCTTTCGAGGACACACAGTGAATCTGAGTAGAGTCCGAAGGGTACTTCCCTGAACTTCCTTGAACTTCCTTGAACTCCCTTTCCCCTACAACCCAAGCAACTCGCATTGCCAAGCCATCAAAACCTCCGAACTGGATTCCGGCTCTCGCGCGACACGTTCCAACGCTTGTCGCGGCGCGACGACGCCCGGATCCAGCTCCAGCTCGGCGGCTACTTTATCGCGCTTGCTCTTTAGAACTTCAAAAAGCTGATCCTGTTCAGCGGTGGAACGCACTCGTGGAGCTGATTGCGCCTGGGGCCAAGCCGATTCGGGAAGACGCAGCGCTCTCTCGATCGATTCCCGCAATCTTCTCCGCCGGCCGGAAGGTAAATGCCCCGGCAGTTCCACAAAATCAGTTTCTGCTGCCCGCCGCGCGATGGCGATCAGATCCTCGTTGCGCAGGATCTGAAAAGCGGGCCGGTCGACTTCGCGCGCTTCGGCGTCCCGCCAAAACCAGAGCTCGCGCAGCACCGCGGAGGCTTGACCCCGCAGAGCAGCGCTTCCGGCGACTTTCCAGACCTTGTCCAGATCACGATCTCGATCCGTGGCTGCCGCTGCGACCGCCCGGCCGCATGTTTCCTCCAACCACGACCAGCGCTGCTTAGCCTGGAGCAAAGCGGCCAAGCGATCGCTCAAGTCCAGGAGATAACGGGTGTCATTGAGCGCATATTTCATCATGGGAAGAGTGAGCGGGCGCCTGGCCCAATTGGCTTTTTGCGAGGATTTCGGGAGATCAATTCCAAAGAAAAATTTCACGAGCGACGCGTACCCTACTTCTTTGATTCCGGCGAGCCGTGCGGCGTGGTAAGTATCAAAGACGTTGTTCGGAGAAAACCCAATTCCTCGCCGAAGCATCCGAAGATCATAATCGCAGCCGTGGAAGACCAGCGGCTTTCCCTCCAATGTGGCGTTAAGCGGAGAAAGATCGATTGCCGCGAGGGGGTCTACGAGGATGTTCCGGTCAGGCAAGCCGATCTGGATCAGACAGAGCTTTTCAAAATAGCAATGGAGACTGTCACCCTCCGTATCGAGGGCGATCACATTCGCTCGGGCGATGGCGGCGCACCAGTCCACGAGTGCGTTGCTTGAGTCAATGAGCTTCGCTTCCTCAATCATAACTAACGCAAGGCGGTGAGCAACAGCTCGGCATTGCTCTTAGTCGCCTTCAGGGTCTGGAGCAGCACTTCCATCGCTTCAATGGCCGGCAGCTGAGCGAGCTTCTTCCGAAGAAGCGTCACCCGCTCAAACTCTTCCGGATGATAGAGGAGATCGTCCCGCCGCGTCGCGGATTTCAGGATATGGATTGCTGGGTAGATTCTTTTTTCGACGAGCGTGCGATCGAGGTGCAGCTCCATGTTACCGGTTCCCTTGAATTCCTCAAAGATCACTTCGTCCATCCGGCTTTCGGTATCGATCAAGGCAGTCGCCAAAATGGTCAGGCTGCCACCTTCCTCCACATTGCGGGCTGCTCCGAAGAATTTCTTCGGCTTCAGGAGAGCTTTGGCTTCGACTCCGCCGGACATAATCCGCCCCTTGCCCGGTTGCAGGGCATTGTAACCGCGGGCCAGCCGGGTAATGCTATCCAGGAGAATTACGACATCTTTGCGCAGTTCAACCAGCCGTTTGGCCCGCTCGCTGACCAACTCCGCCACCTGCACGTGCCGGGCGGGCGATTCGTCGAAAGTGGAGCTGAAAATCTCGCAGTCGAGCACGCTCTTGAGGTCCGTGACTTCCTCCGGTCGTTCGTTTACGAGCAGCAGGATCAAATGCACATCGGGACAATTTGCCCGAATAGCGAGCGCGATCTCCTTCAGGAGAATGGTCTTTCCGGTGCGTGGCGCCGCGACAATCAAGCCACGCTGGCCGCGGCCGAGCGGGGCAATCAAATCGACTGCTCGGGCGCTGACGCTCTTTGTCCGGAGATTTTCCAGAAGAATTCGACGATCGGGGAAGAGGGCGGTGAGCTGATCGAAGTGCTTCGGTTCCTCCCAGTTCTCGAGGGGGATGCGCTCGATCGAGATGACCTGCTCCAAGGCCATGAACTTCTCCTTGTCCCGCGGCGGGCGGATCACCCCCTTCACCTTGTGCCCCGCCCGTAAACCGTATTTTTTGAGAAATACGGCGGGTACATAGACGTCCTCGGGGCAAGGGGTAAAGTTGTATTTTTCCCAACGAAGAAACCCGTAACTCTCGTTGGTAACTTCCAGCATGCCTTCGGCCACCACGGCAATCTCACGGCCGGCGTAAGCTTTGAGGAGGTCAAAAATAATCTGGTGACGCGTGCGTTCGTGCGAAGTCCGGAGAGGGAACTCGGCGGCCAGCTCGAGCAGCGTCGGATGGCTAAGCTCGTGAAGGGTCCCTAACTCCAGCGTGGCGCCCCCCTCGGTTAAATACATTGAGCCGGGAACAGCTCCCGGCGTTCGGTCATCCATAACGGTCGATGAGTTCTTGAGCCAGATAATTCAGCTGCAGTTTCGTTATGTGCGTTGGGCAGTCAGTCCAAACAAGGCGATCGGCTCTGCGGATCTTGTCGTCCAGGGAGAGTTGCGAGCCAATCACCTGTTCGGCCAGCGTCATTGGCAGCCCTCGTCCAGTCACGAGGCGATACTTTTGGGAGTTCAAACTACAAGCAGTAACGATTATTAAATCAAAATTTTGGTCAGCGGCTGTTTCATACAACAGCGGGATCTCCGCTAGGAGCAACCGCTCTTCTCGCAAATGCGCGATCCAAGCCTGTCGAATCCGTGGGTGCAGGATTTCTTCCAGTCGCTTTCGCGCTGAGGCGTCCTGGAATACCAACTCTCGCAGCCGATCCCGGGCAAGAGCACCATCCGGATGGAAAACCTGACCTCCGAATGCCGACCTAATTTCCTCTTGTACCGCGAAATCTGAATCCGTCAATCTCCGAGCCTCAAAATCTGCGCTAAACATGAGAACGGGGATTCGGGGAGCCAGATTCGCGGCGAGCTCTTGGGCGACCGACGATTTACCCGTTGCCACGCCGCCGGTTATTCCGATTGCAGGCATGGAAGCTGGAAAAAGCTGAAATGACTTTCAGCATCACCGCGCCGCCTTTTTCCACTAAATCTCGTTGGTCCGAGGCGCGCCTCTCGCTAGGCTTTTAATTTTTCTTTGAAATACTGGATTGTCTCCCGGATACCATCCACGAAGCTCACTTTTGGTTCCCATCCGAGCAGTTGGCGGGCGCGGGTGATGTCCGGCTGCCGGACCTTGGGATCGTCCTCGGGGAGCGGCCGGTAAACAATCTCGACATTAACGCCCACAATTTCCCGGATCCGCTCGGCAAATTGCCTGATCGTCATTTCCTGCGGATTCCCGAGATTCACCGGGCCGTGATAATCGCTCAAAGCCAGGCGAAAAATCCCGTCGATGAGATCGGAAACGTAACAAAAGCTGCGGGTCTGGTTTCCGTCCCCAAAAACGGTCAATGGTTCGCAATTGAGCGCTTGACTGATAAAAGCGGGGACGACCCGGCCATCGCGCAGCCTCATCCGGGGCCCATAAGTATTGAAAATCCGGACGATCTTGGTGTCCATCCGATGATAGCGGTGGTAGGCCATTGTCATCGCTTCGGCAAATCGTTTTGCCTCATCGTACACCCCTCTTGGACCAATCGGATTCACGTTCCCCCAGTAGTCTTCGTTTTGGGGATGAACCAGCGGATCGCCGTACGATTCCGAGGTTGAGGCCAACAAAAAAGTCGCTCCTTTGTCTTTCGCTAGTCCGAGAGAGTTATGGGTACCCAGCGCACCGACTTTCAATGTCGGTATCGGATGTTCCAAGTAGTCAATCGGACTGGCCGGCGAAGCAAAATGAAAAACATAATCGACCGGTCCCGGAATAAATATGTAGTCCGAGACGTTCTGGCGAAAAAAATGGAAATGCTGGTTCGCCGCCAGGTGGCTGATATTATCGGGCGAGCCGGTAATGAAGTTGTCGATCGCGATCACCCGGAATCCTTCGGCGAGGAGACGATCGCAGAGATGAGAGCCCAAGAACCCTACGCCACCGGTGACAACTGCCGTCTTTTTGAATGAGTCTGACTGGGACATGTTAATACGACTCCGTCACAACTAAAGTACCTCCCGGGCTTGTCGAGGAAATTGTCTCGCAACCTCCTCAGTCTTCCTGCTTCGCGCCGTAGGTGTGCCGGATATCCTCCGCTTGCTCGACCCAGAAAGCGTCCTCCGCGATATTCGTGGCGTGATCACCAATTCGCTCGAGAGAACGCGCGACGAAGATGAGGTTCATGAAAGTCCTAATTCGGTCTGGCTGGGCGGCCATCCGCGTAATCAAGGTCTCGTTGACATCCGCGTTCAACAGATCAAGTTGGCGATCGCGCGGCTTTAGTTGCAAGGCCAGGTCGGGATTGCCGTCCGTGTAAGCCCGCATGCTATCGCGGAAAATGCTGATCGCCTCTCGATAGAGAGGTTCGATTAACGAAATCTCGGGGACCAACGCCTCCTGATTCAGCTTCTTGCCTCGACGACCGATGGTCACTCCCTGGTCCGCGATCCGCTCGAGGTTTGCACCTACCTTCATGGCGGAGATGACCTCGCGCATATCTACCGAGACAGGCTGATAACGCAAGAGAAGATCGACACCGTTTTGATCGACTTGCTTTTCCAACACGTCGACCTCCTGATCATCCGCGATCGCCAGATTGCACAATCCGTTGTCCCGCTGCAGCACTCCTTGAATGGCGTTCTCCAGAAGTCGCTCGGTCAGACTGGACATCATCAGAACGTCGTTCTTCAGAGAGTTCAGCGCAGCATCAAATCCGCTGTAGATATGCTTGCCATGTTCCGCCATAGATGGGGGCAATTAAGATGATGAACCGGGTGTTGACAATGAAGTTCAGGGGTAAAGCATCCAAGGAGTTCAAGGAGTTCAAGGAGTTCAAGGAGTTCAAGGAGTTCAAGGAATTCAAGGAGTTCAAGGAGTTGGTTGCTTTCCAGTTGTCAGCTACCTCCCTCCGCTGAACCCGCTCCTGCCGCTCCCTCCGCTCAAATGACTGTTACCTGTCCAGTTGATCAGCTGCCTACATTTTCTCGGGTACCCCGATCCCCAAAAGACTGAGCCCAAGCTCCAGCACCCGCGCGAAAATGTCGCAGAGCAATAAGCGGGTGGAACGCGACGGCTCGGCGGCCGTCAACACCGGACAACGCTCGTAAAACCCGTGGTACTCCGAGGCCAGCTCGTATAAATAATTGGCCAGCACGTTCGGCTTAAAACCGTCCAAAACCACCGGAACCGTCTCCGGAAAAATGAGGAGCTTTTTCGCCAACGCCAGTTCCGCTGGTTCGCGCAACGCAATCGTGCCCGCCCAAACGAATGGTTTGCTCAGCCGGCGAAAGATCGATCTGCTGCGGACAAACGCATTCTGGAGATAGGGAGCAGTGTTGCCCTGCAAAGCCAGGAGCTTGTCCCACGAAAAGACGTAGTCTGTCATCCGATGTTGTGACAATTCGGCGTATTTCAGGGCGCCGATTCCTACCGTCTTGGCGACCGCTTCGCGCTCCTCTGCAGAGAGTTGCGGGTTTTTCTCTCGCACCAAGGTCCTCGCCCGATCGATCGCCTCGTCCAGCAAATCTTTCAGAGGCACCGGATCGCCAGAGCGGGTCCGCATCAACTTGCGATCGGCACCGAGGATATTTCCGAAATCAATATGCGCCAGATCGATGGTGTAACCGATCTGGCGAGCAAGACCGAAGAGCAGTTGAAAATGAAGGCGTTGCGGAACGCCCACGACATACCAGATACTTCCAGGCTGCCAGCGGTCCACCCGGTACTTCAGCGTGGCCAAATCGGTCGCTGCATAGCCAAACCCGCCGTCGGACTTCCGAATTATAAACGGGTCCGCGGAGAGTGAGCGATCCCAGTACACAACTGCGCCTTGGCTTTCTTCGGCCAATCCGCGTTTCAGCAACTCGTCGACGATTCCGGGGAGCAAGAAATGATAAAAACTTTCGCCAAGCTGCTCGTCAAAATGGACGTCCAGACGTTGGTAGACTTGGGTAAACTCCCGTTTTGAATGTTCAACGCACTCCCGCCAGATAGCGACCATCTCGGGATCTCCTTGCTGGAGTCTGACCAGGTTCTGGCGACAGAGTTCGAGAATTGCCGGATCCTTTTTCGAGAGGACTTCGACCTCGCGATACACGCGGACAAGTTCCGCCATCGGATCGGGAGCCAGCGCCGACCGCTCAAGAAAGTGTTGCCATCCATAGATCAGTTTTCCGAACTGGGTACCCCAGTCGCCGAGGTGATTGTCGCTGATCACCCGGTGCCCCAAAAATCGGCTGATCCGCGCGAGCGCGTCCCCCAGTACGGTCGAACGAATATGTCCAACGTGCATTGGTTTGGCGATGTTGGGCGAACTGAAATCAATGACGATGGTTTTCGGATGGGTGCTCTCCGCGGCACCCAAACGCGGGTCGCGCGCCATTTTCGCGAGTTCCCCGTTCAGAAACTCGGCCCCGAAACGAAAATTGATGAAACCGGGACCAGCGACTTCCGCGGGAGCACCCAGGTCGCCTACCACGAGGTGCTCGACGATTCGGTTGGCCAGCGCTCGCGGATTCGTTCGCTGGGACTTGCCCAAAATCAGCGCGAGATTGGTTTGATAATCTCCGTGCCGAGGGTCCGCCGTGGGCGCCACCTCGATCGGTTCGTCGGGCAGATCAGCCGCGCGCAATGCAGCGCGCAAACGAGCTTCCAGATTTTGAGCCAACGTTGTCATTTAAGAAAACGGCCGCCGGTAGCGAAGGGCGCCTTGGAGTTGCGCCTCTCCTGCAGCGCTTTATGACCGCGCGGAGCGAGGCTTCAAGACGCAAGCTTTCAAGGCGTCTGCGGACGGGACGCTTTATTGTCGAAGATAGCGAGAATTTCATCGGCATTGTCGGCTTTCCCCAGCTGCTCCCGAACATTTTTGTCGTTCAGGAACTTTGCGATCGCCGCCAAAGTCCGTAGATGCACCTGGAACTGGTCCTTTGGCACGACAAACAGCACGATGAATTTGACTAACGAATTATCGAGCGAATCGAACTCTATTCCCGTGGTCGACCGGCCAAAGGCGGCAATAACCTCGGAAACACAGCTCGAGGACGCGTGCGGAATCGCAATGCCAAAGCCAATACCGGTGCTCATCGTCTCCTCCCGCTGCCGCAGAGCGCTCAGGATAGATTCACGGTCAGCCACCTTGACCCGCCCCTTATCGACCAGCAAATCGATCAATTCGACAATTGCGGCCCACCGCTCGGAGGCCTTCATTTCTGGAATGATCTGATTGACGGATAGCAGAGAGCCCAAAGTCATAGCTCACGAACGGAAATTCCGCACCTTATCAAGACCCACCTCTTTGACAAGGACCATTCACCGCAAAGCTTGGATCAGCACTGCTGCCAGGGGGAATACGTTTTGAAAACCGGGGTTGTTGAATTACTGGCAATATTTATAAACACCTGAATGGAGCACGGAAATCACGAGGAACCTATTGCATGAAGATTTTAATGGCAACGAGCGAATTTGCGCCGCTGACAAATGCCGGCGGACTGGGGATCCAGGTCAAGACATTGGCAGCGGAGTTGAAAAATTTGGGCCACGACGTCAGCGTCGCCTTGCCCTGCTATCGAGCCGCTCGAGAGAGCAAACAAACGATCCGATCGACCGGTATCGATTTCCAGGTCAACCTGGGGGGGAAAAAAGCTACCGCGGAAATTCTCGAGACCGCCGGCCCCGACGAGATCCAGATTTTTCTTGTCCGGCGTGACGAATATTTCGATCGCAGCGGGATTTATGGGAGCGAGGGCCGTGCTTACGAAGACAATGCGGAGCGATTCATCTTTTTCGCAAAAGCGGCGCTTGAGCTCTCCCGACATCTCAGCCCGACTCCCGACATCCTGCATAGCCACGAGTGGCCGACCGCTTTGATCCCGGTGTTTATCAAAGAGCGGCAGCTGCCATTCCTCTCGGTGCTTAGTATTTATAGCCTGGAATATCAAGGCTCGTTCTGGAGCTTCGATTTCGCCTTAACGAACCTGCCCGGCAGTTATTTCGGCCCGCGCGGCGTGGAATTCTATGGTCGTTTAAACTTTCTTAAAGCCGGTATTCTCCACGGCGACGCGATCGTGCTCCCGGGCGAGCTAGGCGTGGATTCGGCATTAAGCGCGGAAGGCGGTTACGGTTTGCAGCTCGTTCTGCAGGAGAATGTCTCCCGAACGTTCGGCATTTTGCCCGGAGTCGACTATACCGCTACGAATCTGCCTCCCGAGAAGCTGTTAACCAAGCGTCCGCGCAACGGCAATAACACCGGCAAGGTGGCGGTGCGAGATGCCGCTCTCAAACAATTCGGCCTCAGCCCGACCGAGGGTCTGGTCCTTGCCTATTCGGCCCGAAGCGATTCACGGGTCGCTCTCGGTGAGATTTCCTCTCTTCTCGATCTCGTTCTTTCCAGTGACCAGAGACTGCTTATCGCTGGGGACATACCGGCGGAGTTTTTGCCTGACGTGTTAGTTGCCGAACGCAAGTATCCCGGACGGCTGGCGCGTATCGCCGGTGACGATCGCAAAGCGCGCCATCTTGTTCTGGCCGGTGCCGACGTGCTGCTTGTACCGCAGCTGACTGAGCGGGAGTACCTCGATCTGGTCACCGCGCTGCGCTATGGCACCATCCCGATCACCAGTTTTCGCAGAGGTCTGTCCCAGTTGGTACAAGACTTTGACCCGTCGACGAACGGAGGCTTTGCCTTCGTCTATTACCGTCCCTCGCCCAGTGCGCTCCGCGACGCCGTCCGCCGGGCACAAGAGACGCACCGGCGCCGCGAGCAGTGGAACGCTCTTATCGAGCGGGCGCGCGCCGTTGATTTCTCCTGGACTGAGTCCGCCAAATCGTACGTCCGACTCTATTCCAATCTTCTACGGCACCGCCAGCCCGCCTGAAAAGAACCGGTCGATCCTTCGAGCGTCCGTTCTTACCGCACGGAACTGGGGAAATAAACATGTTGCCTGACGTCCGACCTCCGCTTCCGGGCCCCCGCTCGAGCCTGCTGGCCAGCGAGTTGCGTCGCTACGAGAATCGCAACGTCACTTATACCGGTAAAGGTTTTCCGGTGTTCTGGGAGAGAGCGGTCGGAGCAAACGTCTGGGACGTTGATCAAAATCGATTTCTGGACCTGACGGCGGGTTTTGCGGTGGCTTCTCTTGGCCATTCCCACCCGGTTATCCGAGACGCCGCGATCGAGCAATCCGGGAAGCTCTTTCATGCTCTCGGCGACGTCCATCCGGCCGCCAACAAAGGTGCGCTGTGCCGGCGCCTGAGTGAGATCACCTTCGAACGATGGCAGCTTGGGCCAGGCAAAGTCACCTTGGGCAATTCCGGTTTCGAAGCGGTGGAAGTGGCGATCAAGACATCGCTGCTCCACACCGGAAAAGCCGGCATTGTCGCTTTTGCCGGCAGCTATCACGGCCTGGGATACGGCGCACTGAACGTCATCGGTATTCCTTGGTTTCGAGACCCCTTCCGCGCACAACTGCGCGACCTGACGACCTGGATTCCTTTTCCCTATTGTTACCGTTGTCCTTTCGGCCGAAAAGAAGGTCACCGGCTCGAAGGCGCTAGATTCCCAAATTGCGCCACGTCTTGCCTCGAGCGTATCGAGGAACAGATCGTGGCAACCATTCGGCAACGGCCGGTCGGCTGCATTCTGGTCGAACCATGCCTCGGCCGTGGTGGAGAAATCGTTCCGCCGCTCGATTTTCTGCGACTGCTCCGGCAGATCAGCGACATCTATAAAATCGTCCTGATTTTCGACGAAATCTACACCGGCTTCAATCGCACCGGTGCGCTTTTCGCTGCGGATCTGTTCGGTACCTATCCGGATTTACTCTGTCTCGGAAAGGGTCTCACTAACGGTTTTCCGTTGTCCGCTTGCGTTGGGCGTGGGGAGATCATGGACGCGTGGCCGGAGTCAGCCGGAGAAGCTTTACATACATCCACTTTCCTCGGCAACCCGATTGGCTGCGCAATGGCGCTTGCCTCGATTGAGCTTCATTCGGATGCGGCTCTGGCCGCCGGAGTTCGATCACTGGGCAAACGCTTCGTAAATGGGCTGCGCGGTATCCGCTCTTCCGCCATCGGCGATGTGCGCGGGCTTGGACTGTTCGTTGGGGTCGAATTAGTGGACGAAAACGGCGGCCCTGCTTCTGCTCTGGCCTCTGCTGTCGTGGACCAGGGGCTATCGGACGGGCTGCTCTTGTTGAGGAGCGGTCCTGGAGGAAATGTGCTCTCCTTCACCCCGCCGTTCTGCATCGAACCCGCCGAAATCGACTTTGTCTGTCAGTGGTTCGAAGGGTGCTTGCGTTTGGGATCCGTTTCGTAATCGAGCACGAGCGACTCGGAGGTATTCGGCTTGATTGTCTCTTCGAGAAACTTGATATAGATCGGATCGTCCTGGAAGATCGCCAGACGCTCTTTGGAGTCGAACTCGACTGCCAGGAAAAAGGGCCAGACATTATTTTCGTCGATTCGCCGTCCGCAGCGCACGTTCATCGCGACTCCAATTTTCAGGAGCTGCATGCGCGTTTGCATCATAATCTCCTCCAGGCCTTCCGGGGTGACTGCTGGTCTGAGTTTATAGAGAACAATACGATGAATCATACACGCGGAACGATGGAGCGTCCTCTTCTAGATAAGTCCGCGTCATCGACGCAAGCTAATACAGCTGACCAACTGGCCAGGTATCAGTCAACCGAGCCGAGGGAGCGGCGGGAGCGGGTTCAGCGGAGGAAGCTAGCTGCTTAGTGCTCAAGTTCGATGGTTACATCGACAAAAACGGTTTGCGTGTGGCGGGCGGATGTCACTGCTCAACTCTCCACCTCTGGCACTACCTCCTCCCGCTGAACCCGCTCCCGCCGCTCCCCCCGCTCAATTGACTGCTACTTCCCCTACTGGTTTTCTGACCAGCATGGTGACCCATTTACCCCGGACCACCTCTCGCCTGATCTCCCCCTGCTGGCGTCCGATGCTTTGCCTGACCGCCTCTGTCTGATCACGAAGAATCCCGGATGCGATGAGATTTCCGCCTTCGGCAACCGTGCTCCAGATCGGAGACATCGCGCTAACCAGGGTGTCGCCATATAAGTTTGCACACACTATTTCGAAGCGTTGCGGCTCGGACCAGCTCTGGATGGCGATCCGGCGGAAACGTATTTGATCGACCGCGTTTGCTTTGGCGTTCTGTTTCGCGACGGACACAGCGGTCGAGTCAAGATCGATCCCGATAACCCGCCGGGCACCGAGCTTGGCGGCGGCGATTGCCAGAATTCCCGTGCCAGTGCCGACGTCCAGAAAATCCCACGAACCACCAGATGGCGCCAGGTCGCAAAGCATCCGCAGACAAGTAGCCGTCGTCGCATGTTCCCCGGTACCGAAGGCCAAACCGGCGGGAATGTGAATTTCCGCCAAGCCCGTTTGGCGGTCGGACTTACTGCCGTCGGTGATAATCTGGAGCCGGCCTCTGATCGAGATCGGCACTTTGCGGATCACGCTTTTCACCCAATCGGCGCTGGACCTGGACAGATTCCTGGTCTGCCCAGCGAAACAGTGAAGCAGGATCTCGCTTTCCTTCGGGGTGAGATCAAACATTTCGAGGCGAGCGCGCTTCGACCCGGAAAAACGCGTTATCACAAGTCTCTCCGGCCCAAGAAACGAAAGCCGCTCTTCCCAGGCGTCAACCCATTTCGTGGTCGTTATTTTTCGCCAGACCAGCATAGGGTTTCGCGTTTCACGTTTCGCGTTTCGCGTTTCACAGTTTTGCGTTAGACCGACTCGCCGGCTCATCGGTTCATCGATCGTCACAGCTCAGCGGCTGATCAGGTACGAGTCAATCGAGCGGAGGAAGCGGCGGGAGCGGCTTCAGCGGCGGAATGTAAGTGGGCAGCTGAAGAACTCTGAACAGATTGGCATTCTAGTCGCTTCACATTCCTTGGTTGAAAACAGGTTTGCTCACATATAGTGAGAGGTTTTTATGCAACTTTCCTCACGAGCCAATAGCCTAACTCCCTCCCTTTCCCTCTCGGTCGACAGCAAGGCCAAGGCGATGAAATCGGAAGGGATTGATGTTTGCAGCTTCGGCGCAGGTGAACCTGATTTTGACACACCCGATCATATTAAAGCTGCGGCAATGGCGTCCCTGGAAGCAGGCTTTACCAAGTACACACCGAGTTCCGGCATACCCGAGCTACGCCAGGCGATTGCTGATAAATTCCTTCAGGACAATGGGTTAGAGTATAAGCCCTCGCAGATCATCGTAAGCTGCGGCGCGAAGCACTCCTGCTACAATGCGATCCTCGCGACCTGTCAGCCGGGGGACGAAATCATCATTCCCGCACCGTACTGGCTCAGTTATCCCGAGATGGTGCGTTTGGCCGGCGCAGAGCCGATCTTCGTGCAAACCAAAGAGGAGAACGGCTGGAAAATTACTCCGGACGAGTTTGAGAACGCGATGACGCCTCGGACAAAAATGATCATTCTAAACTCGCCGAACAACCCAACCGGAGCGGTTTACACCCGGGAAGAGCTGGAAGGCATTGGCGCGGTCGCCGCCGAAGAGGAAATCCTTATCCTGTCGGACGAGATCTACGAAAAGCTGGTCTATGAAGGGGTGGAGCATGTCAGCATCGCGTCGCTCAACCCGGATTTCTACCAGCTCACGATGACGGTAAACGGATTTAGCAAATCGTACGCGATGACCGGATGGCGCTTGGGATACTTGGGAGCGCCGGATCTTGTCGCAAAGGCGATCGACTCCATTCAGAGCCATGTCACCTCCAATCCGTGTTCTTTCGCGCAAAAGGGCGCTTTGGCTGCGTTGAAGGGAGATCAGCAACCGCTCGCCGATATGCGTGAAGAATTCAATTTGCGCCGCGAATACATGGCGGATCGATTTTCTAAAATTGCCAAGGTGAGCTTTGTCCGTCCGGCGGGCGCCTTCTATTTTCTCGTCAATGTGGGCAAGCTGGGATTGACTTCTCAGAATTTCGCCGATCGGCTTCTGAGCAAGTTCAATGTGGTGGTTGTTCCCGGCGCTGCGTTTGGGGACGATCGCACGATCCGATTCAGCTACGCGACCAGCCTGGACGTGATCAAGAAAGGTTTGGACCGGTTCGAAGAGTTCTGCCGGACACTCTGATCAGTTGCTGGGTCGCAGGCTGCATCGCTCGAAGATCCCTCAGGGTTTGTGAGTGAGGCAGGCTGGTGCTAGTGCACCGTCTCTCATATACTGGTGCCATCGCCGCGGCCCAAAGGGTTGCGTTCAAAATGGGCCGCCGGCAAGGCGCGAGAAGGGCGCATATCTGAATCGATACGTAACCGAGGAGCAACGCCGCCGCCGGCCCATTTTCAACGCAACCCTTTGGGCCGCGGCGATGGCACCATTATATGAGAGACGGTGCACTAGCGGCTCAGAACGCGCTCCCACCGAAGAACGCTCGCTCTCCAGTAGGAGGGGTTGGTCGCGCAATACAGTGCGGCGATCTGGCTCAACATGTTCCGACCGCGAAATGGTCTTTGGTTCAGGAGCCGGGCCGCGTAATAAATCGAATCTTCCGGTTTAGAAAAGCGCTTCGCACCCCTGGACGTCCTTAGTCCCATCCAATTGTTCTTCTTCCGCGCAGCCACACTTCTCCATCTACCCGTTTCATGGGCCGATATGGCGGCGAGCAAAACTGGATCGAGCTTATAAGTTCGCGCGGCGTCTACGAAAACGTGCCCAGAGCCAGCCGGGACTTTTTCTTCCAGAGCCACCGGATCAACTGGACGGAAAACGCGAACGTTCTGGTCGGCGCCAAAAATCGAGAGATGGAAACCGAGGAAAATGATAGTGCTGCCGACCCAAGCCTTCATATATTTGTCCTAATACCGTCATAAATCCTCGGTTGGCAAGGAATTTCGGACACGCCCCCGGCTTCGCGGCAGACGTGGTCTTCTGGCGCGAAACGTGAAACGTGAAAGGCGAAACGGGGTCAGCTACGTTCCTCGATTGGCACAAACTTTCGACCAACCGGTTCGCCAACGTACTCGCTCAAAGGCCGGTAAAGACGGTTGTCGGAAAGCTGTTCGAGAATATGCGCCGTCCAGCCGGCCGTCCGCGAGATCGCGAAGATCGGCGTAAAGAGATCGGTTGGAATTCCGAGCGAATAGTAGACCGTCGCCGAATAGAAGTCGACGTTCGCGTTCAGCCCTTTCTTCTCTTTCATCAGCGCGGCAATCCGCTCGGACATCTCGATCCACTTCGGCTCTCCGATTTCCCGGCTAAGCTCCACTGCCATGCGGCGCAAATGCGGTGCTCGGGGATCGAGCACCTTGTAAACGCGGTGTCCAATCCCCATGATCTTTCGCTTTTCATTCAGCGCTCGTTCGATATAGGCGTCGACTTGATCCGGGGACCCAATTTCCTGCAGCATGTGGATAACCCCTTCGTTTGCGCCTCCGTGAAGCGGCCCTTTGAGTGTGGCAATCGCGGCGGTGACCGCGGAATAGATGTCGGTCAGGGTTGAAATCGTGACTCGGGCGCTAAATGTCGACGCGTTCATTCCGTGTTCGGCATGCAGCACAAAAGCAACGTCCAAGGTATTAACCTTTTTTTCCGACGGATCGGCTCCATCAAGCAGGTAGAGAAAATGGGCTGCTTCGCCGAGGTCGGGGCGAATGGGCGGAAGATCTTTTCCCAATCGCGCTCGGTGAAAATAAGCGACAATAACCGGGGTCTTCGCCTGAATGCTCAACGCGCGACGGCGGTTGGCATCAATCGAGTCATCGAGCGAAACGGAAGGACCGTACAAACCAAGCATCGAAACCCCAGTTCGGAGAACATCGATCGGGGCGGCGGTGCTGGGCGCTTTTCGGATAAACTCCAGGACACCCTCAGGCAGTTCGCGCGCAGAGCTCAGCTCTTTTTTGAGTGCGTCTAACTCTCTCCGTTGAGGAAGCCGATTGTTGTACAGGAGAAAAATTATCTCTTCGAAAGAGACCTTGCCAACCAGCTCGTTGATATCATAGCCGCAATAGATCAGCTGACCTGCCTGGCCGCGCACGTTTCCCAAATGCGTTTCGTTAGCAACAACCCCTTCCAAGCCTTTCGTTTGGATTGACATAGCTAAGCTTTCAACACCTTGACCATCGTTTCACCGATCGCGGCAGGCGTCTCCGCAACCGTAATTCCCGCTTTCCGGAGCGCCGCAATCTTGCTCTCGGCAGTTCCTTGCCCACCCGCGACGATGGCCCCGGCATGGCCCATCCGCCGGCCCGGGGGGGCAGTAACTCCCGCGATAAACGCGCAAACCGGTTTTCGCAGATGCTCTTTAATCCAGACCGCAGCTTCCTCTTCCGCGGTTCCGCCGATCTCACCGATCAGAATAAGCGCCTCGGTATCTTTATCTTCGCTGAAAAGCTTCACTGCATCAAGGTGCGTGGTCCCATTGATCGGATCGCCGCCGATCCCGATACAGGTCGACTGCCCATAGCCCCTTTGGGTCAATTGCCAAACAGCTTCATAAGTGAGGGTTCCAGAGCGCGAGATAACCCCAATCTTCCCCGGACGATGAATGTAACCTGGCATGATACCAATCTTGCATTCGCCTGGAGTGATGATACCCGGACAATTCGGCCCGATTAATCGGTTGGGCCTGTCGCGCAGCGCAGCTTTAACCTTCATCATATCCATTACGGGAATTCCTTCCGTGATACAGACGATCAGCTCGATTCCCGCGTCGGCCGCCTCCAGGATAGCGTCCGCCGCGAAGGGCGCCGGCACGAAAATCATCGTCGCGTTACAATCCGTAGCAGCCCTTGCTTCGAATACCGTATCGAAGATCTGAATGGAGCCATCGAATTTCTGGCCACCCTTCCCTGGGGTGACTCCGGCGACAACCTTTGTGCCATACTCCTTGCAGGCGCGCGCATGGAAAGCACCGGAGCTGCCGGTGATGCCTTGTACCAGCAATCGAGTGTTTTTGTTAACGAGAATAGGCATCTGGCTAGTGCGGTCTCGGCGAGGATTCCACCGTTTCGTGGCGCTTGTGGATCGCAATCGAGTTACCGTCCGGATCGGAAATGATCGCCATCCGGCAAATGGGACTTTCATAGGACTCAAGCTGGAAGCGGGTATTTCTCTCCCGCAATCGAGCGAGAGTTTCCTCAAACGCGTCCACCTCAAAAGCAACCGAAGGCCCATCTCGCGACGGCTTCCACTGATCTCCCGCCATGTTGCTTATCGCGAAGGTGGTGGGTCCGATATCATACTCTACCCAAAGTGAATCGCCTGACCCAAATGTTCTGCTCGGCTCCAGGCCAAGCACGTCTTCATAAAAGCTTCGGGCGCGCCGAATATCCGTTACTGGGTAGCCGATGAATGCTATCTCCGTGATTTTCATGGGCGTGAGCCTTTTGCCGCCGTTACCACTCGGCGAGCCGCTTCCGCTAAATTAGGAGCGGCCTGGATCGGCAGCTTGGATTCTCCCAGAAGTTTTTTCCCGAGATCAACATTTGTTCCTTCCAAGCGAACCACCAGAGGAACTGGCAAACTGGTGGCCTTTACGGCGTTAATGATTCCCTGGGCAATGACGTCGCACCTCATGATTCCGCCAAAAATGTTGACCAGAATAGCCCGGACATTCTTGTCCGAGATAAGGATCTTGAATGCTTCCGTGACCTGCTCTTCGGTCGCCCCTCCGCCGACATCGAGAAAATTCGCCGGCTTACCCCCGGCATGTTTAATAATGTCCATCGTGGCCATGGCCAGCCCCGCCCCATTGACCATACAAGCAATATTGCCATCTAGCCCGATGTAGTTCAGACCAAACTGCGAAGCGGCGATCTCTCGCGGATCTTCCTCCGAGGGGTCGCGGAGCTCGACAATCTCCGGATGCCGGTAGAGAGCGTTGTCATCAAAGTTAAATTTGGCATCCAAGGCCATAACATCTCCGGCCTTCGTTATGACCAATGGATTGATCTCAACCAGAGAGCAATCGAGCGCCGAAAACAGACGAGAAAGATTGCCGACAAGCTTGGCGGCGCTCCGCAACTGAGCGCCCGAGAACCCTAGCTCGCGTCCAATCTTCAATCCCTGGTAAGGCTGGAAACCAAGGAGCGGGTGAACCGGTTCGCGATAGATCTGGTCCGGGTGTTCTTCCGCGACCTTTTCGATCTCGACCCCGCCTTCCGTGCTCGCGACGACCACCGGAGCAGCCGTCCCGCGATCCAGCAGCATCGCCAGGTAATTCTCCCGTTCGATTTCGACTGATTCGGCCACCAACACTCGGTGAACGACTTTGCCCTCCGGCCCGGTCTGATGAGTCACCAATACCTGGCCGAGCATCTTTTTGGCGAGCGCACCGGCTTCGGCCGGGGTGGAACAGAGGTGAACGCCACCTTTGAAGCCGTTCTTAAAAGCTCCCTTGCCCCGCCCGCCCGCGTGAATCTGCGCCTTGACGACTAAATGCGTCGTGCCGAGTGCTTCCGCGGCCTTCTCAGCCTCTTCGGGTGTGCTCGCCGGTTCGCCTTTCGGAGTAGCAATCGCGAACCGATTAAACAGCTGTTTTGCCTGGTATTCGTGAATGTTCATGGCTGGCTGGGGAGCAGCGCCCCGGCAGGACGGACGCCGATGCTACATAGGGCGGTCGCGGAAAAGCGTCAACCGCCATTTGTTTTCTGGCCGCCCCACGCCATCAATGAAGACAATGATTCGATTTGATCCAAGGCTTCTGCGACGGATCCACCGGCTCGGCCTCGACGAGCGCGATTTTATTGAGATGTTCGCCCGCGCAGGCGGTCCGGGCGGCCAGAACGTCAACAAGGTTTCGACCGCGGTGACGCTTCGACACACCCGATCCGGCGCGGAGGTCACCGTACAGGACTCGCGTTCGCAGTATCGCAACCGCCAAGCAGCCGCTCGCCGGCTGGTCTCGCTGCTGGAGGAGTGCGCCGCGGCAGTGCGGGCTCAGCAAAAAGCCGCTCGAGAAAAGGATCGGCGGAGATGCTCTCCGCGCCCACCTGCGTTGAAGCGTGAAATTCGCCGAACCAAGGAAGGCCGGGCCGAACGCAAACGCCAACGTCGAACCGTCGAGCCAGAATAGACGTGGGAAGTCCCGGGTCAGCCGTGCGTTTCATTCTTAGTTCTTACGGAGCAATGAGCCTCTCGATGTACTTGGCGATCAGATCGAACTCCAGGTTCACCCGGATCCCGGTTCGACAAGCTGCCAGATTCGTCACCTTCCAAGTCTGCGGAATAATCCAGACCGCGAACTCGCTACCGGTCACTTCAGCAATCGTGAGGCTGATTCCATTGATCGCGATCGAACCTTTTGGGATCAGGTAACGCGCGAACGCCGCCGGGTATCCGATCGCCAGCCGACGGTCGGCTCCCAAGGCTTCGAGAGACGCCACGGTGCCGGTTGCATCGATATGTCCCTGCACGATGTGCCCGTCAAATCGCCCGCTGACCGGCAGCGGCCGTTCGAGGTTCACCAGGTCGCCAGGCCGGAGATCGCCCAGGTTCGTCCGGTGCAAAGTTTCTTGCAGCAAATCGAAGCCTAGCTCTTCTCCCGAATTCTCCGTGACGGTCAGGCAAGCGCCGTTTAAGGCGAGGCTGGCCCCAATTGAAAGCCTCTCGGGAAACGATGCACGCAGCATGAGCCGACAAGCGTCTCCCTGAGTTCCGAGATCTACGACAGTTCCAGTGCGTTCAACAATGCCAGTAAACATGATCTAATGTTGCTCGATCCAAGTATCGGGCTGCCATAATGTTCCGGCGAGAGCGCTTCGGTAGCGCGGACGGCCTCGTCCGTATTGGGGAGGCCACCCCAGGGGCCTTGTCCGTGGAGGGCAGCGACGAGCACGAGCACGATTTGGTTTCGGATCGCGGCGTGAGCTCGATCGAACGCTACGCCGCGCTTTGTGTCACGAAGGAGGACTCAGCCGATCTGAGTTCCGATCCACCAGGCATTCCCGAACTGATCCTTAAAGCCGCCGCGTCGGTCCGGGTCGCCCTCCTGAGTTTTTTGCGCTTGCACCTCGACAGCCCCGTTTTCGAGGGCCCGCCGGTATGTTGTCTCGACGCACGTGTAGCTTTCGGGCTTGTAAGCCTTGTTCAATTGTAATTCGTCCATGGGGAAAATGGCGCGATTTTGAGATCACGCCTCGGCAATTGGCAGCGGGGCGATTGGCCTTTTAGGACCGAAACGGGCTTTCATTCGTCGCTCTTTCGCCGCGCGTTTTTTCCTTAGCCTCAGGTTCACTCGACCTTTGTAATCCCCCATAATAATATTGGTGAACCTAATCCCGTTCCGGAAGCCGACCAGGAATGATTTTGATGCCCGCTTACGGTTGCCCACGCGAATCAAGAGCCTCGCGGCCAGACCGGCACCGGCTGGTCAATCCAGCATCTTCGTTGCTCGTCTAAATGGCTTTTGACCCCGGTCCGCAACCAGGCATCACTATCGTCCTTGATCACCTGTCTTTCCTCGATCTGACCGTCCAAGCCAAGGCGTTGCGGGAGGAAAGGGCCAGAGATAACCAGTTCCCCAGTTTTTTCTGGCGGTAGAAGGAGGTTTTTCATCGAAGGAGACTCCTTTGGATTTAATTCGGGGAGCCATTCGATAATCGCATATTGAACATTTGGAAAGAACTCGCCGACCCAGGTCGACGTCCCTTGCAACGCGTGGTGGGACAGGCTGGCCGTTGCCAGAGGCACATCCGCTCCGAAAATCAGCTCCACATCTGCATGATCCGCGCATTCCGCGAAGTACTCGACGGTGGACTGGTCGAGCGGCGCATCGAGGATAAAGACCCGGCGCAGTGGCAACGCTCCTTTCCACGTCAGGTTCCGCAAGACGAAAGAAGGAGCCGCCGAACGGGTGGGCTTAAATTTTTCAATCTGTCGCCGCAGGGTCTTTCGCTGTAAACGTTTGAAACCGACCGGGATGACGCTGGTGAGACCGGCGGATAAGTTTGCCATGAGTTGGAGCGGCCGGTCACAAAGATCGATTTCGCCCGCTTTCAGCCTTAAGCTCGCCACGAGCTGCTGAGTGGTTTGCGCGAGCTGCTGCTGCGACCAGGCGTAGACGGCAAGTTCCTTGTCCGGTCCACGCACCAGAAACATGAGCGCGGTCTCTTCCGCATCGACTTCTTCGACCGAACCCATTCTCCCTAGTCGGAGCCAGCGGCTTTGGAACCGAATCGTGTTTGCCAGAATTTTTTTGGGGAGCTGGCGCAACTCGCGATCGAGCTGCAGTTCAAGCCATTTGTTTTTTGGCAGGACGCAGGCATCGGGCCGCATCTGCTGTAACCAGACGCCGAGTTCACGGGGCGTCAGTTCCGCGGAATAGAGCATGGGCAGAGCACCGATCTGCAGCAACGCCAGAAGAAGAGCATAGAACTCCTGGCCTCGTTCCATCAGAACCAGGACGCGGGCGCCCGGCTCGATCTTTTCCTCGCGCAACCGGACCGAGATAAAATCCACGAACCGATTCAAGGCCGCGAAGCTGATAACTCGATCTCCGAGAACCGTGTGATCGATCAACGCGGGGACGCCCGGCTGCAACTCGACCCGCTCCCGCAGTGTGTGGATCCAGTTCATGCAAAACGAAGAGTACAACGCCGAGTCAAGGTTTCACCCGGCGAGATCACCTGGATTCCGAGTTTTTTTTCGAAAGGCTCTTGCTCCTGATGGTCCGGCAAACCCCAGCACGGCTCGATGCACATAAAAGGATGGAGATCGCTCCAGATAGTGAAAAACGGCGCTTCCGAAAGATCAACTTCAACTTGCCGTTGCCAACCAAAGTCCTGCAGGCGGACAACATGATGCACCACATCGACCGCTTCGAGCAGAAATGAATCCGGTAGATCGAAAGGCCGAAATGGCGCCGGACCACCGTCTGCTTCGAACTCGAGAGTCTCGCCACTCAGGAAATTTCCGGGAGCGAGATATCGCCGATACGTGCCGCGGGGAAGGACAATGCGGGCGTTTTCCAGAGAACTTACCGCAAATCCCGGATGCAGGCCGAAACTAACGTGAGCCGGGCGGCTGGATTCTTCATTGGTGAAGTCAAAGGCGACGATCAAAGCGTCATCTTCCAGGAGATAATCGAGCTGAAATGCCACTTTGCGTGGATATTCGGCAGGCTGAATCTCAGTTGTCGGCAGCCGGTAAGTCAAACCGGCATCCTGGATCAGCACCGGGTTCGCGAAATCTTTTGTCCGCAGAAAACCGTGATTGCCGCCGCGAATTTCGTCTCCTTCGTAGAGCGTCCGCTGATGGAGCAACCGATGGATATAATAGCCCATGATGGTGGCATGACCCTTCCAACCTTCGGTGGCCGGTGAGACAAGGCCATCCCGGTAGAGATAAGCCGTCCAGCTACCGTCGTTCTTTTGGCGGGCGACGCTGACGAGCTCGGCGCCATGGTTATCGACCACGATTCGCAGCCGTCCGCGCTCCAGCTCATTGAGCTCATGTCCGTTCTCGCGGAACCTCCGGTGTCGAAACATCGCTGCACCATACCCCATGCGCCTTCGGGGCCAAGCCCCGGTTTGAAACGATTGAAAGCGAAAACGTTCTTGTAGCCATCCCGTTCGCCACGCTAGCCTCGGACCGCTGATAGCTGATCGCCGATAGCCGATGACCGATTACTGAATACCGAATAGTCGCTCTTCTGACTTCTGACTCCTGACTCCCGACTCCCGAACACCATGCCATCCCCCCTGGCCGCCACTCCTGTCTCCGAAGGACCGGTTTATGCGAAAGTCGCCGGCCGTCTCGTCCCGTTCCTCTTCCTTTGCTATATCGTTGCCTATCTTGACCGGGTAAACGTCGGGTTCGCCAAGTTGCAGATGCAGTCGGATCTGAAATTCAGCGATACTGTGTTCTTCTTTGGTGCCGGCATTTTTTTTGTTGGGTATTTCCTGTTCGAGGTTCCAAGCAATCTGATCCTCGAACGGGTCGGAGCGCGTTTTTGGATTGCCCGGATCATGATCAGCTGGGGAATTATTTCCTCGCTGACGATGTTCGCCCATTCCGCGTTTCTTTTCTATCTCCTGCGATTCTTGCTCGGCGTGGCCGAAGCGGGTTTTTTCCCAGGAATCATTCTTTACCTGACTTATTGGTTTCCTTCGCAGCGTCGGGCGCATGTGACCGCGCTGTTCATGTCGGCCATCGCTCTGACGGGAGTTATTGGCGGGCCGGTCTCCGGCTGGATTATCCACGTATTTTCTGGCTCAGCAGGGCTGCGCAGCTGGCAGATGCTTTTTCTGATTGAAGGGATCCCGTCGATCGTGGTGGGTATCCTGGTGCCGTTCGTCTTACCCAATGGCATTCGACAAGCGAAGTGGTTGAACGACGCTGAGAAACGCCGTCTGGAGGAAAATCTGCGTCTCGAAGATAGCCGAAAAGTAGCGTTGCCACTCCGGCAGGTCTTTGTCGACCCGCGGCTGCTCCTTTTTTGTCTCATCTACTTCTGCTGCGCCGGCGGTTTGTACGGCGTTGGCTTCTGGCTGCCGCAACTGATCAAGAACACCGGCGTCAAGGATCCGTTGGCAATTGGATTCTTAACCGCGATCCCCTACGCTCTAGCGGCGGCGGCCATGATCTGGTTTGGCTGGAACTCAGACCGCACCCGAGAACGGCGCTGGCACTTTGCGTCCGCCGCGCTTATTGGCGCCATTGGACTGGCGATCAGCGCGCGATTTGCTCACGAGACTGTCCTCGCCATGGCCGGCCTTTCTCTCGGGGCAATCGGGATTCTCTCTACCTTTCCCTTATTCTGGCCGATGCCTGCCGGCATTCTGAGCGGCACTTCTGCAGCGGCCGGGATTGCTTTGGTAAACTCGGTCGGAAATCTTGGAGGGTTCGTTCTGCCGTTCCTCGTTGGCTGGCTCAACGACCTGACCAGGCAATCGACGTCCGGACTCCTGCTGCTGGCCGGCGCGATGGTCCTTGCCGGGGCACTAGTCGTCGCGTTTGTTCCAAAAAGATTGCCGGCGGATGAGGTTGGCGGCCAGTGAGTGACAGGATTCCGGGGCGTCGATCATTGGTCATCGGTCATCAGTCATTGGTCATCGGTCATCCATCTTCTGAGTCTCGTTCGAATTTGCTTTTCACCAGCATGTTATCGGCCTGAGATCAAAACCGATGGCTACTTGTGAGTTACATTATTTTAGTGCCGGCCTGCAGAAACAGACTGCAGCCAACCTTATCTTGCCGGAGAACGGCTCCGCCCCGTTCCCTGTGCTCTATCTTTTGCACGGACTTTCCGACGATCACACGATCTGGACACGTCGAACAAGCATCGAGCGCTACGTTGAAGGGCTGCCGCTCATCATCGTGATGCCCGACGGTGGTCGAGGCTTTTACACCGACGCCGCGGAAGGCTTCGCTTATGAAACGGCGCTGATACGTGATCTGATCAGTTTTGTCGATCGAACATTTCGGACACGGGCCGAGCGAGCAGGTCGCTGTATCGGCGGGCTATCAATGGGCGGGTACGGCGCATTAAAACTCGGATTGAAATACCCGGATCTCTTCTGTTCGGCGGTTAGTCACTCCGGCGCGTTGAATTTTGGGCGAAGCGACAGAGTTGACCAGCGCCCGGAGTTTTCGCGTATCCTGGGCGACCCGTCCACCTGGAGCCGGCATAGCCTGTACGCTGTAGCGGAGAGCATCGATCGCTCGCTTTTGCCGGCGCTGCGAATCGACTGTGGAATCGAAGATGAGTTGATCGAAGATAATCGTGAGTTTCACGCACATCTCACGAAGCTCGGTCTGCGGCACGAGTACGAGGAATTCCCCGGGGGACACAATTGGGCGTATTGGGACGCCCACGTCCAGGAGGCGATTCGTTTCCAGGCAAAGCATTTAGGAATCTTGCTTTAGGTCCCGAGTGGCGAGTCCCGCGGCCTACCCGGGACTCGTTACCCGCTACTCGGGAGCCGGGACTCGATGGAACCAGTCTGCGCGCGGCCTTGCCAAAAAAAGAGGGCGACCGCCCGGGCAAACGCCGTCTCGCGAGGGCCGTCGGGGCTGACGAGGCTGGCCGCCGCTTTCGCCTCCGGCTTTCCATGCGCCATCGCCAATCCGCACCCGGCCCAGCGCAGCATCTGAATATCGTTTTCGTTGTCCCCGAACGCCATCGTCTGGCTCGGCGCGATTCCCAATTCCTCTGCCACCTTTGCCAGCGCCGTCGCTTTATTCACTCCGCGCGGCATGAACTCGAGGTTTTCTCGTTCGGTCGAAAAGACGTCGGATTTTCCGTGGTACTTGATCTCCATTGCTTTCCGCTGGTTCTGCAGTTCGGCGGGATCTCCATACCAGACGATTTTTAAGGCCCGTCTCCCACCGAGCTTTTCCAGATCGGGCAGAACTTCTGTCTTTTCCCCAACTCGCTGTTCATAAAGATCGATCCAGGGATTGTGCCGCTCCGCGACGTAAAGATGATCGAGATGGTAATAGATAACGTGCACCTCAGAATGCCTAGTTTCCGCCAGGATGCTTTGAGCGACGGCTTGGGGAAGAAAGTGCGCTTCAATCACGTTCCCGCTATCGCCATCACGCAACAAACCTCCTTGGCAGGCAATGATCGGACCGTGCAGATCGAGTTCGCGCTGAAAACGAATACTGTTCTGATGCCGCCTCCCTGAAGCTATGATGACGAGGAGCCCTGCTTCCTGAAGGCGCCGCACTGCTTGACGGTTTTCCGGACTGATCGTCTTATCCGGACCAAGCAGTGTGTCATCCAGATCGACTGCAGCCAATCGGTAATCACGGATGTTGCCGGCGGTCGTGGGATTATTGGTGTGGTGGGAGTTCATCGATTCTCTGAAGAAGAAGCCAGCTGGGTGACTTTCGTCAAGGCGCCTATCCTGACAAGCTGGAAGCTTTATTCCACGGCCGAAAATGGCACGACAGGGAGCTTTATCTCGTCTTTCTTCTCGGATGAAGGAACTGAAGACGTCTGGATCGATTGGCGCCCCGACTCGATACCAGATCGGACTCGCGCTGCTCTCCGTCTACCTCATTTGGGGATCTACTTATCTCGCGATCCGGGTCGCCATCGAGTCGTGTCCGCCGTTCTTAATGGCAGGTCTCCGTTTTTTTGCCGCGGGCGCTGCTCTGTGGATTTGGGCAAGTGTGCGCGGCTATCCTGCGCCGACTCTGCGTCAATGGCGCGATGCCGCCATCGTGGGGGTCTGTCTTTTGTTCGCCGGCAACGGCGGAGTCACGTATGCTGAACAATATGTCCCATCCGGGACCGCTGCGTTGCTGGTCGCGACGGTGCCCATGTTTCTGATCCTTTTTGCCTGGTTAAGTGGTATGGCGAGCCGGCCCAGCGCGAGAGCGATCGTGGCCCTATTGCTGGGTCTGATCGGGGTGCTGGTGCTCTCGCTTGAAGGGCTGAGCAGCGGTCCTTCAGGAGCTTTCCATAGCGGCTGGAGCCGCGGGATTATCGCACTCTTCCTGGCTGCGGTTCTTTGGGCGGCGGGCTCGCTCTACGCCAAGCGTTGCACCCATCCTGGTTCCGCGATTCAAGGCGTAGCCATGCAAATGTTGACCGGCGCCGCCGCGCTTCTGCTGGCCGGCGCGCTCAGCGGTGAACTCAACCGTCCGCAAGATCTTCGTCTTGCTGTTCGCTCGGTCTGGGCCTGGGTTTACCTGGTTACTTTCGGCGCAATTATCGGGTTCTCGGCGTACATCTGGCTGGTGCGCGTCTGCTCTCCGGGTCTTGTGGGCACGTATGCGTTCGTCAATCCACTGGTCGCTGTCTTGCTTGGCTGGCTTTTCCTTCGAGAACCACTGACACCGCGGATTCTTATTAGCGCGGTTTTAATTGTCAGTGCTGTCGCGCTCATTATTCGGCCTGGCCCAGCGGCAGCCCCACTCCGGATTGCCGAGTCGAAAAAGGTGGGCGTCGGAGCATGCGAGCAGGAGTAACGAACCTGCCTCGACATCATTTCCGGCCACGCCTATGATCGGCTTCCGCGCGAACAACGCACACCGAATACCCCATGGTCAAATCATTCCACCAATTGAGTGAGCAAGAGGTCCTGGCTCTGGCTATTTCGCTTGAAGAGGAGGATGGCCGCATTTATGGCAGCTTCGCCGAACGCATGAAAGGCGAGTTCCCGGCAACCGCGTCGGTCCTGGAAACGATGAGAGAAGAGGAGTCGGATCATCGCCGGCGCCTGATCGAGATGTTCCAGACACGCTTTGGGGAACAGATACCCCTGATCCGGCGCCAGGATGTCAAGGGCTTTGTGCATCGTCGTCCGATCTGGTTGAACAAAGTGCTGACCTTGCCGCAGGTCCGCTCGGAGGTCCAAACGATGGAGTCCGAGACCAGACGTTTCTATCAGCACGCTCTCGAGAAGACTTCCTCGGCAGACATGCGGAAACTGTTAGGTGATTTGGCCGAGGCCGAACTATCCCACGAAGACCTGGCTGATCGGATGTCAAAAGAACGGGATAAATCCGGTGAATTTAAAAAGGAAGAAGAAGCAGCACGGAAGCTGTTTGTCCTTCAGGTCGTGCAGCCTGGTTTGGCCGGCTTGATGGATGGGTCGGTGTCCACTTTGGCCCCGGTCTTTGCCGCGGCCTTTGCGACACGCAGTCCGTGGACGGCCTTTGTGGTTGGTATCGCGGCGTCAGTGGGAGCTGGTATCAGTATGGGATTCGCCGAAGCGCTTTCGGACGACGGCGCGCTCAGCGGCCGAGGGCATCCACTCCTCCGGGGAACGGTTTGCGGGCTTATGACCACGGTGGGTGGCCTGGGCCACACGATTCCCTTTCTGATCCCGAACTTCGGCATGGCAACCGCGGTGGCCGTTGTGGTGGTTGTTCTCGAACTGGGCGTGATCTCGTGGATTCGGCATCATTACATGGACACACCGCTACTCTCGGCCATCTTCCAGGTGGTTTTGGGTGGATTCCTGGTTTTTCTCGCCGGCATCCTCATCGGTTCAGCCTGAAGAGCTTGCATTGCTAGCACGTGAGATTCTCGCGTGCACCAAGCTTCTCCAGTTGTGAATTGCGTCCTTGTTACGTTAGTTTCTTTTGCTGAAGCAGCCCTCTTCCAATCGATGGACCGTTCCCTGCCCAGATAAATCGCAACCCCAGCTTCCTTCCAGCCATGAGTATCTTTGCCCAGCTTGCCTCTCTTACTCCTCGTCAGAAAAGCGCGGTTCTTTCCTGTTACCTTGGTTGGACCCTGGATGCGTTTGACTTTTTCATCCTGATTTTCGTTTTGAAAGATATCGTCCAGGAGTTCAAAAGCGATTTAAGCGCAGTTTCTTTTACGGTTAATCTGACCCTCGCCATGCGTCCGCTTGGCGCCTTGCTTTTTGGGTTGGTGGCCGACCGGGTAGGGCGGCGTCCAACGCTCATGGCAAACATCCTGTTTTACTCGGCGCTCGAGTTTGCTTGCGGGTTTGCCCCTTCCCTCACGGTTCTGATTATTCTGCGCGGTCTCTACGGTATAGCGATGGGCGGTGAATGGGGTGTGGGAGCGGCTCTGGCGATGGAAACGATTCCGGAGCGCACCCGCGGGGTTGTATCTGGCCTGCTCCAGGCCGGCTATCCGTCAGGTTATTTGCTCGCCTCAATCCTCTACGCGTTAGCTTATCAACATATTGGCTGGCGTGGCATGTTTATGGTGGGAGCCCTTCCCGCCCTGCTCGTGCTCTATATTCGTTCTCAGGTAGACGAATCGCCAGCCTGGCTCGAGCGGCCGGCAACCGGCCCGGGTATGTGGCGTGCGATCAGTAGTCAATGGAACTTGTTTCTCTATATGATCGTGCTGATGACCGCCTTCAATTTTTTCAGTCACGGCACCCAGGACCTTTATCCGACTTTCCTGCAGCACAAATTCAACCCCGGTACGGTGGCGCTGATTGCAATCACTTACAATATCGGCGCAATTCTTGGCGGCCTGACTTTTGGGTCGATCTCTGAACGGATCGGCCGGCGCCGCGCAATCATCATCGCCGCGCTGGTTTCGTTGCTTGCGATTCCTCTGTGGGCCTTCTCGCAGACGGCGGTTGTGCTGGCCGTTGGAGCTTTTGTGATGCAGTTCCTCGTGCAAGGCGCCTGGGGAGTAGTCCCGGTGCACTTGAACGAGCTCTCCCCCGGCGAAGTACGCGGAACCTTTCCCGGTTTCACATACCAGCTAGGGAATCTTTTCGCGTCGGGTAATTTATTTTTCCAGGCGCAACTTGTCGCAAAGTTCCATAACTACAGCAACGCCCTGGCGATCGTGGCTGGCGCTGTCGCGCTGTCTCTGGTCGTGATCACGGCACTTGGACCGGAGGCGCGCGGCGTCTCTTTTCGGGCGGCACCAGGTCGTCGTCAAGCAACGGCTTAATGCGCTAGAAATGGCGATGGCTGATGGCCAATGACCGAGAAGCCAATGACCGATGACGACTGACGATGACGACTGACACTGACACCCCCTTCCCGTGAAGAGCGAGCTCGATAGCTTCCTTACCCTGACCGACTTCGAACCGGAAGCTCGCCGGCGCATGGCACATGCGGTTTATGAATACGTGGCCGGCGGCGCCGGCGACGAGATTACTTTGAGGCGCAACGAAACCGCGTTCGACCAAATCCTGCTGATGTCGCGCGTGCTGCGGGACGTCTCGGTGATAAACACCGCCGTTTCGCTCTTTGGATACCAACTCCCGACTCCCATTGTACTCGCACCGGCCGCCTATCAGCGTCTGGTACACCCGGATGGTGAGAGCGCCACCGTTCGCGCCGCCGGCGAACAGGGAATTCCTGCCGTGATCAGCACGAACACAACAGTTCGCGTCGAGAACCTCGTGCCAATAACGACGGCACCCCTTTGGTTCCAGCTCTATGTACAGCGCGATCGCTCGTTTACGAAGGACTTGGTTGAGCAAGTGGAGAAGGTCGGCTTCCGAGCGCTTTGCGTGACAGTCGATACGCCAGTGTTGGGAGTTAGAGTTCGCCAGTTGCGCGCAGGGTTCGCCGTCCCGCCGGAAATCGAAGTGCCGTATCAGGTCGACGTCCGCGCAGGCCTTCGCTCAACTTCCGATCCGGGGCGACACAGCGCGATTGTGTGGAAAGACATCGAGTGGCTGCGTTCCCTCACCCGGATGCCTCTCTTATTAAAAGGGGTGCTTCATCCCGACGACGCCGAGTACGGCCTTAAGGCGGGGGCTGATGGAATCATCGTCTCCAACCACGGAGCGCGAAATCTCGACACTGTTCCCGCAACGGTTGAAGTTCTGCCGGCCATTGCCGAACGAGTCGCTAAACAGGCTCCGGTTCTGGTTGACGGCGGAATTCGGCGCGGGACGGACGTCGTGAAGGCGCTGGCTCGCGGGGCCGACGCGGTGCTGCTGGGGCGTCCTTATATCTACGCGCTCGCCGTGGCCGGGGCACCAGGGGTTTCCCGGGCGATCCAGATCCTCGATCAGGAGTTCCGGTGCGCGATGGCCTTACTTGGTTGCTCGTCGATCGACGAGCTCGACCGCACCGTTGAGTGGCGCGGAGAATAGGCGGAAAGCGGACGGAGCGGGTTCAGCGGAGGAAGGTAGCCACCAAGGTATAATCGCCCCCTGTGCTGAGCTCATTGGGCAGTTTTCAGCTACATCCCTCCGCTGAACCCGCTCCCTCCGCTTAATCAACGTCTCTTGCTCTTCTTTTCCAGCAAAGAATCATAGATTTCCTCGATGCGTCTCACCTGCTTCTCCGCCGAGAATTTTTCCGAAACAAAGCGGGGACCAGCCTCCCGCAACTGCCGCATTCGCACTGGCTCCGAGAAGAGACGATGAATCTCGCCGGCCCAGACCTTCTCTTGTCCGCTCGGATCCAGCACCAGAGCCGCGTCCCGCACGCTGCGCCGTTCTCGATTGTGCCCCAGAACGGCAGTTGGCTTGCCGGCCGCTAGTGCTTCAAGAAGCACCATCGGCAGATCTTCCCGGTCGGAAGTCAGGACAAAAAAGTCGATCTGCACAAAGAAAGGAGCCAACGAAGCCACTGCCCCCGGCCACGCTATCTGATCCTCGATTTTCAGGCTGCGTGCCTGTGCTTGCAGATTATCCAGCTCCGGACCATCTCCTGCGAGGATCAGCCGGTAACGCGCATCCAAATCCAGCAGATGACGCATCATCTGAAGCAATCGCGAAAACCCTTTCCAGGCTACCAGGCGGCCGGCACCGCCAATCACGCGGAAATCGCGCGCCGCTGGTTCCGGCACGGAAGCCAAGTCGCCGGCCGGCACCGGCACCCCGTTGCGGATTACCTCCACTTTGGCAGCGGGTATTTTCTCCTTCTCAATCAGGCGTTGGGCGATTTGTTCGGATATAGTCAGGACTACGTCCGCACATGCATTAGCGCCTGCGTCGATCCACCGAAAGAAGGGGTTTTTGAAGCGAAACTCCTCGTAGCAATGGTCGTGCGAAACGATCACGGGAACGCCGAGCGTACGCGCCAAAGGTTTCCCCAGCCAGTTTGAGGCGTAGAGATGACAATGGACAACATCGAATTGCTTCCGCCAAATAAGCCACGGCAGGGAGATGAGGAACCACGGTAACCACCGGTAGGGAGAGAGCAAGCAGACAGACAATCCCTGCCGCCGGGCGCGCCCGAGAAACAGACTCTGGTTGTTCGCGTGCAGAGCGGCGAGCGAGAGCTCGAACCGGGGGTGGGCCAAGGCGAACAAGTTCAGCAGCACGGTTTGAGCACCGCCCAGTTCCAAGCTGTCGATCACGTGAAGGACTCGAATCCTACGGTCCATGGTTAGAGACCCGCCGCCGGCACCAGTTCCGAATCCGTCGTCCGATGGCGAAGGACCCCAGGCGACACAAGGTGCTCGGGAACAGTGGGTCAGTCCGCGTGCCGGTTACCGTGGAAGAAAGCGCTTTTTGCGGACGCCGGTTGACCGCGTGAATCATCACGATATTTGCCAGGCACTCGCGCCGCCAGCGGGCTAACACCGCGTGCTGTTCCCGAGCTAATGTCTGATCGGCTCGCAGTCGCTCAATGATCGCGAGTCCTTCTCTCATGCCTTGGAGCAGGGTGTCCGTCCCTGCATTCATCGTCAGCGAGCCAGCATGCCAGCGATACCGGTAGAGAATACGCGGGACCGGTGCATCGGGAATCCCTTGCAGCGCGGCTCGCATCAGAAAGTCTCGATCGGCGGCAATGGCGTAGTTCAGGTCGAAATCTCCGATCCGCTCAAAAACTTTTCGGCGAAAGAAACGAGCATTGATGATGGGCAGGCCAACGGCCACGTTGCGCACGGAAAGATGATAGCGGCGGGGATTCTCGTACCGATGAAGTTCAGTCTCCCGTCCGTCCTGATCGCGCCGAAAAATCTGACAACCTCCCGAGACAATCATGGTGTCGACCGAATTCTGAAAAAGCTCGGTGCACAGGTTGAAGGCCCCTAAAGGGAACAAATCATCGCTATTGAGAAGGGCGATGATGTCTCCGGATGCCAGGTGTAGTCCCTTGTTCAAGGCATCGTAAACCCCTCGATCAGGCTCGGAGACGACCTTCAGGTGGGCATAGTCGCGGAGAAGAGCCAACGTCTCGTCGGTTGAACCGCCGTCAATGATCCAGTGCTCAAAGTCCGGGTAGTTCTGCGCCAGAACACTCTCGACAGTCTCCGCAATAAGATCTCGACGATTGAGACACGGGGTAATCACCGAGATCTTCATCTCGGAATCATTCCGGTCTGGCGCGCGTAATTGAAGAGTCCTCCCGCTTCAATCACCGGGCGAACGTCGCCCATGGGTTTTAAAGTGAATCGTTTGCCGTTCACCTCGAGCGTGTCAGTGTCGAAATCCAGAGTGCCTAAGTTCCCGGTCTTAACCTGCCCGATCAAACGCTCCCGCGATTCGTAGGGATACAATTCGCCGGTCGCGACGCTATTTCGGAAAAAGATGCGGGCGTAGGATTCCGCGATGACCGCTTTGACTCCAGCCGCTCCCAGAGCGATTGGAGCATGCTCCCGAGAACTACCACAACCAAAATTGCGACCGGCGAGAACGAGCTGGAAATCCGTTTTCATTTCACCCGGTTTAATAAACTTTTCGGGGTACAAATCGTCCGGCAGACCGACCATCGCGTGGGAGCCAAGTTTTTCGTACTCCTCGGGAATGGTGGGCACCAAGGTCAGGTAATGGGCAGGGATAATCTGATCGGTATCGATGTTATCACCGACGACGAAGATTTGGCTGGTTAACAATTGAGGCATGGGATTCTTTTTGTAGTAGTTGCGAGACAATCTCTTTATCTGGCGTGTCCGCCGAAGCTTTAGCGAAAGCGGAAGCCTTCGGCGAAGACCCGTTCGAGCCGGGCGCCGGGCCGGCCCCACGCGCTCCAAACGGCTCCTTCACGCTAAAGCTACGGCGGACACGATAAAAAGCCTCGCCGGGCGCTCGAATGAATTTTAGCCCTACCGACACAGGGCCAAAAAACACTCAGCTTAAAAATTCGCGAGGATCGGTGACGTGTCCGGTCAAAGCTGACGCTGCTACGGTGTATGGACTGGCCAGGAAAACCTTGGATTCCTTGCTACCCATTCGCCCCGGAAAGTTCCGATTTGTTGCACTGATGCAGGTGAACGGAGCGTTCAGGCGGCCGAAGGTGTCCGTCGGACCTCCCAGACACGCAGCGCACGACGCGTTCTCCGTCATCAGCACCCCCGCATCGACCAACACATCCCAGACGGAGCCACTGTCCCAACGCGTGTTCTTCAGCTCGCTCACCACCTCGGAGGTGGCTGGCACACCGTACGTTTCGATCGCCACCCGCTTACCTCGCACAACGGACGCGAAAGCCACGAAGTCACTGGCTTTCCCCCCAGTGCACGAACCGATGTACGCGCGATCAAGCCTGACTTTGGTCAGTTCCTTGGCCAGAGCGCGATTACCAGGATTGGGGTGCATCGCGACCGTCGGTTCCAATTTCGATAAGTCGTACACCCGATCGAAAATAAAGCTTTGATCGGCATCCAACTCGATCGGGTCATAGTGAGACTGTGTGCCATTCGCTTTTGTTCGTGCATCGACGAACTCGAAAGTTTTTTCGTCGGACGGAAAAATACCGTTCTTGCCGCCTGCTTCGATCGCCATGTTTGCGATCGTCATGCGATCATCAATCGTCAGGGAATGAACGCCGGGACCTGCCCATTGCATTGCCCGGTACGTCGCTCCGTCGAAACCGATATCGCCGATAACGTGAAGGATGACATCTTTCGCCATCACCCCAGGCGGCATCTCGCCCTCCAGATAAAAGCGCATCGTCTCCGGCACTTTCACCAGGAGTTTGCCAGTACCAAGAATGAATCCCGCATCGGTGTTACCGATTCCTGAGGCGAACTCGCCGAATGCTCCCGCCATACAGGTGTGAGAGTCGGTGCCAAACAGCACTTCGCCAGGTCGCGCATGGCCGAGTTGTGGCAGCGCGGCATGGCAAACCCCCTGATAACGACTGCCATACTGCCTTTTGACCTGCCCCCTGGCTGAATCGAATTGCCAGTGTCCCGAGGGATCATCAATTACATCATAAAAGTACGGCAAACCCTGTTCCCGGGCGAAGTCGCGCAAAATGTCGACATTCCGATTGGAAAGCTTGTCGGCGGTAAAGATGTAGTGGTCGGGAATAATAACTATCTTGGTGGGATCCCAGACCTTGGCGTCGGCACCGAACTCGCGTTTGAAGACCCCGATACTGCCAGGGCCGCAAACATCGTGGGTGAGAAGCACGTCGGTATTGACCCAGACATTATCGCCTGGCTCAACCTGCTTCTTTCCGCTTGCCCGTGCTAAGATCTTCTCGGTCAGCGTCATGGAGCCAGAAGAGTTCACCCAGCTGTGGTCCAAATCAAGCGAAAGTCTGCCGAGAGCACCACTCAAGCGAAAACTGTCAACCCTCTTTCGATCGTGCCGAACCGGACTGGCGTCGTGCCAATCGGATTTCCGTCGACGTGCACAAAAAGTCGCCAGCGAGACCGGACTTCCAGCGTACGGCATTCAAACAATTCCAATTTCGGACTGTACTGGTATCGACCTCGGCTGATGGACCAAAGATGGGTGAGCAGTTCACGCTTGCTAAAGTCACGATACACCGCGATTCGGAGCAAGCCGTCATCGAGGCTGGCGCCAGGACAGATGTTGAAATTGCTTCCGTAATACGGCCCATTTCCGACCGCGACAAAGGAACAACGCAGTTTGATATTCCGACGACTCTTCCGGAAACGCTTGCGGCGACGGCGCACGGACGTCCGCCCGCGAAACGACTGAAGGTAAGCGGCGGCGACGGGACGATCGAAACTGAGCTCAACCGGCAACTGGGTGTGTCTTGCGGCGAGCGTAAAGGCTCGCAATAACGCGCGGAGCTTGCCTTGTTTTACTTCTTCCCCCATCGGGAACAGTTCAGCGTCGACACCGACCCCGGCGGCCTCGAAAAAATGGTGATGTTCGTCCGCCAGACCGACATCGATCGTTTTTGTGTCGCCTTTTTCGATTAAGTCACAGACGGCCTCGGGCGTTCTGGGCAGACCTAAGCTCAAGGCCAGATTGTTGAAGGTTCCCAGGGGTATTATCGCCAACGGTACAGCCGTCCTGACCAGCGCGGTTGCCACCTCACGGACGGTGCCGTCGCCGCCCGCCACCGCGACTAGACTGACTCCCCTGTCGGCCAGCTCTTGCGCGCGCGCTGTCACCGGCACATCTGGCGTCACGACAATTTCCTCGAGATCGCCAGTCAAGTCACCGAGCCGCTGCCGAAGGTAGTCCCGTGCGCGATCGTCCCATCCTCCGCTCGCCGGATTCTGAAAAAACGCGATGCGAGGGTAGCGTTTCGCCATTTGTCGCGGGATTCCCGCCATCGTTCGGGCCAAGGTCACGCCCGAATCGCGGACATCAACCCTATACCCTACTGCCGCCGATTCGCGACCTGCCGCTGATAGGAATTGACGATTACATCCAGGATCCGTTGCCCGGTAATCAGCCGATCGGTGGCATAGTCCAGGTTCCCGTCTGACGCGATTATCGCAATTCCAAAATCACCGACCCGGTACTCGTCAGCCGTCGTCATGGGATCAGGCAGGATGACGAAGGGCACATCCGATCGCGAGATCAATCCGGACTCTTTAGTAAACGCGACGAAGAACAATGTGTTCTGGGCAGCGAGCTGACGATAACGACGGTTAATCTCCTTAACCTGACGGATGAAAATCCTCTGTTGAGGATTTGTCGCAAAAATCAGTACGACTGGTTGGCCCCGCAAATCGCGCAGGCTGCGGACCTTTCCAGTAATGCTGCTCCAGGCAAAATCGGGCGCGGGCCTCGGCACCGACGGCGCCGGAGGATGACGAGTGCTTCGCGGACTGGCTGCCGCGTGGGCCAAAGAAAAATCACCAAAACAAAGAACGAATAGAAGGAAACCAAACCACTTCATACTCTCATAATATCGGCTTCCTTGCTGGTTAGGTGTACGTCGATATCCTTGACAAATCTGTCAGTCAATTTCTGTATTTCATCCTCGATATCGCGGCGCTGATCCTCCGTGATACTGCCTTCTTTTTCCAATTTCTTCACCTGGTCGATCCCCGCGCGGCGTCCCGCCCGCATCCTGACGCGGGCTTCCTCCGCCATGTGACGAGTCGTCCTGACCAAGTCCTTTCTTCGTTCCTCCGACAATTCCGGAATCGGCAAACGAATCAATTTCCCGTCAACGGCAGGATTGATGCCGAGCTTCGACTCAACGAGTGCTTTTTCGATATCGCGCACTACGCTGGCGTCAAACGGTTGAACGAGCAGCAGTCGTGGCTCCGGGGTGGTGATCAAGGCCAGTTGCTTGAGCTTCATCGAGCTGCCATAAGCGGCCACATCGATATTCTCCACGAGGGCCGGAGACGCTTTCCCGGTGCGGACCGAGGCGAACTCGTGAATAAGATACTCCATACTTTTTTCCATCGCTTCTTCGGTCTCGAACAGAATCTCATCGGTTGTCATAAGCCAACTCCTCCTTTCAAGGGCGGATATGTTTGATCGGGGGGCATCCCGTCATCCGCTATTCACCGGATCTGTCAATCATTCGTTACCAGGGTCCCGATTTTTTCCCCGCAAATTGCCCTTTTGATATTATGCGGCTGCGCCATATCGAAAACAATGATAGGAATGCCGTTGTCCATGCACAAGCTGAAGGCCGTTGCATCCATCACCCGGAGACGGTTCGTCAAGGCCTCCGTGTACGAGATCAATTCATAACGTTGTGCGGCCGGATTGACTTTTGGGTCACTATCGTAGATGCCATCCACTTTGGTCGCTTTCAGAATGACTTCCGCTCGAATCTCACTGGCCCGCAGAGCTGCTGCAGTGTCGGTCGAAAAGAACGGGTTGCCTGTGCCCGCTCCAAAAATAACCACTCGACCCAGCTCCAGGTGCCGGATCGCTCGCCGCAGGATGAACGGCTCAGCAACGTTGGCCATCTCAATAGCGGTTTGGAGACGGGTCGGCACGTTGATCTGTTCCAGCGCGCTCTGCAGGGCCATGCCATTGATGACCGTCGCCAACATGCCCATATAATCCGCTGTTGTCCGATCCATCCCGCGGTGACTCGCGACCAATCCACGCCAGATATTTCCCCCGCCGATGACCACGGCAATCTCCACTCCTAGATCGCGAACCTCCTGCACTTGTCGAGCAACATTCATCACGATGTCCGGCGAAATCGTCTCATGACTGCCGGCCTCGCGGAGGGCTTCGCCGCTTATTTTTAAAATCACCCGCCGATACTTTGGCTGGTCGGGTGCCGTGATCGGATTGGACATGGAAGGGAGCGTACTCGACCTAGTCAGCGGCGGCCGTTGCGCTGGGAGAACCGACAAACTCGGCCGTGACTGCATCAAACTTCAATGTCTGCTCGGGATCAAGCGTTGGACCGATTAGATAGCAATTGTTCCCCACAATTTGTTTGGACTGAGTATCGAACACCATGACGCCGCGGAGCTGGCTGGGATCGACCCAGGTCGGTGGCAGACTGGTTCCATGGCCTTCGGCTTGGCTCTTTGCGGCGGCCCGCTTTTTTTCATTGTCCAGCCGCTGCGCGGGCGTTGGTTTCAGGGTTTGCACCGCGATGTATCGATGCTTTGCCGGACGTTTTTTCTTTTTCTCGACCGCAACAACGTAAGCGTCCGCTTACTTTTTCGCCACCGTTCTTTGATCGGGTGTGGCTGCGTAGGCGTACGTAACGAAATCATAGAGGCCGCCAGAATAATCATGGCCGTATCCGGGATAAAAGGGCTCATGGTAGTGCTGATTCCCTTGGGAGGAGGTTTGTCCGCCGCCTTCGCCACCGCCGCCCCGGCCTAGAGCTGGGCTGCAAGCCGCGATCAGGCTAAAGATCAAGAAAGCCGTTCTTCGTTTCATTTTCTCTGGTTGTATCGCAAAAATGACCTTGCGGGAAGCGTTCAGCAAGCTTGATCGATTATCACCTGAGCACATGCATCGACTATTGCGTAGAATCGGCAGGCCTCAAATCACCGCCGCCGTGCTCTTTCTGCTGGTGACCGCTTGTGGCTCTTACCCCAGAGTTCCGGTTTCGGGTTCCTTGGCTGGTAAATCCATTGCGACGACCGTCGATTCGAAGCTCGCCAGATACTATTTGGCGGGGCCGCCGCAAGGCGATCTCCCGAACCCTCAGTTCGCGCAACAGATCGCTGCGATCCAGCGTAGTTACGAGGCGCGCCCGCTTATCGCGTCACGATTGCAGGAACTTTCCAGGCAGACCTCACCAGATTTCGCCACACTGTTCTTCATTAAGCAAAGCTTGGCTAACCAAGTTAACGCTCGGTTTCAGGCCAGCTATGCGCGAGAAACAAGACGGGTGAAGGCGATCACTCGTCAAAGCAGCTGGAACGGAATCGTTCCGCCAGGCGCTGCGCGTTACACTTTTCTCTTTGTGCCGGGCTTCCACTACTTGAGCGATCCGACCTCCGGAGCCGACTTCTTTTATCAGCGGCAGTTCATGCATCAGCTCGGACTCGATGTTCAGCTAATTCGCACAAAAGAGGATGGCACGATCCAGGAGAACGCTGGAATTATCGCGCGCACTATTCGCGCGGAGAGCAAACCTGAATCTAAACTGATCTTGATCAGCACCAGCAAAGGCGGCCCCGAAACCGCGCTCGCGCTGGGAGAAATATTATCCCCAGCTCAAACAGCGTCCGTGAAAGCGTGGATCAGCGTCGGTGGATTGATCCGAGGAACTCTCCTGGCCGATCGCGCGAGGGGATGGCCTCAATCCTGGCTGATAAAGATCATATTTTCCGCAGAGGGAATCGACTCGCGAAGTTTACCGGACCTGACCACGAGCGTGAGCCGGGAAAGGCAAAATGGCATCAGGTTGCCACCGCATATGCTGATCGTTCAATTTATCGCGGCCCCGCTTTCGGGCGACATTGCTGACGATGTAAAAGGACGTTATCGGCTGCTTCGAAGGTACGGTCCCAATGATGGGTTAACCCTCTTAGCTGACGAATTGCTGCCGAACGGGATCAGCATCATCGAACCAGGTCTCGACCACTTTTACCGCGACCCTGATATCAATGTGAAATCGGTAGCGCTGGCAAATGTTGTTGTGGAGGAGCTGGATCGTCGCAAATCGCCGATCGCCAGACGGGTACGCCAGCGCCGGTAGTGCTCTTACCCACGGTTCGCGCTTCGCGATAAATGCGCGCAGGCACTCGTTTCACGTTTGAGGTTTTGGATTACTAGATATGTGAACCGAAGAGCATTGCGCGGGTTTCGTGCTTGAAAAGCTCTATCGAACGTTATATCGTCCGATGATAGACTTAACTTTATGAAAGCAGATTGGTTTCAATTTTCTGAGTACCGCCCAGCCGTTTTCGCTTTCGGCTCGGACTGGCCAGAACGGCACTGCGAGCGACGCGAACGACGTCGCCGGTTTGGTCTGATGATCCGCGATTTTATGAGGCGTCATCGAGGCCGCGAAGGTTGGGGTCATTGGGACGATTGGGGTCCGTTTGCCTCATTTGCCGGCGGTCCTCGTGGGCGCTTCTTCGAGTTCGGCGAAGCCCGGTTGGCGATCCTGTCCCTCCTGCAGGAAGGCCCAAAGCACGGTTACCAGCTCATCAAAGAACTGGAGCAACGATCGGGCGGTCTGTATCGAGCCAGCGCCGGAACGGTTTACCCCACCCTCCAACAGCTGGAAGACGAGCAGCTCCTCAACTCCGAGGAGATTGACGGACGAAAGGTCTATTCCCTCACCGCTCAAGGACTCCAGGAAGTTGAGCAGGAAAAGGACAATATAGCACGCATTTGGCGGCGAGCGGAACATTGGGAAGATTGGGGTCGCTGGTCCGGTCCCGGAGCCTTTCCGCTGCTGGGTCCGCTGGGATCACTGGTCAAAGCCACCTTCCGGGCGGCCCGGTGGGCCGGCGATTCAGCGGAGCGCCAAGAACGCGTCGTGGAGATCCTGGAAAAGGCAAAAAAAGCGCTCAAAGAACTCGCCGAACCTCGGTAGGGAGCAGCGTCGTACTTGAGCGCCAAGATTTATAAGAGACCGAGCTGCTCAGCACTCCCCTTGTGCTTCGCTTCCCAGCGCGATTGCCTGCGGGCGAGCCGAGTGCACTCGGCGCGTAACGCCTCGAGTTCTTCCCGGGCAATCTCCTCTTGAGCAGCGATATCCTTCTCCACGCGCGCTCGCCGCGATCGAAGCTGTTTCGGCGTCAGTCGCGAGAAGCTCCAGGCAGGCTCCCGTTTTAAGTTGTTGCGCAACATCTGCAAGGCACTGGTTTGTGCTTGTGTCTCAAAGATTGCGGCAATCATTTGGGCACACGTTAGTTGCTTCGTGGTCTGGTCCTTGCCGGTGATCTGCAGCCAGAGCTGACGCAGAGTCAGGACATCGCCAAATTGATAGGCCTCCTGAGCACGATACCAGATTTGCGCTTCGGATTCGGTCATCGCACCACCTCGATCGGGGTGCAGACGAAGCGCGATTTGCCGGTAAATGGATTGAGCCTCTTTTGCAGTCGGGCGAGCAGTGCCGTCCTCAGACAATTCCTCGTCCACCATGCTCTCCAACTCGTCTTCCACCCAACCAGGATCCAGACCTATATCTTCGGCGAGCACCCGCATCGCTTCTTTAAAGAATTCCTGCGATCCCGGTGAAGGATGGGATCGGTCTGCCACTGGAGGCGGCGGAAAGTCCGGCATTGGGTCCTCCCCAGTCTCAACCCGGAGAGCTCGCGCGTAGGCGCGTCCGAATTCCTTCACGCCGTACGCCTGGAACTGTCGCATCAAGTTCAAACGGCTGATCAATCGCGCGCTTTCTTCCTGCAGTTCGCGAAGCCGGCTTAACTGGACGGGAAAAGTAGTATACAACCACTGCTTAAAGTTTTTGGAATCGATGCCTTTGAACCGCTCAAGCTCCGACTCGATCTTACCCAATTCCGCGCGGACCCGGTCCAAGTCGCGCTGGTAAGCCCGGATAATCGGCTCGTTATCGACCAACATGAGTGACCAAGCCTGGATCTGACGAGCGACTAGCGGTGGTCGCCCAATCCGCTTAGAAGAGACTATTGGATCGCGCATATCGTGCATCGAGACACAAATCCGTCATTTTTTCCAGCAGGTCTCGTCGATCGGAGGCGCGGCCTCGCCAAGATGGCCAGCTCGCTCAATGCTCGCAAATGGGTGCGGCGCGGCATGCTTCCCAGACAGGCCTCCCCCCGATCACCTCCCAAATTAGCGCTTCTGCTCAGTGGCTGTTTTGTTAGTGTTCAATCCGCGCAGGCAAGGCGAAAAGATGGGCCTGGATTGTTTTTAGAAAACCGTGGCAACTTCTAACTCGATCGCATTTCTCGGCGACACGATCGTCGCCCTGCTGCAGGACGGGCTGAGCCGCTCTGGGCTCACCGCACATGTCCTGTTATCCACGCTCGGTGAATTCAAAGGCTTTGCGCCGCCTCAATCCGCCGTGACGATTTTTCTTTATCAGGCGACCGTCGGTCCGAATCCCGGGCATTCGCCACCGCAGCTGGCGACAAGTGAGCGCGCGAAACCATTTATCTTTGAGTTGCGATTCCTGATCACGCCGTGGACGAATAACGCGCGCGAAGCGTACCAGATCATCGGCGTTATCCTCCACGTGTTACAGGACCACTCGATCCTGCACTCGAATGAGCTGTTAGGTGGCGACGTCTGGGCGCCGGAGGACACCGTCGAGATCTTCGCCGAACCGTTGACGGTGCAGGACCACTCCAGTATTTGGGTTCCAAGTGAAACTCCCTATCGATTGTCGCTGACGTATGTGGCCCGGCTCAGCAAGCGTGATCTCAGGGAATAGGGCGGCCGGCGTGAAGCGTGCGCACCGGATTGGAGACGCTGCAGGGGCGCCTTAGAGTGCGCCTCGAGAGGCCACCCCGATGCGCCTTTATGCTGTTACGTCTGCCGGCCAGACAGGCTGATGTTGCTTTGCGGTACGAAACAACGGCCGCCTGGATCTTTGGTCAGGTGTAGGACGCGCTTAAAGAAGTGATGCTTCCGCTCGGGTCGGCCGATATTCAGAATAGTGGCGCCTTTGAGGCGCTCATTGAAGAGGCGCATCACGCGTTCGCGTGCCTCGTCCTCCAAGCCGTCAAGAGCCTCATCGATGATCAGCCAGCGAGGTTTGTGCAATAATATGCGGATAAAGGCCAGGAATCGTTGTTCGTCATCGCTGAGTTCTTTTTCCCAGCGCTCAACTCGGTCTAGCGAAGAAGATAAACGGCTCAAACCTGCGCTATCGAGCACCGCGCGGAGTTCCTCGTCGCTGTAGGCATTCTCGGGCGCAGGATAAGAAAGAACGGCGCGCAGCGTCCCCAGAGGAACATAGGGCTCGCGCGGCATGAACATCACGCCATCGGACTGAGGTAGGGCGATCCGGCCGGCACCCCACGGCCATAAGCCTGCAATCGCGAGAAACAAGGCAGTCTTCCCAGTGCCGGGCTCTCCGACAACGAGCACGCGGTCCCCTAAGGCGATCTCCACATGTCGCTCACTCAGCGTAGTGCACCCACCCGTCGTGGCTATCTCCAGATTTTCGAAGGTTACCTTGGCGTCAGTGGCCCGAGCAAACTCGATCCGGTTCTCGGTTTCGCCGAGCCGGTCCATGGTGACGAGAGCCTCGCGAAAACTGGCGATACGTCGCAAGGTCGCCCGCCAATCGGCGATCACGCTAAAATTGTCAATGAACCAGCGCAGCGACCCTTGCACCTGGTTAAAAGCGCCGACGACGACCATGAGCGCACCAAAGGAAAGATCGCCACCGAAGAATCCAGGAGCGGCGAGCACAATTGGAGCAATGATGGTGAACCAGCCGTATCCAGCGGTAACCCAGGTAAGGCGGGTGCTCGCAACAACGATCTGTCGCATGACGAGAAGAACTTTCTGGAGCTCAGCAATGAGTCGTTGCTTTTCATCTTGTTCACCACCGGAGAGCGCCACGCTATCGATGTGCTCATTAAGGCGTACCAGAGCGAATCGTAACCCTGCTTCCAAAGCGTACCGCCGGGTATTGAGGTTAATCAAGGGACGGCCCACGACCCAGCTGAGCCAGGACGCCGTGAGCGCATACACAAGAGCGCACCAGACCATGTAGCCGGGGATCGCGAAGCTACGTCCATTGAAATGGAAGGTGACATTTCCCGAGAGAATCCAGAGGACGCCGATGAAGCTGCCCAAGAGCAGCGAAGATTGCAATAGTCCGATGCCGAGATCGGTCGATAGCTCCGTCAGGTGACGCGCATCCTCGTGAATGCGTTGATCCGGATTGGAACCTATCTCGCCCGCATTGAGCAGACGGAAGGCGCGTCGCGGTTTAAGCCATTCGTCAAACAGATCACGCACGAGTCCCTCGCGCAGGCTGACTTTGGTCGTCAGATTGAGCCAGGCTTGCGCGACGTTCAGGATCAAAAGACCGCCGGCAATAATGCCAAAAACCCCGAGCTGATCGACAAACTGCCCAAAATCTTTCCGGGCGAGCGCATCATAGAAGGGCCGGTTCCAAGCATTTAGCCTATACTGACCAAAGGCTGTCGCACCGACCACAGCGACCAGCCCGGCAGCAAGCAGAAAGATTTTCGTCCGTTGCGGCGATGCCAGGAAAGCACGAAGCATTATCCCTACCTGCGGCCCGAGATGCGGCCCCGCCGCTGTTGCTGCCGCGTTCGCGGCCAGCTCGGAGAGATTGCGTAACCGGTTTGCCATTGAACCCGTTGGTCAATTGCTGAGGCTACCGCGATTTTCGAAAATCGCGAAATGGGTCGCGCAACAGTTTTAAACACCGGACCCATCGGCGACACAGACCCACAGGGACCGATAGGACGACTTAGGCGACGTTGCTTGTCGTGTACAGAACGAAGCCGTCCGCACTACGTACCGTGGGACACCTGACGCCTGGCAGAAGTCGCACCGTGCTGCCTATTGGAGCCGATAGACGATGCGCGCTTTCGTCAAATCGTAAGGCGACATTTCCAGCTTCACGCGATCTCCGCGGTTCAGGCGGATAAAGCGCTTGCGCATTTTGCCAGAGATGTGGGCAAGTACGACGTGCTTTTGGTCAAGCTCAACTCGGAACATGGTTCCGGGCAGAACGGCGATGATGGTGCCTTCGGTTAGAATTTCGGCTTCGCTTTGCATAAAAATAGAAAAATACGGAAAACGCCCGCCGGACGCTTTCGTACCGGAAGCCGCTTCTTCGGACGCAGGGGCAGCCTCTCAAAAGAGCTGCCGCTGCGCCCGGAAGGACTAACTGACCGCCGCTCGGTTAGCGGCGGGAAGAATAAGGACGGTTTGGGCGGCCACCGCGGCCTCCGCCACCACCGCCCGAACGCTCTTCTTTCGGACGCGCCTCGTTAACGCTCAGCGTCCGGCCGTCAAGTTCGCGACCCTGCATGCCAGCGATAGCTGCCGTTGCCTCAGCCCGGCTGCCCATCGTGACAAAGGCGAACCCTCGTGAGTTGCCGGTTTCGCGATCGCTGATCAAGGCAACTTCGGTGACCGTTCCAAAAGCCTGGAACGCCTCTTGGAGTTCGTCCGCCGTTGTGTTGAATGATAAATTTCCAACGTAAAGTTTCATGTTGATATAAGGTGATTTTACTAACGATTGCCAGCCACAGAGCCGTTCCCGAAACACCGGGTTTCAAATCACCACTGAGAAATTACTGCCTCACCTGACGATTCACCACGCTTCGAACTCGAGCAAACGAACGACAAGATCGTCGAAACAGCCCGAAACGCAAGCAAAAACCCCACTCAAAACGTCCGATGTCTGTACGCATCCAAAGCAGGGTCTCTGAACCGAATAGTGAGTAACGCAATACCTTAACCTTCTTTTTCGCATGGCAACCGTCGAGTCTACCGGCGCGGTCCCGCGCCGTTTCCGCTGGAGCGACACCCCATCGCTTTGCAAAGAGACGACGTTGGGCTGGATGAATCACAACTGCCCGCATCTGGGTGCGGCCATTGCTTACTATACGATCTTCTCCCTCGCACCAATGGCCTTGTTGTTGGTTGCGGTCTTCGGATACATCTACGGCAGCAGCGAAGAAGCACGCACCAGGATTACTGATCAACTCAGGTATTTAGCCGATCCCAGCGTGGTGAAGGTTTTCCAGGACATCGCCGCCAGCACGGTCCAGCCGCAGTCCAGCGCGCGCGCGACAATCATCGCCATCGCCGCCGCGATCTTCGGCGCCAGCGGAGTCTTCGGCGAATTGCAGAACGCGTTGAACACGATCTGGGGTGTCCGCCTTAAACCTAATGCCGGGTTTTGGAATTTTCTTCGAGCGCGCTTTCTCTCCTTCGCGATGGTCGCCGGCATCTGCGTTCTGATGTTGGTGTCCTTGGTGCTCGAAGGCGTTCTCAATATTCTGAGCACCTATCTGCGGCAATCTTTGCCGGGAGGTACCTTTCTGGGAATCGGATTATTCCGGGTTTTCGATTTGGGGATCATTCTGCTTCTTTTCGCGATGATTTTTCGTTTCTTGCCGGACGTCAAAATTTCCTGGGGCGACGTGTGGGTTGGAGGAGCGCTTACGGCTGTTCTCTTTTTTGTCGGAAAATATTTTCTCGGGATTTACTTGGCGACCGGCATCGGCACCTCCGCCTACGGAGCGGCTGGATCGCTCATCACCGTGCTGCTGTGGATCTATTATTCGGCTCAGATCGTGTTATTCGGCGCCGAGTTCACTCAGGTCTACGCAAATGCGTATGGCGCGCGAATCGAGCCCAAGGACAACGCGATGCGGGTCGAGATCAAGGAAGTGAAGGTAGACCAAAAGTGAAAGGGCGAGGCCCTTTTTTTTGAGCCTCACCCCTCCGGTATGGCAAGTGCAGAATGCCCTGGAAATCTAGACCGTTGGGCCGCGTCCCCGAAAGAAGAACGACACAATGAACAGAACCAGAAACACGACCAACAAAACTTGCGCGATCCAAGCCGATGTTCCGGCGATTCCGCTGAAACCGAAAAAGCCGGCAATAATGGCAATAATAAGAAAAATGATGGCGTAATGTAACATGGAGTGTTTGAAGTTTTTTTAGCGGATCAAAGGTCCTTGGCAGTTGTCAGACATTCGATCAGCTCTTGTTCGCACTCTTCGGTTCGAGTGGACGTATCTCGGACCGATCAGTCAACGCTACACCTGCCGCCGGCGATTTCGAAGGCGCCGGCGCGGCCGCCTCAGCGCGAGCTATCGTTTCGATATAGGCGCGAAAATCGGGGTCTTCACCCTCGAGAAGTTCTGGCAGCGCGTTTCGAAAATCGGCGCGACGGCACCATTCGCGCATATAATCGTCCCACGACAACCAGAGTCGTTTGGCTTGTTTATGCATGTGCTCGTCGTAGACAAGCAGATACGCCCTTTCGAAGATCGAGACGAGAATTCCGAACAACGCGAGTTTACGTTCCAGTTGTTCCTCGTTCACCTCCGCAGGAGGAACATGACGGCGCAGAAGTTGCAAATCGGCGTTTTCCAACACCAATTTCAAGAAGCTGGTGTATTCGTCGGACAATCGTTGATACAACTCCTCCGCATCCGCTTGCCGTTCTTTCCGGCGTTCGATCAGGAAAACGATTATCGCAAAGGGCAACGCGAACGTCTCGACCATGTAAAAAGAGAACTCAACTGAGGTCAGCCAATCCATCATGACAACTGAACAATTGAACAGGTTTGAGTCAATTGAGCGGAGGGAGCGGGTTCAGCGGAGGAAACTAGCTGAACAGTTGGTCAGTCTCGGCTATCTCCCTCCGCTGAACCCGCTCCCTCCGCTCAATTGACTGATACTTGACCGATTGTTCAGCTGTTTTACGTCCGCTTCGGCAGACATTTGCGAATTCATTCGATTGCGGCACTCAACAGACTAGTTGAAGGTGACGGAACAAGCAGAAAGAACGGACTGTCCTATTTTTTTGGAGAATGATATGAGCAACACGAGCGAATTCTCTGTACCTGAACCTTTTGCCCCAAAGCCAAAGTCTCATCCTGAGGCGGTTGGCAACGCCCCAGCCGACCCACCAGAGGTGAACCCAATCCAAGCCCCACGACCGGCGAACATAGGCCTGTTTATTGCCTTGGCTGCAGCTTTAGGTTTCGCCGCTGGATACGCCTTTTCGCGGTATGAGCAGGCAATCCTCCGGCAATCTCGGCTTGACGAGTTTCTGGATTTCGCGGGCGACTGGACCCGGGAGCATGGGCCGAAAATCACCGACCCATTGAAGCAAGGGCTCGAGGCGACCGGTACTACGGTCAGTCAAGCCTTCAAGGATTTCGCCGCTTCTGCCCCGAAATTCGACAGGTTCAATCCGTTCCGGCAGCCGCCCAAGCGCAAACCGATATTTGGCCTGTTTTAGGACATTGCGCAGACAACCGAGGTCAGGCGTTTCGCATCAAAAATCTATGAGCTTCACCGATTTAGGAAAAACATTCGATGTCCGATGGCGCGAATTTGAGGAGAACATGCGCGAGAATCCGGAAACCTTCTTACTGGGTTCTTTGGCCCTTGGCTTTCTCCTCCAGACGCTCCCCATCCGGACCTTGGTCGTTTCGGTCGTCCGTCTGGCTTTGTTTCTGGCAAAGCCAGCATTGGTATTCTGGTTTGGCTACCGGCTTTACCAGTGGTTACAAACCCAGACTCCCCCCTCGCAGGTGCATCATGCGAGATCCGGGAGAGGAGAACCCGGTCGGGCCGTCGTCTGCCGCCACGAAATTTGAGTAGCATGGGCCGCGGCGAAAGCCCAACCATTTCACGAACAGGACAGTAGTTCCTGACCGGCAAGGTTGCCGATCCTACTCGCCTCGACGCCTTCGATGGTTAAGCCAGGCGATGCTCTGGCGGTCGTTGTCCGTCGGATGGGCGATGATGCCGGGAAAGCTTGGCATATTGTAATTCAAAGCGACCTGGACGTTTTGATTGGTCGTCTTCAGGAGGCGATGGACATTCAGAAACCCTGTTGGATCGGCATATTTCCCTGGCAAACGGGTGTTGGCCGCGTGGACTACTCCGATCGTGAGATCATAGTGAATCTCAAAATGTAGATGAGGTGGATAGAGGCCGTGGGCCGTTCCGACCGTGCCAATCTCCTCTCCCCGGGCCACTTGCTGACCTTCTCTGACATAAATCTTGTTGAGGTGAGCGTAGAGCGAATCGATATATTTCGTTTGCCCGTCTTCCAGGTAGGCATGCCGGATAACGACGACGTTGCCCCACGCGCGCAAAAAATCGCGGGCAAACGTAACCACACCGGTGCCAATCGCGCACACCGGATGTCCAAAGATCACCCCACTCCCCTGTTCGCTGACCCAATCCTCGCCGAGATGGCCGTGGAGATTGAACCCGCGCGACTTGTAATATCCATCGGCATTAGGAGCGCCGACCGGAAAATCAAAGCCGTCGGCGAGTTTCGTCGAGAGGTAATCTGATTCCGCAGGGGAACTGAGCGTCCAAAGCCAAACCAGTCCAATTACAAACAGCGTCCTGGACATGGGCTTTCCCTTTAGACGGCTTGCCCATCATCAGCAAGCCTAGAATGCAAATTTTCGACATTTTCTTGAAAATACGTTTCCAGCAAGGCGGCGCCTCGGACCGATTACATTTACTGGAGGGAGAGCGCAAAAGCGGAAGCAGGTTTAGGCACTCAGTAACTCACTTTATTTTTCCGGCACCACTCGACTGCCCGGGCATTGCCAGCCTTGGCTGCTCGCCGGAAATAGTCTGCCGCGGTTTTCAGATCTTTCGGCACCCCTATTCCGCCGGCCAGGCAGTTAGCATAAAAAAACATCCCAACCGGATCGCCGTGCTCCGCTCCTTGACGGAATAGCTGGGCGGCCTTTTCCGTACTTCGCCCAACACCTTCGCCGTTCATGTACATCACGCCTAAATTGGAAAAGGAGAGTGGGTATCCAGCCTGAATCGCGTCGGCATAATAGCGTTGCGCTTCCGGGTAGTTCTTCTGATGCTCAAAATGAGTCCCCAGCAGATCCATTGCCCGCGGTTCACCCAAAGCCGCCGCTTCTCGCAGATACTGCACCGCCGTAGCTTCGCTCGGTAAAACGCCCTTGCCGAAGTAATAGCATTCGCCGGCGGCGTATTTGCCCAGGCGATCACCCGCTTCCGCGCTTCGCACAAAGAATTCGACCGCCTTCTTTTCATCATCAGGATTCTTGCGGTTCGAGAGCAACAACCCGGACTGCACCATAGCCTCCGCGTTGCCTTTCTCGGCGGCGGCCTCGTACCACTCGAGGGCTCGATTTGGATCGGTTTACCGCAAATTCTGTCCCAGAATTAACATGGCCTGAACAACCCCCTTTTGCGCCGCTCGCTCGAGATCGGGCTGCAACTGCGAGAAGGTGGTAGAGTCAATCTTGCTGGACTGCGAACGCACCCGCCCAAGGAGATTTTCCAGCCGCGCGGGAAAATCCTCCTGATTGGGAAAGTCGCCGGATCGGTTACTTGCGAACTCGGGACACCCGGCGGCCTTAGCTCGCTCGATCTGCCCTCAGAAAAATTCGAACTGGCCGCGATTGGGACTGCCCCCGGTGAGGGGGAGGCCGCTGCGGAAAAAGTCGGGACTGGCGGAGGCAAGGCGGCGCTGGAAAGAGCCCGCCAAGGCGACCCGTGCGACACGATCGCTTCTCCAAATCTCCCGGCCAGCTTCTGGCCCGAATCGATTCCACCCGAAAGCGCTTGCCTCAACACCTGGTTTCCGGATTCGGTCAGGCTGGCCAACGGCGTGTAATGCCCGGGTGTGAGGACGGCAGCCGGCGAGTCACCCAGCAGCTCGTAGATGAGTAAGATCAATCTACGCACCTTGTTCGGCTCCGCTGAACTGAGGTCACCGGAGACAATCGTCGCCGTGGTAGCCCAATCTTTCGGCGCAAACGGTTCCGCCGAGAAATCGATAGCTTCCACCTTCAGCCCAAACGCTGTCCCCAAGGGCTTGGCCGGATCGACGGGATCTCTTTCGCCGACCACTCCATCTGGTCTGACGCGTACACCATGCAAACTCAGATCTAACCAAGGGTAATCGGCGACTCGATCGATTGCCGGGCCAAGGATCTCCAGCAGATGGAGAACCTCGGCTGCCGTGAGTGTCCCCCGCGAACGGAGGATTTGCAGCAGAGTGCAACCGGCGATCGGTTCTTCCACCAGGTATTGTCCGGCTGGTTCAAAGAGCAGGATTTGCCGGTCGATTGTGCGGCGGCCAGATCGGTCGTTGCGGCGACTGCGGAATGTTCGCGTACCATGGTTTGCGCCGCGCTCAGAGCAGCACTTCCGCTCAGTTCATCCAGACAAGTTTGGATCTGTTGGCGCAACTCAGTCGGGTTCTGGATTTGTCGGTCACGGTCCTTCTCCATCATTCTTTCGACCAGACTGATCAAGGAGGGTAGAAGTCCCTCCAGCGCTTCGAGCGGCACTTCTTTGTGCAGGTGTTGGCTCATCACTTGCGCCAACGAACCCAGGAACGGCGGGCGGCCCGCCAACATGAAATACAGAGTGGCTCCCAACGAATAAATGTCGGCCCGGATATCAATATCCAGTTCTTCGAGCTGTTCCGGACTCGCGAACAATGGCGTCCCAACGAAACCGCCGCCGAAGGTCAAGGTGCCCGACTCGTCACCGACTGCCCTGGCGCTTTTGGCCAGGCCGAAATCAATGACCTTGACGACCCGTTCTCCATCCTGGTCGACCAACATCAGGTTAGCCGGCTTGAGATCGCGATGAACCAAGTGCTGTTTCGCGGCGGCGCCGAGGGCCCGGCTCACCTGCAAAGCAATGTCCAGCGCTTCCTTCGGAGCCAAAGGGCCGTGTCGGCGCAAATAATTATCGACGGTCTCGCCATCGATAAACTCCATTGCGCAGGCTGGTATCGAAAGCTTTGTAGGTGATCCCCATGGCTCCGCGCCCGAGTTCCCACAAGCTTCCGTCGTCCCGCTTGAGAATCTGATAATGCTGATAGCGCTCTGCGTCCGCCATGGTCGCGAAAATCCTACAACTTGCCGAAAACGCGCGCAGCAATCAAGAGGGGGCGGAGGCAGGAGTCAAGGAGTTGGAGTCAGGAGTCGGAATCCTGGCGTTGCATAAACCGCCAGGACGTCTCGGACTTCATGGCTTTTGACTCCGAAGGGAAATGTCTCATAGGCGGACTCGGAGACCTTCCGCGCTTGCCAATTTGGCTTGATCCCGATTGACCCACTAGCCTTTATGCCGGCAGGACCGCGCCTGCCGTAATTGGGATATGTTTCCGCTGCCGCAGCCGATCCATGTAGAGATAGATGATTGGCGTGGTGTAAAGGGTCAGCAATTGCGAGACAATCAAGCCACCGATAATCGCGATCCCAAGCGGCTGCCGGATTTCCGACCCTTCACCCTGTCCAATGGCCAGCGGTACAGCGCCAAACATCGCGGCCAAGGTCGTCATAATGATCGGACGAAACCGGACCAGACAAGCTTCGTAGATCGATTCGGCCGGCGACAGGTTGCGCTCGCGTTCGGACTCCAGCGCAAAGTCGACCATCATGATCGCATTCTTTTTCACGATACCGATCAGCAGGATGATCCCAATGATGGAGACGATTGAGAGATCCACCCGGCAGATCAATAAAGCGAGCAACGCCCCCAACCCGGCCGAAGGAATCGTCGACAGGATCGTAACCGGGTGCACATAGCTCTCGTACAATACCCCGAGGACGATGTAGACCGCGAGAATCGCGGTTAGAATAAGCATCGGCTGGGTCGACAAAGAATCAGCGAAGATCTGCGCGGTGCCGCCAAAGCTCCCCCGGATCGTCGGGGGAAGATTGATATTGCGCGCGGCTTGTTCGACGATTCTGGTGGCGTCGCCGAGAGAACTACCAGGATCGAGATTGAAAGAGATCGTAACCGACGGGAACTGGCCCTGATGGTTGATGGCGGTGGGTGTGTTGCTGTACTCGATGTGCGCCACCGCACTGAGAGGAACTACATTTCCATTGTTGCTGCGGACATAAATTTTATCCAGTGCAGTGGGATCTTCCAAAAACCCGGGTAAAGCCTCAACCACAACGTGGTATTGCGCTCGGTTCGTGTGGATGACCGAGACCTGCCGTTGACCAAACGCGCTATCCATGGCCAGATCGATAGCCTTCGGCAAAACACCAAGCTCCGAAGCCTTCGTCCGATCGATAATCACGTTCGCCTCCAATCCCAGATCTTGCTGATCCGTGTTCAAATCTTTCAAGATTTTATCTTTTCGCAGCTCATCCATCAGCTTCGGCACCCAGGTTTTCAAATCGTCCAGGTTATCGCTGGACAACGAGTAGATGTACTGGCCGCTCGAAGCACGCCCACCAACCTTAATATCCTGGATCGCGGTAAAAAAAGAGAGGATACCAGGGATCCGAGCCGTCTTTGCTCGGAGCCGCGCTACGACAGCCGAGGCGCTATCAGCTCGTTCCCGGCGCGGCTTCAAAGAAATAAACATGCGCCCTGAGGCTCCCCCACCACCGCCACCGCTTCCCACGAACGAACTGATCGAGGCCACGGCCGGATCCCGTTTCACGATCTGAGTAACGGCAGCCTGTTTCGTTTCCATCGATTGAAACGAGATGTCCTGGGCGGCTTGAGTGAAGCCGAATATCAAGCCGGTATCCTGCTCTGGGAAGAAACCTTTCGGAACGATAGTATAAAGCCAGACGGTCGTGCCGATCGTGGCGCCCGTCACCAGCAGCATAAGAAAGGAGTGACGTAGAACCCAACGCAACGAACGCGCATAACCACTCAGCACAGATTTGAAGAAACGTTCGGTTGTGCGGTAGAAAAACGCATTGCGCTGCGCTTCGGTTTCGGGCTTGATCCAGCGCGAGCACAACATTGGCGTGAGCGTAAGAGAGACGACGGCGGAAATCAGGATGGCTACGCTCAATGTGACAGAGAACTCATGGAATTGGCGGCCGATGATTCCACCCATGAACAGTAACGGTATAAAAACAGCGACCAACGAGATGCTGATCGAAACGATCGTAAACCCGATTTGTCGGGCGCCCTTCAGCGTTGCCTCCATCGGCGTCAGGCCGTGCTCGACATGACGGACAATGTTCTCGATGACCACGATCGCGTCATCGACGACGAAGCCGACCGACACCGTCAGCGCCATCAGAGAGATGTTGTCCAAGCTGAAATTGAGCAGGTACATCGCGCCGAAAGTGCCGCAAATGGCCAGAGGAACTGTGATACAGGAGATAAACGTGGTGGAAATGCGCCGCAGGAAAATGAAACAAACCAGGGTAACCAGGCCGACACTGATCAGCAGCGATACTTGCACATCGTGGACTGCGGCCCGAATCGTCGTGGTCCGATCCACCTGCACTTCGAGATTGATGGCCGCCGGTAACCAGCGCCGAAGTTGCGGCAAGAGCGCTTTGATGTGATCGACAACCTGGATCACATTCGCATCCGCTTGCTTGTGCACAATGATCGAGACCGAAGGCTTGCCGTTGAACCAACCAGCCTGCAGCCGATCGACCGTCGCATCGATGGCGCGACCGACCGTGTTCAAGGGGATTGGCGTGCCGTTCTGCTGGCCGATGATAAGATCCTGGTACTGATCTGCGCTAAAGAGCTGATCGTTGGTATTGATCGTGTAACTCTGCCCGGAACCGCCAATGGTACCCTTCGGTTCATCTTTATTTTCTCCGGCAAGAACCGACGCGACGTCGTTCATGCTCATGCCCATGGAAGCAAGAACGGCCGGATTAACTTGAACCCGAACGGCCGACTGAGCGCCTCCCCCAATATCCACTTCGCTCACTCCATTGACTTGCGAGATGGCCGGCAAAAGAATTTCGTTTGCGTAGTCGTAAACTTTGGATCGTGGAATCGCATCCGAGGTGAGCGTTAGAATCAGAATTGGGGTGTCGTTCGGATTGGCTTTTCGGTAACTCGGAGGATTCGGCAAACCCGCTGGCAACTCGCTGGACGCGGCGTTAATGGCGGCTTGAACGTCGCGAGCAGCACCGTTGATGTCGCGGCTCTGGTCGAACTGCAAAACGATTCGGGTACCGTTCCGCTGGCTGGTCGAAGTAATTTCGTTGACGCCGGCAATATCGGCGAACCGACGTTCCAGAGGCGCCGCCAGCGAAGACGCGGCCGTCTCGGGGTCCGCGCCTGGGTAATTGGCCTGCACGTTAATGGTCGGAAAATCGACCTGCGGTAAAGGCGCGACCGGAAGGAAATGGTAAGCCACCAACCCGGACAGCATGAGACCAAAGGCCAGCAGTGAGGTCGCAATTGGCCGGCGGATGAATGGCTCGGAGATATTCATGGTGGCGTGATGATCGGTGGCCCGTAATCGCTAATCGGTTATCAGTTATCGATAATCGGTGATCCGTCTGCTCCGATTACCGATTACCGATTACCGATTACTGATTACTGATTACCCTCATCGCACACCGACTGGCTCAAGATCCTCCCTTCTCGGAGCCGGACGCATTGAACGTCGCCGGCTCAAGAATTTACCTAGCTTGTCCATATAAAGATAGATCACCGGCGTGGTGTATAGAGTCAGGACCTGGGACAAGAGCAGGCCCCCGACGATGGTAATCCCGAGCGGTTTACGTAATTCGGAACCGGTTCCTGACTGGATGGCCAACGGCAGCGCACCGAGCAATGCCGCCATCGTCGTCATCATAATCGGCCGAAAGCGCAAGAGACACGCCTCATAGATCGACGCCTCCGGTGTTTTGCCTCGTTCACGCTCCGCTTCAAGGGCAAAATCGATCATCATGATGGCGTTTTTCTTAACGATCCCGATAAGCAGAACAATCCCGATTAAAGCAATCAACGAAAAATCGATCCCGAACAGTTGTAAGGCGAGCAACGCCCCAACTCCCGCCGAGGGCAAGGTAGAAAGAATCGTGATGGGATGAATATAACTTTCATACAACACCCCCAGAACGATGTAGATCACGACAATGGCCGCCAAGATGAGCCAAGGTTCTGAACTGAGCGAGGACTGAAACTCAGCGGCTGTGCCGGTGAAGCTCGTCGTAATCGTTTCGGGCATCCCGAGAGACGCTTTCACCCGATTGATCGCTTCAACCGCCTGCCCGAGCGACTTCCCAGGGGCAAGGTTAAACGAGATCGTCGAGGCTGAGAACGAGTTCTGGTGAAGAATCGAAAGCGGCGCCGTCGTCGTCCGCATAGTTACAAACGAGGAGAGCGGCACTTGCTGCCCCCCGGCAGTGATTTGCCCGCTGGCAGTAATCGCACCCGTGATTGATCCCTGGCCCGGATTGTTCCCCGTCGCGTTTACATAAATCTTTTTAAGGGTATCAGGTGAATTTTTAAACTCGGGCTGCACCTCCATGACTACCCAGTATTGGTTTAGCTGGGTAAAGATCAGCGACACTTGGCGCTGACCAAAACTATCGTAAAGCACGTTATCGACAGCCGCGATTTGCACTCCGAGACGCGAAGCTTTCTGCCGATCGACGTCGATAACCTGCTCTAGTCCGTTGGATTGCTGGTCACTGGCTACATCGGTCAGCTCAGGTTGTTTTCTGAGTTCTGCTAGAAGTTTCGGAGTCCATTCGGCAAGTTCACCAGCGTTGGTATCCTGAAGAACATATTGATATTGAGTTCGGCTCACCCGGGTATCGATCTGCAGATCCTGGACCGACTGCATGTATAATGAGATCCCCTGGACCTGCTGCGTCGCCCGACGCAATCTCGCAATGATCTGGTCGGCGCTCGCCGTTCGTTGTTCCCGCGGCTTTAACACGATGTAGACCCGTCCGGTATTCATGGTGGGGTTCACCGTTCCGGCGCCGACAAAGGAAGCCACTCCCGCTACGTCCGGATCTCGACCGACGACGTCCGTTATCTGCCGCTGCAGGTCGACCATCGCTTGAAAAGAAATATCCTGGGCGGCATCGGTGACCCCGATGATCTCACCGGTATCCTGCTGGGGGAGCAGACCCTTGGGAATGACGATGTACTGAAAGATCGTGGCGGCCAACGTAACCAGGGCAATCAGCAAAGTAAGCAGACGGTGGCGCAAAACCCAGCGCAGGCCGGACTCATAGAACCGGAGCATCCAATCGAAAATGCGCTCGCTCCATTGAAAAAAACGGCTCTCGCGTTGTTTGTCGATCGGCTTGAGGAAGCGAGCACACATCATCGGCGTGAGTGTCAGGGAAACGATGGCCGAAACGATCACCGCTACACTTAAAGTAATCGCAAACTCGCGGAACAGCCGGCCGACGATCCCGCTCATAAAAAGCAAAGGAATAAAAACAGCAATCAACGAAATACTCAGTGAAATGACAGTAAAGCCGATCTGTCGGGAACCTTTCAAAGCTGCCTGCAACGGGGGTTCACCCTGCTCAACATAACGAAAAATGTTTTCGATCATCACGATCGCGTCATCGACGACGAAGCCGGTCGAGATTGTGAGGGCCATCAAGGACAAGTTGTTCAGGCTGAATCCAAGCAGGTACATCACCCCGAAAGTGCCGATCAACGAGAGGGGCAAAGCGACACTCGGGATGATCGTGGCCCACAGTCTCCGCAGGAACAGGAAGATAACCAGGATGACCAGCACCACGGTCAGCACCAACGTAAATTGAACATCACGGACCGACGCTCGGATCGTTTCCGTGCGATCGCTCAGAATTGAAACCTTGACCGCGGGCGGGAATGAGGCAGTAAGACGCGGTAGCAGTTTTTTTATCCGGTCCACCGTCTGAATAATATTTGCCCCCGGCTGTCGCTGGATATCGACGATAATGGAATTCTTTTTACCGACCCAAGCAGCCAATTGATCGTTTTCCACGCCGTCGAAAACGTTAGCGACATCGCTCAGGCGAACCGGCGCGTTGTTTCGATACGCGATAATCACTTGGCCGTACTGAGCCGCACTGGTGAGCTGGTCGTTGGCGTCAATTGCGTAAGATTGGTGAGTTCCGTCAAAGCTGCCCTTCGGCGAGTCGGTGCTGGCCTGCGAAACGATGTTTCGCAGGTCTTCCGGACCTAGATTCAAAGATGCGAGCGCCGACGGATTAAACTGGATTCGGACAGCCGGCTTTTGATCACCCTCGATGGTCACGAGCCCGACCCCGGGCACCTGGCTCAGTTTTTGCGCCAGCAGCGTGTCCGCAAAGTTGTTGACTTGGGCGATGGTCATGGAATCCGAGGAGATCGCCAGCGTCAGAATCGGGGTGTCAGCCGGATTGACCTTATTATAGACCGGGAGGTTTGGCAGATCGCTGGGCAAATATCCCCGCGCGACGTTGATGGCGGCCTGCACGTCCTGGGCGGCCACATCGATGTCCCGGTTCAGACTGAATTGCATGGTGATCGTGCTGACCCCGAGCGAACTGGTGGAGTTCATCGAAGTCAGCCCGCTGATCTGCGCGAACTGCGTCTCCAATGGAGTGGTGACAGCGCTCGTCATCACTTCCGGGCTGGCGCCCGGATAGCGCGTCACCACTTGGATGGTCGGGAAATCGACGGTCGGCAGTGAAGAGATCGGGAGGAGCCGGTACCCCAGAATACCGAGCAGAACGACGCCACCCATCAAAAGCGAGGTCGCGATCGGTCGGCGGATAAAGATCTCAGAAACGTTCATGGAAAAACCGTCGGCACCTGGATTTTCGGATGCACTAGCTGCCTGCTTGTTGAGGACGTGCCTGATTTCCGGTCTTGTTTTCGGGAAGACCTGGCGCGCCATGAGCATGCTTGATGCTCGATCTGGCGGCTGCCGGATCTGGCGAGCCAGGGTGCTCGCTTAACCCGGAAGACTGATCACGTCCAGAAGAGTTCGAGTTGCGAGTGCGGCCATTAACTCCACCCTGGCCGATCTTTGAGCCTACCCCCTGACCCAAAGTGGAAGGCGCTTCTGGCTGGGCCGAGAGCTCGCCTGCGTTCGGATCGGATTGCGCTAATGCGTGGGCTGCTGGGTTCCGAGGAGCAACAATGTCGACCTTGCCACCCGGCTGAAGCTTGTACTGTCCGTCAACCACGACCTGCTCTCCCTCCTGCAATCCGTCCAAAATCAATGCTTGATTCCCATCAATCTGACCGACTTTGATCGGGTGCATCTCCGCCGTTTTTTCCGGAGTAATGACGTAGGCGTAGGTGCCGTTCGGACCCCGTTGCACGACCGAGGAGGGGACGACCAGGCCGTCCTTCACAGTCGAGACCAAAAGACGCGCATTGACAAATTGACCGGGCCAAAGCTGCATGTCCGGATTTTCGAACGTGGCTTTCAACTTGAAGGTGCCGGTCGTTGGGTCAATCTGGTTATCGACTACGCTCAGGGTGCCGTCTTCCAGAGGCTTGGTATTGGAACTATCCAAGGCAATGACCTTAAGAGCTCCATGCGCGAAAGCCTGATTCACGTCCGTCACGTTCTGTTGAGGTAGAGTGAAGACCACCGATATCGGCTTCAGCTGGGTGAGTAACACCAGATTCGATCCCGGCGTAAGGTAATTGCCTTCATCGATTTGGCGAAGGCCAACACGTCCATCAAACGGCGCCGTAATCCTGGTGTAGTCGAGCAAGACCTGCGCGTTGTCGATCGCGGCCTGATCCGCTTTTATGGTGGCGGCAAGCTGATCGACCAAAAATCGTTGGGTATCGTACGTTTGATGGTCGAGCACGCCTTTCTTGAAAAGGTCCGTGTCGCGATCGAGCAGCACTTGAGCGTTGCTCAGTTGGGCGACATCCTGAGCCTTTTTCGCAGCTGCCTGGTCAACTTGAGCCTGGTAGGTACGCGGATCGATCTCGGCCAATAGATCCCCTTTTTTGACATCCTGCCCTTCCTGAAAATCAACCTTGACCAGGATACCGCTCACTTGCGGGTGCACGGTAACCGAGTTAAACGCTTGCACGGTTCCAATCCCGTTTAGATAAATCGGGACATCCTGTTTTTTGACTGTATCGGCAACTACGGGCACCGGAGCATTGGGGCCACCCGAGCCGCCGAATCCCCCTTGGCGGTTTCCGTGGTGGCCGGAAACTTGACCCGTCTGGGTTGATCCGGCGGGTCCTTGCTTCACTGAGCTCGCGCGGCCGAAGAAAAACCACAGGCCGGCTACGACCAACAGCAGAGCAAAGATAAATAGCCAACGTCTGCGACCCATAGATCCCTCTACTCTCCAGATATTCGCCGCAGCAACGCAAGCGGCGGATTAAAAATTGTTTTGCGGCGGCCGGGCCCTTTTCGTGCGTATTGCGGGCGATTGTTTGCGAAGTTCATGATGATTCCGTCTGCTTTCGTTTGCCGCCCTCGGGAGGAGTTACCCACCCGAGATCGGCGAGTTAATCACGCAATTGGCGTGCCGGAAATTTGCCGGCGCGCCCGCGTTTGCGCTCGAAAGACGATTTCTGCCGGAAGAAGGTTACGAAGGCATTGCTCAAGGGGGGGAGCGGGTCTAATCGGAGCAGGAGTTCAGGAGTTACAGGAGTCCAGGAGTCACAGGAGTTGAAGGTACCAACTTGCAGAGCCTAGCTTGCAATGCGGCCTGGCCCTCTGTCGGTAGGGCGAAAATTATTCGAGCGCCAGGCGAGAGCTTGTTTGAGCCGTTTTGGGCAGTGCGACCCCCTTTGACTCCTGAAACTCCTGCAACTCCTGTAATTCCTGTAATTCCTGCCCGACTCCTCCCGCCTAGAAGAGAAGGTCGAAACAACCAGTGTGCTCATCAGATCCGATCTTGAGTGGCCGCGGGTGAACGCTCCGATTTGAGACCCGATCTTTCCCCTTGCACCGCAAATCAATTGCCAGTATATGTTCGCCCTTCCAGAGGGGAAACGTAGTACGCCCACGACCAACTCGTTTTTGAAACGTATGGGTAAATCCAAGAACAACAAGAAAGACGCGGCATCTGTAAACGGCCGGGCTGAGCCTGCTGAAATCGCCAGCGCCCCGAGCGCTCAGAGCCCGGAGACGAACGGCGATGAACGGCTGTCCCCATTTTTGCGGAAGCAGAAGACAAAACTGCTCCAGCTCCGGGACAGTTTGCTCGATTCCATGATGGGCGTCTCGCGCGACACTTTGCGAGCCCGGGCCGAAGGCAGCGAGGCATCAGCCTTTGGAATGCATCAGGCCGATGCAGGCAGCGATGCTTACGACCGCGACTTTGCTCTTAGCTTGCTCTCGCAGGAGCAAGACGCGCTCTACGAAATCGAAGAAGCGCTGAAGCGGGTCGATGCCGGGACCTATGGCACATGCGAGATGTCTGGCAAAGCAATCCCTCACGCTCGCCTGGAAGCTATTCCTTTTGCGCGCTTCACGGTCGAGTGCCAGACCCAGATAGAAAAACAGAAGAAAGCTTTGCGCATCCGGCAGCCAGTCACTTCCCTTTTTGGCCTTACGGATGAGGATAGGCGCCGAATCGGACGAAGAAGAAACCACCACCGAGACGAAAGACTAGTTCGTTTTATGCCCAGGGATATCATCACCTTGGAGTGCACGGAAGCGAGGGCCGCCGGCAAACCGGTCTCGCGCTATGTCTCCACCCGCAACAAGAAGAGTCCCAATACTCCAGGCCGGCTGGAAAAGCGGAAATATAATCCTTTCCTTCGCCGCCACACGCTGCATCGGGAAGTAAAATAGAGACATGGAACCGAAGAATGCAAAACGTCGGTCTGCTTTTCGGCGGGCCAATCGTTCGATGCCCCGGCGTCGGATTGATATCGCGATTGAGGCGATCGATTACAAGAATCCGGACCTGCTGAGGAAATTTGTTACTGAAAGCGGCAAAATCCTGCCTCGCCGGGTGACCGGCATGCCCGCGCATCTCCATCGAAAGATTACCCGGGAAATCAAGCGCGCGCGGTCGGTGCTGTTGATGAAGTGACGCATGGATCCGTACCGAAGCCCGGGAGTCAATGTCGGACCATCGGTATCACCGATCATTTGATCAGGAACCGCTAATCAGTGGAGATTAAGCTGAAGGGCCCATCGGGCACCGTGCACGTCACGATCACTAGATTACCGCTCCACTGGCGTCGCTCTCCCCGAACTGCCGTTGCGGTCAGCCCAATTCTGATTACATTTCGTCTCCCTCTGATTTCGCATTTGGCGGCTGCATGGTGCAGCTGCCCGAAGATAAGAGGACAAAACGTTTGGCAACGGTGGTTTGTTGGTGTTTCGAATTCTATGACTGAAATGCAGGAGCTAATCGCGAAGTCCCTGCGCGATTTTAAAGAAGGCAGCATCGTAAAGGGCCGCATTCTGGAGATTCGTCCGCGCGAAGTACTCGTGGACATTGGGTACAAATCCGAGGGCGTTATTCCCACCTCCGAGTTCGATGATGGCGAAGACGTGCAGGTCGGCGACGAAGTTGAAGTGCTGCTGGAAAGGCTGGAGAACGAGGACGGCATGGTCGTCCTGTCCAAGGAAAAGGCGGCCCACAAGCAAAACTGGGACAAAATCGTCAAAGTCTTTCAGGGCGATGGCCTGATCAAAGGCAAGGTCAAGCCGGTGGTGAAAGGCGGCTTGACCGTTAATATCGGCGTGGAAGCATTTTTGCCCGGTTCACAGATCGATATTGTTCCTCCGAAGGATCTTCAGCAATTTGTCGGGAACACCTACGACTTTAAGATTGTCAAGATCAACGACGAACGAAAAAACGTCGTCCTCAGCCGGCGCGAGATTATCGAGCAAGAGCGGGCAGAGAAACGCGCGAGATTCCTCGAAAATGTTCGGATCGGCGACACTGTGAACGGTTCGGTCAAAAATCTGACCGATTTCGGCGCGTTTATCGACCTCGACGGGATGGATGGCCTGTTGCACATCACCGATATGACCTGGGGCCGGCTCACCCATCCAAGCGAGTTGCTAAAGATCGGACAGGAACTCGACGTCGTCGTCCTCGATATCAACAAGGAAAAAGAGCGCGTCTCTCTTGGACTCAAGCAGACCCAACGCAATCCGTGGGACAAAATCGAGGAGCGATTTCCGGTCGGCGCGAAGGTAAACGGCAAAGTAACGAATCTCGTGCCGTACGGCGCTTTTGTGGAAATCGAAGAAGGAGTCGAGGGTCTCATTCACGTCTCCGAGCTCTCCTGGACCAAACGTATTACGCGGCCTTCCGATGTGCTCACTCAAGCACAGGAGATCGAGGCGGTCGTTCTCGGCGTAAATAAAGAGGAGCAGAAAATCTCTCTCGGCGTTCGCCAGCTCGAGCCGAATCCGTGGGACGCAATCGAAGAACAAATATGTGATCGGTCAACGGTCAAAGGCAAGATCCGCAACATGACGGCCTACGGCGCTTTTGTTGAACTCGAGGAAGGCATCGATGGCATGATCCACGTCTCGGATCTGAGCTGGACCCGCAAAATCAACCATCCGAGCGAGGTCCTGAAGAAGAACGACGAGATTGAGGCGATCGGTTCTCGATATCGACAAAGTGAACCAGCGGATCAGCCTGGGTATTAAACAACTCGAGTCCGATCCGTGGAAAGAGATCGATCAGAAGTACAAGATCGGCGATCTGGTTCAGGGTAAGGTCACGAAGCTCGCCAGCTTCGGCGCCTTTGTTCAGCTGCAGGACGACATCGACGGATTGGTGCACATCTCCCAACTGAGCGAAGACCATGTCGCAAAGGTAAAGGATATTCTGAAAGTGGGTCAGGAAGTCGAAGCGCGCGTCATCAAAGTGGATAAAGCCGAACGCCGGATCGGGTTATCGATCAAGGCAGCGCACTACTCCGATGATGAGCTTCGCCGGGAGAGTGAAGCTTTTGATAGCCTGCGGCCGGGCGAGGATATGGTCGGCCTGGAGCAAGCGTTCCAAGCGGCAGAAGAAGAGTACCGGCCAAGCGACCGGAAAAGATAAATCAGTAGCAAACGAGGCCCGTACTTGCCGACCGTCTCTTTTCTGTGATCTTTACTGAGCTTTATGGATAAACCGCAAATTGTAGCCTACCTGAAAACCTCGTGCGGCTGGAGTAACGGCGTACGCGCTGTTCTGAAAAAGTACGACCTGCCTTACGAGGAAAAGGATATCATCAAGAATCCCGCCTTTCGCTGGGAGATGGAGCAGAAAAGCGGGCAGCCGCTCTCGCCTTGCATCGAAATCAATGGCGAGATGCTCGCCGATGTCAGCGGTGAAGAAGTTGAGGAATACCTCATTGGAAACGGGTTGGTGAGCCAAAGCTCGCAAGCCACAGATGTTCCAACGAATGCTCCTTGCCCCCCCGAGGCGCACGAGTCGGCTGCTAATCTGTTTTTCCGGCGTTAAAATCGGACTGATTCATATCGCGACGAGCCTTTGGCCCCGGGGTTGCCAGGGCGATCCGCCTTGGCGGATGAGCGCCAGGCGAGAACTTGTTTAACCGTGTCCGCCATAACCTTTAGCGACGGAGGAGCAGTCTTGGAAGTGGGTAACTCCAGCGCTCATCAAAAAGGCAAACGCAGGTCCAACCAATGAAATCCCACCATCGAGCGATTGTGCCGACTCCAACCGGCATTCGTGACGGCGTCCCAGCTCTACATGAGTCCCGCTCTATCATGTCCCGTTCTCGGGGAGATCTCCTGACCGGCGTTGGCCTGTCTCTAGCGCTGCTGGCGCTCGCGGGCGCCAATCGTTTCTTATTCAACAAACTCGGGAATGACCGGCATCGGGAGAAATCCCTGTTTTCCGGCGCGAAAGAAGAATTCCCGGATCGCCTGCCGTCCGGTGTCACCATAATCGCGAGTATAATCGTTGACATACATCCGAATGAACTGGTCGGCCTGGGCCAGGCTCAGTCCGCGAGCCAAAGGCATGGAATGCTCAACGCCGGCTCGCCGGTTCCGGAGACCGTATTCAATACTTTCCTGCAAGATCTCCGACACCTCCTTTCGTATGCGGGGCGGTATGTCCTTGCGAATCACGTTTCCGCCGAGCGGCAGCGGAAGGCCAGTCTCTTTCTTCCACCAGGCTCCCAAGTCGAGAATAAGGCGAAAACCCTGCCCCGCATAGGTTAGCTGTCCTTCGTGGATGATCAGACCGACGTCGGCATCACCTTTATTCACGTAAGCAAAGATCTCGTCAAACGGCACGGTCACCGTTTCTGACTCTCCCGCGAAAAGGCAAAGAGCAAGATAAGCGCTGGTGCGTCTTCCAGGAATAGCGATGCGTTTGCCGCGCAACCAATTCGGAACATTCTGCGAGGCTGACGGCGGTTCTTGTTTCGTCACCAGCATCGGGCCATACCCGTCTCCCATGCTCGCGCCGCAGGGCAGCAGGACGTACTTATCGGCCAGGTAAGCGTAAGCGTGAATCGAAACCGCGGAAATCTCCAACTCTCCTCGAGCCGCGCGCTGGTTCAGGGTTTCGATGTCTTGCAGGATATGCCGGAAGTGATGGCCTCGGGTGTCGATCTTGTCCTGCGCAAGAGCATAGAACATGAACGCGTCATCTGGATCAGGGGAATGGCCAAGCAGAAAATCCATTCTCAAACGGTAGACAGCGGAACGGGCGGCCGTCAATCAACCGTGCGCTTCTCGGAAGTCTGGTGTGCTTCGTCCACGGCCATCTGCATATCGCTCCAGCGCGCGTGCTTCTTCGGGGCGTAGAAAAGATAGATAACGCCCCCGACAATCCCAAAGAGGACAAAAAAAGAAAAGCCAACCAGCGAGATCAAGACCCCAACCTCGCCCGGGACAGAGCAAAGATCTCTGAGCAAAATCTCAATCAGCGATTCCCGAAAACCGATGCCGCTCGGAGTAATCGGTAACGAAATGATGGCGGTCACGATTGGCATGATCGTGAACATGTCGAGTAACGATACCCCCGCGGCATACGCTCGCGCCGCACAATAAAAGGCACCGTAAAAGGAGAAAAGGATCGGGAACGAGAGGAGGAGAGCCCAAAGCAGTGACGTCTTTGCCTTCTGGAAGAGCCGGTACGCGTCGGAGATTTCGATCAACATCTCCCGGAGTGGGAAATGCTGTGGGAGCCGGTTCGCAAGTTTGAGTCCGCTAATCAGAAATGAACCAACCATCAGTACGGCGAAACCGATCAGCATGAAGATCAGGACCCAAAGCAGTACAGCCGCCTGGGGCGTTTTTTGCAGCCATTCCCAACGCAGGCTCGTGGTGAGGACGGCCGTCAGCATGAGAGCCGCGATGCCGATCAGGCGGTCCATGGCAATCGTCAGGACCGCCTCTTTCCGCTTTTCGGGAAACTCCCGCATCAAATAGTAAAGGCGGGCAAAATCGCCGCCGGTATAGCCCGGCATGAAAAGGTTGAAAAATAAGCCAATAAAAAACAGCATCGTGGCGCGCCGCCAGGTCATGTACATACCTTGCACTCGCATCAGGATCTGCCAGCGCGCGATGTTGGCGACCTCGCCCACCAAGGCTATCGGCAGGCCGAGGATCAACCAGCGCACGTCGGCCCGCCCAAAAGCCGCGGCCATTTGACCGCGCTTCTGCGGATCATGGAAAAGCCAAATCAGGATTCCGATTGTAAAGACTGCTTGGAAGGTGCGAATCAGGGCCTTGTTCATCGGAAAGAGCGAAAGAAGTTCGGGAGAGCGCCGACCTTTGGCACTGGGTCAGCCCAAAAAAGAATTTAAAACGTTGTTGTTAAGCTCTCCACGATACGCGCGGTCCGCATCCCGGCACTACATTATTTTCCAATGAGAATCATCGATACTTCTACGATCCAAGACAACTCTTGGCCAGGTCGCCTGAATCGACGGTATGTCCCCGAGCCAGAAGTGGTCGAGAAGGTGCGTCAGATTCTGCGGGATGTTCAAGAACAAGGTGATGAGGGGACGGCTCGCTATATCTTTCAATTCGATCAGGTAAAGCTCGAGCCGGCGGAGTTTCGAGTTCCCGATGAAGAGATGCGAACCGCGCTGGGCCAGCTCGAGCCTGAAGTACGCGACGCCCTGGAAGCATCCAAGCTCAATGTCCAGGAATTCGCCAAACGGAGCCGAAGAACAGATTGGATCGCGGAGAACGCTCAGGGCGCGATTGTCGGAGAACGATTTCTCCCCTTCGATCGGGTGGGGATCTATGTGCCGGCCGGTACGGCACCCCTTGTCTCGTCCGCGATCATGACAGTCGCGATTGCCAGCGCCATCGGCGTTCCACAGGTCGTCGTAACATCTCCCGTTGGTCACAGTAAAAGCATGAACCCTCATCTCCTGGCCGCGCTCCAGATAACAGGTGCCACCGAGGTTTACAAATTCGGAGGGGCGCAAGCGATCGGGAGCTTGGCATTCGGTACCGAAACGGTTGCGCCGGTCGACAAAATTTTCGGACCGGGCAACGCTTACGTCACGGAAGCGAAACGGCAAGTCTTCGGCTTTGTCGCAGTTGATCTTTTGCCAGGACCCAGCGAAATCCTGGTGCTGGCGGACGAAACGGCCAACCCGGCCTGGGTCGCGGCCGACCTGCTGGCGCAAGCCGAGCACGGAAGAGGCAGCATTGCCGGGTTCGTGACTACCTCGCGAACGCTCGCTAGTTCCGTCAACGCTGAGCTTAACCGCCAAACCGCGGGCCTCCCTCGAGCGTCGCTGATTCAAGCAGTCCTGCAAGAGAACGCGTTCGGTCTGCTTGTGCCGGACCGCGCGTCGATGATCGAAACTGCAAACAATTTTGCTCCGGAACATCTTTCCATTGTGACGGAGGACGCTTGGGCTATCGCCAAGGAGATCCGCACTGCGGGCGCGATTTTCATCGGCCCATACTCTCCGGTCGCCGCGGGAGATTTTCTCGCCGGACCAAGCCACGAATTACCCACCGGGGGAGCAGCCAAGTCGTTTGGCGGATTGACCGCAGATCAGTTTCAACGCCGCACGAGTATCATCGAATATAGCCGCGGGGCATTGGATCGCTCCGCGCGCACCCTGCAACTAATGAGCGAAACGGAGCAATTAGCCGCGCACGGTCGCTCGGTTCAGATCCGTTTTTGACTTTACGCGTTCCTTCGGCGCCGCTTGAATCGCAGTTGAGCAAGGTTCCGCGCAAGAGCCGCTTCCACCTCTGCGGCATCGTCGGGTTCAAGATCCCGCTGACGAAGCGCTTCTTCAGCTCTCTTTACCGCCTCCTCGGCCGATTGCTCGTCAATGTTCTGATCCGCGACGGCCATATCCGTCAGTATCGAGACGCTCTGTGGCAGGATTTCCGCGAATCCGCTGCCGATGACCAGTACTGTTTCCTGTCCGCCCTTTAGAATGCGAATAGGTCCCGGCAAGAGCTGCGTCATGAGCGGCACGTGCATGGGAAGCACGCCAAGTTCACCTTCAATTCCCGGAACCACGACCATGTCGACGTCCTCGGAATACGTCTTTTCGCCGGGTGTAACGATCTCTAAGCGCAACGTGGCCACCTCGCCTACTCCTCGCTGGTAATTTCCTCGATACCGCCTCGCATGTAGAAGTTCTGTTCGGGTACATCGTCATGTTTGCCATCCAGAATTTCCTTAAAGCCACGAATCGTCTCAACGATGGAGACATACTTGCCTTCCTTGCCGGTAAACACCTCGGCCACGTGGAATGGCTGACTCAGAAATCGCTGAATCTTGCGAGCGCGATAAACAGTGAGTTTATCGTCAGGACTGAGTTCGTCCATGCCCAGGATCGAGATGATATCCTGGAGATCTTTGTAACGCTGCAATACTCGCTGCACACCGCGCGCCACCTGGTAATGTTCCTCCCCAACAATCTCTGGGGCCAGGACTTTGGAGGTTGAAGCAAGGGGGTCAACGGCCGGGTAAATCCCCAGCTCTGAGATCGCTCGATCGAGCACGATGGTCGAGTCCAAGTGCGCAAAAGTGTTGGCCGGAGCTGGATCGGTCAAGTCGTCCGCCGGAACATAAACGGCCTGGAAAGAGGTTATTGATCCTTTCTTGGTCGACGTGATGCGTTCTTGAAGGTCTCCCATTTCGGCGGCCAAGGTGGGTTGATACCCAACGGCTGACGGCGTCCGGCCGAGCAAAGCTGAGACTTCTGAGCCAGCTTGAGAAAACCGGAAAATGTTGTCGATAAACAGGAGCACGTCCTGATTTTTTTCGTCGCGAAAGTATTCGGCCATGGAGAGCGCGGTCAAAGCGACGCGCAAACGGGCCCCGGGCGGTTCATTCATCTGTCCATAGACCAAGGCCACCTTCGATTTGCTCAGATCCTTCTGATCGATAACGCCCGCTTCCGACATTTCGTTATACAGATCGTTGCCCTCACGCGTGCGTTCGCCGACCCCGGCAAATACCGAATAACCGCCGTGTCCCTTAGCGATATTGTTGATCAATTCCATGATCACGACCGTCTTCCCGACGCCGGCCCCGCCAAACGCGCCGACTTTTCCGCCCTTAGAGAAGGGACAAATCAAATCGATGACCTTGATGCCGGTCTCAAGAATGCTGGCACTGGTGTCCTGGTCAAGCAGTGTCGGAGCTGGTCGATGGATCGCGTAACGCTTCTCAAAAGTGACGTTACCCCGTTCGTCGACTGGTTCTCCTATAACATTGAAAACTCTGCCCAGAACGCCGTCGCCTACTGGAACCGAGATCCCCTCTCCGGTATCGCGTATCGGCATGCCGCGCTTCAAACCTTCGGTCGAAGACATGGCGATTGCCCGCACCCAATTCTCCCCAAGATGCTGTTGCACTTCCAGGACAAGTCGCTTGGTACTGCCGTTCTCCGGCAGATCGACTTCGAGGGCATTGAAGATTTTGGGCATTTCCGGCGCATCGCTGAAGTCCGCGTCAACGACCGGCCCAATCACTTGGCGAATAGATCCTTGATTCATGAAATTAAGATAAAACGAGTTGAGCCGTCGCGATTTCGAGCAGCTCGGTTGTGATGCTGGCTTGGCGCGCCTTGTTATATTCGAGGGTCAGATCCTTGACCAGTTCCTTGGCGTTGTCCGTGGCGTTCTTCATCGCTACCATTCGCGCGCTATGCTCCGAAGCCCGCGAATCAAGGATCATCTCGAAAAGTTGAGAATTGATGTATTGCGGTAAAATCGCCGACAAAACGCCCGATTCGTCCGGCTCAAAGAGGTACTCAGTCGGTTGCTCGGGAAGATGCAACCCGAGTTCTTCAACCGGAATCGGCAGGAGACTCCGCAGGACCGATTGCTGGGTCAACGTATTGACGAAACGCGAATAAGCGACCTGGATTTGATCGACCTCGCCGCTCAGGAATTTGTCGATACAGAACCGGCCGATCGCTCGTACCTCCTTGAGCTGGGGCGTTTCGCTGACAGGGAAATCGGAGAGCAGATTTCGTCTGGTTCTGGTGAGGTACTGCACGCCCTTGCGGCCAGAGGCGGCAAACGAGGTCTCGGCTGGATCCAGCCCCGACACTTCTCGGAACAGATTGGTATTCAGAGCGCCGCAAAGGCCTTTGTCTGTGCTGATCAAGACGATCAGATCTTTCCTCATGGGACGCACCTCCAGCAAAGGGTGAAGCTTCGGATCCACCCGGCCCCGCAGAGAAGCAAAAACTCTTTGCATCACCTCCTGGAAAGGCCGCCCGGCGACGGCCGCTGCTTGTGCTTTTCGCATTTTGGATGCCGCGACCATTTGCATCGCTTTAGTGATCTGGGCAGTGTTTTTCACCGACCTGATTCGGCGACGAATATCGAGGGTGCTCGGCATACGAGGGGGAGCGCCGCGGCGCTACGGTTTGTAGAAAGTCTTAAAGTCCTTGACGGCGGCGTGCAGCTTTTCGTCCAGATCCTTGTCGATGGCCGATTTGGCCAGAATTTCCTTAAGCACGTCTTCTTTGCGTGTTTGGAAATACTCGATTAACTTAGCCTTGCAATCCCTGATCTTGTCGACTGGCACATCATCGAAATAGCCTTTTTGCATAGCAAAAAGCACGACGACTTCCATCTCCACCGCGATCGGGTTATATTGAACCTGTTTAAACAACTCAACAATCCGCTGACCGCGATCTAATTTTTTTCTGGTCCCGGGGTCCACATCGGAACCGAACTGCGCGAATGCCTGCAAATCGCGGAACTGCGCGAGATCCAGCTTGGTGGAGCCGGCCACCTGCTTGATCGCTTTGATCTGGGCGGCAGATCCAACCCGGCTCACGGAGATACCTACAGAAATCGCCGGCCGAACTCCTTGATAGAACAGGTCGGTTTCCAAGTAAATTTGGCCATCGGTAATCGAAATAACGTTGGTGGGGATGTAAGCGGAGACATCCCCTGCCTGCGTTTCAATGATTGGCAAGGCCGTCAAAGATCCCCCTCCCGCCTCTTTACTCAAACGAGCACTCCGCTCCAGCAGCCGGGAATGCAGATAGAAAACATCTCCAGGGTAGGCTTCGCGTCCGGACGGGCGCTTCAAGATCAAGGAGACCTGCCGGTATGCGGCGGCGTGTTTGGTCAGATCGTCGAACACAATCAGAGCATCCATCCCGCGGTCCATAAACCATTCGCCCATGGCGGCCCCGGCGTACGGAGCCAGATACTGGTTGGTCGCGCTATCCGCCGCCGGCGCAGAAATCACGATCGTGTTGTCCAGCGCTCCGGCTTTGTCGAGGATATCGACTGTTCGCGCGACGCTCATACTCTTTTGGCCGATCGCTACATAGATGCAGTACAACGGGCTGTGCTGTTTGTTGCTACCCTCTTCCGCCGAGCGATTCAATCGAGCCTGATTGATGATCGTGTCGATCGCGACGGTTGACTTCCCGGTTGCCCGGTCGCCGATGATCAGCTCGCGTTGACCCCGTCCGATCGGAATCATCGCATCAATCGGCAGAATTCCTGTCTGGACCGGCACTGATACCGGGCGACGCTTGATGATGCCCGGAGCGATCTTTTCCACCGGGTAGGTTTCCTCGGATTTAATCGGACCTTTTCCGTCGATTGGCTGCCCAAGAACATTCACTACTCTTCCGAGCAAACCTTTGCCGACCGGTACCGAGAGCAAACGACCGGTCGTGCGCACCTCGGTACCTTCCGAGATTTCCTCGTAGCTGCCCAGTACGATAGCGCCGACCTCAGTTTCCTCGAGGTTGAGGGCAAGTCCATAGGTACCGCCGGGGAATTCCAGCATCTCGTTGAGCATGACATCGCTCAATCCTTCGATTCGGGCGACCCCGTCACCGATTTCCCGGACTACGCCGACATTGGTCTTGCTTGTATCGGTCCGCAGCCCGGCAATGGTGGTTTCAAGTTCTTGCAAGATTTCGCTCATAGGCTCCTAGATTTGTTCTTTCAGCCGGTTCAACCGCGTTTGAACTGATCCATCCCAGACGTCATCACCAATCTTGATTCGCAGCCCGGCTAAAAGTTCTGGGTTAATGCGAAACTCCGTAGTGACGTCGTCACCGTAGCGTTGCCGAAGCTTCGCCAGCACTTGATCGCGCAATGCCGGGTTCAATGAAGTCGCACTTTCGACCACCGCCTGCCTCTTCTCTACCTCCAGACGCACCAAGCGCTGGTAATCCTTAAGGACATCCACGTAGCCCCGCGGCCGATCAGTCAAAACACTGTTAACCATTTGTGAGACTTTTTCTTGATTCAATTTTCCGTCGCTAAAACTGTTTTTCAGGAGTTGACGCGATAATTTTCGCGCATCTTTTGAGGCTCTCATGGCAAACCAGCCGAAGCCCCTAAGCGGCCACGTCGCGCGCCGCTTCTTCGCTTATCCGTTGCCGGTCTTCCGGCGTCAGCACCTTGCCGGTAACCTTGGTCGTTGTATCGATGACCAATCGGCCGACTTCCTTCTTCAATTCGCTCATCAGCCGTTCACGCTCGAGTGCCATGGATTCCCGCGCTTTGGTCGCAATCTGCTCAGCCTCAAGCAACGCTTGTTGGCGTTTCTGTTCGGCCAAACGATCGCCGCTGGTGCGCACTTCTTCGATCAGCCGTTGTGCTTCCGCATTGGCCCGCGCGAGCACCTCTTCGTATTTGGTCTGTGCTTCGGCCAATTGCTGGCGAATCTTTTCGGCATTGATCTGTCCTTCCTCGATGCGGCGACGGCGCTCCTCCAGCATCGCAACCACCGGTTTGAAGGCGTACCGGGAAAGGACAAGGTAAACGATGATAAAAACAATCACCTGGGCCAGAAGATTCGGCCAGTAAACTCCAAATTGCTGGGAGATCTTTTCCATAATCTCAATAGCCTTTTTGTGGGCGAACCTCTTGGCAAGGTCGGGCTGCGGTAGCGCCGCAGCCCTTAACATTCGTAATTAATGCGTGAATGCAATGATCAACCCGTAGATTGCGATCGCTTCGGCCAGAGCCATTCCGATGATCGCCATGACCAGAATGTTTCCGAAAGCACTCGGGTTGCGTCCGACCGCCTCGGCGGCTTTCCCTCCACAAATTCCGACGCCGATCCCCGCGCCTAGCCCAGCAAAAGCCAGGGGGAGGGTTGCGCCGACGTTTCCAGATACCTGGGCTACCATTGGAACTATCTCCAACATGTTTTTATTTTCTTCCTTCTTTTTTTTGTTGTTTCTCGTGTCCGCCGCCCACGCGTAGCATGGTCTCGACGGGAAATCGTCTGTGTCAGTGGCCGGCTTCCTCGCCTGATTCGTCCGCGGTCGACAGCTTGATATAGACCGCGCAGAGCATCGCGAAGACGAACGCCTGCAGCACCCCCACCAGTAGCTCCATAAAATAGAAAGGTAGGGGAAACACGATCGAGAAAATCCAGCCTAACCCAAACGGCAGCTGCCGCCCCAGATCCGTCATCGTATGAAGCAGAGTTTCTCCGGCAAAAATGTTGCCGAATAATCGCAGGGAAAGGGAAACTGGTCGGATCGCAATCGAGACCAGTTCGATCAACCCGACAAAGATGAAAAGAGGCAAGAGCAACGCCCACAGAATGCCTTTAACCCCGCCCTTTGGAGCAAAGATATGTTTAAAGAAGCCAATCACCCCTACCTCTTTCACCGTCCAGAAAACCCACATGATCATAAAAAAGACCGCCATGCCGAGCGTCATATTCAGGTCGGCGTTCGAAGGACGGAGCAAAGGATCGTGCAACTCCTCGAGTGAAAGGATACCCGGTCCGGGTTTGCCAAATCCGATCGTCCCCACTCCGGGGATCAACCCGAACCAGTTGGCAGCCAGGATAAAGATGAAAAGGGTTGATAATAGCGGGAATGTCTTGCCGACCATCCGGCGTCCGACGACGCTCTCGAAAAGGTTGTAGAGCGTTTCCACCAGGGTCTCAAAAAGGTTCTGGTTCGCCATGGGCACCAGTTCCATGCGGCGGGTCGAGAGACGAGCCCAAATCAGGATCAATACCGTGACGATGACGGTCACCAGCAGTGAGTTGGTGAACCAGCCAAAATCGGGTAACAACGGATTTGCCTGTACGGTCAGCTGCTCCGCGCCCAGAAAGTAGGTTATCGGCATAACAGATCCACCCTCCAGACGTAGGGACAGGCGGTCTGAAGCTCAAGTGAGCAGGACAAATCCTGACCGGCCGATGGAGGGTAACCGCTGCTATCAAAGCAATGCCTCAAAAGGGTTGCAAGCGGTTTTGTGAAATTTTTCACAAGCGCGTGCCCGCGCTACTCGCGAAATCGCGCATGGAGGATAAGCTTCCAGCTTGTCAGCTCTTCTTTGAACCGGCAAGGATGCCGATCCTACGCGCCCTTGAAAACCTTCGCCTACCTTTTCGAACGTTTCCCTGCGTTTACCCAGACCTTCTGCGCTCGCGAGGTTGCCGAACTTCACCGGCAAGGGCTGAAAATACCAGTGTTCTCGATCCGCCGGCCGACCGATCCCCGCCCGATCAACATTGCTCTGGATCACGTGCCGATTACTTACTTGCCGGACACCAACAGCCTCCGGTTCAAATTGCGAACCAAACTGGTCTCACCCAAGCTGCGGTCGCTCTGGCGCCAGAACGACGATCTCCGCGACAAAAACCGATACTACGAAGCAATTTACCTCGGAGCCAGTCTGCGAGCGCAGGGTGTAGGGCATTTGCACGTGCATTTTGCTGCGCTGGCGGCCAGGACAGCGTGGTGGATCCGGCGGCTCTTCGGGATCACCTACAGTGTGACCGGTCATGCTAACGATATTTTCTGTGCAAAATCGGACGAGCGTGTGCCGCTCGAGCAATTGATCCGGGACGCCCGCTTTGTCGTTGCGGTCAGCGACTATGGCTCAGCTTTTCTGAGCAAACTCGTTCCTCTGGCGGCCGGAAAGATCCATCGGATTTACAACGGTCTGGATCTTTCGCGCTTTAAAGAAGCGCGGACAGGGACTGAGCCGGTAAAGCTCGTGACCATCGGTCGATTGATCGAGAAGAAAGGGTTCCGCCAGCTAATTGAGGCATGCGCTCTTCTCGCCAAGGAACAGACTCACCGATTTACACTGCGAATTGTCGGCGCTGGGCCTTTGCAGTCTGAACTCCAGCGCGTCATCGAGCATCATCAGCTGTCAGAAACGGTGAGCCTGGCCGGCGAAAAAACGCAGGCGGAGATTGTCGATGAACTAGCCAGCGCCCAGATTTTTGTCTTGCCTTGCATTCATGACCAGCAAGGCGACAGCGACAACCTGCCGACGGTTATCGTCGAGGCAATGGCAGCTGCGTTGCCCATCATTTCGACCAGGGTAGCCGGTATCCCGGAACTGGTCGCCAACGGAGAGAATGGCCTCCTCGTGCCAGAGAAGGACATACCCGCGCTGGCCTCCGCTATCCGACAGCTGATTCGCGAACCCACCCTCCGCCAGCTCTACGGTACTGCTTCCAGGCAACGCGCCCAAGGCGACTTTCGAATCGAGCATACCGTAGCCGCCTTAGGCGGACTTTTCGCCGATTACCTGGCCTGAGGTTCTGCGGGCGGCGCGGAACTTGTCGCGCCGTAGTCCCGCGAAGCGGGAACGGAGGCGGACGGCATCGTCCGTATCTTGGCGGCCATCCGCCCGACCGCCGCACAAATCCCTTAAGATTTGTTAGACAGGCAGGCTAGAATCTCTCCGATGAATGCCCTTATTCTTGCCGCCGGATATGCGACGCGTCTTTACCCGCTGACTTTGAATCAGGCCAAACCCCTGCTCAAAGTAGCGGGAAAACCCATGGTTGGCTGGGTAGCCGACCAGCTTTCCGCGATCGACTCGCTCGAAACGATTTACATCGTAACGAACGCGAAGTTCTTCGGGAATTTTATTGACTGGACCAAAGAATACCTGGCGACTCATCAGCGAATCAATTTGCGGGTGATCAATGACGGCTCCCTCTCTGACGCAGACAAACTTGGCGCGATTGGGGATATGTATTTCGCGCTGCAACAGGAACAATTGGGAAATTCCGATCTCCTGGTGGTGGCTGGAGATAATCTCTTCAGCGATCCTCTCGACGCATTCACTGATTTTGCGCGGCAGCATCCTGCGACCGTGGGAGTTTTTGATGTCAAAAACCTGGAACAGGCGAAGCGCTACAATAAGCTCACCACGAATCCGGCCGGCATTCTAACCGGATTTGAGGAAAAGCCGGCCGAGCCAACCAGTACCTTGTGCGCGATCGCGCTCTATTATTACCGGCCGGAAGCGCTGCGTCTTTTGCCGACCTACATGAAAGAAGGCAACAATCCCGACCAACCGGGCCGCTTCATCCAATGGCTTTATCGAAAACTGGACGTATTTACCTTTCCCGTGAACGGTATCTGGTACGATGTCGGTAGTCGGGAAACGTTGGAGACTGCGAATGACCTCTTTGCCAGACTGCGCAACTAGCGAGACCGCAAACGAGGACCAGCCGGATCTCTACGCCGGCTCTTTCCCGTAAATCTCGCCGGTCTTAGGCGGGGCCTCACTCGCGTCCAATTCCCTTTTTCTTACGGTTCGGGCGAACGTTTTTTCCCTCGCTGGGCTGGTCACTTTGTGGTTGATTTCCCTCTGACCACCTTTTAACTGCCATCTTATGTCTAACGAAAGTAAAGCAAAGGGAGCGTTCCTGAAGCCCGTTCAACCGGATGAGGCGCTCGCGAAGATCGTGGGCTCCGCTCCATTGCCGCGCACTGAGCTCACCAAGAAAATCTGGGAATACATCAAGAAGCATCATCTGCAGCATAAGAAGCTGATTAAAGCCGACGATGCGCTCCAGGTGGTTTTTAACGGAAAAAAAGAAGTCGACATGTTCGAGCTGACCCGACTCGTTAATACCCATATAGTTAAGCAGTAATGGTCGCCGGAACCAAGATACCGGAAATTGCCTAAAGTTGTTGTCTCTGTGCCTCGACTAACCATTAAGCTTTTTGTCGCCATTTTTGCGGTCGCAGTCCTGGCTTTGGCGGCGCACCATTTCCCGGTTCTGTCTGCGGTCCAGCAATCCTATCGCTGGATTGGCGGGCTCGGCGCACTTGGGCTTTGCTTGATTGCCGTGCTCTTGGCAGTTGGTTCACTCTGCTTTTTGCCGGCCAGCCCGTTTGTCATTACCGCCGCGGCGGTCTTTGGTTTCTGGCCTGGGGTCCTTGCTTCGACCATCGGCATCGCGATCGGCGCTGCAGGCGGGTTTATCCTTTCGCGGACGTTCCTCCGGCACGATTTAGCTGCTCAACTGCGCAAGCACCCAACCTTTCGCGCGATTGACATCGCGATTGAACGAGAAGGGTGGAAAATCGTTGCGCTCTTGCGTCTCTGTCCCATTCCTTTTGGCCTTGCCAACTATCTTTACGGACTAACCGGTGTGCCGTTCTATCAATATTTGATCACTTCGATCGCCGGCAGCCTGCCGGGGGTCATCCTTTTCTGTCATCTTGGTAGTGCCGGTAAAAGAAGCGTCCAGGCTCTGCTTGCCGGGCATTTCGTCGATAATTCCGAATCCATCATTCTGCTTGGGCTCAGCCTGATCGCCACCATTCTGCTCATCCTCTGGCTGCCGCGTTTCGCGCGCCGGGCGGTGTCGAAGTACGCCAACGTGACGATTCCCTCGTAAGGGCGCGGCGCGTCGTGGAGTACGTGCGACTTGTCGCCGCTTTAGGATCGCGCGGAGCGCGATCCCGGCTCAGCACGGAACCACAGGGTGGCTTAGCCGGAACAGGATTTCAGGGAAATCAATACGAAACGTGGGATTCACCGGCGAAAAAGACCGTCTGGCTGATTGCCGCGCTCCGCGCGGTCTCAAAGCGGCGACAAGTCGCACGCACTCCACGACGCGCCGGCAGATCACACGTCATAGACCTCGCCCGGTACCGGAATAATCGCTTTGGTTCCGGGCATTTCACGATCAATGGTTTCCTTGAACCAGGAGACCGAAGGAGGGTCGCCGTGAACCAGAAAAACGATACGAGGCGACGTCAGGCGCACATAATCCAGCAAACTTTCGCGCGAAGCATGCGCACTGAAATTAAACTCCTTGACTGTGCAAGTCAGTCTTTGACTGGGCAAATCCTTATCCAGACGAAATGGTTCTTCGGGCCGAGCGGCTTTTAACCGACCGCCAGGTGAGTCCGGATCAGCGTAGCCGACAAAAAAGACGGAATGCTTCGGATCGGAGAGAAATCGGGCAGCTAGGATATTTGACAGCGTCTTCTCCGTCATCATGCCGCTCGACAGAGCGAAAATCCGGTTCTGTCTCACCTGCGTGGTCGCGATCTCCTTGGCGCTCACCACAAAAGGATCGACCGAACTCAGCAGCGTCAGACCGCGAAGTTGACGCGGAACGCTCCGAGAAAGTTCGTCATGCACCACGGTTACTTTGGTGCTGAGGCCACCAATATAAACCGGCGACTGGTTCATCTGCCCGTTGCGGCGAAACTGATAAATCATGGCCAGTACTTCCTGGGTCTTGCCCAGCGCAAAAACTGGAACTAAAACGGCTCCGCCGCGGGCAAACGCGTTTCTGAGCTCGGAAAGAAAACTTTCTTCCTCCTTATGTCGCGTAAAATCAGGGTCGCTCGGTCGATCGCCACGGGTACACTCGATGATCAACACATCCAACTTTGCAGTAGGGAATTCCGCACGCTGCGCGAGGGTCTGATCAATGAAGTTGACGTCGCCAGTATAAAACACCCGTTTCCCATCAACCCGGAATAAAATGCCGGCTGCGCCGATAATGTGTCCGGAATCAAAAAATTCGAAAGTGGGGTCCGGCGCTTTATCACTGGCTCTTTCACCTTCCAGGGTCCAGCGATGGCATAAAGACAAACGCTGCCATCGCGCCGCCGCCTTCTCCACCTCCCGATGAGTGAAGAGCGGGTAATCCGCGATTTTCAAATCCTCGCGTTGCCGCTGCATAACGTTCACCGAATTGTGCAGCATCACCTCAGACAGGCGAGCAGTGGCTTCAGTCATAAAGATCCGGGCCTGCGGCTGCCGTCGCATAATCCACGGAAGTGATCCGATATGATCCTGGTGCGCGTGCGTGATCACGATCGCGGCCAGCGATCTATCCTCGACCAGACGATATGACGGCAAGGCGGCCAGGCCCTCGCGTTTCGGATGGAGACCGGCATCCAGCAGGATTTTTTTGCCGCCGACTTCGAGCAAGTACGAGTTTGCGCCGATCTCGGTCTGAGCCGTCAAATTGAGAAAACGCATTCGCTCCCTAGCGGCCCTTACTGCGATTCGCTGAAACCGACCCCCGTCACGTTCGTCATCAAAAAAGTTACAAGCGTTTTTTCGGTATGATAGCGCGTTTACCTGCCAGTTCCTGGAATTTTGACAAGGCTGCTCATCTTTTGGTGCGGGCCGGGTTCGGTGGCTCGCCCGAACAGATTCAGTTCCTGGCAGATCAAGGCCCGGAATCGGCCGTCAATCACCTGTTAACTGCGTCGCCCGAATACGTCGAACCGCCTGTCTGGGCCGTACCGGATAACTTATTAGCCTTCCAGGCGCAAGCAAAAGCAGCGATCGATCCGGAACAGAAACGGGAATTATTCCAGCAGCGCCGTCAGCAGGCAAACGAGGAGTTTATCGATCTGCTCCGTTGGTGGGTCGATCGCATGGTGTTCAGCAAAGCACCGCTCGTCGAGAAAATGACGTTCTTCTGGCACGGGCATTTTGCGACCAGCGCCGCGAAGGTACACAACCCTTACCGGATGTGGTTGCAGAACGCCACTTTTCGAGCGCACTCTCTGGGAAATTTCAATGTTTTAATCAAGGCTGTTTCACGCGACCCAGCCATGCTTGTCTGGCTCGATCTGTTGCAGAGCCAAAAAGCAAAGCCGAACGAAAACTTCGCCCGTGAGCTGATGGAACTGTTTACTCTGGGCGAAGGTAATTACACCGAGAATGACGTCAAAGCGGCCGCTCGAGCTTTCACCGGTTATCGCATTGATCCCATCACCCAATCCTTTCGCTTTGCTCCAAACCAGTTTGATCCGACGCCTAAAGACTTCTTTGATCAGACTGGGCCGTGGAACGGCGATGATATTATTGATTTGATTTTCTCGCGTCCGGCTTGTTCCCGCTTTTTGGTCGCGAAGCTCTGGCGCTTTTTCATCTCCGACGTACCGGACCCGGCTGCGGTGGACACGCTAGCTCGCGATTTCCGGAGCGCGCGCTTTGAAATGAGACCACTCCTCCGGGCAATCTTCACCTCGGAGCAATTGTACAGCGATGCGCCGAGCAGCGGGGTCATCAAAAGCCCGGTCCAATTTATCGTTCAGGGTTCGCGCTCTCTTGGGTTGCCTCTGCCCGATCCGCATCTCCTCCGGGAAATGTTTCGCCGGCTCGGGCAGGAACCGTTTTATCCGCCAAATGTGAAGGGCTGGGACGGAGGCAAGAGTTGGATTAACACTGCTACACTCACGACCCGCTACGAGATTTCGCGCCGTCTGGTGGAAGGGATCAATCCACCCCAAACTGCCAAACCCTCGCAACCCATATCCGCATCCAGCCCAGCACCCGGGTTGGCTGGTACTCCTGGATCTTCGATACAAGCGATGCAGATGGCCGGCTCTCCCACAATGGGAAATCCTGGAACACAGGAGCCCGCCAAACCTTTGACCGCGAATCGCTCACCCTTCCGCCCGTTGCCTCCTCTGCCTATCGATCACCTTGTCCTAACGGAAGATCGCAATCAGCCCGAACTCCTGACCACCAAACTGCTTACCAGGGTTTTTCAGGAGAAGCCGGCTCCCGACCTTGTCGCGCGGTTCAGCGCTTCGTTGGCGACCAAGCCTCTGCCGCTCGCGGATAATGCCATTCGGGAACTGATCTGCCTGATGCTGGCCACGCCAAACTATCAAGTCTGCTAAAAAAAAGTTGTATGTCACAAGAACCTGATCTGATGACCCGGCGCCGTTTTCTGAGAACATCTGTTTTGGGAGCGGCCCTGACGTGGACCGTTCCGATGTTTCTCGATCGGACTTTCGGAGAACTCCATGCTGCGGCCGCCGATTCCGCGCTACCTGTCGTCACCGGTCGCGACAATCCTATTCTGGTGGTGATCCAACTGGCCGGCGGCAATGATGGTCTGAATACGGTGGTGCCATTCGGGCAAGACGCTTACTACCGGTTGCGGCCGAGTCTCGCTGTCCCCCGAACGAGCGTCCTCAATCTGGACGGCAACGTCGGTTTCAGTCCGATACTTGCTCCGCTGAAGTCGCTTTTCGATGATGGCCATCTTGCGGTGGTCCAGGGTGTTGGCTATCCCAATCCCAATCGGTCCCATTTCGTGTCGACCGACATTTGGCAAACGGCGTCCGATTCGAACCAGGTTCAGTCGAAAGGCTGGCTCGGTCGATATTTTGACAACTGCTGTCAGGGAGCCAATCCAACCGTCGGAGTCGCTATCGGAAGCCAGATGCCCGAAGCATTCAACTCCGGCAATCCCACCGGCGTAGTCCTGGAAGGTCCGCGATATGGTTTTCGGCATGAGAACAATCATTCCGATGAACAACTCTTTGAGGAGATGAACGGTCTTGAAGGAGCCGGAATGAGCGGCGATTCGATCGGCGCGATCGGCGGAAAGAATCTCTCCGGACTCTCACCATTAGAGTATCTGCAACGCGCTGCTCTGGACGTGCAGGTGAGCACCGCAGAGATCTCGGCCGTCCTCAATCGCAGTAAGCCGGATGTTAGTTATCCCGCGTCCCGGCTCGGGCGCGACCTCTCCATGATCGGACGGTTGATCGCCGGGGGACTCCCTACGCGGGTCTACTATGCGAGCCAAGGCGGCTTCGATACGCATCAAGGCCAGCTCCGCACGCACAATCGGCTACTGGGCGAGTTGGCGGACGCGCTCGCGGCTTTCTGCCAGGATCTCAAAGCAAAAGGCATTTTCGATCGGGTCTTGGTCATGACATTTAGCGAGTTTGGTCGCCGCGTGGCAGAAAACGCCAGCAAAGGAACTGATCACGGCACCGCCGCGCCGATGTTCCTCGCCGGAGGCGCCATCAAACCCGGACTCTACGGGAAGCAACCCGGCCTTGATCATCTTGACGCCGGCGACCTGTATTACAACACCGATTTTCGCGCGGTCTATGCGACCATTCTCGCTCATTGGCTGAAGGCGCCTGCGCTGCAAGTCCTGGGTCGCGATTTTAGCAAACTAAACTTTGTTTAGCCTGTGGCAGTAGAAGATCTCTTCTCTGGCACGGTACTATTTCAGCGCAGACCCGGAAGCGATCCTTCGTAGCCCGTCAGCTCAAGATAGCCCTCGCCCAAGACTGGTTTCGCCTGCAGCTCACCTTTGGTCCGGATACAACCTTCCCAATAACGCACTCCTACATTCAGTTCCTGGTTCGGCACCGGGGTGGAGAGATCGAGCATCAAGTCAAGCCGGTCGATTCTCAACTGCCATCCGATCGGGTACCGGGCTTTGCTCGTCGGGCTGATCCAAAAGCGGGTCGGCTGAAGCGCGAAGTCGCGTTCACCCAGCTGGCAACTCGTTCCATCGGCTCGCGATATAGTTCCACTGGACGCCGGATCGATCCGCCCTCCTTTGTCGCGCATCTGGTAGAGCATCAGATCGGTTCCGTCCGAGAGTTGGATTGAAAACCAGTTCCAGCCTAGCTGTTCCGCAGTGAGCTGATTCGTGGCCCATTCTCGATCAAACCATGAGGTGCCAGTCACGTCGTAATTTTTACCCTCGATCCGCACGATGCCGTATGTCTCCAGACGGGTAATTGAGTAGTACTCTGAGGCGTGCCGCGGCTCGACCGCTTTTCTGCTAAAGCCGTTTTCGCCTTGCAAGGTGGGCGGCCGCACCGGGCGCAGAGAAAGCTGGATCGCATAACCCTTCTCATCCGCCGCAAGATGGAAGTTACCGTCGAAATCAACGTGCCAGTCCTTAATCCAGGCGAGGCGCGGTACTGAGGCAAAACCAGCCTCGCCGAACGCCCCGCGACTCACCGATGCGGCCGCATGAAACTGTTTCCCCTGCACGTCAGTTACCGTAAAATGGGCAAATTTCAGATCGGCCATGACAAATGGCGAAGCGATCGATCCACGCCTGCTCGGCGGTAAGTAGCCGTATCGGAAAAAAGTCAGTTGATAACCGAATTCCCGCCCACCAGTGGCGCGCAAGTTTCCGGTAAAATACCACCACTCGGTTCGGTAACTGAAGTGAGCGGCGTAATCTTCGGGAAACCGGAAATGGTAATTCGGTTCCGCCAACTGCCAGCCGTCGCGATCGAACTGCTGCGCACGAGCCGGCGGTTGAAGGAGGCTGAGGAAGATGGCAGCAAGGAAAACGGGCCAACAGTTCAGCCGACCAGCCGAGAATGTGAAAGCGCGAATGGGCGATAGGGCGAATCGGCGAAAGGGCGAGTGCGCGACTGGGTCGGTGGAGTTGATAAGTTTCCAATGGAAGAGCGATGCGACAAGTAAGTCCCTACTCACTCGCTCATTTGAAATCCCGGTCATTTGTCCTTTCGCCCACTCGCCCACTCGCCCACTCGTCTCCATCATTGCGTCTCGCGAATCAGTTCGATCACGGGCTTCTGAGCCGCCTGCCAAGCAGGAAACAAGCCGGCGAGCAGAGCGATCGGCCAGAGCAGGAGCGGAATGGTAAGCAACTCCCGGAGCGGCCAGGCTAAGGGAAGCGTCCAGCCAAAGAACGCTTTGTTAATCACCTCCGTCAAAACGTAGGCCAATCCGATGCCGCCGACCAGACCGAGCAAGATTGCGCCCACGCCAGCCAGTCCAGACTCGCTCAGAACCAGTAACCCCAGACGGGCTTGAGAAAGTCCGATCGACCGAAGCATCCCCGTCTGGCGCTCGCGTTCCTTGATCAGGACGATCAGATTCAAGGTAATTCCGCTGATCGCTACGATCATGGCCACGACCCGGAGAATATAGGTAATCGCGAAGGTTTGGTCGAAAATCTTTGCGATTAGCGCACGCAGATCTCGATTGGATCGAATGGAATAATACTCGGAACCCGGATAGTGCTCGCGGATGTATGCGATCGTCTGGTCAACCGAACTGCCGGGCTGCAGATAGATCGCCAGGGAGTTATACCGATCGTCATGCCAATAGCGCTGGAAGTTGGCTGCCTGCATGAGCACCAGACCGGCGTCCCGGGTGTAATCGTAAAAAATACCTTGCACGAGGAATGAGCGATCGCCTTCCGCAGTGGTAATCGTCAATTTCTCTCCCGACCGGAGATGCCTCCGTGTGGCCAGAGGTTCTGAGATGATCACCGTGTCGCGATCAAAGAAATTCTGATACTTTTGCCGGTTATTTCCGCCGACAAATTCCGGCACGTTATGTTCCGATCCAACCACCACGCCGAGGGACGTCGGCTCACCGTTGCAGCGAACCTCGATATCACGGAAAAAATCGAGCGAAGCGACTCCCGGCACCGTGCGAAGAAAACGGATCAGCCCGGGAGCAAGGTAATTTTCGAATCCGACAATCTCATTGGAAGCCGGTGACAAAAAGATGTCCGCGACCAGACGGCGGTCAACCCAGCGCGTCACCGTGATCCGAAACGAATAGATCATAATGGATACGCTTACGAGCATCGCAACGGCCGCGCTGACGGCGGCCACGGCGATGGCGTGACGGTTTACGGAACGAGAGAAATTGTTTCCGGCCAGGCGAACCACGCGCGGCAGGGCCCCCAGTCGTGCCACGCCGATGCCGATCCACCGCGTAACGCTGGGCGCGAGAAAGCATGATCCGGCCAGCACAAAAAACGCCGAGGCAAATCCGGCGATTCGGAAACCTGACAAAGCAATCATTCCGCAGAGCAAGGCGGCGCCGGCGCAGACGAGACTCAACAGAATCCAGAGAAGATCTCTCCAGCGGGGCCTCGTCGGACCGAACCCAGGGCTCAATGCTTCCAACGGCGGCAGATTACCGGCCGCGCGGGCTGGAAACCAGGCGCCAGCGAGCGCTGCTGCAATACCCAGCGCAAAGACGAAAGGCAGCTCAAAAAATGGAATAAAAAGATGCTCTACCCTGGTCAGGATGTACAGGTTCGTGACCGTTCGCGCGACGATCTCCACCAGATAATTGGCGAGAGCCAGTCCCAGAACGCAGCCGAGCGCAGACCCAACGACACCGTAGAATGCCGCTTCGCTCAGGAATAACCATTGAATGCGTCGGCGACTCATCCCGATCGATCGCAAGATCCCGATCTCGTGCTGCCGGCGAACGGCTGAAGCAGTGATCGTGTTGTATACCAGAAAGAGACCGACCAGCAGCGAAACCATACTCAAAGCGGTCAGATTGAGTTGGAATCCGCCCAGCATTTTCGCCACCTGAACGTTTCGCTGGTCCGGAGGTTGAACAGCGACGTCCGCAGGCAACAACCGGCGAATCGCCGCTTGCACCGCTTCTGGGTTTTTCGGGTCGGCCAAGCGGAAAAGCACGGCGGTCAGCTGGCCAGATTTTCCAAACAATTCCTGAGCCCAGCCGATATCCATGGCCGCCAGATGCGCATCGAGCTGTGGCGAATCAAGAATGGCCGTAATCTTTAAATCAACGGTACGCTCGTTGAGCGTCACCCGAAGCGGATCTCCTTTGTTAAGGTGACGCTCTTCTGCAAAGCGGGTGGGAACCACGATCGACCGCGGATTACCGAACCAGTCTTGACCATCCGCGGCGAGGCCCCAGTCCTTGATCTTGAAGGTTGCAAACGGACCATTGGTGAACGGGTCCAGACCGATCACGTGCAGATACTCGCCGGGAAAATCGGGCAACGTAACCGTCCCCTCAACCAAAGGGGTAGCGGCGGTCACGCCGGGCACTTTGCGCAGGTGAGGCCACAAGTGGTCGGGGATGTCGCCGCGCGCCTCGAGTTGGGCTCGTCCAGCTACAAGATCGATGCCGGCCTCAAAAGCGCTCACCGCGCTACGGTTAGCAATCTGGACGGCGAGAAAGACCGCGACCCCCAGAGCGATGCTCAGGACGTTCATGATCGCCAGCAGCCTGTGCCGCTGAGCGTAACGAAGGACCTGTTGCAGAAAGAAGTGCATCCGGGCAGCGCGAGGTCAGTGTTAGTGCCATCCGTCATCGGCCATCGGTAATTGGCACATCGGTCATCGGTCATTATCCATACCCGGTCGCCGCGCGTAGAAGGTCTCGTTGTAATTCATCCAACCGCGCCTCCTCGAACACCTTTTTTCCCTCGAAGTCGGTAACGTAGAAGCTGTCAAAAGCAGCTCCTTTTTCGGTCGCGATCCGGGAATGCACGATGTTGATGCCGACCCGCCACAAGCAACCGAGCACATCGTAGAGCAGACCGAGTCGATCAGTCGCCTGGAGGTCTATCACCGTATAGGCCGGGTGTATATCATTGGAAATGACGAGTTTTGTCGGGAACTCAAGTTCTGGCGGCAGGCGGAAAGCCGTTCGCCGCCGCGCCTTGGCCAGGAGCGAACCGAAATCGAAGTCCTGTTTGAGCAAGGCTTTGCTTAAAACATTCTCGACATTTTTTTGCTCCCGCAACTCATCAACGGCCTGAAAATTCGTGTCGCAAACCCGGTAAATTCCCAAGGCCAGATTGTCGGTCCGGGTGTAAGCGTCGGCACTCAGGATGTTGATCGAAGCGGTGGCAAAAGAACCGGCAGTCTTGGCCATAAGGGCCGCGCGATCCCAAGTGCAAATCCAGCATTCGCTGTGTCCTTGGTCCGGTTTGCTGTGCCAACGGATACTGGCGCTCAACGCGTTGGCCGGATCGCTGGCGCGCGTCTCCAGAAAACTGCGAAACAGACGAATATGGCCGACTATCTCATTAACGTTGTGGCTCTGGAAATATCGGTCCGGCATGCAATTGAAATGGACTTCGATCTCTTCGGCGAAGTCTCGCGCCATTCGTTTGGCAACCGCCTGGCGAAGTCCCTCTCGTTCGATGCGGCGATGCGCGAAAAACTCCTCGGCACTGTGCAGATAACTCGACGTGGAATGATAGAGCTGCCAAACGAGCGACTCTTTCCAATCCGACCAGTTCTGACCGCTCGTTCCCTTACCATCGGCCAGGGTGACCAGCATCAAGCTGTCGAGATTTCCTTGCGTCCGCACAATGTCGGCAAAGTCCGCGATAGTCGCTGGGTCCTCGAGATTGCGCCGCTGCGCGTGTTCCGACATGGTCAGGTGATGATCGACCAGAAAAATTAACCGTCGCCGCCGCTCCGGCGAAAGTTGCAGCCGTGCCGCCACTTTTTGCGCATTCAGCGCACTGGCTTCCGAATGATGGCGGGCGCCGGAAGCTTTGCCAGTATCGTGCAAGAGCAGTGCCAGGTAGAGCACATAAGGATCTTCCAGGTTTTGGAAGAGCTTTTGATAGTCGAGCAGTTTCGGATCTCTCGTGTCGATCAGAGAATCAAGCTTTTCCAGGCAGACCAAAGTGTGCTCATCGGCCGTATAACTATGATAGAACTCGTGCTGCACCAAGCAGGTTAATTCTCCAAACTCCGGGATGTATCGGCCCAAAAAATCCACTTCATGCATCATCCGTAGGATCCGGCCCACCTGTCCTTTGCGCGACAGAATCGCCTGAAACGTTTCCCGGGCGGCTCGGGCATACTGAAACGTGCGATTCACCAGCCGGGTCCGTCGTCGAATGAGTTGTTGCAGCTCGGGACTCAGCCGGAGCTCCCGTTGCTGCGCATAGAGGAAAACGCGCATCAGGCGAAAAGGATCCCGATGAAAGATTTCGCGATTCTCGAAGAAAATGGAAACGGTGCGGCTATAAAATCCATCGAAGTATTCGGTTTTGAGTTTCCGCTTGGCCAGGAAGCCAAAAACCGGCCGCCGATCACTTTCCAGATCGATCGGTAACAGAAAACGTTCCGTGACCGATTGTGCAATCAAGTAAATCATCCGCGCATGCTTGTAGTAATCGCGCATGAACTCTTCGCTTCGCCGCAAAATGTTTTTTTGCGGATAGCCAAACTTGTTGGCGATCTGTCCCTGGAAAAAGAGACTCACAACGTCGGCTGGACGGCCAGTCAGGTAGTGGAGCTCCGTCCGAACACGGAGCAGGAAATCGTAAGCTCGATCGATGGCGCGGCGGTCGCTCTCGCTGATGTACTTGACCTCTACCAGCTTGGCGGTGCTCATCTGTCCTTCCCGGAAATACGAAATCCATTGCATGTTGTGGTAGTCTCGCAGTCCGCCACAGCCATTCTTGACGTTTGGTTCCTGCATAAACACCGAACCACCGTATTTCCGGTGCCGCTCTTCCTGGTTTTCCAGCCGCCAGGATAGATAGCGATTTACCTGCCCGCGCACACAGTGTTCGAAAAACTGGGTTCGGAATTTGGCGTGCAAGCGGCGGTCCCCGGCGAGGTAACGCGACTCGAGGAGCGACGTTTTTGTCAAAACATCACTGTTAGCCAGGTGGATCGCGTCTCTGATGGATCGGGTGGCATGTCCGACCTTGAACCCGCTATCCCACAACATATAAAGGATCTGCTCGACGACAGCGGCAGCCTGTGCGGAAAATTTCGTCTGATCGTGCAGAAAAAGAATGTCGACGTCGCTGTAGGGGTTCAACTCTCCTCTGCCGTACCCGCCGATTGCCAGGAGCGAGAAAGGCGGAGTTTGGTCAGCGTAGAGCGAGTGCTCCAGCGCGCCCTCGAAGAGATGCCGAAGCACAACGTCGAGCAAGTTTGCCCGGTCGCGCACAATTTCCAGTCCGCCCGCCCCGGAATAGTGCTTCAGCCGGAGCCGGTGCTCCTCCAGCTTGAGAAATTTTTTGTAGAGCGCCAACCGTTCCCGCAGGAAACCTCTTCCCTCCACAACCAGCTTACGTTCGGCGTGCGCGAGAATTTTTTCGAGATGTTGCGACATTAAGCCTGCCCTTCATCCGCTCGATGAAAATCAAACCACGTTTGAATGTCGTGTCGATCCGCGAATCCGTGATCCTTCTTCACTCGCTCGAGCTCTGCACTGGACACGTCCCGCAGCCCACGCTTAATCATAAACTCATTCCACACTTCGACCTCCTCGGCACTTGGTTGTCTCCCCTGCTGAAAGCACCAAGCCAAGACCTCTTCATCGGAACCGCCATCCAGAACTCGCTTGACGAGCGCTGAGTACTCCACTCCGAGAAACGCGGTGCATCGTGCATCGAAAAAGGTGCGGTCAGCCGTGCCAAGATTGTAGCCTGACGGCAATTTACCATCAGCGTTGAGCCGGATCTTATCCAGCATCCGGCCAAAGAAGACAATAGCGCCAACTTTCTCGAACGAACTGCGTAATCCAGGAACCTGCATCTTTAGACGGAACCACAGCGTGGCCTAGCTACAACCAAATCGTTGTTCAAAATCTTCGACATATCGGCAGGAAAACGAAAACACCGAAAGATCTAAAAGAAGCGTTGCAAAGAATCCTGCCAGGAAAACAAGGTCGTGAGGGAAAGCAGGCGAAGTACGGAGTTTGCTTAGGTCTTATGGCGCACAACAGGCACTAGCACTGATATTGGCCGTAGCATTCTACCTCAATTGGTCCAGTGCGGCGAGCCGTCCTTTTACCTGGGTCAGGCGGCTGAGAAACTCCTGTTCCCGGCGCTGATGCTCTTCGACCACGGCTTGAGGTGCGCGCTCGACGAAGCTCAGGTTACCCAGCTTCTTGCGAACCGTTTCCAGTTCGGTCTCGAGCTTGCTGATTTCCTTTCCGAGGCGAGTGCGTTCCGCCCCCAGATCGATGAGGCCCTCAAGCGGAAGATAGATTTCGCCAACCCGCGTTAGGGCGACCGGCATCCCTGGTGGTCCGGTAAACCCGGGGTTGATGTCCAACGGATCGGCATTAATGAGCCGGGCCAGCACGGTGTAATCAGCATCCCTGGCCGGTTTCATGATCAGGCGAACTTTGCGATTAGATGGAACTTGAAATTCAGCGCGCAGATTTCTCGCCAGAGTGGCCGAAGCGAAGATGTCGCGGGCAAATTCAACGTCCGACTGGTCGACGCTGACCGGGACCTTCAAACTTGTCACAGAGGCCGTCTGGATGGTACCAGAGCCGAACTCCATCCGGAACCACAGCTCCTCGGTCAAGTGCGGCATGAAGGGGTGCAGTAAACGCAGGATCACGGAAATCACCGTATCGATGACGGCCAGACAATTTTCCCGGATTTCGGTTGAACCGCTTTGTAACTCGCTCTTGGAGGCTTCAAGATACCAGTCGCAGAAATCGCTCCAGACATACTCGTAGAGAGCCTGCGCGATGTCGGTGAATAGGTAATTAGCGTACCCCCCTTCCACCCGATCAATCGTGCGTTGCAAACGATCGATAATCCATGACGAATACGGTGACAGTTTCTGGCCCGGCTGAATGCCCGCAGTCCGCCCTCCTTGCAACTGCCGAAACCGGCAGGCATTCCACAGTTTGTTCGCGAAGTTACGCCCTTCCTCGATTTGTTTTTCGTCGAAGCGGATATCTTGCCCATGGGGAGCGATCCGCAGCAAACCAAATCGCAACCCGTCCGCTCCGTACTTATCGATCAATTCGAGCGGGTCCGGAGAATTACCCAGACTCTTCGACATCTTTCGCCCTTCGGCGTCGCGAATGATCCCCGTAAAGAACACGTTCGCAAAAGGTTCTTGATTTGTGTACTCGAGACTCGCCATGATCATGCGCGCGACCCACAAAAATATGATATCTGGCGCGGTCACCAGGTCCTGCGTGGGATAAAACTTTCGGCGAGTTTCCTCGTCCATGGTGGCGAAAGGCCAGAGCCACGAAGAAAACCAGGTGTCGAGCACGTCAGGATCCTGTTCCCAATTTTCCGGATCCGCCGGTGGCTTTGTGGCCACGTGCAGTTTTGCGTGATCTTTCTTCGAATACCAAACAGGGATTTGATGACCCCACCAGAGTTGGCGGCTGATACACCAATCCTCCAAATTCTCCATCCAATGCTGGAGAACTTTGACCCAGCGTTCCGGGCGGAAATGAACGCGGCCAGATTCAACCGCGGCCAATGCTCGATCCGCTTGTGGATAGTGCAGGAACCATTGCTCACTTAACCTCGGTTCGATGGGAACCCCGGCGCGTTCACTGTAACCCACATTATTCTCGTAGGGTTCTTCGCGGATCAACAGGCCAAGTTCGCGCAGTTTGTCGGCGGCCACAGTTCGGGCCTCGAACCGGTCCAGACCCACAAACTCACCTCCAGCCAGCTCGTTCATCGTGCCGTCCGGATTCATCACGTCGAGGATCGCGAGCTGGTGTCGCTGGCCAATGGCAAAATCGGCCGCATCGTGTGCCGGCGTCACTTTCAAGACGCCCGTACCAAACTCTGGATCGATCGCCTCGTCAGCGATAATCGGAATTTGCGCGCGTGGAAAAGGTCTCCAGCTATGTTGTCCAATGAACCTCTGGTAGCGAGGATCACGCGGATTTACCGCAACCGCAGTATCACCCATCAGGGTCTCCGGACGAGTCGTCGCAATTTCCAGAAACACGCCGGGCTCCTCCACCACCTCATAGCGCATGAAATAAAGAATTCCCTTGGTTGGTGTCGCGATGACTTCCTCGTCAGACAGCGCGGTCAGCGAGGCTGGGCACCAGTTCACCATGCGTTTTCCCCGATAAATCAGTCCCTTACCGTACAGATCGATGAAGGCTTGACGCACTGCCCGCGAGTACTCCGGATCCATGGTAAAACGCTGACGCGACCAGTCGCAAGAGCACCCGAGCTTCTTGAGTTGTTCGATAATAATGCCGCCTTGTTTTTCCTTCCATTGCCAGACGGCCTGGACGAAGGCGTCTCGTCCGATTTCGCGCCGGGTCTTTCCTTGCTTGCGCAGCTCGCGCTCTACCACCGTCTGCGTGGCGATTCCCGCATGATCGACCCCGGGCAGCCAGAGCACCTCTTTTCCCAGCATCCGGGCACGGCGCGCGAGGATATCCTGAATCGTGGTGTTCAAAACGTGACCGAGCGTCAGCACTCCCGTCACATTCGGCGGAGGGATCACGATTGAATACGGTGGTTTGGGCGAAGCTGCATCCGCCCGGAAATCTTCGTGCGTCAGCCACGCATCGTACCATTTGCTCTCGACAGCGCGCGGGTCGTAGGCTGTCGAAATTTCAGAATTCATGGGAAGCGGAACATGGGATGAGATCGGATCGATGGCAAGAAGGCATCGTCTCATTTCCCTTGATCTCCCGGCCTGACCCGCGCATCCTCACACCTTAATGCGTCGTTGCCTGGTTTGCATCGGCTGCCTGCTGCTTCTTGGAACCAGGCTTCTCGGTTTCAATTGGACATTGACTAAACAGGACGGGCGGGATTACATCCCGTTCAGCGACGTCGCGCGGTTCTACGGCTTCTCGAAGTCCGATTACTCTAACGATGCCGTGCTCTTGTCCGGCCCCAACCTGCAACTCCAGACTGCGGACGGCTCGCGTTACCTTTATCTCAATGGTCTGAAATTCGTGCTGAATTTTCCGATCCTTCGCGCGGACAACCAAGTCCTTATTTCACGGATGGATCTCAGTAAAATTGTCGACCCGGTGCTCCGGCCCGCCCATCTGCAGACGGCTCCGGTCACCACTGTCGTGCTGGATCCCGGCCACGGCGGTTTTGATCAAGGGGCCCTAAGCTTTCTGGGCAACGAGAAGACCTTCGCACTCGATGTCGCCCTGCGCGCGCGAGAGTTACTCGCCAACGCAGGTTTCATTGTGCGTATGACCCGAGCCTCGGATGTTTACATTCCGCTTGAGCTGAGAGCCTTTTTTGCCAGTCACCAAACCAACGCACTTTTCATCAGCATCCATTTTAATTTCGGGATCAACCCGGAAGCTGGGGGTATTGAGACCTATTGTCTGGCGCTGCGGGGAGTGCCTTCCACCAATGATCCTTTCTTGACCTTTGCGGATTTTCAACCAGCGGCCGGGAACAGTTGCGACGCCGAGAACATCGCTCTGGCTACGGCGATGCACGGGGCGTTGATCATACGAACCGGCGCCCCCGATCGCGGCATCAAGCGCGCGCGATTTGTGGTCCTGCGCGATGTCACGATCCCAGCCGTCCTGATTGAAGGCGGTTTTCTGACCAATGCGCAGGATTGTGCGCGGATTGCGAGTCCGACCTACCGGCAATTGCTCGCTCAAGCGCTTCTCCAAGGCGTGCTGACCTACAATCGCGCGGTGCAACATGGCCAATCCGAGCAGGTCCTGGTTCAGCATACTTCGACGGCAAGGCAGCCACCGGAGCAAGATACGGCCCATATCTGGGATCCATTCAGATCGAATTTCAGCTTTGAGGGAGAGGCGAAATAGGCCGGTGCCGCCAATACTTTACCGTCTCGCCTACATTTCCCGAAAGCACTGCGGAAAGCCGATCGTAGTCCGCCGCAACCTGCATGTGGGAGTGGGCGTCTGAAGCAGTCGTGATCGGTAAACCCAAACGACCCGCCTGCGCAAGCAGAGTAGCGGCCGGGTATTGTTCCCTCACCTTTTTTCGCCAGCCCGCCGTGCTTGCTTCTATTCCCAGTCCAGACTGCTTTGCCAATTCCAAAATGGGACGGAACAGGGCGACGGTATCGCCTTGCTGCACTCTGTGTCCGTGGATTTTCACTAGGTCGAGATGCGCGAGGCAATCGATGCGGCCCCGGCGGATTAATTTCTCCAGTTCGTCAAGATACTCCGCGTAAGCGCGGTCGGCGCCCCGTGCCTCGATTTGGCCGGCTTGGTCAGCGGCATCAAACATCTCGCGTTTCCCCAGGCAAGTAGTGGACAGAGCCAAGCACAAAATCCAATTGATCCCAGTTCTTTTCGACCCAACGATGCCCGGCAACCGAAGTCACCGGATCATTGTCCAACTCGAGACCGGCCAGGATCTGCACGTCCGGATTTCGTTCCCGTACTTGATCAATAACCTCGAAATCGATGCCCGCGAGATACCGATCGTGGTCAGTAAAAGCGAGACTGACAATACCCTTCTGGCGCGCCTGATCGATCCAGGGCTGCAGCAATTCCAGCGAGTAAGGCACTACCCGGTGACCTTGCGGATGAGTGTGGTAATCGCACGTCAGAGCCTGCATCGCTCATCAATCCTTAGGGATCGTCATCGCTATATAGGAGACGGCGCGCTAGGCCACATGCACCAGGAAATGATCCCAGTCGCGCACATTGTGTGCGTTTCGGATGAAGTAGGTCACCGGCAGTTCGCGTGGTGTTTCCGGCATTTTCTTAAGCTGCAAACCGATCTCTTCCGGCAAGCGATTGCCTTTGCGGCTATTCACCTTTTATCGGCCAGAACACAGTTCTCCCACGTTGTCGTGCCACCTCGAGACCGAGGAACGACATGATCAATGTTGCCTTCGTGAGGGGCCAGTTTCCTTCCAGTATACTGGCATTTCCCGCCATCCCTCTCCCAAATGCCTTTGGTCGAAAGCTTCGGGCGGCGCCGCGGCACCTTATTGTACCGGGCAAGTACAAGTACGGTCGGAACCCGGACTCCACCGCGGACGGTTCGCACCGAGTAATCTTCTTCGCGGACAGGCAATCCGAGCCATTCCACCCAACGGACTGGACGCATATCGCCAGCGTCCTCAATATCGAGAGCCGTGGCGTTGCCATTTGCCATCATGCAAAAGGCTTGTGCAGGCGTTTTCACATCGATCGCCTGCCAATTTCGGTTCAAAACGAGAACCGTCGCTTTGTGCAAAACGTCATTCATATCAGCCGGGCCGATTGCCAATCGCCGGAGCAGGAACCGCGAAACTATTGCCTTACGACTGAGGAGTTGTCCAGCGCCGGCTTTCGGTTCGGGGAAGTTCAGGGAAATTCAGGGAAATTCGGGGAAGGTCGGGGAAGTTTCAGGGAAGGTCAGGGGAGCTGATCGGGCAGAGAAAGCGTATGCCTTTACTGATTCCTTTCCTGAAAGAATTGTTTTGATCCGCTCTGCGAAAGCGATCGCAAGACAAGCTCGGGGCAGCCGCTGACCCGACTTACTTGAACTTCCCTGACTTCCCCGAACTTCCCTTACCGACGCTGCCGGGAATTCTCGGCATTTCTCAGCTCATAGGAAAGTACGCTCAGGCTGAAAATGGCTGCGGTCTCAGTGCGAAGAACAATTGGTCCAAGCGATACCGGGATACAGCCAGCCGACCTGGCCAAGGCCAATTCGGCGGGCGTAAAATCCCCCTCCGGACCGATTAACATCATCGCCGACGCCGGGCTCTTCCCGTTGTTCCGCTCGCGATATTCGGCAAAGGCGAGTCGAAATTCCCGCGCATCATCCTGGAGCGAACCGATGAATGCGACATCGCACGGCTCCGGGTCAGTAAGAAACGCTTTCGGTCGAACTGGACGGCGCATCTCCGGCAGCCAGTTCTGACCGCATTGCTTGGCCGCTTCGATTGCGATTTGTTTCCAACGGACTGCTCTGTGTTCCTCCTCGCCCGAGTCAACCTGAATAACCGTGCGTTCCGAGAGCAAAGGGATGATCGTCGAGACACCAAGCTCAGTCGCTTTCTGAACAATCATGTCCATCTGTTTTCCCTTTGGCAAAGCCTGCGCGAGGATTAACCGATAGGGCAAACGAGGACTTCGGTTGGTCAACACCGACTTGAGAAAAACGGTAGATTTGGCCAGGTCAGTAATCTCGGCTGTGACTTCCGTACCCTCGCCGTCAAACACGACTACGCGTGCGCCCATCGGCAATCGGAGCACGTCCGCGCAATGATGTGCTTGCGGACCGGTCAGCGCCAAGGCCGTCGATTTCCAATCGGCCGGAGCGATATAGAAGCGGTGAACGGTCAGCGAAAAAACTCCTTAGCCTTTTCGAAAAACGATTTGTGCATCGGGCTATTGTCTTCTCCGCAGGAGCTAGCAAACTCTTCGAGTTTGCGGCGCTGTTCGGAATTCAAACGTGTCGGCACTTCGACAATGGCCCGCACCCGCAGGTCTCCTCGGCTTCGGCTATCCATGTTAGCCACTCCATGACCGCGAATCCGAAACTGCGTGCCGCTCTGAGTGCCCGTTGGAATGCGGAGCAGCGCTTGACCTTCCAAGGTCGGGACCTTTACCTCACCTCCCAGCGCCGCGGTCGCAAAAGACACCGGCACTTCGCAATAGAGGTCGTCGTCTTCCCGGGTAAAGATCTCATGTTCACGGATATGAATAACAACGTAAAGGTCTCCGGGAGAACCCCCGCGGACGCCGGCCTCACCATTGCGCGATGATCGCAAACGGGCGCCGTCATCAATGCCGGCGGGAATCTTCAGTTTGATCCGAGATCGCTTCTCGAGCCGACCGTCACCGCCGCAATCGCGGCAGGGGCGCTCGATCACCTGACCGGTACCGCGACAGCGGGGACAAGTCTGCGACACCTGGAAAAAGCCGCGCGCGGTTATCACTTGGCCTCGTCCCTGACAAGTCGGACAAGTAGCCGCTTTCGAGCCAGCCTCGGCTCCAGATCCGTGGCAATGCGGAGCAGACTTCGTGCTTGAGCAGGTCAATCTCTTTCTCAACCCCAAAAGCTGCTTCCTCTAAACTAATTTGCAGATCGTAGCGGAGATCCGAGCCTCGTTGCCGCCCGCTGCGATCGCGCGGAGCGGCGCTCGTGCCAAAGAGCTGATCAAAAATCCCTCCTCCCGCCCCACCCTCAGAACCCATACCGAAGACCTCGCGGAAAATGTCAAAAGGATCGTGAAAACCTCCGCCAAACCCGCCGCTTGAACGACCGGCCCCCCCGGCAAAAGCGGCGTGTCCGTACCGGTCGTAAGCAGCGCGCTTTTGCTCATCGATCAGCACCTCGTATGCTTCGCCAAGTTCCTTGAACTTGTCTTCGGCGGCCGGGTCACCGGGATTCTTGTCGGGATGAAATCGAACCGCCAATTTGCGGTATGCCTTTTTATCTCCTCCGTCGAAGAGTTGCGATCGACGCCCAGGACGTCGTAATAATCGCGTTTTGTTGCCATCATCTATCCCTCACGCTCGTTTGCAGTTTCGCCAGCGGGTGCTTTCGCCACGATGACATTCGCCGGGCGGATCAACCGATCACGAAGTTTGTAGCCGCGGCGCAGTTGCCGTACTACCATTCCTTCCTCCAGCTCAGGATGCTCTTCCTGGGCAATCGCCTCATGCACTTTCGGATCAAAACGCTGGCCTTCAGCCTCAATGGACTCGACACCGGAGGCGGTTAAAAAATCCTGAAGCTGTTTATAAACCATGCTCATTCCATCCAGGACAGCCGAGTTACTGTTGCCTGAGCGCGCAGCCTGCAACCCAAGCTCAAAATTGTCCAAAATAGGCAGCAACCGCTCCAGGAAACCGGCATTGGCGTAACGAACGGAATCCTCCTTTTCGCGAGCAACCCGTTTCCGGTAGTTGTCCAGTTCGGCGATGGCGCGCAAGGCTCGATCCTGGTACTCAGCGACTTTCCGGCGCAGCTCGACAATCTCGGAGTTCTCTTCCGCAGAGCCCACCGGTTCGTCGTCCGGACCGGCCTCGAACTCAGTGCCGATCACATCAAATTTATCTTTCGGTCTACTCATAATTTCCGAATCACGATCAAGGTAATATCGTCGGTTTGAGGCTGACCGCCGCCGAAGGCTTTCACTTCGCTGGTAACACGGTTCACCACGGCGGGCGCTCCGTCCGCAGCGCTGGCTTGAATCACTTCGATCAGCCTTGTTATCCCGAATTCTAAGCCATTCGTATCCAGTGCTTCGGTCACGCCATCGGTATAAAATACAAAGCAATCATTTGGCTCGAGGCGTACCCGGAAATCGCCGGTTACCCTATCGAAAACGTCCCCACTGTCAATTCCCAGGGCCAGACCCGGCGGGTTGATCCGCGTCACCGAACGGTCAGCGGCTCGAAAGAGCAGCGGCGCGTCGTGGCCGGCCCGCGCTAGAACGATTTCGTTCCCTGCCCTCTCCAGGACCGAATAGGCCATACTGATAAACATGTCCTCGCGAATATCGGGATACAGTTGTCGATTGACCAGCTGCAAAACCCTGGCCGCCGAGGGATTTGCCTCTGCAGCTGCGCGGAGGACGCTTCGACACATGGCCATGATCAGCGCGGCGGGAACTCCTTTTCCCGAAACGTCGGCGATAACAACCCCCAGCCGGCTTTCGTCCACCGGAATGTAGTCGTAATAATCTCCACTCACCTGGCTGGCGGGAATATTAACGCCAACAATTTCATATCCGGGGATTTCCGGGGATCTGTTTGGCAGCAGGATTCTCTGAATGTCATGAGCAACCTGCAAATCTCGATCGATCCGCCTTTTTTCTCCCGCCTCCAGATACACCATCGCATTGTACAGCGCGAAAGCCGACTGTTCGACGATCGACTGAAAGACGACGAAATCCGAGGGCGAAAACGGAGTGCTCATCGGGCCGTTTGCCACCGCGAGAACACCGAGGCTTTGCCCGCCATAAATCAAGGGTCCGATCATGACCGAATCCATGCGCAAAGCGGAGTGCTTGAGATTGTCCAAGCGAGGATCACAATCGCGACTGGAGAGAAAAAGCGGCTCCTTTTTGTCCCAGACGGTGCCGAGTAACCCTTCTCCGCGTTTGACCGTGTGCAAACGAAGATAACTCTCCGCGCCAAGTGCGCTCGCTGAGCTTTGCCGGAGCACTTCGTCCGGGATTTCCACCAGCGGTGGACAGTCTTTAGAGAGGAAAGCTGGAATCAGCTCCTGACCATTGCGGCCGGACAGATACAAGGCGCCTCCGTGCGCGTCGAGAATCCGCGTCGCCCCTTCGACAATAAGCCGGTGTAAGTCGGAGGCCTTGAGATTCTCGGAAAACGCTTCGCCGAGTCCGTGCAAAAAATCGAAGACCCGCGTCTCCTCAATCTGCAGGTCTTCCCGCGCCCGACGCAGATCGCTGATCATTTTGCGCTGCCGGTAGCAGACCGCCGCGAGAAAGAATAGACTGAGGGCGAGTAGTCCTATCAGGGTGAAGGACCACATCGAACGGAGTTAGTTCGAGGCACCGGTGCGCAGGTCCTGCCTCAAATACTCCAAAACATCCTTGAATCGCGCGAGGTTTTCGGGATCGGCGCCCACGAGTGCTTCATGCGCTTCGATCATACACTCCGCCTGATCAGAACGACTCACTACTTGCTGATGATCGAGAGCCTCCGTTTCTTCACTACCCACTGCGGTCTCAGTCGGTTTCGACCCAATCTCGAAGAGATTATTCAAACCAAGATTCCGGAGAAGCTCGTAATTACGCTCGTTCACGTTGATGACCTGAAGCGAACCTGACCCTGCCTCGCGCAGGCGTAAAGCAATTCCCGCCAGCGTCCCCATAAACGTTGAGTCCATCACAGAACACATCTTCAGATCAATCACGAAGATTCTCTGTCCACGATCGAACATTTCCTTCGCGAACTCTTTCAGCGCCGGGCTGTTCTGAAAGGAGCCTTTGCCTTGCACCCTGATCTGAACTGATTTCCCGGTTACCCCGACCAGAATGGAAGCTGGTACACTCACAAATTTCATCAAATATATCTTTCCCGAACTTTCGGTGTCAAATAGCGGACACCTAGCGCCATGTGCGTGACTGTAAAAGCGCGACAATTGTGTTATTTTCGATCAAAATCGCTCGCCACGAAGTGATTGGACCATCCTGTTGATAATCATTTCCAACCACGGAAAACTCCGAATAGTAACTGCCTTTCACATTCGGATAATAGATTTCCCGCCCTTGGACGTAGTTCTGCAGATTCCTTTGCCGATACTCCAGGCGCAAGGTGAGGTTTGCTCGTCGTTTGGTTCGCCAGGAAAAAGTGAAGTATTGGCCGATCCGTCGAAAAATCTCCGAGCCGTCAATTGCGCCCCAAAACCGCCGTTTTCGCTCGAAATCGATCATGAGCTCGCGAGTCGGAATGGGTGTCGCACCCGGCCGCAGCGGGGTGTTGTTAAAAATTGTAAATTTGCGAAATTGAAAATCGTCGCTCAACGCCAACGGCAGCGGGTTGGCCTGCACCATGGGCAGCGGAGTGCTGTCAGCCCTGGCAAAAAACACCAGCAAGAGGGAGCCGGCCGCAACGCTCAGCGCCATTTTCTTCATGAGCCGCATAAGAACCGACCGGGCAGACCTGTGTCAAGTGACGGCTGCCCGGCTCCTGAGAGATTCAACCGCCCAAACCGGCCGATGATTCCATTAATTTTCTTATCGGCGACCGTTTTGTCCCTCGCCGCCCCCCAGCCGGCATTGATCTTCAGGAAAGACGGACTGCCTCTTTCGGACAGCTGTCCCGTAGATCCATGAATACTGTTCGGTTCGATCGCGGAATCTTCCTTCCCGACCTGGATCTCTGGCTTGATCCCTGGGACGAGCGCCCCGCGGCGTTCGTCTCCCATGCGCATAGCGATCATATCGGGAATCACCACGAAGTACTCTTATCGGATATCACCGCCAAATTGATGGCGGCGAGATTACCAGGTAACCGTGTCGAGTACGCCTACCGGTTCCGCCAGCCGTTCCGCTATCGAGGCGCCGAAGGAGTGCTTTATCCGGCCGGGCACATCTTTGGATCTGCCCAGCTCTGGCTCGCTTTCAACCAATCATCCCTCCTGTACACCGGGGACTTCAAACTGCGTCATGGGCAATCGGCGGAACCGATCGAGTGGGTTCAGGCCGATACTCTGATCATGGAAACCACCTATGGGTTGCCCCAGTTTATTTTCCCGGCCACCGACCTGGTGATCGCCGATCTTTTGAAGTTTTGCACTGAGGCGATCGAAGAAGAAGCTCTCCCGATCCTTTTTGGATATTCATTGGGCAAGACGCAAGAAATCCTGTCCGCGCTCCGCGGCTGCGGTTGGCGCATCCTGCTCCATCCGAGCGTGTACCAGCTGACGCGGCTTTTTGAGGACCTGGGGCACAAACTTCCAGCTTACGAGTTGTACGCCGGCCAGAGGGAAACCGGGAGTGTACTGATCTGCCCCCCGGGGGCGAACCAGACTCGTCTCGTCCAAAGTATCCGGGATCGCCGTACCGCGATGCTAACCGGCTGGGCCCTCAATCCTGGCTCAGCTTTTCGTTATCAGTGCGACGCCGTTTTCCCGCTCTCGGATCACGCGGACTACGCGGATCTGCTGCGCTATGTCGAACTGGTCAACCCGTCGCAGGTTCTCACGGTTCATGGTTTTGCCCACGAGTTTGCCGCGGACTTGCGCCGTCGTGGGGTTGAGGCATGGGCACTTGGGACAGATAACCAACTTGAGTTATCCCTGTCTCACCCTCCTGTCGGTCAACCGGAACGGGTCGACACTGTTGTCACGAATCATGCTTTGGAAGCGGGGTTCGGAAAGCTGGCGCAGATCGCAGAGGAAATCGCCAAACTCAGTGGTAAGCGAAAAAAGGTCGCGGTGCTGGCGAGCTATTTTCGGAGTTTAACCGATGAGGAACTAAGCATTGCGAGCATTTTCTTGACAGGACAAGCCTTTCCGCGCTCCGGCGAAAGCGTTTTACAAGTTGGCTGGGCAGTGATTCGACGCGCTCTCCTCCAGGCCTCTGGCTTGGGTGAAACTCATTTTCGCCGCATCGCGACCGGGTATGCTGACACTGGACGCATCGCTTACGAAATTTTGCTGCACCGAACCAGTGGCGATCTTTCTTTGCTCGACGTGCGCTGTTTTTTTTCGCGAATCCAGGCCGCGGCCGGTCCGCTCGCCAAAGGAGACATCCTCGCCATCCTCTTGCGTCAGCTTTCGCCTTTAAGCGGCAGCTACGTCATTCGCATTCTTACCGGTGACTTGCGCATAGGCCTGAAGGAGGGACTGGTCGAAGAAGCTATTGCGGACGCGTTCGCAGCCAACCTGGACGAAGTGAAGGAAGCAAATATGCTCACCAGCGATATCGGACTGACCGCGACCCTGGCCAGGAAGAGGAAGCTCCGGGAGGCAACTGTTACCCCGTTCCGGCCTCTTCGCTGCATGCTCGCAATTGCGGAACCCAGCGCCGAATCAATCTGGGCCCGGATCGTTCGCGACCTCAGCGGCAAATCAGTTTACGCTGAACGGAAATACGACGGTATTCGCGCTCAACTCCACGCTGACGGTAATCGGGTTGAAATTTTCAGTCGGGATCTCCGCAATATATCTCAGGAATTTCCTGAGTTGGCGGGCGCCGGATTCAATCGCGACCTGATTCTCGACGGAGAGATCCTCGCTTATGCGGCCGGACTGAAGCTAACCTTTTTCGATCTGCAGAGGCGACTGGGTCGCAAAAAGACTCTCGATCTTTTTGAAACGAACGATGTGCCAGTGATCTACGTTGCTTTTGACCTTCTTTCACTCGATCACCAAATTCTGATCAAACAACCGCTCCACTATCGGCGTACGCTGCTTGATCAAATTTCATTGCCCAAACTGGTGCGACGCTCAAAAATAGTTTCCGTCAGTTCCGCCCAGGAAATCCGGAGAGCTTTTCTGCTAGCCCGTCAAGCTGGGGGCGAAGGCTTGATGATCAAAGATCCCGCCAGCGTCTACTCCCCGGGACGACGTGGCGGCAGTTGGATAAAATTGAAAGAAGAATTCGCCACTCTCGATGTCGTAGTGGTTGGAGCAGAGCTGGGTCACGGCAAACGAAGTCACGTTCTCAGCGACTATACCTTTGCCGTCCGCGATGAGGCGACTGGGGAATTAGAGACTATTGGCAAGGCCTATTCCGGATTAACCGATGCGGAAATTGAACACCTGACGGAGCACTTTCAACGGACCACTCTTCGGGTGCACGGGCGTTATCGCGAGGTCAAACCCGAAATCGTGCTTGAGGTTGCCTTCGATTCGGTCCAGGTAAGCCAGCGGCATTCGAGTGGGCTGGCTTTGCGTTTCCCGCGCATCAAACGCATCCGCGACGATAAATCGGTCGCCGACATCGACACGGTCGAGCAGGCACAAAGCTTCGCGAGAGAACAAAAAGACCAAACAGTCCTTTGAATCTGGCGCTGAGATCTTACCGCCGAAACCCGTTAGAAAACCCCGCCAGCCAAGCAAGACGACCGCTCGATTTTCTGAGGAGAAACTATGCCGCCGCAAACCTACCGGGTCCGACCTGTTTCACGCCTTTTAAGCGATAGATCCGCGCAAATAAGTTTTTCTTTGGTTCGGGCGAATTGAACTTGTAGCCGTTGCTCAACAAGCCACTGAGAATATCGGAAACTCCCATCGGTGATCCCTTTGCCTTGAGCACCTTCACCACGGCGGGCGCTAAAGGCCCAGTCGGGGAAGTCGAACGCCGGCCCCGCCCGCGGACGGTTCCCGATGGTTCGGTCTTCCGACGACCGCGGCGACGAACCGGGCTGGCGGCAGGACGTACCTCTTGAGTTACCAAATTCTCCTCCCCTGTTTTGAATATTTCGCGCAATTGACTCTCTAACTGCTCGATCCTTTCCTGCAGCTCGGCCGCTTTTCTTAAAGTGGAGGAAGATAATTTCACAGGCGCAAGTTATGCTCCTGTTTATCCATTTGCAAGTCTAGAGTCCTTGAACAATGAGAACCCCGTGGATTGGATAGTTCGGATTATCTGAAACTAACCGTTTGTCCCGAGCTGAGCCGTGCTGCTATCGACCCGGGCGGAGCGAGCGACCCGGCGCTGTTCCGGCCGTTGCTCGTCAGGCTTCTTCCACCCGCAGCCGGCTTGACTAGATGCGCTCGTTAATGGATAGAAATCCAGCTCATGCCTAACCGCGTTTCCTCCTTTGCCCCGGGCCGCGTCGAGCTTTTGGGCAATCATACTGACTACAATAGCGGCCTTGTCCTTTCTGCGGCTATTCATCTAGGTGTGACCGTGGCCGGGCTCACTCGTCCGGATAATCTCGTCGCAGTTAGCTCGGAGACCAACGGGCGCTCTCTAGCAGTGAATCTCCCCCTCAAAGCACCAAGCAAAAGCGAATCATGGGCTAATTACCCTCTCGGAGTGATAAAATTCTTGAGCGAGATGGGTGCGCCGATCAGCGGAATAGAACTGCGGGTCGCGGCTAATCTCCCGGTTGGCGCCGGACTCTCTAGCTCGGCCGCGTTGGAAGTGGCAACGGGTCTTGCGGTGAGCCGTCTTTTTGATTTTTCGCTCGATCCGATGACTCTCGCCCAAGTCTGCCGCCGCGCCGAGAACGAGTTTGTTGGTGTGCAAAGTGGTTTGTTAGATCAAGCCTCATCGGTGTTCGGACAGCTTGACCACGTTATCCTTCTCGATTTCCAGAAGACCTCGGTGGAGACGATACCCTTAGCGCCGGGTTTAGGGCTTCTTATCACCAATTCCGGTGTTCCACATGAACTGACTGGTGGCGAGTACAACCAGCGTCACGCTGAATGTATGGCAGCGGCCGAGCTTCTCGAGGTGCCCAGCCTTCGGGAGGTGACTTCGGCCCAGGTAAAAGCGGCCCAACTCGAACCACTCCTCGCGCGGCGCGCTCTCCACATCACTGGCGAAAATGAAAGAGTCATGGCCGGAGCAACCGCATTGCGCGCCGGCGATGTCGAACGGTTTGGGCAACTGATGTTTCAATCGCACGCCAGTTCCCGGACAAGTTTCGAGAATAGCACAACCCATCTCGACGCCTTGGTTGACATCGCCGCTTCTATTCCTGGAGTGCTGGGCTCACGGTTGACCGGGGGTGGTTTTGGCGGCTCGACGATCTCGCTGGTCCGCCTGGATCAGGCTCCGGCGATCATGGAGAAGCTCTCCAGTGACTACACGCAAAGGACTCACGCAACCTGCAGCCAAATTCTCACACGAGCCTCCCAAGGCGCCCATCTCGAGCAGTAGCGAACTCTCCGATCATGCTCTAAGATATCCGCCGATGGAGAAGCGCATTATTCCTTTGATCGCTGATGTGCTCTACTCCTACCGCGCTATCGGTGGGATCAACAATATCGACGGATCGAATCTGCCATCCAAGCGAGCGATCGAGCAGATCTGCGCGCTTCTGCTGCAGATCCTTTTTCCAGGCTTTCACGATGAGGAGCCGATTGCCAATGCCGAGATCCAACAGATCACTTCCGAGCGTCTGCTAAATGTCGCCGGCCGATTGCGGGAAGAAGCCTTTAAGAGCCTGCGCGTGCAGGAGCCGAAATGCCCCAGCCGCCGTGCCGACGAGGTTGTCCTTCACTTGCTGCAGCAGTTACCCGCCATCCGCAATGTTCTGCGAACAGATGTCGAGGCCGCTTACGAAGGCGATCCAGCCAGCACCAGCTACGAAGAGATCATCGTCAGCTATCCTTGCCTCGAAACGATCGCCATCCAACGATTGGCTCACGTTCTTTACCAGGAAAAACTCCCTCTCATTCCTCGGATGATGACCGAGTGGGCGCATAGCCGCACCGGGATCGACATCCATCCGGGCGCAAAAATCGGGAGCTACTTCTTTATCGATCATGGTACTGGCGTGGTTATCGGTGAGACCTGTGAAATCGGGGCGCATGTGAAGCTTTATCATGGCGTAACCTTGGGGGCCCGCAGCTTTCAGAAGGACGAACACGGTAAGATCAAGAAGGGAGGGAAGCGCCACCCCAATGTTGAAGATTGGGTAACGATTTACCCCAATGCGACGATCTTGGGAGGAGAGACGGTAATTGGCGCGCGATCCACGATTGGCGGCAATGTTTTCTTGATGGAAAGCGTCGCCCCGAACTCTTTAGTGACGAACGAAAAAAACCAGATTCGGATTACCGATAAACGCAATCGCGACAGCCAGACGAGCGCTCCGTGGCCACGCGATTGGTCCTGGGAAATCTAGGCAGCTGGCCAGTTTAACAGGTGTCAGTCATTTGAGCGGTGGGAGCAGTGGGAGCGGTTTCAGCGGCGGAAGGTAGCGCGAGAGCAGCGGGAGTTGACGATTAATCTAAGGCCCATCGGTCGATCAAACATCACATCTCTTTTCAAAGCCGTTGGATCTCAGTTGAAACTTCTGAGCTGTTCTAGGCAGCTGGCCAGCTCTTCAGGTGTCAGTCATTTGAGCGGTCGGAGCGGTTTCAGCGGCGGAAGGTAGCGCGAGAGCAGCGGGAGTTGACGATTAATCTAAGGCCCATCGGTCGATCAAACATCACATCTCTTTTCAAAGCCGTTGGATCTCAGTTGAAACTTCTGAGCTGTTCTAGGCAGCTGGCCAGCTCTTCAGGTGTCAGTCATTTGAGCGGTCGGAGCGGTTTCAGCGGCGGAAGGTAGCGCGAGAGCAGCGGGAGTTGACAATCAATCTCAGGCCGATCGGTCGAACAAACATCGCATCTCTTTTCAAAGCCGTTGGATCCCAGCTGAAACTTCTGAGCTGTTCAGCTATCTCCCTCCGTTGAAACCGCTCCCGCCGCTCCCTCCGCTCGATTGACTCACAGCTGATCATCTGTCAGCTGTCCAGTATGAGTTCCGATCCAAGTAAACCTGTCGCATTGACCGTTTCTTCGGCTGCATTGCTCTCATTGTCGCAAACGGCGATAGGCTGCGCTCTCGGCGTTTTGCTGGCTAGTAAGATCGAAGAACGAAAACGTAGTCCGGCGGTCGTCAGCATATTCGTCTTTGCGGCCCTCACCACCGCGCCCCTGGTCATCGCGGTGGTCGTCGACCTGGTGAACGGACCCCGCTCACGCTTGGGGGTTCGCCGGCGTTTACGGTCGATTCGGGAGGATTCCGGTTTGCAGGAAGATGCGCTTGGCAGCTGAACAACTGAGCAGGGGACAGTCAATTGAGCGGAGGGAGCGGCGGGAGCGGTTTCAGCGGAGGGATGTAGCTGGACAGTTTCAAAAGTTGCCAGATTTGTTTCAACGGCTTTTGGAACGGCATCGCGACATCTGTTCAATGGGTGCGCTTTCGACCAACTGCCAGCTCCCACTGCTCTTGCGCTACATCCGGCCGCTGAAACCGCTCCCGCCGCTCCCGCCGCTCAATTGACTGTCCCCTGCTCAGCTGTTCAGCTATAATCCGTCGTGTCCACTTCTCTATACGCACTAATCCTGGCCGGAGGAAGCGGCATGCGTTTCTGGCCGCTCAGCCGCAAGACCTCCCCGAAGCAACTACTTCGCTTATTTGGCGATCGCACGCTCCTGGAAGAAACGGTGGCGCGGCTCGATGGATTACTTCCTGCAGAAAACATTCTCATTCTAACGAACGAGGAACAGGAGCGCACCGTTCGGCAACTTCTTCCCAAACATCCGGTGGAGAACATATTCTCTGAACCGGCCAAACGGGATACCGCCGCAGCCATCGCTCTTGGAGTCGGTCTCGTCGCCGGGCGCGATGACAGCGCGACGATGGTAGTGTTACCGGCCGATCATCGTATCCCAGACGCATCCGCTTTTCGTGGAGATCTCGTCTCTGCTGCCTCGGTTGCCTCGGCTACCGGCGATCTCGTGACGATCGGGATCACGCCAACCTGGGCTTGCCCTGGTTTTGGCTATATTGAACGCGGCCGCCGCTTGTCCGATCTTGGCCCCGAGATCTACGAAGTGCAGCGCTTTCGCGAAAAACCCAATCCGGACCTGGCGGAGAGTTTTGTTCGAAGCCACAATTTTTACTGGAATGCCGGGATCTTTCTCTGGACGATCAAAGCGATTCTGGCCGAGTTGAATCGACATGCACCGGATCTGGCGGAGTTTGCCTCGGCCCTCCGCCATACTCCCAATCGAGCGCAGGTCGTCCGCGAGAGATTTCCTAAGCTGCGCAAGATCTCCATCGATTACGCGATCATGGAAAAGGCGCGCCGGGTTCTCGTGCAGCCGGCCAGTTTCGAGTGGGATGATGTGGGGAATTGGACGGCGATCGCCAAATATCTCGACTCTTTTCCCGGCGAAAATGCAACCAATTGCCAATTGACCGCCGAGGATGCTTCGCAAAATATCGTTTTCTCTGATTCCGGAGCGCATGTCGCGCTGCTCGGGGTGAACGGATTGATTGTTGTCCAGACTCGTGATGCGATTCTGGTGTGTAACCGGCACGAAGTTGAGCGCCTGAAGCACTTGGTGGCCACTCTGCCTGAGAATCTCCAATGAGTGAACGCTGGCTGGGTCTCGATCTCGGGGATGTCCGGGTCGGGTTGGCTTTATCCGATGAGTTTACGGGGGTAGCTTTGCCCTTCCGCACCCTGGAGAGCGGCCCGGGACTAGTGCCCGAGCTCCGGTCGATTGCCGAACGTGAACGGATCGGCGGAATTGTTATCGGGTTACCGCTCAAGCTGGACGGTACGCGCGGCCCAGCTGCTCAAAAGGCCGAAGAATTCAAACGCAAGCTGACCGAGGCTCTGCCTGCTTGCCAGATTGTTCTCTGGGACGAACGCCTCACAACCGCGGAAGCGCAAAAAGCTTTGCGATCGGCGGGCAAGAATTCTCGGAAAAGTAGGAAAGTCATTGATCAGGTTGCGGCGCAGATCCTTCTGCAAAGCTATCTGGATTCAATTTTGTCGCCTTAACGCTCCGCCTGCGTCGCTCGGGACTCGAGGACTCGTAACTAATAGATCACGCGCACCAGGTACAGTCCGTGAGCGGGAGCCAGATAGTTGGTCTTTCGCTTTCCCGGGTTTTCGAACAAGTCTTTGAACCACTCCTGGCCCGAACGACCGCAGCTAACCTGGATCAGGCTTCCCGTAAGCATCCGAACCATTCGATAAAGAAAACCTGTTCCGGCAAACTCTAACCACAGAAGCGAACCGCGCTTCCGGATTTTTACGCGAAAGAGCGTTCGGACAGTAGATTTTTCAGGATGACCCCGGTTGGCCGCGAATGACGCGAAGTCGTGGGTTCCCTCCAGCAGAGCCGCCGCCGCCAGCAGCGCCTCTAACGACATAGGTTGCGGCACATGCCAGGCTCTTCCCAACTCAAGAGGAGGAAGGACTTGACCGACCCAGATCCGGTAGCGGTATACCTTCCCCTCAGCGGAATGCTGCGCGTGAAAGGAAAAGGGCACTGGCCGGACCCCGATAATCCTGATCTCCGGGGATAGTACCGCGTTCAGTGAGTTTCGCCAGGCGGTGGAAGTCAACCGGCCAACGGGCACATCAGCGTGTGCGACTTGAGCCAACGCGTGGACCCCGGCGTCGGTGCGGCCGGCGCCGTGGACTTTGACACCAGATGTAGCTGCCGATCTCTGTCCGAGAATTCTGTCGAAAGCGGCGATCAGGTGGTCCTGGATCCCGTTCCGATTCGGTTGGCTTTGCCAGCCGCTGAAGTTCCGACCGTCGAAGGCGACTATCAGCTTCAGGCGTTCGAGGCACATTGTGCCTTGAGCGTACCACCATTGGACAGTTGAAGGTAAGGTTTAGACCTGACGCGATAACTTCGGAGGAGTGTCTTGGAGTGCGCGCGGACAATGTATTAGTCCTGCAGGGACGATGTATGGCGTCATCAATGAAGATCCCGTCCCGGAGGGTCGGGGTGAGGTAGGAATATGACGATCGAGGCCTTCGATAGCGCGTTCGCTGTCCAATTTGTTATGCCAGGCGATGTGCACAGCTCAATCGACCAGGAAGCGTGGTTGCACCTTTCCACTGTTCAGCTAAAATCTCACCGCTGACGCCCTTGTTGGCCGTCGTGACCATCCCATCGATTGATATCTGACAAGTGACTTCGAAGTTCTCTCTTTCTGCCGCACTCCTCGTACTACTTTTCCCGACCGCCCTGCTGGCTGAGCAGATCCTCGAAGGATACACGGTCGTCAACGGACAAGGTTACGCGTTCGAAGTGAAAGCCCCTCACGGCTGGGTCTTGGACAATCAAGTTGGCCGGGACCAGGGACTCAATGTCGTTTTCTACCCGAAAGACTCCCAATGGGACACCAGCAAGACCGTCTGCTACGTGCGTGTCCGAACGATGAAGAATTCGATCCACACGATCCAGGACCAGGTGAAAGACACCCTGAGCGCATTCCGTGCCCAAGGCAGCCTCGGTGTTCAAGCTCATTATGTGCGGACCCTGACAACACAGGACGCCAGCAAAGCGCGCGTCTACTACTTTACCGGCGATCAATTCAACAATTTTGAGGCCACTGCTTATGTCCAGGGCCGCAAGACGATCGATTTTATTACCTTATCGGCACGGGACCAGTCGAGCTTCGAGAACTCGCTGCCCGCCTTTGAATCTCTGGTGACATCTTACGAAGATTTAACGCAGGGTTCGACCCTCGATCGGAATCCGCCGGACGACAGAAAGTGGGATAGCTAGCGCAAGGAGCGGCGCCTCTTTATCGACTCCGGCGACCGCGCAGACCCATAAACAGCATCACCGTCCCGACACAGACGAGGGCCCAGCCGATCGCGGGAGGCATCGGCACAGTCTGCGGAACGACGCTATCGGCTAAAGTTGGCCAGCCGGTCAGGTGAGTAACCCCTCGGCTCATAACTGGAAAAAGCAGTGCTCCGCACGCCGAGGAAAAAATTGATGAACCGCTACGCATTCTTCCCATTGGCCCTTGTTACGCCGTGAATCAAGTCCGTCACGGAGATTTGCCCCGGAATGACACTGTTCCTGTTAAAACTGACTCTAACGCCCCTCCTGATGTGGCTCGTGTCGCTTGCGGCGCGACGCTGGGGTCCTGCGATCGGCGGTTTGTTGGCCGGTTTGCCTCTTACCTCGGGGCCAATCTCAATTTTTCTCTTTCTGGAGCAGGGACCGAACTTTGCGGCGGAAGCGGCGACTCCCTCATTGGTTGCGGTCGCCGGGGTAGCCTGGTTTTCAATGGGGTACAGCTGTTTCGCTGGTCGCGGGTCAATCCATCTCTGCGCCACAGCCGGAATTGTTTGCTTTGCGATTGCGGTAACTTTCTTGAACTCCTTGCATCCGGGTTTGCTCCTCGCTGTCGGCTTAGCCCTGGCGAGCGTATTGGCCGCTCTGCTGGTGATAGCGCCGGGTGACTCGGTACCAGCCAAGGTCGAGTACCCGAGCTGGGATCTACCATTGCGCGCGGCGACCGCGACTTGCCTGGTCATTTTCGTGACATTCAGTGCTCGGGTGCTCGGCCCTGCCCTGAGCGGAATATTATCGCCGGTCCCCGTTGTCGCGTGGCCGCTCTGTATTTTTGTGCATTTTCACCAAGGGCCGGCCGCCGCGGCAAGCGTTCTCCGCGGGATCGCTCGCGGAGCATTTGGCGTCTGCGCATTTTATGCGGTCATTGATCTCGGCATCCGGCAATTTAATCCGGTGCTGGTCTATCTGACTGCGGTGGCCAGTGCCGCTTTGCTCACGCTCCCCTGGCTGATCGCCACGAGTTAGGAAGGAGGAGCCGGACATCGGAGTAAGCGCCGCCCGCGACCGCTCAATTTACCTGGTGCACCACAAATTACATCTTAGGGCAAACCGAGAGCGATCGTGAAAGACCCGATCGCTCTGTTTGATCACGGTCTTTCGTCTTTCTTTGGCGCGAGTTCGATCGCCTGCGACAGAGCCACTAACAAGCTCCGCTCGTCGGCCTTTCCGGTGCCGGCAATGTCAAAGGCGGTGCCGTGGTCGACGGAGGTGCGGATCACCGGCAGACCGACCGTGATATTTACCCCAGCCTCGATGCCCAGCACTTTCACCGGGCCGTGACCCTGATCGTGATACATCGCCACGACAATGTCGAAGTCGCCGCGGCCGGCGCGGAAAAAGAGTGTGTCCGCCGGAAGCGGTCCCTGGACGTCCCACCCACGCGCCTGGCAAGCGTGTACCGCTGGCTCGATTTTCGACTCTTCTTCGCCGTATCCGAAGAGACCGTGCTCACCCGCATGCGGATTGATGCCGCAAACACCGATGCGCGGGTGTGGGATTCCGGCGCGGATCAATGTTTCCTGAGCGCGGCCGATCGTGCGCTCGATTAAGCCCGGCTCGATTTTGGCGATAGCGTCGATCAGACCAATGTGCGTGGTGACATGGATGACCTTGAGTTTCGGCGTAGAGAGCATCATCGAAACCTCCGGTGTGCCGGTTAAGTGGGCCAGCATCTCGGTGTGGCCCGGGAAGATGTGGCCCCCGGCATGCAGCGCTTCCTTGTTCAGCGGTGCCGTGCAGATGGCGTCGATTTCTCCCCTCTTCGCCAACTCAACGGCGCGAGCCAGGTATTGGTAGGCCGCATCACCGGAGATCGGCGAGAGCTGACCCCAAGGCAGTCCTTCGGGAATGAGCTTCAGGTCGATGCAATCGGCGATACCAAACTTGAATCTCGCATCGTCAGGACGATCGATCGCGTTTACCTCCAGCGTAGAATCGACAATGCGTCCCGCCTCATGTAATCGGCCGGCATCGCCAATGACCAATGGACGACAGCGCTCGTACAGGTCCACGTGGCCAAGGCTTTTGATGATGATCTCCGGCCCAATGCCTGCGGCGTCGCCCATCGTGATGCCAATGATTGGTAAAAAAGTGTCGTTCATAAGAGTAAGTTGGTTCGGTTCGTCTGGCGGAGAAAGCGCTGCAGCACCGCGCGACAGTGTACGAGGGTTCGTGGACTGCCAAAGGCACCGGCCTTGGTGATGATCGGCAGATTGTGCCAACCTTCTACTGTGCCCAATGGTATACCTGCCTCGACCTCACCAACAAGCCGGATGCCTACGGCGCCGCCAGCATTCAGCAGTGAGCGCGCAGTCTCGCCGCCGGTGCAGAACAGCCCGCATAAGCGCCGATCCAATGGCAGGAGGAGTTGCGCGAGCGCACTGCACAGAAACGCGCCCTCGCCTGGATTGATCCCTTCATCGAGGCCGAGGGCGAGCGCGACATCATCACTGCCGCTTAGCGCTTCGTCCAGGAGCCGCCTGGTATTCCGCCATGCCACGGAGCTCGGCCTCTCACGCAACGCCGTGGGCGACAGAGTCAGCGCACGAATACCGGATTGATCCAACAGGTTGCATAACTGCTCGCGCGAGACCTGCGACATGCTGCCGACGACGAACAACAGCGGCCGGTGAGATTCCGGCGTGCCCGGTTCTCTTTCTTCGATTGCGATCTTTATCGATTCGAGGTTCAACGGAGACTCACTCTTTTGCGCCAAGCCGAATGCCAGAGGCAGGTGGCGCGCAAGCCCGGCAGAGCCGGCGAAAACCGCGGGCTGGCACAGCTGCGCTGCGGCCTCGGCAATCGCGCGCAGGTCGTCCTCGGTTTTCGCGTCACAGACCACGGCCTCCACGCCGGTTGCAGCGTGGCGGAGCGGCTCTGCCGAAAAATGCTCGGCAATCCGGGTCGAGGTTGCCGATGACGACCCCGGCAAGCAGTGGCAGGACGGCACCAAGCAAAGTCTGCCACGGGAAAGCGGACAGGCCAGCAACGCCGAGCGTCACCATGGTCAGGAAAGGACCGCTCTCGATGGTCATCACCGAGTAGGCGCCGACATCGCGCGCTTGACCATATTTGCCCATCAATGCCATGTACAAGCCTCCGTTGGTGTCATTCATCGCGGCAACGATCGCGAGCGTGGATAGGCCCGCAAAAAGACCAACTCCAATCGGCTTTTCGCCTAGCACCCGGCCGAGGACAATTCCAACAACGAGACTGCAGAGAATCTGCTGATGAGCAACGCGCCTCCCTTTTTGAGAATGTAAGGTGTTGCGATCAATTCGATGGTCGTGCCCATGCACACATAAAAAACCGCGAGGACAGTCAGCGCACCGCTGAAGAGGGCCTCGGTAAAGGATCCGAAGAACTTCGAGGTGCCGGGCGCGAAAGTGACGATGGTTGCACCAATAAGCAAGGGGACCACCATCAATCCACCGGGGACACGCTCGATCGAGCGCATTATAGGGATCTGTTTCATGGCAACGGGAAATCAAGAAATTAAATTCTGCTCGCAGAGAATCGAACCCGACCCGATAGACACTGAGCCGGCAATTCATTGCTCATACAATCCTCCTCGGTTTGAGGGCGGCCTCGCTCAGCCCTACAATTTTTTTCTTCCGCCGATACAAGGTCGCCGGGTCGATCCCGAGGACCTCCGCGGCATGTTCAACCGTACGCGAACTGGCCAGCACCCGCCGGATATGCTCGTTTTCGATGTCTTGCAGGCTGACCTGGCTTCCCAGACGGATTTCTGGAGACCTCGGTAAGAGCTCCGCCAAATCATCCAAATCAATCTGCTCGCCCGATCCCAAAATTACGGCGCGTTCAACGACATTGCGCAGCTCTCGGAGATTGCCTGGCCAGCGATATTGTTCCATTGCTTCGCGGGCGCGCCCGGTGAAGCCCGTCAGTTTTTTGCCGGCTCGACTGGCGAAAAACTGCAATTGCTTATCGGCGATCCGGCGAAGGTCGAGGGTTCGATCGCGCAAGGGAGGCAGCGGGATGCTAATCACGTTCAGCCGATAATACAGATCCTCGCGAAACCGCCCTTCGGCGACCGCCTTCGCGAGATCGCGATTCGTTGCGGCCAAGACTCTGACTTGCGCCTGCCGGGGATGAGGATCGCCCACCTTCTCGTATTCCCGATCCTGGAGGAGACGCAAAAGCTTCGCTTGAATCTCAAGGGGCAGTTCGCCGATCTCATCAAGAAACAGGGTTCCGCCGTCCGCCAGGGCGACTTTCCCGATGGTATCGGCGTGGGCACCGGTGAACGACCCTTTGGTGTGTCCGAACAGTTCACTTTCCAGCAAATCGCGTGAGAGGCTGGGGCAATTTACTGTCACAAACGCCGCGGCTGAGCGGCGACTGTGCTGATGTATGATCCGGGCGAGCACGCTCTTGCCGGTACCGCTCTCGCCCAGCAGCATAATCGTAGCATCTGTGGGAGCAGCTTTCAGCGCGATATCCAGGGCACGCCTCACCAGCGGCGATTCGGAGCGCAGTTCGATCTCGGGAAACTCGTCCTGAAAGCGCGATTCCAAATCGCGCACGCGCTGCTCGAGTTCGCGCAAGTGCGCGATGCGGGTCACGATTTGCCGAACCTGATCCGGCGTACAGGGCTTCGGCAGGTAATCAAACGCGCCGCGCCGCATGGCTTCGACCGCGGTCTCGATGGAAGCGTACGCCGTGACGATGACCACCGCGGCGCTCGGGTCGATCCGCAAGATCTCCCCTAGAACGTCCAAACCGCTTTCCGCCTGCAGCTTCAGATCAAGAAAAACCACTTGATAGATCGCTTTTCGCAATTCAAGCAGTCCGGCCGTTCCGGATGCCGCGGTAACGGCTTCGTGGCCCGCGGATTCCAAAGTCGTGGCCAATGCCTGCCGTATATTTTTCTCGTCGTCGATGATCAAAACTCGCATGCTGGCAAAACGCGAATACCCACTGGCACAGTCGCACAAAGTGGCTATACCTTCTTTTCACCCGTCGCAAAGTACAACCCCCCGGGCGTTCGGTTCATCGGAAGCACGCATTGAGAACCCACTGAACACCAATTTCGGCTGAGCATATGAGCGCTGTGTCGAGTTCGCCTGGCAACACCACCAATCGAGTTTTGTGGATCGTCGTTGCCGCGCTCGGCGCGGCCGCGTTTGGAGTAATTGCTCTGAGTCGAGGGGAAACCGTCAACGCCGCCTGGCTGGTGATTGCCTCGGTCTGCGTTTACCTCATCGCGTACCGATTCTATTCGCTCTACATCGCACGACAGGTCCTCCGCGTTGACGAGGCTCGCGAGACTCCCGCCTACCGGCACAATGACGGACTCGACTATGTGTCGACCAATCGTTTCGTCCTCTTCGGACACCACTTTGCGGCGATTGCGGGCGCGGGTCCTCTAGTTGGGCCGGTCCTGGCGGCTCAAATGGGTTATCTACCCAGTACCATCTGGATTCTGGCCGGCGTTGTCTTCGCCGGGGCAGTTCAGGATATGATTGTCCTGTTTCTCTCCACCCGGCGGGACGGAAAGTCGCTGGGCGATATGATCCGTTTCGAGATGGGAGCGGTCCCCGGGATGTTCGCTCTCGTCGGCTTGGTCCTTATCATGATCATCCTCCTCGCCGTCCTCGCGCTGGTGGTTGTGAAGGCGCTCGCGGCGAGCCCGTGGGGTACGTTCACCGTGTTCTGCACGATTCCGATCGCTCTCCTTATGGGCCTCTACAGCCGGTTTATACGACCGGGGCGCATTGCTGAGATGTCGATTATCGGGTTTGTGCTGCTCCTCGCGGCCTTGATTTTTGGACGGACGGTCTCGGACACCGCAGCGCTGGCCGCTCTCTTTAACTATCGGGGTGAGACGCTGGCCCTTCTGATCGTGCTGTACGGCTTTTTCGCTTCTGTCCTTCCCGTCTGGCTGTTGCTTGCACCTAGAGATTATCTCTCCACCTTTTTAAAAGTTGGTACCATTCTGCTGCTCGCGCTCAGCATCGTGCTGGTTCGCCCGGCCCTCAAAATGCCGTCCATCACGCGCTTCATTGACGGTACCGGACCAGTCTTTGCCGGCAGCCTGTTTCCTTTCCTGTTTATTACCATCGCCTGCGGCGCGGTATCCGGTTTCCACGCGCTGATTTCGTCCGGCACAACACCGAAAATGATCGAAAACGAGCGGCAGATACGTTTCATCGGCTTCGGAGGCATGCTGATGGAATCCTTTGTGGCGATCATGGCGCTGATCGGCGCGAGCGTCATCGACCCCGGCGTTTATTTCGCGATGAACAGTCCAGCAGCGCTTATCGGTACGACTGCCGCCCAGGCAGGACAGGTAATCTCCGGTTGGGGATTTGCCGTCAGCCCGGACGTGATCAATCAGATCGCAGCCGATGTCGGAGAGAAGACTATTTTGTCGCGAACCGGAGGCGCGCCAACCCTCGCGGTTGGCATGGCGACGATCCTCTCGAATCTGCTCGGCGGGAGAGCCTTGATTGGCATCTGGTATCATTTCGTGATTCTGTTCGAGGCGCTTTTCATCCTGACAACCGTAGACGCGGGAACCCGTGTATTGCGGTTTATGATCCAGGACCTCGTCGGGATGGCGATACCGGCTTTCCGGATCACGAGATCGTGGGGAAATAATGTGATTGGATCGGCTCTGGCCGTAGTGGCTTGGGGTTATATTCTCTATCAAGGCGTCATCGACCCGCTCGGTGGTATCAATACTCTGTGGCCGCTATTCGGGATCTCGAATCAGATGTTGGCCGGTATTGCCCTTACGCTCTGTACTGTGGTGCTCTTCAAAATGAAGCGGCAGGCAGGCGCCTGGGTAACGATTCTGCCAACGATCTGGCTTTTGGTGTGCACGTTGACGGCCGGTCTCCAGAAGATCTTCAGCAGTAACCCATCCATCGGGTTCCTCTCCCATGCTCGCCGGTTCGGTGACGCGCTCTCTGCTGATAAACTGCTCGCACCCGCGAAGACGATCGGTGAAATGCAGCGGATCATTCTCAATGATTACATTGACGCGGGTCTGGCTATAGTGTTTGTCGTCGTCGTGCTCGCCATCGTCTACTACGGCATAGTAGGCATTCTGAAGGCGGTGAACGATCCCCGAGTGTCCGCGGTAGAGATCGGATCGATCGGCCCGGCGATCGAAGGCACGCATGGCTAACCTGCGCCAAATTCGGGCTCTGCTCGTCCGCACCGCGCGACTGATGGTGGGCGTTCCGGATTATGAGGCCTATGTCGCGCATCGAAAGTCGCGGCATCCCGACGAACCCATCATGAGTTATCCGGAGTTCTTTCGGGAACGTCAAAAGGCGAGATATGATGTGGGGAAGGGCAAATTTCGCGGCTGCTGCTGAGGCGTTTCGGGTTTCACGTTTGGCGTTTCCGGCCGCCCCAGGTAGCGCGGACAGCCCGGTCCGTATCTGGGAAGGTAGGCAGCACAGGTGCGTTTTGCTCGAGAGCACTTGCCAACCCGCGCGGCGGCATCCCGAGAAAACGTGAAACCCGAAACCCTCCGCATTACTCTGCTGACATTTCTTGACACGTTCTTACCTGCCCTGTTTACTCGTATTCAACCCTATCTAAGGTCTTTCCCCCAAATGAAGGCACTCCATTCTGTCCGATCGCGTTTCTTGCGCCCCTTGTTGCTAACCGCGGTTAGCTCGCTTTTATTTTCCCAGTCCGGCTTTTCGGCCGGAGTAACCATCACGTTTGCTGGCGATTCTGATGTCGGCGAAGGCGGGCGCTGGACAAAAGCTCTCGCCGAAGAATGGGCCCAGAAGACGGGCAACAAGCTCGTGTACGTCAGCCGCCCGAATGACGCGTCGGCTACCCTGCAGCAGTTTCAGCAATATTGGGCGGCGCACAGCTCGGATGTCGATGTTTACATGGTCGATGTCATTTGGCCGGGCATCGCCGCTCCACATGCCGTTGATCTGAAAAAATATTTCAAGGAAGACGAAATCAGCCAGCATTTCCCGCGAATCATCCAGAACAACACGGTAAAGGGGCAACTGGTCGCGATGCCATTCTTTACGGACGCCGGGCTCCTTTTCTATCGGACTGATCTCCTCGAAAAATACGGATATAAAGGGCCACCAAAAACCTGGGAAGAGCTAGCCGAAATGGCGAAAAAGATTCAGGACGGCGAACGCGCGGCCGGCAAACCGGACTTTCAAGGGTTTGTTTTCCAGGGAAAAGCCAGCGAGAGCGTTACGTGCAACGCGATCGAATGGATCTACAGCTACGGCGGCGGGACCATCATTGACCAAAATAAGAAGGTTACGATCAACAACCCTGAGGCGATCAAGGCCCTGGAGACAGCCAAGAGCTGGGTTGGCACCATCTCTCCCCGGGGCGTCGTGACCTATAGCGAGGAAGACGCCCGCAATGTCTGGCAGCAAGGAAACGCCGCGTTTATGCGCAACTGGCCTTACGCTTACGCCCTGGGCGCTGATCCGAAGAGCGCGATTTCCGGGAAGTTTGATGCCGGTGTTCTTCCGAAAGGCGGAGAAAACGGGAAGAATGCGGCCTGCCTCGGTGGCTGGCAACTGATGGTGGCGAAGTACTCCAAAAATCCGGACGTAGCCGCGGACCTGGTTCGCTACCTCACTTCTGACGCCGCTCAGAAAAAGCGCGCAATCGAACTCAGCCAGTTGCCGACCAGACCGGCTCTCTACAAGGATTCGGATGTCCTCGCGAAGGAGAAGTGGTTTACTAACGCGTTAGACGTGTTGAACAACGCCATTGCTCGTCCTTCCACCGTGACGGGAGCGGATTATAACCAGGTTTCTACCGCGTTTTTTCAAGGCGTAAACAAGGTGTTGACTGGCGGCACGTCAGCGCAGCAAGCTGTGCAAGACGTTGAGCGTGTGGCCAAACGGATTGTTCGGTAGATAACAGCTAACCTGGTCCGCAAGGTGCCCAAAGAGATCGACCTCTACGCGCGCCAAAAACGTTTGGCGTGGTATCTCATTATTCCCGCGGTCCTCGTGGTCTTTCTGATCATTGGTTACCCGCTTGCCCAAGTCATCGTTTATTCGTTCATGAAGTACAAACTCGACGGGGTCACCCCGGCGAGTTTTATCGGGTTCAATAATTATGTCTTTATTTTTACCGACCCTGACTTTTGGCACGCAGTCGTCATCACGTTGATCTTTACAGTTTGTTCGGTCGTGATCGAAACGGTGCTCGGATTGGGTGTTGCTCTGGTCGCCAACTCTAAATTCAAAGGTCGCACCTTCCTGCGGGTGGCGATCTTGATTCCCTGGGCGATTCCGACAGTCGTTTCTTCGCAGATCTGGCGATGGATGTTTAACGATATCTATGGGGTGGCTAACATCATTCTGGCCGCGCTGCACATCATTCCGCATAAACTGGCCTGGCTGGCGACCCCGGCAACGGCCCTCCCGGTGATCATTGCGGTCGATGTCTGGAAGACAACGCCGTTTATGGCGCTTTTGCTCCTCGCCGGTTTGCAGTTGATCCCCAAGGACCTCTATGAAGCGGGTGCAATCGATGGGGCAACCGGGACAAAACAGTTCTGGGCCATTACCCTGCCGCTGGTTATGCCTACTTTGCTGGTCGCCTTGATCTTCCGGACGCTCGATGCGCTGCGAGTGTTCGATATTTTTTACGTGATGGTTGGAGGGCAGGGTAACCTGCAGACCATGGCGACCTACAACCAACAACAGCTCATCTCGTTCCTTGACGCGGGCGTGGGGTCGGCGACTTCCGTGATCATCCTGCTGTTTATTATGGTGTTCGTTTTTCTTTACACCCGGCTCAGCCGAACCAGCTTCGAATGAATAACAACGATAAATCGCCTCTATTGCGCATTTTGTTCTATGTCCTGGTCGCTATCATTCTGGTCTTCAACCTGTTCCCATTTGTCTGGGCAGTAATTTCTTCATTCCGGCCGCCGAGTGATCTTTTTTCCACCCAACTCTGGCCGAGACGAGTCACGCCGGAAAACTACCTGGCGGTTTTCAAAGATCCGCGTTTTGTCGGCAGTTTGATTAATTCGATCATCATCGCTGGATGCACCGTCCTGATATCGCTTGGGTTGGGCAGCCTCTGCGCCTACGCCCTGGGTCGGTTGCCTTTTCGTTTTAAGGGTCCGGTCCTTTACCTGGTCCTCTTGATGACAATGTTCCCCCAGATCGCTGTCCTCTCGGGACTCTTCATCATGCTCAAGACCTTGAATCTTTTCAATAGCAGACAAGGGCTCATCCTGACCTACCTGATTTTCACTATGCCTTTTACTATCTGGGTGATGACTCAGTACTTCCGCAGCCTGCCGCGCGAACTGGAAGAAGCGGCGTATGTGGACGGTGCATCTCCGCTGAAAGTTTTCTGGCAAATTCTGCTGCCGTTGACATTACCCGGTCTAGTCTCCACCGGGTTGCTGGCTTTTATTGCCGCCTGGAACGAGTTTCTTTTCGCGCTGACCTTTACCATAACCGACAACATGAAGACTGTACCGGTCGTCATCTCGCAATTCTCCGGTACGAGTGCTTTTGAACAGCCGTGGGGCTCGATTATGGCCGGTTCGATGGTGGTGACGGTGCCGTTGGTGCTCCTCGTCTTGATCTTCCAATATCGGATCGTGGAAGGTCTCACGGCAGGTGCGGTAAAAGGATAACGTGGCGCAGCGCGGCGAGAGCTGAAAAATCGGCCCGGCACGCGAGCTGTGAATCCGCATCTCACCAGGTTTCTCCCGGTAGATCGGTGATTTTTCGAGATGATGGACGTTGTGCTCGAATAAAAGAGATTGTCTCTCAACACCCAAGCTCGGTAGATGCCATGGTGGTTGTCAGGCTGCCTCCGCAAGCGCTACGGCGCGCCTTCCGGCGAAAGCGTTGCGGCATTCCATATCCGCCCGCGGCTAAGGCTTGTCCGTAGTCGGGAGCTCATCCAGGAGCTCATCCCTACCCGCTCCTCGTCCTTAACACCACTTCGAAAGCGGCTCGAAATAACTTCGCTCTGGCCAAGCCCTCGCTCACAGTTGAACTTCCAATGTCGCTAGCGGAGCGTAATCCTGATTCCATGGCTTTCCGCTTCGAACAAAAAGAGTCCGGGTCCGACGGCGTCAAACGCGTTGCCCGTGAGCGCGTTAACCGTGTGCTGCGAAACCTTTCCCGAAAACCAAGCCCGAACGCAAAGGACATCCACGATGCCAGAAAAGATCTGAAGAGCCTGAGGGCACTCCTGCGTCTTGTGCGTTCCGCGATGACGCCCGAAGAATGGCGGGAGGATAATCTAATATTCCGGGACAGCGGTCGAACACTTTCGCGCAGCCGGGATGCCCAGGTAATGATGGAAACGCTCGACGAACTGCTTGCCTCGGACCGCAACTCTCGTCCACCGGAATCTGCCTGGAACCCAGCGAGCGCAGCCAGAATCCGGCGGGAACTGGAACAGGATGTCCGGACAAAAATCGCGGTCCCTACTCTCCAGGAATCGCTGCGTTCGCTTCGCGCAATTCGCCAACGATTATCGCTTTGGCTGACAGCGGCGCCCGACGCCGACAAGCCGTGCTGGAACGCACTTTTTCGCGAAGGTCTGAGGGAATCCTACCGCAAGGGCCGCAATTACCTACGACAATGCCAATTCATCGGGCCGGGGAACTTCGCCGAAGAAAACTGGCACCAGCTCCGGAAACACGCAAAGACTCTCGGTTACCAGCTTCGCTTGATGCGCCCAATCTGGCCGGGTCCTCTCAAGCGCTTGATTGATGAACTGGATGATTTGACCGATTTGCTCGGCAAAAATCATGATCTCGCCGTTCTCCGAACGAGAATCAATCAGGAACCCTACTCTGAGCGAGCTACGCAGCAGGCGGCGGAAGATCGACTCACCTTGCTGCACGCCATTGACCAAAGACAGGGAAAGCTAAAGGCTGCTGCGCTCGATATCGCTTGCCGCGTTTACGTCGAAAAACCGCGCCAATTCGAAAGACGTCTACGAGCCTATTGGGAAATTTGGCATAACCTCCCCAAAGAAAAGATCACTGGAAACGGAAACGCCGCCGTGTCACAGCCTGCATCGCACGCAAATCCGTAAAATTTGGGAGCGACGCGCACTAGTGCGCCAAGCTCGAATTCAGGTACTTTACTTCGCCCGTTACCTCTCCGCCAAACCAGGATGGCGGCTCAAAGGCTTTCGCGGCGGCTTCAGATGGAAACTCCACTTCCGCGGTGATCAATCCGGCAAGCTGGTCTTCATAAAGGTCCAGATCAACCGAAAGTCCCTGGTTCAACGCAACCTTGTATCTTTTCTTGATCAGCCGGCGCCCCTCCGTCAGTGGCCACAAGGCAGCAAACTGCTCCGGGGTCAGCGGCAACTCGACCTCGACCCGGCGTATGCCCCGGCCGCCTTTCACGGTGAGAAACGCGCGTGTGGAATCGACCCGGCGCACTCGAACGCCCGCCTGAGCGTCGGCGCCCAGTCCCAGATAACCCTGCTCAATCTGTTGAGCTCTTTCCAGACCGGACGGAAGACGGTCAACCAGAAATTTGCGCTCGATCTCCGCCTCCATCGCGCGACTACTGCGGTGTTGGTGTTGCTGTCGGGGAAGGCGCTGGCGTCGAAGCCTCCGGAGTAGGTAGTTTGAGGTCCTTCAGTTGACCTCCAAAATCGTGTATTTGCTTCTGCAAAGTTTCGACTTGCGCCCGGAGCTCCGTATTCAGATTCTCGCGCCGCGTATCTGGTAAAAACAGAATTGACACGCCGCCGATAATCAGACCGACGAGGAAAGCTACCAATGATCTCATTCAACGAGAAGCGTAGGCTTCGGCAGAAAAAAGCCCAGCCAGAAAATTGCCGAAAAAATCTATTCTTTCGGCACTCAATCCGCAAAAAAAAGGACTCTCTGGCCCTGGCGAAGACGGCGTTGCGTTTGATTCCGAGCGGCGAGGTTTCGCATTCCCCCCGGCTGCTCGACCCTGACCCGGCTCGGAATCAAGCGCAACGCCGTTATTCCCGACGTCATTACCGCTGTTTTATAGCTTGAGAGTTGGCATGACGAAATCACCCAAACGGGTGAGACATGGGCAAAAGCCGCCTTGTGGGACAGTCTCTTCATCTGACGTGTCCGCCGAAGCTTTAGCGAAGGAGGAGCCTTCATCGAAAGAGTCAAAAGTCAGACAGACCCTTCAGGCGGGCGAGAGCACGCTCAAAGCAAGCCGCGCCGCGCCGGTTCGTGTTTCGACCCCCAGTTTTGCGAACAAATTATTGGCGTGTTTTTTTACCGTATTGAGCGAAGCGTCCAGAATAATGGCGATCTCCGGGTTCGTTTTTCCCTCTGCCATCCAGTACAGCACCTCCGCTTCGCGCGCCGTCAGGCCGAGCGAAAGCAGCGCCTTCGGACCGTTGTCTCCCGTCCTTTGTTCAATCCGGAGCAGGGAGACATTTTTAGAATTGGGCAAAGAGAAAACATCAATTTCGATCTCGCCTTTCTTCGGATGGGTGACCGCCAAAGGTTTTAAACTGTTGGGGCCGCGCATCCAGTTGACTAGTTCTTTCGGCAGCTCGTTGGGCGAAAGCTTGTCGAAGAAACTGCTGAGCAGGATTCGTCCTTGCCGCGTCGCGAACAGGATTTCGCCGTGATGATTGGCCACGAGCAAAGCCTGTTCCAGTGAGGCCTCGAGCTGCTTTTCCGCGTCAAGCCGAAGCTCGATTTCTTCGGCAAGTTCTCCGTTCTTTTGTTCCAGCTGTGCTTGGAGTTCCCGGATTTTCAGGTGTGTTTGCACCCTGGCTTGCACCTCTTCCGGTTGAATCGGTTTGGTCAAGAAATCCACGGCACCGACCGCAAAAGACTCGAGCTTTTTTGTCAACTCGTCCGCGGCGGTGATCACAATGATCGGAATACGGCTCCACGCTGGCCGTTTCTTGATCTGACGGCAGGTCTCAATCCCGTCGATTCCCGGCATCATCAGGTCGAGAAGGATGATGTCAGGCAGTTCCCGTTCCAGTTGTTCCAGGCAGCGTTTTCCGGTCTCCGCGACTAAAACGCGGTAACCTGCACCGTTCAGATAGCCGAGCAATACGTCCAGGTTCGCAGGCAGATCATCGACCACCATGACCGTCTTCATGCGTTCAGGGGGAACCCGATTCGAATAATCCATTCGGGTAATGTACCCTTTTTCACGGATGCGGTCTGTAATCCGTTGGGATTAGTTTTTGCGACTCACTTGCTTTGTTTTGTTCGTCCGCGATCTTTTTTGAGTGAGCCGCAACATCCGTACCCTCAGACTTCGCCGTCTGGAAGGTCAGCTTGGCGAAGTAGCTTACCAGATCACGAAGCTCCACTTTGCTGGTTTTCGAAACTCAGACCCGGCTTGGACTCCGTCCGTGAATGTATTTCTTTGTGAGAACTGTTGGCGGATCTCCGTTGAATTGGCTGGCGTCGCCCCAGGTAGCGTGAAGTTGGATCTTGTCCAAGGGCATCTCCGGATCAGCGGCCATCGTGAACCACCAGAACCTCCCTGTCCGCAAGAGGGCCAGCGTGCTCGCAAGGACGTGCGCGTGCTCGCCATGGAAATCAGCTACGGACCGTTCGCCCGCGAGATCGCTTTACCCGACGATCTTGCTCCGGGGAAGGCAAGCTCTGAATGGTTTAATGGCCTGCTGTGGATCACGATCCCGCGACGCTCTCATGCCTGAAACCGTCCGTCCACGAGTGATCTCACCTGGAGACACTCCTCTTTCCCAATTTATCTTTGGAACGACAACTTGTGATAAATCCCGAAAACGATCCTCTCTTGGAAAGCAGACCAAATACTCCAGAGCCAGCTCCGGAACAGCGCGGCGCTACTTCAGACGAGGCCGGTAACCGAGCTGCGGCTACAACCGGTCAGCGAACTTTGCCGGTGCTTCCGGTCCGCGGGATTGTCCTGTTCCCGGGAACGATCGCTCCGCTGACCGTTGGCCGGCCGTCCGCTCTCAAGTTGATCGACATGGAACTGCCAGACAACAAGTATATCGCCCTGGTCACTCAACAGAATGAACAGCTCGACAAGCCAGGTCCGGCAGACTTGTACCGGCTCGGAGTCGCGGCCCAGGTTCTGAAGCTGGTTCGCCAACCCGACGGTTCCGCCATTTTGTTGGTGCAAACGCAAGAACGCGTTCGGTTCGAATCTTTCGTTCAGACCGAACCGTATCTCCGCGCGGTCGTTAGCACCGTCCCAACAGTCACTCCGGCGGGCGATAACGCTGAACTGCAAGCCTTGTTTAACAACCTGAGAGAAATGACGGCCCGCCTGCTCGACCTTTCCCCGGAGATTCCCGAACAGGCAAGAGCGGTCCTGGCGAATGTCGAACGTCCCGAGCAACTAGCGGACCTCATCGCCGGAAACCTCGGTCTGGATGTTGCCCGGAAGCAGGGCATCCTCGAAGAAACCGATCTTTTACCCCGACTGCACGCCGTTCGTGACGCTCTTCAGCGGCAGATTGAAATCGCCGAGCTGCAACAAAAATTGCGACAAGATGTCGAGGGCCGCTTTTCGGAATCCCAGAGGCGCGCTTACCTCCGCGAGCAACTCCGGGCCATCCAGCGTGAACTCGGCGAGCAAGAACCGAATGAGGAAGAACAGGCGGAACTGCTGCGCAACCGGTTGCGTGAGGCGGGCGCGCCTCAGGCCGTGCTCGACACCGCGGAAAAAGAGCTGAAGAGGCTGGTGCACATCCCGAATGCCAGCCCGGAGTCTTCCGTAATCATCTCCTACGTTGAGCTGTTAGCGGATTTGCCTTGGAACAAAACAACTGAAGACAGTGCCGATCTCGCCAATGCGCAGGCCATTCTCGATCGAGACCACTACGGCCTGGAGAAAGTGAAACGCCGGATCGTCGAGTTCCTGGCAGTCCGTAAGCTGAATCCGACTGGGCGAAGCCCCATCCTTTGTTTCCTTGGGCCGCCTGGGGTCGGCAAGACCAGTCTGGGGCAATCGATCGCCGATGCGCTCGGTCGAAAGTTTGCCCGGATTTCCCTGGGTGGCATCCGCGACGAAGCGGAAATTCGAGGACACCGCCGAACTTATATTGGAGCGATGCCCGGGCGCATCATCCAGGAAATCCGGCGCATTGGGGTGCGCAATCCCGTGATGATGTTGGATGAGTTGGATAAATTGGGAGCCGACTTTCGCGGGGATCCAGCGAGCGCCCTCCTCGAAGTTCTGGACCCGCGTCAAAACCAGGCATTCGTCGATCGTTATCTCGATGTACCCTTCGATCTCAGCCAAGTCATCTTTATTGGCACCGCCAACTATGTCGAAGGGATTCCGGCGCCTTTGCGCGACCGGATGGAAATCATCTCCATCCCCGGATACACCGAAATCGAAAAACTTCATATCGCGCAACAGTACCTTGTTCCGCGCCAACTTCAGGAAAACGGTCTCACGCCTGAGCAGTGCCGATTTGAAGACGAAGCCATTCTGACGATCATTAGTGAGTACACCTATGAAGCGGGAGTCCGCGACTTGGAGCGCCGGATCGGCGCGATCTGTCGCAGCGTAGCGGCGGAAGTTGCCAAGGGGGTCGTCGCTGGTAGCACGATTGCCACACCGGACTTTGTCCGCCTCATTCTGGGGAGGGCGGCCCGAACCGTTCGCGAGCAACATTTAGACAACAGTTTGATCGGTGTCGTGACTGGGCTCGCTTACACGCCGACTGGCGGCGATGTGCTGTTTGTCGAAGCCACTCGCTACCCTGGTAAAGGCAATCTTCTTCTTACCGGTCAAGTCGGAGAGGTCATGCGCGAGTCGATGCAGGCCGCCTACAGCCTGGTTAAAAGCCGCTCAAAACAGCTCGGGGTCGATCAGGACGTCTTCGGCACTACGGATGTCCATATTCATGTTCCGAGCGGCGCGATTCCCAAGGATGGGCCGAGCGCGGGTGTTGCCATTTTCACAGCGCTGGCCAGCCTTTTTGGGAATAGGCCGGTGCGCAAGGACGTCGCCATGACCGGAGAAATCACCCTGCGCGGAGCAGTTCTGCCAATCGGCGGCCTGAAAGAGAAGAGCTTGGCGGCCCTGCGCGCGGGGATTGCCGACGTACTGATCCCGCTGGCCAACGAAAAAGATCTCGAAGAAGTTCCGAGTGAAGCGCGGGAAAAACTCCGGTTTCATCCGATCAAAACGGTTGACGAGATTCCACCCCTGGCGCTGGAGGGATAGAGGCTGTCGGCCTTTGACTCTTTTGGGAATGAACGGCCACTCGGTTGTCACGCTCTGCCGGGGCAACCGCTTTTTGCCCGGATGGGACATCAGGATTCGGCCCGGGTTTCTAAACAGATTCCAAACAAACCGGACCGAGCGCGAGTGAGACCCGGAGTGCTTAAGCTGGAATCAACTCCGTACTACTGTCCGTGAAAACGCTGTTTTCCTGCGAGGATTTACGAGGAGCTGAACAGTTTGAAGATTGACCGGCAAGATGCCGGTGTCACGGTGGAAAAGTGGCACAGGCTTCCAACCTGTCAGTGGACTGCGCGGCCGCTTTGGTTGCGGCTACGCTGCGCCGTGCGCACCGTGCGAGGTCTTTTTCTGCTCCGCCAGCCACGGGCTCAACATTGATAGCATTCGAGTCGCGCACGGAGGTCGCGCAGCCACAGAGGATCTCTGATCCCGCGCCGGGTAGGGCGAAAATTTATCCGAGCCGCAGGCGAGGACTCGTTTGAGCCGGGCGCCGGAGTTGCCACCGCCCAAGACGGCTCAAACAGGTTCTCGCCTGGCGCTCGTCCCCCAAGGCGGATCGCCCTACCAGTAGTGGGCCGGCGGGATGTTGGAAGAGCAGCTACTCGATCAACGAAACAAATTCTAATATATGTCAATCACTCCGTACTACTGTCCGTGAAAATCTTGTTTTCCTGTGAGGATTTGCGAGAAGCTGAAACAGTTTGAAGGTTGACCGGCAAGATGCCGGTGTCACGGTGGAAAAGTGGTACAGGCTTCCACCCTGTCAGTGGACTGCGCGGCCGCTTTGGTTGCGGCTCCGCCGCGCCGCGCACACCGTGCCCTCCGTGCGAGAGCCGCTTTTTTCGCCGCTGCTTCCAGCCGGTTGGCGCCCGCCCTACCTTTTCTTTCTCCTTTTGACTTCCGGCCAGACCAACTCGAAATCGCTGCTGCCTCGCATGACCTCCACCCCCGCCGGGGTCAGCCCGAGAACCGGGAACGCTCCCTCCTGCGACGCCACCAAACCAGCGGTTTGCAGTTCCATAATTATTTCGTGCAGGTAGGCGTCGCTGAACTCACGCAGAATCCCGTATGTAGAGAGCTGGTTCAGCCGTAGGTCAAAGACTTCGGTTGCCCTGCTCCCCGCAAGCACTTGCACAATTCTGGTTCGGCCAAACCGCGGTTTGAAACCACGAGCCGTCCGATAGGACATCCGGGCGACGCCACTCAACACCTTGCGCACGACGATTCGCTCTGTCTCAGTCGGACCGCGTTGCTGCATCGGCCGGCCGCTCAAACAGCTGTCGCACGTACCGCAGACATGCGCCGCCGGGTCGCCAAAATAATCGAGGATCGTCGCCGGCCGGCAACGCCGCGTGTAAGCGTAATTGAGCAACGCTTTCAACTTTGCTCGATCCCGGCTCTCCTTCTCCCGGAGCGCCTCGTAGTCAAGAGGCAGCTTGTCCGGATTAAGCCGCTGTCTTAAAGCCGTTCCACGCACCCGCGAGCCGGGAACATCGAAACGTTCAATCAGCTCCGCCCGTTCCAGAACCGTCAAAGCCGAGCGGACCGCCTTCTCATTATCAACGCCCATCCGATCCGCCATTTCCTGTACCGGCATGATCAATTTTTCCGAGTGATCCACATTTTGATCAAGAAAGCGATACACGTGGCGGATCAACTGCGCCGAAGGATTGTTCCCCTCGATAAAGAACTCCTGTACTTCCGTATCGGCGTAGTTGAAAAGCAGCTCGCAATCGGCCGGTTCGCCATCGCGACCGGCGCGCCCGGCTTCCTGGTAATAGACTTCCAACGAGCCGGGAATTTCGAAATGAACAACGAACCGGAGCTCGGCGCGATCGATCCCCATGCCGAAAGCGTTTGTTGCCACGACGATGTCCGCCTTGCCGCTGGCAAATCGGTTTTGGGCGAGAGCACGCTCCTGGTCTTCGAGTCCACCATGGTAAAGTTCCGTGCGCAGTTTCCAGGTCCGCAGCACTTCCGTGACTTGCTCCACCCTTTTCCGGGTAGCGCAATAAACGATCCCAGCACGATCGCGCCCGATTATTTCTTTCAGGCGGCTGAATTTGTCCTGATCGCTCTGTGCAGCGTAGACGCTGAATTTCAAGTTTGGCCGGGCGAAACCAGCGATAAAAGTCCGCGGATTCCGCAAGCCCAAGCGGCCCAGAATATCGGCGCGAACCGGCGGCGTCGCCGTTGCGGTAAAGGCAGCGATCTGGGGGTGCCCTAGCGCTTCAATCACCGCACCGAGGCGAAAGTAATCCGGCCGAAAATCGTGGCCCCATTGCGATAGACAATGCGCCTCGTCAACGGCAAAAAGAGCGAGCGGCAGCCCGCTCAACGAACGCAGAAACGCCTGGCTCCGAAATCGCTCGGGTGCGACGTATACCAGCTTTAACTCGCGTCTCATCATCCGGCGCACGGTGTCGTGCTGCTCGCTGAGCGACATCGAGCTATTGAGGGCGCCGGCCGGCAAACCGCGCTGGCACAGCCGGTCAACCTGATCCTTCATCAGCGCGATCAGAGGCGACACGACTAAGGTCACGCCGTCGAAGAGCAAGGCAGGCAACTGGTAGCACAACGATTTACCGCCGCCGGTAGGCATCACGACAAACACATCCCGCCCGGCCAAGATCTCGGTGATCACTTCGTCCTGCGGTTCCCGAAATTCCCGGAAGCCAAAATGCTTTTCCAGAGAGGCCGTCAGATTCATGGTTGCAGTCAAATCGTAAATAAAAAATGTTTTCGAGCAATGAGAGAAACGAGGAGGCAGGAAGTTCCGCTTTGGACGCGACCGGTACCTGGCGGTACGGTGCGTTGTGAGCACAATCAAGAGTCAGTTCCCGGCGGAGCAATCCGTGGACGGTAGCTTTGAACGACAGGAAGACGTTTTCCGCCACTGGATTTCTTCGGACGACTCCGCGCAGTTCAAACCCGCGAGCGGCCGGTATCATCTCTATGTCTCCTGGGCCTGTCCCTGGGCGCATCGCACGATTATAGTGCGTCGGTTGAAAGGCCTGGAGGAGGCTATCGGGATGACCGCTGTTGACCCCATCCGGGATGAGCGCGGCTGGGCTTTTCGAGACGGACCGGGTTTTTCCCGGGACCCCATCAACGGCTTCAAATTCCTCCGCGACGCTTACCTGCAAAGTGACCCGGCCTATACCGGCCGCGTTACCGTACCAGTTCTGTGGGATAAACAAACGGCGCGCATCGTCTCGAACTCAGACGATGATTTGATGCGGTTGCTGAACTCGGCCTTCAACCAGTTTGCCCAGAATGACCTCGACCTTTATCCCCCGGAACATCAGGCCGAGATCGATCACCTGAATAAGCTGATTTACGAAACCGTAAATAACGGCGTCTACCGGGCGGGGTTTGCGACCGCGCAGGCCGCTTACGAAGAAGCAGTCTATCCGCTCTTCGCCACACTCGATCGTCTGGAAAAGCGGCTCTCGCGCCGCCGCTATCTGATTGCAGAGCTTCCCCTCGAAACCGATTGGCGTCTCTTCGTGACTCTCATTCGTTTCGACGCGGTTTACCATGGGCATTTCAAATGTAATATCCGCCGAATCGTCGATTACCCTGCCCTCTCCGGTTATCTTCGTGATCTTTACCAGTACGACCGAATCGCCGAGACTGTGAATTTCGATCACATCAAGCGTCATTACTATTTCACGCACGATGACATCAATCCCACTCGGATCGTTCCCGTCGGCCCAGCACAGGATTTGAGCGCGCCGCACGGACGCGAGAGGCTGACTTGATCAAAACTTGGAGACAATCTCCAAATCTACGCCGTATACCGTGCACCGTCGGAGCGTATCACCTGACCCGAGATCCAATCAGCTCCGGAAGAAACAAGGAATCGAACGAGCCGAGCGGCGTCCTCGGGTTGACCGATGCGACCAAAAGGTGTCATAGCTTTTTGCCTGATCTCCTCGTCCATCCAACCGGTGTCGGTCGGACCGGGATCCACCGCATTGACCGTAATCCCCAGCGTCGCTGCCACGCCGGCGAACGTCAGGGTAAAGGCGTCAATCGCGGCCTTTGTCGCGGCGTAGGCTAATTCCCCTGGCATTTGGGATCTGCTCTGGCCGCTGGTCATCGAAACAATCCGGCGAGCGCCACGACCGCGAAAGCGTCTCACAAACTCGATGCTCAGCAGGATCGGCGCACGAGCGTTCACCGCATAACTCCGATCGAGTATTTCCGGCGTGACCGTATCCAAACTCTCCCGCACCGAGTGGCAGGCGTTGTTCACCAGAATATGCGCCTCCCCAAAAAGCTCTTCCACCCGATCGACCACCCGCCCAACCGCAGATACATCGCCCAGGTCGATCTCCAAGTGAGCCGCTTTGATTCCGAATGACCGCAACTCGGTTACGAACTGTTCCGGAAAATCTGGTTCGTCACCCCAGATCTCTGCATCGTATGAGTGCCAACTGGTAAAAAATACGTTAGCACCAGCTTTCGCCAGCGAGCGACAAATCGCTGCTCCGATGCCGCGTTCTCGGCTGACGCCGGTCACGATGGCTGTTTGCTTCTCCAGATCCAGCATTTTTGTGCTTAAGTGATAAGTTGGCGCGAGAAGTTTGCGGCTGTCTCGCGGTGTCTCACGCCTCGTGCCGGTAGGGCGATCCGCCTTGGCGAATGAGTCTTTTGGCGAAGATTCGTTCGAGCGGGGAACTGCGACAGGCCACTGCGAAGGCGGCTCAAACAAGTTCTCGCCAAGGCTCGTCCGTCAAGGCGGATCGCCCTACCGGCACCGAGTCTTTCCCACCGCCGCCGGCTAATGTCAAAGCCCGACGGGCCCAGGATCCAGCCCTAACTTTACATGGACGTCAGCCGCTCATAGTCGATTTGTGGTGCTACGCTTCTTCCATTGCTCTCTCGGGCACCAGCACGTCGTCCTTCCACTGATCTTCGCCCGCTCCAGAGGCGCCCGGCATCTCGGGCATTTGCCTCCCTTTTCCCAACGATGAGCAAACAACCAGCTTTTTGGATATTCCCAGTGTTCATCCATGGACTTGACGGCCAGCTCGCAGACCCGGCGAACGGTTCGATAAAGCGTAGCGACTTCTTTAGCCGTCAATTCTCCAGCCAATCGCGCCGGATGCAGCCGGGCTCTCCACAAGATCTCGTCCGCCATCCAGTTACCAATACCTGGAAACCGTTCTTGGCTGAGGAGGACGGCTTTGAGCGGCGAACCTCCTCTTCGGCGGAGAAAGTCCGCGACCAGGGTTTTGCTAAACGCGGAAGACAAAATCGCCGGCGGAAGATTGCTCCACCACGGCGGAGGCTCGATCCCGCTGTGGAAGAGCACCCGGCCAAAGTGACGCTGATCGGAAAAGATGAGATGACGCTGCTTCTGACGCAGGATCAACACGTCGTGTTTAAGAGGCTCGTACTTGAGCGGCTCGGTCCGCAAATCTCCCGACATGCCCAGATGAATCCCCAGCCAGGCGGTCTGGCCAAAGCGGAAAAGCAACTGTTTACCCCGACTTTTCGATTCGCGATAGATTTTGCCGGTTATCTCGGCTTGGAGTTGGCTGGTTGACGTGCCCCGAAAGACCCGATCCTCCAGCTTCGGAAAACGTACCTCTAGAATACGCTGCCGCAAGGCGACGTCCCACAGCCTTCGTGAATGTTCTACCTCGGCTAGTTCCGGCACCTTAGCTAGCTCCTATCGGTCATCGGCTATCGGTCATCGGCCATCGGTCATTGGTCGCAGCTCTTCTCTTCCACAAACCGCAGGAGCTTTTCCGCACGAGCTTTCCAGCTGATCTCCTGAGCGCGGTGGCTGGCGACAGCAGCCGCGTGGGCGTACCGTTCTGGATTATCCAGGAGTTTGGCCAGAGCATCCGCCAGGAGACGCTCGTCTCCCGGCGGGAAAAAGTGACCGGCCCCATCGCTCCCCAGAACCTCCCGGCAAGATTCCAGGTCGCTCGCGACGACCGGCAGGCCGTGCGAGAGGTAGTCGAGCGCTTTCACCGGACAAGTGAGATAACGATTATAAAAGCTGTCTTCAAGCGGCAATAAACCAACGCTCGCCTGACGTGCGAGCGCTTCCCGGAGCCCTTCCGGCGACCGGGTGCTCACACTTTCCACGGACTCCCCTATGCCCATGCCTTCTGCTCGCGTACGCAATCTGGCAATCTGCTCAGGATTGCCACCCCAAAACGCAAATCGAATATTCCTATCGCGCAAAGAATGAGCCGCCCGCAGCATTAGCTCGAGCCCTTTTCCCCTGCTGAGCCGGCCAACGTACACCGCCCGCCGCAACGCGCGCCGGCTCTCGTGATCGATGCTCTCCCGGTCCGGATCCGTTCCGAGCAGCAACGCCACACTGGGGACTTTCGGAAAATTTTTTTTGTAAAGAAATTGCTGTGCCTCGGTGATGCAGATCAGGCCGTTCAGCCGTGGCAGAAAAATCCGCTCCAGCCACTGCTGGCGCATGTCTTGAATTTTGATCCGCTGACCTTCCCGTTTTCGCCAGCGCAGGTCGGCATAGTAATCATGTATTTCGTAAAACATCCGCGCTCGAAAGCGCAAGCCTAGCCAGCAAAGACGGGGCAAAAAAGATCCTTCTCGCGTCAGGACAGCGATCTGTTCGTCGGGCCGTTCACGAAGCAGCGAGGTGATCAGGCGCATTGCCGTGCGAAAAATGGGCCCGCTGCTGTTTCGCCGATGCCACCCGAACGTGCTTGAGCGAGAAGTGAGATGAATCTTCAGGGTGGGTAACGGACGCAGTCCGTAGAAATCCTGCAGGTCTTGAACCACACTGGGCTGCTGACCAGCGCCAAGGCACAGATGCGTCTCTACGCCCAGAGATGCCAGACTGTGCGCGTTGCGCACCGCCATGTTGACGATCGGACCTGGATGCCGCCAGTCGCGTTTGTTTACCCAAACGCAAATCACTCCGACACTCCTGGAAAACCCCGCCTCACTGGACTCGGGTCCATATGTCGGTCCGGCCAATCAGCGAGATCGCGATGTAACCGCGCACTTTAAGCCTGTTCGCATCCTCCAACTCCATGTTGCAAGAATAGGTATTGCCGGTCTTGGGATCATAAATCGTCCCGTGATCCCATTTCCCGGTCCCGGCGGGGACAAACCCGCTCATAAAGACGAGGCCGATCAGGGGGCGATCGTGTTTCGTCGCATCGGGGTTGTGAATATCTGTCTTCGGCTTCCCCTCAGGCGTTTTTGGTTCTCGCAGGCTGATGATCCTTGCCGCAATCTTTCCGCTATCATTAAAGATATCAAAGGTGGCATCCGCGTTTTTCCACAGGCCCGTGATTGACCGGGTTTCGGCCGCCGAGGCAGTGGACCAATGCACGGCCAACAGCCCTGCTAACAGTAAGCAGGCAATTGCCTTCATGGCGGAAGATAAAAGAAAAACCGGCATCGTCTATGCGTTAACCGGCGCGCTGAGAATTCACCCCTCCGGCTCCGAAGCGGGATAGCTCGCGGTTAACTGGCGAGAAAAAGCAGAGTAGCTACGCCGGCGACGCTCAAAAGCAGCCAGTCTATCAAGTCGCCGCGATCGAAATGTGCGTACATGAGAAGAGTTAGTACTCGAAAATCGAAACCTGTAACTTACCCGTCCGAGGTATATTTTGACGTTATGCCTTCTCCCGTTTGCTTTCTCGCTTCCCTCGTGTTGATCATGACCTCGCTCGGCGCCGCGGCAATGTCCCTGGTATCCGCTGTGGTGGAGGTGCCTCCCGCCTTTCGCGAGGGCGTTTTTCGGGAGAAACGGATCCTGAACATTCCGACCGGGTTCCGGATCACGGTGGCGGCTCGTGTCCCTCGGGCGCGCTTTCTGCGCCCGCTAGCGAACGGAGCTTTCCTGGTTTCCCAACCATCAACCGGTCGAATAATTCTGGTCCAACTGAACGGCGCGGAGAAAACCCTCATCGCGGGACTTCGCCATCCGCAGGGAATGGAGCTACACAACGACGGCGGGAAGGTTGAACTGTACGTTGGCGAATCTAACAAGGTTAGCCGATACACCCTTTCCGGCGATTATCAGATAGCCGGCGACCGAGTAGTGATTGTGCCGAATTTGCCGGATAGCAGCAGCCCCGAGCTGGGAGGTTTTTATGGGCACGAGTTAAAGAATCTGACCATCGGTCCCGAAAACAAATTCTATGTGGACATCGCATCCTCTTCCAATGCGGATCCAAAAGATGTGACGAGCGACCCCGTACGTTGCGCGATCTACCAGTACGATCTTGACGGACGTAATGGACGGATCTTCGCCCGCGGCATCCGCAACGCCGAGGGTTTGGCCTTTGTCCCAGGAACAAATCAACTTTGGGCCGCAGTCAACGAACGGGACGACATTCGGTATCCCTTTCGCCGGAGCTGGCAGGGCAGCGGCTCCGACGATTATGGTCGCCGGATCACCGGGTACATCGATAACCATCCGCCCGACCAATTTATCCATGTAAAGGACGGAGCCGATTACGGCTGGCCTTTTGCCAATCCTGATCCGGATACTCCCAGCGGTCTGGACAACATGCCGTTGGATCCTGATTACGATACGAATCCCGGCTGGAGTCGTTTTCCGGCAAGCAAATTCACGCGGACGGATAAAGGCATCCAGGCGCACTCCGCAGTCCTGGGCATTGCCTTTCTGCAGGGAACCAAAGCACCGGATTCAATCCGCAATGGGGTCGTGATGGCCTATCATGGATCATGGGACAGATCGGTGAAGACGGGCTACAAGGTCGTTTTCTTTCCCTGGGTGAATGGTCGGCCCGGCGACCAGGTCGATCTGGTCACCGGCTGGTTGGATGAGAGATCTCAGCGCGCATGGGGCCGCCCGGTAGACGTGAAACCAGGGGCGGATGGCGCTCTGCTGATTTCCGACGACTTTAGCGGCACGGTCTACCGACTTTTCGCGGGAAATCGTTGATTTTCGCGGGATCTTCTGCGCCCGACGGCCAAAATTTGAGAAAGTATTTCTCGCCCTCTACCGGTAAGCGAGAATTCAGAGATCGTCTCACAACACTCAAAGTTCGGTAGGGTCAAGCTCCCGCTTGACCGGCTGCGTGCAGGCCACGCCTCGATCTGGACTAGCGGAGCTCGTCCTACCGCACTCATCCTTCGCGCCAACAAGCCGAAAGCTGCTCGAATGAAGAGGCTGTCTCGCAACGTTATTGGCCCTGTTTCGGTAGGGCGAAATTTATCTGAGGCGTCCGCCGAAGCTTTAGCGAAGGAGGAGCCTCCGGCAATACTTGTTCGAGCCGGGCGCCAAAGTTGCTATGCCCCCTTAAGTCGTCGCCGCGCCCGATCCTTCGGTGCTCCTGGTACAAATTTCCCTGCGCCACCAGGGTAAAAAGCATCAACAGTAAATACATATAGTTTTCTAGTTGCATTACGTATTCCTTCACCTATTCTGAGCGCATTCCAAACATTCACATGAAATGCTATAATATTTTTCGAGCGGTCTGGTTATGGCTTGGATTTTTCTTTGGAATTAATCTCACTCTTTCCCATGCCTGACTTACCGAAGAAACAACCGGCCCAATCGACCAGGCATTTGCCGTTTACTTTATTTCGTTTCACAACTGGCAATCCAGGCTTTAGCGGACGCACCGTCGTAGAGATCAAGGGGTCCGGCCAGGTGCGGGTGGAGTTTGCTCAAGGCGAAGAGATGGCCAGTTACGCGGGCAAGCTCTCGTCGGATAAGCAATTCTGGCTCGCACAGGAACTATCCAATCACGAGCCATCGAAGATCGCCCAAACCAACCGGTCGCCCGTTGCCGGAGAAGAGAAAATTATTCTTGAGTTTGGCCGGGGTACTAACCTCTGGACCGGCGCGTACTGGACGAACGATCAAACCGAAAGACCGGCGCTCCGCAGGCTTGTCGAATTCTTCGAGGCCTCGGCGAGCGAGATCTCCCGCGGCAAGGTTCGTTTCTAAGTGGTAGCTTCTCATGCACGAGGAAATACCGATCAAACGGAAAATCGAAGATGAACCCTTCCACTGGACCGCCGCTTACGCTGCCCGGGCAAGCGACGACGAAGCGGCCCTGCGGGTAAGAATTCATCTCAAGCCTGAGCATGGCGTATCGTTGAACGATACGCTGAAAGTTCGGGCCGAGACCAGGCAAGCAGTCGAACGGATATTTAACCGCCAATACGTCTTTGAGGACACCGCGGGAAACGCACGAGCATTAAAGGTGATCCCCGAGTTTTCGGGCGGCCACTCTGACCTGGAAGTCACGCTGCATCCAGGTTCCGGGCGGAGTAACCTGACCAATTGGTATGTCAATTCGTCGCCAGTGGTTCGCGCCCATGAAGTCGGTCACGCCCTTGGTCTAAGAGACGAATATGTCGATCCCAATGCCAAAAACCGGACAGATCCACAGGCCAACGGAGTTTTTACGGATCATTCCTTGATGGGCAACTTTTACGCGGAAGGAATTGATGCGGCCGGACTCCAGCAGAGACACGCCGATTATCTCGCGCAGACTCTCTCGGAAGAACTCGGGGAAAAACTCAGCGCCTGTCACGCTGGGTTCAAGCTTCAGGCGGCGCCAGCGCCGCCTGAACCCACTGACCACTCGACCTCAGTCCGCTCCGCTCCGGACGTGTGTGCCGAAGAATTATCAGGAACTTATCCGCGCTGGATCAGCTCTATCTCATAACCCTCGGGCGCATCGATAAAGCCGATAATACCGCCCGAAGCAGTCTTCGTGGGACCGTCCGAAAGCGGATACCCCTTCTTTTCGGCTTCTTTGGCAAACTTTTCCAGATCATCCACCTCAAACGCCAGGTGAGTAATATCGTTTCCGACGTTGACCGGGCCACTTTCGTCAAACTGACAAATCTCAATCTCTTCCTCGTTCCCGGGCACCCTCAGAAACACCAACTTCGACCCACGCGGCGAAGTGTGACGGCTGGCCTCTTGCAGCCCAAGAACGTCTTTATAAAAATTGACCGTCTTTTCCAGATTGGAAACGCGATAGCGGGTATGGAGGAGTTTTTTGACCATAACAGCATTTCCGACGATCCGCGAGCGAACGCAAGAAAGAACCCGAAGTAGCTGATCAGGAGATTTTGGAGTGCGTGCGGCTTGTCGCCGCTTTAGGATCCGCGCGGAGCGCGGCACAAGCCGAGGACGGCATCACGAAGTGTCGAGTGGCGAAAAGATTTGGCTTATTGACCGGCCGCGCTCCGCGCGATCTCAAAGCGGCGGCAAGTCGCACGCACTCCAAAGCGTTCCATGTCCGAAATTGCGCCGTGCGATAAAGCCATTGCTCAATTTAGAACATCGCGAGAACTGTGAAAGCAAAGCAATACACCACCAGACACGCGATCAAACCCACCGTCACGACGAAGCTGGTATGTTCCCAAACGATAGCTCCAGGTACCATCCGCAACCGGCGCTCTTTCTTGTCACTCTTAACTGGCCGTTTGAGCTGCACCGGTCTGACCTGTTCCGGTGTCTCGCTCGAATAAACTGTCGTTTTGCAAATTGCGTTCATAAACCCTGTAGCTGGTCGCCTCTACCAATCAACCACGGCAACACTGGATATGCTATCCCACTTTAGGAGTAGGAGCAAAACGCTCTCTTGGGCGGTTCTCGACGGCGCGTAGGATCGGCGCCTTTGCCGGTCGGCGGTTGGACTGACAATCTGGAAGCCTATCCTACCAGTCACCTATGGGGAAATAATCCAAGAATCCCCACGAGAATCAGATAGAACGCGACGATGTAATTCAAAAGTCGCGGGATGATCAGGATCAGGATCCCGGCAATCAGAGCTATCAACGGCGATAAAGCGATGAACATGGTTTTGTAGGTTGTCCAGCTCGACTAAAGGCAGGCGCGGAAATCAATTGCCAGCTTTTTCTCGAGATACAGACATTAAAGTGCCGGTGTCAGTATCAGTGCCAGCGAGCGCGGCAGCTCACAGTTGTCAGCAATCCGCTCTCCGCATCCTTTGTTTCCCTTTTTGATTTGCGATCGCACTGATCCAACGGGGGGCACTAGTGCATTGTAGCATTGACTTCTGATATGATGATCTGCTAGCAAAAAGGAGTGTTAAAACGATTGGTTCTTTCTCCGCCAGAACGTCGACGACTTAGGCAGCGGGTCCGATCCCGTAGCGGGCGAGCAGAGGAGGCGCAGCGAGCCAAGATTGTCCTCTTGATTGCTAGCGGCAGATCGCAATGGGCGGTAAGTCGGCAACTGGGATGCAGCATCAACACCGTGCGACTTTGGCTGAAGCGCTTTATGGAGGAACGTTTGGCAGGTCTTTTCAGTCGTCATCGTGGCAAGGTAGCCAGCCAACAGAGCGCCAAGCTCGAAGCTCAGATTTTGGCCGCGGCCCGACATAAACCCACGGATGGCTCGACGCACTGGAGTACTCGGAAGTTGGCGGCCGAACTTGGCACCAACCATACCCGAGTCGCCCGTGTTCTGGCCAAAGCCGGACTGCAGCCGCACCGCCTGCGCCGCTACATGGCCAGCGACGACCCGGATTTTGAAACCAAGGCTGCTGATATCATTGGTTTGTATCTGAAGCCTCCGGTCAATGCCGCAGTTTTCTGCGTCGACGAAAAGAGCGCCATCCAAGCGCTGGACCGGCTCGATCCAGTGTTGCCGCTCTCGCCCGGAAGAGCCGAGCGGCACGGTTTTGAGTACTACCGTCACGGCACGCTTTCGCTCTACGCAGCGCTCAACACCAAAACCGGCCAGGTGCTGGGCCAAACTGTGCCTCGTCACACCAGTGCCGAGTTTGTTGCTTTTCTTGAACAGATCGTCGCCAGCTTTCCCGAGGGCCAGCAGATCCACATTATCGCAGATAATCTCTCGGCACATCGCACCTCCAGAGTCTGGCAGTTTATCGATCGTCATCGCCACGTGCGGATCCATTTTACACCGACCTATTCTTCATGGCTTAACCAAGTCGAGATCTGGTTTTCCAAGATCCAACGCGACGTCATCGCCCGCGGAATCTTCCGTTCGGTCAAAGACTTGGCTAAAAAACTCATGACCTATATCCGACGCTATAACATGAAGGCCAAACCCTTTAAGTGGACCTACCGATCAGCAGAGCGTCGTATCAATCCCGTATCAGGTTTAAACGCTACGCCGCACTAGTGCGCCGTCTCATATATAACGATGATGTCGCCGCAGGTCAGTTGGCTGTTTTTCAAGGCGCGAGCGAAGCGCCCATATCTGGATTCATACGGGTCGAGCGAGCAACGCGGAAAAACAGCCAACTGGCCGCGGCCCACAGGGTTGCGTTGAAAATGGGCCGGCGGCGTTGTTGCTCCTCGGTCACGTATCGATTCAGATATGCTCCCTCCTCGCGCCTTGCCGAAGGCCCATTTTGAACGCAACGACATCATCGGTATATGTGAGACGGTGCACTAGCACTAGCACTGGCACTGACACTAGCACTCGCATCGCGCTGGATCAGTGCGCGTGCGCCGATACCGATAGGCAAAATAGAATATATCCGAGAAGCAGAAACATTACTCTTGCGCCTTGCGCCCATTCCCATTGAGCCCAGATCCTTCGCCAGTCAGGAGGAGGATTGGTCCGTTCCCACACGATGATCGCGCGATAAGCCGGGATGATCAGCCAAACGCTGACCACCAGAGCAACGGACAAACAGAAAAAAGCGACCCAGGCGCTCGCATTGGCAAAACCGCGATGCTGAAACCGCAGCGCGTAGACGCCCACCAGAACAAGGTTCGCGCTGCTCAAGATCGGCACCAGGCCTCCCGAGGCCCGCACCAAACCTTGGGTCGCATCAACCAATTCGAGCGGCGGCATCCGCCTCAAGGTCGGTAGATTCAACGCAAAAGCGCCGAACTCAAAACACGCAAGCAACCCGGTTGCCACCAGGTTCACAAATTTCAGCCAATCCATCAGACCAATAGTAGAGCAGATTTTCTAATGAATGATCCACTGTGAACTGCAGATTTAGCTGGCCAGCTGGTCGGGACGGAACTTCCGAACGTCTGGCTGAGCCCGCGATAACCTGAGGATGGCTCGCTTCCCGCTGGCGCCTGCTTGTAGACCAGGTGATCGGGGTATACTAATATTCCAAAACAATCTTGATGCGAGTTGGTTTGTGATCGCCGCTGCACGCCTGTTCGAGATCAATCTGCCTGGACACAGGGGCTGCCGCGTTCCAGTCCGCCGCCTTCTGCATGTCGCTTTGACCGGAGTGTCCGACAAAAACGTGAACTCCGGTTGGCTGATCGGTATTTTGATTTACGATCAAGGTGATATCCGGAGATACGGCCGAGGGAGCCGCACCGGTGCTCGTGGTCACGGCTGGTGCTGGTTGAATCACACAGAGTCTTGGGTGTTGTGGCATAGACCGGAATCATACTATCCGACCGAGACGTGGACCAATGTTTCCGTTGTCGGACACCTACTACTTTAGGTGAAGAAGCGCACATTGGGGCTGCGCTTCTCAGCATCCTGCTTTGCCGGACTTTCAGAAAGACTTACAATGTGGGGTAGCAAACGTGGTAGAAAAACCATTGGGGCCCTTATATCGGATCCGACGAAGTCAACCGTATGCCTTCGTTCCACTGATCAGTTGGTGGCTTTTTTCTTCTGGATTTGCTCTGGGACAAAGACTGCTTGATTTTGGGCGACCGCTCACCCAGTACTACACTTCGCGAGACTTCCATGCTCCGGGCCAGATTTGGACTGGCGTGCAGGATGCCAAAGGCTCGATGCTGTTCGGCAGCTTGGATGGCGTTCTCGAATTTGACGGAATTCAGTGGAACCGAGTTCCGGTGACCTCTGGGGGTGCTATTCGCGCGCTCGGTCGCGATAAAGCGGGGAATATTTGGGTCGGGGGCGATAACGTCCTCGGAACTCTGGAGCGCACCGCCGTCGGTTACGAGTTTCGGCGAGTCGATCCTAAGTTACCTGAAGCGCTAAGGGAATTTGGTAGTATCTGGGATATCTTCGTTCGAGGAAGTCGAGTTTACTTCCTTTCTGATAAACTCCTGATGTTCACTGAAGGTGGCACGTTCCACCCTTTGCCGTGGCCGACCGGTACTTCTGCCGAATGGTACGTCTGCCAAACGCCACATCACATTTACGTCCAGGCCATGGGGCAAGGACTCTGGGAACTGATCGATGACCGGTACGTGCTAGTTGCCAATGATGAGCGCTTACGAACAACCAGACTTCACGGCGCGATCGAAACCGCGGACGGCAACATCATCCTGATAACCGGCACTCTTGGATTGTTCCGCCTTTCCGATACCAGGCTCGAACCGCTCGAAACCGCGATCGACTCGTTACTCCGCCAAGGAGTTTATACCGCCAAGCTTCTGCCCGATCAAAGCCTCGCTCTCGCGGTGCGAGGACACGGCTTGGCCTTTGTAGATCTGAATGGGAATGTGAAACGCCTTTTCCTTTCTGAAAATGGTATTCCCGATCCCTCGATCTTAGGCCTAGTTCTTGATGATTCCAATGGGCTCTGGGTAGTCGGCGACAATGGCGTCACTCGGTTAGACGCGACTTTTTCAGCGGACATCTTCGACCATATGAGCGGCCTTGGCCGAGGAAGCGTCAGTGATTTAATCCGGTGCAACGGACGAATGTATGCCTCTACGAGAGACGGTCTTTATGTGCTGGAAAAGGACAACGCGGACGTCTTTCGATTCCGCCGGCTCGATGAAATCAGTTCGAGTATGTGGTCGATGATCCAGTATTCTGGCGGTTTCCTGGCCGGAGGCGACGTCGGGCTTTTCAATGTTCGCACCGACCGGGTAGATCCGGTTCAGAGTGCTCTCCATTACATCACTGTTCTGGAGAAATCGAAGGCTTACCCGGACATGTTTTTTGCAGGAATGGCTTATGGCCTTGGAATTGTCGAACTCCACCCAGAAAAAGTTATCTCTAGCTATCAAATTCCCAGTCTCAGCAAGAACATCGAAGCGGTCTACGAGACTTCTTCGGGAGAGCTTTACCTGGCAAGCTCCGACCACAAATTTTATCGAACCCGACTGGACCTTCTGAAAAGAAGAAATCAGAATGATCCGTCGCTTCGCCCGATCAACATCCCACCCTCTTCCGGTCAGTCCGGGACGCCGGCGGTTTTCGCCTGGAAAGGCAAGGTCTTGCTATGCCAGCAATCCGGTCTTTTCCTTTATGATCCCGAAAACGATTCGGCGAGCCCATTGGGTTTATCACCGGCTCTCGGCTCAGCCTCGGTCGAGCTGGCTTCTCCGGGTCTTCTGCCTCCCGATCATTTTTGGCTCGTCACCAACGAAGCCGGAGGCTCCCCGCGTTCGCCCGACAAGCGAAAACTATGGATCGTTGATTCCAATGGAAAGCGCAAACCGATTCCCAACGCCATTTGTGATTTCCTTGGCGAGATTTTCAATATTCGCGAGGAACAAAATGGCGACCTGAACGAAGTGTGGATCGCCGGCAGCTTTGGCGCCGTAAAGCTAAATCTCGACGACTTGCCGAAGTCGGCTACTTCGTTTTTAATCTACCCGGAAGGCGCCTCTTCGAACGACGGAAAATCAATCGCCTTGCCCCGAGCGGGCGAGATGCTTGAATTGCCGTTTGACAGCAGAGACATCCAAATCCGTTTCGGTACTGACCATTTTGCGAACGCCAACGAAATAGAATTCGCGAGCCGCCTCGAAAATTTGAGTTCGGGATGGTCGCCATTCACCAGTGAACCGATCTGGCGAACGGGAGCGCTCAACGAGGGCCACTATCGTGTTCATGTGCGGGCCCGGGATGCTGATGGCGTCCAAAGCCAGGAATATATTCTCGCGTTCGTGATCGACCCGCCCTGGTTCCGCACCTGGTGGGCCTATGCGGTTTATGTGGCGCTTATCGGCGCCGCTCTGGCCCTTTTTATCCGGCTGCGGGTGCGCCACCTGAAAAAGCGCGAGTACGAACTGGTTTCCCTGGTGGATCAGCGGACCCAGGATCTGCGAGAGAGCCAAGCGCGCCTGCAAGAAGCCAAGGAAGCAGCCGAAGCCGCGAATCGCGCCAAAACAAATTTTTTAGCGAATATGAGCCACGAACTGCGGACTCCGCTCAACAGTATCATGGGTTTTTCTCACTTGCTGTTGCGCGACTCCAATCTCAGCGAAATCGCGCGCAAGCGCCTGGAAACAATTTATCAGAGCGGAGAAAACCTTCTGCTCATGATCAATGAGATGCTCGATTTATCGAAGATCGAGGCAGGTTCAATCGCGATCAATCCGGTCCCTGTCCAATTCAGGAAATGGCTCGGGGCAATCGTCGATGAATTTCAGCTCCGCTGCCGCACAAAGGAAATCGATTTTGCCTACATGATTGACCCGAAGACGCCTGAATGGATCTCCGCCGATCCCCTCCGTCTGCGCCAGGTGCTTTTGAACCTGCTCGGCAATGCGCTGAAGTTCACTCGGCGGGGGAACATCACTGTCAACGTTCGGCTGGTCATGCCGACTCTTGTCTTTGATGTTTCTGATAGCGGCAGCGGCATCCCGGCCTCGGAGTTACCACGCATCTTCGAACCGTTTTTTCAGGCCTCGAACAATAAGGATAATAACCAGGGGGTTGGCCTGGGCCTGTATATCAGCCGCCGCATCGTCGAATTACTGCACGGCACAATTTCTGTGCGTAGCGTCGAGAACACCGGCAGCACGTTCAGTTTTTCCGTGCCTCTATCCCGAACCGCACCGGGGGACTCGCGGTCCGAGCGCCGCCAGATCGTCGGTTATGAAGGTCCTCGCCAAAGAGTATTGGTGGTGGATGATAACGTGCTCAATCGCCGGCTGCTCCATGAAATGCTGCAGCACGTCGGTTTCCAGGTTACTGAAGCCGACAGTCCCGAGGAGTGTCTTCAGCTGCTCCGGAACCAGTCTTACGATGTCCTTATCTCTGATATTCGCATGCCGGGAAAAGACGGTCATGCTTTGATTCGCGAGGTGCGCGCCTTCGCGAATAGTCCTCCACTACTTGCCCTGGCATCGTCGGCCAGCGTCTATGCCGACGATAAGCAAAAAGCAACCGCCGCCGGTTTCGACGACTTTTTGCCGAAGCCTGTCTATGAAGCGGAGTTGCTGGCCGTACTAGAGCGTCACCTGAAACTAAATTGGATTTACAGCTCGGCCGACAAACCCGCCCCAAAGATTTTTTCCACGATCGAACAGGCGGAGCAGAGCCCCCTGGAAGAACCTTTGCCGCCGAAGGCGGAACTCCAACATTGTCTGGAGCTGACAAAACTCGGCGATATCGTCGCCCTGCGGCAAGAGATCGACCATCTGCGGCAACGTAACCCTGCTTCCACAACATTTTGCGAACGCCTGGAGATCCTGGGCAACCATTATCGGATGGAATCCCTCGAAAGAATTCTGCAGAACGCGCTTACTCTCCAGGAAGACTCTCCCTAAATCGCTGGTTGCGGCTTCGTTGTACCGCGGCCTCCGTGCGAGGCCCTCTTTGGGTCGGCTCTAGCTTAGCTAGCGGTATACCCGGGCTACGCGTTTGGTGATTCCGGTGAAAATTTCCCAGGCGATCGTTCCTGCCTTATCGGCCAGTTCAGTAGCCAGGATTTGTGCGGCGCCTTGCCGGCCAATCAAGACCACTTCCTCTCCTGGTTCGATGGCACCGGCGCCAGTCACATCGACTACGATCTGATCCATTGTCACGCGACCGAGCACCGGACAGCGCACGCCGCGAACGAGTACTTCGGTTCCCTGACCGGAAAGATGACGTTGATAACCATCAGCGTAGCCGATCGCGAGGGTCGCCGCTCGCGTCGGCTTCGTCGTCACGAACGTCCGGCCATAACTGATGCTGCGCCCAGGGCCAAGCGAACGGACCAGAATGACCCGGGTTTTCCAAGTCAATACCGGTTGTAAGCGGCTCTGGATCTCGGAAAATGGTGAGATACCGTAGACGGATAATCCGAGCCGCACTAGATCGCCACTCCGCGCTGCCTGGGGCCATCTCAAGACCCCGGCGCTGTTGAGGATTGTCGACGGTACACCAACAGGGAACAGATCGGCCCTTTGCCCGGCAAACCTACCCAATTGGTCGTCCGTGTACCGCGGATCCTCATCAGCTACCGGCAAATGCGATGAAAGGGCGACTACTTGAAGCTTCTTGTGCCGCAAAATGCGGCTAAGCGTTTGCGCGGCTTCCTGTTCCCACAAACCGATCCGGCCCATGCCGGTATCGACCACGAAATGGACGGGCAATGGCGGTCCACTCCCCACCAGGCCGGCGTACGCTTCGGCTTCTCCTTCAGTCGATATCATTGGAATAAAACGATTCACCGCGATTGCCCGTCGCTCCGAAGGCAGAGCAGGACTGAGGATCAAGACCGGTGCGCCTGCGCCGGCCTCAACGATCTCTAGAGCTTCCGCTAAATTCGCGACCCCAAAGGCGTCGATCTTGGAATCGATTGCCACCGCGACCTCTCTCAGTCCGTGGCCGTAGGCATCTGCTTTGATGACAGCCACGACTTGCACGCCGGAGGTCAGGAAGGAGCGAAGAATCCGCAGATTGTGTTCGAGCGCGCGGAATTCGATTTCAGCCCAACTGCGATGGGTGTCCATTGTTCCTGATACTTTCGCTAATCGATTGGATTTGACACTGTGTCGAACCCGAACCGGTCAAAGTCCTTGGTATTGCAAGTGTAAAACAATTCAACTCTGTTCGCCTGCAAAGTAACTGCGAGCATCGCATCAAAAGTTCTTTTCGCGGGAAAACCGGGCGATCGGAGAATTGGCCGTAGCTCGGCCCAATACTCGATTTCGTAGCAGCAAATCTGCAGACCTGCGTTCGTTCGATAGAAATCAATGATGCTCAAAGCCTGCTCGGATGATAACGGTTTCCGGAAAACCGCCGGGTTTCGCAAAACACAGTACACTTCAATCAACACTTGTTCGGCCAGAATCCAGTCGTCGGGATTTGCCACGATATTTCTAACGAAGCGCTTGGCCTGTTCGTGTTCCGGCGCCGCCTCATTGATGGCATAGATCAGGATATTGGTATCGAAACTTTTCATGCCCGTCAGCCAACCCGATCACGATAGACCATGTCGCGGAGCGACTCCGGCGCGACGAGCATTTTACCGGCATTAACCGTCGGAATCGACGGCGGCGTTTCCCGTTCCGCTGTGTCGGGAATTCGCTTCAGAGCGTCGTCACGGCTCGGCGCACAATTTCGCTGATTGGGCGATCCTGCATTCGCGCAATCCGGCGCAACCGGCGCATCACAGGATCGGGAAACAAAATTTGCAGCTTTTGCATGGATACGTCTATCGCATGGAGCATTCGATTATACAACCAGTTGGGCCGCCCTCCGGCAGAAACCTCTGGCGTAGCCGGAGAATTCTGCCTCCAGGGCCTGCATCGCTCATAAATCCTTAGAAGATTTGTGAGCGATGCAGGCTACCCAGAGCAGACTGGTCAGAGTCAGCAGGAAAAGATCGCGGACCGCGCCCCACGCGACCGTCATTGGAGGAAGGGCATGACCAAAACACCCGCAATCAATGTCCAGATGGCGCAGCCAGGCGCTGGTCAGGGCAAAGGTGAACACGACGAGCAACCCAGTAATGATCAGCAGTGCACCTAATTCGAGCTTCCGCACAATCAACAGAATCCCGGAGATCATCTCCAACCAGGGAAGAAATACCGCCAGACCGGCCACCAAGGGCCAGGGCAACAGATGGAAGTGATTGATCTGATCGGCGAACCCTGCCAGATCGTACGCTTTTGTCGCCCCAGCCAAGACAAAGATCCCTCCTAACACCACCCGGCAAGTCTGGAAAACAAACAACCAGAGCTTCGTAGAGAGAGCTCTTCGCAGACGCTCCGCGAAGGCCTTTTTAAAAATAGATGAATTCAACGAACGTGTTTTTCGAACGTGTTTTTGTCTTTCTTTTCTAAAAGGCAGCCGACATCGCTCAGAAATCCGTACGGATTTCTGAGCGATGACGGCTGACCCAACTTTCCCAGCCTCCGCGCAGCACGTACACCGGGCTGATCTTGTTTTCTCGAAGCCGGGCCGCAACCTGCGTACTGAGATCGCAATCACGCGAACTGCAATAAACCACGATCTTCTGGCCGGGATTCCATCGGTCCAGGAAAGCGGGGATTAATTGGTCCCATTGTTCCAGATTCAGCGGGATCGCACCGGAAATATGACCTTGGCTGAACTCCTCCATTGACCGGGCATCCACCCAGAGGACGGTCTGTCCCCAACCCGCCACCGTTGCGAGATCGACCTCGTTTGATCGTAATTTCGTTGGTTTGCGGGGATGAAAAGCAGCCGAAAGCAGCGCTGGCAGGAGCGCGACGGCAATGATGCCAAGAGCTTGCCGCAGCGCGACCCGAATGATTCCCGTAGACCGAGAAAATCTCATTTCACCCGTGCATACGCATAATGCGTCTGTGGATTCTCCGGGGGATAATCGGTTTGCACCAACAGCACAGCGCTGGCCGGATGGGCGGTATCCGCCGGACGCAACTCAAGTTCCAGCTCCTTCCCGGGCTTGGTCTCATGCACGGTCAGGTGGACCGTTGGGTTGTCACTCTCGACCGAGGTGATCCGCACCGGTACCTCATCATTGACGCTGATGTGAATAGCTTTGGAATCGGGTGGATCGCCGATTTTCCAGAAAACGATTTCAGGATCGATCTTGACCAGGTCAGGAATATCAACCGCCAGTGAAAGGATGGTCGGCCGTGGCTGATCGCTGGTCCTGACCATGATTGCTTTTTCCTGATGACCGGTCCGCCCCGCTACATGGAAATCAGCTACGATCTGACCCGCTTCTCCCGGAGCATACTCTTTCTTGTCTAGAGCCGCGGTGGTACAGCCGCAGGAGGTCTTTACCTCGCTGATCGTTACTGGGGTCGAGCCCGTATTCTGGAATTTGAAAATCGCTTTTACATCCTCGGCGGTTGGCTTGACTTTGAAGCTCTGCTGCGGAGGAGCGTCCCAGTGGAGTTCGGAAAAGGCCGGCAGTGTCAATGTCAGGGCTAGTGCCAGGGTCAGTGCTAGTAAACGGCCCGAGCTGGAATATCGTCGGTTCATCGTTTCTTCTTCTCCCCTTCCTCGATCAGCTTCCAAAATCCGGCGTGTTCCTGCAACTGTTCGTCTTCTCCCACTGGCAACTTCGAACGATAGAGAAAATCCCGAATGGTATTCTTGTGGAGCACTCGATGCACTACGATGCCTTCCTCGCTCCGAGCAAAGTAGATCCGATAATCGTGAGCGCGATACCGATAAAGCTTCTTATCGTCACGCTCGATCAAACCGAACGCTTTCGAATCGAGCTGATCCAGATCGTCCGGCAGAAATTTGAATTCGGCCAGCAATTCGAGCTGCAGCTCTTTCGGAATATTCGAGATTTCTGCCGCGCTGATCTCGTTAAAGACGATCTGGTACATCGCACTCGCTGCTTAGCTTAGCACATCAGTCCGGTACTGACACTGGCACTGTGGGTCCGAAAGAACCACTGTCCCACGGCCCCGAGGCTTTTGACCGTTTGAAAGTTGAGGTTTGGAAACTATACGTGGTTATGGATCTCCTGCAGTTAATCGAGAACGACGAAGAACAACGACTCCTCCAATTTCCGATTTGCCGTCACAAGATCTTTATGGCCCACGCGGCGGTCACCGCCCTGCCGAAGCGGGTGGCCGATGCGATAACGCACCTGATCGGGCGCTTTTCGACGGAGTTCGTCGACTTCTCGGAGATCACGCAGCTCATTCAGGAGACTCGTGCAGCGGCCGCGCGGTTGATCCATGCAGCTCCTGAGGAAATCGCGCTACTGGGTCCGACCTCACTGGGACTAAGCCTTTTTGCCAACGGAATTGACTGGCAGCGCGACGATGAGGTCTTGTGTTATTTGGACGACTACCCGGCTAACGTCTATCCGTGGCTCAATCTCCGATCGCGCGGCGTAACGGTTCGTTTCCTGGAACCGTCCAATCTCGGTGAACTAACTGCTAAGCTGGTGGCAAAAAATTTGTCGCCCCGTACCCGGCTGGTGGCGCTCGCCTCGTGTAATTTCGTTTCCGGTTACCGGATCGATCTGGACGCCATCGGGCAGCTTTTATCGGAGCGCGGGATAATGTTTTGCGTCGACGCGATCCAGACGCTCGGCGCTTTTCCCACAACGGTTGAACACGTCGATTTCCTCAGCGCAGACGCCCATAAATGGCTGCTCGGACCAGTTGCGATGGGTATTGTGTTTGTTCGCCAGTTCCGTTTTGAAATCTGCCGCCCAACATTGCTTGGGGCGTGGAACGTGAAAAGCCCGAACTTCATCGCGCAGAACGACATCGAGTTTGTGTCGACAGCCCAACGGTACGAGCCCGGGGTTTTGAATTTTCCGGCGATCGCGGGAATGAAGGCGGCTATCGATCTACTTCTTGAAATCGAAATTGAACGAGTGGCCGGCCGGATCCGAGCCCTCGGCCAAACTTTGGCCCATGGGCTCGTCGAGCTGGGATTCGAGCTGCGAAGTCCGGTCGCGAGCGAAATCGCTTCCGGAATTGTGACAGTGACTCACCCTACACGTGACCTGGCCGCCCTTCATGCGAAGCTCGCCCAAAACAATATCATCTGCTCAGCCCGAGAAGATCGCGCCGGCCGCAAACTGCTCCGATTCAGCCCGCATTTTTATAATACCGAAGAGGAAATCGACCGGGTTTTGGGAGCGCTGCGAGAACCCCGAGATCGCATTTTCAGAGAGTGTTCTTGACCCTGTGCCGGTACGGCGATCCGCCTTGGCGGACGAGCTTTAGCGAGAACTTGTTTGAGCCGGACGCTGGGGAAAGCCGCAGGCTCCGACGGCTCCTGGATATTGCGGCTCAGAAACTCTTAAGCCACAACTTTTCCATTTGAAGATCGATAGAATGTCTTTGGCGGACGCATCAGATAAAGAGTTTCTCATGACACCCCCGGTCGGTAAGGGTCGATAGGGGCAAGCTCCGCTTAACCTCCTTAGTGTTGGGCCACCTCTCGATCTGGACGAGCAGGCCGCCTCCGCAAGGCTACGGCGCGCCCTCCGGCCAAGCGTTTGTGCCATTCCATATCCGAGCCGCGAGGAAGGCTTCTCCGTAGTCGGAAGCTCATCCCTACCGCTCCTGGTCCTTGACGCCACTCCGAAAGCGGCTCGAATTAAAGAGGCTGTCTCGCAACATGGCTCGACCCTGCGCCGGTAGGGCGAGAATTTATTCGAGCCTCTTTGGCATGGCGACCTCCACGGTCCGGTTCTCGCCTAAGGCTCGAATTAAAATTCTCGCCCTATCGGCACAGGGCCAGCGACATGTTGGGAGTAATCCTTTTTGTGACAGCCACGCCCGTGGATCGAATGTTTACCCGGCACCTCAGCCCTCAAAGGAGCCGAAGTACGCCCGGGTCTCGTAGTCCATACGGACCATTCCGTCCAGCTGTGTCCGATCGAAGAGCGACTCGAGCGCTGCCTGAATCTCTCGATAGCCTGTTTCCCCTTCCTTCGGAACGTAAGAGGAGGATAAAGCGCGCCCAATCAACTGTTCCCGGGACAGCGGCTGCGGATGCGAGAAGGTCAGACACTCCATGCTGCCTGGCGCGAAAAATTGTTCGAGTTGTTCCGCAGTCACGTTGCGATGAACGACCTGGGGGTACTCAGGAGCAAACTCCTGCATTATCTTTTCATATTGCTCCTGAAAAGGGGTGGCGCGATCCAATCGCTCATTCCAAACTATGGCGACGTGACCGGCCGGCATTAAAATCCGGCGGAACTCTTTTTTTACGCCGGCGCGATCGAACCAGTGGAACGATTGGGCGCAAGTGATCAGTCGAACCGAACTCGACGGCAAACCGGTTTCTTCGGCCAAGCGCGGGACGTCATGAAACCGCGGATCGCGGCCGAACTGCTCCTCGGCAGCTGCCGCCATGGACCGATTCGGTTCAACCGCGAAGACCTCGTAGCCGCTCGCGAGCAACTGACCCGATAAAATCCCAGTCCCGGATCCAACGTCCGCCACCGGACCTGGCAGCAGAACATGTTTTTCCAGGAACACCAGGAGTTCCCGTGGATAATCCGGCCGGTACTTGCGATAATCCGAAACGCGGTCGGTAAAACGTTCAATGGACGATTTCATGGTAAAGGATAGCACTGGCACTGGCACCGCACTCTCAACTTCCCCTTTACACCTGGAAACGATTCCACGACAGTGCGCCTCCCTCGCTATGCAGCAAATCGGAATAGGTCTGGCGGGCCTCGGCACCGTAGGCGCAGGCGTGTTCCGTCACCTGCAACAGAATCGGGTTCTTCTGACCGAACGCGTGGGACTTGAATTAGCCGTTCGCCGGATCGCAGTGCGAAATCCCTCTCTGGTAAGAAATGTACAACCGCCGGCCTATCTCTTGACGGCCGACTGGCGGGAAATGGTTGCCGACAAAAATGTACAGATTGTAGTCGAATTGATGGGCGGCACCCAGGGCGCCTATGAGCTCGCCCTTTGTTCCCTCGACGCCGGAAAACCCGTGATCACGGGAAACAAGGCGTTGCTCGCCGAGCGCGGTCAGGAAATTTTCCGGAAAGCCGAAGAAAAAAACATCCCGGTATTCTTCGAGGCAGCGGTGGCCGGCGGTATTCCGATCATCAAATCCATTCGCGAGGCATTTATTGGAAACCATATCGAATCCATCCGAGCGATCCTCAACGGGACGAGCAATTACATTCTCACCCGCATGACGGACGCCGGGTTGGAGTTTGCCGAAGCTTTGGAGGAAGCGCAGAGGGAGGGCTACGCGGAGGCGGATCCTACCCTTGACGTCAACGGGGAAGATGCCGCGCACAAAGCCATCATCCTGGCTTCGCTGGCTTATGGGTTCTGGGTAAGGTCAGACCAGGTTTATGTCGAGGGTATCGAAAAGGTTACGTCGGCGGATATCCGCTTCGCCGATGGGCTCGGATACCGCATTAAGCTGCTCGCGACGATCCGGGCGGATCACGATTCCGGCATTGAGGTTCGGGTTTGTCCGACTTTGATCCCCAAGTTGCACGTCCTGGCCTCGGTGAATGGAGTTTTTAATGCCTTGATGGTGCGCGGTGATGTGGTCGGCGATACACTCTTCTATGGCCGCGGAGCCGGTCAGGATCCCACAGCCAGCTCGGTTATCAGCGATCTCGCTCAAGCCGCTATCTTTCTCGACTCGGGCGGAAAAGCTTTCGGCTTCGTTCCGCACAGTATGTACGGAAAATGCCGCCCGCTCGCCGAGATCGACTCAGCCTTCTACCTGAGGTTGACCGTCGACGATCAGCCGGGCGTACTTGCCCAGATAGCCAGCGTCCTTGGGGCCCACCAGATCGGGATTTCCTCGGTGATTCAACCGGAAAGCCACGAAGTGAGTTGCGTGCCGCTGGTTTTGATGATCCACAACGCGCCTTTTGGCCGAATGCAAACCGCGGTTCAGCGGATCAGTGATCTGGAGTGTGTCAAATCGCCTCCGGCCCTGCTCTGGGCAATTTCGTGATGAGCACTCATTCGCAGGAGCGGACCTTCCTTCGGGTGGGGGTGATCGAGCGTTACCGTCGATTCTTGCCGGTGAACGAGCAAACGCCGGTGATCAGTCTTAGTGAAGGATCGACGCCGCTCATCGATGCTCCTCGGCTGAGCCGCCTGGTGGGCCACGATTGCCGGGTTTACCTGAAGCACGAAGGCCTGAATCCGACCGGCTCATTTAAAGATCGCGGTATGACAGTGGCCGTGAGCAAAGCGGTCGAACACGGTGCGCGCCTCCTCCTGTGCGCTTCTACGGGCAATACCTCCGCGGCTGCGGCCGCTTATGCTGCGCGGGCCGGGATTCGTTGCGCCGTTCTTCTGCCTGCCGGTAAGATCTCCATGGGCAAGCTCGCACAGGCGTTCATCTATGGCGCTACGGTGATTGGGATTGATGGAAACTTCGATACTTGTCTCAACCTGGTGCGAATGCTGGCGGAAGAACCGGGCGTAGCGGTCGTCAATTCGATAAATCCCCACCGGCTGGCCGGCCAGAAAACTGCCGCCTTTGAAGTGGTCGACGCTCTGGCGGACGCGCCCGACCTCCATATCCTGCCGATCGGCAATGCCGGAAATATCAGCGCTTACTGGCAAGGTTATCAGGAATACTTTGCCGCCGGACTGGCGCGTCATCAGCCCCGAATGCTCGGGTTCCAGGCAAGTGGTGCTGCCCCGATCTATTTCAATAAAATCATTCCCGACCCGCAAACCGAGGCTTCGGCCATTCGCATTGGCAATCCGGCGAGCTGGAAACTCGCCACCGCGGCTATTCAGGCTTCCGCGGGAGCGGTTGATATCGTGGAGGACGCCGAGATCTTCGAGGCTCATCGCTGGTTGGCGCGCGAGGAAGGCATCTTCGTCGAGCCGGCCAGCGCGACTGGAGTCGCCGGGCTGTTGAAATGTCTGCGTCGCCAAGCGAGCGCGCGGTACCCACTGCAGGCGGAGCTCGGCAGGGTCAAGACGATTGTCATCACGGTTACCGGTCACGGCCTTAAAGATGTGGGCGCAATCCTCGATCGCGTTTCTCCTCCTCTTTCCGCGCCTCCCGAAAAGAACGCGATTCTCGATCTGCTGTGGGGAAACTGATTGTTCAAAAATACGGCGGCACATCGGTCGCTACGCCGGAGCGCATTCAGCGGGTTGCTCGCCGCATCCTGACAGCTCAGCAGAAAGGTAACCACGTCGTCGCGGTGGTTTCGGCAATGTCTGGCGTCACCGATAACTTGATCCAGCTTGCTCGGCAGATAACACCCCATCCCAGCGAACGCGAGCTGGACATGTTGCTCTCGACCGGAGAACAGACCACCATCGCGCTCACCGCCATGGCCGTGACTCACTTGGGCGGGCGCGCCATTTCGCTTACCGGGGCGCAGGCCGGTATTGTTACGAACGGTGTCCACACCAAAGCCAAGATCGCGAACATCACTCCGAAACGGCTCCAGAATTTTCTTCATTCCGGGCTGATTGTGATCGTTGCCGGATTCCAGGGGGAAACTCTGGAAGGACAGATCACCACTTTAGGACGTGGTGGATCTGATCTCACCGCGATCGCCCTCGCTGCCGCCATGAAAGCGGATCTTTGCCAGATCTTTACCGATGTCGACGGCGTCTACACCTGCGATCCGCGGATCGTGAAGAGCGCTCGTAAAATCCCCGAGCTTTCTTATGACGAAATGCTCGAGATGGCCAGCCTCGGTTCCAAGGTGATGCAGTCGCGGTCGGTTGAATTCGCCAAAAAATTCGGGGTAATTTTCGAAGTTCGCAGCAGCTTTAACAATGAACCGGGCACAATCGTGAAAGAAGAAACCAGCGGCATGGAAAAGGTCGTCATCCGTGGCGTCAGCGTCGACCGCCAGCAAGCCAAGGTAACGATCACCCAGGTTCCTGATCGACCGGGTACCGCTTCTCGCATTTTTAACGAGATCGCCGCGATCAACGTCAACGTCGATATGATCGTGCAGAACGTCTCCGCCGCCGGTACAACCGATATCTCTTTCACCATTCCCGGTGACGAGCTGCCGACTATTGAACGTTCGCTCGGCCCCGTTGTAGCCGAGATTGGCGCAAAAAATTTCTCCGCTCAGGGCGGGATCGCCAAACTAAGCGTGATCGGTATCGGGATGCGCTCCCATTCCGGCGTCGCGGCAAAAATGTTTGAATTGCTGGCGCACGCCGGAATCAACATCCAGATGATTTCGACCTCCGAAATAAAGATCTCGGTCATTGTCGATGAGGACCGGGTTGATGAAGGAGCCAACGTCATCCACCGCGGATTCGGTCTGGAAGAGTAAGCGTGCGTCGCCCACCAAGATCTAAGGATTGGTGGGCAACGCAGGCTACCGGTGCGGAACATAGACGTTCTGGAAGATGCACGTGTAATGCGCGACATGGAAGAGCTTGGCGGTTAACACGGTTCGCTCGGCGGCTACGATCCGGAAAATCGCTACTCCCAGGAGCGCACCGAGCGGAGGAGCGATCCAGTAGATCCATTGAGCGTCCCAAAGCCAATGCACCAGAGCCGGCCCGAAACTGCGGGCCGGATTGAGGCTGGTCCCCGAAATCGGGGCTCCTATCCAGACCAGCAGTGCTACGAGAATCCAGTTCATCAGCGGCGTCCAGCGCAGCAAACGGTGACTGCTGAGAAAAGCAAAAAGGCCAAGGATCAGCGCTCCGGTCATCGCGACTTCCGCCGCGAAAACAAACCAAAGGGGATAACCCGGCCCAGGAAGCGTCATGCCATCATTCACGCTATGCGCATAGCCCTGCCAGACGCCGGTTAACAGGCAGGCGCCGAGAATTCCGCCCAGGACCTGCGCGATTACGTAGCCGGCAAAATCGTGCGTTTTCATCTTGCCGCGTGCCCAAAAGGCCAAGGACACCGATGGATTGATATGCGCACCACTAAGCTTGCCCAAGGGCGAGACCGCGAAAAGCGAACCGCTTCCGGAGAAAATCAGGCCGGTGATCAGGAGCCGGGCGCTCACGCTGGGCAACCAGTGCTCCATCCAAAGCCCCTTCCCAAAGTCAAAGACGACCGCGCTCAGCCCGACAAAGACATTCCAGGCGGTGCCCGTCGCTTCGCACGCGTACTCGCGAAGATTGAGCGGCAGTCGCGAAATCCAGGTTTCCATTGGGAGGAGCATAGAGAGGGTCGGCGGTAGTGCCAGTGCCAGTCCCGGAAGGACGTCAGGACTCAGCCCGTGGGTTTTAACCTGGTTTTAACCCCGGGAAAACGCCCTCTCGTCGGGCCGCCCCGAAGGGGCGGAAGATTCTAGTCGCATTCGTTCTAGCCTTCCGTGATAACCGGGGTCGTCTCTCTTGCCCACGTGAACCGGTAATGGCGTCCACGTCGAACATTGGAGACGAGTGCTGGCCGGAAACACGCCAAGCACGTCCCTGAGGTATGCCGGACGCTCGGATACACGGGGCCGAGCGATGCTGCCAACGAGAGCCCCTCAGCCAGCGCTTGCGATTTTACATAGCTATGGGGCGCGAAGCAATCGTTGAAATTGGAATTGCCGCGGAGGTCGTGAAATTCACCAGCAAAGTCCGCCAGATAGTCGACGCACAAGACTTCATCCTCGAACACTCCAATCTCAGCCAGATGAATGGTCTTGTGAAATGCTACTTCCGCCTGCGAGGTTTCAATCGCGAATGCGGCGTACCAGCACCCTCGATCAGGGCCATTAAACCGGCCGCCGAAAGGATGTGCGTAGGTGAAGGCAGCATTAATCAGATGAGCGTGCGGAACGCCAAAAACAAGCTCCTGCACGCCAATTCCCGGCAGAAGATCGTGCTCGCCCAGCAATCTCTCATCGGTGATGCTCTCCAATTCGGCCAAAGCACGCAGGCTCGTCGAATCTCCTGCGACGCGGCCAAGCACCCCGCTGGAATCATCGCTATACTTCGCCGCGACCAGTCGATGAGTGTCGAAGCATCGGATGGACGAGACAGGCGGTAAATTCACGCCCTCTAAAGTCCTTGTACCCGGGCATCGAGCAACCGGCGCACGTTTTGCATCGCCGGCATACCGCCTTTTTTCATGTACTCCAGCGGGTTTTTGCCCGCGAACATGCGATGAGAATTCGGCAGGCTAACCCATTTGTCGGCCAGCGTTTGCCCATGCAGAGTATTGAGCGCTTTGAAGATGCCAACGAGGTAAGAAATCCGCAAGAGCACGTCGGCCGGTAGAACCTTATTCCCGGGATCCTTTTTCAACTGATAGTATGGTCCATTCGTTACGCCGCCCAAAAGCTCTCGAGCGTCCTGGTCTTTAATTCTCCAGGTCTCGACGATTTTGAAAAACGCTCTAAGAGCCGAAGGGCTGAGACGTTCCCGCTCCGCTCTCGAGGTCAGATCGACCGGGGGGAGAGGGCTGAACCTTGTCGCGGGATACGTCAAAGTGCTCATGCTATCTCCTATGTCGGATATGATGCGATACCATTCAGGATCTGTCAACGCAGTGGAGACGCGAAACCGGCGATTCTTCTAATCTAGCCCCATCGTGATTGAGGCTAGTTCAGGGATTTGCCTCGCACCGCTCCAAGACAGCTTCGACCTTCCCTGATCATTCTACCTTCTCCGAGGCGACCGCCCGCCTTGCACCGTGCGAAATCATCGTTGTGAGCGACGTAGAGGATTATCCCGGGCCAACCAGCGATCATCCCGAGAAGAAGGGACAAGATCCGCGCGGCAAAGCGAATGAAGGAATGGTCAAACCATCCGCCGATGCTGTATCCAAAAAGACGCAGTCAAAAGACCAAAAGGCGAAGTCAAGCAGAAGGGAGCGGCCCAGCCCGCGGCAAGCTCGTCCGGAATAGCCTGTAGATCCAGCGGTCCCATCAGATCCAGCTCGCGCCCGCCGGCTACGCCACAAACAGCGTAGCGCCCGCGGCGATCAGCGCGATTGACCAAAGAAAATCAACGTTGAACCAGGAACGGCGCAGGACCGAAAGTCCCACAAAGTCATAGACCAGCCAGGCAACTAACGCCGTCACCGCGAGGTAAGCGAGACTATGCAGGATCACCGCTTCGAGCGATGCCGCGCCCGCCACGGCTGGGAGGAAGCAGGTTGCTCCACTCCGCGAAGACCCGCAGAACACCGCTGGAGCTCCCAGTAAAACGGGCACGAGCATCAAGCCGGCGCCGTGCACCGTGGCCATCAGAGCGGACCAGAGAACAAGGTCAGCAAACCCCACATCCATTCCAACCCAGGTCGGATGCCGCAGACGAACCAGCTTGCAGGTGCCAACGCCGACCAACAAAATGCCGCCGCCTAAACGCACCCATTTCAAAGGAAGGACTGTTCCAAGCCAGACCGCCGGTACGACCACCAGGATAATTGCCAACGCGTGGCCCAGACCGATCGGCCAAAATGCCTGAAACATCGCGCGGCGACTTTTTCGTTGCAGGCCGAGAGCTACCGCAAACAGCCAGCCCATCGCAGGATTCAGGCCGTGCCAGAAACCTAGCCCGATAATGGTCAGCCACGGCCAGAGTGGGGTAGTATTCACTAGTACACCGTCTCATATTTACCGATGATGTCGTTGCGTTCAAAATGGGCGCCGGCAAGGCGCGAGGAGAGAGCATATCTGAAGCGATACGTGACCGAGGAAAAACGCCGTCGCCGGCCCATTTTCAACGCAACCCTTTGGGCCGCGCGATCATTTACGAAGGATAACAGTACGAATCAGAGGAACTATCTCCACCCTCCAAATGCACTTGATGAAATCGGCGCTCGTCGGAATGCACGAAAAAGTTGGGGTCAAGTTTGAGCGATCCGTCCGAAGCGGCGTCCGCCTTGACCATCCAGGTTCCCACGCCGTCCGGATAGAATTGTTCATCCCATGCGGCATAAAGCGAGTTGGTGAAATAAACACGTTTACCATCGCGGCTCACTTCAACCATTTGCGGACCACCGCGCCGCGGTTCCTGGGGACGAGCGGGATGTGGCGCTCGACGGACAATGCCGCCGATTTGCACAACGCTGCTCAACCGGGGCCGGTCGGGAATCGAAACATCATAACGCCGTAACTCGCCTGTTCCCCAGCAGGAGACATAAAGCCAACGATCATCCAGGCTGAGATTGATGTCAGTGACCAGCGGCGGAACGGCTTTGAAGCTTTTCAGCAGCGGTGGCAACTCCTCCGGATCGGCCGGTTCGGCCGGAATCTCAATCACCTTTTGCGCATCCCAGGTTCCGTTATTTCTCGTCCACAGCCAGATTGAGGACGAGAGATCTTTCAAAGACAGCACCACCCCGACGTACCCATAGGTCTTGGTCGGGTCGTGGGACGGCCGCAGTTCGAGAACCATCTGCTGTTCCTTCCCGACATCAATCGTTTGTTGATGTTTCCGTCGGCGGAGATCCCAGACATGCAGCCGGTGCCCATATGCGCTGGCGAACAGCTGCTCCGGCTGCACTCCAGTCTCGATCTGATTTGGCGTCCCCCACTCGCTCGTGATCATGGTGTCGTGTCCCAAATGCCACCAGAAGTCGTACGCGAGTTCTTGCGGACCCCGGTCGATTTCCCAGCGGCCAAGCACGTTGAAATCGTAGTGATCCAACAGGAAAATCCCACCTGGACCGTTGCCATCAGGCGCTCCCAATCCGCTGAGGTAGATTCCCTCCGGCCCGCAATGGACAGTATGAGGCCGCGAATAACCGGATCGCTCCATCAATTCCTCCGGCTCGATGGTCTTGGCGATCGTTAGTTTGCGCGGGTTCGGCTTGGTATCGACGATGTGAATCCGCGAGGAACGCAAACCCGGCACAACCAGGTACCGTCGCTCCACGTGCGGATGAGGGGCATACGGACAGAGCGCGGTACTGCAGGCGTTCCAGCCAAAGTGATGAAGCTCGTCGCCGAGATCGGGCATATCGAGAGAGCCAACAATCTGGCTGTAACGGGAGGAGGTTGGATCGAGATCGACGACGACTAAGGCGTCGGGACGGGATTGGTGATCTGGAGCAAGCGCGGCAACAAAGGCGTGCTTTTCGGGGGGCGCCTGCATGGCGAGCCGCGCTGTCGGGTAAAAGCTTGGATCGGTGATCCAGCGGAAAGCTGAGTTCGGCATTCTAAGGGACTAAAGAGCGCCACAGATCAGGATGCAACCGCCTTCAGCCCGCAATGGCAACCGCTTTGTGCAGATACGTGTTGTCCTCCAATTGCTGCAACATGAAGGACGCCACATCACCACGAGCAATCCGGGAGGATCGTAAACCGCCTTCCGCGACTCGGTAATGGTGGACCGGTCGATGATCGGTCAAGCCGCCCGGACGCACGATAATCCAATCAAGCTGAGTGCTCCGAATAACTTCCTCCGCACGCTCGAGGTCATGAATGACGTTTTTTAGTAAGAGTGGAATCACCAGATGCGTCAGCAAAAGACCGGCCCGCTTGCGACTGTCTCCGACCCCAAGAGAACTCACGGCAATCAAGCGGCGCACGCCGGCCTGCTCCATGGCTCGGGTGAGGTTTCGCATTCCTTCGGAGCATGTGGTGTTCGGCTCGAGCGTGCGCGCGCCGAGTGCTGAGACGACGGCATCCTGTCCGACGACCGCCGCGATCAATGTCTCCCGCACCAGCACATCTCCGATGATCACCCGCAAGCGGTCATGCTGCGCTTTGACCCGACTCGCCTCACGGGCAAAAGCCGTCACCGTGTGACCACGTTGCAAACCCAGGTTGACGAGCCACTGACCGACTCCGCCAGTCGCGCCGATGACCAGAACGTTCACAACCTGAGTGTAGCACGGGGGATGAGGAACGTTCCGTGTCTAACGTGTGGCACCTGCCGCACGCGATATGTGAAACGTTCCCTCTCATGAGGTAGCTTTTTCTTATGAGTGCATCGATTCAATCTCCAGGCTACCCTCAGCCGAAGCAGAAAGCGGAGATCTATCGCTTTGCCGACGATGGCAAAATCCCCAATAATCCGAAGCTGCCGCTTCTAATCTATCGAAACGTGGTTTCGCTAACGAGATCGAATCGGGCGGCAATCGTGGAAGACCTTTTTGCGACAAACCGCTGGACCAACTCTTGGCGCAACGGCATCTATCCTTTTCACCACTACCACAGCAACACGCACGAAGTGCTCGGCGTCTTTCAGGGAAAAGCTTCGGTCCTCTTCGGCGGTGAGAATGGGGTGACGGCGGAAGTAGCGGCGGGTGATGTGGTCATCCTGCCTGCGGGAACGGGCCATCGAAATGCTGGTTCAAGCCCTGATTTCGGTGTGGTTGGTGCTTATCCGGACGGAATGCACTGGGACCTGTGCCGCGGCGATCCTTCGGAGCGGCTGCACGCGAAAGAGAAAATCGCGCAAGTTCCCCGGCCGGAATGCGACCCGGTCTTCGGCGAGAACGGGCCTTTATTTGAGTACTGGGAATAAAACCGGCAATTTCAATGGCTAGTACCGACCACCAGCCCTCGGACAGCCCTCACGCGGAACACGCGGGCGGTCACGGCGGACATGTGCATTCCCAGAATTTCGGGACAGCGTTTGCGGTCGGTATTGGCCTCAATCTCGCGTTCGTTATCGTGGAAATCGTCTTTGGGCTCTCCGCGCGATCCCTGGCTCTGATCGCAGATGCGGGTCACAACTTCACCGACGTCATCGGGTTGTTGCTGGCCTGGACCGCCGCGCTCTTGTCGAATGTCGGGCCAAAACCAGGCCGTTCCTATGGTTACCGTCGTTCCTCGATTCTGGCGGCATTAGCTAATTCCATTCTCCTGCTGATCGCGATCGGCGCGATTGCCTGGGAGTCGATCAAGCGCTTCTGGAAACCCGAACCGGTGGCCGGATGGACGGTCATCTGGGTTTCATTAATCGCCATCCTGATCAATGGGATAACCGCGATGCTGTTTATGTCCGGACGGAAACGCGACATCAATATCCAGGGAGCTTTCCTTCACATGGCTGCTGATGCCGGCACCGCGGCCGGCGTGGTTATCGCTGGTATCTTGATTCTCCTGACGGGCGCGTACTGGATCGACCCCCTCGTCAGCCTGATCATTGTCGCCGTCATCCTGGCTGGCACATGGGGACTTCTCCGCGATTCGTTAAATCTTTCGCTCGATTCGGTTCCACCCGGGATCGACGAATCGGCGGTCAGGAAATATCTCGCCGAACTACCCGGGGTTCAGGCTGTTCATGACTTGCACATCTGGGCGATGAGCACGACCGAAACCGCCTTGACGGCGCACCTTGTAATTCCTTTTTACGACGGATACGCTGTGCGCGACGATGATCACCTTTTGGGAAAAGCCTGTCGCGACCTGAACCAGCTTTTTCGGATTGACCACGCGACCATCCAGATCGAGCGCGGAATTGTCGTTTGCGATCTGGCCTCAGAAGCCTGCCTGGCTCGCAAACCCTGAGGGATTTGCGAGCGAGGCCCGCTGTGGCAGCAGAACTCTCCGGCTACGCTGGAGAGTTCTGCTGCTCTGTGAGAGGAGGACTCGATTGTGGGGGATTCATTTTTAAAAAGCTTGATTCATCCAGACCAATTCCCAACCTTCAGATTCTGCGCTGGTTCTGCCCTGCACTTCCCCGACCGGTATGCGCGTTTCGCTTTTTATTACTTGCTACACCGACTTGCTTTTCCCGGCTACGGGTCAAGCGGTTGTCACGCTTTTGGAACGGCTCGGGCACCAGGTCGAATTCAACCCTGCTCAGACCTGTTGCGGCCAGATGCACTACAATACCGGGTATCAGCGCGAGACATTACCGCTGTTGCGCAAGTTCGTTGAGCAGTTTGAGAATGCGGAGGTAATTTGCGCGCCGTCGGGTTCATGTGTCGCGATGATTCGGGAGCACTACCCCAAACTGGCTGCCACGGCCGGCGACCCCGCGTTGGCCCAGGCGATCGCGACGTTGGCGCCGCGTGTTTACGAGCTTACTGAACTGCTGGTCAAACGCCTTGGCCTCGAGGATGTCGGAGCCTATTATCCTCATCGGGTGACCTACCATCCCTCGTGTCATTCTCTGCGTCTGCTGCGGGTCGGCGACGCACCGATCAAGCTGCTTCAGAACGTGCGCGGTCTTGAGCTCGTCAGTCTCCCGAACCAGGAAGAATGCTGCGGGTTTGGCGGGACGTTTGCCGTGAAGAATGCGGAGACATCCGCGGCGATGCTCGCCGAGAAAGTGCGTTGCATTCTGGATACGCAGGCGGAGATCTGCACCGCGGGCGACAATTCCTGTCTGATGCATATTTTCGGCTCGTTGCATCGCCAACGCTCGGGCGTGCGAACGGTCCACATCGCCGAAATTCTCGCCTCGACTGAGGAAGGAAAAGCGGCATGAGCACGCGGGTGGGTCACGCGGCCAGCGCGCCGCCGTTTCCGGAAGCAGCCAAAGAGGCATTACAAGACACGCAGCTCCGTCACAATGTCCGGCACGCCACTGATCTGATTCGGGGCAAACGCGCTCGGCTCGTCAGCCAGACGCCTGATTGGGAAGCGCTGCGTCAGGCGGGCTACGACATCAAGGCGCAGACCCTCAAGTATCTCGACCTCTATCTTGAGCAATTTGAAACCAACTTCGCAGCGGCCGGGGGACAGGTGCACTGGGCCAGGGACGCCGATGAAGCGAATCGCCTGATTGCCGACATCATCAGCGGTCACGCCGCGAAAGAGGTGATCAAGGTCAAAACGATGACCTCGGACGAGATCGGCTTAAACGAGTATCTCCAGGAGCGCGGCATCACGCCGGACGAAACCGATCTGGCTGACTTGATCATCCAGCTGGGGGAAGATCAACCCTCGCATATCGTGGTCCCGGCTCTCCACAAAAATCGCGCCCAGATCCGGCAAATCTTCGAGAAAAAGATGCCTTTGGCCGCGCTTGGAATCGACAAACTAACAGACGTCCCTGAGCAGCTTACCGGCGCGGCGCGCCGTTATCTTCGGGAAAAATTTCTGACGATTAAGGTCGCGGTGAGCGGAGCGAACTATGCTGTTGCTGATACCGGCGCGATCGTGATCGTCGAAAGCGAAGGAAACGCCCGGATGTGTCTCACGCTTCCCGACGTCCTGATCTCCCTGGTCGGCATTGAGAAGATCATCCCACAGTTCCAGGACCTGGAAGTTTTCCTGCAATTGCTGGCCCGATCCGCCACGGGTGAACGCATGAATCCGTACACCTCGATCTGGACCGGCGTTCATAGCGGGGACGGGCCCCGCGAGATGCACGTCGTTTTTTTGGATAACGGCCGGACGAAAGTCCTGGCGGATGAGGCCGCTCGACAGACACTTCATTGCATCCGTTGCGCCGCTTGCCTGAATATCTGCCCAGTCTATCGACAGACCGGTGGACACGCTTATGGCTCAGTGTATTCGGGACCGATCGGCGCCATTGTCACGCCGCAACTCCAAAACCTCGAACACTCCACCAGCCTTCCTTTTGCCTCGTCGCTTTGCGGCGCCTGTTATGACGTTTGTCCGGTTAAAATTAACATTCCGGACGTGCTGATTCATTTGCGAGGCAAGATCGTTCGCCAGAAACAGCAGACATTGGTTGGCCGTCTCGATCCGGAGAATATAATGATGCAAGCTGCGGCATTGGTTTTCAGCAGCTACGGAGCTCTGCACGGGTGGGAAAGCCTCGCGAAGATCGGACTGAAACTTTTTGAGCGCGACGGGTTCATCACGGGCCTGCCGGGTCCGCTCGGTGCCTGGACAGCGGTGCGAGATTTTCCCGCCCTGCCCAGCGAAAGTTTTCACGAATGGTGGAAGCGGACCAGGTCGGAGCCGGCGGACCCATCCGCGACTAAACATGAGGTCTCTCATGAATGAGAATTCGCGAGCGGACATTCTGAGAAGCATTGAGCAGATTGTCGGAAACGGCTTGTCGCGCGATGCCCGCCTGGAGCTGCAAAGCAAGAGCAGGCAAGAGTTGAAACGCGGCTATTCGCACTCTGGCCAGCTCGATCCAGCGGCCATGATCGAGCTGTTCAAAGTACGGGTAACCGAATGCGGCGCTTTTGTGCGGGAGACCTCGACACCCGGTGTGCGCCAAGCCATTGCTGATTTGCTCGCGGAGCGCGGCAAACGCCGAATCTTGATTCCGCGCGGCATCCCTGAGGAATGGATATCCGGAACTATGGACCCGGTTCGGGAGCGCGACCTGACCAATGAAGAGATCGATCACTGCGATGGCGTTTTGACGAAATGCACACTTGCGCTGGCGATAACCGGCACAATCATCTTGACCGGCGCAACCGGGGAAGGGCCGCGCCGATTTACCCTTTTGCCTGACTATCACCTGTGTGTCGTTCGGCAGGACCAGATCCGGGAGACTGTTCCGGAAGGCATTCGCGAGCTGATCGCGATCAAGGGAAAACCGATCACCCTGTTTTCCGGTCCCTCCGGTACGGTTGACATCGAGATGACCAAGGTCAAAGGAGTGCACGGGCCGCGGACAGTGGATGTGCTTTTGGTGCGGCCTTGAGGTGCGCCAGATGAGGAGGCTGTTTCGCAACGTGGCTTTTGTATCCGCTTCTGTGCCCCGGAGGGGCTAGCGAAAATGGGCTGACATGAAATGCCGGTATAGCTTCCATCTGAGTGACACCGTCCCGGAGGGTCGGTTTGAAGGTCACCTGCGCCATCCACAGTCAGATCATCGCCACACATTCCCGCAGCGCCTCGTCCGCTGCGGCGTTATTCAGGGCGGCCCTACGGGACGCGGCTCCTGGTTAATCGGCGTACCGGCGCTGAAGCGCCGGCCTATTTTCTTTCAGCTCCTCCGGAGCGGCAAACTCGGAGCGGCAACGGTAGAATTCCCGACGCCCAGGTATTCAGCCACGCTCACCGGCGCCGCCTCACAACGTTGCACCAGGCAACCGAGCATCAGGTCAGCAGCAGGAGCGCTAGCGCGAATACCACGAACCCTACAAAGAAGCTCATTACCGTGTACCCCATGACGCGGCGCAGACTGATGCCGGCGATCGCCAGGACCGGCAACGCCCAGAAGGGTTGAATCATGTTCGTGACCTGCTCACCCATCGCCACCGCCATCGCGGTGGCCGCCTGGGATGCATGTGCCTGAGCTGCTGCCGGTACCGCGAATGGACCCTGAACCGCCCAGTGTCCTCCTCCACTCGGGATAAAAAAGCTGATGATCACTGAAGCAATGTAATTCCAGAACGGTAGCGTGTGCGCGTTGGCAAAATTGACGAACGCTTTTGAAATCACATCGGCTAACCCGGTACCGGACATAATTCCCATGATCCCGCCATAAAGCGGGTACTGGAGGATTAAGGGTCCGGTGATCCGCGCGGCGCTGTTCACGGCCCGGACGTAACCGATGGGCGTCCAATGCAGAAGGAGTCCAGCCAGGAGAAAAATGAAGATGACTGAGTTAATGTCGAGGCTGGGACCGGTTCTAGCCCAGGCAAAGTTGAGCGCGCTGATCCCGGCCGCCACAACGACTAGATTCAGGATCCAGGCCCGCTCCAATCTTTCGGCGATTGTCGGTTCAGTTGAAGTTTTCGTTTCGGGCAGGATATCTTCCTCACGCAGCCGATCAGCGTCCGCGGCAATCGCGTCACTCTCGGCCGGCTGCATCGCGCAGTAAAGGAGGGGCAGCAGAACCAGGAGCACAAGCACCGGAACCAGATTGAACGGTGCAAAAACCGTACGGCTCAACGGAAGAACTTCGCCGGTCATCTTCTGCACGATGTTGAGCGCTGAACCGGGAGTAGCCTGAGCCAAAGCGATCGAGCTGGAGAAACCGCTTGCCCAGATGATCCACCCGGAATAGGCGGCCCCGACCAGCCATCCGAAATCGATCCTGAGCCGCTTCGCGATTTCGCGGGCCAGGAGGCCCGCTACGACCAAGCCGCATCCCCAGTTAAAAAACGAGGTAACCATCACGACCACAATCGTCAGGACGATCGCGCCGCGCGGCGTGCTGACCCGCGATGCCAGCCATCCGAGCAGCCGCCTCACCGGGATCGAGTTAGACAGCGCATAGCCCGTTACCAGGATCAGCACCATCTGAAAAGCGAATTCCAGAATCTTGAACATGCCTGCGTACCAAGAGCTGAGGAGGACTTCCGGCGTTCGTTTTGGAGCAAACAAAAAGGCAAGCATCGCCGTGAGAATCGTCAGGGAGACCGCGAAAATATACGGGTCTGGGGTAATCCGCTGAAATAGATAAAGGAAGAAACCCGTAACCCGGGAGAGCCATCCGGCTGGCGCCCGATCGCGCTCGGCGGGTTTTGGGGGAACTTGGGAACGCGCCATGGGATAGTGGTATCAAAGGGGAGCCGGTAGACCAAGGGAAGAAAGTGCCAGTGCCAGTGTCGGTGCCGGCGTCGGGAGTCAGGAGTCATCGGTAATCGGTCATCGGTCATCGGTCATCCGGGGGAGTGCCAGTGCCAGTCTTTGCCCCGAGCCGGTAGGGCGAAAATTTATTCGAGCGCCAGGCGAGAACTTGTTTGAGCCGGCCGCTGCGCGCGGCCACTTCCAATGTCCGGCTCAAACGAGTCCTCGCTGAGGCTCGGATAAATTTTCGCCCTACCGACTCGGGGCCTTCCCTGTGTAAGGCGGACGGCCCGTACGTAGCGCCCTCGCCATCCTGGATTGCCAAAGGCTGATCTTACTGTAAATTCTTACTTTACAGTAATGAAGGCGACTCTCACCAGCAAAGGGCAAATCACTATCCCGCTCAAAATTCGGCAACGGCTCGGACTCAAGACGGGACAACAACTCGACTTCGACGAAAACGCGCCGTTCTTAAAGGCGGTCAAAGTCGCCAACGAGGCGGCTTGGAAAAGAGTGCGAGGAATTGGCAAGAAACGGATTCCGGCCGCCAGTACGAAGGCCTGGCTTGAACAGACGCGCGGGCCTGTAGAACTGCCATCGGCCGGAACCAATCGATGATCACGGCAGTCGATTCTTCGGTGCTCTGGGCGATCTTCAATGATGAACCAGACGCCGGTGACTGGTCCGGTGTGTTGCTTGCCGCCTTGCGGGAAGGCGAACTAGCAGCGTGCGATGTGGTATTTTCCGAGATTGCCCCTGCTTTTCCTTCAATGAAGGATGCTCTCCAGACTCTGGAAGAACTCGGCATTCGATTTGATCCGATTAACCCTGCAGCGGCGTTTGAGGCCGGAAGCATTTTCAGGAACTATCGCCAGGAAGGCGGCCCGCGGAGGTTTATGATTCCCGATTTTCTGATTGGCGCGCACGCTCTCTTTCAATCGGATCGATTGGCCGCGGTAGATCGCGGTTATTTGCGTCGCTACTTTCCGAAGTTAAAACTTTTGTCACAGCGATCGCATTAACCACCGAGCGCGGAACGATCACCGCTCAAGATTCAAAAATGATCTGGATTGCTCCCCCCAAAAAAAATCAAGGAACGAACACGCTGGAAAAGCGACTCTGGGATGCCGCGGACCAACTCCGGGCAAACTCGGGACTTACCGCTCAACAATATTCGCAGCCCGTGCTCTGCCTGATCTTTTTTAAGGTTTGCTGAAGCCCGTTTTGCGCTTCGGCGTCAAGCGCTGGAGCACGCCGCACCCGGCAGCCGGCGCCGTTCCCGGATTGACGAACCGACCGCGTATCATGCGGAAAACGTCCTTTACCTTTCGCCGACTGCGCGGTTCGATTATCTGCTCAAACTGCCCGATGATACGCCTCGAAGATTTTGAACAGACGATCGCGAGATCACAAAGAAGAGAAATCTTTGAGAATCATCGATGAATGCGGCCTCTGGGAACAGCTCATAGAAATTGAGTACTCATTCTAAAAACGCCACATTCTGTAGGAGTAAAGAACAAATAAAAGGATTGTTTCGCTCACTCCACGATTTTCGCGGACAGTCTTCTTTGCACTACTGTCCGTGAAAATGTTGTTCTCCTGCGAGGATTTACGAGGAGCTGAACAGTTTGAAGATTGACCGGCAAGATGCCGGTGTCACGCTGGAAAAGTGGCACAGGCTTCCAGCCTGTCAGTGGACTGCGCGGATGCTTTGGTTGCGGCTCTGCCGCGCCGTGATCTTCGCGATCTTCTGTTCAATTTCTTCGGTGTTCACGTTTCCAGGCCGATTACTCAGCATGAATAAGAACTCCCCCGCCGCAGGATTCTTGCCCCTTGTCCGCTGAAGCGAGGACGAAGACGATCTTGTTGTGGCTATGCCGCGCTAGATTCTTTACGGCTCTCGCCAATTCACCGGCTGCTCTTTGCCAGTTCCAGGAACGGTTTCAACGCATCGGGGTTGCTCATCGCTTCGCGTGCCACGGCTTTCGCCGGCTCAATTCCCTGGAAGATTCGTTTGACCGGCACCTCGAGTTTTTTGCCGTTCAGGGTGTGCGGAATTTCCGGGACGGCATATACCTCGTCCGGAACGTAGCGCGGCGATAAAGCGGCCTTGACCGTGGAACAAATCTGTTCCCTGAGGGCTTGCCTGAGCGATTCGCCCTCGCGCAGCACGACAAAAAGCAGGAGCCGCCCGTGTTGCCCAACGGCCCCCAGGCTCGTGGTGTCGATGACCAGGGCTTCGAGAACTTCCGGGATCGCTTCAATGACTCGGTAAAATTCGCTGGTTCCCATACGGATCCCGCCTCGATTCAGGGTCGAATCCGAACGTCCGTAAATGATGCATTGGCCATCCCCGGCACAGATCTCGATCCAGTCGCCATGGCGCCAGATTCCCGGGTAATGCTCAAAGTAAGCGGCCCGGAACCGTTCTCTATCCGGATCATTCCAGAACCCGACGGGCATGCAGGGCATCGATCCGGTTAAGACCAGTTCGCCGACCTCGTCCCAGACCGGTTTACCTTCAGCATCCCACGCTTCGATCGGAGCGCCCAAACCCCGGCACTGAAGTTTTCCCGCATATACGGGTAACCAGGGATGCGAGAGAACAAAGGCGGTACAGACGTCCGTGCCGCCGCTAGCCGACCCGAGCCAAAGATCGGATTTCACGGATCGGTAAACCCAGCGAAAACCCTCCGGCGAGAGGGGCGCTCCGGTTGACCCGATCGAACGCAGGGAGGTCAGGTTGGCAACGAAGCCCGGCTCGAGCCCCGCCTTCTCACAGACCGCGAGAAAGGGCGCGCTGGTACCGAAGTAGGTCAGCTTTTCTTGCTCGATCAATCTCCAGAGCACGCCCAGATCCGGGTATTTCGGGCTGCCATCATAAAGCACAATTGTCGCCGCCAGACCCAGACCAGATATCAGGAAATTCCACATCATCCATCCGGCGGTGGTATACCAGAAGAAGCGATCGTCCGCTTTCAGGTCAAGATGGAGAGAGAGCGTTTTGAGATGCTCGAGAAGCATCCCTCCATGACCGTGGACGATCGGTTTGGGGATCCCGGTTGTTCCGGAAGAATACAAAATCCAGAGCGGATGCCCGAAGCCGACCGGCTCAAACTGGAGAGTGTCGGGTCCCGGGTCCCGGGTCCCGGGTTGCGAGTCCCGAGTGGCGGGTCCCGAGTTGCGAGTTCCGAGTTGAGTCCATTGGAAAAAGCGCACCGAGCCAGTCGTTGCGAGTAAAAAGAGACTTTCTTCCTCCACTTGAACGGCGGCGCGGACGCTTGGAAGACCTTCGATCACCTGCATAACCGCTTCGCGCCGGTCATAGAATTTCCCGCCATACCGGTAACCGGAAACGAAAAATAGGACGACTGGCTCGATCTGCGACCAGCGATCGATAATGCCTTTGGGAGACAGCTCCGGCGGACAGCTCGACCAGATCGCTCCCAGGCTCGCGCTGGCAAGACAGGCGATAACGGTCTCGGGCGAATTCGGCATCAATCCGGCTACCCGATCTCCCTTGCCGACACCGATGGACCGGAGCCAGGCGGCAACGCGGGCCACCTCTCGCTCGAGTTGGGCGAAGGTGTAGGTTCGACGACCCCGGCTGTCCCCGGGCTCAGCAAGAGCAATCACCGCGAGCTTTTCTGGACAGTCTTTGCCGCCACGGAGAAGATGTTCCGCGTAGTTCAAGGTTGCGCCCGGAAACCAGCGCGCCTCCAAGGCGCTGCCGCTCGTCAATACCATGTCCGCCGAGGTGAAAAAGTGGACATCGAAGTATACGGCGATCGACGACCAGAACTCCGCAGGGTTTTTGATTGACCACCGATAGAGCTCGGCCGGTCCGCTCATCGGCCGGTAATACCCGTGTGACGCGAGCCAGCGCACGTAACGGGTCAGATTACCGTTTTCGATCTGAAATGCGCTCGGCTGCCAGAGCGGCGTTTCTGGGCAGGATTCAGACATGTTGAGGGGATGGAGGACGATAGCCGGTGTCACTTGCAAACCCGCTACGAATTTGCGAGCGGCACAGGCTGATCAGCCGTCCTCGATCAGGCGGTTGCCGGAATGCCGAACATTCTGGGCCTCAGCTACGTAAATAATCTCCTCGGCGATGCTCTGGATGAGGTGGGCAATTTGCTCAAGGCTCCGCGTCAGCGTCATCATGGCAATGCGCAGCCGAGAGGACTGACGGTCTGCGCTAATCTCCTCGGTAAACTGCTCCTCGAGATCGCGGAGACTCTCGGCCAGGGGCGGCATCTGGACGCGCACCTTTTCGGCGAGGGTACCGTCCACCGTATCAAAGGACTCTAGTGCCTGGGCTAAGGAGTTCTCCACCGCATCAAAAAGAGGCGCCATCAGCTCTTGATCCTCAGCCAATGCGCCCCCTTCCGCCTGGCGAAGCCGGCGCGCAATGACGACAAAATGATCTGACACTCCCTCAAGGTGAGCACTCAACTTGATCGCCGCCAGAACCCAACGAAGATCGAAGGCTATCGGCTGATATTTCATGAGGATCTCGGTGCCGGCGAGGTCTACCTGTTTCTCCAGAAGATCAATCTCCTCGTCGTCCGCAATCGCGGCGGCGCAGAGGTCATCATCATTCTCCAGAAAGCCTCGTCGCACATTGCTCGCGGTGCGCCGGACCAGGCTGCACATCAACATGATATCCGAGTGCAGAGTCTCCAGCGCCGGATCAAATCCAGGAATACTGTGTTTTCCGGTAGGGATCGGCATAATCGCTGTTTCGAGCGTAATTTCGGGTCGGCGAATTGCAAGCCGCGGCTGGGAGGAAATCGAGTAAACCCGCGGGCCGAGCGGCCAGTTGTGTCAGCTACTTGAAATAGAGCAGCTTGTCGCCGACATCGATCACGCCGCGATGCTTGAAAAAAAAGTCCGCTCCGAGAAGTCCGCCAAACGGGTAGCGGAGATCCTCCGGACCTTCCGGCAACGCGGTTACTCCGACCAGGGCCGGACCGAGCTTGTATTTCCCGATATCGATGCTTGGAGCGATCGCAATGCCGACCGGGCGTTCCTTTGAGTGGATCCCTTTGGCGCTGACGGTCGTTCGCAGCACGGGCACACCATTGGCGATAGCAACGCTCAGGGGAATGAGGGTCTCAAATCCGCCAGTATCTACAACGAAGCTGTAGTGATTGTTTCCAATGCTGCCCTCGACCTCAAGCGCGCCGGAGTGCGTTATCCGCATGGGGACAGCGTTCAATCGAAAACCCCTGACCGTTCTCGAAAATGCGGGCGAACCGTCCCCGCTTGCCTGCAGATAAATCCGTTGATTGGAACAATCAATCACTGCCGCGTACTTCTCCAGGATATCGAGTCCGATAATGCCATCCATCGGAACCAGGCTCCCTGATTCACGCAATCGGCCGTGAAATTCACGCAAGTCGATCAGGGCCACCGGTCCTGCGCCGAGGTTGGCCCCGCCCATCATAAGGCTTTGCACCTGGGCTACCGGCACAACTCGATCGTTGACCTCGATCTGCCTGGGGAGGATCACTGAGCCGGTGCGATTGGAGAGGCCGAGGGTTTTCGCCTTGGTCCGATCGACGATCGTAAGAGCCGCGCCGGTGTCTACGGCAAACCAGGCCGGCCGATTATTTATCCGCACCGGCACGAAGAGATGATTTCCCGTACTCCGGCTTAAAATAACACCCGCGCTCTGTTCGTTTGCCTTTGCGCCCGGGATGCTGAAGCTGCATAGATGAAGGACGCCGATCAGGGTTAGTACGCCGAATTTGTCAGGAGATCGCCGCATATGTTGTTATGAAAAGTCTATCATTCAGGGTGGCTCGAACTGTCCTGTTCCTTTTTACTGCTATTTCTCTAGTTAGCAACTTGCGAGCCCAATCCACGGAAACGCGCGGTTGGGGCGATATCTGGCAACGGCGGATGACGATCGGTCAAGCAGCGCTGGATGATGCTTTTAAACTGGCCCAGGCCGGCAACGTCAACGACGCCCTGAACATCATCGACCAGGTGATTGCCACGAACCCTCGGAATTGGCGCGCGTACTTCTTGAAGGCGGCGGTCCTGACTTTGGCCAAACGAGAGGATGAGGCGCTGCAACTTATCGACACCAGTATTCGCCTGGCGCGAAAGGATAACGTCTCGCCCGCTCTCCTGGCGGAGCTTTACGAAAGCAAAGGCCGGAGCTGTATCGAGTCTGGGCGTTATCCGGAGGCGCGCCAATCTTTGGAAGCAGCGGTCAAGCTGCAGCCGAATGATCCCGGAACCCTGAATGACCTGGCCTGGATGTTGGCTACCGCGAGTGATTCGCGGGTCCGCAATGGCAGGAAGGCGGTTTCACTCGCTCTCCGGGCCTGCACTCTCAGCCAATGGACAAACTCTTTTGCGATCGACACTCTGGCGGCGGCCTATGCCGAAAGCGGCGATTTCGCCGATGCGCAGAAATATCAGAGCTGGGCCATGCAGCGGCTCGATGCGGACGATCGGAAAGAGCAACTGGCTGGCATGCAGGACCGGCTGCGGATGTACCAGGAAGGACGGGCCTTTCACGGTTGAGCGATGTCGCGGAGGACCCCGGGAGGGTCTACGTCCCTGTGCCAGCTCCTGCTTGACCGTCTCAGCGCAAGGCAATTCGCGATTCGGACGAGCCGGAGCTCATCCCTACCGCGCAGAAGTCCGTCCCCACCCAACTTCCGCCTCCTCCGTCGCTGAAGCTATGGCGGACACGTCAGAGAAAGAGCTTGGTCCTGCAACACCCAAGGTCGGCAGGGGCAAGCTCCCGCTTGACCTCCTTATTGTTGGATTACATCTCGATCAGGACGAGCAGTGCCCCTCTCACTCCCAATGGATGCCGATTGGAAGCCGGGCGTACGCGTGCTCTGGATCGTTCAAGGAGTTCAGGCTCTTGAGATCCTCTTTAAACTCTTCCAGCGCGCTTCCGAGAACACCTAGTTTGGTGACCGGCGGACGTTGGCGGCCGCGAAGGAGCTCCACGATCTTTTGCTCAAGTTCCTGCCGAGCCGGGTACTCGACAAAAGAAGGATGTTCCCCCAGGCCGACTTTGTTGCCGGCGTAAGCCAAGGCTTCCCGTAGCCCGCCGACTTCGTCCACCAGCTTGAGTTTCAGCGCTTCCGAACCGGCCCAAACCCTTCCCTGCGCAATTTCATTGACCTGTTCCGCAGGAATTTTGCGCGCCTTAGAGACTCGCTCAATGAAATCATCATAGATCTTGTCAATGACTTTCTGGATCGCCGCGAGTTCGGCCGGGCTTTGCGGACGCGAGATCGTGCCAAGCAAATCAAAAGGGGTCGTGGTAGCCGAGTCAAAGGTTACCCCATGATCATTGGCGAGCTTCTGGATGTTAAAAAGTAGTCCAAAGACACCGATGCTCCCGGTAATAGTGGTCGGTTCCGCGAATACCTGGCTCGCAGCCGTCGTAATCCAGTAGCCGCCCGAGGCCGCCACGGTACCCATGGAAACGATCACCGGCTTCGTCGGAGCCGCTCGCTGCAGTTCCCGTCGAATCACTTCTGACGCCAGGGCACTGCCGCCGGGACTGTTTACCCGCAACAGAATTGCCTTTACCGAGTTGTCCGCCGCCAAGGAGTGAATCTGGCGGGCAAGTTTGTCTCCGCCGATCTCGCCGGGTTGACCTTCACCATCGACGATATCGCCCTCCGCATAGACGATCGCGACCTTCGGCCCGTTCACTGCGCGCCGGCTGGATTCCAGACTGTTCACATAGGTATCAAGAGCCACCTGCGGAAAGGTGTTCTTTGCCGAGTCGGTGCCGTACTGCTTTTCGAGTTCGGCAACGACTTGCGGGAGAGAGACCAGGTCGGTTCCCAGACTGGCTTTCACCGCTGCTTGCGGATCGATCAGACCCTCCTGCGAGATCATCTGCTGCAGAGCGCCTTTGGGAAGCTTGCGAGATTCCTCGATCGCCGAGCTGATCTCGAACCAGAGATCGGCCAACAGCGTCTGCGTTTGCTCGCGATCGGCCGGACTCATTTTGTCTGTGATGAATGGCTCGACTGCCGACTTGTATTTGCCGACTCGGGTGACTTGGACTCCGATCCCATATTTTTGAAATGCATCCGCAAAATAAAGGCGCACGGCCGCCGGTCCATGAACCAGCATAGCCCCCTGCGGATCAATAAAAATTCTGTCAGCCACGGAGGCCAGGTAAAGAGTCGGGGCCATCGGCACGAGGAGATAGGCGTACACGGGTTTGCCGTGTTTTTTGAATCGAAGAAGCGCTTCCCGTATTTCCTTGAGCGCAGCGTACCCAGAGGCGTAACCGGATGGCGTGACGTTGCCGGTCAGAAATATCCCCTTGATCCGCTTATCGGTGGCGGCCCTGTCAATACCGGTGAGCACTTCACGCAGGGTGAGGGTAGGTTCCTGACCCGTTGGTCCCTGGCTCAGAGCGGCGGCCAGGGATGGCTCGGGCGGCGCATCATTGATCGGCGCGGAAACATCAAAGACCAGCAAAGAATTATTGGTTACCTGAAACGCTTTGTTACCCCGGAGCGCCGCCAGACCTATCAACAAAAGCAAAATGAAGGCCAGCCCGGCGACGCAGAGAAACATGGCAACCAGAGTGCCTAACAACGAACCAAAAAAGCTTTTCATTTTGATTGTTCCTCAAACAGCCGGCGCCAATGCTCGAGCCTTTCTCTGATCTGTTTCTCAAAACCGTTATCGCTGGGCAGATAATAGGTTCGGCCTTCTGGCACATAGGCCTGAGCTACGTAGGCGCCTTCATAATCGTGCGCATATTTGTAGCCGTCGCCTTCCCCGAGAAGCTTCGAACCCGATCCGCGAAGATATTTTGGCACCGGCAGCACTCGGCCTTTCTCCACATCGGAGGTTGCCTGATTGAGACCGGCGTACGCCCGATTGCTCTTTGGCGCCGTCGCCAGGTAAACCGCCGCGTGCGCCAGCGGAATTCGTGCCTCCGGCAAACCGACAAACTCGACCGCCTGCTGGGCGGCAACCGCCACCAGGAGAGCCTGCGGATCGGCCATGCCAACGTCTTCAGATGCCGCGATGACGATCCGGCGCGCAATAAACCGCACGTCTTCGCCGGCGTAAAGCATCTTGGCCAACCAATACAGTGCGGCGTCCGGATCAGAACCGCGCACGCTCTTGATGAAGGCGCTGATGGTGTCGTAATGCCCGGTATCGTCGGCATCATACACTACGGCCTTTTTCTGAATACTCTCTGCGGCAATGCCGCGAGTCACTACGATCGTCTGGTCCTGACCCGGCGCGGTAGTGAGCACCGCAATTTCTAGGGCGTTCAAGGCCCGCCGGGCGTCGCCTTCGCTAGAGGTCGCCAGAAACTGCAGCGCTTCCTCGTCGACTCTCACTCGGTACCGACCTAAACCACGCTGCGGGTCAGCGAGCGCACGCTGCATCAAGGTGACCAGATCCGCGTCCGTGAGCGGCTCAAGCTGAAAAATCTGGGAACGCGATACCAATGGGCTGTTGACATAGAAGAAGGGATTCAGAGTCGTCGCGCCGATTAATCGGACGATGCCATTCTCTACGTCAGGCAGGAGCACATCCTGCTGGGCTTTGTTAAACCGATGGATCTCGTCGATGAACAGGATCGTTTTGACACCGCTGGTTTTCAGTCGCAACGCGGCCGAACCGGCCACACGCCGGATATCCGCGACCGAACTTTCCACTCCGCTGAGCCGTTCGAAATGACTTTTTGTGCTCGCGGCAATTACCTGAGCGAGGCTTGTTTTTCCGACCCCGGGAGGACCATAAAGCAGAATTGAGGCTATTCGGTCCGCCTCAATCGCTCGCCGCAAAAGTCTGCCCGGAGCGAGAATGTGTTGTTGTCCGACATACTCATCGAGATTTGCCGGGCGCATCCGCGTGGCTAAAGGAACACCGGCGACCTCGCTGAAAGACTCCGGCGTCGGGTCTTTCGGGTCATCGAAGAGATCTTTCATCCGACCGCCGGCTCCGGTTCAGACGCACTCCTGGCATTTTCCGAAAAACTCGAGCGAATGCCGCAGTTCAGAGTATCCGTAACGTTTCTCGATGCTGCGCTCGAACTTTTCCACCGGACAGGCGTCGACCATTAACGTTACTTTCCCGCATTCGGTGCAGACGATGTGGTCGTAGTGTTGTTGCGGATCGATCAACTCAAAATAACTGCACGATCTGCCTAAATTCACCTTTTGGGCCAAGCCAAGTTCGAGCAACAGACTCAGAATCCGGAAAACGGTGACGTAATCAGGCGCGCATTCGGTCGTTCTTGAGCCGTGCTGAATCTCGTCCAGCGAGACCGGCCGTTTTGCTCGCAGCAGCGCGGCCAGAACCTGTTTGCGACTCTTGGTGATCCGCATCCCGCGTGATCGTAACAGGGACAGGATCGACTCAAGATTTAACTCAACAAGCGGCGAAGATTGGATGTGTAAAGAGTGGGCCACGAAAGCAGTAAATTACAACCGAGAGCCGGTTTTTGGTAGGCCGAAAATTTGTCAGTTGTCTCGCCATGTGTTTCTGGCCTGCGTCGGCAGGGCGAAAATTTATCTGAGCTTTAGCGAAGACTGGTTTGAGCCGGACGCCGGAGTTGCCACTTCCCAAGACGGCTCCGTCTTCGCCAAGGCTATGGCGGACACATCAAACAAGATCTCGCCTGGCGCTCGTCCGCCAAGGCGGATCGCCCTACCGGCACAGGGGCAAAAGACACCGCGAGGCACCCTCTTTGCTCAAGCACCGCCCAAACTCAAAGCCCGGGAAACAAGCTTGCCAGCAGCGCGCGCACGGCCTGAAAGCTGATCAGGTCCCGCGCGCTTCTTTCCATCACCAGGAGCTGCTCGCGGTAAAACTGCTCATCAATCATCAGCCGCCGAGCCAGCTCGATGAGCTCGTTGAAGTCTTTGCTGTGCCCATTTAGAAATGGACAGATCAAACGCTCGATCGCCCCGTTGCCACCAACTGTCAGGACACCGCAGAGCGCTCCATCGCCCGCAACTTGTCCCGGCACCAAACTGCTATCGAACTGGAAAATGATCCGATGCTGCGCGATTAAGCGCAAATACTCCAGATACGCAAGGTGCGGGTGTATTCTCACATGGTCGCCAGGAAACCCGAGATTTTCTACCAGGCGCGTGAGCCGGCCCTGTTCTGGTCCAATCACGCTCAGCGAGTAGGGAAGAGTTCTTGCGGCCGCGAGCAAAAGAAGGTGATGACGTGAAGGGACATCCAGTTCCCGAGTGCCCAGAAAAATCCCCTGCCGCCCGCTCGGATCCCGCGCAAAGGTCCAGCTCTCGAAATCCAAGGGGTAGGGTGTTGGCACAAAGGCCACGTTACGGCAAACCGCCGCGTAAATTGGAATCAAGTCCGGCGTGCTCGAGAGACAGAGGTCGGCCCGGGCAGCCAACCGCCGGAATTTTTCGTAATGCCCTACGCGACCGAGATTAGCTTCCACCTGGAAGGCGCCCGCTTCCTTAAAAGCAATCGCCACAAAACAGCCATGTTCTTTTAAGGTCTCCAGTGCACGGGCCGCTCTGCCCAAATCACGGCGAAGGAGGAGCAAGACATTGCGGTGCCGAGCGGCCAGGGAAACCGTGCGGTAAAAGCCGCCGGCGGAACACGCCGCATAACCATGGTAGTTAATCGGAGGATGCTGCTCCCCATTCGGATCCCCCGGGCCTTCCAGGAATGTCTGATCCGGATCACGACCTTGTGGATTCAGGACAGCGAGGCCGGGCAAGGTAGCGAAATTCACGGCGCGTTTCCCGACAACGGCACGATAAGCACGGGGCAGCGAGCTCGTTTCAGGATGCCTTCAATTACGCCACCGGCAAAGAGATGATAGAGCGGACCCCGATTATGGGATCCGAGGACAATGAGGTCGACGCGCGACGCCTCGGCTTGCGCCATGATATGATCAATCGGCGGACCCTCGAGAGCGATGACTGATGACTCCAGGCCGACCGAAGTGAAAAGCTCCTTTAGACGCGCCAAGCGCTCATGGGTATCGGAGCGTACCGCGTTGTCCGTGGCCGGAGGGACCGGCACCACATCCGGCGCGGCGCCGATTGTGGCCATCGGCGTAGCCGTCTCCGCGACATGCATCAAGAGAATCCGGCTTTTGAACGGCTCCGCGAGATGCGCCGCCACCTTGACCACCTTGATGGTGACGTCCGAAAAGTCGACCGGGACGAGTATTTCCTTCACCTGGAATAAGGTAGCCCAGCCAAGCACCCGGACGCAATCGCCGGTCGGCCATCGGCCATTGGCCGTCCGCTATCCGCTAGTCCGCACCGCTACCCCCCGCTCCGCCAAGTAGGCTTTCGCTTCCCCAATCGTGTATTCGCCAAAATGAAAAATGCTGGCGGCCAAGACCGCATCGGCGTGCCCAGTTACGAGCACATCGGCCAGATGTTGCAGGGTGCCCGCGCCGCCGCTCGCGATCACCGGAATGCCAATGCTGTCGGCCACCGCAGCGGTGAGTCCGAGATCATAGCCGTCCTTTGTTCCGTCCGCGTCCATGCTGGTCAACAGAATTTCGCCGGCACCGCGTTCTTCGGCCTCGCGCGCCCAGCGCACAGCATCGAGCGAGGTCGGCCGGCGCCCGCCGTGGGTGTAGACCAGCCATTGGCCGGGCTCGGTGCGTTTCGCGTCGATTGCTACCACAATGCATTGGACACCGAAAGTTTCCGCCGCCTCGCTGATCAACCGCGGATCATTGATTGCCGAGGTGTTGATGCTGACCTTATCCGCGCCAGCCAGGAGCATGTCGCGCACATCGCTCGCCTTGCGAATTCCTCCACCCACCGTCAACGGCATGAAACATTGCTCCGCCGTGCGCTCCACGACTTCGATCATTGTTCGGCGCTCGTCGGAAGATGCCGTGATGTCCAGAAAGACCAGCTCATCAGCGCCTTGGCGATTGTACTCCATCGCGCATTCGACCGGGTCACCGGCGTCGCGCAACTGCAGGAACTTGGTGCCTTTGACCACTCGACCGGCCGTGACATCGAGGCAAGGTATGATGCGTTTTGTCAGCATGGATCAACTCAAACGCTAACTTAAGCCTTTTGAGGGACAAAATGAAACGACCAGCAACAGATTGTCTTGCACAACGCCTCGCCCTGAAAAAGGCGGAAGGTCCCGTTTTCGACTGCGCCCACATTTCTCACCGTCCGGTACCGATGAACCGGGCTAAATAAGGGCCAAATCTCGCGATGGTTCCTCGAGTCGGTAAATTGACCGCAACGAAACCCTGATCACTAACAAAGCGGTTGGTTCGCGTATCGAAGATCATTACGCAATACATATCCAGGCCTTGATAGGATCCCTGTTCCCGGCCATGCCCAAAAAAGCTGCTGGTCGTTTCGGAGTTGATCAGCTTTGGCCACAGATCCTGGACGATTTCACTCGGAAAAACATACGTTGCGTCAACCGCCAGGTACGGAGGCTGCCCTCCGAATCTGGCCGCGTTGCGCGCCCAAAATTGGCGGACGCGTGCTTCGCTGACAGCCACCACGTTCGGCTTCGGGATATAGGTGTCGATCGCGTAGTCGCGGTTGTCGATTCGCGAGTAAGCGTGTTCCGCACAGGCGGCCATCGTTGCCATCACAACAATTGGCCATGCTCGATGGAACAAAATGACCCTGAAAAAATTCACATTCACACTGTTATGAGCGTCTCACAGTGTCTCCCCTGGACGCGTTTTCAATTGGAAATATGACTCGCGGACTTGGAGCACCAATTCAAGTCCAGTTTACCTGCCCGCACTAATATATCTGGCTAGGTAAGGACCAAACCGAGCCACGCTTCCGCGTGAAGGCAGGTCGACGACGAGGTAGCCCCGGTTACCTACTAGCTGTCTGGTTCGAGTATCAAAGATCAGCACGCAATAAAGTTGCAGCTCTGAGTAGGAGCCGGACTCCAGCCCATGACCAAAAAAACTGGCCGTAGTTTCTGAGTTGATGAGCTTAGGCCACAAATTCTGGACTTCGCTGGGGAACACTAAAGTCGCATCAACCGCAAGGTAGGGCGTTGGCGGAAACCTGTTCGAATTTTCCATCCAGTAGCGGCGAGCACGCGCTTCGGCAAGACCCGTGACGTTTGCATCTACTACGTAAGTGTCGATTGCGCGGTCGCGTTCGTCCACTCGTCCGGTGCCGGCGCAGGCTGACAATCCACAAGCCAAAGCGATCAACTTGAGCGGGAGGGCGATCCGAACAAAGCGTGCGTTCTGTTTCACTCACTATACCTAAGCGTTCAAACGTCCTTCGTTCGATGCCTTAACCTGACCTCTCTGTCTTTGCAAAACCCGTCCTTTGGCAATCGCTTGCAAGACAACGCTTGACATCCTTCGACCCCGACGGGATCTAATTCTCTGCACTAGGAGCTGATTTCTGCGTTATGAAAATCCTTTCGTACTCTAAATGGGATGCAGTTTGTGTCGCCTGCGGCCTTTTGCACTTTGCCTACGTTGTCACTTTGTTCTTCATCTTTCCCTACGCACCTTGGTGGCTGCTGATTTGCCTCGGATTGATCTATTCGGTCAGCGTTTCATGGAATATTAACGGCGTCTCGCACAACCTGATTCACAACCCTTTTTTTAAATCCAGGATCCTCAATCGACTCTTCAGTATCATGGAGTCGGTTACGCTCGGAATTTCTCAGACCTTTTATAAGCACGTGCATCATCGGCACCATATGGGGAACAGTGATCGCCCAGATGAGCATGGACATACACACGACTGGATTTCGATTTACCGCCACGGGCACAACGGCGAAGCGGAGAATCCCTGGAGCTATATTTTCCTGAGCTATTTGCGCGAAGATCCAAAGACCATTTATGCCGAAATCAAACGGAAAAACCCAGTCGACGCACGATGGGGACTAATTGAGATCGCGATTCTTGGCCTGACCATTGCCATCGGCTTTGTGTTGAACTGGAAATTTTGGCTCTTCTTTCTGCCATTCTATTATCTGGGACATTGCTGCACGTATTTGAACGGTTACTTTCTTCATTACGGCGGCAATCCCGACAAGCCAATCGCCTGGGGCGTCAGCTCGTACGATAAATGGTACAACCTGCTTTGGTTCAATAATGGCTACCACGCGGAGCATCATTTTCGCCCGAAGCTGCACTGGACGAAGATGCAGCAGTTCCATGAATCGATTCTGGAAACGCAACACAAAGAGGGCGTGCGCGTCATCCAACCGCCGCACGCTTTGGGCTTTCTCGATCCGAACCTTCCTCCGAGAAATCGCCGTTCTCCGGAGCGCGCGCTTTCTTCCGGAGCACCTTCGGACGTAAAATAGGTTTCTGTCCTCGGGTAATCTTCGGAAGAGGAGATGATTGCCACCGCTGCGGAAATCAAATGAACCTGAATGAAGGCGACGGATTCCGCGAGGCTGAGCATGAGCCCTCTTGAGCTCATCGAAATTGAGCCGCAAGATTCGTCTGCTCCTGCTGGTCTGGTCGACCGCGCGATCAGCGCTTTAGAGAGCGGGAAGATCCTCTTTCTCCCGCAGTACCGATTTGCCGTGACGGATGAAGAAAGCGCCCTCTTCTCTCCGGCGATCGTCGGCAAGGCCAAGAACGTGAGCTACGATCCGCGCAGTCGGACGCTCCGCGGGACAGCCGCCTCGGCGCCGAATGCCGAACTTCTTCGCAAGATGATTGCGCGTTTTGCCGATTTCGCCCGCGATCTCGTCCTGCGCTTGGCTTCTCCCTATGAAAGTGGATTGATCCGGGCACGGACGAGTTTCCGTCCGATCCAGATTGAGGGTCGCGCCACGTCGTGGCGAAAGGATGACACCCGCTTGCATGTCGATAGTTTCCCATCCGCACCCACCCACGGAAAACGAATTTTACGAGTCTTTACGAACGTCAATCCCTCTGGCCGAGGACGCGTTTGGCGGGTTGGCGAACCTTTCGAACAGATGGCTGCGCGTTTTTTTTCTTCGATCAGGCGGCCGGTTTTTGGAAGCAGCAGTATGCTGAGGCTCCTTCACGTCACGAAAAGCCGGCGGACACTCATATGACCATCTCATGCTCGAACTTCATAACCGGATGAAGATGGATGATCGCTACCAGACCGAGGTAGAACAGATTCGAGCTGGACTTTCCGGCTGGCTCCACCTGGCTTGCCTTTACTGACCAGGTTTCGCATGCCGCGATGCGCGGCCAGTATCAGCTAGAACAAACCTTTCTTGTTCCGGTCGCACAATTGCGCAATGAGACGAGCTCGCCGCTGCGAGTATTAGAGCAACTCACTGGACGGAAATTCGCTTAAAATAAGATTCTCGACGTCCTTAGCCGCGATTCAGACACCGCAAGCGCCCTTGACGCCATTGCGAGGCAATTCCAGTATCCAGCCCTCTCAAATGACCTCCGGGAGCGAACGGCCGCTCAAAACAGAACCTCGCGAGAACTCAGTTTGCTCTTGTTGAGCGATTACCTTCGCTTACAAGTGTACAATGCTTATGAACCGAACAGCAGCTACTACAGTGGCCGCAGCAAGCAGCGCGCCGCCGCAGTCCCTTCGCGCTGCGAGTGCGCAGACGCCTACGCAGAACCGGAGAATCCCGAGTTAGCGCCGCTTCGCGCTCTGCTCGACGCGCACGACGCGGCTTTTACAAACCACGACCTGGATGGAGTGATGGCTGTCCTTTCCCAGAAAGCGGCCATGATGGGCACCGGTCCCGGGGAAATCTGGTCGGGTCCGGATGAACTCAAAGCGGCCCATCGAACATCTCTTTGAAGGCTTCGACGTTGGAGAACAAAATTTCGAATACGAGTTCGAGCGTCGGCGCACTCGCGATCGGACATGGGTTGGATGATGACGTCAGGCAACGTCAGTGGAAAGAAGGACGGAAACAGATTTCACCTTCCCGCTCAATCTGTCGGTTACGGCCACGAAAGAGAATGGAAAGTGGCTTATCGCCGCCATGCACTTTTCGATTCTGGCGCCGAACTGAAGATGAAGAATAAGAACCTCGCCCTTTAATGTTATGAATAATCAACCCTCTTCTGAAACGGAAGGCTCCGACAGCGAAAAAGAGTCGCTGAACAGGCGGCTATTTCTCCGGAGCATGGGAAAATGGTCTGGGGCCGCGATTGCGGCGATCGGGCTGGCTGGCGTGCTTGGCTTGCCTCCGCGCCGAAGGCCAATGCGCAGAGTTTGGATCAACCGCTGGGGTCCTCGCCGCGGCGGATGGATCAACCGCTGGGGTCCTCGGCGTCGGGGTAGGTGGATCAACCGCTGGGGTGGCCGACGTCGCGGGCAGCTGGCTCAATCGGTGGTGAGTGAGCCTCTGGAATTTGCGTGCCCGAGGAAGATCATCATCGTCCTCTCAGATCTTGCCGTCTGCTCTGGCGGAGAACGCAAGGTGATCTGCCCTTCGTCGCCATTGTCCGGAATCGAGAGGAACTCTGCCGATGGCTCGGCGATCCGCTCCCCGGTTTGGAGTGGCTCCAGGTCGAAGGGATGTCGGGCGATTCGGATGCCTGGACGGAGGTGGCGCACAGCGACTCCGACGTTCCATTGACATCGTTCTGGCCGACCCGGCTTCGGAGTTTTCGGACCTCTACCGATTGGTTGATGCCTGCGCAGTCCACGACGTCCGCGTGACCATCCCGGCTGGACGCGGTTTGCTCAAGGCGGTCAAACTCGCTGGAGCCTTGCGGTTTCCAGTCCGAGGATATTGCCGGGTCAACCATACGCCGACGACCCTAACCGAACTCAAAGAAGCTCTGACTTCTATCTTTATGAACCGGCGGTCGAGGCGCCGGTGGAGTTCTTCCACTCGCTGCTCGCGACCGCCTACGTGGCGCTGACGCCGGCTCGCTCTGGATGATCCTCGAGGAAGATCCAGCCGTTCTTTCTCCAGTACGATATCGATGGACAGGCCAAGTTGCCCCGCTCCGGCTCGGTTCGGACCAATCGGAGGCGCTCCCGCGGAATTTGTCGAGAGTCATCTTGAGCAGCCTCCTTGCACAGGGACGCTGAATGCGCGGCCTGTCCCTGGCAACAGCCATGCCGCGGCTATTTCAAATGGCCGGATCCAGCTTACTCCTGTGAAGGAGTAAAAGAGCTCTTTTCCGACATTCAAGCGGCGGCAAACGAGATCGGTCGAAGACCTGGCCGGTTGCGCCTCGACAAACCAGCTAACCCGACCTGGGCGGGGCAAAATACACAGTGAGTGGTCGAGTTTTCAGCGTCATTCTTCTTCCGACGTCGGAATGCAACGTCGCTTGCGATTACTGCTTTGAGCACAAAGAGCCGCATCGTCTGTCACCCGCCTGTTCCCTCTGTTGACTAAGCGCTTGCTGGACCATTTGGAGAAAGAGCGCATCGAGGAGTGCGAAATTTACTGGCAGGGCGGCGAGGCGATGATCATGGGACCCGACTGGTTCGCGCATGCGGGAGAGGTTATGGACTCCGCCGCCGCGAAGCGAGGACGGCGCTTTTCTCACTATCTGCAAACGAATCTGATCAGTTACTCGCCCGCGTGGAATGACGTGATCCACGGGATGTTTAACGGCTCACTCGGAACATCGATGGATTATCCCAATGTTCATCGCAAGCTTTTCCGAGGCGGCGCGGAGGCCTACACCAAGCTCTGGACACAAAGGCTGCATGAGGCCAAAGCGGCCGGGATCGAGATCGGGGTGATCGCCGTGCTTCACCAAGCCACTCTGAAGGCAGGTCCGGAAAAATTTTACCGTTATTACACCGAGGAACTCGGTCTGACGGATTTCCAGGTCAATACCCCGTTTCCCGGTGGTCCGGCAAAACAAATCGAGGACGATTTCAAGCTCGATATGCTCGAGTTGGCCGCCTTTTTAGTCGGGCTCTTCGATATCTGGATAGCGCGAGGCTACGGGAAGGGCGTTTCCCTCGGGCCCGTTTGACGGGTTGATGAATCATTTCACCGGTAAAGAGGCGCGTCTTCCCTGCATCTGGAAGGAGAACTGCTCCAACCAATTTATTTCCGTGGACTCCAAAGGCACAGTTGCCCAGTGCGACTGCTGGGTTACCAGCTATCCGGAATATTTTTTCGGCAACGTTTTTCAAGAACCCGATCTCACTCGCATGCTGAAAACGAGCCGGGCGCGGCAAGATTTCGTGGAACGGCCGAAGCGCTTGGTGCAAGACGAAGACTGCCTCTCCTGCCGCTATCTTTCGATCTGCCATGGCGGCTGCCCGGTGCGAACCTACAGTGCCCTTGGAACGATGATGGCCAAGGACCCTTATTGCGAAGTGTATAAAGCGGTCTTCGCTTGCGCGGAATCTTACGGCCGGACAATGCTGCGAATACGGCCCACGGTGATGACCAATGGCCGATGAGCGTCTTGGAGTGCGCGCGACTTGTCGCCGCTTTGAGATCTGCGCGGAGCGCGGGTATGGGGCTCTTCTCGCCCGAAACCGGCGCTTTGCTGTTCCGTCCTCGGCCTAAGCCGCGCTCCGCGCGGTCCTAAAGCGGCGACAAGTTCGCGCGCACTCCAAGACGTTCATCGGTCAGCGCACGAAGAAGCCGATGACCAAGGCATTGACGAGGTCGATGAAGAAGGCGGACACCAGGGGAAGGATGATGAACGCTGTCGGAGCCGCGCCATAGACCTTCTTGACCGCCGTCATGTTGGCGATGGCGGTCGGTGTCGCGCCGAGGCTGATGCCGCTGAACCCGGCGGCAATCACCGCTGCCAGGTAATCGCGACCCATTGCCGGGAAAACGACAAACACAATGTAGGCGACCGTGGCTACCGTCTGGATGGCCAGGACCACCACAAGCGCTGGGCCAAGTCCACCAAGCGTCCACAGCTGCAGGCTCATCAACGACATGGCCAGGAAAATGTTCAGGGAAAGATCGGAGATGAGCGCCAGATCCGGGCTCCGTGAAGGCCAGCGCAGACGCGGTAACAAGCGCGGAATGGTATTGGTGAGGATAATCGCCACGATCATGCAAGCGACGAAGAGAGGCAGCTTTATACCAGTGCTGCGCCACAACTTCATCGACGACGAAACCAAGGAGTATCGCCACGTTGAGAACCAGAAATGTCCGCAGGAGGCTGATATGGTTCAGGTCGTCATTCCCTGGTGCATCGGGAACGTCCGGCAGTCCGACCACCGGCGACTCGTCGATCGGTCCTCTGAGCCCATGACGTAAGATCAGAAACCCCGCGACCGGCCCGCCTACGACGCTGGCGATTACCAACCCAAGCGTCGCCGCGGCTACCCCGACCTCCATGGCGTTCACCAATCCGAAACGTTGCTGGATGAGGGGCGCCCAAGCGATGGTGGTGCCGTGTCCGCCAATCAACGAGGCAGAACCCAGTAGCACAGTGATCCCTTTCGGAAGACCGAGCGCGGCAACACTGCCGGCTGCGATCAGGTTCTGCAGTATCAGGAAGACGACCGTGAGGGTCAGCAGAACGAGAAAGGGACGTCCTCCGGTAAGGAGATCGCTGAGCTCGAGCGTTGAGGCCGATGCCGGTAAAGAAATAGAGTAACAGCAAATCACGGGCACCAAGATCGAACGTAATCGCTACACCCAAAAACCGGTATGCGATCAGGGTCACGATCGCCGCAAGCAGGCCGCCGGTCACCGCTTCCGGAATGTTCCAGCGCCGGAGCGGCGCGATCGCGTGATTGAGGCCGACACCCACGAAAAACACAATGATGGCAATTGTCGCGGTGAGAAACCCGGGTACCTGAATGTTGTTGATCATAGCGCCAGCAAAAAATGTTTTGAACATAAGCCTGCGCCGCTTGCAAATCCTCAGGGATTTGGGAGTGATGCAGGCGGTCGCTCCGGCTACGCCAGAGAGTTCTGCTGCTCCAGGGCACGAACCGTTCAGGTTCCGGTTGCCGGCGCCAGGACTCCTTCACGCGTACGAGGTTCTTTGACCCGGAACCAGGCGACGTACAGCGCGGGCAGAAAAATCAAGGTGAGGATCGTACCTACCAGCAAACCGCCCATAATCGCAAACGCCATCGGACCCCAGAAGATGGTAACGGCAATCGGAATCATTCCCAAAACCGTCGATATAGCGGTGAGCACAATAGGACGAAAGCGAGATAAAGATGCTTGGATGACCGCATTCCAAGCGTCCACCCCAACTCTGCGCTGCGCCTCGACCTCCTCGATAAGAATAACTGCATTGCGAGCAACCATTCCGATGAGGGCCAGAATGCCCAGAATAGCAACAAAGCCAAGCGGCTTTTGGAAGATGAGCAAGGCGCCAACCACGCCGATAAACGCCATTGGGACAACCGCCAGCACCAGGAGCATGCGATTGAAGCTGTGCAATTGCATCATGAGCAAGGTGATAATCAACAACAAGGTTACCGGAACCACAGCGGCAACAGAAGCCTGGGATTTCGCGCTCTCCTCCACTACCCCCCCAGTCTCGATCCGGTAAGGCGGCGGCAGACTTGCGTTCAGTTTATCGACCTCGGGGGCAAGAGCTGACACCGCGGTCTCGGGCAGTCCACCAGGCACGGAGTCAGCCTGCACCGTCAGGGTTGGGACTCGGTCGCGGCGCCAAACCAACGGGTATTCCTGGGCGAAATCGAACCTGGCAAACTGACTCAAGGGAACGGTGCGTCCACCCGGCACGGGCACCTGCAAATTGCTGAGTGTCGCGAGCGAAACTCGCTGCTCATCGTTCGCCCGGGCAATCACATCGATCAGGTAGATGCCATCGCGTATCTGCGTGACCGGGGTTCCGGTAACGACGGCGTTAAGCGCGCTCCCAATCGCTTGCGAGCTGAGACCGAGCAGTCGCGCCTGGTCCTGGTCGACTCGGATCCGAAGCATGCGCGCCGGTTCCATCCAGTCGAAATTCACGTGCCTGAGCCCCGGGTTCTTGGCGATAACGGCTGCGAGTTGCAGAGCAAACGTCCGCACCTGGCCGAGGTCCGGACCGCTCACGCGATACTGCACCGGCCAGCCGACCGGAGGTCCCAAACCCAAAGTCGAAACCCGCGACACTGCGCTGGGAAACTGTTCCGCCAGCTCAGTCTCAAGCTTTTTCTGCAAGCGCTCGCGCCCCGCCAGGTTTTTTGCGATCACTACGGTCTGAGAGAAAAAATCGTTCGCCAGCTCCACGTTAAGCGGCAGATAGAACCGAATCGCTCCCCGTCCGACATAACTGCTCCAGCTCTGAACATCCGGATCTCCTCTCAAAAGACCGTCCAGCCGCTTCACCTGCGCCTCGCTCGCGTAGATCGAGGCATTCTGCGGCAGCCTGATATCAACCAGCAACTCCGGACGATCCGAGGCCGGAAAAAATTCCCTTGGCACCAACGGCAGCGCCAGGACAGATAAGACCAGACAGGCAACGGTAACCGCCACGGTGATCCAGCGAAACCGCATCGCCCCGACAAGCAGGCCGCGAAACACTCGCAAGACTACGTTGGGCTTACCGGACTTGGAGGGTTTGGGCTTCTTGAGGAGAGCTATCCCGAGCAACGGCGAAAACAGGACGGCAACAAACCAGGAGACAAGGAGAGCGATGCTGACGACCGCAAAAATGGAAAAGGTGTACTCACCGGCGCCGCTAGCCGCGAAACCGATTGGAACAAAAGCCGCCGCCGTTATGAACGTCCCGGTCAGCATCGGGATGGCCAGCGTGTCATAGGCATAGGTTGCCGCCTTCTCTTTGGCGTCACCGGCCGTCAGACGGGAGCTTATCGAATCGATGGTGGTCATCGCGTTGTCGACCAGCAGACTCAACGCAATGATCAGCGCGCCCAGCGAGATTCGCTGTAGATCGATCTCGGCCACCTGCATCACTGGCAAAACAAGGGCGAGCGTCAGCGGTATCGAAAGTGCGATGATCGTTCCGGCTCGAACGCCAAGGGCAATAAAACTTATAATCAAGATGATAACTATCGCCTGCCAGAGTGACTCGGTGAAAGCACTGATCGCGTGGTCGACCACCTCGGGTTGATCGGCAACCAGAACGGGTTGGATCCCGATGGGAAGATTAGCCTCAACATCCCGCATCAGATGCCGAACGTTCCTGCCGACCGCAAGAATATCGCCGCCCTCCCTCATCGCAATCGCCAGGCCGATGCTCGGTTGTCCGTTTACCCGAAAGAGCGGCTGTGGAGGATCAGAGTACTCCCGGCGCACGGTCGCGATATCGCGCAAACGAATCATACCGCCCATTGGAAACGAAGTTGACCGCCAAAAGACTGGCCTCTGACTCGAATGCGCCAGATACGCGCAGCAATAGTCTCTCGTTCCCGGTCTGAATCGTGCCGGAGGGAATAACAGCATTCTGCGCTTGCAAAGCGGAGATGAGCGCGGCTCGATCGATCCCGAGTCGCGCCAATTGCTGGACTGAAAATTCAACGAAAACTTTCTCCTCTTGCGCCCCGAGAACTTCGACTTTCAAGACATCCGGCACGTGCAACAGCCGCGAGCGAATATCTTCGACGTAGTCGCGCACCTCGCGGTGGGTAAATCCGTCCGCGTTAAAACCGTAGATGATTCCATACGTCTCTCCGAACTCGTCATCGAAGAAGGGGCCAACCACTCCAGGCGGCAACGTATGTTCGATATCCCCAATACTCTTCCGAACGTGATACCAGATGTCCGGCACTTCCTTCGCGGTGGTGGATTGCTGGAGGTTGACAAAGATGGTCGTTTGTCCAGCGCGAGTAAAGCTCCGGACAAAATCAATATTCGGCGTCTCCTGCAGTTTGCGCTCAAGTCGTTCGGTGACTTGCTGGAGGGTCTCGTCCAGTGTGGCGCCCGGCCAGCCGGCGCCGACGACCATTGTCTTTATAACAAACGCCGGGTCCTCGCTACGCCCGAGTCGGAGATAGGAAAACACGCCGGCCACGACCGCAGCCGCCATGAGATAGATAACGAAGGATCGGTGCTTAAGCGCCCAGTCCGAGAGATTCATTATTGATCAGGTTGATTCGAGGAGGCGAACCTTTTGTCCGGGGTGAAGTGCCTGGACTCCTGCCGTCACGACGATATCACCATTCTCCAGGCCGTTGGTGACGATCACCGTATCCGGAAAGAAATTAGCGATCTCGACGTCGCGCAGAGACACCAGGTGCGTTGCAGGATCAACCACCCAGACAGCGGACCGTACGGCCTGCCGGGTAAGCGCCGAGGCAGGCAGCGCAACGGCCGGAACCGAGGCCAGTTGCGTGCTCCCATTCACCGTCGAGCCCAGACGCATCTCGGGCGGCGGATTGATTAGCCCGATTTTGACCTGAAACGTTCTCGTAACCGGATCGGCTTGTTCACCCACCTCGCGCACCCGCCCTTGGGCCATCACTTTGGGATCCTCGACCAGTCGCACGTTAATCTCCGCGTTGTTCGGCACGGAACGCAGGACTTGGGCCGGCACATCAAACACCGCATCGCGCCCCTCCTGGCGAGCGATTCGGACGATCATTTGCCCCGCCTGAACGACTTCTCCCGGTTCCGCTCCCCGAGCCGTAACCGTGCCGGGTGCATCGGCTTTCAATTCAGTAAAGCCGACCCGTTCCTGGGAAATGGCGAGCTGGCCGAGAGCATTTTCAACTTGAGCCTGAGCTAACATCCAGAGCCTCTTGCGCCCGATCCTGTTCGGCGCGGCTGATGATGCCTCGTTGAAAAAGCTGTCGCTGCCGATCGAAGTTGTTCCGCGCCTGGGTCAGGGAAGCGCGCGCAGCCGCAAGGCCCGCCTCCGCCGACTGTAACGCGCTCAGCTCGGTGGTGGGATCCAGCTTGGCCAGAACCTGCCCGGGTTCCACCCGATCGCCTACATTGACATTGCGCTCGATCACTCGTCCCCCGATCCGAAAGCCAAGTGTCGCCTCGTTCTCGGCCTCGATATGCCCGGTCAAAGTGAGCGTCTCGCCGGCATTCCCTTTCTCCGCGACGATGGTTCGGACCGGACGCACCTCGGGAGCGCTGACTTTGTTTTCTCGCTGACAACCGGCTATCAGGGCTACTGTCCCTGCCAGCAGCAACGCCAGCCAACAACGATCGCGGTCGTCCCTTCGTTTGGATTCTCTCACAAAAACAGGCCTACAGTTCGCCGCATCTGTACTGACATTTTCTGAAAAACTCGCCTGAGCCTCGCTCGCCGGCTTTCCTTTTTGGTGGGGACCGACCGGATATACGGGCCGTTCAAGGTGTGTGTCAAGTCCGGGAAAAGCGTCAGAGGAGTGCAGCGTCATCTGGAATGCCGACTCACATTGGTATGTCTCGTAGCGCGGACGGCCTCGTCCGTATCCGGACGTGACCCACAAGCAGTACGTCTCACTCCAACGCATCTATCAAAGGGATCTGCGCGATGTACTGGCACGCGAACGAGAGTTTCGGACGAGGCCGTCCGCGCTACCAACGTGACCTGTCCCCAATTAACCGCGCCCCCGGAAAATCGTTAGTAAACCATCAAGCGATTGATCGCGCTAGCGCTGGAGATCGTCTCAGAATGCCGCACTGTCCAAAGTCCGACAGACCCGAGACGGTCCGCGCTACCTCCCATGCACGTTCTATTCTAACGGTTTCCGAAGTGGGCCGCCTCGAACGCGGTACCCACGGGAACAGCCGGCTCAACCAGGAAAGCCCCTTTCTGCGTCTGGGGCGGAGCGGCCCGGCGAGTCGTGCGGTAGATTCCCCATGTGGCCAGCAAGAGCTGCGTCGCGATGAGCATATAGGCCAGGCCTTGTGGCGAAGCTTCCATGGCAAAGCCGGCAATGATCGGTCCAACCGTCGCACCGAGTCCCTGCATAATCAGGAGCCCGCCCGATGCGACGACGAATTCGCCTGGGTCAACAGAGTCGTTCATATGCGCCATGACAACGCTGTAGGCCGGTACGATCGTTCCGCCGAACAGGCCGGCGCAGAGGTAAAGCACCCAACGCGTCGCGTCCTCCGGTACCAGCTGCTTCATCACAAAGAGCGTCGCTGCCGCAGTGATCGCGGCCCCAATGACCACAACGCGCCGGTCGAGGCGATCCGAGAGCCAGCCGACCGGCCAAGCCATCACAAATGGTCCGAGGGTACCGCTCGCCATGAATGCCGCAACTCCGCCCGTATCCAGCCCCCGCCGTTGAGCCACGATCGGGCCGAGGACGAAGAACGCACTTGTCGTTATTCCACAAAGAGGCGCGGCGATGAGCGCAAAGGGCGATTGTCGATAGAGCACTCGCAGGTCGATCCGGGCATGCTCGCCTGGCGTCGGTGCTGTAGCTCGAGTCAAAGCAATCGGCACCAGGGCAAAAGCAATAATGATCGAGGTCAGACAGAATGGCCTGAAGCCCGCCGGATCAGTCGCTGGAAGAAGAAGTTGTCCCAAGACCCCCGCCGATAGTCCGGTCATCGCGTAAACGCTAAGGATTTGACCCCGTGTGTCGGCGGTCGCTGCGCTGTTGAGCCAGCTCTCCACGACGATAAACAGCCCGGCAAAGCAAAAACCGGTTAGACAACGAGCGACGATCCACGCAACCGGATTGAGGATCAGCAAGTGAAGGAGCGGCACGCTCGAGGCGATCGCTCCCAGAGCCAGGAAGCTCCGAATGTGGCCAACATTTCGAATGATTCTTCCACAACGGAGCGAGCCGACGACGATACCAATCCAGAAGCCTGCCCCGACCGCACCGATCTGCGCTGGAGAGAAACTCTCGATTCCGCCCCGAATACTCAGGAGCGTGCCCTGCAAGGTATTTCCCATCTGCATGAGTCCGAAACCCAGCAGCAGGGCAAATAAAGCCGGCAGGGTGGAACGCCTTGTGTCTTGCATGGCTTAATTAATTTGCTAATTCGTCTCGCGGATTCCTCCGCGCCTTTTGATTCCCATGAAGCCGGCCACCAGCTTATCGAGGAGTCTTGGGGGCAGCAATCGCGGAATGGTCCAGTTGGTGAGGCGATTCGGAATAACGGCATAACGCACCTTTGGTCGGGGCGCTACCAGAGCACGCCAGACCGATTTTCCAATTGTCTCCGGCGGGAAGGCCCTTGGCACCCTCCTGCAAGGCATAGCGCTCAAACTTGCTCAAGGCCTCGGCAAAAGGAGTGTCACGAAATCGCTCAGTGACCCCCTGGTCGGACTTTTGCCAGATCGGAGTCACGACCGCGCCGGGACCGATGATGATCACGTCAATGCCAAACCGGATCAATTCGCGCCGCAAGCTTTCCGAGAAACCTTCTAATCCAAATTTGGACGCGGAATAAGCGCCGGTAAAAGGACCGGCGATTTTGCCGCCGGCGGAGCTGATATTCACGATTCGCCCGGGCGGTCCTCGGCGGGCCGGATCCGCGCCTAGAAGCGGTAAGAATGCTTTCGTAACGATAAAGGGCCCGACCAGGTTCACCTCCAGCTGATGACGAAACTCCTCCGCGGACAGAGAAGCCAGGGGGCCGGCTACCTCGATTCCCGCGTTGTTCACCAAGCCATCCAGTGTGTTCGTCGACAGGTGCTCCGCGACCTTCGCCATGGCAGATTCCACTGCTGCTTGATCGGTCACGTCAAAGAGGAGCGGAGAAAAATTCTGCCCAAACTCGCGCTGTACCCGGTCGGCATCCTTCTGCGTGCGCACACTCCCAAACGCGGAACCCGTGGTCGAGCAGGACCTTGGAACAGGCATATCCGATGCCGGACGAAACGCCGGTGATGACGACGTGCTTCATGGGCGATTTATCAAATGGATCATCGCGGGTCACGCTAACTGACCGGTATTATGTTTCAACGGCGATCTCCGCATCGGCAAATGGGTCAGTGCCAGTGCCAGCGACCCACGGCGCAAAGGCTTTCCACATCTCGTATGAGTCGCAATAGCTTCAATGTGGTCCGATCGCTCGCAACTAGCACTGGCACTGACACTAGTGCCTAATTGCGTAAGTTAGTTATATGTATGGCGACTTTCCCCTGATGTACCTGGGATTTGGTCCATTCGAAGGGAGCCGCATTGTTATTGTAGTTCTTGATGAAGGTGTCGATGGCGTTGCGCAGCTCTGCCACGCTGGTGAAGTTTGCCCCCTGGAGGGCTTGGCGGCTCAAGATACTAAACCAGATCTCAATCTGGTTGAGCCAAGAAGCGTGGGTTGGAGTGAAATGAAAATGCACATTGGGGTGAGCCTTCAACCAGCGATCTTGCTTTGGCTTATGGGTCGCAAGGTTGTCTAAGACCACATGAATTTCTTTGTCGAGATTTCCGGCAACTACCTGGTTCATAAACTCCAGGAATTCCCGTCGGCGCTGGCGCCGGTAATGACCAGCCTGCACTTGGCCGCTGGCAATGTTGAGGGCGGCAAAGAGAGTGGAGGTGCCATGGCGCTTGTACTCGTGGCTAAAACCCGTCAGCGCCCTGCCATTGGGCAAGCGAATCCAACCTTGGGCTCTTTCCAGGGCTTGAATGGCTGGTTTTTCATCAATGGCCAAGATGAGCGCATTCTGGGGCGGATTGAGATAAAGACCGACAATGTCAGCGGCCTTGCGCACAAACTCCGGATCGGTGGAAATGCACCAGCTGCGGCGCCGTTCCAATTCAATGCCTTGTTGGCGCAAAATGCGCCAGACTTGATCGGAGGAAACATCGGCCAGACTCTGCGCCAGCAGTCGCCCATTCCAGCGCCCGTAGCCCGCCGGTGGATCTTCATCCAGCAGCGCCAAGACCCGCTTGACCGTCATTTGATCATACTTGGCCGGCTTTCCACTGCGTGGCGCGTCTTCCAAGCCAGCCAGGCCTTGGCGCACAAAGCGCCGCCGCCATTTACTCACCGTCACCTCGGGAATGCGCAGGCTCTTGGCAATCGCACGTCCACTCAAGCCCGCTGCCGCCTTCAAGATAATCTGACTCCTGACCTTGAGCCGGTGTTCGACCCGTTGCGCTCGACTCCAACCCTCCAAGAGCTTGCGGTTTTCCACAGAAAGTTTGATGCAACCCGTTGCCATCCATCCAACAAATCATAATTTTTCATAAATATAAAGAACTAAAGCAACTAAGTACTAGCACTAGCACTAGCACTAGCACTGGCACCGGCACTCCAACCCGCAGCTACTCGCCGCTCGACTCCTGAAACCGGTAGGTTAAGGTTCCTTGTCATGCTGACCGATTCATTGTCGGTTTCGACCGGTCATTTGTCCTCTGCCCAGCGGGTCAGCGAGTTGGTGGCGGAGGCGCATCAGCGTTTCAAATCTGTCAAAGAAGGGAAGAACGCCGATTACATACCGGCACTCGCCAAGGTCCCGGGCGACCTATTCGGAGTATGTGTGGTCGGAACTTCAGGCACCGTCTACGCCGCGGGGGACACGGACGTCGAGTTCACGATCCAGAGCGTATCGAAGCCGTTTGTGTTCGCTTTGATTTGTCAATTGCTTGGCGAAGAGCAGGCGCGCGAGAAGCTCGGCGTAAACAGCACCGGGCTGCCCTTTAATTCGATGAAAGCGATCGAGCGGGCGGGCGAAGGGAGGACAAACCCAATGGTGAACGCCGGCGCGATCGCGGCTGCGAGTCTCGCACTAGGAGCGAATGCCGATGCCAAGTGGCAGTTTATTCAGGAGGGATTGTCCCGCTTTGCCGGGAGAGATCTCGCTCTCAACGAGGAAGTGTATCAATCCGAGGCATCTGCCAACCAGCGAAACGAGGCAACCGCCAAACTGCTCGAAACCTATGGCCGGATCTATTTCGATCCTCTCCAGGCGACCGACATTTATACCAGGCAATGCTCGCTGAATGTGACAGCCAAGGATATCGCGGTCATGGCCGCCACCTTGGCCAATGGAGGCGTGCACCCGCAGACCAAAGAGCGGATCATCGATGCCATCCATTGCCAGCACGTCCTTGCCGTTATGGTAACCGCCGGGCTCTACGAAAGCTCCGGCGACTGGCTTTACGATACAGGCTTACCCGGCAAAAGCGGGGTCAGTGGCGGAACGGTGGCCAGCTCTCCGGGTAAGGGTGGACTGGGCGCTTTTGCCCCTCCGCTCGACAACTTCGGAAATAGCGTCAAAGGCCGGCTCACAGCCGAGTTCCTTTCCCAACAGCTGGGACTGAATCTCTTCGCTTCGCAGCCTGCCGCTTTTTAACTGATTGTCATTAATCCTCTCCCTATGCAAAGAATCCGCATTACACACGACAGCGACTATTATTACCACAAGCCCGTTACCTTCGGTCCCCACCATGCGCTCCTGCGGCCGCGAGAAGGGCATGATCTCCACATCTCGAGTGGATCTCTTGACGTTTATCCAAAGGCCAGCGTGCGCTGGTTGCGTGATGTTTACGGAAATTCAATCACTATCATCAAATTCACGGAGCCGGGGCAGAAACTGAGCCTGCGGAGTGAAGTCAATGTGGATTTGTACAATGATGAACCAATCGATTGCGTCATCGAACCCAGCGCCCGCTCCTATCCGTTCCAATACGCACCAAACGAACAGGTGGAACTCATCCAATACCGCCTCCCGAGTTACCCCTACGACGGGCCGGCGCTGCAAGAATGGCTGTTGGACCTCTACCGCCCCGGCCAGATCGTCGAGACCCATGTGCTACTCGACAGATTGAACACGCGTATTTACGAATCCTTTAAATATGCTCGCCGCGAGGAAGCCGGCGTACAGCTGCCCTGCGCGACGCTCGCTTTAGGCACCGGGTCCTGCCGCGACTATGCCGTGCTCATGATGGAGGCCGCGCGGCACTGGGGCTTTGGCGCGCGATTTGTAACCGGCTACATCATCCTGGGCGAAGGTCAGCACGGCGCAACCCACGCCTGGACGGAGATTTACATACCAGGCGCAGGCTGGCGCGGATTTGATCCCACGAATAACAAGCTCGCCAGTTCCGAACACGTTTCGGTAGCGGTCGCTCGCGATCATGAGAAGGCTTCCCCACTCTCCGGCACTTGGTCCGGCGCGTCGGACGCTTTTGATCATATGGAGGTCTCTGTGCAAGTGGTTTCGCTATGATGGTTTGGGGTACATCTCAACTTGCTGGTGCCATCCCGCGTTGCTACAGACGCTGTAAGGCGAGGACCGACGCCAAAGGCTTATGAGCATCCCGAGCAATGATCCTTCAGGTTCTATCCGCGCTGGGATTACCCGATCTGCCGGCTTCTTTGGCCTTTGGCTGGTGCTCTGCGGTACCGAACCGAGCGGACTGCTCATCGGGCTGGCCACTGCCGCGGCCGCGACATGGACGAGCTTTCGTCTCATGCCGCCGGAACCGGGACGCGTGCGTTTTTTTTTGCTTACTCTGATGGGGCTGCGTTTTCTGTGGAACTCGCTGATCGCCGGGATGGATGTAGCCAAGCGTGTTTTCGATCCTCGATTGCCTCTCAAACCGGGCTTCATGACCTTCTCCTGCCGCCTTGCTCCGTCTCCGGCTCGAAGTGTTTTCTGCGCCATGACAAGCCTGATGCCGGGCTCAGTGCCCGCTGGACTGGACGGGCAGGGAAGACTCGTCATGCACTGCCTCGATACGAGTCAGCCTTTGTTGGACCACATGGCGGAGGACGAGGCGAGGCTGATCCGAGCGTTGGGAACCAAAAACACCCATGTCTGATTTCTTGTTCGTCGCCGCTGGCGGCGTGCTGGTAGTCGTAGCGCTCGGCCTGTTCCGCATCTTGCGCGGCCCGAGTCACGTAGACCGCCTGATGGCGACGCAACTTTTCGGCACCGGCGGGATAGCTATCTTGCTGTTGTTAACCTCGGCCTCCGGGCTGAAGGCTGCTGCCGACGTCGCGCTTACGCTGGCCCTGCTGACCGCCTTCGCATCGATTACCTTTATCAAGAACATTCCGCCGCCACCAAACCAGTCTACCACCTCGAAACCGGATGACCTTAGTGCTTAACGTTTTCACAATTGTGATGGTTTCAGCCGGGTTCATCTTTTTCCTGGCAGGCACTGTTGGCCTGCTCCGTTTTCCCGACACGCTCTCTCGCCTGCATGCGTTGACAAAAGCCGACAATCTCGGCCTTGGTCTCGTGGTGCTCGGGCTGCTGCCGCGGACAGAGTCGCTCTTTGAAGGATTGAAGCTGATCGCCGTTTGGCTGCTCGTGCTGCTGTCCGCGGCAAGCGTCGGCCAACTCATCGCACGCGCCGCGCGCCAGGGAGGAGATCCGGACAAGTGAACATCGTCCTGGTGCTCGAGGGCGGCCTGGCTCTGCTGATTCTCGCGGTTGCTGCCTGGGCCACGTTGGTGCGCGAAACCTTTGCATCGGTCGTCGGTTTCGTCGTTTATGGTTTGCTGCTGGCGCTCGCCTGGGTGTCGCTTTCGTCGGTAGATGTCGCTTTGACCGAAGCCGCCATCGGCAGCGGGGTGACGGGCGCGCTGTTGCTGGCCGCCTCCGCGCGATTGCGTGGGACCGAAGCGCAGAGCGACGAAGAGCGAGCGGGCCTGACTACCCACGTGGGGGCAGCCGTCCTGTGCGTCTGTGTCTCTCTTGCTCTGGCCGCTATCGTCCTGCTTTTGCCGGAACCCGCGCCCACGCTCGCGCCGGCTGCACTAGCCAACCTGCCGGTAACCGGTCTAGGCAATCCAGTTACCGGAGTGCTGCTCGCGTTTCGCGCGTTCGACACCTTTCTGGAGACGGTCGTTCTGTTGTTAGCCCTCATTGGCGTCTGGGCTCTCGCTCCCGATGATTTCTGGGGCGGCCGGCCCGGGCGACTCCACGTGCCGGAGCCTGATGGTATATTGAAGTTCCTTGCTCAAATTCTGGCCCCGGCGGGCCTTATGGTTGGCACCTATCTTTTCTGGGTAGGAGCCGATGCTCCGGGAGGCGCTTTCCAAGGCGGCACCGTTGTCGCAGCAATGTGGATTCTGGCCAAGATCGCCGGGCTGACTGACCCGCCACCAGTCACACGCCGCTGGTTGCGGCTGCTTTTGGTGATCGGAACCGTGGTATTTCTCGCGGCAGGGTTAGCCGGCTTCGCGCTCGCGTCCGGCTTCCTGGCCTATCCACCAGCCCATGCCAAGCCGCTCATCCTCACCATCGAAGCAGCCCTGACGGTCTCCATCGCGGTAACCCTCGGCCTGTTAGTAGCCGGCCCTCCGGAGCGGCCACCCGAGCCATGAGCGCACCCATCGTGTTTGGACTATCTGGCGCAATTCTGGTAGGTCTCGGCCTTTTCGGGCTTATTGTTCAGCCGCAGCCGCTCCGCAAGATTGTTTCCTTTAACTTCCTCGGGAGCGGAGTCTTCCTGATTTTCGGAGTCATCGCTCGCCGGGGAACGGCAGTAGGACTGGGCGGCGATCCCGTGCCACAGGCAATGGTTATCACCGGTATTGTCGTGGCCTTCGCCGCTACCGCTCTAGCAGTCGCCCTGCTGCTCGGGCTTTTCAGCAGACCGGCCGCGCGTCTTTGCGGGCTGACTCGCCGAAGAAACCCGACCAGGAGCAAGCCGAGCCTTGATGCAGCTCTCCGAGTCTTTTTCTGGCGTGTCCTCAGCAGGTGGCTTCCTTCTCGTGCTCGCCATCGTGCTGCCTGTCGCGGGTTTGTTGCTCGCTTTCGTGACCGGCGGGCGGTACGCCCGGGGTATCGCGCTGCTCCTGCTGCCGGCTGGACTGGGGATCGCCATAGCAATCGCAATGGTCGTCTGGCGGACCGGTAATACCCTGACCTATTTCCTGGGCAGGTGGACTCCGCCACTTGGAGTGGCGCTGCGCGCTGATGGCCTTTCCGCCGCCATGCTCGCCACAACCGCTATCGTGATTTGCGCCGCGGGTTTGTACGCGCCTGCAAAATTCCAGGTCCCGCCCGGGAGGCCCGAGACCCGCACCTCGTTGATCTTTTGGGCCCTGCTGCTTGCGGTTTGGGCCGCGATGAACAGTATCTTTCTAGGCGGCGATCTTTTTAATCTTTACGTGGCGCTAGAGCTGGTCACCTTCGCCGCAGTACCGCTGGTCTATCTAGAAGGCAGTCCGGGAACACTGATCACCGCACTGCGCTACTTGTTCTTTGCGCTTCTCGGGTCCGTGCTTTACCTGCTCGGCACCGCGCTGCTTTATGGTGAGTACGGTACGCTCGATATCGTCGTTCTCTCTGAACAGATCCGTCCCGGGTCTCTTGTTTGGCTTGAAGCCGCGCTGATGACCGCGGGACTAATCGTGAAAACCGCGCTCTTTCCACTCCATCTTTGGTTACCGCCAGCGCATGCCGGCGCCCCACCAGCCGCCAGCGCTCTGCTCTCTGCTTTAGTGGTCAAAGCGTCGTTTTTTCTCATCGTCCGCCTCTGGTTTGACGTCATGCCGCGGTTGCCACTCGAGGGTGCGGCGCAAATTCTTGGCGTTCTTGGTTCAGCCGCTATCCTGGTCGGCAGTGTGCTCGCGCTCCGGCAGGCACGGCTAAAGCTCCTGATCGCTTATTCGACGGTGGCACAGATCGGGTACCTGTTTCTCATGTTCCCGCTCGCCGCCGGTCCCGGCCGGACGCAGGCCGGACTGGATGCCGCTCTTTCCGGGGGCATGTTCCAGGCCATCTCGCACGCGTTTGCCAAGGCCTCCATGTTCATGGCCTCGGGGCTGATCGCCAGTGCACTCGGCCATGATCGTATCGCCGGTCTCCGCGGCGTTGGACGGGTTCTACCTGTGACCGTCTTCGGTTTTGGGATTGGAGCGCTCTCGCTCGTCGGAGTGCCACCGAGCGGAGGTTTCGTGACAAAGTGGCTGTTGCTAACCGCTACGGTCATCACGGGCCAATGGTGGTGGGCACCGGTAATCCTTTTCGGAGGATTGCTCGCCGGTGGATATATGTTCCGGGTCCTTGCGCCGGCACTCGCCGAACCCGAAGAACCACTGGTCCTGTGCGCGGAAGTTTCCCGGCGGCACGAGTTGGTGGTCGTGGCCCTTGCTCTCTGTTCGCTGCTTGTCGGACTGCTCCCCCAGAAACCGATCGCACTGCTAAAGATTGGTCGCCCACCTGCATCCGGGGTCGCTTTGCCATGAAAAACTTACCATTCAGCGCGCTATTGCTTGTCGCCTCGCTCGCCACGCCGGCCGCCATGCTGCTTGCTTGCCTCTTTCGGGATCTCCGGAATCGCATGCCGGCGCTAGTGGCTTTTGCCCCGATGCCGGCGGTCGCTGCCTCGTTATTCGCGGTCAATGCGCCCCCATTTATCCCGGACCCTAGGTTCTACCTCATGACGCTCGCGCTAGACGGACCGGGTGCGATGTTGTTGGGGGTAGCAGCGCTCCTCTGGATCGTTGCCGGCGCTTACGCCTCGGCGTTTCTGAGGGACACGCCGAACAGGAGCCGTTTCACGGTCTGCTGGTTGCTGACGCTGACAGGCAGTCTCGGCGTCTTCGTGGCGGCTGACCTGGCTGGTTTTTTCTTTTTCTTCGCCTTGGCCAGTCTCCCCGCGTACGGCCTCGTTATCCACGAAGGCACACCGAACGCCCAGCGGGCCGGTGCGCTCTATACAGCTTTTGCGTTGTTAAGCGAGACCTTGCTCCTCATGGGTTTTGTGCTGCTCGCGGCCACCTCGGCGCATGGCAGCCTGTTGATCAGCGATGTCATGGCAGCGCTGCCGGGCTCTCCGTGGCGAACCGCCGCGCTTGCTCTGGTGATTGCTGGGTTTGCAATGAAAATCGCCCTTGTTCCGATCCATTTCTGGATGCCATTGACCTACGCCGCGGCGCCTGTCCCGGCCGCAGCTGTGCTGAGCGGGGCCGGCGTAAAGGCCGGAGTCATCGGGCTGATCCGGTTTTTACCGCTGGGAGTGGCACTGTCGCGCTGGGGCGGCACGTTGGTTTCCGTCGGACTGTTCACTGGCTTTTACGGAGTCATCGTCGGCATTACCCAATCCAATCCCAAGGCGGTGCTCGCCTATTCGAGCGTGAGCCAGATGGGGTTCATCGCCACGGTGCTCGGCATGGGTCAAATGGCCGGCGATGGAGGAGCTGCGCTGCAGACAGCCTACTACGCGGCGCATCATGTTCTGGTGAAAGGCGGTTTATTCCTCGCAGTCGGCGTGGTCAGCCTCACCGGAAGCCGCCGTTGGTGGTTAGTGCTGTCGCTGGCGGCGGCGCTTGCGCTTAGTCTCGGCGGGCTGCCTCTGACCGGCGGTGCTCATGCCAAGTTAGCGGTGAAGAGCACTCTGGGCGAAGGTTTGGTGGGCACCCTCGCCGGCCTGTCGGCGGTCGGGTCGTCGCTTCTCATGTTTCACTTCTTACGCCAGCTTATGCGGAGCGCGTCAAAGGATCCCCAGCAAGCGGCGCCGGTCAGGTTCGCTATCCCCTGGCTGATGATCGCGGTCGCTGCCATCGCGGTTCCCTGGGCTTTGTATCCGGCCGCGGGCCTGGGCGCCCCCTCCGATATCTTCGTTCCAGCGGTTCTTTGGAGCGCGTTGTGGCCGATTCTTGGCGGCTTCGTGCTGTTCGTCGGACTCGGGCGATGGAGGGATCGCCTCCCGCGGATACCAGAGGGAGATATCGTGGTCGCGGGAAGAAGTGCGGCCCGCGCCACATCGAGCTGCGGAGCGGCCATGGAGCATTTGGACAATCTTTTGCGACAATGGCCAGTCGCCAGTCTCTCGCTTATCGTGGTTGCGGTCTTACTCGCCCTGGCAATGCTGGCCGGAAATTGAATGATGTTTTCGGATAGGCGAATGTGTATGCTCTTTGGTCGCGTCATCGCCAAACCATGAACATTGGGCAACTCATTGTCTGGATAGTTGTCGGCGGTTTTGCCGGCACGCTCGCGGGTCGGGCTGTAACTTTTAAAAAGGAGGGTCTGGGCCGCTGGACGAACTTTGTGATCGGCATGATCGGCGCCGTTATTGGCGGCGAGCTGTTCCGGCTCTTTAGAATTAACCTCGGGCTCGGGGAGCTGAAGGTCACCTTCGAAGATCTGATCGCCGCTTTCCTTGGCTCGCTTCTGGTAATCTTCGCCTGGAGAATCATTGCGAGGATGAGAGCAAAAACCAAAAAGGAGCCGTAGGTAGTCGGTGTCAGTGCCAAAATGTTGCGCGTCCTGACCCGATTGATGCACGAGAGTTTGGTAACTGAACAATCCTTTTTGACGCTAAACTCTTCTCTCAAACAAAGCAGCAGAACTCTCCGGCCCAGCCGGAGAATCTGCTGCAAGAGCTTGTATCGCTCGCAAATCTCTAAGATTTGCGAGCGATGCAGGCTAAGGTGGAAAGTTTTGTAACATCCGACTAATCGCGTCCGCGACATTTCGCCGGTTCGTTTGCGCACCTCGAACCGTGCCGGTGGTAATTCCGCGCCAGAAAGATCGATCGGTTCTGGCATCGACAAAATCCACCACGAGAGTCCCGATGGTAGACCGGTGGACATAGCTCGTCATCGTCGGAGATCCACGCCAAAGCGCATAATAATTCCACCGAGGTCCACCCACGCCCCAACGACCCCAGTCATGGAACGTCTGGACAGAGATCTGTTCCCGGGTCGTTACATGATAAGCCACGAAGAAGTCCGGGCGCGCGGCTCGGCGAAGGCCTCGGGCAGCTAGACCCTGGTCAATCGAAGTCTCGATTTGGGCTCGCACACCAGGACTGATCGCCAAAGCGTTCCGCGAAAGAGGACCGAAGGCGTAAGTGCGGTACCTGGAAAAATCCGCTCTCGGGTCATGGTCGGTTCGTACAGTCACAGTTGAACAGCTCGAGAACGCCGCCATCAACAGAATCAGCGCCAGTCGCGGTTTCCATTTTTTAAAAGGGACTTGGTTCAGTGGGGGGGTTAGGGCGACCATGCTCGAACGAGTCTAGAAGAATCGTTCGAAGAGAGTCCAGAAAAGTTTTCGTTTTCGAAACTAACGGTTTTACCCGGCCGGCTACGCAGCAGTCTGGGGTGCGTTTGAAGACGCGATGTTGCTCGGCATTGTCGCCTATCGAAAAGATTGGATAGATCAGCTGTATGTGCTGCCCGGCGTTCAGCGACGTGGGATTGGGACAGCTCTTTTGGAGGTTGCGCTGCGTTCTCGCCACTGAATGCCTGAACCTTCCAGAGAAATGAGGTTGCCCGTGAATTCTATGAGTCCAGAGGCTTCGTGAAGATCAAAGAAACCAATGGCGCAGATAATGCCGAAAAAGAATCGGACATCGTCTATTTTGTCACCGAGGTAATTTAGCGCTTTCAGCCAAACGGAGTTAAGGTGAGCAGATGATACCAGTATTTTCTTGCTTGGCCGGGCACACGCTGTAACTATTCGGGCTGACTGGCCGGCCAACCCTCTGTGAAACGATCGACTCTTTGTGCGCCTGTTGCAGCAATCCGCGTGTTAGCCCGATCGCGGTGGGCTACTGCTGGCAGGCAAACTGGAACCGAATTATTAGCAAAAGATAGTCAGTGTGTTATGAAACTATCATTAGTCGCGATAGGCGCGTTCGCGTTGATCATTAGTAACTTCGGTTGCACCTCCACCACCACTCGGACCGCCGCGCCTGGCACCCCTTCTGCTCCCGCGGTGGTGACCATCGATTATGTTGATCCAGGAAGATTTACTGACTTTCGTATCAACAATCGCGATTTCCAACATTCGTCGACGGTTTTTACCCAGAACGTCACCAGCGCGCTCCTACCCGTGATGGCCAGGCGATTTCCGGCTCATACGCTTGACCTTCGCTTCACGAATATCGATCTCGCGGGCCGGCGGACAACCGGACCGCAATCGGTGAGAGTTGTTCGAACTAGAACCCCCGCCAGGCTAGCGTTTGATTATGTGCTCCGAGATCCATCCGGTCGCATCGTGGCCAGCGGTTCGCAGCGGCTGGTTGATACCGGCTCCCGGGCGTCTCGGGGACCTAATACCGGCCCCGTAGGGACTGAAACCAACATGATGCGGCGATGGCTCCAATCGCTGAGAACTCCCTAGCGAACGAGGCCGGGCCTCGCTTCGTAAAAATCGTTCTTCTCTGTCGCGGTGATACGTTGTCTTGCAACGTAATCTATGGCCTTGTGCCGGTAGATACGGTCTTGGATGTCAAGGGCATTGCTTTAAGGAATGGCGGGCCAGGTTAGGATTGTAGGGTTGTTGGTGAGCGAGAACACCGAAGGCGATGTGCAGGAGTTTTCGCATGACGGCACCGCGGATAGCCAGGGAGTGGAGCTTGCGCGACTCGAGACCTGCGGCCCATTGCTGGATGGGTTTGCACCAGCGGCGAGCAACGGCGGCCGGCAAATAGAGTGCTTTGCGCAGGAAAGCGTTGCCGATTTTGCACAGGGTGGTTTTGCCGTAGAGCGAGACACCGGAACGGAATTCAGAAGGAGTCAGCCCAGCATAGGCCGCCAACTGCCGAGCCGATTGGAACTCTTTACCGGCCAGCTCGGCCAGCAGCTTGGCGGCTGTGAGCTGGGCAATGCCGGGAATAGAGCACAGCAGTTGGCTTTGGCGGCTTAAAGCCTGATCAGCCGCGACTAAGCCGAAGATGGCCGACTCCAGCTGAGCGATTTCTTTCTTGAGCTGGGCGAGTCGTTGGCCACGCTGTTGGCTGATAAGCTCGGGCAGCGCAATTGGGTAAGGGTCTTTTTTCACCCGGTTCTGTTCCCGGATGAGCTCGCCAACCCGGCTTTCGCGCTCCCGCACCAGCAGTTTGAATTCTTCCTCAAGGGGGCGCAGCGGCCGAGTGGCCAGTGGTTTTCGCTCCAGACAAAACTGGGCAATGATGGCCGCATCAACCCGATCATTTTTGGTGCGGCGCAGGACCGAGAAAGCAAAGTATTTGACTTGGGCGGGATTGAGCACGCTGACCGCCAAGCCTGCTTGGTGCAGAGCGGCGATCAATCTCTTCCCGTAGACCCCGGTGGCTTCCAGGGCGAAGTGGATCTGGGAGAGCGGCCAAGAGCGGGCCTGGAGTTGGGCTAAAAATGCTCCAATGCCGGTCGCATCATTGCTGAACTTTCCCCGCCACAGGCGAGTGCCATTCTTGGAGAGCAGGCAAAAGTCAAAGCTTGCTTTTGCCATATCAATACCCATGCAGTAGCGTTTTTTCATCAGACAGGAATTCGAGTTGAATTGGTTCTTTGTTTGATGAAGCGCTTGGGCGCGCGCCTGCTGACAGAGCCTTGTGAACACGGGCTTATGTTCCAACCCTGTTTGGAACGGCCTAAGATACGGTACGGTCTTATGCAGGTGCGGCACGAGGAAGGGTGGACTAATCTACCGGACAGGTTCTACCGACCTTTGGGCGAGGCAGTTTTCCACCCTCCTCGGCCAAGTTCTTCACCTCCAGAGTTCCGCCCTTGCGGGCGGCTTTAAAAGGGAAAAAAAATTGGTGGGGCAAGGTACAAGGGCGAGAATTCATTTGACGTGTCCGCCGAAGCTTTAGCGAAGGAGGAGCCTTCGGCGAAGACTCGTTCGAGCCGGAATCTGCGGCAGCCACGCGCTCCAGAGAGGGTGTCTTAAATTTTGTGTGTGGGTCACAACCTGAGATAAGAAGATGGAAGTGACCAAGAAAAAAGAGCAAGCAGAGCAGGGGAAGCAAAGCAGGAAGCCGGAGATCGATCCGGCGATCATTGAAGAGCTGATGAAGGGCTACGAGCGGCCGGAAGATTTGACCGGTCCGGGAGGGATCATGGAGCAACTTACCAAGCGCCTGTACGAACGGGTGCTTGGAGCCGAGATGACCCATTACCTGGGTTATGAGAAGGGCCGCGGTTCATTCGCAAAGGGCAACGACGCTTTGGTGGCTTCGATTCCAAAATCATTGCCATGTACGCCCAACGAATGACGGTGCGGGAGATCAAGGCGTTTTTAGAAGAGCAATACAAGGTGGAGGTCTCGGCCGATCTGATCAGCACGGTAACTGATTCGGTCCTGGAGGACGTGCTGGAGTGGCAGAACCGACCCCTGGAGAAGATGTATCCGGTGATCTTCTTTGACGCCCTACGGGTCAAAATCCGCGACGAAGGAACGTGAAAAACAAAGCGGTTTACCTCGCCTTGGCGATCCAGCGTGATGGCACCAAAGAGGTGCTGGGCCTGTGGATCCAGCAAACCGAAGGAGCCAAGTTCTGGCTAGCGGTCATGAACGAGCTTCAACACCGCGGGGTGGAGGATATTTTGATCGCGGTCATCGACGGGCTTAAAGGTTTTCCGGAAGCCATTACCGCGGTTTTTCCCGAGACCCAAATTCAGACCTGTATTGTGCATCTGATGCGCAACTCACTATCCTTCTGTAACTGGAAACAGCATCAGCCCGTGGCTCGGGAACTGAAGCGCATTTACAACGCCGAGACGGCGGAGCTAGCTGCCAAACGGTTGGAGGAATTTGCCGCAAGCGAGTTGGGTAAAAAACTACCAGCTGTGGTCCAGAGCTGGCGAAGAGTGTGGGACCAAGTGGTTCCTTTCTTTGCTTATCCAGTGGAGATTCGCCGGATCATTTACACCACCAACGCCATTGAGAGTTTGCACATGCAATTGCGTAAGGTGCTCAAAACCAGAGGTCATTTCCCCAATGATGAAGCCGCGACTAAATTGATTTACCTCGCCTTACGCAACATCACTAAGAAATGGAAAAATCCGCCGATCACCTGGAAGTTGGCGGCAACCCAGTTTGCCATCCAATTTGGCGAGCGCTTTCTGGCAACGGAAGCCGGCCTGTGATGGAGAAAGAAAAGAGAAAAGTGGCAAGTTGTTGCCGAGGACTTGAACAACGCCAAAGCCCGTTGCTCACAGCTCGCCCGGCGCTGGACCGACCGCCTGGAGGGCGGTCTCGCCGGCTCGAGCTGACGTCCTCAGAACAACTTGCCCGGAGTTAAACAGCAAAGCACCAATCGACCCGCACACAAAAAAGCGGACACTACCAGCTCCTGCTCGTCCAGATCGAGACGCTCCTCCTCATTGACGCGACCTCACGCCTGCTTCCAGTCCGGACTTGGCCCCAAGCGTCTTGACGCAGTACGAAACGCCTTTGCCGGAGACGTTTGATCTGGCAGTTGTGCGCCAGCGAATTGCGCGCGTGGCCGTCCCGTTTTGATACGATGCGCGGGCCTCTTCACTTTCTCACATTTCCCTGCCGCGACGATCGCTGCGTAGCGGGTTCCCCCGCACCCCGAGCCAAGCCCCTATCCCGTCTGTTTCACCTTGCGTTCCGGAAAGAGCATACGATCGCTGCGGCCTTCCAGCTCTTTGACTACTGTGCAGAGATAAACGTTCCGGGACGTGAAACGCCGGTATTTGGTAATTTCAGACCGGTTCATCACCCTGAATCCGTACCGCTCGAAGAGCTTGTAGCCACGCCGATCGTCAAAGGTGACCATCTGGCCATAAACGCGTTTAACCCCTTTTTCGTAAAGAAATCGGAGATAAGTCTCGAGCAGGAGCCGGCAGCCTTCGATGCTGCGCGCTGCGGGCAGCAGGTTGATATGAAAATGTCCCGTTCGGCGCGGTGCCGCCGGCACTTCGCGCGGGGCATTGAGCAGCATCCAGTGCAGGAAACGCTTTGATTCCCGGTTTAAGTAAAAATATCGGAAACTTGCTTTTACGGCCAACACCAGATTTTGGCGCAAGCTGTAGATCTGATGTTTCAACGGTCGCCGAGAACCGAGCAGGTAACCCTTGACCTCATCGTTGATCGTCAGCACGAAAGCGGAATCCGGTTCGTGACGCAGATAGTAACCGGTCAAAAAGTCGGCAAACAGTTCGCGATCTTCAAACACCGGGTCGATGGGATTACCCAGAAAGCCTGTGTCACAACAAAGCTGGCGGACGATGGAGCGATCGCTCGATTGATATCGCCGGACGTGTAACGACTTTGGCGCAAGAACTTCGCCTTCCACAAAGGACTTAAACCCTGATCTGGGCATAAATGTCAAACATCCGGTGAAAGACGTTTTCCCAGGAATAGCGAGTAGCGACTCGCCCACTGGCCTGATGGCCAAGTTGTTGCAGATCGCTCTGCTTCATCTTTCGAATGGCTTCCGCGAGCGATGAGCTGGAGTTGTCCGCCGCCCAGTGAGATTGGTCAGTGAAAATGATGCGGTCGAGATAACTACCCCGGATACCAATGACCGGGACACCGCAGGCCTGGCTTTCCAAGGCAACCAGGCCAAAGGTTTCCTGCACGCTCGGATGCACGAAAAGATCGGCAGCTCGATAAATCTTTGCCAAAGCAACCGGATCGGAACAGTACCTGAGCCAGGTGACGGACCGCGTTTCCTTTCGAAGTGTCATCAGGCGTTCTCGAGAGGGGCCATCGCCAACGACTAGCAGGTGAAACATCCCAGGCTGGTATCGGCACAATTCCTCAAATGCCTGGAATAGTGTCCTGATGTTTTTATCCGGCGCGAGACGACCCACGTAAAGCAGGAGAAATCGATCAGAGGGCACCCTGAGCTCCTCCCTGGTCGCCATTTTGTCTTTTCCGGGATGAAAGACCTCCGTCCTCACGCCAAGTTCGACGATCACGCCGTTTTTCAACCCCCAGCTCTTCAGAACCGCCGCCAGCGCTTCCGAAGGCACAAAGGTCGCCCGAAAGCGATTATAGAGCGCCCGAACATAGTGACGGGCGATCTCCATGACGACGGCTTCGGCCGTTTCGCCAAAATACTTTGCCGCAGTCCTCATGTAAGCCTCGGGGAAGTGGGAGTGATAAAAGCCCACGACCGGTATCCGCAGGGCCTCTCCGGAGGCAAGGGCTTTCCAGGCAATCTGATACGGATCGCTTGTCTCCAGAATTTCCGGTTTTTCCCGCTCCAGAATTTGTTCGACCGCGTTGAGATCGAACAAGGCTCGATATCGTGAGGTTCTCGAGATCAGGGGAGCTCTCAGAAAATAAGTGCGCGCGCGATCCTCTTCGAGCTTCTCGGTTTTTGGTCCCGGTACAATCAGGATGTGCTCGTGACCATGACGCTCGCAAAAACGGCGTTTTTCCTCGAGGTAACGGCGCACCCCTCCACTGAATGGGGAATAGAACTGCGTCAGATCGCAAACCTTCATGCCAATGGAGTGTTCTCCCTTAACCGATCTGGGAAGAGCAGGAAAACCAAATTGTCCCGAATCCGGCATTCTGGGAGAAGAAAGGAACTAGAATCTAGAATCTAGGATTTAGAGTCGGGATCTCGGAGGAAGCGGCCAAATTCCCTGGGTGCCGAATTCTAGATCCTAGCTCCTTGCTCCCAGGGATTTGTGAGCGATACAGGCTTTTGCTTCCCTGATAATTTCGTGGAACTTAAACAAAGCATGGAAAAAGTTGTTATCGTTGGTACCGGTTGCGCTGGCCTGACGGCGGCGATCTACGCCGCCCGAGCGAATTTGTCTCCACTGGTTCTCGAAGGTCGGGAACCAGGTGGACAGCTAACGACGACGACGCTCGTCGAGAATTTCCCTGGTTTCCCGGACGGCATAGACGGACCGGATCTTATTCTGAAGATGCATCGGCAGGCCGAGAAGTTTGGAGCCCGCTTCCGCTACGCTGAGCTCAAGGAGTTCTCTCGTCACGACGGGCATTATCTCCTCGAAACAGACGAACACTTGATTGCGACCCAGGCGATGATTGTCGCCAGCGGCGCCTCAGCTCGTTGGCTCGGGTTGAAAAACGAGAACCGGCTGATCGGCCACGGCTTGACTTCCTGCGCAACCTGTGACGGCGCCTTTTATCGAGATGTGCCCGTGTGCGTGGTTGGAGGAGGCGATACTGCCTGTGAAGAGGCAGTCTTTCTGACGCGATTTGCGTCGAAGGTCTATCTCATCCATCGACGCGATACATTACGAGCTTCAGCCATTCTGGAGGATCGCGCTTTGAGCAATCCAAAGATTGAACCGATCTGGGATACCATTGTTACCGAATACATTCCGGACGAGCGTGGCGAAATGCAGGCAGTGCGGCTGCAGAATGTGCAGACTGAGGAGGAGAGCCGGCTTGAGGTTGGATGCGTTTTTGTCGCGATCGGCCACAATCCAAACACCGCTCCCTTCCGTGGGAAGCTCGATATGGATAAGAATGGCTATCTCTTGAGGAAGAAAGGCACCCGAACGAACCTCCCCGGCATTTACGCGGCGGGCGACGTCGCTGACCCCGTGTATCGGCAGGCGATCACGGCGGCTGGAGAAGGTTGCGCGGCCGCGATGGAAGCAGAACGTTACCTGTGCGAACTGGAACACGCCAGTTGTTCGCTGAAGGAACAGGCCCTTAGTTAACCCGCAAAAATCGAAGCACTAGGCAAACTCGAATTGGTAGGCTCAAGGTAGGGCCGTGCTCCGAGCCGTCTGAAAGCGCGAAATCGTCTCTGCTCGGCTGGCGCTCGCATCCAGATTGACGGCGATTGCCAGCATCAGCGCGATCTGCCAGAAGGAATAAGTCGGCAAGAGAAAGCGCGCATCGAAACAGGTCGTTGAAAAGCTGCCGACCGCGAAAAGGCCGCCGACCACCAGCAACGCAACCACATAGGAAAAACCCGTCAGCGTTGTTCTGCTCCGCCGGCGCAGGATTAAGAAAGCAATGCCGAATGTGATCGGCCCCAACCAGATGAGCGGAATGCCGTTCAGCAGCTGCAGATAAGGACTTTGTTCCCAGCGACTCACCAGGCGCTCCGCCGGCTGCTGAAATGTGGTTAACCGGCGCAACCGAGCATACCGCGGCTCAGCAAGGAAGTTGGCCAGCACCACAGTTCCATCAAAGGGTCCTCTGGAAAGATGAGCCTGGGTCAGAAACTGAATACGGTTTACATCCGTCATGATGGCGTGGACCAGCGACGGCTCAGGAGGCAGCAGGAATTCTTTGGCCAGCCGGTTCAGTTTTTGATCGGCCAGGTAATCGCGTTGCCGCTGATCTTTTATGCCTGCGGCCTCCAATCGTCTCTGCAAGTCGTGGAGTAAGAAGAGATCGTCCCAGGATGCTCCACCCCGTAGCGATGTGTCCAGGTCGGCAAGCGAGGCGACAAGCACCGGGTCGTTCAAGCTCCGGGAAATCCTGGTCAGCAATGCCGTCCGATCAGTCGCTGGAAAATCACGCAAATACCGGAGCCGCCATTCAAATGTGCGGCCGAGCGTTGAACGAAACGGGACACGAAAACACCAGCATAAAACGGTTTGAATACCGAACGATGTGAGTACGGCCAGACATCCGGCGATCACAAAGACCAGGAATTTGCCGCGCACCGGCAGCATTTCGCGGAACCGATTTGTCGGCGCTGATCGTGTCGGCCATCCCGACTGAAGCAGCATCAACAAGAGCAGCGCGATCGGTAAAAGGGTTATCAGTAGAAGATTGATCTGCCGTGTCAGTAAACTCGCCACCAGCAGGCCGAAAAACACAAGAAGGTTTTTTCGGCTAGTCCCGTCTTCCCGGCAACGACGCCAGCCGCAGGCCGCGCAGAGTATAATGAGGGGATTGCTGAATGCTTCGCTTCCGATGCACTGGGCAAAGGCGTACATCCAGGGCGTCGCCACAAGAAATAACCCAAAAACTATCTGCCACCCAAAGCGGGTCGTCAGGGAACAAAGCAGGTAAACGAGCGATCCGACCAGAAGTGCGTGTTGGACGATGATCAAGCTGTAAATCCCGGCGTCGTTGAGGGTCGGGGTGCCCAGTGAGAGATAAGGCAGCCCATGTCCGGAAAGCAGGCTACCGAGGACACCTCCCACGATGAGAATCAACCGGCCAAACAAACAGTAACCCGGCAACCAGTGAATAATTCCATTTGGCGCAAAGGTCGATGCGACTTGGTTAAATCCGTCAACATCCCGCCACAACGGCGGCCAGCGCAGCAGCATCCAGATGGACGGAGCGGCCAGAACAGCGATCAAAAGGCCTTTCTGACCTACTTTCCGGAATATCGTGTCATTAGCGCCGGCACTCTTCATCTGCCTTGCGAAACAAAATCCTCTGCGGAGCGCACGGTTGATCTGGCGCCATGGACCGGCCAGTCACAAATCTCACCAATGACCAGGCTCAAAGCGGCTAAGGCCGAGACTTCCAGAGGTATTGTGTAACGCTCCATGTAATAAACACAGATCATCGTTGCCCCGAACACCACAAATCCGGTTACCAGAATAGTCAAAACCGGGAGGCCAACTCTCAGACCAGCGCCCCGCCAAATTGTTAAGATAATCGCGGCAACCGCGGCGGCGAGAAGAAGGTAGCCAAACCGCCAATGGTTTCCGAAACCTAAATAAACGTCTTTGCTGGCCCGCTGCTGCAGGACCAGCGCGGCTGGCGCGAAAGTTGTCGGCAGAATCACGAGTGGTTTCCAAAGTGACGGGTCGGCTGAGCGCGTTTCGGCGACGAACCGGTTGTGCTCAAAAGGCGCGGCGGCTAGCCCGGAATTGTTTCCGCGAGCAAGACCCTTCCAGAAATCGCGCCAAATAACCTCGATCAACTTCGGGTGGAGGCTTCTGTAGTAGGCGAGCGAGGATGCCAGGATAACCCGATCGGTCTTCGCTCCGAGTGCTTCTCCCTGATAACCCTCTGCCGCCAGCCGCGTGACGATTGCCCGTTCGGTACCGTCGTAAAAGCTGCCGATCACATTCTGATCCAGCACGGCAGCTTTGACATCGGGATCCGTTACGCTCGCAGCCACTCGATTTGCGATCAGATTCCGCTCGGCCGGCGAACAGGCTTCGAGGAAAATTTTAAGCCGGTCGCTCAAAGTTCGCCCTAAGGTCGTCCGCGGCTCGACCTGGGCAACACGCGCAAAGGCGAACGAAATGGCCCCGTTGAGTCCGAGTGCCGCCACGAAGCAAATCAGAGCCAGCGCAGCGCCGACGAAGCAGTGGTGAACTTCGGCTCGCCGATTGAACCGAGCGTTGTCCTCACTCTCCTTAAATTCCCGGTCACGGCCACGAGTCAGCGAATCCATTGCCACCTGGACTAAGCCCGGACAAAACAAAGAGCACGATCAACCAGCACCCGAGGAGCATGTCGATGTGCCTGGAACCGGTCGCGATTAGCAGCGCGCCGGTGTACCCGATCCACATCAGCCGTTTTGCAGTCTCTCGGCGGAACAGCCTCAAACCAAAGGCATATACCAGGACCAGCGCGATCAGCCCCCACGCTTCCGAACCGCAAGTCTGCGCCTGCACGTATAAACCAGAACCGCTCGCGAGCAGCAGAACAATGAGTCCGCGACCAACCGGGTTTCGTCCAGCGGTCCGCGCCAAGAGAACAAGGCTCGTCACGAGAGCCGCCTGCTGCAAAGCAATCAACAGGTAGAGGCCAGCCAGAGTCGGGTACTGCCGACTTAATAAATTGGGCCAGTGAGGCCGCTGGAGCAGGTCTCCCAGCCAGATCGGGATGCGGGAAAGAAAACAGTACAGCGCTGGAAAGTGGTAGATATTCGTGACTGAAGCAGGCTCGATAATCTGCGCCAAGGCATCAATGTCTTTCCACAGCGGCGGATAGCTCAAAAGGAGATAGACCGATGGCAGACTCAAACAGAATGCCGGACGGTTCCCGACCCAGCGCAAAACAATCATCAGCCAGCGCCAAACCAGTGCGCCAATTTTCCTGTGCCGCTCCATGTCTAACGGCGTCCTGAGCCGCTCTCCGCGAAAAGGGCGTATTGCCCGCCCAGCAATGATCCGGCCAGGAACGGTTCCAGAAAACGAAACGCGGCCAGCCAACGGGGAAAAAAGAAGGCCGACGTCCGTCTCCGGATCGCAAAGCCAGCCGCCTTTAGTAATTGGGCAGCATACGGTATCGAAAGGAGATGAGCATCTCGATCGAACTCGCAACGGTTCATGATGAATCGGGTTCCAGGATTCCACGGATTGTTCTCCCAAAGCACCAAGCGGCCGCCGGGGCGCAGAACGCGCCGAATAAAGGCAAGCGCAGCAGGCCGATCCGCCGGCTCGATGTGGTGAAATACTCCGTTGGAAAAAACAAGATCCACCGATCCCGAGAAATCTCCGGGCACGGAAAAGTGGACTTGAGGATGCCTCTTGGCCGCTTCGGCGAGGGTTTCCCGCGAAACGTCGATCCCGATAACCTCTTCTAGTCCGATGAGCTTCTGCAGAAGCGGAACCGAAGTACCAATCCCGCAGCCGAAATCAATTGCTGATCTGGGATGGGCATGCATCTGCTCCAGAATATTTCTAGTCAGAATCACCCGCGCCTTCGCAAAAAAGCCGGCCATTTCGCCGGTGACGCTTAAGCTTTGCTCAAGGACTCTCTCGTAGTTCTGCGCGAAGTCGTCGAAGTAGGCTTTCATCCGCGGCGCTGCAGGTTGAGAATACTTAGAAAAAACGTTGCAAATGCCATTTGGAAACCCAGGATAAGCAGCGTCGTGCTGCTCACGACTAAACGAACAGACGCGCCAGAATCCAGAGCCCCGAAATCAGTGGCGCGCCAGTGGAGAAACGCCACGAGAGCAAGGATCGCTCCGATCGACAAAAACAGCGCGGATCCGATCAGCCCGATCTCGAGCGTCAATTGTTCGTTCAACCGATTGAAAACAGATTCGCCCGGCATCAACCGGGCCGAAGCTGCAAAGACCCGGGTGAAAAAGCCAAAGGCAACCGCATCGAATCCAACAATAATCAGGGCCGCGGCAAAAAGCAGCGTGTGAATATCGAGACCGATTCGGCCGATAAAAAAAGTTCCGGGCAATAAAATCGCGTACGCCGAAAGCCCTACCACCACGAGGATAAGCCCTGGAATGACGAATAACCAACGCGGGCTGAACATGAGAAAAAAACGAAGGGTGCGCCAGCCGTCTCGAAAAGTCCGCAGGTGCGGCCGCTGATTAATGCGCCCGTCGCGATGGAGGGTAATTGGTACTTCAGTCATGCGCGCCCCGGAAAGACAGGCCTTTATCACCATCTCCACTGCGAACTCCATTCCGGCACACTGCATATTGAGCGTCCGATAAAAGTTGGCCGAAAACCCCCGTAAACCGCAATTGACGTCGTTTATCGGTGCACCAAACCAAACCCGAGCCAGCAGGCTGAACAAAGGGTTGCCGAGCCACCGATGCAGAAAGGGCATGGCGTCCGGCATAATTTTGCCGCCACCAGCAGCGAGGCGACATCCCTGAACGAGGTCAAAGCCAGCTCGCAATTTTTCCAGAAATCCGTCCAGGTTCGAAAAATCGTAGCTGTCATCGGCGTCCCCCATGATGACATATTGGCCCCGAGCTATCTGGATGCCGCCCATCAGAGCGCAACCGTAGCCCGGCTCGGGCACGGAACAAATCCTGGCTCCATTGGCTGCCGCGATTTGTCGGGAAGCGTCAATGCTGCCGTTATCAGCTACGATAATCTCCGCCTCCAGCTGCCTGAGCTCGATCCAGCGACGTGCTTTTTCGATGCATTTGCCAATCGTTCCCTCCTCATTGAGGCACGGCATAACGATGGAGATTTCGACTTTCTTCGCCGCCGTCTCGACCTCGCTCAGGCTGGCGTCACCGTGTCTGGAGCGCTCAGTTGTACCTGCGGGTTCACTCATGGATTGTCCGGGAAGCCGAAACCGGTCATCGGCTGCGATAAGGCATTTCCCGAATTTTTCAAACGGGATTCCTCGGGTCAAAGAGACGCTCTAATTCGCGGCTTTCCGAGCGATCGCTAAATCGTACGAGCGACGGAGCAATGCTATCGCTGCCTCCACCTGGTCGGTTTGTTTGATGTAGAAACTTATCCAACCACTTTCTGGCAAGATATGGTGCGGCTCGGCTAACCCCGCGGCTATCAGTTCGTTTCGAACGTTTTTGGGAAACGGAATATCGATCAGGTAATCCCCGTGAACGTGTCCAAGCTCTCGGCGTTCCAAACGATATTCGGTGCCACCGAAGCGATGAGGCCGCGCCGTTACACCGGACCAGCTCATCACAGCCTCATGAATTTGCTCACTCGCCTTCATCAGTCACCATTTCTTGTACGGGAGGAACTTGCCGCACATCGTCACTTTCACGCGATCGCCTTTAGGATCTTCCACTTTGTCGACGTCGATCGTGAAGTCGATCGCGCTCATGATGCCATCCCCGAACTTCTCGTGGATAAGCTCTTTGATAGTCTCACCATAGACCAGCGTAATCTCGTGAAAACGGTAGATCAGCGGGTCCTGCGGGATAGCGAGAGAGCGCTGCGCCTTCAGCGGACATTGCTGCAGATGCCGGACAATCGTCTCGTCTAGGCCGAGCAGAGCGCACAGTTTACCCGCGTCTTCACGCGAGAAGCTGTTTTCTCCGAGGCAGGCCGAGGTCAGGAACACCGGCGACTTGCCCACGTGTTCGGCGATCTGTTCCCAGGTCAAACCTTTGGCGAGTTTTGCTTCACGAATCTGTGTAACTGGGTCGGGTTTCATGGTCATAAGCTCAAACAATCTGACCTGAACACCAGAGCGTTCGCCATTCTAAACCTAGGTCGAAGCTCATTTTTCGAAAGCGGCCGGGCTGTACTCTTTGGCTGTCCAAGCGTCGCCCGGTTGTGGGGAAAGGTCACCCCGCAGTGGCGCGCGAGGCATACGCGTCCCGTAGCGCGGATGCCCTCGTCCGTGCTCCGGTCCCTCCGCTGCCAGACACACCTCCGATGGGGACCACACCTCCGATGGGGACAGGTCCGCTTTCCTTGGGGACAGGTCCGTTCCTTGGGGACAGGTCCGTTCCTTGGGGACAGGTCCGCCCGGGAGGGACCCTCCCGAGGGACGGGTGCCCCGGCACCCTGCGCAGGTCCTCGGCACCTGCGCGACAGTTTGGCGACCAACGATTGGGTAAGCTTCCAGCTTGTGAGCTTTCAGAGCCCGGCTGCCGACTCTTCGCCATGCGCAAGGCATGCGCCTCGAGGACTGAAGACCCACTCTTCGACGACAACGCTTCGACGAAGCACAGCTATCGCTCCTTTCCCCTACAGACTGGTGCGACAAGAACAGAAGACCAAGAGCCATAGTGGCGCACACGGTTCTAGGCAATTTTCTGAATAATGGCGACATTATGACACATGTATTATGGTCATTTATTATTTGGAACGTTCTAATTACCTGATTATCAGCTGGTTAGGGATATCATCCTGTTTTTGGCATACGAAAAGCTTCTTACGGTCTCTGTTTACTTCTGAAAACCTCTAAACTTATGAATCTGATCCGTTATCGTTATCCGGAATCCGGTCTTCCGAGCGTGTTTGAGCGCTTCAACTCGCTCCGGGAAGAGATGAACCGTTTGTTCGATCCTGCCGTGGATCCCGTCAGCCGTTTGAACGCTTCGTTCCGCAGCTGGGCTCCGCCGCTCGATCTTTACCAGGACCGCGACGAGTTCACTGTTCTGGTTGACCTGCCAGGAATGAAAAAAGAGGACGTCGATATTTCATTGCAAGGCGACGCCCTGACCATCTCTGGCAACCGCAATAGGGAGGAAAAAGACGACGAAGGGCTTCGCAGCGAGCGTTTCTCTGGCAGCTTCCAGCGAACAATCACTCTGCCGGCGCCGGTTGATGCCAGCAAGGTTAAGGCGTCTTACCAGGACGGCATCCTGCAGATTGTGCTGCCCAAGGCCGAAGAGGCAAAACCGAAGCAGATCGAAGTCTCTCTGAATTAAACCTTCGGATCCGCACCCGCGGATCCCACAAATTGAAAAATCTATGAACACCCTTGCGAAACAAGAGAACCAAGCAGTACCCGTTCGCAACCAAAGCGAAGGGCGTTATTATGTGGCTCCGCTGGCGGACATCGAGTCCACAGCGGACGGATACGTTCTGCGCGCTGAGATGCCCGGCGTTGATAAGGACGGCATCGAAGTCACCGTCGAGAATGGCGATCTGGTGCTTGAGGGTCACCGTAAGCAGCTTCAACCGGCCGGTGAGCTGATTTATTCAGAAAGACGGCCCTTTGATTACCGGCGTTCGTATGAACTAGATGCCTCAATTGACACGACAAAGATTAGCGCGCGTGTCGAGAACGGCGTTTTAATCGTAACGCTGCCGAAAGCGGAAAGCGTCAAGCCGCGGAAGATTAAGCTGGAATAGCGCCGCTGTCTCGGCGCTAAGCCGGCGCTCGGTTTTTTCCGGTACCACGTCAGTGTGACTGACTTCCACCCGGTTGGGGCGAAAAAAACCTTCGCCCCACCGCTTTAACCCAGACAACCTCGAATCCGCCAGCAAGGAGCCGCTCGCGTTACCGACCAATGCTGGCGCGAGATTGGACGATCGGTCGCGCAGCAGCCTCCCGCAGAGTGCCTTTCGGATGATCGAGCCACGCTGCCAGTCCTGTCATGAACGAAGCGTACCCAGTCACCAGCAGCGGCAACGTATAACGGTCAATCGTCGGGATGAAGATACAGTTAACAAGATAGAGTAGCGCGCCAGTCGCGACCAGGGCGAGCGAGACTGTCCCCAGACTGGAAAACCGCGAGCCAGATATCCCCAGGATCGCGCCAGCCAAAAGGAGGAGGAGCAACGGCATTCGGCCTCCAAAACCGAGGAAAAAGTCCCGCCTGGCCCTTTGCAGTTCGTGAGCGGCCGTCGCTAGATCCAAAGAGCGAAGGACGGGCTTCCACATTTCTGGATTATCCCGGCTCAGCTCGGCCGCGCCCAGATTCGCCAGGAATGGAACCCGGCTGAGTTTGCCATTTGTCGAACGCACGAATCCGTAGTCAAAATCTTTGAGGATCGCACCAATCAGTTTCGGGTGAAGTGATCGCAGATAGGCGAGCGACGCGCGGGTAATGATCCGTTCGGATTCCGACCGGATTTTCTGTTCCGGATAGCCAGCTGCGCGCAGCGCTTGTTGAATAACTTTATCCGAGCCGTGCTCAAAGGAGCCTACGTTGACCAGGCTGAAGATCGCCGCACGAACCACGGCATTTTCTTCACGGGAGGCTAGTTTTTCGGCAAGATCGCGACGCTTGGCGGGCGGCAGTTTTCTCAAGAATCCCTCGATGCGAGCGCTGAGGGCAATCCCGGTAATCGTCCGGAACTCGTCGCCAACCGAGCGGATCAGCCACGAAGCCAGCGTTAAATTGATCAAGAGCGCTCCCCCGGCAAGCAGCACGGCGAGACTCCCTAAAGGGACGATTTTGGACCATCCCCCGGTTTTCCCGCCGAAAAAGAAGAGCAGACTCAAAGGAAGGCAGGCGCCCAGCACTACATTGATATGCCGGGTGCCAACCGCCAGAGTCAGACTCGCGCCGTAGCCGAGCCACGTCAGCCAGAATTTTTCTCTGGCACTGCCCGGCTGGGTTTCCCGCACGACTCGCACCGTAAAGGCGACAACGAGGATTATTGCAACGACGCTGAGGGACTCTGAACCGGCGCATTGCTGGTTCGCATAGAACGCGCTGAATCCAAGAGTGCCGAGCGTCAACCAGCCACGTCCGGCGACCGATGGAGTGACCGAATACACGAAAAAAGCCAGGCTGAGCACCAGCGCCAGATGCTGCCCGATGATCAAAAGGTAAAGGCCGTGTAAAGTGGGCTGTTGCGGACCGAACAGATCAAGCGGAGGAACCTTTCCGCCACCCAAAAGGCTGGAAACAGCGTGGTCGATCCAGAAAGGAACTCTCCCCCCGAAACAATAGATGGGCGGATAGTGGAGGATATTGACCGCGCCCGCGCGCCAGACCAACTGGGCCAGCGCGTCGATGTCTTTCCAAAGAATTGGATAGCGGAGGAGTAGATAGATCGAGGGCAGCGCCAGAACACAGAACGGATAGCGGCCGGCCAGCTCGACGATCCTGCTCAACGTCGCCCGAATTGTCTGTCGCTCTGTAACCACGGCTGATTCCATCGAGTCCTGCATAGTAAAACAAGCTTCCAGCTTGTCAGGATTTTCTTCACCGGCAAGCATGGCTCTGTCGGACTTTGGCTCTCGTCCCGAAGAGGCAATGAATTGAATTCTGAACTCCTAAGCTCGCCAACTCTGCTAATCTGCCGCATCTATGGGAATCTTCACGGAGCCACAAAAACTCTATGACGGGTATATTTTCGATTGCGATGGAACGCTGGCCCACTCCATGCCGGTGCACTATCGAGCATGGAAAGAGGCGGTCACGGAGTTCAATGGTATGATCAACGAAGAGATCTTTTACTCCCTCGGTGGATTGCCGAGCCCGAAAGTCGTCGAGGCGCTCAACGAGCAATACGGTACCACACTGGACCCGATCGTTGTCGCGACGCGTAAAGAGAGTCTTTACCTCACTTTGATCGACGCGATCGAGCCCATCCCTGAAGTCATCAAATTCGCTCGGAAAGTCCGCGAGCAGGCGCAAGTGGCGGTCGCCTCTGGGGGTGAACTGCCGATTGTGCGCCGAACTCTGAAGGCGATCGGACTGGAGGGATTCTTTTCGGTCATCGTCACCTCGGAACAGGTGCCGCACGGAAAACCGTTTCCCGACATGTTTTTGGAAGCTGCGCGGCGAATGGAGGTGCCGGCCGGAAACTGCGTTGTTCTGGAAGATAGCATTGCCGGGTTTGAGGCCGCCGCGGCCGGCGGAATGGACTACGTCGTGGTCGGCCGTCCGACCTGACTACATCCAGCGACAGCACCAAGTCGTAAAGCAGAGATGTGCGGTTACGGGCTGAGAGAATTGCGCGGCAAAAAGCCAGGCGCTGTGCTGCAGGGTCCCAGGAGCCACCCCGCGGCGATCGCGCGCATGGGGGACGCAATTCCACAGGGAAAACCGTGCCGGGAAGAGCTGATCAACTATCACAAGAACGGAAACGCTTATCGCGTTTCCATCGGTATCAATCCGATACTTGATTCGAAGGGTATCCCGCGCGGGTTTTTGGCCATCGAACACGAGCCGCCCCCTGTCCGCTGACCGCGGCTTCTCCTACAGACGGTGCAGAGTGTGCCAGGCGAGCCAGTTCTGCCCCGCCGCCTCCATCGCGCTCCAACCACCACAGTAACAACCGCTCCGCATCGTTGAACAGCATGTTGTGCGTCCCTCCGAGCTGCACCAGTATGATTTCGTGACCTTCGTTGGAGGCACTCGACACCAGACAGCGGCCCGACGCTTCGGTGTAGCCAGTCTTCATTCCGGTAAAAATGGGCGAGCGCGCAATGAGTTTATTGGTCGCCTCCAAAAAACGATGCCGGCCGGAGTTGTAAGTGAAATTCAGTCCGGTCAAACGCATATAGGGTCGAAGCGTCGCGTTGTGATAAGCGACGTAAGCAATGCGCGCCATATCGCGCGCGGTCGAGTACTGGCCGGGAACAGGCAGACCGTTCGGATTGACGAAATGCGTGTTGCTGGCTCGAAGTATCGCGGCGCGCGCGTTCATTTTCTGCGCGAAAGCGGCAATGCTCCCGGCGTCGTTGCGCGCCAGACAGAGGGCGGCATCATTACAACTGTGGACCAACAGCGCGGGCAAGAGCTGGCGTCGGGTATAGACCTCTCCGGGGCGGAAAGACAATTTGGTCGGCTCCACGCGACAATCTGCGGGACTGACCCGCACCGCCTCATCCAGGCCGCCGTGCTCGGCGATCAGAAGCGCCGTCATGAGTTTCTGCGTGCTGGCAACCGGACGCCGGAGATCGGGGTTTTTGAAAAAAAGTGTTTCGCCACTTTTCGCATCGATCATCATCGCTGAGCTGGCGATGGTCGGCGGAGCATCCGCCGGGTATTCCGCCAATCCGCGAGCCTGCTCCGGATCGTCGGCCACGCTGTTGAACCACGACGGTCGGGTGGTTGGTTCTGATCCAAAGGAATTCAGCGGCGCTGGTTGCACCGGTGCCTCGCGCCAAACCGTGCTGTTCTGACCAGCGCTCGGCCAGGGTGCGCCGACCAGCCAAGAAGCGATCAGGCTTGTACGAATGATCCAAGGGTTCCACATCTCGGGACGTTTCTTAGGCCAAACTCCGCGGAAATGCAACGCAACGAAATAACGAAACAGCTGGGCAAACAAACGAACTCAGGCACTCCCGCGCTCTTCAATTACCCATAACGTAAACATTGAACGTTCGCTTAGAAACCCGCTATGATCCGCGCACATGAAGCACCGAGTCGCCTCGCTCGCTGCCTTGACAGGAGCGGCTCTCTTTCTTGTTGGGTGCGCTGAACGCCAACTGCCGACCTACGAGCCGCCGCTGAGGCGCAGCCAGTTTATGAAAGTCAGGACCACGGCGTACACCCATACCGAGACCGATCATCTGCCTTATAGTAATCTGAGCGCTGCGGGCTCTGTGCTGCAGAACGCGGAAATGCGCAGCGCGGCGGCGGACTGGTCGCGTTGGCCGCTCGGTACACAGTTCATGATCCTTGCGACCGGTCAGATCTATCGAATCGACGACTACGGTTGGGATTTAGCCGGTCGGAACACGATCGATCTCTATTGTCCAACGCGGAACGAGATGAACGATTGGGGAGTGCGTCGGGTGACGATTCAAATCCTTCGTTGGGGTGATCCTTGGCAGAGTTACCGTATCCTCAAGCCGCGGCAAGACTATGCGCATGTGCGCCGCATGATCGCCGAGATCAAGCACTTCTACTAGCGTCTGTTAGTGCTAGTGCTAGTGCAGTGAGTCAGAGCCTCGTTGAGTGACTTGTTTAATGCGATGATCGGCATTCTTATATCTCCAGCGGAAGGGTGTGGCGGTTTTGTTGTACTGCCTGATGTAGCGAATCAGCTTTCTGGAGAGGTCGGTTGTAGAAGTGAAGATTCCGCGAGCGATGACATCGCGTTGGATTTTGGAAAACCAGATCTCGACTTGATTGAGCCAACTGGAATAGGTCGGGGTGTAGTGGATCCGAACCGTTGGATTGGCCTGGAGGAACTCGAAAACATGCTTGGTTTTATGTGCGCTCAAGTTGTCGGCGACGATGTGAATCTCTCGGCCATCGGGCTGGCTGGCGACGATCTGGCCGAGAAAGCCGACAAACTCAGCACTGGTATGCCTAGCGGTGGTCTTTCCCATAACGTCGCCGGTGCGAGTGTCGAGCGCCGCATACAGTGAGAGGGTGCCGTGACGAAAATACTCAAAGCCATGTCGTTCAGCTCGGCCGGGGGAAAGAGGCAAAACTGGGTCAAGTCGATCGAGCGCTTGGATAGCGCTCTTCTCATCGACGCAGAAGACCGCGGCGTTTACCGGTGGCTCAAGATACAAGCCAATGATATCTGCCGCCTTCTCTTTAAACTCAGGATCATCGCTGGCCATGTAACCACGCAGCCGATGAGGCTGAATGCCGAAATGGCGCCAGACACGGCTCACGCTCGACTGGCTAATGCCCAGATCTTTTGCCAGCCGATAGCTGCTCCAGTGGGTCGTACCGTCCTTGGGACCCTGACGCGTGAGTTCCAAGATACGCGCCTCGGTCTCAGCTGTACGGGTTCGGCGTGGACTACCGCGATAACGCGAATCGAGTCCCGCCAACCGCTCCTCTTGAAAGCGCTTCTTCCACTCCCGGATATACTCATCACTGCAATCCAGCCGCTGCCGAACTTCCCGGTAAGAATGACCTGATGCCAACATCAAAATGACCTCTGCACGTTTGACTAACTCCATCGCCAGAGACCGTTTCCGCGCCCTGCGCTTCAATTCACGCCGCTCAGGCGGCGCCAACACAATTCTGCCTAAACTCACGCCAGATAGCGTACAACATAATCGCACAACTAGTCACCGACTTATTGCACTAGTTGGTGCCGGCGGATCGCGGGCAGCGCAAGACGTTGATGAGTCCGTTATACATTCGTCCGATATCCTCGGTGTACCCTCCGCGAGGTCACTCAGAAGAAACGGCCGCGCGACGGCGCTGACTGCTTAAACCGTACATTTCCCGCCTCGAGAAGGTGTCAAGCTGGAACCGAGTCTCTCGTACGCATCCACACCGGCACTGACACTGACACTGACCTAGCACTGGCACTGGCACTGGCACTCCTAACTAACTAACGTGCGGGTTGCGCCAGGTTTTTCCACAGAAACGCCAGTACGTCCGTCTCTTCGTCGATCACCTTCGACAATGGCTTTCCGCTGCCGTGTCCGGCTTTCGTTTCGATCCGGATCACGATCGGGTTAGGGCAGCTTTGCGCCGCCTGCAGAGCCGCGGCAAACTTGAACGAATGCGCCGGAAACACCCGATCATCGTGATCGGCTGTCGTGATCAGGGTTGGGGGATAACAAGTACCTGGTTTGACGTTCTGGAGCGGGGAATACCGAATCAGATACTTGAACACTTCCGGGTCATCGGATGTGCCGTAGTCCGACGCCCATGCCCATCCGACGGTGAATTTGTGATAGCGCAGCATATCGAGGACTCCTACCTCCGCAACGGCGGCACCGAGCAGTTCCGGATGCTGGGTCAGTGTCGCTCCCACTAATAACCCCCCATTCGAAGCACCCACGATTCCCAAGCGGCCAGGTTCAGTGTACTTTTCTTTAATCAGCGTCTCCGCCGCCGCGCGAAAATCATCGAACACATTTTGCTTACGTTCCTTGATTCCAGCTTCGTGCCAAGTTCGCCCATATTCACCCCCACCCCGCAGATTCGGCACAGCAAAGACACCGCCCTTTATTATCCAGCAAAGCGCGGGCACGGAGAACTGTGGTTTGATCGAAACGTTGAACCCGCCATACCCGGTCAGATAGACCGGATTTTTTCCGTCCAGGTTCGTTCCCCGAGCTTTGACCACGAACATTGGGACTGAGGTGCCGTCTTTCGAATGAAAGAAGACCTGCTCGGTCTCAAACGCGTCCGGTGAAAAGTCCAGCTGGGGCTGGCGAAAGATCTCGTTGCGGGCAGAATCAATGTCGTAACGGAAAATCGTAGGCGGATACAGAAAAGAGGTGAAAGCGTAAAACAGCTCAGGCCGCGACACGTTCCCGGAAACCGCAGAAACTGCGCCAAGTGTCGGCAGCGGGATGCTACGCTCGACTTTGCCGTCCATTCCGGCGACTTTCAGTTCGCTCTTGGCGTCAACCAGGTAGTTCAGGACAAATTTGCCGCCGATGATGTCAGCGCTTTCGAGCAGGTCTTTGGTTTCCGGTACGACCTCTGTCCACTGATGATCTTGCTGACTCAAATCGGTCCGCAGCACGCGATAGCGGGGAGCGTCCTTATCGGTTTGCACATAGAGCTGGTTATCCACCACCTCGACCGGCCGGTACGCGTTCTCGTATTTCTCGATCAAGGCAACCAGCGGTCCGGTGAGCTCCGGCTGATCGGGCTGTTTGAGATCTTTGTAGTAAAGAAGATTTTTCTCGCCGGCATCTGACTCGATTGAGACGAGAAGGTAGCGCCCGTCTTCGGTTACGTAGCCAGAGAAGAACTCCTTCGGCTGGCCGGGTCTTTCATAGATCAGGGTGTCTTTCTCCTGGGGATCGCCCAGGCGATGATAATAAAGCTTCTGATTTTTCAGGGCTGCAAAGGTCTGGTCTTGGCCGGGGACCGCCTCGGGAAATCGCGCATAAAAAAAACCACGGTTATCGTGCGTCCAGGCGGGTTCGGAGAACTTCACCCATTTGATCACGTCTGGCCGGTCTTTATTGGTCGTGAGATCTCGGACGTGGATCTCGGTCCAATCAGACCCACTGGCCGCGACGGAATAAGCCAGCAAGTTGCCGTCGTGACTCAGCTCGAGAGCGGTGACTGCTACCGTTCCATCGGCGGACATTTGATTCGGATCGAGCACCAGCTTGGGCGTGTCCTGCAATTGGCGGACCGTATAAATGAGACTCTGATTCTGGAGCCCGTCGTTTCGGCGAAAAATGTAGCGGCCCCCTTCCCAGATCGGAGTCGTGTAGCGCTCAAAGTTCCAGAATTTCTTGAGCTGTTCCCGGAAATAGCTCCGGTCGGGCAATGTGCTGAGATAGCCGGCGGTGATTTGATTCTGCGCTTTGATCCAGGCGCCAGTTTCCGGTGAATCCAGAGCCTCCAACCAGCGGTAGGGGTCGGCGACCTTTGTGCCATGATAGTCGTCAACCACATCCCCTTTCTTCGCTTCGGGATAGGGGAGACCGGAGGCCAAGCTGACGGTGGCCGTCACCAGAAAAACTAGCAGAAGGCGAATCATGGCGAGCACGGAACCACAGAGTCAGTGTTAGTGCCAGTGTCAGTGCCAGTGCTAGTTGGGTCGGCGGGATCGCGGGCGGCGCAAAACGTTGGTCAATCCGTTACACATTCGTCCGATCTCATCGGTGTCCACCAGCAACTCGGAACAGAGACGGCCGCGCGACGGAGCTGACTGCTTAACCCGTAGGTTTCTCGCTTCGGGAACGTGTCGAGCTCGAACTGAGCCTGCCGCACACACTGGCACTGACTCTAGCACCAGCACTGGCACTGACACTCCGTTAGCTTTCTTCCGCACTCCGCACTACCGTGGCTTCAGTTGATGCCGCGCCCGTCCTCTCGCGCATGTACCACAACAGCTGTGCCAGGCAGAGGCTGGCGACCGTTGACGCACGTTCCAGGGCGCTTTGCGCCTCGGCCTTCTCACCAGTTTGCAGATCGAGCAGTCCAAGATTGAGGTGGCGCAGGACAGAGTGAAACCATTGCAGCGTGAGGCTCAGATTGGTGTTATTCAACTCGCGCGACCGATCCCGTCCTTCATCGGACTCCGCAATGTAGGCGCCGTGCAAAGAGACGAGACAACACCGGCTGAAAAGCAGGAGAAACTCCTCGGCCGCCGATTCCCGGAGTACCCGCGGATTAGCTACGCCCAGAATGACCCAGAGAAAGGGCTTTCCGTAATAACGAAAACGACCTTCAACCGCGCCACGACAACCGGCCAGCTCCAAAAGGTTATGCGCCTCCGGGTCCAATCGGAATGACTGCAGCGAACGATGAGCGATCAAATCCAGATCATCTGAGTTCTTGCGTGCTTTTTCCGAACGGATCGCCGTCGCGTCTGGAAACACCTGGAGTGTGCGCGAGACTACGCCGTCCGCCAAATGCAGAAAAACGCGCTGATTAGCTTCATGGACCGGATGCCAGAGATAGGCCATCAAGGACTTCGCAGGAAAGAATTGATCCAAGGTGAAAAGGATGGCCTTGGCACAAGATTCGACGTCGAAGCGCGGAAGTGTCTGCTTTAAAAAGAAATTCATCGCGGCCGACAGCTGGCGCCGGTCCGGTGCCGTGACTCTCTGGGTCTCTTCGGCCATGAAGGATTTACTCGTGCAGCAATGAGTCTCGCTGCCAATAGCCCGCAGTGTCAAGCAGAGCACTGGGACTGGCCTCCGCTCCTCAGCGCACCCACTTGCTTTTCCCGGAAACCAGTGCACATATTCCCGCTCTTATGCTGTCGATCCTCATCCCTTTCCTGCTCGTGGTTCTCGTGATCGTCTGCATCCTCTTGACCCTTGTAGTGTTGATGCAGAGACCGCGCAGCGAAGGCTTGGGCGCCGCTTTCGGCTCAGGGATGACGGAAAACATCTTCGGCGCTCAGACCACAACTGTGCTGACAAAAGCCACGGTATATCTGGGAATCGCTTTTTTCGGGGTGACATTGCTCTTGACGGTCCTGACCGCCCGGCAAGGACTCGAACGGCGGGTCGGTCTTTTGGAAAGCGAAGCCAGAAAGGCAAGCGCCGCCGCACCGGCGCATCCCGCTCCGGCTGTTACCGCGGCTTCACCAGCAGTTGCGGCAAACCCTGGAGCTACTGGCAGTCCGGCACCGTTGACAACCCCGCTGGCGACGCATGCGTCCGCCTCTAGTCCAGCATCCGTAACCACAGCGACTGCCACAACCACACCCCCGCCCGCTGCTTCGCCAGCCACACCAATGGCTGCTCCTCCGAAAAACCCCACACCGGGGAGCGGTACCCCGGCAAAATAGTTCTTTGTGCGGCGACGGATCAGAGCTCGTTTTCCGATCTGGTTAGCGTTGACACTGCTCGTACTTGCTGGATGCAAGCCGGCCGAAAAACGGGCTGATCTAGTCATCCTGAACGGGGCAGAGCCGGAGTCCCTCGATCCGGCCGTGGTCACCGGCCAGCTAGAAATGCGGCTGGTTTACGCCCTGTTCGACGGGCTCTTACATTTCGACCGGTTTGGTCAGGCACAGCCGGCTGTTGCCCAGAGCTGGGTCATTTCGGACGACAAACGGACCTACACCTTTCAGCTCCGTCCAGGAGTAAAATGGAGCAACGGGCAGCCGGTCACCGCGCAAGACTTTCTCAATTCCTGGAGACGCGTGCTCCTGCCAGAAACGGCTTCGGAATACGCCTACCTGTTTTACCACATCGTGAACGCGCAGGCTTTCAACGAAGGGAAGCTGAAAGATTTCGGCCAGGTCGGGGTCAAGGCCCTGGACGAGCGCACCTTGCGTGTCGAATTGACCTCGCCCACACCGTATTTTCTGGATCTTTGCGCCATTGCCACCTTTGCGCCCGTCTATCTTCCGAGCATCAAGCAGGCCGGCGAAGAATGGCTGAAACCGGGCCACCTGGTTAACGACGGGCCGTTCTTACTAGAAGATTGGCGTCTGAATTACCGGATTCGCTTTAAAAAAAATCCAACCTACTGGGACCGGGATCATGTCCGGCTGGAAACGATCGACGCGCTGCCAATCGACAATTCCATCACCGCCTACAACTTCTACGCTTCCAAGGTGGCCGACCTGATTCTGGATAAAGGTTTGACTCCTCCCTCCCTGATTCCGGAATTACGGAAGCGGCCTGATTTCCATGCCGCTCCTTTCTTGGGGACTTACTTTATCCGCTTCAACGTCACTCGAGCGCCGTTCAACGATACACGGGTGCGCCAAGCATTCTCAATGGTCATCGATCGCGAGAGAATCGTCCACAAGATAACTCAGGCGGGCGAACCGCCGGCTTACTCCTTCACCCCTTCGGGAATAGCGCATCAGTATCAACCGCCAAAGACGTTTCAGCGCGACCCTCAGCGCGCCCGTGAACTTCTGACGGCCGCCGGCTACCCGAATGGAAAGGGATTCCCGACAGTTACCTACCTCTACGACAGCAAAAAACTCAACGAAGACATTGCCGTCGAGATCCAGAGCATGCTGGCGACCGAGCTTGGCGTTCACGTACAATTGGCTAAACAAGAATGGAAAGTGTATTTGAACTCTCTGAATCGGCTTGACTACGATTTTGCCCGGTCCAGCTGGGTTGGCGATTACAACGACCCAAACACGTTCCTGGATTGTTTCGTCTCGCATGGTGGCAACAACCGGACCGGCTGGAGCGATGCCGCTTACGATGGCCTCATCGAAGCGGCCGCGCGCGAATCAAACGAGCGGAAGCGTTTGCAGATTTTCGCCCAAGCCGAAGATCTTCTGCTCAACCGGGGGACACCGATTTGTCCCCTCTATTTCTACATGGGAATCCAGATCTATGACTCCGTGAAATTCGGAGGCATCGAACCGAATCTGTTGGATGAACATCCGTTCCGGGAGATGTATCGGAAAAGATCTGCTGACCAGGCAAGGCACTAAACGCGTCCTATAGTAAGGCGCAAAATGCAAAGACCGCGCTCGAATGAATTTGCGCCCTACCGGTCCTGGACCAGCGGAATGTTGCAAGACAGCCTCTCAGGAGGAGCTGCACGCGCCTTCCTCAGAGGCCCTCTCCTGAGCGGCCAATTCTCTTTCAAACGCTTCCGATACCTTGGCGTAAAACGGATAAGTCCGCTCCGCTAAAGCAGGGCGATAACGCCAATGTTTATAGCTCCATAGCCATTGCTCGGGGTACTGCCGGATCACGGGCTCGAACAGGTCCCAACAAGCCTGCACGATCTCCTGATCGGACGCCCCGGCGGGGAAGCTCAGCGGCGGGAACAAGCGCACGAGCCATCCTCCATCAGCTCGCGGCAGCGTAAGGAAGGGCTGGATCGGGACGCCGGTCCGCCGGTGCAACACCGCATGGAGCAACGTCGTCCGCATTTTCATGCCGAAAACGTCGATGATCATTCCGGGATCTTCCATCTTCAGCGTGAGATCAACCAAAATGCCAACCGTTTTCCGTTGGCGCACCAGCTTCAATAAGCGAATCATAGAGCGTTCGCGCGTGATCACTTTAGAACCGGAGATTTCGCGGAAGCGGGCGAAGATCGGAGTCAGGCGATCGTTCTTAAAGCGTTGGGTCAGCACCTGCCCGGGACAGCCATTGAAGCCGAGCAGTGCGCTGCCCCATTCAAAATTACCAAAATGCATGGTCACGAAAATAGCGGCCTGACGCCCCTCGGCCATCATCTGCGCGAACGCGGCCGGCTCTTCGAAAGAAGCCACTTTCGACAGGTTCCGGAGATTCAGCCGAGGCGTCCAAAAGAGCTCGAGAAAGCTGCGCGCAAATATCTGTACGGACTTTCGTCCGATGTCTTCGCGTTCCGCCGCAGACCGGCTTTCACCCAGAGCCGCTTTCAGATTTGCCCGGATTACGGCACGCGTTTTGGCATCGAAGCGATAATAGAGCGCTCCAGCCAAGCTGGCCAGTAAGCGCACCAAAGGCAGCGGCAGGCTGGGAATGAGCCTCGCAAAGAAACTGACACCGATCCATTCAAACCAATACCGGATCCGCTTGAGATCAGTAAATGGTTTTGGTCCGGCTTCCTCTGACCATTTTTGCTTCTTGCAAATTCCCGGCATCCGCTAAAATAGACCCAATTCAGCCCGTATGAGAAGTATTTGCCTTCGCACCCTCGCCTTGCTTGGTCTCGCAGGATCCGTCTTGCTGACCGGTTGCAATACTCCATTAACACTGGGAAAAAAGCCTTACACGGTCGTGGCTTATAAGCCGAAAAATCCGGACAACGTTCGCGTCAAGGTTTCCCTGGAAAATCGCATGGTCTATGTCATGGAAGGCAATCGTCCGCTGCTGGTCACTCCAACCACGATCGGGAAGGCGGGCGCGGTTACGCCGACGGGCTCTTATCGCGTTACTGAAAAGATCCCGCGAAAACGGTCGAGCAGTTATGGATTCTGGGTCCGCGGCAACGACTTCCGAGTTGGTACCAGCGATCACAAACCTGGTCCCGGTTATCATTATGTCGGTTATCCGATGGCTTACTGGGTTGGATTCAAGCCGGCTTACGGGTTCCATCAGGGCGCTGTCTGGCCAATCCCTCACTCACATGGTTGTTTGCGTCTCCATCCGCAAGCCGCTCCTAAATTTTTCGCACTGGTCCATATCGGTACGCCCGTGAACATTGCGCGCAGTCAACCCGAGGACGCTACGATCGGCAAAACCGCGCCTCGTCCCGCTGATTACAATGACCCGGATCTTCCGGCGGCGATCCTGACCTCTGACAAGGCTTTTGCTCCGATTCCGGGACCGCTGCTCGTTCCGCAAACTTAACAGCTGCATGGCCGGGCAAACTCGGTTAGGCTCGTTTAGACTCGTTTAGTTTCCGCCGATGCCTACGCCTTCCTCCTCTGCAGCCGTCCATCCTAAGAAAATTAATCTCCGCACTCCGGACGTCATGACCCGCGTCCAGGAGCAAGTCGAGTCGCACTATCGCAGCGTGATCGTCGAGCGATTGCGCGCTACCGGCGGCATTCTGACGGTCCGCGACACCACCATGCTCCTCGCCAAACAGTTTGGCTTTTGCTACGGTGTCGAACGGGCGATTGACTTGGCTTATGCGGCCAGGCGAGTCTTTGCTGATCGTCGCTTGTTTATTCTCGGCGAGATCATTCACAACCCGCTGGTCAACGAGCAGATCGCCGCAATGGGCATCAAGAATCTCATCGGCTTGCAGAAAGAAGCCGAGATTGCCGATTTGCGAGCAGACGACATCGTGATCGTTCCAGCTTTTGGAACTGATCTGGAGACACTCTCCCGGATCCGCGCTTGCGGCTGTCAGATTGTGGACACGACTTGCGGCGATGTGATGAGTGTCTGGAAGCGGGTCCGGCAGAACGCGGTCGAAAAAGTAACCTCGATCATTCATGGCAAGGCCGAACATGAAGAGACGAAAGCGACCGCCTCGCGGGCGTTGGGTGCAGGCGGAGGACATTATCTCGTGGTGCTCACGCTGGCCGATACCGATTATGTCTGCGATTACATCCGGTACGGGGGAAGCAAGGAAGCCTTTCTGGAACGCTTCCGCAATGCTCATTCGCCGGATTTCGATCCGGACCGCGACCTCCGCGCGATCGGCGTAGCGAATCAGACGACGATGCTGCGCGGCGAGACCGAAGAAGTGCAGCGGCGAATCCGGCAGGCGATTCTGGATCGGGACGGCCCCGCGGAGGGAGCAAAGAACTTCCGATTTTTCGACACGATTTGCGGCGCTACCCAGGAGCGGCAGGATGCGCTATACCAGCTTTTAAAGGAACGGATGGATCTGCTCCTCGTAGTCGGAGGCTATAACAGTTCCAACACTTCGCATCTGGCGGAGATGGGCGAAGCCAAACTGCCCACCTACTTCATCAAGGGTGCGGACAAGCTGACCAGCAGTGCGCACATCACTCATTATGATCTCCATCTCAAATCCGAGATTGTGACCGAGAATTGGCTCCCGGCCGGGCCGTTAACGATCGGCATTACGGCCGGAGCGTCCTGCCCGAATAACCTGATCGAGGAGACTATCTTCCGGGTATTCGACTTGCGCGGGATCCCCGTCAATGACGTCTTAGCCGCCTGATCGCGGAGCGAATCTCGTGCGGATGGATCGAGTTCTTCCGATCTTGTGTGGGCTCCGAGATGCCTGGTGAACCTTTATCGTGGACTGAGTGAGATCCCAAGACGATAAGAAATAGTAGCTTGAACAGGAGGTCGCAGAGATCGCAAAGAAGAAGCATCAAATCTTTCATCTTTTGTACTACTGTCCGTGAAAATGTTGTTTTCCTGCGAGGATTTGCGAGGAGCTGAACAGTTTGAAGGTTCACGGGCAAGATGCCGGTGTCAGGGTGGAAAAGTGGCACAGGCTTCCAGCCTGTCCGTGGACTGCGCGGCCGCTTTGGTTGCGGCTACGCCCGCGCTGCGACCTTTGTGACCTTCTGTTAACCAGTTTTTTTTGTTTTGTCCGGAAAGCCAATGTCGCAACCCTGATTATTGCAGTTATCTTCTGGTAGTGTTGAGTCAATCGAAGTAACAAGAACACCATGAATGATAAAGTCAGTTGGGGTGTGCTTGGGGCCGCGAAAATCGCTCTGCAGAAGGTTATTCCCGCCATGCAGAAAGGTGAGTACTCACGAGTGGTTGCGCTCGCTTCACGAGCCCCAGACAAAGCTCGACCGATCGCAGAAGCATTGGGCATCGAGAAAATCTATGGCTCGTACGAAGAATTATTAGCTGATCCCAAAATCGAGGCGATCTACAATCCGCTTCCGAATCATCTTCATGTGCCGTGGTCGATCAAAGCGGCGGAGGCCGGTAAGCATGTGCTTTGCGAAAAGCCGATCAGCCTAACGGTTAAAGAAGCGTTGTCTCTCCTGGCTGTCCGGGACCGTACCAACCGGAAAATCGGGGAAGCGTTTATGGTGCGCACCCATCCCCAGTGGCTCAAGGCATTCAATCTCGTTCGGAGCGGCCGGATTGGACCGGTTCGCTCCATCATCGGCGGATTTAGCTACTTGAACCAGGATCCCAAAAATATCCGGAACATCGCGGATTATGGCGGTGGAGCGCTCCTGGACATTGGCTGCTACCTGGTTTTCACCTCGCGCTTGATCTTTAGCGAAGAACCAATGCGAGTCGCCGGTCTCATCGAACGAGATCCGGAGATGGGCACCGATCGCCTTAGTTCGGCGCTTCTGCAATTTCCGTCAGGTCATTGTGTCTTTACCTGCGGCACTCAACTCGTGCCTTACCAACGGGTGCAGATCCTGGGAACAAAAGGGCGGATCGAAATTGAAATTCCGTTCAATGCTCCGCCGGATCGGCCCTGCCGGATTTTTGTCGATGACGGCACCGATCTTTCCGGGCGCAGTGCGGAGATAGTGGAGCTTCCAGTTTGCGATCAGTACACGGTCCAAGGAGATCAATTCTCGAAAAGTATCCGCGAGGGTTTCGAAGTACCCGTACCCTTGGAAAATTCGATTCGGAACATGGCAACCATCGAGGCACTTTTCCAATCGGCTAAAACCAACAGCTGGGAGCTGCTCAGTGATCCTATCGCCTGACTAATCGTGCCGATAAGGCGAGAATTCGCGGCGCTTCTCGCAACGTCGTTCGGTCCAGGTCCGGTAGGGGCGAAATTTATTCGAGCCTCAGCGAGAACTTGTTTGAGCCGTCTTCGGCGCTGCGACCTTCCGGGTCCGGCTCAAACGAGTCTTCGCCGAAGGCTCAGATGAGTTTTCGCCCTACCAGCACAGAGTCTAACTAGCGAGCAAACTAAGCCACGTTGCGAGACCGAGTGTGCAGGCTATCTATGGTCGGTCAGCAAGACCAAAGGCTGACGCAGGAGGCACTGCGCCTTACGTACCGGGAGCTTACCCTATTTCTGGCAACTGTCCGCGTCAGGACCGTCCGCCGCTCATTAAGCCCGCCCGTCGCTCTGCCTGCATCTCTTCCAACTTCTTCATTTGGTCGGGTCTCAAAACTCTCGATGCTTCATGATGAAAATTAGCCTGCAGTTCTTTAGCTTGACGCAGCTTCTGTAATTTGCCCATCGAGGTGTTTTCTTCGAGCGCTTTGAAATCGCGGAATTGTTTCCTTACTAGCGGGGCCATCTGCACCTTTTGCTTCTCGGTAAGCTGGAGCTTGCTGCTCATTCCTCGCATCTGCTCCTCAGGCGAGGATTGCGCTAAGCCATTGGCAGCCAATGCCAACATGCCGACAAAAAGTAATACAACATAACGGGACGGTGTCTTTTCGATCATAACTTGGTTTCTTCTGTCGATCGGAAGGTCGGACTCGGGTTTTGGCTTGCGCGGTCAACCTTCCGAGCACGCGTGAGCCGTTCTACGAAACAAAAACTAACAGGAATAAAAAATACGGCGAGAAGACTTGCCGCGAGCATTCCTCCAATCACGGTCGTCCCCATGATTTTTCGGGCTAGCGCGCCCGAGCCGAACGCCGTCCAGAGCGGCAGACAACCGAGGATAAACGCGAAGGAAGTCATTAAGATTGGCCGCAGGCGGAGTCGCGCTCCCGTGAGCGCGGCGTCGACTAGGGAAAGACCTTTCTCGTATTCGGCTTTGGCATATCCGACAATCAGGATCGCGTTCTTGGCCACTAACCCGATCATCATGACCAGCCCGATTTGGGCGAAGACATTGTTTTCGATTTGAACAAGGAACGGCGAACCGAATGCTTCGTCCGCGAGTCGTCGAAGGTAGAGCATCCCGAAGGCGCCAAAGACCGCAATCGGAGTACTCAGCAACACGCTGCAAGGGAGGGACCAACTCTCGTACAGTGCCGCCAGAATCAAAAAAACGAAAAGTACTGAAAAACCGAATATCGCCGCGGGCGGTAGCCCTTGCTGTGCCTGCTTTTGCTGAAAAGACATTCCGATATAGTTATACCCCATATCATCAGGCATGGTTTGCTGGAAGACTTCCTCCAAGGCCCGCATCGCCTGGTCTGAAGTGAATCCGACAGCCGGCGTGGCGTTAATCTGGGCGCAGTCGTACAAGTTGTATCGCATCGTAAACTCGGGTCCAGTACGGCGCTCGATCCGGGCGAGCGCGTTGAGCGGCACCATGCTGTTGTTCGAGTTGCGAACGTAAAATTGGTCGAGGTCGTTCGGATTGGTGCGGAACTCTCCTTCGGCTTGCAGGTAGACCTGCCACTGGCGACCGAAACGGTTAAAGTAGTTAACAAATGCTCCACCCATGAAAGCTTGCATAGTCGTATAGATGTCGCTCACCGACACACCCTGCTTTAAAGCCTTCTCGTAATCGACGTCGATGTAGACTTGGGGAACCTCCGCTTGAAACGTGGTGCTCACTTGCCCTAACTCACGTCTGGTTTGAGCAGCCGCCAGAAAATGGGTAACATTCTCGGCCAAATGCCCGGTTTCTCCACTGGAGCGATCTTCCAGGACGAAGGTCAGATCTCCAGAGGCGCCAGCACCGGGAATGGCCGGAGGAGAAAAGGCGAACGCCATTCCGGATGGGAGCTTTGCCAGATTGCGGTTCAGCGAGGACTTGATTTCCTGAAACTGTTCGGCGGCCGCCCGGCGTTCTTCCCACGGTTTCAGGGTAACAAAAAAGAACCCGTTGTAGGTGCTTTGCACACCGGTCAGCAGACTCGACCCTATGGTTGTGGTGGTGTAACGAACGCCTGGTGTTTGGGCGAGGATCGCTTCGATCTGGCGACAGACCTGGTCGGTACGCTGGAGCGAGGCCGCCGCGGGCAGCTGGAGATTGACATAGAAGAAGCCCTGGTCTTCGTCGGGCAGAAAGCTGGTAGGCAGTTTTTTGCCAAAGAAGAAGGCGGCGGCCGCGAAGGCCGCTAGCACAAACAGCGCCAGGACGGTGCGGCGAATAAAGAAGGCCGCCACCCGAATGTAACCATTGGTAACTCGGCCAAAGAGATCATTGAAACCAACAAAGCACTGGCCCAACACACCGCTCTGCCGGCGGCGCGGACGTAGCAAGAGCGCGCAGAGCGCCGGACTGAGGGTCAGCGCGTTGAATGCCGAAATGAGCACCGACACGGCGATGGTGACGGCAAACTGCTGATAGAGTCGCCCGGTGATGCCCGGAATAAAAGCCGTGGGCACAAAAACCGAGGCTAACACCAGGGCTACCCCAATGACCGGCCCGGTGATCTCCTTCATAGCCTGCAGGGTAGCTTCTTTGGGACTAAGTCCGGCTTCCAGATGGCGCTCGACCGCCTCGACCACCACAATGGCATCATCAACCACCAAGCCAATGGCCAGGACCAGACCGAACAAAGAAAGGGTGTTAATGGAAAAACCCAGCAGCGGAAAGAATACAAAGGTGCCAATCAAGGAGACCGGCACCGCCAACAACGGAATCAGGGTAGCCCGCCAACTCTGTAAAAACAGGTAAACAACCAGGATCACTAACCCCATCGCCTCCAACAAGGTCTTAACCATCTCCTTGATCCCCGCCGTGACCGGTAAGGTCGTGTCCAGCGAGACCACATAATCCAGCCCGCGCGGAAAATGCGGCTTGAGCTCGGCCAGCAGCCGCTTGACCCCTTGGGCCGCCGCCAACGCATTGCTCCCAGGTAGCTGATAAATCGATACCACCGCGGCCGGCTTTCCATCTAGCCTGCCCATCGTGGAATAGGATTCCGCACCTAGTTCCACCCTGCCGAGGTCCTGGAGCTTGACACTACCACCATTGGATTCGGACCGAATGATGATCTCGCCAAAATCTTCCGGACTAGTCAGTCGACCTTGAGACCGTGCCGTATAGGTAAACTCCTGGCCGGCCGGTGCCGGTTCACTGCCCAGTTGGCCGGCGGAATTGACCGTATTCTGCGCTTGAACAGCGCTAACAATATCCGGGACGGTTAAACGTAGATTGGCCAGTTGAGTGGGATTCAGCCATAAGCGCATGGCATAAGGTCCGGCACCAGACACCTGAACGTTGGAGATTCCGCGTACTCGGGTCAGAGCGTCGTTGAGATTGATATAAGTATAGTTTGAGAGGAACAAAGCGTCTCGACTATTATCCGGTGAGTACAAGGCGATAACCATGAGCGGTGCCGAGAGGGACTTCTGCACGGTGACGCCGAGATTCGTTACGGCTGCAGGCAGCTGAGACGACGCTTGAGTCTGCCTCATCTGAGCAAGAATCTGGTCCGTGTTTGGATCGGTGTTGAGCGCGAAGTTTATAGTCAGGACCATTTGCCCGCTGTTCGCATTGACGGAGTACATGTAGTTCATGTCATCCACCCCGCTCATCTGCTGCTCGACCGGCGTAGCAACCGATTGTTCGACCGTTTTCGCATCCGCTCCCGGATAGTTGGCGGTGATGACTGTTTCCGGGTTAACAATCTCCGGATATAAAGAGACCGGCAAAACGGCGGCGGCCAGCAGTCCCAGGATCACGGTTAGGACGGAAATAACTATGGCGACAATTGGCCGGCGAATAAAGAAACCTGACATGCTATTTCACGGTGACGGTCAATTGTCCGCGCCTCGCGGCGGATTATCGAGCGGCCGGGGAAGGCTAGAACGCTGGGGTTGGACTTGCCTCCCGAAGAGTGCTGCCAGCTTTTCGGTGAAACAATATCCCGCCGGCACGAGGAAGATAGCGAGCAGACTCGCCGCGAGCATACCGCCGATGACGCCTGTACCCAGCACCTGACGCGCGAGCGCGCCGGAACCGGACGCAAAAGCGAGCGGAGCGCAGCCGACGATAAAAGCGAAAGAGGTCATCAAGATAGGACGAAGCCGAAGGCGAGCACCGGTGAGAGCGGCGTCGCTCGCGGCAGCGCCTCGCTCGTGTTCTGACTTGGCAAACTCCACAATAAGAATCGCGTTCTTCGCCACCAGACCAATGATCATCACCAGACCGATCTGGGCGTACACGTTGTTCTCGATTTGGACCAAAATGGGAGGCAGCACCGCCGCGGTGATGTTTCGTCGCAAGTAAAGAGCGCCCAATGCCCCGAAAACAGCAACTGGCGTGCTCAAGAGTACGCTGAATGGCAGCGACCAACTTTCATAGAGCGCAGCCAGGATCAGAAAGACGAACAGCAACGAAAATCCAAAAACAACCATCGGCGAAGCAGCTCGTTGGGCTTTCTGTTCCTGAAATGACATCCCCAGGTAGTCGAAACCCATCTCTGGAGCCATCGTCTGCGCAAAAACCTGTTCAAGTGCCCTCATCGCTTGCGCTGAACTGTGGCCGGGCGCGGCCGTCGCCTGAATCTGCGCGGAACGGTAGAGATTGTAACGCATGGTAAACTCGGGGCCAAATCGCTGTTCCATCAGAGTCACCGCTGCGAGCGGAACAGCTTTGCCCGAGTTATTGCGAACGTAAAACTGTCCAAGCTGAGCCGCCCTGGCGCGAAATTTGTCCTCCGCCTGGACGTACACTTGCCACTGCCGGCCAAAGCGGTTGAACGTATTCACCAGCGCTCCGCCGAGAAAGGTTTGGAGGGTTTGCTGGATGTCCTGCAAAGCGACTCCTTGCTTCAAAGCCTTTTCTCGGTCGATCTTCACGTAAACTTGCGGCACGCTCGGCAACAAGGTTGTGGTTACTCGAGCTAACTCGGTCCGTTGCCGAGCCGCAATTAGAAAACGGTCGACATTGGCAGCTAGGAAAGCCGCGCCTTTATCGACCCGATCCTCCAGGACAAAGGTAACGCCGCCGGCCGAGCCGATCCCCGCGATCGCCGGCGGTGAAAAAGCGAAAACGGTGCCTTGCGGGAGCTGAATTAACTTCAGGTTTAACCTGCCTTTAATCACCTGATATTGCTCAGCAAGCTGCTTACGGGTCGCCCAGGGCGATAAGCTGACGAAGAAAAAGCCATTATAGGTAGTCTGGACGTTGCTCAGTAAACTGAACCCGGCTACCGTCGAGGTGTAACGAACGCCTGGTGTTTGGGCGAGGATCGCTTCGATCTGGCGACAGACCTGGTCGGTACGCTGGAGCGAGGCCGCCGCGGGCAGCTGGAGATTGACATAGAAGAAGCCCTGGTCTTCGTCGGGCAGAAAGCTGGTAGGCAGTTTTTTGCCAAAGAAGAAGGCGGCGGCCGCGAAGGCCGCTAGCACAAACAGCGCCAGGACGGTGCGGCGAATAAAGAAGGCCGCCACCCGAATGTAACCATTGGTAACTCGGCCAAAGAGATCATTGAAACCAACAAAGCACTGGCCCAACACACCGCTCTGCCGGCGGCGCGGACGTAGCAAGAGCGCGCAGAGCGCCGGACTGAGGGTCAGCGCGTTGAATGCCGAAATGAGCACCGACACGGCGATGGTGACGGCAAACTGCTGATAGAGTCGCCCGGTGATGCCCGGAATAAAAGCCGTGGGCACAAAAACCGAGGCTAACACCAGGGCTACCCCAATGACCGGCCCGGTGATCTCCTTCATAGCCTGCAGGGTAGCTTCTTTGGGACTAAGTCCGGCTTCCAGATGGCGCTCGACCGCCTCGACCACCACAATGGCATCATCAACCACCAAGCCAATGGCCAGGACCAGACCGAACAAAGAAAGGGTGTTAATGGAAAAACCCAGCAGCGGAAAAGAATACAAAGGTGCCAATCAAGGAGACCGGCACCGCCAACAACGGAATCAGGGTAGCCCGCCAACTCTGTAAAAACAGGTAAACAACCAGGATCACTAACCCCATCGCCTCCAACAAGGTCTTAACCATCTCCTTGATCCCCGCCGTGACCGGTAAGGTCGTGTCCAGCGAGACCACATAATCCAGCCCGCGCGGAAAATGCGGCTTGAGCTCGGCCAGCAGCCGCTTGACTCCTTCGGGCCGCCGCCAACGCATTGCTCCCAGGTAGCTGATAGATGGCAACAATGGCACTCGGCTCGCCGTTCAACCGGGCCTTTGTGGTGTAAACCTGGGAGCCCAATTCGACCCGGCCCAAATCTCTGATTCGAACAATCCCTCCATTGGATGTCTCCCGAACGACGATGTTGCCAAATTGGTCTGGCGTGACGAGCGGGCCGCGGGCGACCGCCATCAAGGCAAATTCCTGCCCTTTCGGAACTGGTTCTCCGCCGAGCACTCCGATGGGATTAACGGCGTTCTGTTGCTGAAGAGCGTTGATGACTTCCGATACCGTGAGATTAAATCTGGCGAGTTGGTCCGGACTTAGCCAGATGCGAATCGCGTACTGTCCCGATCCGAATACCTGGACATTAGAAATGCCCGGGAGGCGAGTCAGGCGGTCATTAAGATTGATATAGGCGTAATTAGTCAGGAACTGGGAATCATAACGGGCATCGGCTGAGCGGAGGGCGACGAGCATCAACGGAGCAGCGAAAGACTTTTGAACGCTGACGCCCTGAGCCGCTACCTCAGGCGGAAGCTGCGCACTGGCTTGCGCCTGGCGCATCTGGGTGAGCACCTGGTCCGTTTTGGGATTTGATTGTTCGTCAAAGTTCACCCGCAACCGCATTTGACCAGTGTTCGCATTGAGGGAGTACATGTAATTCATGTTATCTACACCGCTGATCTGCTGCTCGATCGGCGTAGCCACGGCTTGCTCAACGGTCACCGCATCAGCCCCCGGGTAGCTGGCTGACACAATGATTTCCGGAGGGGTGATATTGGGAAATAGGGAAATTGGCAGAACCGTCAGCGCTAACCCACCGAGAATGATGGTAAAGATAGCAACAACAACCGCGAGAATCGGCCGTTGGACGAAGAAATGCGCCATACCTTAGCCCGGAGCCTTGGTCCACGGCATCGGCTTGGTTAGTTCGCCGTCCTTCACTTTCTGGAGTCCTTCTACGACAACATGTTCTCCGGCCTGCAAACCCTCCTTGATGATCCAAAGCGAACCGAAGAGCTCGCCAAGCTTTACGGAACGCATCTGGACTTTGTTGTCGCTGCCCACCACCGCCACCTCATAGCTGGTTTGTAACTGGTTTACCGCGCGCTGCGGGACGAGTAAGGCTCCGCGCTGGGTTTTCACCGTCACCCGAATGCGCACGAATTGCCCTGGGCGCAAGACATTCTGTGGGTTTGGGAAAAGCGCCGCCAGGCGAATCGTGCCGGTCTGTGTGTCAACTTGCCGATCGACGGCAGAGAACGTTCCCTTCGCTGGATACAATTGGCCATTGGAAAGGACCATTTCCACCGGTGGTTGTTGGATCCGACCGTTTCGGTCACGTTCGAGACTCTCTGCGGCTTTGAGGTAATCCTGCTCGCTCAATTGGAAGTAGGCTTTGATCGGATCCACGGTGGAAATTGTAGTGAGCGGCTGCGCGTCGCTTGGACTAACCAGATCGCCGATGCCCGGATTGGCTATCCCGGCGATACCGGTGACCGGTGCGGTCAATTTGGTGAACTGAAGATTCACTTGAGCCTGTTTGACCGCGGCTTCCTGGGCCTTTACGACTGCTTTGGCCGCGTCGTTTTGCTGAACTGCGTTGTCCCGGTCCTGAGCGCTCTCCACCCTTTGGGAGAAAAGCTCCTGGACACGCTTTTCCGTTTGTTCGGTTTGGAGCTGGTTGGCGACCGCTTGAGCGAGGGCCGCTTTTGCTTGCTCCAAAGCAGCTTCGTACGCGCTGTCGTCAATTTGGAAGAGCAGGTCACCTTTCTGGACGCACGGCGCCCTCCCTATAGCTCTGGGAAATGATGTAGCCGGATACTCGCGCTCGAATGTCAGCATTTACTGAACCGTCCAGTGATCCGATCCATTCTCGCACAATCGGCACATCCTGTTGCAGGACCTCCGTCACCAGAACTTCAGGAGGACCCGGGATGACTTCATTCCGCGGCGGTTTTGAACAGCTCGAGAGTGTCAGACTGGCGAAACACAAACCGAATTCGGGCGAACGCTTCAACGATTCGAGAACAAGCCGGAAAAACCTGCTCATGCCTGTGTCCGCCCGCGATTTTCCCATGCAAGTGGAGTTACTGACGACCGGAGAATCGATCTCGCGAACCTCTTGATCCACGCTCAGCTCCGAAACGACGATTTCTCGCAGCCCCCGATTGTGCGCGGCGCTGCTGCAGGTTCACGCGCTCGGAGCCGCGTTGTCGCGCAGACGCTTCGCGCTCGAGGCCGGCTGTCGGTTCGTCGGAGCGCTGTTTTGCTCGACCATTGGTTGTCTGCCTGGCTTCGCGCGATTGCCCCTGGTTCTGCGAAGGAGTATTGTTCGCTTGTCGCTTGCTTTGCGCATTCGGAGAAGCGGAGCTGGGCTGACTTGATAAACTGTTATTCTGCTGAGTTCCGGGCTGTTTCTGCCTTGATTCATTATTTCGCTGAGGCTGACTGACCGGTTGCCACTGACCATTGTCGTACTTCGACCAGTTCCCGTTATCATCTCGTTTATACACGTTGCCATCGTGACCGGCGTATAAGTTATCCGGGCCTTTCGCCACCGCGGTACTACCATAATTCGTCACGACGTGTCCCGCCTGGTAGGTCTCGCCGTTGCGCTGGGCCGTGGAAGTTCCCCATTGGCTGTAATAGTTGTGCCCTTGCTGGGTGTTCCAGGAAGTGCCCGTGCTGGGATTGTAGCCCCAGGCGCTGGTTTGGCCGCCGTAGGAACTCTGCGTGGTGTAGGCCCGCCCGTAGGCGCCCGTGCTCGGATTATACCAAGCCGCTTGACCGGCGCTATTGTACGGTCCGTAAGCATATCCTCCAGTAGCGTAGTAGCCAGTCGCCGGATAATAGGTGGCGGCAACTCCATAGGTGGGATAATAGGGATGGTAGATTGGGACCGGCGCGGGATAAACGTACGGCGGATAATAGTAACCCGTTCCCCAGACCAGCACAGCCGCCGCAGCCGCCTTGGCAACGTAAGCCCCGGAGTAGCCGGCCGTATAGCTACAGGTGACTTCCTTTTCATTGGATCCATCAACCTTTACGTACGTCGCGCGATAGACCGGGCTGCTCGGTGGGATCGTGTAGATCACTGGCGGTACTTCCGTGACTGTTTTCCATGGCCCAGTGGGGTCAGGAGCAACAAACCACACCGCGTTCGCACAGAGGTAATATCGATCTTCCACCTGGATAACGGTCGCATCGGTGTTAGTGGCGTAGCGAAGGTCCGTCCCTTCGATTGCCGCGAACTGCGGCTCACCCTGGTACTCGACCTTGACCTTGGATTCGGCGTCCGCCCGGTCAATCACCGCAGAAGTTGGAATTTGCGCCAACAAGACAGCATCTTCGGCCTCGCTGGTGCCCGGAACGGAAGAGAGAACCTCTGCAGCCGCGCTTTCGGTGGGAATTTGCTGAAAATCTGGCGGGAGGTCGTTTCCAGCATAACTCCACGGACCGGTTAAGCTATCAGCACGGAACCAACGCCCGGTCACCAGGTAATAAATCTCGTTCTGCGCCGCGTCCCGAAAAATCCAGCTCTTCGTATTGGTGGCGTACGAAAGTTGTGTTCCTGGAATGCTCTTGAAGCTAGGCGCGCCGGAAAAGATGATGAGTTCCGCTGGAACCGCCGAAAAGAACACTTTAGGCGGCTTTCCCTGTTCGGCTCGGGGCGGAAGCGCCTGTTTCACTCGATCCCAGTCGCTCGGGAGGTTTCCAAATTCGACAGGCAATTTTCTCGTTGGGGTCCAGCGACCATCCAGCGAATCGGCGCTGAGCCATAGCTTCTTGATCAAGAGGTAATAGTGCGAATCGCTTGGAGCGAAAAAAAGGTCCCAATTGGTGTTGAGAACAAATTTCAGCTGCGAACCTTTGATCGGCGCTAAGACCGGTTTAGCGTCAACCGTTAAAAGCACAGCTGGTTCCGTACTCGTGAAGATGGGCGGTGCGTCAGTCTTTACCGCAACGGGTTTAACCTTTTCTTCGCCCACTTGGGCACTCGCAATCAGACGGTCCAAAGAGACGGTTAGCGGTTTGCCTGGAAACGTCGAGCGAAGCAGTTCGCTCATCTTCTCAGCCTCTGAGTCCGATAAAGACGGGAATCGGACAGCGACAATCTCGATATTATCGATTGCGACAGTACGAGTCTCCAGATTAGGCACGGTGCGGCCGCTTAACTCTTCGATTCCGGCGACGGGTTTTCCGCCTTTGGGGGTAAGGGTAAAAGCAAGTCGCGCCCGGAGCTCGTGAAAGTCTTTCCAGTCATCGACCTGGGGCTGGTAATACACGAAACGAATCCCGTTCCGGGTAATCTCGCGCGGCCAACCAGGGTCGGTTGGTTCCGAGAGAGAACCCTTTGCCGCTATCTCTGTACCTGCGGCGGCTGCCGGTGAAATTACCCGTGGCCAGAGCGCGAGGGTGATAGAGAAGAGCAGAATGGACGTCGGGCAGACTTTCATAAAATTGGGCAACGGGCTGAGATGATGGATCAAGTGATCCGGAGCGGGGCGGAAACCGTGAAAGCTGACATAATCGCACAAACCGTGCAAGGACGCGAACTAAACCGCGCTGATCTGAGGGTGGGCTCAGTTCGCGCGAGGTTAGAGCGCAAACACTCGACCGGAGGGGGCGCCGTGCACCGCTATCGGTAGACTGAGGTTCTAAGATGACCGGAAAGAGGAGATTTAACTGAACAGGAGGTCGCAAAGGTAAAGACAAAGCAAAATTTGAAGTTTCACCGGCAAGATGGGCATGTTGGACTTTGGGAATCTGCGGTGCGCCATCGAGCGATTGGCCGCGCGAAAGTTAGAGATCCTCTCAGAGTGCCGCACTGCCCGGCGCCGGTAGGGCGAAAATTTATTCGAGCATTAGCGAGAACTTGTTTGAGCCGGACGCTGGGGTGAGCCACCCGCTCCAGGCGGCTCAAACAAGTTTTCGCCCTACCGGCACAGGATCAAAGATGCGTTGGGACAAGTCTCTAACCTCCATTACGAAGGATAGCTCGATCGCGCGGGCCACCGATAACTCAAAGTTCGACAGACCCAAGATGCGGTGTCACGGCGGGAAAGTGGCACGGGCTTCCAGCCTGTTACTGGAGTCTGCGCGGACGAGGTGGTTTCGGCTACGCCGTTTCTTGAGTTTGTCAGCAAAACCGCTGGCACAACACTGATTATTGCAGCTTGTTGCAGGGATCGATGCATACTAACCAAAAGCGAGACTAACCATCGCGTGGCCGTCGATCCGATCGATTTCGAAAACTGTGTAAGATTCTTCAGTACGGAAGGCGAGGGACGCTTTTGCGGGTGCGATCGCCACATCACGAACGGGCCGGGGCGTCTTCACCTTCACGTTGACCTGGAACAACGGGATTACGTCCTCGATCACGTCGAGCTCTTCGCTCCGCCGCTCCGGGATAAAATGCAAAAGGTGGAGGATCCAGCGGTCCTGGCTCGCTTGTTCAGTAAGGGTCACCTGGAGCGTACTGGGCCCGTTGTGTTTGATCAGGGGCTCTGGTAGCAAAAGGTCAAGCGCGTTCAGAACCAGCCGCTTGCACCAAAGGGGGGCGTTGTCGTTGTATTGGCTGAAAATCGGACTGGAAAAATAGATGCAGTGCCCCTGGCAGACGATCCCGGGTTGACCCTCCGAACCGGACGAGGGCGTTTGCCGATGAGAGCAGAAGTGACGGTAGGTCCGGTCAAACAAGGATTTCACAATGGGAGCGAGGACTTCCGCCCCTTCATCAGCCTCGACGGCGATGCCCCTCCGGTACATGGCGTGTTCAGTTTCCGGCAAGCCTCGACCGATCGCGCCTTCCGGGAGAAGGTATTCGCAGTAATCATGACGCCCAAAGGCTTTGCCGCGGACAAGACTCCCATTTAGATCGTGCGGACCCGGGCCAATCACAGTCACCCCAAACAAGTCCGTCATAAACCGCGTTTGGTTTTCGTCCATGCCGGAAGCAAAGCTCGCGATGACGCTTCCGCCAGCCCCGACGTACTGTTCTAATCTGTGGGCGAGTTCGGCCGAAACCGGGATGTGATCGGGCAAAACCAGCACCTGGTAATCAGCGAATTTGCTGGCCGAATCCAAGATGTCGAACTGGTGTCCGCCTTGCTCCAGGATGCGCGTTGCCCCTTTGATCGCATCGGGCAGAACTCCAACTCCACTGCCGGTAAATTCTTCCGGGGTGAGAACCCCAATCTCGGTCACCGGCCGCGCCCCGGTGCACCGGGGCTCCTTTTGTTCGACTTCCTGATAAACTTCGCCCACGAGTCGGTACACTTCCTGGTCAATTCGTCCGTCCGGAGGCAGCTGGTCGCCAATCAAAGATTTGGCACCATGAGTCAGCATCCGGAGGCATTCGTAACGCAGCGCTGGAAGGTTCTTGAATGAGTGAAAATCCCCCCAGGAAGTGTGCAACCTCCCCGTTTGCCCCAGGCAATCCAGCCCGAGGGTTCGGGCGTAGCGGATGCTAACTGGAAAATGGATGTAGCCCCATCGCCGCTCGGCAGCGTTTCCAATTCGAAATGGCTACACGCCTGCTTGACCGAGCGATGGCGCGGTCCAATATGGCCTGCGTTGTAGAAGATTGTGCAATCCGCATTCCGTTCACGAACGAACCGCGTCATGTCCTCCTTAAACTCGTTGATCGTCTGAAGCCCGAATCGCTCCCGGACTTCCGGATCGCTTGGTTCGAGGCCGGCCGCGAGCATCTTCTCGCAGCAATACCGACAGGCACAGGTTTCCGGCCACACGATGTCGAAGAACAAGCCGTCGGTTGGAAAGGTCTCCAGAACCTCCGTGGTGTGGTCCTTAAGAAACTCACGGTAAGGTGAGTTCACGCACAGTCGCCGGTAAAAACCGGGCTCAAACGGCGGACTACCGATCAGGGCGCCTTTGGCGTCCAGGCAGACCCATTCGGAATGACGCGTTGCGGTGTAGTGATCCCACTGGACCGTGATGTAAATCGGAACCCGAATGCCGCGACGGTGACACGCTTCGATTTGCTGCGGGAGCAACTCCTGTTGCAGGTAGGGATGCTTACGTTCCGGAAACTTCTTCGAATTGAAATAAAGCCAGCCGTGGTGGCAGCGAGCAAAGCAAGTGATCGAATTAACCCTGGCTTTAACCAGGGTTTCCGCGAACTCGTCGGGATCAAAGTTCGACCCGACGGACTCAATGTGCTCACTCGTATGGTAATCAAGGTGAATCTGACGAAAACGAACTTCAGTCTCTTTCAATTTACGGTCCTTCCGATGTTAATTCTCTGTTACAGTTCAGGCCCGGACCAGTCGGAACTGGTTTCGCGACTTTTGGCTCAAGGCTTTCTTTGCGCAATTGACTCCGCGTCTGAAGGCAAGCAAGAGAGGTAAACGAACATGGCAATCGAACACAAACGTTTGGGAAAACACGGAGCCCTGGTAAGCAACATTTGCCTGGGTACGATGAATTTCGGCTGGCACACCGCCCAGAAAGAGAGTTTCCTGATCATGGACCGGGCCCTGGAGCTCGGCATCAACTTCTTTGATACGGCCGACGTCTACGGCTGGGGTGGCGAGCAGGGCGACACCGAGGAGATTCTGGGGCGCGGGTTCGCCCAGGGCGGCGGCCGCCGCGACGCGGTGGTCCTGGCCACCAAGGTCTTCAATCCCGTCAGACGCAAGGCCAACCGGGCAGAACCTAATACCGACGGCCGCAGTCTTTCGGCGTACAAAATCCGCAAGCACTGCGAAGGCAGCCTCAAAACGGCTCCAGACCGATCATATCGACCTTTACCAGATGCACCACGTGGACCGGGACTGTCCTTGGGACGAGACTTGGCAAGCTTTCGAACAACTGGGCAACCAGGGCAAAGTGGTTTATGTAGGGTCTAGTAATTTCGCGGGATGGGACATCGCCACCGCCTGCCAGGAGGCTTCCAAACGCGGCTTGATGGGTTGTCCAGCGAACAGAGCATCTACCACCTGAACAACCGCATGGTGGAGCTGGAGGTCATTCCCGCCTGCCGGCACTACGGTTTGGGACTGATCCCTTGGAGCCCTCTGGGCGGCGGCCTTCTGGGTGGAGCCCTGGAGAAGCTGGAAAGCGGCCGGCGCGCCAGTGAGGAGTCCCTGAAGGAAATCAACAAGAACCGGCCCAAGCTGGAACAGTACGAGGCTCTCTGCAAACAGTTGGGGGCAACCTCCCGCAGCCGTAGCCCTGGCCTGGCTTTTGCACAACCCGATCGTGACTGCGCCCATCATCGGCCCTCGAACCATCGAGCAGCTGGAGTCCACCCTGCACGCCACGGAAATCACGCTGGATGAAGCATACCTTGAAAAAGCTCGACGAGATTTTCCCAGGTCCCGGCGGCGAAGCGCCCCAGGCCTACGCTTGGTAGCCTCGAGGAGTGCCGAGTGCCGAGTGCCGAGGCCCCAGTCCCGAGTGCCGAGTATCGCGTCAAAGGCGGCGAAGCAAAAGAACCGATCGCAATCGCGCTGCTCTCCGCCAAGACGCTACGCGACTGTCGCGGGCGCAGCCAAGGCTTCGGTGTTTTGGCGCTTCAAGAGAAGCACTAACGGCAACATCAAGAGCGGTGCGACTCCCGAAATGGCCAGGCCCCAACGGAGATTGAAAAGGTCGCCAATCCATCCGACGACCCAAGGCATCAGGATCCCACCGGCGTTGCCAAAGGCGGCGAGGGCAGCAAACATGCTCGCACCTCCCAGCGGGTATCGGTCTCCCGTAACGGCAAGCAATGTAGGCCATAGCGCACTTCCCGTGAACCCGACTGCCACGCAGGCCGCCAACGCCGTCAGAGGTACGGGTAGAAAGGATCCGAGGAGGAAGAGACAAACCGAGAAACCGCAACACCAGGCCATAATGGCGAAGGGATCCACTCGTGCGCCGACGGCACCTACTACCATTCGTCCGGCGGCCATGGCAACCGAGAAGAGCAACAACCCGATGCCACCGATCCACCGCGGAAATCCCAGTGTCGTTTCGGCGTAGGCCGGAAGCCACTGGGCCATTCCCAGCTCAGTCGCTCCTCCGAGAAAGATCGCGATCAGCGCACCCGCGAACCACCATTCACGCAGCAGACGGCGCATCCGCAAGCGCTTCCCTTGTCCGGTCAAGAGCTTCGGAAAAGCGAGTTGTGCCAAACCGCCGAGTAAAACGAGTGGCAAAGGGAGAAGCACGAGACATGCGTGTCTCCAGCCTAATCCAATCCGTAGCGCGACAGTCCCCGCAAAGATCGTCACGACTGCACCCACACAATAAAACGAGTGCAGCCAATTCATCGCCGCCGATCTCCGGCCCGGGTTGAGAGCCGCCACCACCGGACTGAGAATCATGTCCAAAACGCCGGCTCCGAACCCCAGGCAAAAGATGGTCGCAGAAAGAATCCCGTAGTCTGGTGCGAACGACATTCCAGCCAAGCTTGCGCTGATGATGCCGTTCGCGACCAGAGCAAAGCCCTTTGCTCCCCAGCGATCAGCCAGTGGACCAGTGATCAGGATACCGAGAACCAGACCAGCAAAACCGATGGCACCAAGTCGACCCAGTTGTTCCTGCGTCAACCCCGCACTCCCACCGAAAGTAGCGCTCAAGCTGGTCAGGAAGACCGGCAAGAGATTCAAGCCGATCGCCAAACTCATCATCGACCCGTAGCAAAACAACGTTAACAGACGCGGCTTGACCATCCTCTCAACCAATCCTAAGGCTTCGTTCAGGACAAGCACGCGTCGTCCGTTATTTGCTGCCTGCGGAGCGGAAGTGAGTTCGGCTTGGAGGGCCCTAGCGCGCGCAATCGAGCTATGGTTCGGAAGAGGTTCGAGGGATGTCCCAAGGCGCCTTTGGTCCTGTGGCGGTAGGGCGAAAATTTATTCGAGCCTTAGCGAGAACTTGTTTGAGCCGGACGCTTGGGTGAGCCACCCGCTCCAGATGCTCAAACAAGTTCTCGCCTGAGCCTCGTCCGCCAAGGCGGATCGCCCCACCGGCAACAGGGCCAAGGACACATTGCGAGACACCCGCACAGCTTTACGCCCCGATAAGGCAAACGCTTATTACCGGTTGACTCCAGCCGGTTCGTCGCCCTATGTAACGGCACGCTGCGCTCCAGCTTCAGCAGTCGGTGTCGCGCCCGGCGACGGCATTTTCGCTTTTGATGACAGCTTCCGCTTTTTCTGAACTTGGGCTTTCTCCCGCTCTGCTGAAGGCCGTCGACCAACTCGGTTACGAGAAACCCGCTCCGATCCAAGCGGCCGCTATTCCCGCCTTATTGAGAGGCAAAGACGTGATTGGTCAATCCCAGACCGGCTCGGGCAAAACCGCCGCTTTTGGCCTTCCCGCTGTCGAACTCGCGGATCCGGCCTCGACTCACACGCAGGTTCTGATCCTTTGCCCTACCCGGGAGCTGGCCCTTCAGGTGGCCGAGGAAATTTACAAATTTGCTGCATTCAAACGACGCGTTCACTCGGTGCCAATCTATGGTGGTCAATCATACGACCGTCAGATCCGCGCTCTGCGGCACGGGGCGCAGATTGTGATTGGTACACCGGGCCGCCTGCTCGATCACCTGGAGCGAGGAACACTGGATCTAACGCAGGTGAAGATGGTGGTTCTGGATGAAGCGGATGAAATGTTTGACATGGGCTTCCGCGACGACATTCAACGAATCCTGGAAACCCTCCCAGCGAATCGCCAAGTGGTTTGTTTTTCCGCGACGTTTTCCCGGCCGATTCAGGAGTTAATCCGGCGGTTTACGCGGGATCCGGAAACCATCCGGATCGAACACAAACAACTAACTGTCCCCACCGTCGAGCAGACTTACTACGATGTCCGGGGCAGAGCAAAAACTGAGGCGTTGACCCGGTTGATTGACTTAAATGATATCAAGCTCGCTATCATTTTTTGTAATACGAAGAAGATGGTTGATCAGCTAACTGATGAACTGATCGCGCGCGGATACTCGGCGGAACGGATTCACGGCGATATCAGCCAGGCGCAACGCGAACGCGCGATTGGAAAGTTCCGCAATTCACAGCTGGAATTTCTTGTTGCGACTGATGTCGCCGCTCGCGGCGTCGACGTCGAAAATGTGGAGGTAGTTTTCAACTATGATCTTCCTTGGGACGAGGAAGATTACCTGCACCGCATCGGGCGCACTGGCCGCGCTGGTCGTTTCGGTCGCGCGGTCTCCCTGGTCGAAGGACGAGAGATTTATAGACTGCAAAGTATTGAGCGATTCACGCGGTCGAAGATTCAACGACGCCAGGTACCCAGCCGCGAAGAAATCGAAGAAAAACGATCGAACGTCTTTATCGAAAAAATCCGTGAGCATCTCCTCAAGGATGACTTTGAGACCGAGAGGCGGGTTGTTGATCGATTTCTCGAGCTAGGTTTCTCTCCAACAGACATCGCTTGCGCAATTTTCAAGGAGCATTCGCAGGCGGCAGGCACGGAGGAGGCACACCCGGGCGCGCACGACAGAGGACCGACCGCGGCAACGGAGAGGCAAGCCTTCCGTGGAAAGGCGCGGAACCGCGAGAAAAAGGCCCCACGCTAGTGCACCGTCTCTCGTATACTCGTGCCATCGTTACGTTCAAAATGGGCCGCCGGGAACCGTAGACAGAGCAAGGAAACACCGCTTGCCTGAGGGCGGGCTTTAGGACTAGTTGGCGCTCATGCCGGCGATTATCGAAACCCCGCAATCTCCCCGACGAGCCGTGTCGGAGCCGGCTGGGGTCATCCAAGCCCAAGCCGTCACGAAGCGGTTCGGCGAGACTGAGGCCCTTCAAGCGCTGGATCTCGAGGTGGACAGGGGAGAGTGCGTCGGTTTACTCGGCCCAAACGGAGCCGGCAAATCAACCTTCATCGGCTGCCTGTACGGAGCGGTCTTGCGTTCGGGCGGCAACCTCCTGGTATTTGGTCTGGACCCGCACAAGGAAGCGAGAACGATCAAGACTCGGCTCGGCGTGGTCCCGCAGGAGAATGCTCTCGATGAGGAACTCACGGTGCTCGAGAACATGCGGCTCTACGCCCGTTTTGCTCTCCTCGGGGTGAAGGCAGCCCGCGACCGAATCGAAGCGCTCCTGGCCGAAATGTCCCTTGAGCACAAACGCGATGCGCCGATCCGCTCGCTTTCCGGCGGGATGAAACGTCGCCTGGTTTTTGTCCGGGCGTTACTGGCCGATCCCGAACTCCTCATTCTCGACGAGCCGACCACCGGCTTGGATCCAGCCGTCCGCCATCTTCTCTGGGAAAAGGTGCTGAACTATCGTCAGAGCGGCAAGACAGTGCTGATCACCACCCACTATATGCACGAGGCGGAACTGCTCTGTAACCGGGTGGTCATTCTCAACCATGGCAAAGTAATTGCCACCGGAACACCGCGCGATCTGATCGATCGTCACGCGCCGGGGTATGTCGGCTATTTCCGGATTCAGGAAGAATCCATCCTCCGGAAACAGATCCAGCCCGACTGGCCGGTTTTTCAACAAGGACATCAAACGTGCATCCGAGTCCCGCGACTAGAGGATTTAACTGCTTTGCAGGCTGCTGCCGGGGTGACCGCACTCCAGTTGCGGCCGGCTAACCTGGAAGATGTCTATCTCCGGTTGACCGGACATGGCCTCGCCGATGATGAATGAACTGACTATCACTACGCGACTCGCTTGGCAGGTCGTGGTCCGCAACTGGGTAGTCTATCGCAAGGATTTCCTGGCAAACATTTCGCCTACCCTGGCCGATCCCGCCTTGATCCTGACCTCGCTCGGGCTCGGTCTATCACCATTCATTGGACACATCGAAGGCCGCACTTACGCTCAATTTCTCGCCCCGGGTTTAGCCGCCTCTACCGCTCTGTTCACAGCCTTCTTTGAATGCAGCTACGGCTTCTTTGTCCGGATGAGCTTCGAAGCAGTTTTCAAAGCGATGCTGACCACGCCGATCGGTGTGGCTGAAGTCGTTCTCGGCGAGTTTATTTGGGTTTTTGTCCGCGCGGCCAGCATGGCTTTCGGTGTCGGTCTTGTTCTGCTCGTTTGTGGTCTGCTGCCGAATCCGGTCGCCGCCGTTTTGCTTTTTCCCGTTATCGGCGGGATGCTCGGGATCCCTTGCGGCGCGATCGGATTGATCTCGGCCGCGCGCGTCAGAAATATCAATCAATTCCAGACGGTCTACTCCTTCTTGATCGCTCCGATCTATTTCCTCTCGGGAGTCTTTTTCCCGATTCCCCGCGGCACGTTTTTGGCGGCCGTCATCCAGTTGTCTCCGTTTTATCATGGAGTGCGTTTGATGCAATCCGCGGCCTGGGGCGATTGGCAGCCGGTGCCGGTGCTCCTCCACTGCCTGGCCTTGCTGATCTACTCCGTGATTCTTTGCCAAATCAGCTTTCGTGACATCCGCGGGAAACTGACCGCTTAGTTAGGAGTGGTCTGGCAAGCGCGGGACCTGCTTTTTGCGTAGCGCGGACGGCCTCGTCCGTACTCTTGCTTTCACCCCTTGGCACCGGCACAGGACAGTGCGGCAATCTGAGACGGTCTCTAATCGCTCGGGCGACCAATCGCTTGGGCGGCGTGCTACAGATTTTCCAAAGTCCGACACGCCCGAGGCCGTCCGCTCTACGGAACGCCCCGCTAAGTCCGCTCAGCCCCGCTCATACCATTGATCGTTATCTCGTTCCCGGTTATCCTGTTTCTTCTGATGTCCGACTCCTTTGTTCACCTGCATCTCCATACTGAATACTCGCTGCTCGACGGGCTGGTCCGGATACCCGATCTGATGAAAAAGGCGGCCGAATTTCGGCATGCCCGCCGTAGCCATCACCGATCACGGCAACATGTTCGGCGCGATCGAATTCTACAGGCGGCGACGAAGGCCGGCATCAAGCCGATCATCGGGTGCGAAGTCTACATGGCGCCCGGCTCATGACCGACCGGAGCGCCTCATCGGCCAGCGCGACGCCGCTTATCATTTCACTCTCCTGGCGCGCGACTTCGAAGGCTATAGCAATCTGGTCAAACTGGTCTCCGCCGGCGCATCTGGAAGGGATTCCATTACAAGCCGCGGATCGACAAAGAGATCCTGGCGCAGCACAGCCGCGGGCCTGATCGGTATGAGCGCTTGTCTGAAGGGCGAAATCAACGTGGCGATCCAGGACGACGATTTAAAAAAGGCGGAACGCGCGGCCCAAGAGTTTGCCGATATCTTCGGACCGGAATACTTTTACCTCGAGCTGCATGATCACGGCATCGAGGCGCAGCATCTCTGCAATGAGCGCTTCTGCAGATCTCCGAAACGTTGGCAAATCCCGGTCGGTCGCGGCGAACGATGTGCATTTTCTGGATCGCTCGCATCATGAAGCACATGACGTCATGATCTGCATCGGCACCGGCGCGATGGTGCACGACGAACGGCGAATGCATTACCCTACCGAGGTATACTTCAAATCGCCCGAAGAGATGGCGCGCCCTCTTCCCGCACGTACCGGAGGCACTGACGAACACGCTGCGTATCGCTGAACTGTGCGATCTTCAAGCTTGATTTCGGATTCATCGAAATATCCGGCGTATGAGCCTCCGCCCGGCAAATCGCGGGACGCATATTTGCACGAGCTTTGCTTTGCCGGGCTTGCGGGAAAGCTATGGGGACCGAGCGCGAGAGCGACTCCGACACTGCGCGACCGGCTCGAGTACGAACTCGAGCATGCTCGAGAAAACCGGGTTCATCAGCTATTTCCTGATCGTCTGGGATTTCATCCACTACGCGAAACAGAATGGAATTCCGGTTGGACCGGGGCGCGGTTCGGCGGCCGGCTCGCTGGTCTCCTACGTGCTCGAAGATCACCGATCTGGACCCGTTGCGGTTCGGCTTGATCTTCGAGCGGTTCCTGAACCCGGAGCGGGTCAGCCCGCCGGATATCGACGTCGATTTCTGCCAGAACCGGCGAGGCGAAGTGATCGATTACGTGCGCGCAAAGTACGGCTTGCGCGCGTCTCCCAGATCATCACCTTTGGCACACTAGGCGCTAAGAGCGTCGTCCGCGATGTCGGCCGCGTCATGGGCTTGAGCTACTCCGACGCCGACCGCATCGCGAAGATGATCCCGAACGAACTTGGAATCACGCTGACATTCGCGCTGGAAAAGAATGCGGAATTGAAAAAAGCCGTTGAGACCGAAGCCGGCCACCCAACAGCTCTGGAATTACGCGACCGTGCTCGAAGGCCTCACGCGCAATGCCGGCATGCATGCGGCCGGCGTCGTGATCGGCGATCGGCCGCTCGACGATTACATCCCGCTCTGCCGAGGTAACGATAACGAGGTCATCACCCAATATGCCATGGGTCCGCTGACCGATCTGGGCATGCTGAAGATGGATTTCCTCGGGCTTAAGACGCTGACGGTGATCCAGGATACCGAGAACCTGATCCGCCAACGCGAGCCGGAGTTTTCGATCGAGGAAATCCCGTTCGACGACCAGACCAGCTTCGACCTCCTCAACCGCGGCGAAACGATCGGCATTTTTCAGTTGGAATCCGGCGGCATGGTGCACCTCTGCAAGCAATTCGATATCTGCAGCATCGATGACATCATCGCCTTGATCGCGCTCTATCGCCCGGGACCGATGGAGCTGATCCCGGACTACATCAAGCGCAAGAAAGGTCTGACCAAAATCAAATACGAGCATCCGCTGCTCAAGGAGGTCTGTGCCGACACCTACGGCATCATGATTTACCAGGAACAGGTGCAGCGCGCCGCCAATGTCCTGGCCGGCTACACGCCTCGGCCAAGCGGATCTGCTCCGCCGCGCGATGGGCAAAAAGGACAAGGACAAAATGGCGAAGGAGCGCGTCAACTTCATCGCCGGATGCAAGACGGGTGAACGGGATCGAGGAGAAAAAGGCGAACGCGATCTTCGATCTGCTCGAAAAATTCGCCGGCTACGGATTCAACAAAAGCCACAGCGCCGCCTACGGCCTGATCAGTTATCGGACCGCTTTTCTGAAAGCGAACTATCCGGTCGAGTTCATGGCCGGCTTGCTCAGCAACGAAGTCAACAACACCGAAAAAATTTCGGTGTTCGTGGCCGAGTGCCAGCGGCTCGGCATTTCCATCCTGCCTCCGGATGTCAACCAGAGCCATCTCAAGTTTGTTCCGGAGACGGCCGGCGACCGGCGCGCGATCCGTTATGGCTTAGCCGCCATCAAAAATATCGGGGAATCTGCCATGGACGCCGCAATTTCCGAGCGGCTCGCGCACGGTCCGTACAAATCGATGGAGGATTACTGCAGTCGGCTCGATTCACGCTCCGTCAATCGAAAGATCCTGGAGAATCTGATCCGGGCGGGTGCTTTCGATTTCACGGGTAGAGATCGGGCTGAACTTTTTGCCCGGATCGATCTGGCCCTCAGTTCGGGTGCTTCCGCCCAGAGAGATCGAATGAGTGGCCAAGTCTCGCTTTTTGGCGACCTCGAACTGGAGTCCGCTCCTGTCAGGATTGGCGAAGCGGTGAACTTTACTCCTTGGTCTCTGGCCGAGAAACTCGGGTACGAGAAGGATCTACTCGGCTTCTACGTCACGGGTCATCCACTCGACAGCTATCGAACACAGCTCGAGCAGGGATCGTACTTGCCGATTGGTGAGTTGCAGGCCAAGGACGACAAAGCGGCTGTCCAGATTGCGGGATCGATCGTCGCCGTCGATCGCAAATTTACCAAAAAAGAAGGCAAACCGTTCGCCATCGTCTCCCTCGAAGATTTCACTGGACAAGTGGAGATACTGATTTGGGGAGAGGTCTATACCAGTGCGGCTCGCGAGATCGAGAAATCCAGGATAGTTTCGGTTAAGGCCAGGCTCGATCGAAAAGAGGATGGCGTTCGTCTGGTAGCTAACGAGATCGGCTCAATCGCGCCCGACAAGTCTTCTCGCCCGCTCACTATCGATTTGCCAGCAGACCAGTTGGACGAGCGCCGGCTGGAAGGCATTCGGGAATTAATCCGGCAGTTTCCGGGCGAGCAGCCTCTCTTCTTGCGCTTCATTTCTCCTTTCGGTGAAAAGGTAAAATTGCGGACAGCCAGAGAGTTCTCCGTGAAGGATTCGCCCTTATTTCGCGAACGGTTGGCCGGCATCCTGCAAAGTGCGGCCGAAGCACTTTAGGGTTTCTCGGCGCGCATTCAGCCCAGCAAATCCTTCAACTTCGAAACCAGATCGTCCGCAGCCGGTTTGAGAATATCTCCAACACCGGGCATTGCCTCAACCTTGGTAACCAAGTCCTGCACAGCGGTGATCTTTGGCGTCACCGATGTTCGGACCTCGGTTTTGGCGCTGTCCGGCAGCTGTGCCCACACAGTCTTTAAACTGTCCAGTTTTGAACTTGCATCCTTGATCTGCGGGACTGCCGCTTTGGCCGAATCCGCGTCATGGACGCCGCTCAAAGTCTGCGTGACGCCGGTGAGCACGCCGGTCAACTGCCCGGTAAAATTGGCCGTTGCGCCGGCCGGGGCGGCAGTCGCGGCGGGCGTCTCAGTAGCGGCAGCGGTCGCGGCCGGGGTCTCAGTCGCTGTCGGCGCTTCATTGGCAGCCGGAGGAGCTGGTCGAGGTTTGAGGAATTGAAAGAGCAGTAAAGCAAGCACGACGAGCACGGCCAGTGGTACCAGCCAGCCCGGCATCTTGGAGCGAGTCTCCGTAGCAGTGTCCCGGGCTGCCTGCCCAGCACTGGAGACTGCCGCTCGCGAAGTGTCGGCCGCCGAACGAGCCGCATCACCGGTCGGCCCAAGGAAGCCTTGGAGACCCGGAACGTTGGACAGAAGTGGAGCCATTCCAGGAGGAAGCGCTGCCTCGACGTTTTTCTTTTGACCAGCCAAAAGACCGGCGAGAGACGACACGTTCAGTCCCTGCGCCTGGGTATGCTTGCTGAGCACACCCAGAACCATAGGGGCTAAGGTCCCAATCAAGGTCGTCGCTGTTTCCTGGCGCAGGCCGGTGAATTTCGCCACCACCCCGGCCAGCCCAGCGATCATGCTGCCACCAAAAAGGCCGCCAAGCAGGGAATTTCCTTGCTGCGCCACATTGGTGCCCTGTGATCCAAGCAGGCTGGAGAATTTATCGACTATGCTCGGATCCACGTTGCGCAATGTCGACAGCAGCTGCGTTGCTCCCTCGGGTTTGCTGCCAAGGTTTGTCACCGCCGCCAAAATCGCAGGCAATGTGGCGCCGGTGGCAGACGTCGTCTTCTCCGGGCTTTCCCCGATCAACGAACTGAGCTGACCAAGGACGTTTCCGCTAAGTTGGCTCTTAGCCATTTCGACAAGGTTGAGTGCCATAAGATGTGTGCTTGGGTAGATGATGGCCGGCAAATGCATTCGCCAGCGGGCGGGCGTCCTTGCATCTTTCCAAACCGTTTCCTCAAACCAATCTCATTAGCAGGTCGAGCGCGCTTGCCAAGGCCTCATTGCGATCGTCTTCCTATCCGTGGCATCTGGCAAGCCAGAAGAAATCGAGGAAACAAGTGGCATTCACCCGTTTTCGACGGTTCCGTGCCGGAACACCGCGAAGCTGGCGGTGCACCAGATTCACCCTGGTTCCTTGAGGGGATTGAAGTTCCGCGGCAGATCGTTGATCGGCTAACGCGTGGGCCGGATACCGAACATTTCGCGAAACCGACGGCTCCGCTCGGCTGCCCGCAATTTGCGTAACTCCGCTCTACGGAGAATCTCACCGATCAGCAGAGGGTAATCAGACAAGGTACGAGTTTTCATGGCAGGTGCGTACAATCCGGCCGTTTTTGCGGCTTTTCCATCACCCAAAAGGGTGAATCTGGGATTGGTATTTCTCTTCTGCTGCCACAGCCTGCACCGCTCGCAAATCCCTGGAGATTTGCGAGCGATGCAGGCTCGTCCGTTGACGTTCATCCTCGTTCGCTGATAGTCTCACCTGATGGCCGTCAAGAACTCCGAGGTAAGCGCTCCCGATCCCGCTCACGCCGCTCGCAAAAAAAATCTCGATCTGGCGTTGCAGCAGATTGCCAAGGACTACGGTGAAGGAGCAATTATGCGGCTGGGCGACGATCATATCGCGCCTGTCGAAGTGATCCCGACCGGAAACATTCTCATAGATCGGGCGCTCGGTGTTGGCGGATTCCCGCGTGGTCGAGTCGTGGAAATCTTCGGCCCGGAATCCTCCGGAAAAACGACCCTGACCCTGACCGTCATCGCTCAGGCGCAGAAGCGGGGCGGTCTGGCTGGGTTTATTGATGTCGAACACGCGCTGGATCCGCAGTATGCCCGCCGGCTAGGGGTCAATCTCGATGACCTGTTGGTCTCACAACCGAGTTCCGGTGAGGAAGCACTCCGGATATGTGAGACGCTCATCCGGTCCAACGCGTTGGACGTGATCGTCGTCGATTCGGTAGCCGCCCTGGTCACGAAAGCGGAGCTGGAAGGTGAGATCGGCGATGCGACGGTTGGTGCGCAGGCTCGCCTGATGAGCGCCGCCCTTCGTAAACTGACATCGTTGATTTCCCGGGCCCGGACCTGCTGCGTGTTCACCAACCAGATCCGCGAAAAGATCGGCGTCATGTTTGGTAATCCCGGAGACGACCCCGGGCGGAAAGGCGCTCAAATTTTACGCGAGCGTACGCGTCGATATCCGCCGGATTAACGCGATCAAGCAGACCGACGGCGTCGTGGTGGGAAATCGCACCAAGGTGAAGATCGTAAAGAACAAAGTCGCTCCGCCTTTTACGGAAGCCGAGTTCGATATCATGTACAACGAAGGGATTTCCAACGTGGGTGCGCTGCTCGACCTGGCACTGGAAAAAAACGTTCTGGAAAAACGCGGTTCCTGGATCTCGTACAAAGGCCAACAGCTTGCGCAGGGTCGCGACGCCGCCAAGGAAGCGCTGAAAGCCGACCAGTCGCTGTACGAAGAGATCGAAGTCGCGGTAAAGGCCGTGCTCGAGGAGCAGCATCGGCGGATCTGATCAGCGCCGGCAGCGTCGACGAGATTCTCGCCGGCGACGCGTAACGCTCGTTGACTCAATCGCCGGACAAGCTGGCTGGATTGCTGGCGCTGGCAAGCTGGAAGCTTATCTTACGGTCCTTTTCCTCCTTGCAGCTCGCGAGTTCCTACATTAGTCGAACGGTTTACCCGATGAAGGCGGCCGAGATCAGACAGTCTTTTTTGGATTTCTTTCGCGAGAAGCAACACACGATTGTGCCTTCCTCCAGTTTGCTTCCAGACGCGCCGAACCTGCTCTTTACCAACGCCGGAATGAACCAGTTCGTTCCCTACTTTCTCGGGGAACAAAAACCTCCGTTTGATCCGCCGCGAGCGGCTGACACCCAGAAATGCATTCGGGCCGGCGGCAAACATAACGATCTCGATGACGTTGGGTTCGATACCTATCATCACACTTTTTTTGAAATGTTAGGCAATTGGAGTTTTGGCGATTACTTCAAGAAAGAAGCCGTTGCCTTTGCCTGGGAACTTCTGGTCGAACGCTGGAAATTTCCGCCGGCTCGCCTCTATGTCACGGTTTATCGGCCGGGCCCAGGCGATCCCGCACAGTTCGATGAAGAAGCTCATCGGTATTGGTCGGAATGGTTTTCCCGGGCTGGCTTCGATCCCGGCGTTCACGTTCTACCCGGCAATCGCGCCGATAATTTCTGGATGATGGGCGATACCGGACCATGCGGTCCTTGTTCGGAAATTCATTTCGACCTGACGCCCGCCGGCGAGTCAGGAGCCAGATTGGTCAATCAGGGCGACCCCCTCTGCATCGAGATCTGGAATCTCGTCTTCATTCAGTTCAATGCCAATCCAGACGGTACTTTCTCACCTCTGCCAGCGACCCACGTCGACACAGGCATGGGCTTCGAGCGGGTGTCCGCTATTATTGAGTGCAGTGGCGGTTTCAAGCATTTTGAGCATCCGGTCTCCAACTACGATTCGAGCGTTTTCCGGCCAATCTTCGACGCAATTGCTTTGCTGTCCGGCAAAGAGTACCGCGGCACCCTGCCTTCGTCCCGGGCTGGCCTGGGCGAACAGGAGCTCGTCGATGTCGCTTTCCGGGTCGTGGCCGATCATCTGCGCACCCTGGTTTTTGCCATCTCCGACGGCATCCTGCCCGGTAACACCGATCGGAATTATGTCGTCCGACGGATTCTGCGGCGCGCGGTGATGTTCGGCCGGCAACTCGGCTTCGGCACCGCCGGATTTCTCCGCCGGCTGATGCCGGCAGTGGTCGACAATTTCGGACAAACCTTTCCCGAGCTTCGCCAAAACCAGGCGCGAGTGGCAGAAATTCTGGACGAGGAAGAAGCGCTGTTCAACCGGACGCTCGATCGTGGTCTCCGACTTTTTGAAGAACAGCTTTCCTCACACTCCACCAAGATTTTTTTGCCGGAAGCAGCGTTCATGCTCTATAACACCTACGGTTTCCCGATTGATCTCACCGAGGTGCTCCTCCGCGAGCGTGGCTTCACACTCGACCTTGCCCAGGTTTCGCGTCTCCTCGAGGAACAACGTGTACGATCCCGCGCGGCCCAGGAGAAAACAACGGTCGTCGCTGCCGGAGACACACCACCAACTGAGTTTGTCGGGTTCTTGAGCCAGCATGCCAGTGCGGTCGTAACCAACGTCCAGCATCGACCAGCGCAGACCTTGATCAGTGTTGATCGATCTCCGCTCTATGCGGAGATGGGTGGACAAGTGAGCGACACGGGGTCGGTCATCTTGGCGAATGGCTCCAGCCTTCCGGTTCTTGGTGTGGTAAAACAGGGAGGAACCTTCTATCTGGAGTTGCCTGCTGATGTCTCGATCCTCACCGGGACCGAGGTCACCCTTTCAGTGGACGCGGCGCGCCGGCGCATGATTGAAGCCAATCACACGGCGACACACCTGCTCCACTGGGCTCTTCATAAGGTTGTGGATCCAGGGGCCCGGCAGAAGGGTTCTTATGTCGGTCCGGATCGGCTGCGGTTCGATTTCAACAGTTCCCCGCTGTCCGGCGACCAACTCCGGGCGATCGAAAAGCTGGTCAATTCCCGGGTTATTGCCGATGAACCCGTGAGCTGGACCGAGGTTCCCTACGAAGAAGTCAAGGCGCGCCCCGAGATCATGCAGTTCTTTGGCGAAAAATACGGGACTAAGGTGCGCGTCGTACAGATTGGCGGCCACGCGGGGCGCCTCGACGGTTTTTCCATGGAGCTTTGTGGCGGAACCCACGTTCTACGAAGCGGCCAGATCGGGCTTTTCCGCATTATCAGCGAAGGCGCCATCGCGGCCGGAGTGCGCCGGGTGGAAGCGCTCACCGGACTGACCGCTTGGGACCACTTGACGGGCCAGCTCGACCAGCAAACCGCGAAAATCGCCAGCTTGAATCAACAGGTTGTCGAGCTCCGGAAAGCAGCGGACAAGGAAAAAGAAGCGGCGCTCGAACGACGAGCCGCTGAGTTTATCAGGACTATCCGCGAACCTCGGGTCGTCGAGGTAGTCCCGGAAGGCTCGGACGATTATCTCCAGGCGATCGCCCAAACGTTAAAGGCCAGGAAATTTGAAGGCGTCGTCGTGTTGTTTGGTGTTTCGCCGCGCAGCATCGACGTGGTTGTCTACGTTGCCAGCGCCTTGACCGCGCAATTCAACGCCGGGAAATTGGTTCAGGAACTGACTGGCATTCTCGGCGGAAAAGGCGGGGGCCGCCCCGATTTGGCCCGCGGAGTCGGCCGCGATCCGTCCCAGTTGCCGGAAGCGGTCGAGCGAGCACGGGCGCTCATCGCGTCGTTGTAAAATACCGTCGGGAGAGGGCCTGTGAACCACAGACCTTCACAGATTTTCACAGATTATGGATTGCCGGAAGCAACTCTGGAATCCGCTCGAAAACTCTTTCTGAATCTGCGAAAATCGGTGAATCTGGGGCATTGGCTGGTGCTTCCCTGAACTTCCCTGAACTTCCCTGAACTTCCCTGAACTTCCCTGAACTCCTGGACTCCTGTCTCGTCGTCCCAATTGACTGTTGGCCGGCCAGCTGATCAACTAATTCATTCGATGAAAAAAGAACTCCAGCAGTTCATTGCCGATGGCGCCCGGAAGATCACGCCGAGGAAACTTGAAAAGCTCGTGCGCCAGCTTTCCGATATCCGGCTCGCTGTTACCCAGATAACGGAGTTTCCTCATCTGGCCGATCAGGTCGAATTTCTTGCCGAACTCATCGAGGACTTTCACTCCGGTCTCAACAGAAACATCCCTTACACTGCGATCGCGGAGGCGGCTTTCGCGTTGTCCTATGTCCGGAAAGCGGTCGATCTCATTCCGGATGAAATCCCGCGAACCGGTTACGCCGACGACGCGGCGATCGTTACTGCTGTCTTTGAGAACTACAAAAATGTGTTTCTGAAGCATGTTCTCGAGCGCTCCGCAAAACCTCCGCTCGAAGATCGACCCGGCCACGATTGAGGCCGGCGGTTTATTCTTTAGATTTCCTCACTCGGCGCGCGCATCTCAAACGGGGGGATCCGCACCACAAATGGGTCTCCATCCTCAGAGAGTCCAAGGAAAGAGCCTTCCGCGACACTATCCGCTCCGATCACATGATAACTGTTGTAGGAGAACCGTTCACCAGGCCGGAGCCGAGGCAATTCTCCCACAACTCCGTCGCCTTCTACGACAATGGTTTCGCCGCGAGCGTCGGTGACGACCCATTTACGACCGCGAATAGTCACCGTTTCGCTCGACCCATTCTCGATTGTGATAAAATAAACGAACGGAAAGGGCCGAGCCGGAGGCGCCTCCAATGTCGGTACGTAAATCACCTTATCGACTATCACACGGACATCCGGAAGCTCTCGAAACACGTCAAAGCCAGTACTACGACTCTCGCCTGGAATTGGAAAGAAGCGTTTTGGGTAGTGTCAGTGCCAGTGCTAGTGCTAGGAGTCAGACGCGGATCACATACTTTTCGCTGACCCCACTGATACTGATACTGATACTGGCACCATCAAACGTGAGACGCGAAACGCGAAACGTGAAACCCGAAAGGTGAAACGCGAAGCCTTCCCCATCGCCCTTACCATCGCCGGTTCGGACAGCTCGGCTGGCGCGGGTATCCAGGCTGACCTGAAAACCTTCTCTCATTTTCGGGTATACGCTTTGACTGCGGTGACCTGCGTCGTGGCGGAGGTTCCGGGGAAAGTCTCGGGAATCTTTCTGCTTGCTCCGGAACAGATCAGGGAACAGGTCGCGCTCAGCTTCCAACATTTCCCGGTTGCCGCCGTAAAGACCGGGATGCTCTGCTCGGGTCAAATTATCGACGCGGTCTGCGAATGTCTGGAGAGAATTCCGGTGGAGCGGCGGCCTCCCATCGTGGTCGATCCCGTAATGGTGGCAAGTTCGGGAGACCGGTTGCTTGAAGCGTCCGCGATCGAGCAATACACCGGCCGGCTTTTTCCGCTCGCAGCGGTAATCACTCCCAATCTCGATGAGGCCGGCGTCCTCCTGAATCGATGGGTCCGGAATGAGTCTGAGATGAGGAAAGCGGTGCTCGAACTCGAGCGACGTTTCGGAAAACCTATCCTGCTGAAGGGCGGCCATCTCAACCAAAGGATCGCGGTCGACTTGCTTGCTCAACAAGGACGGATTCTCCGTTTATCCGCCCGATTTGTCGCTGGCATTTCGACTCACGGAACAGGCTGCGCCTACTCGGCGGCGATCGCCGCCAACCTCGCCTGCGGTAAAGATCTGGCGGCAGCCTGCCGTTCGGCCAAGCGGTTTGTAACCAGGGCGATCCGCGGGAGCCTGCGCTGGAACGGACCCGCGGGAATTGTTACCGCCTTGCGCCATTAGTGCCCTTGAACAATTGAAGTTTCGATCGCGGATCCGCGAGGAAGCGATCCGAGAAGACCGTTGAACGCGCGATCCCTCTGTGTCAGTCTCGGTTTTTCTATAGCTCCAAATCGAACCATGCATCGAAGTCTCCCCTTTCTTCTCGCGGCCCTCACGTTAACTGGCTGCTTTCATCGTCACCGTCGGGAAAACCCATATCCGTCCGGACCACGCCAAGCGACTGTTGAGTGGCTGGGCCGGGGCTCTTTCCTTGTCACTTCCTCGATAGGCCTGTCGATCCTGATCGATCCATTTAATCCTTCGGCCGCGCATGTGAACATAAAGGTGGCCAGCGTCCCTGCGGACGCCGTGTTCATCACCCACGAGGACGAGCTTGCCAGTTACGCGGATCTTGCGGCGGGGTCGCCGCAAATTTTCCGGAGCTCGATGGCGTCCGGCGTGAATCGAGCGAGCGGACTGCTGGTCCGGGGTGTTCGAACCAGCTCGGAAAACCTGGAGGTAACTGGCCGGATCAACGTCGCGTTTGTCTGGTCAATGGACGGCGTACGCTTCTGTCACCTGGGGGCGATCGAGGATGCCATCTCACCCACCGAAGCCCTGAATATTGGCCCTGTGGATGTCCTTTTCATTCCAGGCGGGGGTGTCCCCAACTTCAACGCCGAAAAACGCCGGATAACTCTTGAACGGCTGCGCCCGAGAATCATTGTTCCAATCAGCTACACTGGCAGCTTCGATTGGAGAGGCACCGGAAACATTGTGCGGGTCGGCAACCATTTTACAGTTTCCCAGTCGACTCTGCCGGCGGTTCCAACCACCTATCTGCTGGGTGGCCGCTGACTGTTAAGACTAGGGATGTTCAGCATATTAAGGAGATCGGCAGGACCGCTCGAATGGTTTCGGCCCAGACTCTAGGGTCCGTTTGCTCTCACAATAGCAAATTCCAACGAGTCGGTTACCTATTGATCATTTTCTATTATTGTTGTTCGCGAGCATTTTGCTTGGTGCTCCGCGTTCCACTTGCATAACGCAAAAAAGGTTAACCGAAGTTTTTAAACCTACTGACTGATGTAGAATCGCTACTTACCGGCGGTTCCAAAACAAACCGATTTCTTTTTGTCCATCCATGACCTCTGGCTCCTAAGAAACTAAATCCGTGGCTGGGTCTAGAGGCGTGAGTTGGAGTCCGAATTCTTTGGCTCGTCGGCTGAGATTGTGAAGTAGGCGGTCTTTGTATTTTTTCTCGTAGTAGAGTTGCCCTTGCTCGACATAGGCAGCTCCGAACTTGAGCATGCGATAGAACAAGCGTGCCAGTTTATGAGCTCCGGCGTTGATGGCGGTGGGTGCCCCCAATCGGGCTTTGATGCGGCGGATAAAAGCGCCGATGGCCGTCTTACTTTGCATGGCTCCTTGGGCCGCCAGCCGGAACATGGCCGCCGCGCGATTCTTGGTTTTTCTGGGGCTGGAACTGAGCAGTTTGCCGCCGCTGATGCGATTGTCCGGACAGAGTTTAAGCCAGGAGCAAAAGTGTTTTTCGCTTTTCCAACAGGTCATGTCTAAACCCGTTTCCGAAATGATGACTTCCACCGCCAAGGTGCTCAAGCCAGGCAACTGACTCAGATCGACACCACAAACGCTGGCCAGATGCGCTCGGCGCTGCAGGGCTAGGCGAACTTGGGCCGACCGTGCTTGGGCCGCCCCGCTTTGCTCGAGGGCTTGCTCCAAATCTAGTTTAGTGTCGAATTGCTCAAGTTGTTGCTCAATCTTGCTTTCGCAGGCGGTGATCTTGAGCTGGTAGGTGTCATAGAGTTCCAGGGCCGTTTGCAAGGCGAAGAGATGCTCGGCTCGGTAATCTCCCTGTAAGGCTTTGACGATCTGATCAGTGGATGCTTTCACTTGGGGGTGTTTCATCTGGGCAAGCTTGAGCGGATTGCGTTCTCCGGCCAAAATCGCCCGAATCATCGCCATGCCACTATAACCGGTGATGTCGCTCAACACGCGGTGCACTTGGATATTCATTTCGGTTAAGGCCTTCTGCATGCGTAACACATGGCTGCTGCAGTCCTTAACCAAGGTGTCGCGCAGGCGCAGGAAGCTGCGCAAGACGCAGACCTCGTCCTTGGGTCGGAACGAGCCGTTTAAAAGACCAAAGGTGTGGAGTTGTTGAAGCCATTGGCAGTCCGAGACGTCGCTTTTGCGTCCAGGCAGATTCTTGACATGAGCTGCGTTGACCAATTTTACCTCCAACCCTCTCTGCTCCAGAATCTGGAACACCGGTATCCAATAAACCCCCGTTGATTCCATCACTACGGTCTCAATGTGGTGTTCGCTCAGCCAGTCAGCCATCCGCTGCAGATCGCTCGTAAAAGGGCCAAACTTGCGCACCGTTTCTGAGCCGCGGTCTTCGGGAATGGCCACCAGGTGAAAATTCGCCCCGATATCGATTCCTGCGGCCTTGAGATTGATCCGTTCCAGAACACTCCGGTGAGTTTTTGATTTGTTCTTTCGCTTGGTCGTGGTTTTCTTTGCCATACCTCTCTTGGGTTAGATGTTGTTCTTGCTTTCACACTGCAGCGCATCGGCCCGAGTTGGTAGATAGAGAGAAATCTCCTAAACAGGATAGCTCCAGATCGGCAAACAACCCGATCTGGAGCTTCGCTAATGCAACAACCAAAACGCTCGGAACCAAACTAGCTATCGGGCATAAAGCTCCAATGCCACACCGGTCTTAACTGCCGACCCACTGCTGCCTACTTTCTACGTCGAGATGCCCAAGGCAATCAATCCAGTGTTTCTTGCCGCAAAAAGAACGCGCAGAGTTCTGGGGAACTAGCTAACTAATGGTAAAAGACGAGTGACACTATGCATTATCGCCCACTGTCGCTTTCAATCTGTGAGCGGCGCTTCGCCTGCGAGCCGCTAATATGAGAGTTCTGATCCTGGGCAGTGGCGGTCGAGAGCACGCGTTAGCTTGGAAAATCAATCAGTCACCACGGGTCAGCGAAGTCTTTGTGGCGCCGGGGAACGCCGGAACAGGCCGGATTGCCCGCAACGTGCCGATCAACATTCGCGATCTCGACGCACTGGTCCAATTCGCCCAGGATCAAAGCATCGATCTCACGGTCGTGGGACCGGACGATGCGCTAGCCGCCGGCGTCGTCGATCTTTTTCAGCAAAATAGTCTGCGAATTTTCGGCCCCGCTCGACTGGCCGCACAGCTTGAATCTTCGAAGAGTTTCGCCAAGGCGTTCATGGTCCGTCATGGGATTCCGACAGCCAGCTACGCATCATTTGACTCGTCGCAAGCGGCTATCGGCGCCCTGGAAAGGTTCGGTTTCCCGGTGGCGATCAAGGCAGACGGATTATCTCTCGGTAAAGGCGTAATCATCGCCGAGGATCGAACAAGCGCGGTAACGGTTATTCGGGACATGATGGAGAGCGGGCGGTTTGGCGAAGCGGGGAAAAGGATTGTGGTCGAGGAATTCCTGGCGGGCACCGAGTGCTCGGTGCACGCCCTGGTCGACGGGGAAAGTTATTTGCTGTTTCCTACGGCCCAAGATCATAAGCAGCTCTACGATGGGAACCGAGGCCCGAACACCGGCGGGATGGGAGCCTTCAGTCCGTCCCGCTCCATAAACAGGGAACTGCTCGAAGAGATCGAACGTTCCGTTCTGAAACCGTTTCTTCGCGGAATTCAGGAAGACAAAATCGACTATCGGGGTCTCCTGTTTCCCGGACTGATGCTCACCTCGGAAGGCATCAAGGTTCTCGAGTTCAACGCACGGTTCGGAGATCCGGAAACGCAAGTCCTTCTTCCTCGACTGGAATCGGACTTAGTCGATCTGCTGGAAGCGACCATTGACCGACGGCTCGGCCAGGTTAGCGCCAAGTGGAGCGACCAGGCCAGCGTCTGTGTGGTCATGGCTTCGGGCGGTTACCCCTCCCGGTACGAGACCGGTAAACCGCTCGCCGGCCTGGAGTCTTTGACTGGTGTGCCCGAAGTGATGCTCTTCCACGCCGGCACCCGGCAGGAAGGAGAGCGAATCGTTACCTCCGGCGGCCGAGTTCTGGGCGTGACCGCCATCAAACCCTCATTGTCGCAAGCTGCGCAATTGGCCTACGAGACGGTTGCGAAAATCCATTTTGATTGCTGCTATTTCCGCCGCGACATTGCGACGGAGTGACTGTGATGCGCCGAATCTTTAGCTGTTTGTCTTTTCTCTTCGCGGGGTCGTTGCTCGAACTGGGCATGGCGACATTAACCAGCGCCGGGGCGATTACCAGTCCGCCAACGGGCAGCTCGGCTCCTTCTCCGACCACGACCGCGTCTCCCCGGGATACCTCGGCCATCAATCAACTCGACCAGAAGGAGCTGGACACAATCATCGATCGTCTTCGGACTAACTATGTCGATCTAAAGGCTTTGACGGGTACTGAGATTACCCAGGCAACGGTGCAAGGCCTGCTCGCCCGTATCGGTCCAGGTGCATTTCTGCAGAGAGGACCAAATCAGCAGACCACCAGTCCATCCCGACCCTTCCAGGCCGAACTCGTCGATGGACAGTTTGGTTACATTCGGCTGGGGACTCTCTCCAAGGATCTATTGCCCCGTGTGGATAGCGCGATCTCCGAATTTCGGGCGCACAACGTGGCCGGCGTCGTGCTCGATCTCCGAACGAGCAATTTTACCGATGAATATCCGGCGGCGGCGGAAGTCCTGAGCCGTTTTCTTGGATCGGGAAAACCCTTTTTCCAGCTAATTGGGAAAAACAGTCCAACCGAACGCAGTTTCTCCGGCAGTACCGATGCCAGTTATACCGGGTTATTGGCCGTGGTGATCGGCCCTGATACCGCCGGCCCGGCCGAAGCGATCGCTGGCGCTCTGAAAACAGAAGGTCATGCCCTCTTACTTGGCGAAAAGACGGCTGCGCGGGCGGTGGAGTATGAGAAGTTCCCGGTACAACCTGCTATTTTTCTCAATGTCGCTGTGGCGGCGGTGCGATTGCCAAATGGCGTGGTGCTTTTTCCTGACGGCGTTCACCCGGATATAGACGTTAAAGTTCCGATGGACGAGGAAGCTGCCGTCTTGCGCGCGACAGACAGCGGCTCCGTCGTTTCCTCCATCACCGAGGAAGAGCGCCCGCACAGTAATGAAGCCGCTCTGGTTACCGGAAAGAACCCTGAACTCGATGTGCTCGAGGCAGAGGGTACGACGAAGACTCAGCAACCGAAGTTAAAAGACGTCGTCCTGGAACGCGCACTGGACTTTCTGACTACGGCAAACGCGCTTCAGGCAGCAGAGAACAAGTAGCCGTCGGCAGCGGATTCCCGGCTACGCCGGAATTCTGCTGCTTCTTTGGAATAGAACGTTCTGGAAGAGTTTCATTGATTGGCCAACGAACTCTCCCGCTGCCGTCGCTCGCGACGGAATATTGGCTCGGCGAGCGGTGGAACCGCCGCGACCAGCAAGGAGACGATCATTAAGCGATAGACCTCGTCCCGGGAGATCTTTAAGCCCGCACGGAGAGTTTCCGCGGACTTCAGCATGCTCAGCGTGCGAATCCCGATCAGGATCGGCAAAGCGCAGGCGAATTTGATCCGGCGAGGCCGGATCGACTCTACATACCGCCAACCTAGGCCTAGCTTTTCGAAAGCGATTTCGCGCCACTTCCGGAACTCGACTCCGGTCTTTTCTGAATCGAGGGAAAACGGCGGTTCGCCCAGCGGCAGATAGCACCGGCCATTTCCCAGATCGACCGGTAGATCCCGAAGCACGTTAATAAGCTGAAGCCCTTGGCCAAAAGCTATTCCAAGGCAAATGAGGTCTTTCTGGGGAATTCGGGCGTACCGCGGCCATTCCTCACAGCAAAGCTTGGTCCAGAACTCGCCAACAGATCCCGCAACGAGATAGGTGTACTCGTCGAGTTCGCCGCTGTTCCGGAAAGCGTTTGGGCCAGGGATCATTTCAAACCGCTCAATATCGAGAGATTGACCGCGCACGATGATTTGCACTACTGCCAGGACTAGGCGGCGGTGCTCCGCGGGCAAACGCCGAAGGCGCTCGATCAATCCCGGAATCTGAGTCAGGAGTTGACGCTCGGCACCGGTCGCTTCCAGCGCTACTCCGGCGTAATCGGCGAGCGGCGCCACCGAGGCCGGCTGCGCCAGGGCATTTACTAGTTCAGCCAGAAGTCCGATACGTGCATGAGGAGCCACTCGGCTTGCATCGGCGATCGTATCGGTGGCGCGCGCGATCAGATAGGCGAGCGCGATGGTCGACCTGATCTGCCGCGGCAACAATCGAACGCTCAGGTAAAACGAACGCGAGGTTCGCCGAAGCAGGGTGAGGAGCTGCTTCTCCCGGAAACCCGTCATCGGTTCATCGTTCGTCGGTTCTTAACTGCAATGGCAGCTGCCGGAGCTCGATCTTGCCGAGATCAGCGTTTCCGATTTGGTAATCGAAGCCAGTCTCGACATACTTGGCGTCCTTGGAGGCAGGCTCGAGCTTAGCCTGTAAGCGCCAGTGATCCAGCTGTTTCACAGCGATCGCATCAATCGCGACCGGATCTTTACTGGCGTAAAGCGTACCGAAATGGACGGCGTAGTTCGGATCGCCACTTGGTCCTCCCGCATACAGAGCGACCAAGCCGTCCATAATAGTCAATACGACCTTGCCGCTGATGCGCGGATCGGCATACATCTCCGGGATCGCCGGATTGCCTCTTTCCTGCTCGTCAACTAATCGCCGCCAGTTATCAACGTTCTGCACCGTCATGTTGTACATCGCTCCCGCCAGGCCACAGAAAATGTGATCAGAGAGGACCGGCACGTTGATAACCTTGGTTACGCTGCGGGTGAGCACCTTGCTGATAAAACTTTGGTTGCTGAGGTTATCAGGGTTCCGCGGCGGCCGCTTGGCCGTCGGGTCAGCCTCCATTTCCGCTTTGAAGTTCGGAGCTCGTTTGCCGACAAAGAGTAAATCGCCAAAGATGAGCCGCCCCGCCACGGCAGAAGTCAGCACGGCCTGGGGATCATAGTTGCTTTCACTCCACTCCACTCGATACCCTCCGGCTTTATTGAAAAAACCTGCCGCTGCCAGGAGCTCGCGGTCCCGGTCCCAAACGACGATGTTATGCGGCGGCACACCAGCCTCTTCGAGACCGGAAACGATCGCCTGCACCACTTCCGGACGGGTACTGAAGAGAGGTGCGCCATTGGCCGAGACCTTCAGACCGACCACATCGTTCGGCTTGACAAGCAAAGCCCACGCCTGTGCCGGAGAATAAGCTCCAGTCAAAGTAGTGACCAGTTCATCGACCATCCGCCGAACAGGGCGGCTGAAAGCCTTGAAATCCTGGATCGCCTCCCTTTCCTGCACTTCATAGACGACGGATCGCAGCGAAACCGAAGTCGGAGCGGGTGGAATGGCGGGGGTGGCAGCCGACGCCGGAGCAGGGCTTGTCTCCGGCAACCCGTCTATTTTTGGCGTGGGCGCAGGCCCGGATTGAGCTAATAGCCAGAACGGGCTACAGATCAGGATGGAACAAACGGAGATAATGGCGACTCTGCGCACACGAAAAAATCCTCGCAAACCTAAGCAAAGCTAAATCGGAGTTCAAGGTGGATTGGTAGGGCGAGAATTCATCTGACGCGTCCTCGCTTGGCACTCGAATAAATTTTCGCCCTGCCGTTCGCTGGTTAGCGGGCCTGCTCCAGCTCTAAACTGTCGCGCTATCCGTCTTCGCTTTGCGGAAATAATACGATGAGCCAGCTTCTAAATTTTTGCTCCGACTATAAGTCCGTGAACCCCGCTCCCGTGCATCATCTCTACGTCCACATCCCCTTTTGCCCAAAGATCTGCCCGTACTGCAGTTTCTATAAGGAGGCGTCGGACCGAAACAAGACGCAGAGCTTTCTCAACGCGGTCCTGACCGAGCTGGATTATCGCAGTGCGGACGGTCTTCGTTGCCAGACCATTTTCTTCGGCGGCGGCACTCCTTCCGCACTGACCGTTCGCCAACTGGAATTTTTGTTAGGCCAGATGCGAGATAAACTCGATCTCTCCCTCCTTTCGGAATGGACGCTGGAGATGAATCCGGCCACCGTTTCGCTGGAAAAGGCACAGCTTCTCCGAAAGCTTGGCGTGAACCGGATCAGTATGGGCGTACAGTCTTTTGACCCGGTACTGCTAAGCAAGCTGGGACGGGTTCACTCGGCCGAACAAGCAGTCCGTTCCTACCAGATCCTGAGGCAAGCAGGTTTCACCAATATCAATCTGGATTTCATTTTTGGTATACCCGGCCAGACATCTGCGGCCTGGGCAGCCACCTTGCACCAGGCCATCAGTCTCTCGCCCGAACACATTTCGGCTTACTGTCTTACTTACGAGGAGGATACCGAGTTTTTCCTTAAGCTGAATCGCGGCGAGCTGGTAAAGAACGAACAAATCGAGACGGACCTGTTTGCGCAGACGATGGACGTTTTAGGAGATGCCGGCTACGCGCAGTATGAGATCTCGAACTACGCCCGACCCGGGCGCGAGTGCCAGCACAACCTCGCCTATTGGCAAGGAAAGGACTATCTCGGCCTCGGACCGAGCGCCTGGTCGACGGTCGGATCTCGCCGATGGCAGAATGTGGCGGACACGGCAGCTTACGTCGACCGGATCGTCGCGTCGGGTAATGCCATCCTCGCGAGCGAGACTCTCCCGCCGTCAGTCCGGCGTTCCGAGAAGCTCGCTTTCGGCCTGCGGACCGACCGCGGGGTGTTGCGATTGGATGTCACGGAGTGGCAAGGTGATCTGCAGCGCCTGCACGAACAGGGCTATTTGCGATTTCTCGATAACCGCATCGTTCTGACATCAAAAGGCCGGATGGTTGCGGACTCTATAGCCGAACTTTTCGTATGACGCACTATGATGTCGTGGTCGTTGGAGCTGGTCCAGCCGGGGCAACCGCGGCCGCACTCGTCGCCCAGGCTGGGTTCGCTACGCTGATCATCGAACGGGCGCATTTCCCTCGCGATAAGGTTTGCGGTGACTGCGTGAACCCGGGTTGCTGGGAAGTTTTTCGAGAGTTGGCCGTAGACGAAGCGGTGCGGAGATTGCCGCATTCGCGGCCGCGTTGGGTAGACTTTGCCGGCTCAAATGGTTCCGTGCGCCGGGTTAATATCCCGGCGGCTGAATGCGGCGAGATCGCCGTCCGCCGGAGCGATTTGGACCAAGTGCTCCTGAATCGCGCTCTGGAGCTCGGTGCCGAACTGTGGGCGGGCGAACCAGTGACCACGGTTCAGCCGCAGTGGGAAATCGCGACCAGGAAGAGCCGCGTACAAGCGAAATACCTGATCGCCGCAGACGGACGAAACTCGAGCGTTGCGCGCCTGCTTGGTCATGCCCCACGAAGCCGGCGCGATCGCGTGGCGCTGCAAACGCACTTCAATTGGCAAGCGGAACCAGAGATCGGTCTTGAGCTTCATTCGTTCGGTTATTTGGGACGAGCCATGGTCTCTGAGGAAACGATGAATCTCTGTCTGGTCTGTCGGCCTGCGAAGGTCGCGGAAGCCCGAAGTTGGGCTCAACACAATTTCAACCTGGCGAAAGACCACGCCTGGCTTTCGGTAGCCCCCCTCTCGCGCGCGCCGATTCGTTCGAGGATGCCTCGACTTTTCTATGTCGGAGATGCCGGACACGTTGTCGAACCGTTCACTGGGGAAGGCATTTTTTACGCTCTCAACACCGGCCGGCTCGCCGCCGGCGCAATCGTCGAAGAACACTCAGGAGGTTCGCTCGCAGATACTTGCTTTCGTCGAGGATTGGCGCGCGTCTATCGCGGCCGGCTCTGGGTCAACCAACTCGCAAAGCACGCCATGCTTCACCGGCTTCTCGGCGATGCATTGATCCAGGGTTTTCAGTATTGTCCCCTTCCGCTCGAACATCTCACGTTACAGGTTCTCGGCCTTCGGCGGCCGGAACAGTCGGCTTCAGCGGAGGCGCTTTCCCGGTGAGGTTTTGGGTCCCGAGCTCAATCATCCCGTCGCTTTGCTCGGCGGGCGCCAAAGATTGCCGTTCCGATCCGCACCATGGTGGCGCCCTCTTCAATCGCGACATGGTAGTCGTTGCTCATTCCCATTGAGAGATGGGGCAAAGGCAGGCGGAACTCATCCTGGATCCGATCACGCAGCTCACGAAGCTGCCGGAAATAGGGCCGGACCTGCTCAGGCAGCGGGCTCAACGGCGGAATGGTCATCAGCCCATCGATCTGTACGCGATCGGTTGCGGCGACCACCTCAATCTGGCGAACAAGCGCCTCAGGTGTGAAGCCGAACTTGGACGATTCCCCGGCTACATTTACCTGCAGGAGCACTTTCGGATACGTCCCGAGCTCAGCGCCGATGCGCGCAACATCTTGCAGAAGATCAACCGAATCGATGCCGTGAAGCACTTCAAAAAGAGATAGAGCCAGGCGCACCTTGTTGCTTTGCAGGTGGCCGATGAGATGCCAATGCAGCTTTCCCGGTAATAGCGCGATCTTGGCGCGGCCTTCCTGAACTTTATTTTCGCCGAACAGGAGTTGCCCAGCATTAACCGCCTCCGCGATAGTTTCGATTGGATGCGTTTTGCTCACTGCGATAATCGCCACAGAATCAGCCGGCCGTCCAGACGCCTCCGCCGCCTCACTAACTTTTAACCGTACCCGCTCCAAATTATTGGCGATCACAGTTTCCATGATGTGTCAGTTTAACGGTAACGTCCTGGGAAGCGCCAGTCCCGGACGCGTCAGCCTTTGCTCTTGCCCGACCGACCGCGCATCTCGGATAAAGAGACTGTCTCGCAACCGCACGTTGGCAGGGGCAAGCTCCCGCTTATTCGGCAGCGCGGGCCACCTCTCGACTTGGACGAGCAGACCGTCTCCGCGAGGCTACGGCGGGCCCTCCGGTCAGGCGTTTTGTGCCGTTCCATATCCGTGCCGCGACGAAGGCTTGTCCGCAGTCGGAAGCTCATCCCTACCGCTCCTCCTCCTTGATGCCACTCCGAAAGCGGCCCAGATAAAGAGATTGTCTCGCACCATGGTCTTGACCTGCTTCGGTAGGGCGAAAATTCATTCGAGCGTCAGCGAGAACTTGTTTGAGCCGTCTTGGCTATGACAACTCCATCGTCCGGCTCGAATGAAAATTTTTGCCCTTACCGGCACACGGCCCAGTTTTCCGCGTTGCTCGCTCTTTTGGGATCAAGTTAGATATGCGATAACTCGTGGGCCCTGAGGCGTGTCCCTGTTAGATGCAGATCGAGAATTTCAAAATATTTTGCGACCTCGTGGAAACGGCCAGCTTCTCCAAAACTGCAGAATTAAACTCTATTACCCAGAGCGCCGTTAGTCAGCAGATCCGTGCTCTTGAGCGGAAATTCGAAGTGGCTTTGATCGAGCGAGGCAAGAAGAACTTTTCCGTCACAAGCGAGGGCCGGGCCTTTCTTCAAGCCAGTAAGGAGATTCTGCAAGCTTATGATAGCCTTGGAGAAAAGCTGCAGCAGTTGCAGCACACGGTAGCCGGCACTCTGAAAATCGCGACTGTCTTCAGTATCGGGCTCCATGAACTACCGCGAAACCTGAAGCTGTTCCGGCGAGAGTTCCCCGCCGTTGAGGTGACGGTTGAGTATTTACGGGCGTCGCAGGTTTATCAAAAAGTCAGCGATGGTTCCGCGGACCTCGGCCTGGTCGCCTTTCCTACCCGGCGACGCGGTATCGCAGTCGAGAGTTACTGGAAAGATAAGTTAGTCTTGATCTGCCCGCCCAGCCATCCTCTCGCCAGTCGAAGAAGCGCTTCCATCAGCGCTCTGGAAGGTCAACCGTTTATCTCATTTGCGTTCGATCAGCCGACCCGGAAGGCGATCGACCGGATTTTCCGGATCAATCACGTCGCGATTCGCCGGACGATGGAATTCGACAACATCGAGACGGTAAAGCGGGCCGTGGAGATCGAGCATGGCGTTTCGATCGTTCCACTGACAACGATTGAAAAGGAGCATAAGCTAGGAACTTTAGTGCCAATTGAGATTGAGTCGGTTGACATGTGGCGGCCGATCGGAATTCTGCAGAAACGCAACAAAGTCCGAAGCTCGGCCTCGCGAGCGTTTGTGCTGATGCTCAAAAAACGTAGAGTGCTATAGCTGTCACGGCAATCAACGTCTCGGTGCCGGCCTGCATTGAGCAGCGGTGGGATGCATCAACCCTGCGTACTCTGGTTCCACTAACTAGACAAGGTCTTCGGCCTTAATATCCCTTCGTGTTCTTCAATGTCGCAGAGGGAGCGGCTTCAGTGGAGGGACGTAGCGCGAGAACTGAGGAACTGGAAAGCTGGGCGGCCCGTGTTCGAAAAGAGGTCCGGGTCTTTGGGGGGGACCGCAATCCTCACAACTGCGAACTGCTCAACAGCGCAGTTCCCTCCCCTCCGCTGAACCCGCTCCCGCCGCTCCCGCCGCTCTGACTAGCTCTCCGGGTTAAACAGGCCGACGGCATAACTGACGCTAAGACCAACGATCGATGCTTGATAGCCGGTGATCGGTCCGACAGATTCGTCCACCACCCCATTCGAAACGCGGTGCCGCGAAAAAACAATTGGACTGAGATGCCGGCTCACTTCCGCGGAGTCTGGCAAAGCGTTTGCATCGACGTATTCATTGAGATTCGGAACGAGCACGCAGCTGAGCATGAACATCGGACGAGCAACGGGATAGACCCGATCGAACAAATCCTGGCCATTGGCGTAGATAAAAACATCGGTCGCCGGCGAAACCAGCTGCCGCGTTGCCTGAAAGTCGTTGTTGCTCGTCAGTAGCGCCCCCTGACCTCGTGCGCGCCGAAGCGTTTCGGCGAGATGTTGTTCGTCCGTCGCGACGTACAGGCGGTCGGCAAAGATACCGAACACGAGCGAAGTACTGTCGTTGATGCGCAAAATGTAGGCCGAAATACCGCCAACCTCCCGGCGCGAATACTGCCCGGGAAACTCCGACGCCAGAAGCCGCTCAGCGAGAGAAGCAAACCTCGGAGAATCACGTACCACAGCGGTGAAGAGCAACGAAAGGGTGTCCTTGTTTGGGTCTCGATCGAGAACGAACTCCACCTCCGGAACCAGACCACTTAGTTCGGAAAGATCGATGCCCGCTGCCTTGATCTTATCAAAATAGCCCTTCGCGGTCTCGGCAATTGCAAACCTGTCCGAGAGCTCTGTTGCCAAATCCCGCAGATGAAGCAGATCGAGCTGAAAAGCGCCGAGAAACAAGGCGTCTGCGCCGGCTACGGAGTACGTGTCACTTTTCAAGGGAGGGCGAGTACCGGGCCTTTTTTCCAGGGTAAAGACCGTATCGCGGAGGCGAGCCCCGTCGATGGTCGTCGCCCCCATCACCGCGAGCACGTTTTCGACATCTCTGGGAATTCTCCACGGCAGACGATCCGGAGATAAGGCGGCGCCCCGAAAAAAAGTGAGAAAGTCCTTTTTTTCGGGCAAGCGCACGGAGCATTGCTGAAAGAGAGAGGATTCTTCGAGTCCCGCCCGCTTCCGGGAAAATCGTTTGGCCGCCTCTCTGATCATATCCGGATCCCGCCCGAAGAGTAACCAGTTTCCGATTCGATGCGCATAGACAATCGGCGAAGGGTCCGCTGGCCCCGGGATGCTCTGATCCCCCGCCGAGAGTTCGCGAAGACGGCATCCATAAGTGTTTTCAATGACCGCTTCAACATTCCGACGCCATTCCTTGAGATCGGAAAGGCATTGCAACCCGAGCATCCAGCTTTTGTCATTTCCGCCGGTGTCGCAAATAAAAAGGGAATTCGGGCGAAGCCGGTCAAGGGCTTGACGAGTACCGCGATAATCTCGCAAAACCCGATTCAACGGACGTGACAAAAACTTCTCGACGGAAGGCTCTTTCAAAAGCTGGGCCAGTGCGGTGCCATCCCAACGTTTCCGGCTGGTTTCCACATCCGGGATCTCAAAGAAGAGAACTGAGTCGCCCGGAGCAAGCCGGGTTCCCGGAACAGGTATTTGCCGGGATTGCCAGAAAAGGACCGCTGCGGCAGCCGCGATAAGCAAACCAGCCAGTCCCGCTAGCAAAACACGTTTCATGCGCGTCCCTAAAAAGAGACGCTTCGGCGAGTCTTGTCGAGTCGCTGCCTTCAGGCAGCCACCGCCTGCTTGACGCTCGAAAAGGCCGGTTGCGTCGAAAGGCCTTGAAGCGTTCCCGTCTCGCTGTTCCCTCGGTACTCCCGAAGGCCGGCTACCCAGGCGGGATGGAGAAGCTCGGCCGGCGTTTTCCAGATCAAACCGTGGAGATACGCCATCATCGAACCATCGGACAGCAATGCTCGTTTTTCACGATTGGACAGAGCATCGGGTCCTTCCGCGAACAAGCGATCGGCCAGCGCGGCTCGATAGCCCGAGGCGGCTGGCGAGTTTCTCATTTTCTCCCGCTGCAGCGACACATGGACCGCATTATAAAAAGGATCGAGCACAGCATGGATAAACTGGTCACCGTCCCGCAATTGAAATTCGAAACGGCTCGTTAGCTCCTTGGCTGGCGCAGACTCCTCGGGTGTGATGAAAAGGTTGCGGAAACGATTCATCCGGCCGCTCAACTGAGCCACTGGAACCGCCAGCCAGAGGCCAACCAGCAACGGTAAGACCCAGAGGAAGTAGCTTGGCGAGATCAGGTACGCCAAAAATCCAAAAAAAGAACCGGCAACCGGAAGTAACCAATATTCAGCAAAGACATCGGTCCACCGCGGACCCTTACTGCCGTTCCGAATCTGGGCATGCCAGGAAACGGTTTGACCAGCCAGATTGCGTAAGACAAACCGGGTATGAAACCACAGCATCACTGGAGCCACCACAATGGAAAACACCGTCTCCGCGATCATTCCAGCGACGATCCGAAGCGGACCCCCAAATGCCTCAACTTCCTTCCGTCGTGCAAAAAGATGGAGCACGCTCAAGATTTTCGGCCCGAAAAGAAGCCCACATGTCAACGCAAAGAGGACGCCGGCCGACGCCGAGGGAAACTCGGCGGGCTTATGGTGAAAATGTTCCAGCGCCGATTGGATAGCTCCCAAAAGGACGAATAAGACCAGCAACGGAGCCGAGGCGTAAGCAAGAATACCTTGAACCAAATGCAGGCGGCTGACGAATTTGATCCGGTCGGCCAACAGGAACCACATGTGTTGCAGGTTGCCCTGGCACCAGCGGCGGTCGCGTTTGACGTATTCAGTTAAGTTGGGCGGCAACCCCTCGAAACTGCCTTCCAGGTCATAAGCAAACCACACCTCCCAGCCGGCATCACGCATTAGCGCCGCTTCCACAAAATCGTGACTCAGGATACGACCTCCCAGCGGTTCCTTGCCTGGCAATTCCGGCAGCGCGCAACTGGAGAGGAACGGATTCACCCGGATGATCGCATTGTGTCCCCAATAGTTTCCTGCACCTTGCTGCCAAAAATTGAGACCGGCTGCAAAAATCGGACTATAGAGGCGGGAGGCAAACTGCTGAATTCTCCCAAATACTGTTTCGGCTCCGGCGAGGCGAGGCATCGTTTGAATGATCCCAGCTCGCGGGTTCACCTCCATCAGGCGAACGAGTGAAGACACCGCTTCGCCAGTCATGATGCTATCGGCATCCAGCACCACCATATAGCGATGGCGGTGGCCCCAACGCCGGCAGAAATCCGCAATATTACCGCTTTTTCGGTTCACCGGGAGCTTTCTTCGGCGGTAATGAATCCGGCCAAAACCGTCTGTCTGGCGGCAAAGATCCGCCCAGGCGAGTTCTTCTTCCACTACACACGCAGGATCCGTGGAATCGCTCAGAATATAAAAATTGAAGTGTTCCAGCTCCGCCCGTTGCGCAAGGGATTCAAAAAGAACTCGAATGTTTCCAAAAACTGTCTGGGGATGTTCGTTGAAAACCGGCATCACGATTGCGGTCGAGGCCAGAGGCGCAGTTTGGTCCAACGTATTCGTGATTTTGAGCGGTTCCTGGCCTTCGGCGAGCACGAGAAAACCGAGGAATGCTTGAGTAAATCCAAAAGCCAACGCTGAGAACAGAAGGCAAAAAACGGCCGCGTTGGTCGCCTTCAACATTGTCCAGCCCCCAGCCGCAAGCATGTCGCACATCAGCCAGACGCCGATGAGCGCGATGCCCAGGCTCACCAAACCGACCGCCCAGCGGCGTTGACGCACCTTCGCGGCGAACGCTTCGCCCAGCTCCTTTGTGGCTGGCAGACCAGTGAGCTGAACTGACCGATCGTTACCTTTCATATCCTCCAGACCCTCCAACTATTCCTGAAAATGAGACAAAACGTCTCTCCTTAATGCGGTTTTTTTGATTCTTTTAAAACAGCGAGAAGTATACCACAAAAGCGAGCAGCAGCAAAACGATCGGCCAAACTACAAGCCGGTTCGTGCCCATCGGCGAAAGCCACTCAGCGATCTCGCCTATCCGCGCACCGATCGGAGATGTCGAAAACGGTCGCGGAGTAATACTGCTTGGCTGCGGTCGGGGAGCAGTGTCGAGCTGCACGTCCCTCATCGCCTCCACCACCTCCCGGGCAATTGGCTCGGGCTGTCCCAGTACGCCACCCATTGTCGCTTCGTTCAGGAATAGGCGCACTCGTTCTTCGGCCGGCCGCCGGTGCTCAGGTACGTGATTGCCGATGAGATGTCCTAGAGACTCGTCGAGACTCTTCTGCGTTTCCTCAAAGACCAACTCCGTCGCTGGCCTAAAGGGTGATTCTCGCTTGCGCGCAATCGCTCGTTCGAAGCTGGACAGAAGAATCAATTCGCGATCGACTCCTTCCGGAGCGCGCAACGCGTCCAGGTAAGCGTTCATCCGATCCCAGGCCTCTCGCCATTCCGGGGACGCTTTTATTCCCGTCCGAAGAAGAGTCAGGTATTCAGGAGATATAGCCATTTTTCCGAAAAAAACTTATCGCCTCTAAGGATGACACAGCTGATGTCCATGGCCTGGGAGGGAGAAGGCTTGAAAATTGTGAAACCGACGAGCCAGCCCCGTGCGGTCGCAGTAAATTCGACGTCTTTGACCTGACCACCCTGGTTCGCCACGATGTATGGCCTGAGCTCCTCTACCGGAACGTTCTGCTCGATCTCTGGTCGCGCATACTCCACCGCAAAACGAGTCTCGTTCGAACTAGGGCTGGGACGGACGGTCGTCGATACCACCCGGTACTGATCCTTGTTCGGTTCGTCACCGCGCCACAAAAGCCGATACGCGATCTCCACGTGGCCGCCCGCTTCTGGCGGATTCTGTATCTGCCATCCTGCGACCGTGTTGTCCGTGTACTCGTCTGCGCTCGGGATTTGCAAGAGTCGAACGTAACCCGGCCCGAAATCGCTCGTGGGAATGACCGTCAGGCTCGGCCGGCGATTGTACTCTGCTTCCTGATCCAGATAATCATTGATATCGCGATCCCGTTGCAACGCGGAGAACGACCGGACATCCGAAAACTGGCGGACCGTCATCGAGCGCGGGTTATCAAAGGGAACCCAAACTCTTTCGCCCGAGACCGTATCCAGCAGCAGCCCATCGGAATCGTGGACCTGTGGACGAAATTCCCTTCGTTTGAAGTCTGTCTTGTTCATCGAAAAATCGGCTCGGCCCGTAGGTTGGTAGTCGGGTTTCAGCGTTGGTTTATTCACCGTATTCTCCCCGAAGTAGAACATCGTGGTCAGCGGGGCGAATTCGAGAACTTCCGGTTTCTTTCGGATGAAGATCGTCGCCCGGATGTCCATTGTCGTCCTATCTCCATACTGCACCGTAAATTCATATCCGCCGGTGACACTCTCGCTGTCCAGGAGAGCATAAAAAACCAACTGCTGATCTCCGGATTTTGGCTCCCGTATCCAGAATTGCCGGAAATCCGGGAATTCCTCCTGGCCGCCGATCCCATTGTTAACTGCCAGCCCGCGGGTGGACAGGCCCCAGTGCAGCCCGCGCGCGATGGCCCGAAAATAGCTGGCTCCGAGAAAAGACATAAACTCGTCCTGAACACCCGGCGACGCAGACGGGACGTAAGTCTTGAATCCGACAAAAGCTTCGTGTCCGCTGAAGACGATCGGTTTGTCATAGTAAAAATAAGCGGGAGAAAAAGGAATGTCGCGTAGCCGGTCCGGCTCGATTGCGCGGAAAAGAACCCGGCGCTTGAAATAGTAGCCAGGGTGAAAGAAACCAATCCGATAAGGAGCATCACGCCACACACTTCGCTCCGGAAGAAAGCGAATTCGTCGATACTGGTCGTAGTCCAGATTGAGCATGTCGGATGAAAGCTCCTGCAGCTGAGGCAGGAAAGGCTGTTGCGCCAGAGCAGCGGCTTTTTCGACGACCTTGCTGTAGTCGATCACGACGGGAGCCTCTTCCGCTTCGCTGGAACGATAGGCAAAAGAGGCCATAGCGATCGCCAGGCAGGCGACTTTGACTGAATACACCGAAAAAAAATCTGAAAAGTTCAAAATGGGCTGAAATTTAGTGCAAGGACGATGGCCGCGCTTCGCGCGAATCGCAAACCGCATATTGCACTCCCTGAACTTCCCTGAACTTCCCGTATATCCTGAGCTCTTGGCGATTCAAGCGAGACGCCGTAATAATCCAATCATCACCCCTTGTACCGTGAGATCCGTTAACGGGATCAGGTCCGGATACCTAGAGTTCTCCGCTTTGAGGAAAGTCCCATCCCGGCTGTCCTGATAGCGCTTGAGCGTCACCTCTCCGTCAATCAGCGCCGCGACAATATCGTTATGGCGAGGAGGCCGTCGTTCCAGAATGACGGTGTCGCCATCGGCAATCTGCACACCGGTCATGGAATCGCCGTGCACGCGAAGCGCAAAGACATCCCGACCTCGCCGAATCCCGAGCGCGCTCGGATCCAGAACAAAAGAGGAGTCCGTTATTTGCTCGGACTGGACCGACATTCCGGCCGGGATATGCCCGAGGAATGGAATTTTGAGCGAACCCAGATTCGGGACAACGGCAGATCGAGCTCGGCCCGGAAGCCGGCTAATCGCACCTTTTCTTGCGAGAGCTCGCAAATGGTTCATCGCTGCGGTCTGGCTCCTGAACCTGAAGTGTGCCTGAATTTCCCGGCTGGTCGGGGGCAACCCCGTCTCTCGTTGTTGCCGCTCAATGAAATCGAGCACTTGATGTTGGCGATGCGTCAGTTCGGGCATGACCTGTTCAAGCGAACACTATCAGAGGATGCAAGCACGATCAAGGAAGAACGGTCGCGAAGTGAACCGCTGTTTCAGGGCGACACGTGAGGCACGATTTTTCCCGGCGTCTCTCGCCCCAGGCACGAATAAAGCGATTGTCCGAAACAGGGACGAAGCCACGCATCTTACTGCAATTCTCTTGCAATTGTATTGCAATACACTTGCATTAAAAATATGCAACCGCCTTTCCTGCGCACTTTCTCACTCCGGACCCTTCTATTTACTGTTTTGGGACATGCTTCTTTGCTAGCGAGTACTGGAGCACAGACCATCTCGCCCACACCGTCTGTCTCATTCGGCGCCAATTCCAACCAGACGCTCGGGAATGCCTCGGGTAGCTCGGCCGAGCCGATCGGCAATGAACTCAACTCGATCATTGTTACCGGCCAGCTCAACGAGGCGCGCAGCCAGATTGTGCCCTATTTAGGCGCGACAAAATACTCGATCGACCAAGCGCAGATCCAAACCCAGTCGCAGGGTGAGAACGCGCCATTTAATCAAGTCATCTTGCGGGCTCCAGGCGTCGCGCAAGATTCCTATGGGCAACTGCATGTTCGGGACGAACACGCCAACCTGCAATTTCGAATTGATGACGTGCTGATCCCTGAAGGGATCACCGGGTTCGGCCAGGAAATCGATACGCAGCTGGTGAAAATGTCTCACTGATCACCGGTTCTTTCCGGCTCAATTCGGTTTCCGAACCACGGCGATCATCGACATTCACACCAAGGTAGGCACCGAATTTGAATGGTGGTGATCTCTCCTTTTACGGCGGCTCGCACGAAACCATTATTCCCGCAGTTTCAATTTGGAGGCGCACAGGCCGGCTGAATTATTCATCCTCGGCAGCTATAATCAGAACAATCTTGGGATCGAAAACCCAACCGGCGGCTACGTACGGCATCCACGATGGTACTAAGCAATATAAAGGATTTGCCTACCTCTCCTATCTTATCGATGACACGAGTCGGATCAGCCTGTTGCTGAGCGGTACCTATTCAGATTTCCAGATTCCGGACAACCCCGGTCAGACGCCTGCTCTTTGCCCTGGCTGGAGCCTCCCGCCGAACTTTGATTCCAGGTTTCTCAATGAAATCAGCACGAGCAGAATCATTTGCGATTCTCGCTTATCAAAATCTTTCGACACTCGTCAACTTCAATTGGCGGCGTTTACCCGCTACAGCGCGACCTTGTTTTCCCCGGATGACCGAAAGGGATCTGATCTTCACCGGTTTGGCAGGCGGATCGACCGAAGCATCTTTTCCAACGGAGTTCAGTTTGATGCGAGCTGGGCGATCAATGATTCTCAATATCCTGCGTGGCGGGTTTCTTGTCACCGTGGAGCCCGCGAGTGTTGATACCAATAACCAGGTTTTCCCTGTTGATGCCGCGGGAAATCAGACATTGATGTTCCGCTTACGATCATTAACAACCAGCGCCAAGACTGGCGCCTACTATGGGTTCTATCTTCAGGACGAGTGGAAAGTATTCGCAGCCATTGACGATTAACTTCGGAGCCCGGTTCGATGTCGTGGATGAGTACGCTCATGCAAATCAGCTCAGTCCCAGGGTCAATGTTGTCTTCCAAGCGACCAAGAGTACGACGCTTCCATGCCGGTTATGCCCGGTACTTTACACCGCCTCCGCTGGAGCTTGTTCAATCACAAACCATCAATCAATTTGTCGGCACCTCCAATCAATCAGCGATCTTGCAAAATACTGCAGTGAAACCAGAACGCGCCAACTACTTTGATGCAGGAATGACCCAGCAATTTACTGCTCGCCTTTCGATGGGTGTTGATGGCTACTACAAAATCTCTCGAGACTTAATTGACGAAGGTCAATTCGGGTCAGCTCTGATTTTTACTCCTTTTAACTACGCAAAAGGAAACCAGTACGGCGTCGAAGTCACCGCGAATTGCAACCAAAGCGGATTCAATGCTTACGCCAATTTCGGCTTCGAACGCGGAACGGGAAGCAAATTGTCTCCAGTCAATTTCTTTTCGAGTCCGGATGAACTCGCCTTCATTCGCAATCATTGGGTCTTTCTTGACCATGATCAGCGTTACACGCTTCTGCCGGCGCATCCTACACCTACAAAGACACCACGGTCTATGCCGACCTCCTTTATGGCAGCGGCCTCAGCAGTGGCTTTGCGAATACGGATGAACTCGACCGGCGTACTATCACTTTCAACATGGGCTTGACGCATATATTTCATCTTCCGGACGAAATATGGCCTGCTCCAGTTCCGGTTCGACGTTATGAATCTTTTCGATCAAAGCTATCAACTTCGGAACGGCACTGGAATTGGCGTCTTTGCTCCGCAGTTCGGAGCGCGGCGCGGATTTTTGGGCGGAATCAGTTGGATATTCTGACGGTGCTGAGCCCCGCGCAAAGTCGGAGTAGGTCGTTCGAAAGAGGGCCTTTCTTGGGCTGAGAAGCGAGAGGCTATTTCGAAACCTCTTTTTTATCCTGTTCTGGGAAGGCGAAAATTCAGAGGCTGTCTCGCAACATGGCCTCGGCCCTGATCCGGTAGGGCGAAAATTTATTTGAGCCTTAGCGAGGACTCGTTTGAGCCGGACATAAGGGGTGTGCCACGCCTCCAAGACGGCTCAAACAAGTTCTCGCTGGCGCTCGAATGAATTTTCGCCCTACCGGTCGTGGGTTAGCGGATGTTGTGAGACAGCCTCTTCATTCGAGCCGCTTTCGGCGCGGCATTAAGGACGAGGAGCGGTAGGGATGAGCTCCCGCTCGTCCAGAGCGAGCTGTGATCCAACACTAGTACTTAGTTGCTTTAGTTCTTTATATTTATGAAAAATTATGATTTGTTGGATGGATGGCAACGGGTCGCATCAAACTTTCTGTGGAAAACCGCAAGCTCTTGGAGGGTTGGAGTCGAGCGCAACGGGTCGAACACCGGCTCAAGGTCAGGAGTCAGATTATCTTGAAGGCGGCAGCGGGCTTGAGTGGACGTGCGATTGCCAAGAGCCTGCGCATTCCCGAGGTGACGGTGAGTAAATGGCGGCGGCGCTTTGTGCGCCAAGGCCTGGCTGGCTTGGAAGACGCGCCACGCAGTGGAAAGCCGGCCAAGTATGATCAAATGACGGTCAAGCGGGTCTTGGCGCTGCTGGATGAAGATCCACCGGCGGGCTACGGGCGCTGGAATGGGCGACTGCTGGCGCAGAGTCTGGCCGATGTTTCCTCCGATCAAGTCTGGCGCATTTTGCGCCAACAAGGCATTGAATTGGAACGGCGCCGCAGCTGGTGCATTTCCACCGATCCGGAGTTTGTGCGCAAGGCCGCTGACATTGTCGGTCTTTATCTCAATCCGCCCCAGAATGCGCTCATCTTGGCCATTGATGAAAAACCAGCCATTCAAGCCCTGGAAAGAGCCCAAGGTTGGATTCGCTTGCCCAATGGCAGGGCGCTGACGGGTTTTAGCCACGAGTACAAGCGCCATGGCACCTCCACTCTCTTTGCCGCCCTCAACATTGCCAGCGGCCAAGTGCAGGCTGGTCATTACCGGCGCCAGCGCCGACGGGAATTCCTGGAGTTTATGAACCAGGTAGTTGCCGGAAATCTCGACAAAGAAATTCATGTGGTCTTAGACAACCTTGCGACCCATAAGCCAAAGCAAGATCGCTGGTTGAAGGCTCACCCCAATGTGCATTTTCATTTCACTCCAACCCACGCTTCTTGGCTCAACCAGATTGAGATCTGGTTTAGTATCTTGAGCCGCCAAGCCCTCCAGGGGGCAAACTTCACCAGCGTGGCAGAGCTGCGCAACGCCATCGACACCTTCATCAAGAACTACAATAACAATGCGGCTCCCTTCGAATGGACCAAATCCCAGGTACACCAGGGGAAAGTCGCCATACATATAACTAACTTACGCAATTAGGCACTAGGAGGTCAAGTGGGAGCTTGCCTGTACCGATATTGGGGTTGTGAGACAATTTCTTCATTCGAGCATTAGCGAGAACGAACTTCCAAACACGTTCTAAAGTTTTGCTCTACCCGCTAGTGATGATGCTCAGGCAAATGCTCGGCCGAGCTGTGTGCCCCAGCAGCGCGTGCTGATCTGCGGTAAAGAAAAATCAACCATCCAGCCCAGGCGATCGCCGCAAAGTTCAGCCAGGTTGGGTAGTTCCAGTCAAACCGGGCCATCGAAATGGCGTCTTGCGGCCGCGGCCCGGTCGGGATCAAATGCAGGCTGGCGAAGAGCAAATCGACGCTGATACCCGCGATCACGATCGAGAGAAACATCGTGCTGACAATGAAAAAAGCGGCTCGCTCCCCGTAATATTTTCGATAGATCAAGATGAGCGGGATCACAATCAGGTCGGAGTAGATAAATGCTATCACGCCACCAAAGCTGATACCGCCGCTCCACAGGAGACTGGCCAGTGGAATATTGCCGATTGAACACACGAAACTGGCGATGGCGATCAGCGGACCAACCACGGCGTTCTCGATCAGGCGCAACCAAGCCGGACCGTTCTGCAGGAAAAGACTCTTCCACCAGTCGTGCGGCACGAGCACTGCGAGAAATCCGGCAATTAGGAAGCCGCCGAGAATCTCTTTCCAAAGCATCGACCAATCCATCACGAACGCGAACGCTACCTCTGTCCACCGGTCCTGGTGTTCGCTGCCATGATGATGGGTGTGGCAGCCTTCCTCACTCAGGTTTTCGGTGTGCGCGCGCGCTGATTTTTCGAGATCCTTTGGGAAGAACAGCTTCCCACAAAGCCAGATCAGGAGCACCAGCAGAATCGCTCCCAGCGCTTCAGCGAGCACAAAAATCGGACCCATCAGTATCCAGAGAATCGCGCCTAGCTCGATCACCAGATTGGTGGAAGCGAACATGAAAGCCAAAGCTGGGATGAGCGCGGCACCTTGGCGGAAAGCGCTTCGGGCAGCCGCGGCGGCTGCATAGGAGCAGGAACTGCTGGCCCCGCCAAACAGCGTAGCAAGTGCCATCGAGCGCCAATTCGTCTGGCCAAACTTCCGCGCCATCTGCTCCTTGCTGACAAATACTTGCAAAGCCCCGGAAATGGTAAAGCCCAGCACCAGAGCCCAAAGCGTCTCCCAGAACATTGCTGCCGAGTGATAAATAGTGACAAAAAGCCAATTCATGGTCTCACGCTCATCTTCTCACGTTTTCCCGGACACGCATCACTACTATCCTTTTCTGGAGGAAACTGCGCCCCTGCGCCAGGAGCTCCTTTCTTCGAACGGGACGCTCTCATCCCGGATAGGTCGCACAGGACCCATGAGTCCCCTGAGACCTGTAGGAACCACTGGCCCAATTTGTCGACGGTGCGCTTCGTTTGTCAGTATGAAGAAACTCGTTATAGTGCCGGTGTTTTTGAGCTCGCGCAACATCCTTCACTTTACCGAAGTCAATGATCGATCGCCGCCAGAAACCTGAACTTCCTTGAACTTCCCAAAGCTTCGTAACCTTCCGCCCAAGGCCTGCACGCTTGTCTTGATCTTTTCTGTTCTCGCCAGCTCAGCGCTGTTGGCCCAGGAGAACCCTAACCACCTCATCGTCTCGCTCATCAGCACAATGCCGTCCGGGGGCGGTTATCTCGCGACGTCCGAGGCAATGCGCCGTCTCCAAACCGCGGTCCGGGTCAGCGGAGGTACCCTGGAAGTGGATCCGGCTGACGCGCACCCGAGTTTTTGTTCCGAGGCAACGTATCTGGTCTTTCTCGAGGCCTTGCAGCGCCTTGCTCCAGCACAGATGAACAGTTCGCTCGCGCGTGCTCTGGCGGTCCATGATCAACCGGACGGCTCAGGAATTTGGGGCCGGTGGAACGCCAATGGACCAGGGACCGCTTGCCTTTTTCGAGAACTGCGGCTCGGATCCAATTTCACTTCTTTCAACGACGCGCGTCCCGGCGACTTTATGAAGATCTTCTGGACGGACAATGTGGGTCGGAGCGAACACGGGCATTCCGTTATCTACCTCGGCCAGGAACAAAAGGGAGGCGTTAATATGGTGCGTTTCTGGTCCAGCAACAAACCTGGCGGGTTCGGCGAGAAAGTCGTTCCGCGATCGCGCATCGCTTATGCCATCTTTTCGCGTCTCGAATATCCCACCAATATTCAGGCAGCCACGGCTCTGCCTGTTCGCAATCCTTACCTGGCCGGACTGACGGCCAGGAGTTCGTCGCTGACCGAAGCGTCAGCGATGTCGGGTGCGCGCTGAGGTTAGGGCGTTTCACGTTTCGCGTTTCACGTTTTGCGCACTGAAAAAAACCTATTTGCCTTCGCCGACGTTTCTCCTAATCTTTGCCGGGGCCTGTCCCCGGGGGTAATCTTTGCCGGGGCCTGTCCCCGGGGGAGCGGTAGCGGGCCAGGAGGAATGATTTTTATGAGCAACGAATCGGGCGACAACCAAAACGGATTTCGCATTGCGCCGAAGCCCGTGGTGCCAAATGAGTACGAAGAGGAAAGCTCGAAATACCTTCCGGCAACCGATCCTGCTTTGAGCCCGGAATTCGAGTCGCTCGGCGAATTGCCAAAAGCCGAGCCGCAAATCTTTCTCATCGCCCGCGATCCTCACTGGCTCTTCACCTACTGGGATTTCGACTACTCGCAATTCCCGGCCGAGCGGCAATTGAAGCTCCGCGTTTTTCGGGAAGACGAGCTTGAGTCAATCATCGAGCTGAATGAGATCGCCCGGAACTGGTACATCCCGGTCCGGGCCGCTAATGCCAGTTACCGGATCGTTTTTGGTCTTACTGACAGCTCGGGACAGTGGCGCGAACTCGGGTCCGCTGGGCCGGCGCACACCCCTCCTGAGTCGGTGAGTCCGGACTGGGATGCAAAGTTTGCCACCGTGCCGTTCCATTTGAGTTTTAACCTTCTGCTGGACGTGATTGCCGCCGCACGCCGATCGGGCCAACCGCTGGCGGAAGCATTGAGCCGTCTTCAGCAGAGGGATGCCGGAGGCACTTTTGGAGAACCCTCGAGCTGGGCGTCCGATCAGATCAGGGTCCTGGAAGCGTTGCTCGGCAAACAAACCCTGGACCAATTGTTTTCCTTAAGCTCAGCGGAACTCTCGAGCTTTCTGCAACAAGAGATTCGTTCGAGGCTCAATTCCGAATCGGCGAGCGAAATTCTGGCCAAAAGCCGGCTAGCCGAACTGTTGTTGCCGGCTGAATCGAGTCTTTTCAGCGGTTCGATACGCGAAGCTCTGGCCCGGGAGTTGTTCAGCGCGGGCGTCAGCAGTTTTCAAGCTGCCGGACTGGGAGGCGAATCATCACTGGGTGCGGTCGGCGGCGAATCTTCCCTCGGCGCCGGTATCGGCAGCGAGTCGATGCTCGCCGCGAAAGCCGGTAGCGAGGTCGGAGCAAGTTGGCAGCAGGCAGCACTCGGCGGGAGCTGGCAATCAGTAGCCAGTTCTTTTGGTCTGAGCTCGAGAGAAGTAAGCGAACGCCCTTTGTCCATCCCCGGTGCCGCGGAGACAAGCTCTTATGGTTTGGCTTCCGAACAATCGCTCGGCCTCAGCTCTTCGGAGACTTTTCCTCTCGGACTGAGCTCCGCGGAGGTTTCAGGCCTCGGACTCGGATCGGCTGAACTTAGTTCCGCGGTTGCTGCCGGTTGGAGTGGTCTTCAATTCGAACTGTCGAGCTGGAATCAGCTCTTCAGCGAGACCAACCTTTCCAGTGAAGTCGGGGCGAGCTGGAGCGGTCAGCCAGCCTATGGCGAGCGAGCCTTTTTCCTCCACGTAAACGCCGAGGTCATTTTCTACGGTGGCACGGATCCGAGAGCGAAGGTTACGGTCGATGGCCAACCGATCGAGCTTCAGCCGGACGGTTCGTTCCGCTATCATTTCAAATTGCCGGATGGACATTTCGAAATCCCGATTCGGGCGACCTCACCGGATGGCATCGAAACAAGGGCGGCGACCTTGCGGTTCAGTCGTGCGACGGCACGAGGAGGCGAGGTCGGCTCTACCGCCCAACCGGCTCATCTAAGCGATCCGATCGGACGCCGGTAGGTTTCGGGTTCCGGGTCCCGAGTGTCGCGAGTCCCGGGTCCCGCGTCCCGAGCAACGAATTGCAGGTCGCTCTGTTAAGGTCGGTCAGCCGGCAACAGCGTTACGGCGGTCGAAGGGTGTACCCCGGCCCGACACTCGGGACTCCACACTCGGGAGCCGGAACGCGGGACTCCCGGCTCGACACCTTCAGCACGGTTTTCTAGTCTTACCCTCAGTGGCGACTGCGAAGAAAGATCGGTTACTCGAGCAGTACCTTCAGTACATGCAGGTCGAGAAGAACGCTTCCTCTCACACGATTCTTGCGTACCGGCATGCATTGGAAAACTTTCGGGCATTCTCCGGCAACCAAAACCCCTGGCCGACCGCTACCGCCAACCAGTTTCGCGCTTTTTTGCTCGAGTGCATGAAACTGGAAATGGCCCGCTCTTACGTTCGGTTGACCTTTGCCGCTTTGCGCAGTTTCTACCGCTATTTGACTGAGCGCGCCGGCTTCAGTTCGAATCCGCTGAAAGAAGTCCAGTTGCCAAAGAGAGAAAAGAAACTCCCGGTCGTCTTGTCGGTGCCGCAGATCGAGGAACTACTGGCGCTGCCGGCCGGCGTGCCTAGAAAAAATCAGGCGCCGTCGTGGGCCGCGAGGCGGGATATTGCTATGCTGGAACTGTTTTACAGCAGCGGGTTGCGGCTCAGCGAACTCGTCGCCCTGAACGTGTCTGACGTCGATACTTTCACGGAGTCGGTCCGCGTTCTCGGCAAAGGCCGAAAAGAGCGAATCGTCCCCGTCGGCCAAATCGCGCTGAACGCCATTCAGAAGTACCGGTTGGAAGCAGGGGTCAACACTGGGCCGCTGTTTATAAGCAAGCTCCGAAAGCGCATCTCAGCGCGCTCGGTCTGGCTGATTCTCCGAAAATATTTGCAGCAAAGCGGTATCCAGTTACCGGTGAGCCCGCATAAGCTGCGGCACAGTTTTGCTACCCACTTGCTCGATAACGGCGCCGATCTGCGCAGCGTGCAAACGCTCCTGGGCCATGCCAGCCTCTCCACCACGCAGATCTATACTCAGGTCACGACAGAGCGCCTGCGCAAGGCCTACGACGCGGCTCACCCCCGCGCTTAGCTTTAAAATCGACCCAAGCGATGGTGCAAATCGCAAACCCGTGAACATCTTGGATTCTCAATTCAGTCTCTTTTGCGATTTGCGATTTGCGATCTGCGATTTCACTGTCTCTTCATGACCTCCGCGACGATACCGCTTCGCTCTGAAATTGCCGAACCTGATACCTGGGATCTCCGAGCGCTCTTTGCCTCCGAGAAGGATTATCGCCAAAACCTGGAACACTATCGAGCCGAGTATCCCCGGCTCAGCGAGTTCAAGGGGCGACTCGGTCGATCCGCACAAGACCTCCTTGCCTGCCTGGAACTGGAGAAATCTCTGGATTCGTTGGCGGAACGCCTGGGGCACTACGCTTCGCTCCGGGCCGCTGAGGATAGTTCCAACGACGAAAACCTCGCCCGCCAAGCCGAACTTACCAACCTTTTCACGCGCGCCCGCGAGTCGTCATCGTTCGTGGTCCCGGCGATTCAGCAGATTCCGGATGACCGCTTTGAGGACTACCGGCATGATCCGATCCTCAGCGAGTGGCGAATTCCCCTCGCGAAGATCCGGCGTTATCGCGCGCACACCTTGTCCGAGGGAGAAGAGCGGCTTCTGGCGGCCAGCAGCAGTGTGGTCCGGGGGCATGGCGAGACCTTTTCGCAACTCACCAATGTCGACATGCAATTTGGCACGGTGCGAGACGAAGATAACCGGGAGGTTCCTCTCTCGCAGAGCAGTTTTTTTTCTTTGCTCCAACGCTCTGACCGCGAGGTCCGCCGGAAGGCCTTTCATCAGTTCTACCGCGAATTTCAAGATCACCAGTTCACCTTGGCTTCCGCTCTTGCCGCCTCAATTCGAGGCGACGCGTTCTATGCCCGCGCAAGGAGTTTCGGTTCTGCCCGCGAAGCAGCGCTGTTTCCCGACAAAGTTCCTCTTACAATCTACGACAGCCTGGTCGCTGCGGTTCGCCGAAATTTACCCGCGCTCCATGCCTACTATGATCTGCGCCAGGAAGTCCTTGGGCTGGCCGACCTGCACCAGTACGACACTTTTGTGCCGCTCGTGCCGGCAGTTCGCAAAAATGTTCCGTTCGATGAAGCCGCGGCTCTCGTGACCGAGTCACTCGCGCCGCTTGGTCCGGAGTATGTCGATCCTCTTCGAGCCGGACTGAACTCGCGCTGGATCGACCGATACGAGAGCAAGGGGAAACGCAGCGGCGCTTTCTCGTCCTCCAGCTATGGTAATCCTCCGTACATCCTGATGAATTATCAGGCCGATGTTTTTTCTCACGTTTTCACCTTGGCACATGAAGCCGGCCACTCCATGCATAGCTGGCTTTCACAATCTCATCAGCCTTTCCAGACATACAGCTATCCAATCTTTCTGGCCGAGGTCGCCTCAACGTTTAACGAAGAACTGCTGACCCATTACCTGTTGGAACGCGCACAAGAGCCCGAGTTGCGCGCTTATCTAATCGATCGGCGTATCGAGGACATCCGCAGCGTGCTTTTCCGCCAAACGATGTTCGCCGAATTCGAAACGCAAACCCATGAGATTGAGGAAAGAGGCGAGCCGCTCACCTTGGCGACCTTCAAACAACTTTATCGAACGCTGCTCGAGGCCTATTTTGGGCCCCACTTTACCCTCGATTCCGAGCTCGAGATCGAGTGTCTTCGCATTCCGCACTTTTACTCAGCGTTTTACGTGTACAAATACGCAACGGGCGTCTCCGCCGCGATCACCCTGGCGGATCGCGTAATCAAAGGAGTTGCGGGCGCGCGGGATGCTTACCTTGGCTTTCTGAAATCAGGGGGCTCGGAATTCCCGATCGAGACTCTGTCAAATGCTGGCGTAGATATGGCCTCCCCCGCGCCGGTAGAGAAAGCTATCGAGGTGTTCAGCCAGCGGATCGAAGAATTACGGACCCTGCTTCAACAATAAGGTGGTTTTTGCCAGAGCTTTGAGCTATCCTAATCGCCTTTGGCGGGCGTGGCGAGCGATTTACCCGTCGAGGTCGGTTTTAATATCAGAAAGGCGCGGTCGGTATGGACAAGGAAATGTTCAGCACGGCGAGGACGGATAGGGAAACAGAATTCCGAAGTCTCGCTCCGGAAGATAATGAGGGAAATCGACGGCGAGGTACCGGAAAATCTCAGCCGATGACTGCCCATGAGCTGTTTCGTCTCGCGGCGGAAATCGATGAGAAAAATCTGAGGCCAGCTTCCGCGCGCCGGCAAGTCCATCGCCGGTACTTTGAGTGAGATGACTGATAGCCGATCGCCGATAGCCGATTCGTAATCGGCTATCGGTCATTGGCTATCCGCTATCAGTACGCTGCCTGCGCGCCTTTGATATTCTTCTTCTGGATCCAGGGCATTAATGAGCGAAGCCGTTTACCAATCTTTTCGATTGAGTGCCCTTCCCCTTCTTTCAAAAGCCGTTTGTAATTAGGAAACCCGGCTTCCGCCTCGGCGATCCAACCTTTGGCAAATTTACCCGATTGAATGTCCTTGAGCGTCCGCTCCATTTTCTTCTTCACCGCGAGATCGACGATCACCGGACCCACGGAAACATCGCCCCACTTGGCCGTCTCCGAAATCGAGAAACGCATTCCCGCAATGCCGGACTCGTACATCAAATCGACAATCAGCTTCAGTTCATGGAGACACTCAAAATAGGCCATCTCCGGCTGGTAACCGGCTTCGACGAGGGTCTCGTATCCATTCCGGACCAGCGACGTTAAACCGCCGCAGAGCACAGCCTGCTCGCCGAACAGATCGGTCTCGGTCTCTTCTTTGAAGGAGGTCTCCAGGACTCCGGCTCGAGTGGCGCCGATTCCTTTTGCCCAGGCGAGGGCCACCTTCTTCGCCTGTCGAGACGGGTTCTGGTGGACCGCGATAAGCGCCGGGACGCCTTTGCCTTCCAGATACTGGCGGCGCACGATATGCCCGGGCCCTTTGGGCGCGACCATGATGACATCGACATCGGCAGGCGGCCGGACCGTCCCAAAATGAATCGCGAACCCATGACTGAAAAGCAGCGTCCGATTTTTTTGGAGATGCGGGCTTACTTCATCGCGAAAAATCGAGGAGATCCGAAGGTCGGGCGTCGCGAAGAACAGTACATCGGCTTTTTTGGCCAGCTCCGCGACCTCGTGAACTTCAAACCCATGATCCTGAGCGGTCGGGATTGATTTACTGCCTTTGTATAATCCTACCGCCACATCAATTCCGCTGTCCTTCAGATTGAGCGCGTGCGCGTGCCCTTGGGAGCCGAATCCGATAACTCCGCATAGCTTTCCTTGCAGGTGCTGAAGATCGGCGTCTTTATCAGTGTATACTTTTGCTGCCATAAATAGTTACTTGCTTCTTAAACGCGGGAAAACTATTCGACGCGTGCCATGGCGACTTTCCCGGTCCGGGTCACGTCGCTGATGCCAAAGTTGTCCATCAACCGCAGGAATTTGCTGATCTTGCTTTCGTTGCCGGTGATCTCGATGCCGAGCCGCCGAGGCTGCACATCGACAATCTTTGCGCGGAAAATGTCGCAGATCTGCATCACTTCCGAACGATTGTCGGAGTCTGCGTTGACCCGAAGCATGACCAGCTCCCGATCGACATACTCGCCATCACGAAAGTCTTGAATCTCGATAATGTCGACGAGCTTATTGAGCTGCTTGGTTACCTGTTCCAGCACGGTATCGTCTCCACGGACTACGATCGTCATCCGCGATGTTGAAGGATCGTTTGTCGGCGCGACATTCAGACTATCGATATTAAAGCCGCGCCCGCTGAACATTCCGGCAACTCGAGCGAGGACGCCGAAACGGTTTTCCACCAGGACTGAAATTGTGTGGCGCATATTTAGGGACGGCAATCATCCAGCGAACTTTGCGAGAAGTCTAGGAGTTTAGGAGTTGCCGGAGTTCCGGAGCCGCATGTTCTGGCTCTTCGCCTCTATCATCCTCTCGCCACCGTGATCCCGCGTTGTCCCATGTACTTGCCCGACCGATCGGCATACGACGTCTCGCATACTTCCGACGCCTCCAGAAAAATCACCTGAGCCAAGCCCTCATTGGCGTATACGCGCGCCGGCAGCGGTGTCGTGTTCGAAATCTCCAGAGTCACGTGTCCCTCCCATTCCGGTTCAAGCGGGGTGACATTCACAATGATTCCACAGCGCGCATAGGTTGATTTACCCAGGCAAATCGTCAGAACTTCGCGCGGAATACGGAAGTATTCGACACTGCGACCTAAGGCGAATGAGTTCGGCGGCACCACGCAGACATCGGTGTCCAGATCAACAAACGATTTTTCATCGAATGCTTTCGGATCGACCACGGTGTTAAATGCGTTGATGAAAATCTTGAACTCGGTCGAGACCCGCAGATCGTAACCGTAGCTGGACAGCCCGTAGCTGATCACCGAACCACCCGCTTCGTTCCGACGCACCTGCGCACTCGCGAAAGGATCAATCATGGATTTTTCGAGCGCCATCCGGCGGATCCATTGGTCCGATTTGATACCCATCGTGACTCCACTATTAGCAGGCTTCGCGCGGCGCGGCCAAAAGATCTGGACCGATCGCGTTGCATCCAATTCACCGCGCTCACTCCTGCGTACTATAATGAACTGCTGCGTTTTTCAGGTTAGCGTTGCTAGCATGAAAGCGATTCGAGTTCATTCGCACGGTGGCCCCGAGGTCCTGCAGATTGAAGAGATTGATTTGCCCGAATTGGAACCAGGCGAATCCCTGGTCCGCGTGCACGCGGCCGGAGTGAATTTCCTGGACATTTATCAACGCCTCTACAAAGTATCACTGCCTTTCACGCCAGGAATGGAGGGGGCCGGAGTTGTCGAGCGAGGAGAACTCGCGCCGGGCACGCGAGTGGCTGGACAGATTTTTCGGGCGCGTACGCCGAGTTTGCCGCCGTGCCGACCTGGAAACTTATCCCCGTGCCCGACGAGGTTGAACTCTCCACCGCCGCAGGCCCTTTTGCAGGGTTTGACGGCTGAATACCTGACCGCGAGCACGTATCCGGTGAAAGCCGGCGATACGGCGCTCGTTCATGCGGGCGCAGGCGGCGTCGGCCTCCTCCTGATATAGCTGATTAAACGCAAAGGAGCGCGAGTCTTCACCACGGTCTCGACTGAAGAAAAAGCGCAGCTGGCCTGGAATGCAGGCGCTGATCTGGCGATTCGCTACACGGAGGAGGACTTTGCGTCTGCCGTGCGCGCGGCGACTCAGAACCAAGGCGTCAATGTAGTCTATGATTCGGTCGGGGCGCAGACGTTTGCCGGCAGCCTGGAATCGTTGCGACCTCGCGGAATGCTCGCTCTGTTCGGTCAATCGAGCGGTCGTGTACCGCCTTTCGATGTTGCGCTGCTCCAGCCAAAATCGTTGTTCTTAACCCGTCCGAGCCTTTCGCACTACATCGCTAATCGTGAAGAATTACTCGGGCGCGCCAACAAACTCTTCGACCGGTTGGCTCGAAAAGAGCTCCAGGTGCGGATACACCACGTCTACCCGTTAGCGGAGGCAGGCGCCGCCCAGGTCGACCTCGAATCGCGTAAGACGAGTGGAAAGCTTTTGCTCAAAGTAGGGACTACGTGAGCTCCTTGATGCCACTGCGAAAGCAGCTCGAATAAAGAGATCGTCTCACAATACCCGGGATCGGTAGGGGCAAGCTCCCGCTTGACCTCTTAGGTTGGATCACATCCCGATCCGGACGAGCAGGAACTCATCCCTACCGCGAGCAGGCCACCTCCGCAAGCCTAACTAATGCCCCTCCGGTCGAACTTTTGCGCCATTCCATATCCGAGTCGCGACGAAGGCTTGTCCGTAGTCGGAAGCTTATCCCTACCGCTCCCAACGATCAGCGTGTGAGAAAAAGCCTTACTCGATGCGTTGAGCAGCAGCCTGAGCCTTGAGACACAGCTCCGCCGCCTTGAATGCGTGGTCCTGGGTCATCGCTGCTTCGGTTCCGTTCAGGCAATCAAGAATTAACCGGCCAAAGAAAGGAAAGCCGACTTTTCCAGCGAGCGCGAAGTGTTGCTCGCCTTTCTTCGTTAACCAAAAACAGCTGATCACCCTGCGCCTCACGACCAACGTCAATATACTTTCGCATCTCGATGTAACCCTTGGTTCCGAGAATAACGTGCGTCCATCGCCCCACGTGCGCAGGCCGTCGGGGGTTAACCAATCCACGCGGAAATAGGAGGCAGCACCGTTGTCGGCAACCAACGTTGCGTCACCAAAATCCTCCAGTTCCGGGTACTCTTTATTTGCGTAATTGGCAACCCGCGCCGAAGTGACGGTGGCGTCGCAGGCTCCGGAGTAGAAAAGGAACTGCTCGATCTGATGGCTGCCGATGTCGCACAAGATTCCGCCGTACTTCGCCTTTTCAAAAAACCAGGTCGGCCGTGATTCGGCGCTTAGGCGATGCGGCCCTAACCCAAGGACCTGGACCACCCGGCCGATCGCGCCTTGCTCAATTAAGTCACCGGCGAACACCGCGCATTCGACATGGAGACGTTCGCTGTAGTAAACCATGTATTTCTTTCCAGTCTCTGCCGCCACCCGTCGCGCCTCCGCAAGTTGCGCGCAGCTCAGTGAATGGAGTTTTATCGGTAAAATAATGTTTACCGGCTCGCATCACCTGCACGCCGAGAGGCCCTCTCTCCGACGGGATCGCGGCGGCCGCGGCGAGTTGAATTCCAGGATCCTCCAGCACCTGGTCCAGCGCCTTGGCAACCTTTACTTGAGGAAATTTCTTGCGGAACTCTTCGACTTTGAGCGGATCGGGATCGAATACCCAGCATAGTTCGCCGCCTGCTTCCACGAGCCCGTTGCACTGGCCATAAATGTGGCCGTGATCGAGAGCCACGGCCGCAAATTTAAATTCACCCGGCCGGCACACGGGCGCGGGTTTACCTTTCGGAGCGTAATCGTAACCTGTTTGACTCATAATTTAAGAAGATCGCATTTCGTCACCGAAAAGATTTGGCCATGTCGTCGGAAACTTCCCGGATAACTTTCGGCTTCCGCCGATCAGATGAACCGATCAGCTTTTTGAGATGTTCTTCGAACAATGCTCCGTCCAGCGGAAGTCGGACTGAGCGATTTTCCAAACTCGAGAGCAGAAACGAGTTTGCCAGTTCCAAGGAAAAAATACCTTCATGCGCAGGCGCAATCAAAGGCGCTCCGTCCAGGATGGCCGCGGCAAAATTCGCGAGAATCCCATTGTGCTGTGGGCCGTGTCCAACAATCGGTATCCGGATATCCCAAGTGGCAGGCGTCGAAAAGCGACCTGGGTCTGTCCGCGAAAATTCGCTCATGGGCACCTCGTTGCGTGTAAAGAGAAACTGATCATTTTCGATGATGACTTTACCTTGCTCAGCCGCCACTTCGAGCCGGTTCGTCCCCGGTGCTTCCCCCGTTGAAGCGGTAAATACGGCCGTCATCCCGTTCGAGTATTCAAGATACGCCGTCACGTGGTCCTCGACTTCGATATCGTGGTACCTGCCAAAATGGCAAAAGGCACGGACAGTTTCAGGCATTCCGAAGATCCATTGGAACAAATCCAGATTGTGCGGACACTGGTTCAGCAAAACCCCGCCTCCTTCGCCGGCCCAAGTAGCTCGCCAGTCGCTCGACTGGTAATATGCTTCAGTCCGAAACCAGTCGGTAATCGTCCAGCTGACTCGCCTGATCGCCCCGAGAACGCCGGACTGCACCAGTTGACGAAGCTTGAGAAAGAAAGGGTCCGTCCGCTGGTTGAACATTGCGGCAAACACTTGATTAGTACCGCGATGGGCCGCCAGCAAACGTTCGGCATCCAGTTTGTGAGCTGAAATAGGTTTTTCAACGAGCACGTGCCGGCCGGTTCCGAGCGCCTGGATGCCGATCGTCGTGTGAGAGTAATGTGGCGTCGCAATCAGCACCGCATCTGTTTCCGATGACCGCAGGAAATCGCTCACGGAAAGAAACCCTTCGGCCGATGAGAACGCCTGAAGACGTTCAGCCTTCAGATCACACACTGCGGTTAATTGGCATCGTGGCACTTTGCCGTCCGCGATGGCTCGCGCATGGACGGATCCCATCGATCCAAGGCCGACAATTCCGAGTCTTACTGTTTCCATACCCGATCCTCCAACTTTCCTCCTCTCTTCTCGTTACATTGGCGATCGATACCTGCAGCGTAAAGTTCTTTTGGCTTTCTCCGCTTCGCTCGATATGCTTTTCTGCGCGGGGGTTTGCCGAGCCAATCATACAACACTTCGCCCTGGAATGCGTATGTGAAGGATGTGCTGGAGCGAAGACTGTATAATCTCGTCTGCAACGAGAAGGTCGACCTCCAGACCGCTCAGCATGAGATCGCTACCCACTGGATTAAAGCATATCAGAAGTATGTCGCCGAAACGCCGCCGGCGTCGCAGGTGCGCGCGCTACCGGTTTCCGCCGAAACCGCCTCCGCAGATGAAGTCTGGGTGAACACGCGCTCGGGCAAATACTGGAGGCCGGGTTCACGGTTTTACGGAAGAACCAGAGGGGACGTTCATGACCGAGATCGACGCTGTTGATAGCGGGTTTTCGCCTGCGGGCAGGGCCGGTCGATAGTTTATGCCAAGAAACAATAAGCTAACGAACGTTATTGGAGGGCGAACCGTTCGCGTTGCAACCGTTGAATCGGGCAACGTAATTATTTCGTTCGCTGATCAGTCGACGATGAAAGTGAAGACGGTTGGCATCGCAAACATTCCTCCAGGCGGTACGATCAAGGCAATTCAGGAGGACGGCGCAGAGTTCACGCTGAATTTTGCGGACGGTTCGGCACTGACTCTGCTGCTTGCCGATCCGGGCGCGTCCGTGGCGGTGCGCGACAAGAACAATCAAGTTGAGTACCTTGGGTGATTGGGCTCTGCCTACTCCTATTGCGGACTCGTCCGCTCCCTTCAAGCCGTCCGCAGACGAAATACGTCTAGCTATGGCATTGCCAGCCACTGGGAATGCCAAGTCTATCCTTTAACGCCTCCGCTCAGCGATCCCTTTAGAAAATACCGCTGAAAGCAAATGAAGACAACAAGGACCGGCAGCATCGCCAGGGTGGCGTAGGCCAGCAAGGTGCCCCATTCAACCGTATTCGTTCCTACCAGGTTGGCTAATGAAAGCTGCAACGTAAAGTTCTTCTGGTTACTGATAACGATCAACGGCCACAGATAATCATTCCAGCGCCAGGTGAAGCTCAGAATTCCGACCGCTCCCAAAGCTGGAGCGGATAGTGGTAGAATAACGCGCCAATAGATTTTCCAATCCGAAGCGCCGTCCATGCGAGCAGCTTCCAGCAACTCATCCGGAATGCCCAGGATGTACTGGCGCATCATGAATGTTCCCGTCGCTGTAGCCGCCGGCGGAATGATGATACCAATCAAACTGTTAATCCAACCCAAGGCTTTCAAAATCAGAAAAACCGGCACCATTAAGACCTGCAACGGAACTAAAAGCACACTAATGATCAGCAGAAAGATAACATGGCGCCCCAAAAACCGATATTTCGCGAGCGCGAATCCTGCCATAGAACTCGCCAGGACAGTGATCAGGCTGCTCGATGTCGCCACAATCAGCGAATTCATCGCATAGCGCGGCACGTCGCCGGTCGCAAAGACGGTCTTAAAGTTAATCCAGCTAAATTGCCGGGGATCAAAACTTGGTGGAAAGGTAAACAGATGCTTCGGTAGTTGAAACGCGGAAAAAAGAACCCAAATCACCGGAATCAGGAAAATGAGGCAAACAACGATCGCACAACAATCGTAGACGGCTTTCCCGAGATTCCTGCTCGCTTGCTTGTCTCTGTTCACATCGTGCACCGTTTCATAAATAATGGCATGGTGTTGCGTTTAACAATGCCGGCCGGCCAGACGGTCCCAGTGGACGGTGCATATCTGAATTGACGCATCACCGGCGAGCAGCGCTCCCGTTGGCACTAGCACTGACACTGGCACTAAATGATCCCCTCCTTTTTGAAGAGCCGCATCTGCAGCCAGGCGACTATCAGGATCACCGGCAGCAGGACAACGGCCTGGGCCACACCATAGCCGGGCTGGAGACGTCCAAAGGCAGATTGATACATATTCTGCACCACGAGCCGCGTCGCGTCGCCCGGTCCTCCCGCCGTGAGCAGCAGGATCATCTCAAAAGCTTGAGTAGCGTGAATCGTGGCGAGGATAAGGACCAACAGAAGCGTGGGCCTCAGCATCGGCAGGGTAATTCGCCAAAATTGCTGCCACCGGGTAGCGCCTTCAATTCGGGCCGCTTCGTAGAGGTCCGGGCTGATCTGACTTAAACCGGCCAAGACCATGAGCATATAAAACCCGACGAGATTCCAGACGCTGATGAGTACAACGCTAACTCGCGCGGAAAGGTCGGACGTCAACCACGGAATCGTGGAAGCTCCCGCCCACTTCAGGAATCCATCGATCACGCCGAGATCTTCGTTCAAAAGCCATTTCCAGGAAGTCGCCACCACGACCGGCGACAAAACAAACGGGATGTAAAAACCGACGCGAGCGACCAACCGCGCCGGTCTGCTTTCGCGGAGAAACACGGCGATCGCGACACTTCCCGCGACAATTAGCGGGACCACTGTGAGCGTGTACCAGGCGGTATTCACCACACTCTGACCAAATTGCGCGTCGTGAAACAGTTTGAGGTAATTTCCTAGCCCGATAAACCTGAATGTCCCGTGAATAACATCAAAGTCGTGTAGTGACATCCAAATGCCGTAAAGCATCGGATATAAGCTGAAAAGAGCCATGATGCCGACCGTGGGAAGCAAAAACAGGTAAGGCGCCCATTGGAACGGAACTTTCACGCGCGACGAGGATGCCGTCGGCAGTGTGGAGATTGCGTTATCCGGCGAATTCATAACCGCTGCTATTTGCTTACGGGTTTATTCTGTTGCAGAACGCCGGAGCCCAGGTTTTCAATCTCGGCGATCGTGTCGTTCAGCGGCTTCCTTCCGGTGGAGAAGAGGATCAACTGATCGAGCAAGTCATTCTGCAAAAGGTTGAGAGCGGGCTTGGCCAGATCCTCCGAAACCCACTGCGGCGTTACCGCTAAATCGTCCAGCATCGGCTTCAGGTATTCGGCGTACTTTCCGTAATTGATCGGTAAGTCTTTGATCGGACTCAGGAGAGAACCTCCGAGGCTTTCGAGATAACGCTTTGTCGTGGATGGCTCGGCCCACCAGAGCAATACCTTCGCCGCATCGTCATGATTCGGCGATTTGCTGAACCCGATCAAAAACTCGCCTCCAGGACACGCGGCTCTTATCGCATCCTTGGGGAAGTAGGTGGTGCCAAACGCGAAGGATGGTCCGCTTCCCAGGAGCGTTTTTAATTCCCAGTTTCCAGCCCACATGAGCGCGGTAACGCCGGTCTGGAAGAGTGGACCTCCGTCCGTCTTACCCGGCCAGGAAGAACCGGGGACAAGCTTTGCCTCGATCAAGCTGCGGAAATAAGTCAGCGCATGTTTAGCCGCGGCCCGATCCGGCAGGATTGTCTTCCCATCGGGGGAAATCCAGCGGCCGTTTGCCTGGTAAAGCAGGTTGGACCAACGCTGCACGCTGCAATCGAAGGCCACTCCAATCCGGCAGGATGGCAGTTTCATTACCTTTTGAACCGTGTCCTTGAATTCTTGCCAGGTCCAAACGTGACCCGCATCCGTTGGTACATTTGCGCCCGCTTCCTTAAAAAGTTCCTTGTTATAGAAAAGGCCATTGACCGTGGCTTCGATCGGAATTCCGATCACTCTATTTTCCGACCTGATGAAAGGCTGGTAACTTGGCAGGTACCGATTTAACAGATCGGGTCCGTTTGTGTACTTGGCCAAATCGAGGGCTTGTTCGGCAAACGTCTGAATATAAGACGTTGTTACCTCCAGAATATCGGGAGGCTCACCGGCGGTAACAAGCGTATTGATCTTCGCGGTGAGCGCGCTGTATTGCACAATCGATACGTTGAAATCAATCCCCGGATGGTTCTGTCCATACTCCTTGAGAAACTTTTGCATCACATCTTGCGTACTGGCATTGGCCAAAAGGAGGACGGTCAAGGTCTTCGCGGAACTCAGTGATCCGGCAAGCAGGAAACATGCAGCCGTACAGATGACCCTCGGATCGAAGATTTTCATGCTTAGTCTAGGGGGTATAGGGTTGATCTAGTTTTAGCATAGGTGAGGGCCCTTGAACAGGAATGCTTGAAACGTCGCTTGACTCGCTCATGTATTTCGATACTTGTGGAAGTATTGAGGCAGCCCGGCGGTTGATGATTAGAAAACAGAGTCTCGAACAGGTAACTCGTTATGCCGAAATGCTTTCGGCCATGGGCGCTGAGCCGCGGCTGCGGATCATGCAGCTGCTTCTTTCAGCATATCCGGACGGCATGATTGTTCGTGAGATCGGCAATGAACTCGAAATTCCCAGCTCCACGCTTTCGCACCATCTCGATAAGCTGAAAATCGAGGAGCTGGTGAAGGTCCGCCGCGAAGGGACATTTCTCTGGTATTCGGCCAACGCCGAAAGGCTTCAAGAACTGCTTCGGTTTCTCTACGCGGAATGCTGCACGCGCAACAAGGCCATCGAACCTCAGAAGATTGTCTCCGTCTGCCGCTAGGAAAGAACTACCCAATGAGTATGCCGAATGTGAGAGAAGTTGTCCGGAAGAAGTATGGACAGGCGGCCCGTCGAGCCGCCTCAGGCACGGGCAGTTGCTGCGGCGACGACGACCGTCCTCCGGCACAGAAAGGGTCATGTGATCCGATAACCTCAAACCTCTACGATCCGGCTCAGAAAGGTGAAGTGCCGGACACGGCCATCAAAGCCTCCCTGGGCTGCGGTAACCCCACGGCGCTTGCTGAATTGAAGTCAGGAGAAACCGTGCTCGATCTCGGCTCCGGCGGCGGTATTGATGTGCTGCTTTCCGCTCGCCGGGTCGGTCCGACAGGGAAAGCCTTCGGTCTCGACATGACCGCTGAGATGCTGGCGCTCGCGGAAGAGAATAAGAGTAAAAGCGGTTTAACGAACGTCGAGTTTCTGAAAGGCGAAATCGAGAACATTCCGCTTCCTGGCAATTCGGTGGATGTCATCATCTCGAACTGTGTCATCAACCTTTCGGGCGACAAAGACCGCGTACTGCAGGAAGCGTTTCGGGTGCTTAAACCGGGAGGTCGTTTTGCCGTCTCCGATGTCGTCGTCCGCGGCGACGTGCCTGCGAAAATCAAGCGAAGCATGGAGCTTTGGGTGGGCTGTGTTGCCGGAGCTTTGAGCGATTATGACTATCTCGCAAAACTCGCCAAAGCGGGTTTCGAGAACATCGATATCGAGGCCACGCGTGTCTACAATATCGATGATGCGCGGTGCTTCCTGTCGGCTCGGGGCCACAGCGTCGATGAGCTGGCGAAAGAGGTCGCCGGGAAGTTTCTCAGCGCCTTTGTCCGTGCGAGCAAGCCCGCCGAATCGAAAGTGACGGTGCCTTCATTTTAGCTCCGCGCTGGGGTAATCATGACTGAAACGGTGGTTGGAGAAAGATCATGAAGAAACGCGTTTTGATTCTCTGCACCGGGAATTCCGCCCGCAGCCAGATGGCTGAAGGATTGCTCCTTCATGATGCGGCCCGACCGTTTCGAAGTCGAAAGCGCCGGGACAAACCCGGGGCACCTTAGACCAGAAGCGATTGCAGTGATGAAAGAGCTTGGTATTGATATTTCCACTCATCGCTCGAAGCACGTGGACGAGTTTCAGGGTCAATCTTTTGATTACGTGCTCACGGTGTGCGACAAGGCCAAGGAAAGCTGCCCGGTCTTTCCCGGTCAGGCAAAAACGACTTCACCACGCTTTTGATGAGCCGGCGGCGTTTCAAGGCACGGAGAAAAAACGCTTGGAGCTGTTTCGCCGAGTACGAAATGAAATCCGTGACTATCTGAAAAACTTCCCGCCCTGAAGACAATGAATACGCCGGCCGCCATTATGGTGGTTTGCGAAACCGGGGCTTATTCTTCATTCGGAACAGTCAGTGCCCGATCCAGCTTCCCATCGATGGCGTCGAGGCAGTTCTGGGCTGCCACTTCGTCCATCCGCCGGGCACACTCCCAGCTCAGCGCCGCCACGTGCGGCGACAGGATTACATTGTCCAATTCGATTAACGGGTGATTCGGCGGAAGCGGCTCCTCAGCAAAAACGTCCAATCCTGCTCCTCGAATGAGCCCCGTCCGTAACGCATTGACGAGCTCTACTTCGTCAAGCACCCCACCTCGAGCCGTGGACACCACGAAAGCGGTCGGCTTCATGGCCGCGAGCTGTTTCCGCCCGATCAATCCACAGGTTTCCGGGGTCAATGGTACATGCACACTGAGGAAATCACACGCAGCCAATCCCTGAACGAGATCCGTAATCGGTTCAATCTTCACTTCACGAAATGCAGCTTCCGGAACAAACGGATCATAACCCATCACCCGCATGCCAAAAGCAGCTGCACGAACAGCAACTGCGCGGCCGACCCGGCCCAAGCCAACCAGTAACAAAATCTTTCCCAGTACATCATTGGCGACCAGGGTGTTTCGAAAGTCCCAGTTGCTGCTTCTGACTGCGCGGTCGTAGGCCATCAATTGTTTTGTCAGCGCCAGGATAAACGAGAGCGTATGCTCTGCCACAGCGGACGCATTGGCCAAACCAACGATCGCCAGCGGAATTCCGCGCCGCCGCAAGGCAGCCAAATCGATATTGTCGTAGCCTACACCGCGCCGCGAAACTACTTTCAGTTGACGTCCGGCATCGATGATCTTTGCCGTGATCGGCGTTGTGCCCACCAGAAGAGCATCGACATCACGGATTCGATCAACCAGCTCTTCCTCGCTCGGTCGATCCCAGCAGCGATCAAGCACGAGACCGCTGCGTTGAGCTAAGACATCGAGACCAGCTTGCTGAATCTTGTCAGTCACAAGTACTTTAGGCATAATTTCTGCGGATTCGTTCGCGAGTCATTTGCGCGGAAATGAGGGTGTTTTCTTGCGTCACAATCGGGCGCATGAGGGGTGAAGAATAAGGGATACGCCGGGGTCAGCCTTGCGAGCAAGCCGCTTCCGCCTTTTCAGGGACGATTTGGAGCCTTACCATATAGGCGCTGCGCCAAGCGCACTAAAAAACGTGACCACCCTGGCTGCTAACAAAACCCGGACTCCGCCGATTGTCATAGGCGTCATCGTCGCGGTCAGTGCCGTCGCCAGTCTTTTTCTCTGCTGGTTGGTCTATTTTCATGCGCCTGCCGATGTGGCCGGAACACATTTGCGTTTCCTTCCCGCCCTCAATTCGCTGCTCAACGCCCTCTCGGCGCTTGCGCTGCTTGCGGGCTTCGTTTTCATCCGGACCAAGCGGGTCAAAGCCCATCGAGCTGCGATGTTTACGGCGTTTGTTTTCTCCACCGTGTTCCTTGTCACCTACATCACCAATCACGCCCTGCACGGTGACATGCGTTTTCATGGCCAAGGTATGATTCGGCCCTTTTATTTCGGCCTGCTCATCTCCCACATCAGTCTTTCGGTCCTGGCCCTTCCGCTGATTCTTATTACCTTTTTCTTCTCGCTGAGCGGCCGCTTCCGGGCCCATCGCCGGATTGCTCGTTGGACGTTTCCGATCTGGCTCTACGTTTCCGTAACCGGGGTCGCAGTCTATGCGATGCTCGCCTCTTACCGATGAAATGTGTCCCAACGGTGGCCATTTTTTGTCCACTCCGCCGCTGACGATTTTTGGGAAATTATTTTGCGTGGTTTAACGAGGAAGAACTGCTCGATGGGTATTACCCAGACTCAAACTAACGCAGCGCTGCGGGCCAGAATCACGCAGCATTGTTCCCAAAATTGTTACTGTAAAAGAAACAATTTAGTCGACCGCAACCCTCAGTCACAAAAGAAAAATACAGCATGAGTAAATTAAACGGAAAAATAGCGCTTATTACTGGCGGAACCACCGGCCTCGGCTTTGCCACCGCTGAACGCTTTCTCAGCGAAGGCGCTGACGCGATCATCACCGGCCGGCGACAAGCTGAACTTGATTCCGCCGTAAAACGCCTCGGCGGGAATGTCCTTGGCGTCCAAGGAGACGTCTCTAACCTGGCGGATCTGGATCGGCTCTATGCCACCATCCAAAAAGAGAAAGGGTATCTCGATATCGTTTTCGCCAACGCCGGAGGAGGAAGTTTTGCTCCGCTGGGCGCAATCACAGAGGAACATTTCGACCAGATCTTTAACATCAACGTAAAAGGGCTGCTTTTTACGGTGCAGAAAGCGCTACCGCTGTTGAAGGATGGGGGAGCGATTATTCTGAACGCTTCGATCGTGGCGTCGATCGGGATGGAAGCATTCAGTGTGTATAGCGCTACCAAAGCTGCCGTGCGTTCTTTTGCTCGCACCTGGACCACGGATTTAAAGGCGCGAAAGATCCGTGTCAATGTGATCAGTCCCGGCGTGGTGCCGACCGAGGGCTACCGCGCTCTCGGCAACGAAGAACAGCTCAAACAATTCGCGGCACAGATGGCGGCTCAAATCCCCCTAGGTCGTGTGGGTCAGCCCGACGAAATCGCTAAGGCGGTCGTCTTCCTGGCTTCAGATGACAGCAGCTTTGTGGCCGGCGCCGAGCTGGTGGTGGATGGTGGAATGATCGCGGTTTAAGCAAACAGGGCCGAGCGATAAGGGCAACGGGGTAGTGGCCGCAAGGATTTCTCGTCCCCGACAGGCGGCTTTTTGATTCTTTGATTAAAGCGGCTCCCCTCCCGAGTTTGGGGCAGGCGATGCCTCAGTGTTCATCAGGATGAAAAAGGGTCCTGACGGGCAAGATCAGGTCGAATCGCTTGGTCTCGTTTTGTCGTTTTGTTAGATGTACAGTATAGTTTTTGAATTGACGAGCAAGCACCTACATTCTCGTAGAGGCGGGAACCCAGCGGTATAACGTTGGCACCGACACGCCCAAACTTTGGGCCAGATCTCTTGGCGGCGTACCCAAAGAAAGCAACTTCCTAGCTGCTTTGACCTTGCCTTCGGTCATTCGGCGTTTTCGGCCACCTACACGGCCTTGTCGTTTTGCCGCTTCCAATCCGGCGCGTGTCCGTTCGATAATCAGCTCTCGTTCCATCTGCGCAAGACTTGCCATCACGTGAAAAAAGAACCGGGCGGCCGGCGTCTTTGTATCGATGCCATCGGTCAGACTTTTGAAATGTACGTGGCGCTCTTGGAGTCCATTCACCAGATCAACCAATCCTTTCACGCTGCGTCCGAGACGATCGAGTTTCCAAACAACCAGAGTATCAGTCTCCCGCAAGTGGGAGAGCGTCTTTGTGAGTTCAGGACGATCTGCCTTAGCGCCACTGACCTTGTCAATAAAGATCCGTTTGCAGCTGGCTCTCTTCAGCGCCGCTAGTTGTAGTTCAAGGTTCTGGTTGCTTTCCTTCTCATTAAGGTTCGTTTCCGAGAAGAATATCCATCCCCATCGATGCATCCTTACCCCGCCGAACGCAACGCATTGTTGGCATTTCCGAGCGAGCGATCCGAGCTGATTCGGCTTTATACCTTTAGCGAACAAGTCTATCTGTGATTAACCAACGCCGGGGTGATGCGCATCGCCTTGGCTTTGCCATTCTGATGTGCGGCCTGCGGTACCCGGGCCGAGCCCTGGCGATTGCGTTGGTTCAGGAACTACGCCAAGAAAAGCTCATTTTGCCTCCTCTGAACGTGATCGAGGGCATTTGTGCGCCAGCCATCACGCGCGCGAATCGGAAAATCTATTTAACCCTGACCGAGACCCTTAACGACGGCCATCACGCGCAGCTGGAGGGGCTTTTGCGGCAATCGACCGGATCGACCTCCAGCACGCTGGCTTGGTGACGACAAGCGCCCGGCGTGCCGAGCGCGAAGCACCTGCTCGAACACCCTGAACGGCTAAAAGCCCTTGAAGCGCTCGAAACGCTTAAGGTCATGAACGCCGATAACCTGCGCAAGGTGCCTGCCGACGCACCGACCGGTTTCGTACGCAAGCGGTGGGCGACAACCTGCTTGAACACCTGTCGTCCCTCGGCTGGGAACACATCAACCTCACTGGCGATTACGTCTGGCGGCAGAACCGGCGGGTGGAAAGCGGAAAATTTCGGCCCCTCCGACCCGGTTCTTGCTTCTTAACTAACCTGAGTTCCGCAGGAATAACTGCGGAACTTCGGTTAATGTACGATTTTTTCCGTTTCGTGAGGTGAGGCGCAAAGAGCCCGAAATCGAGATCGACAATAACCTGGTTGAGAATGCGGTCCGACCTACCGCTCTTGGAAAGAAGAACTGGTTATTTTTCGGTGACGCCGACGCAGGCCAACCAACGCAGCGCGATCATTTACTCGATCATCGAAAGCTGCCGGCGGCAGGTTATCGAGCCCTGCACTTATCTGCTCGACGTACTGACCCGCCTGCCCACAATGACCAATCATCAGATTAAAGACATTGTTCCAAAAGCTTGGGCAGCAGCCAGGAGAAACACTGCACCCAGAGCAGCCTAAATATTCTAAATGTCGTAACTCAAACTTACGACTTTTACAGTCCCTTCGAGTCAATGGACGACTGCGAGGCGCTTGGCGTGACGCTTACCCATGAACTGCCGTCCAATCCAGTACAAGAGCCGGGCCGCACGCTCGAATTGATCCGAACAGATCTCCTCCGGAATCTTCATTCTATTTGATCATCGCCGTTTTGCTTCGGTCAAACGTAAGCGCCACGCTAATGATGATAACGAGCCCGAGGATGCTCTGTTGGAAATAGGCATCGACTCCAACCACGTTCATACCGTTTTCCATTACGCCTAGAATCAGGGCACCAATAACGGTATTGATCGCTCCGCCGGTTCCCCCAGTGAGTGCGGTACCGCCCACCACAACCGCAGCAATTGATTGCAGGATATAAACCTTGCCCAAAGACGGGTCGCCACCGTATTGGCTGCACGATTGCATGATGGCCGCGAGCCCTGCACCGAGACCCGACAATGCGAACGCAAAATTCCGCGTTCTGACGATATCGATCCCCGACATCCAGGACATCTTAATGTTGCTGCCAATGTAGTAAATGTTCCGACCGACCGTGGTAAGTCGGAGAATGACATAGAAAAGCGCGAAGACGCCGAGCGTCAGGAGCAGCAGATTTGGTACCCCGAGCACTGTGCCGTTTACGGTCTCCAGCAACGGATACGAAGGGGCCGGGACATCGACCGGCAGGGGCGAAACAAGAAGTGCAAGGCTCGTCAGGATGCCCCCGGTGCCCAGAGTAGCAATGAACGAGGGAATCTTGATGCGAGTGAGAATGTTTCCATTGAGAAAACCCGCGGTCAGCGCGATTAGAATGCAGAGCGGGAAGGCCCAGATCCCAATCGTCTTCAACGATACGACGAACACGACCGAAACGAATGACATGAGGCCCCCGACAGAGAGGTCGATTCCGCCGATGAGGATGGGATTCATCTGGCCCAGACCGACCACCAACAAGATCGCGGTATAACTTGCAATCGTGTTGAGGTTATACGCCGAGAGGAAATTCCGGTTGCCCATGGTAAACAAAAAAACCAGGACAACGAGAAGTGTGACCGCGAAATAGATCGCGGGTATCCTTGCCCGCTTACCCCGGGCGGTTGTCGTCGCTGGCGCGTCCGCCGGGCCGCCGGGCTTTACCTGTACCACTTCACTTCTCCTTTCTCAGTGCCGGCGGTGCCTCACACGAGTGAGCCTATAATCTCACTGGGGCTGGCTTTCTTGAACGGCGGACAGCTGATCTCCCTAACGAGCCGACCATCTTTCATAATGAGCGCTCGATTACAGAGACCGATATCTTCCTCAAGCGTGTCACACATAATGAGCATGCCGATTCCGTCACGCGTCAGCTTTCGGATCAGCCGGTAAATCTCCTGCTTGGCTCCCACGTCAACGCCGCGTGTCGGGTGATCAAGCACCAGAAACTGAATCTGCGACGAGAGCCACTTTGCAATCACTGTCTTCTGCTGATTCCCGCCGCTCAGGTTGGCGCACATCGTCCAAGCAGAAGGAGCCTTGATCCGACACTCCTCAATCCAGTGGACTGCATTTCGCTTCTCACGCGCAGGACTGACCAGACCAGCTACCTTGAAGCGATCCAGCACAAGGAGATTCACGTTTTCGGCCACAGTCATCCCGAGGGCGAGACCCTCGCTTCGCCGGTCGATTGGAATGTGCCCAATCCCGGAGCGAACGCTTTCGCTAGGAGAGCCGGAAGTAAGCTTATTCCCCCCGAGCGCGATTGAGCCGCTGTCGGGCTTCTCCAGGCCAGTTATGCATCGGCATATTCCTTCCTTGCCGGATCCGACAAGCCCAACAAGGCTGACTATCTCCCCTCTTCTGACGGAGAAATCGATCGGTTCAAACAGCCCACGTTTGCTCAAGTTCTGCACCCTCAATACAGTTTGGTCGCTCGGCTCAACCTGCTCGTCTTCGCGGTAACGGTCCGCTGCGAATCGGTGGCCAACCATCATCTGCTCGATATCAGGGATACTCGCCTCTCCGGTCCCCAATTCGGTAACGTTCTTTCCGTCCTTCAGGATCACGATGCGATCCGAGTTCTCGACGACTTCCTGCAGCCGGTGAGAAATCAGAACGATCGATGCCTGGCTCTTGATCCCGCCAAGAATCGAAAAAAGAGTGTCCCGCTCATTCTCGGTCAGGACGGTCGTCGGTTCGTCCAAAATAAGGATGGGATTCCTCTGGCCGTACAGCTTCGCAAGCCAAAGAAGGCGCGCAATCTCGACCATTTGGCGGACTTCGGGAGTGGTATCTGCAATCGGGGTATCCAGGTCCGTTTCTATTTTCACAGGCGCAAGAGCAGCGTAGGCGGCTTCTTGCATCGCGCGCTTCGAGAGAAAACCGAATCTTCGAAACCGTGACTCATGGCACAAAAATAGATTTTCCATGATGGACAGATTCGGCACGAGGGAACCTTCCTGGAAAACCATGCCGACTCCGAGCCTGGTCGCACTTGCCGGATCTCTTAACACGACGGGCTCTCCTTGTAACGTGTAAGAGCCCCGATCGGGTTGAATGAGTCCGATGAGAATCTTCATCAGGGTGGACTTTCCGGCACCGTTCTCGCCGACTAGCCCGACGATTTCATTCTCGTACACGGTGAAGTCCACTCGATCGAGTGCGACGACTCCTGGATAGGATTTTGTAATCCGCCGCAGCTCAAGCACTGGTTCTTTTGCAGTCACTCTGTCGGGTTTCCCATCATCACAACCTGGGTCTATTTGATGAAGCCAAGCTTCTTTCGGTCAATGGTCAGCGCAACCGCCGCAACCAGAACGACTCCATTCACCGCTTCCTGCGCATATGGGTTGACGTTCAGAAGGATCAGCCCCTCGTTTAGCGCCGTGATGATCAGCGCCCCGAGCGCTGCATTCTTAGCGCCCCCGATTCCGCCGGTTAACGCGACTCCACCGACCGCCACTGCGGTTACAGCCGGGAAAAGGAGATTGTTGCCCGTTATCGCCTGGGCGCTGTCGAGTCTCACGGCGAGGAACAAAGCTGAAAGACCGTAGAATACTCCGGCGATACCGAAGGCGATAATCTTCGTCCCATCGACTTTAACGCCTGCCTGCGCAGCAAGCACTTCGTCTCCGCCGATCGCGTAAAGGTAACGGCCGAATCGGGTTCTGTCCTGAATAATCTGAATAACGATAAACAACCCGATCGCGACCAGTGCCAGGTTCGGAACGCCCAGCACATAGCCGTTCACGAAACCGCTTAGCGGGCTGTTAAGCAACGGAATGGTCTGCCCCTTGCTCACAAAAACCGCCAATCCCCAAAGGACCCAGCTCATACCTAGTGTACTGATAAACGACGGTATCTTCAGTTTCGTGTTGAGCAGGCCGTTGATAGCTCCGGCAAGCCCGCCGACGCCCGCGGTTATCGGAACAATCCACAATCCGACGTCATTCGAGTTGAATTTGTTGCGCGCAAGGAGGCCGACGAAAACCACGCAGAGCGCCACAATCCCTTCGACTGACAGATCGATCCCTCCGAGAACTACCACCTGGTGCAGCCCGATCGCGATGATCGCCGGTATTGCGCTGAGGCTGAGAATAACTTGGAAGTTCGGCCAGGAAAGATATTTCCCCTTAGTCCCGATGGCGAATATTCCCATTACTATGACCAGAGAAAGGAGCTGGCCGCCGATTCCGCTTCGCCGAAACCATCGTTGTCCTCTCGCGGCGGAAATCGAAAGCCAGCCGGACGCGCGAGGCGGCGATGTTGAAGTCACGTTATTCGACATGATTGCACAGCCCCCGCTTCTCCCTGTACCTTATTACGGCCCTTGAAGATCGAATCAAGAGGCGCCGGCGAGTATCACGGCGTCCGCCGACGGCGCCATCGAGTCACGGAATCGCTTTCGACCACTTGGCGAAAAAATCCGTCAGATCGTAGGTCGGGGTATTTTCCACATAGTCGTGCACGACTTGATCGACGTTTTCGCGATTCACATTCACCGCCGGAATCTCGAACTGGCGATACTTGTGGGGTAGAGAAGCGACGTCGAGCTTCCCTTCCTTCGCTGCAAGTGCCATGGCAAGACCTAACTCGGCCTGGTACTTGCCGTCGTTGAAAATCGTGGCTGCCGCAAGCCCACCTTTGATTGCATCAAACATCTCGCGAATCCCGTCGCAGCCGGTAACAAGCACCTTGCCGGCTAGCCCGGCTTCTTTCAGGGCTTGAATCGCACCCATGGCCATGTCGTCATTCGCAGTCCACACTCCGTCAATATCGGGATGAGCGACAAGCATCGCCTTTGTATCGTTGTAGGCCTGAGTTCGGTCCCACTGGGCGGACTCCCATTGAACCAACTGAATTCCGGGATTCTGGGAAAGGACCTGCTGCAAACCCTGCCAGCGCTCGGCATTGGGGGTATCGCCCAGGCGCCCTTGCAATGCTATGATCTTCCCTTTGCCCGGCGTCTTAAAGCTCTTGAACAGCTCGGTAGCGGTATACGTACCTGCAGCGAATCCGTCAAACGAGATGTGAGCAATCCAGCGGGGGTAATCCCAAACTTTGACGTCGGCCGGCTTGCTCCACCACGTAACGAAGTAAACGCGCGCCGGCTCGAGCGTCTTTGCGATCGGGAGGGCATCCGAAGCATCGTTCGGATCGATAAAGAATGCCACATTACCACCCGTGCGGGCCACTTCGGACTTGATGTCGGTCAGTCCCTTTTGACTGTTTGCCTCGGTCGTCAGGACATCAAGGGGTAAACCGGTCTGTTTCGCGTAGGCTTCGGCTCCGACCTTGTACATGACCTGGTAGGGGCTCGAGAGCGTCCTGATCGATATTGCGAGGGTCGTAGGTGGCGCAGACGACTTGGTTTGTCCTGTGGCCGAAGTGAATGCTGAAAAGAGCAACCCCAGCGCAATTAAGCTGGATCCTCGTCGGACGATCTTCGTTTCGAAATTTTCCTTGTGACGGATCATTTTTTTACACGCATCGGCGGCTATTATGTCTCTACGAAATGGCAACCGACCACCGCGCGTAGAAATTGGTGAAGTCATACTTCGGCGTATTGGTTATGTACTCGTTGACGATCTGGTCCACGTTTTGGCGGTTAACGTTTACCGCAGGGATCTCGAACTGCCGGTATTTCTGGGGCTGGGATGCCACATCAAACTAACCTTGCTTCGCAGCGAGCGACATGGCCAACCCAAGTCCTGCCTGGTATTTGGCGTCATTCATGACCGTGGCTGCGGCGAGTCCGCTTTTGATCGCATCGAACATCTCCGGAATTCCGTCGGTGCCGGTGACAAACACCTTTCCCCCGAGGCCAGCCTCTTTCAGAGCCTGAATCGCGCCCATCGCCATATCGTCGTTCGCGCACCACACCCCGTCGATGTCGGGATGCGCGATGAGCATTGCCTTTGTGTCGTTGTAGGCTTTGGTTCGATCCCAGTCCGCGGCTACCCATTGGACGAGCTGCACTCCGCTCTGCTCGCTTATCGCCTTCTGGAGTCCCCGGAATCGCTCGGCCGCCGGTGTATTAGCGAGAAGCCCTTGCAGAGCGACGATCTTACCGTGACCCGGATTCTTGAAGGTCCTGAACAGCTCATTGGCGGTGTAGTTGCCCGCGGCTACGCCATCAAAAGAGATGTGCGCGACCCAATGTGGATAGTCCCATACTTTCACGTCCGCAGGCTTGTTCCACCAGGTAACAAAATAGACTCCGGCCCGATCGAGGATCTTCGCGATCGCCACGCAGTCTGTTTCCTGGTTTGGATCGATGAAGAACACCACATTGCCACCGGTACGCGCGACCTCCGACTTGATGTCGGTCAGACCTTTCTCGCTGTTTGCTTCAGTCGTCAGGACGTCAACGGGCCATCCGACGAGCTTGCCGAAGGCCTCGGCTCCGACCTTGTAGTTGGCTTGATAGGGGTTCGAGAGGGTACGGATCGATATCGCCAGAGTCACCGGTGGGCCTGATGCCGAGAACGCCTGGTGCGGGCTTACCAGGAGAAGAGATGCGCAGAAGAACCCAGTCAGGATCTTACCCGACAAAAAGCGTATTTTTTTACTCATCCTCTCCTCCTTGGTTTCTGTAATGTTGCTACCGCATGATTCGGGCGGCATGCTTACAGGAACAGGAGGATCGGTAAGGGAAATAAGCGCCTTGACACAAGGGATAGGGAAAGATTTTTGGTGCATGGTTCAGGGGGAGTGGCAGAGATCTAGATCATCAGGTAAAAATTACCCGAACACGGACGTAGCAATACTACATCATGAAATCAGAATTCAAAATATTCTTCATCATTTTTGCTCGATTTTCGAGCACGGGCTTGTCCTACTCCTGTCTACCATACTCGTCCAGCGCCAGATAATATGGTGCTGCGTCGTCATAGATCCGATCAAACAACCGTCCTAGGTGTTCGTATCGTGGAACCCAATCGGCATTTGGTTCGATACTCGCGTCAAGATGAACGAGCTGATTGGTGGCGTCACGCAGGGACTTAAACACTCCCACCGCAGTGCCGGCGATCATGGCACAACCAAGCATGCTCGATTCCTGATGCCTGGTCGTACGAATCGGCGTCTGGTAAATGCTCGCCTTGATCTCGAGCCAGAGTTGCGTCTTTGCTCCTCCGCCACTCGCTATAAGGTAATCGATTCGATTACCGCTCTTCGCCATGATGTGGAGGTTGCGGCGTGAGGCGAAAGCCACTCCTTCCATTACCGCCCGATGCAGATGGCCGCTGCCGTGCGCGTAAGTTAGCCCGAAGAACTGTGCCCGGGCGTTGGTCCTCGAACCAAGACGTTCACCGTTCAAATAGGGAAGAAAGATTAAGCCGCCCGAACCAGCAGGGGCGCTCTGTGCTAGCTTGACCACCTGATCATAACTCACCTGGTTGTCGTGAAAGGCGCGGCGCGCCCAACGCATCGCGTCGCCGCCAGCGTCCAGAATCGTGAACGCCGCCCAGCCTTCGTCGATCCCCAAGACATTGCTGATGATGGGATGGAGTACCGCTTCGCAGGTCTGAAGAGATAACAAGGTCGAAGTGCCCGTGGAGTCCGAACCGATGCCGATCCGGCTAACCCCCGATCCGAGCAGCGTCACTGGAAAGTCGCCGGCGCCGACTGCAACCGGTGTTCCCGCACACAAGCCGGTTTCCGTAGCCGTTTGTTTTGAAATTGCACCGACAAGATCGGTAGGTGCCCGGATCGCCGGCAGAAGCCCGGGATTGATCCCGAAGAGCTGAGCTAGCTCTTCGCTCCACGTCCGAGTGCCAACATCGTAAAGGTAAGTGGTGGACGCCTCCGGATGGTCAATCGCTTGTTCACCAGTTAAGCGGTAGTTGATGTAATCCTTGGCGATCAGCATGCGTACCGCTTTGGAATACACGTCGGGGCGGTTTTGTTTGAACCAGAGGAGCTTGAAAGCTGGCCAAGCCGTGGCCGGTGGATTGCCGGTTAGCGGAAGCAGGTGCTGCGGATCGTGTTGCTCGGCAAACGATTCGAGTACGTCTTTCGTACGTTTATCGTTCCAGAGTGGAGCATAATCGACCACCGGTAAGCCATCCGCACCGAGCAATACGGTTCCATGCATCTGTCCGCAGCAGCAAACTGCGGCGACCCGCCCGGCAGAATTATCAGTCTGGTTTAGAACTGATCGGATACAACCAACCACCCCTCTCCACCAGTCGGACGGACGCTGTTCAGCCCAGCCAAAACTTGGAACGATCTGATCGTGTTCGGATCCGGCGAATGCGACGATCTGGCCGACACCGTTAACCAGGGCCGCGCGTATGCTGCCAGTACCGACATCGACAGCCAGGAGTAGATCCTTGGAATTAGAGGCCATAATTTGGAGGCATTGGTACGCGCTAGAAAATCGGCTTTTGGGCGCGCAAATCAACGGGCCCACCCGCTGCTCGATCCCGCCCGGGACCCGGTCTGCATCGGGCCGGCATCGGCGATCCGTTTGAGCATGTCGTATTGTGCATCAACGGACTACGCCGCTCCGGTTGCTCGCGGCAGCAGGCGCTAAAAATCGGGACTAGCCTAAGCACGTAGTATTGCTCCTGGGAAAAGGTGTTTTCACGGTCGTCAGTTTCTTCAAGTTATGCGCATCAATGCGAGCGGGCTTTGGCAAGGCGCGCCGAAACCGAAACATCTTTTTCGAGCGTACCGTTCAGTGCGTTGAATTGTTTTTGTTGTATTGCTACGCTAACAGTGAAATAATTGGCTGTCTTTTATCACGGCGTCCAGACGTTTTTGTGGCGATTCGCTATGACCCGCTTTGTCTTTACGAGGAATGTGAGCAAGCTGCGGCGCTGCCTGAAGGAACCCGCTGCGATAGCGCTCGCAATCTCTCGGCTCTCTGGCAGGCAGCAATGGATTCGCGATCAGAACCGGAGCGCGATTCGGGAATCTGTCGCAGCCGACGTTCGCAGGGCGGCCGAAACCTGAATCCATATGGATGCAACCCGTCTGGCCCGGGCGGAGGCCCCGACCATGTATTTTATAGGGGTATCGACGCGGTATTCATCGATTCGCAAAGTATTTCCGGAGTGGGCAAAAGAACTGGGATTGCGCGATGCTCAGCTTCGAGGGATCGATTTGCCGCTTCATGCCGATGCGAAAAAGTACCGGGATGTTATCTGTTTCATCCGGCAGGATCTGCTGTCGTATGGCGCCTTAGTTACTACCCACAAGATCGATCTTTTTCAGGCGTGCTCCGACCTGTTTGACGAGCGAGACCGGTTTGCCGAATTAATGCAAGAAGTTAGCTCTATCTCCAAACGGGAGAACCGTTTGGTTGCGCAGGCGAAAGATCCGATCTCGGCCGGTCGGACCCTGGTCCAGATGCTCCCCGAGGGTTACTGGGATCGTGGCACAGCAGATGTGCTTTGCTTTGGGGCGGGAGGGGCCGGCGTCGCTATCCTTTGGTTCCTGCTTTATGGTGAGCATCGGCTTGGGCGCCCGGATCATGTCTATGTCTCGGATATTTCGTTGAGTCGCTTAACGCACCTTACGAAGCTGGTGCAGTCTGATCGATTGGAGACTCGATTGGTCAGCAACCCGGACGAGAGCGACCGTTTGCTCGGTCGTTTGCGACCCGGTTCATTGGTTATCAACGCGACCGGATTGGGCAAAGACCGGCCAGGCTCACCCATTCGCGACAGCGCCGAATTCCCTGACCGGGCGATCGTCTGGGAGCTGAACTATCGCGGCGAACTCGATTTTTTAAAGCAAGCTCGAGCTCAGCAAACGGCTAAAGAGCTGAGCATCTACGATGGTTGGGACTATTTCATCCATGGATGGACCTGCGTGATAGGCGATGTATTCAAGATCGAGATTGATCCCGACAGTTTTGCCAGGCTTTCCGAGATCGCCACGCAGGCCAGTCATTAAATGATGAAAATGTTAGTGACTTGTTGAAAGCATCCCCGGTGCCTAGACCTCCGCGACCACCAATTCCAATCGATCTCAATCGCAACTTGCTTGAGACCATCTCGACCTGCCTGTCCGCCCTGCGGCCTTCTGACCGGAAAGTGGCGGAACTGACGCTCGCCGCGCCGGACTTTGTTCTCAATGGGACAGTCGATCAGACCGCGACCCGCGCCGGTGTAAGCGAACCTACCGTGATCCGGTTCTGCGAGGCACTGGGTTTTGGTGGTTTTCAAGAATTCAAGGTGCGCCTTGCCCAAAGCGTCGCTCTTGGGATGCCGGCTACGCATTCGGTAATCCTGCCGGGTGATTCCGTCAGCGATGTCGCTGAGAAGATCTTTGATTACAGTATGAACAGTCTCGATTGGGCTCGAAAACAGCTCGATCTGCGAGCACTCGAACGTGCGGTTCAGTTGCTCGTGGGCGCTAACCGAATCGAGTTTTTCGGGTTTGGTGCTTCCGGGATTGCCGCGCTGGATGCCCAACAAAAATTTCCTCTCTTCGGTGTTCCCTGCATGGCCCATTGCGACTCTCATCAGCAGTTTATCGCCGCTTCGATGGTGGCTCGTGGAGATGTCGTTGTTGCCATCTCAAATACAGGTCGAACCCGAGGGGTGATCGAGGCCGCAAAGACGGCGGCGAAGAATGGTGCATCGGTTTTAGGTATTACCGGAAAGAAAAGCCCATTGATGGATCATTGCACCGTTGTCCTGTTGGTTGAAACGCTCGAAAATACCGATATATACACGCCAACAACATCGAGGTTAGCGACGCTCACCCTGATTGATGTCTTGGCAACCTGCGTGGTCATTCGACGCGGCGAACAGCATAACGGCCGTGTTGCGGAGATGAAACGAAACCTCGCGGCCATGCGCGGATCGCTGTAAGTTTCATCCGGCCTCTGGGCCGGGATCACTCAGATGGGATCGGCTCAAAGGACTTGTCCGCGTCGATGGACAAATTAATCCCCGGTATAACATCGCTCGGAGGCACCGGCTCAACCTCATGAATTCGGCCATAATCGACCGTGTACCTACCGTCCGCCCCCTCGGTATAGATTTCGACAAAGCGTTTATTCCAAAGGATTTTCTGCCAGCCGTAGTCGGCCTGGCTTTGGACCGGGGCCTGGATGACGGTATCGACGCAAACGATTGAAGCCAAAATCCGCACATCGGTGCGTTCCAGATCTTCCGGTCCCATCCCAAACAACGGGCTGCTCTCGTCAATCGGGTGTCGCAGGGTGAGAGCGACCGGGAACATGATCAGGTGATCGAAAGACAGCTTCAAAGGATAGAATTTCCGGAAGAAATCGCCCTCTCGGATCGGCTCGTTCCGGAGCAGCATGATCCGAAAATCTGCTTCGGCCATCGCTTGATGCCGGAGATTTGCAACGCGCAGCATTAGAGTCGGAACCCCGTCGAAGAGCGTGATCACGGCGGATTCGCTGAAGAGGATCCGGGCGGTCGGGCGGGAAAAACGGACAAAGATGAGGCCGGTAATCACCGCCAGACCAAACATACCGATGATAATCTCGAGGGTCGCGATGCAGTGGCCGTACAGAGTAACCGGGTACATATGCCCGTATCCGACGGTCGCCAGGGTTTCAACACTGAAGAAAAATGCTTCGAGAAAGGATCCGGGCGGGAGCTCAGCGATCGCGTTCCCGCCGACTAAATAAAGGCCGGCAAAAATAAAGTTAAGCAGGAGATAGACAATAAAGACCACCGCCGAAAACGCCGGCCAGGATAATGTCAATACCAGGTGATAAAGGTCTCGGAAGTCGTATCGCGCAGTATTGATCTTGACAAATTCCAGGCTGCCCGACCGTACCGCAACGGCGCTCGTCTTTTTTCGGGGAAGCATTGCCATGTGCTTCCCCGAACATTTCATGAGCTACGCGTAAGGTCCAGCGGCTGCGAAGTCAGCGTTTTGCGCGATGCTGGTCGTCGTGCCATATCTCATGCTAGTCTCGTATGAATTTTCCTCCCATTACCGAGCAGCTCGATTTTAAGGGGCGCCGTGCCCTCGTCACCGGCGCCGGCAAAGGCATCGGGCGAGAAATAGCCGTCATGCTGGCCCGGTCCAATGCCCAAGTCGTCGGGCTCAGTCGAACCCGCTCCGACCTGGATAGTTTACAAGACCAGATCAAGTGCGAAACCATCGTTGCCGACCTTGAGGACTCGGGTCAGATCCGGCGGGCGGCGCAGCAAGCCGGCGAGATCGACCTGCTCGTCAACAACGCGGGAATCGCGATTCTGCAGTCGTTCCTCGATACAACCGAGGAGAATTTTAACCGCACGATGGCGGTGAATCTGCGTTCCATCTTGCTTCTCTCTCAGGTTGTCGCTCGCGGCATGATTGCACGCAAGGTGGCCGGCTCAATTGTCAACGTCTCGAGCATGGCGGCTTTTCAGGCGCTGCGAGATCACGCCACGTATTGCGCTTCCAAAGCGGGTCTGGACCAGCTCACCAAGGTCATGGCGGTCGAGCTTGGCGAGTATGGTATAAGGGTCAACTCCGTGAATCCCACAGTGGTTCTGACAGAAATGGGCAAACGCGCCTGGACCGATCCCGATAAGGGAGGACCCATGCTCGCTCGCATTCCTTTGCGGCGGTTTGCGGAATGCTCGGAGGTGGCGTCCGTCGTCTGTTTCCTCCTGAGCGACGGTGCGTCCATGCTGAACGCTCTCGCCTTGCGGATCGACGGCGGATTTCTGGCGACCTGACACAACTAGGCCCGAAGTAAAAAAGACCAAAAAAGGCGATGATGCGGCGCAGGGGTAGCCATTCTGCCGTCTCCGGGTTGAATGGAGACGATGCTTTTTATGCTGTAGAAGAAGAACTGGACCGCGCCGAGGCAATCCTGGATCCTTGAACTTCCTCGAACTTCCTTGAACTTCCTCAGATTCCCCGAATCATCGTCCATGGTCACACTGAACTGCATTATCGAGGCGCTCCTGTTCAGCGCTTCCGGACCTCTTACCGAGCAGCAGATCGAACAAGCTATCCGTGGCGCGGCGGAATGCGCCGAGAATCCGCCGGTATCCACGGTAAATGAAGACACTGTCGGACAAGCGCTTCAGGGCTTGGCCGAACAGTACGAAAAGGACGGGCACGCTTTTCAGTTGGTTCAGCGCGCGGGGGGCTGGCAGCTTACCTCGCGAGCGGAATACGCCGTCTGGATTCGGCAGCTCTATCCTGATCTGCGCCCGAACCGCCTCAGCCCGCCCGCTCTGGAGACTCTCGCGATCATCGCGTATCGCCAGCCAATCACCAAGGCCGACATCGAGGCGATTCGCGGAGTCAGCGTCGACGGGGTCTTACAGAAGCTTTTGGATGCAGGCTTGAGCAAAATAGCTGGACGCGCTGAGATCCCCGGGCGTCCCCTCCTTTACGAAACTACACACCATTTCCTCGAGCATTTTGGTCTGAACTCACTGCAGGACTTGCCCAACGCTCATGAGCTCCGTCAAATTTCGGAACTCGTCGCAAAAACAGCCGGAACCGTCAATGCTGGTGCAAAACACAACACACCGGAGCTGATCCAATCACAGCCAGCAGCCAGAACAACTGTTGACCCAGCCGGTTTGTCGGGACATTCATCGGAGGAAGAAAGTGGAGCGAGCAAAAATATCCTTGACGGAGATCCGCAAACAGATTGACGAGGTTGATAGTCACTTGCTTCGACTCTTGAATCAACGCGCCGACCTGGTTCACGAAGTTGGGTTGCTGAAAAAACAGTCCGGCCTCTCCATCTTTGCGCCGGAGCGCGAGGAAGCTCTTTTTCAAACCTTGCTCAAGCGCAGCAAAGGACGTCTCCCTCCGCTCGCCATTCGCGCGATTTTCCGGGAGATTATTTCGGCATCATACGCTCTGGAAAAAGGCCTGACGATCTCTTATCTGGGACCGGAAGCGACTTGGTCGCACCAAGCGGCACGCGCGAAGTTCGGCGGTTCAGTCCGCTACGCTCCCCAACCGAATATTGGCGACGTGTTTGATCAAGTAACGCGGCATCTCGCGGATTATGGGGTTGTTCCGATTGAAAACTCGGTTGAAGGCGCCGTGAATTATACGCTGGACGTGTTTACGGATTCGGAGCTGAAGATCTGCGCGCAGATCTTGCTTCGCATCGAAAACCACCTCCTCTCCAAGAGTCCGCGCAACGCGATCCGCCGAATCTATTCGCACCCGCAGGTTCTGGGCCAGTGCCGGAAGTGGTTGCAAAAGAATGCCCGCGACCTCGAACAGATTGAGGTCTCCAGCACTACGCGGGCAGCCGAAATCGCGGCTCGCGAGTCTGATTCGGCAGCCCTGGCCGGAGAAATGGCGGCCGAAGTCTATGGACTGCAGGTGCTTGAGCGCTCAGTGCAGGATAGCCCGAACAACACGACCCGGTTTCTCGTCATTTCGCACACGACCTGCCCCCCGACGGGAAACGACAAGACCTCTCTGATGTTCTGCGTTCATGACAGAGTTGGTGCTCTTTACGCCGCGCTCGAGCCCTTTAATAGTCTCAAGCTCAGCATGAGCAAAATCGAGAGCCGGCCCTCGAAAAGAAAGAATTGGGAGTACTTTTTCTTTGTCGACATCGAAGGCCATTGCGACGATCAGCTGGTTCGCGAAGCGATTCATGAGCTCGAGAAACATTGTACGTTTGTAAAAGTGCTGGGCAGTTATCCGAGCGGAGAAGGAATTCGCGAGGAAGCCTAGAAGCTCGGAGTTCGGGAGTCCGCGTACGGCTGGAAGCCGCGGCGGAACAGGGTCGAAGCCAAGACGGTTTGGCAAATTACTTGACGATAAAACGTTCCGCCCTAATATACGTGCATATACACGTATATGGCTTCACTCGATCTCAGTTTCCTTGTCGTTGCCGGTTGTGTCGCGCTCGTCGCCCTCTCCTCCTTCCTGTTCGCTGCCGCGCTCGATCAACTCGCGATCTCCGGCAGAAACAGATTCATTTTCTTCATTGCCTTTGCCGGCCTCATCGGCGGTAATTTCGCGTACGCCCTCTTGCGGTCGCTCAGCCCTCATCCTTCTGGGATCTCTCCAGGGTTCCTCCTTCTCCTCTTGTGGCCTCCCGTTGCCGCTGTCGGGCTCCTCATGTTCCCAGCCGTTCGGCAAATTTTGCGCGATACTCCACCGAATGCGCTCGTGGCGGCTCAGGTCACGCGCGTCCTTGGGGGCGTGTTCCTGCTGGCTCTTGCCCGACACCAGTTGCCCCCCTCTTTTGCGCTACCGGCAGGCTGGGGCGATGTGCTGGTCGGTCTCGCCGCCATCCCAACAGCCTACGCTCTCCAACGTCCGAATGCCGGCGCGATACGGCTGGGCTTGGCCTGGAACGCACTTGGTATCCTTGATCTGGTAATCGCCGTGGGAACCGGCATCGGTTTTTTTGCGGGATTGGATCGGCTGGTCTTCGGACCGGACCCTATCTCGAGCCGCCTTTATCTCCCGCATTTCCCGCTCGTCTTGATCCCAACCTTAGCGGTACCGCTGGTGCTGGTCTTTCATGTCTTCTCCATCGCCCAACTCTCCTTCTATCTCACCAGACAATCGCAAGGAGCCAAAGACGGCCGGGCCGGATTTGGGTCTCCTGCGCCAAATGCCTGAATGTGTCTGCCTGGGTTTGCGTCGCGCCGCCCGACAGATCACTCGCCACTACGATCGTGGCCTGGGCAAGCTCGGATTGGCGTCGCAACAGGTGACGATTCTGGCAGTGGTGGAACTGAACCGAAGCCTCTCCATTGGCGATCTGGCTGCCTTCCTGGGGATGGACCGCACGACTTTAACGCGAAATTTGCGTCCGCTGTTTGTACAACGTTTAGTGCAGCGCCTGGCCAGCAAGGACCGCCGCAAGAAAATGATAAATTTAACAGTGATCGGCCGCGAACGGTTAGCGCAGGCGTTACCGCATTGGCATGTCGCCCAAAGAGAGGCCCTGGAGGCGATCGGCACTCAGCAGTGGCAGAAAATCCGCGCCCTGTTGGAGAGCGCGGCAGCCAGCCTGGAACAGCGGACTACCAAGTCGTCCGCAGCCCGCGGCTCCTCCTGACGCCTGACTACGGACGAGGCCGCCCGCGCTATTTCCCCACGTAGATGGCTTCCAACGGCCACTCGGGCTTGAGATAGCCTTCGGCCATATTAATGAGTGGCAGATAATTCCGCATCACGCGGACGGGAGATAACAATCGCACCGTCGAGATTTCTTCGATTGAATCGTTTCCGTGGTTCTCAAACAGCGTCGGAACAATCTCCTCGTGAACCCGGCGCACGATGTCCAGATCGCTGTCACCATCGACATAGACAAGAAGCGCCACCTTGCCGTCGATCTCGGCCATGTGACTCTCGTAAATACTTTCAGTGAAAACCGGTTGTTGATTCGATTCCTGTCGCATCTCGTCCAGCAGCTGCTTGTAAGTCACGCCGACGCGGAACTTGATGATATACAGATGTCGCGCGATGAATTGGCGCGCGCCATCGGCGGAGAGATCGACATTGGCGATAATAGGACAGTATTCCTTCCTGTTCTAGCCGCAGCCGTTTGCGGCTGACTGTTCGCACGTTTATCCCCGTTCGCTCGCCCACCGCGTTATCCGACTGGCGGGGATCGCGAATCAATTGGCGGACGATCGCCTTCTCTTGCTCATCTAAAATTCTCATGTCACTATAGAAGGCTTCGGGAAAACCTTCTCTCCATTTCCCGCGAGCCGCATGTTTGGCTTCGACCGACATTAGGCAAATTGTTCTTTATGGGCGACCGAAATCTAATGTAAAAAGATGTTTTTTGTCTTGCTTTTGCCGTTTTAGACGATAATCTCAGCGGGTTTTTTCTCCATGAACGACGCAATCATCGAAACGCTGCAGTCACGCCCGGCGTCTCTCTACGATCCGGGGGAGAGCATGATTCCTGTGGAGTTGGTTTTATTGCCACGATCAACGGCCAACGCTCCAATCGCGTACTTCGTCTTGGGCTCACTTCAGTTGTCAGATGGCACATCGGGGGGCCTTGGACGCCGACGCCAAGACTGGCGACGGCTCAGGCGTGTTGACCCAGATTCCTTACAAGTTTGTTTCGCCCGGAGGTTACCCGAATGGGGCACACGCTCTACAACGATACTGATCTGGGTGTTGGCTTTGTCTTTCTGCCGCACGACAACGCCTACGCGCAGGCGCGGGCCAAAGCGATCATCGAAGAGGTTCTCGACCATCGCGGCCTTTTCCAGTTCGGCTGGCGCGAAGTGCCACTTAACATCATGGTGCTCGGCGAAAAAGCGCAGCTCGACCATGCCGCGCATCGAGCAAGTGCTTGATCGGCCGCCCGGCCGGCATGACGCGATGACGAATATGAGCGCCGCCTTTTTCTGGCGCGCAACGAAATCGAGAAACGCGCGCCAGCTGGACAATCATGCAAAATTTCTATATTGCCTCCTTCTCCCATCGGGTCATCGTCTACAAAGGATTGCTGACTGCGGTCTCGCTCGAGAAGTTCTATCGCGATCTCAGCAATCCGGATTACGAGACCGCGATCTGCCTGTTTCACGAGCGGTACAGCACCAATACCTTTCCCACCTGGCCGCTCAGCCAGCCGTTTCGGATTCTTGCGCACAACGGCGAGATCAACACGATCCGGGGAAACCGCAACTGGATGCGCGCTCGCGAATCGGAGTTGATGGCTGATTTCTGGGGAGAGGATATCGACCTGTTGAAACCGATCATCCAGCCGGGCGGCTCGGATTCCGCCAGCCTGGATAACGCGCTGGAAGTGCTGACGCTGTCCGGTCGCGACATTGTTGCATGCCATGACCATGCTGGTGCCTCCAGCTTGGCGCGACGGACGAGAAAATGGCGCCCGAGCTGAAAGCTTTTTACGAGTATCACCGCTGCTTTAACGAACCGTGGGACGGCCCGGCCGGTCTCGTCTTCAGCAATGGCATCGTCGTCGGCGCCTGTCTGGACCGAAACGGCCTCCGGCCGGCGCGCTACAAACTTACCGAAGACGGCATCTTTCGTCTCGGCTCCGAAGTCGGCTGCACCGAACTCGACGACGCAAAGGTCATTGAGAAAGGCCGGCTGGCTCCAGGCGAAATGATCGCGGTCGATACTCAGGCAGGCAAACTGTTGCGCGATCGCGAGATCAAAGAGCAGCTTTCGACCCACCAACCTTACCGGGAATGGGTCAATACCCATCTGCTCCGGCTGCAAGAAGCTGGCCGGCCATCAGACCTCCGAGCGGCAGGACGGCGATCTGGATATTCTCGAGTTGACGCAACGACAGGTCGCGTTCGGCTACAGCTCAGCGAGGAGCTCGATTTGGTCCTGAAACCGATGCTCAAGGATGGCCAGGAAGCGGTTGGGTCCATGGGCGATGACACCCCGCTGGCCGTCCTTTCGCTGCAGCCGCGGCTGCTCTACACCTATTTCAAACAGTTATTTGCGCAGGTCACCAATCCGCCGATCGATCCGATCCGGGAAAAGACTGGTCATGTCCCTTGCAACGCTCATGGGCTGGCGGCGCAATCTGCTGGGCGAAACGCCGGAACATGCGAAGCTGGTGTATTCCGATTCGCCGGTCTTGCTCCCGCATGAACTGGAGGCGCTTGAGAACATCCCGGATCCAGATCACAAATCGGCAACAATCTCGGTTCTGTGGAATGTCGCGCGAAGGAGAAGGCGGATTGGAAGCGGCGGTGAACCGAATCTGTGCGGAAGCCGAAAGCGCGGTCGATGAAGCAGCGCGGCTGTTGATCCTTTCCGACCGAGGTGTCGATCACGATAAAGTCGCCATCCCGATGCTGCTCGCGGTCGGCGCCGTTCATCATCACCTAATCCGGGTCGGCAAAAGAATGAAGTGCAGTCTCATTGGCCGACACCGGGGAAGCCCGCGACGTGCATCAGATCGCTTGTCTGATCAGCTATGGCGCCAGCGCAGTCTGCCCCTATCTCGCTTACGAAACCATCCGCGAGATGCTCGAGAAAGGGACACTCGGCGAAGACTGCGACCCTCGAAAAGTGATCCAGCAAATATAAGGTCGCCATCGAAAAAGGGCTTCTGAAGATCATGTCGAAGATGGGCATCTCGGTCATCGGGAGCTACCGAGGCGCGCAGATTTTTGAAGCGATCGGGATCAGCTCCGACCTCGTCGACAAATGTTTTGCCGGGACCTCCTCGAAGATCGAAGGCATCGGTTTCAGCGAGATCGCGATCGAAACGCTGACGCGCCACCGACAGGCCTTTTCGCAAGGCCGCTACCCGAAGAGAACACCAAGCTCGAGCTGGGCGACCCCGGGTTCTACCGGTTCCGGCGTCAGGGCGAACAGCATGCGATTACGCCGCCGGTCATCAAGAATTTTCATACCTTTGTTAAATCGAACAAGCCGGAGGATTACAAAGCTTACGCGGACGCGGTCAGAGCAGTTCGGCCAAATACTCTGCGCGACCTTCTGGAATCGAATTCCGACCGGCCGGCCGGCCATTCCGCTGGATGAAGTCGAACCGATCGAAGAGATCCGGCGACGATTCACCACTGCCGGCATGTCGCTGGGCGCACTGAGTCCCGAAGCACACGAATGCCTGGCCATCGCCATGAATCAGATCGGCGGCAAATCGAACTCGGGTGAAGGCGGCGAAGACCCGGAACGCTTCCATCGGCGCCCGAACGGCGATTGGCCGAACAGCGCCATCAAGCAAGTCGCTGCCGGACGCTTTGGCGTGACCGCGGCTTACCTCGCAACCGCCAAAGAAATCGAGATCAAGATGGCGCAGGGCGCCAAGCCGGGCGAAGGCGGGCAACTTCCCGGACACAAAGTCACCGAACTCATTGCCCGGCTGCGAAAGAGCACGCCGGGCGTCGCCTCATCTCGCCGCCGCCGCATCATGACATCTATTCGATCGAGGATTTGGCTCAACTGATTTATGACCTGAAACAGGTTAATCCGCGGGCAAAAATTTGCGTTAAGCTGGTGGCGGAAGCTGGGGTCGGAACTATCGCTGCCGGCGTAGCCAAGGCGCACGCAGACATCATCCTGATCAGCGGCCACGAAGGCGGCACCGGGGCTTCGCCGCTAAGCTCCATCAAGAATGCAGGCAGCGCCTGGGAACTCGGTGTCGCTGAAGCCCATCAGGTGTTGATGCTGAACGGCTTGCGCAACCGGGTCATCCTGCGCACCGACGGCGGGCTGCGGACGGGCGAAGACATCGTTTTTGCGGCGCTGCTGGGAGCCGAAGAATTCAACTTTGGCACAACGGCGCTGATTGCTTCCGGCTGCGTTTACGTCCGGCAGTGCCATCTGAATACCTGCCCGGTCGGTGTCGCGACCCAAGACGAACGGCTGCGCGCGAAGTTCAAGGGTAAGCCGGAGTATGTGGTCAACTACTTCAACGGCGTCGCCCAGGATGTGCGCGAGATCATGGCGCAGACTCGGTGTCGGCCACCTTCAACGAATTAGTTGGCCGAGTCGAATATCTGCGGCAGCGACGTTCAAGGATCACCCTAAAGCCAACAAAGTCTGAACCTTAGCCGACTGTTGGTCAATGTCGCGCGCGACGACGATTCGCACCATCGCCATAATACCTGGGACCGCAATGATCCGCCTGGGGCCGGAGGTTGGATGACGCTCATCCTGCAGGACGCGCGCGAGGCGATGAACGATCAGTTGCCAATTCGCTCTGCTATCGCGTTAAGAACACCAACCGCGCCGTCGGCGACAAAGCTCTCCGGTGAAATCGCTTATCTTTGGGGCGAGCAAGGTCTTCCCGACGGAACGATCGAACTCGAGCTTCGTGGCAGCGCCGGCCAGAGTCTCGGCGCCTTTTTGAGCCGGGCGTTAAGCTTATTCTGACCGGCGAAGCGAATGATTACGTCGGCAAAGGCATGGGCGGAGGCGAGATCATTGTCCGGCCGCCCGCAGAACGAAAATATGTCGCCCATGAGAATTCGATCATCGGCAATACCTGCCTCTATGGCGCGACCGGCGGAGAATTTTTCGCGGCTGGGCGAGCCGGAGAACGGTTTGCGGTTCGAAATTCGGGCGATCGCCGTCATCGAAGGCGTCGGCGATCATGGTTGTGAGTACATGACCGGCGGCGTTGTGCTGGTGCTTGGGCGGACCGGGAAAAACTTCGGAGCCGGCATGACCGGAGGAGTCGCCTACGTTTTGGACGAGCACGAACGCTTGCCGATAAACCTGAATCGGGAACTTGTGCACGCTCTGCCTTTGGAAGACCCCGTCGACATCACCCTGGTAAAAAAGCTGATCTACAAACACCTTGAACGAACCGACAGTGAACTAGCTCAATCGATTCTCGCCGACTGGAATATTCACGAGGAAAAGTTCCGGAAGATCATCCCCATCCCGTTGGCGCCCAAGGCTCCGGCGGTCACTGAACCGGCTGCGGCCCCAGCGGCCAAGGAGTAAAGTATGGTGGAAACTGCTACTCAACTCGCCCTGTTTCTCGCTAACAAACCGGGAACGCTGGCCGCGGTTTGCGACGCTTTGGCCGCCGAAAAGATAAACATCTACGGACTCACCATCTCGGATACGGTCGATCATGCCGTGGTCCGGATGGTAGTAAGCGATCCGCACAAGGCGCTCGGAATTTTCGAGTCTCATGGCACCCTAGTGGTCGAGAACGAAGTGCTCATGGTCGAGCACGACAATAAGCCGGGCACCTTGTCAGCCGTCGCAAAAACGCTGGCCGAACACGGTATAAACATCGAGTACGCTTACCTCGCCAGCGGACCGCACATGGAACTCGGCACGTTGATCTTTCGGCCAAACGATCTCAAAAAAGCATTGCAGGTGCTGGGATGATTATGTTGCCACGTTGCGCTCGCGATTGCAGATAGCAATCGCAGATCACAGCGCGGCATAAGTGCAACGAAATCGCCCTCGTGCCCGATGTCGGTAGGGCGAAAATTTATTCGAGCGAGGACTTGTTTGAGCCGTCTTAGGTGTGACCTGCCTCAGCGCCCGGCTCGAACAAGTTCTCGCTTGGCACTCGAATAAAGAGCATGTCGCGCAACGCCCTAGATCGGTAGGGCGAAAACTTGTTTGAGCCGGACCAAAAGGTAGGCCACGCGCGCAAAACGGCTCAAATAAAGTTTTCACCTACCGGCGCGGGATCGGGCCAATGTTGCGACACACTCTCTTCATCTGACGCGGCCAAAGTTCAAGTTTTAAATCGCCGATCGAAAACACATCGAATAATTGTGTTAGATGGATTATCGGCCGCCACGCAAACACCCGGCAAAAGGTGTTCTTTTTATCGACGAACAGCCCACTTTGGTGCTTGTCACCGTGTGCACCCGAAAGCGAGTCAGATGGCTGGCTAACGATACGGTACACACATTGCTCGTTGCAGCGTGGGGAGAAGCAACTGACTGGCACATCGGGCGCTACATGATCATGCCTGATCACCTGCATTTCTTTGCTTGGCCAGGCTCAGGCCCAGCCGGACTGGATCTTTGGATCAAGATTTGGAAATCGCGGGTCTCACTACGATTCGATCAGCCAGGGTGCAGATGGCAGTCCGGGGCATTCCATCATCGGATTCGCGCCCACGACAGCGCTGAAGCAAGGTACCGGTATATACTCGTGAATCCGATTAGGGCGGGCTTGACGACGAGCCAGCGCGTTGGCGATTCCAAGGTGAGATGACCCGATTGCTGATTGGTGGTGACGGCTCTAAGCACTCGTTGACTCACTATTTGCCCTGTTTCGGTAGGGCAAAAATTTAGAGGCTGTCTCACAAAATCCCGCTGGTCCACGACCGGTAGGGCGAAAACTTATCCGAGCTTCAGCGAGGACTCGTTTGAGCCGTCTTGGACGGTGGCAACTCCGGGGTCCGGCTCAAAACAAGTGTTCGCCCTTGTACCTTGCCCCACCAATTTTTTTTCCCTTTTAAAGCCGCCCGCAAGGGCGGAACTCTGGAGGTGAAGAACTTGGCCGAGGAGGGTGGAAAACTGCCTCGCCCAAAGGTCGGTAGAACCTGTCCGGTAGATTAGTCCACCCTTCCTCGTGCCGCACCTGCATAAGACCGTACCGTATCTTAGGCCCTTCCAAACAGGGTTGGAACATAAGCCCGTGTTCACAAGGCTCTGTCAGCAGGCGCGCGCCCAAGCGCTTCATCAAACAAAGAACCAATTCAACGCGAATTCCTGTCTGATGAAAAAACGCTACTGCATGGGTATTGATATGGCAAAAGCAAGCTTTGACTTTTGCCTGCTCTCCAAGAATGGCACTCGCCTGTGGCGGGGAAAGTTCAGCAATGATGCGACCGGCATTGGAGCATTTTTAGCCCAACTCCAGGCCCGCTCTTGGCCGCTCTCCCAGATCCACTTCGCCCTGGAAGCCACCGGGGTCTACGGGAAGAGATTGATCGCCGCTCTGCACCAAGCAGGCTTGGCGGTCAGCGTGCTCAATCCCGCCCAAGTCAAATACTTTGCTTTCTCGGTCCTGCGCCGCACCAAAAATGATCGGGTTGATGCGGCCATCATTGCCCAGTTTTGTCTGGAGCGAAAACCACTGGCCACTCGGCCGCTGCGCCCCCTTGAGGAAGAATTCAAACTGCTGGTGCGGGAGCGCGAAAGCCGGGTTGGCAAGCTCATCCGGGAACAGAACCGGGTGAAAAAAGACCCTTACCAAATTGCGCTGCCCGAGCTTATCAGCCAACAGCGTGGCCAACGACTCGCCCAGCTCAAGAAAGAAATCGCTCAGCTGGAGTCGGCCATCTTCGGCTTAGTCGCGGCTGATCAGGCTTTAAGCCGCCAAAGCCAACTGCTGTGCTCTATTCCCGGCATTGCCCAGCTCACGGCCGCCAAGCTGCTGGCCGAGCTGGCCGGTAAAGAGTTCCAATCGGCTCGGCAGTTGGCGGCCTATGCTGGGCTGAATCCTTCTGAATTCCGTTCCGGTGTCTCGCTCTACGGCAAAACCACCCTGTGCAAAATCGGCAACGCTTTCCTGCGCAAAGCACTCTATTTGCCGGCCGCCGTTGCTCGCCGCTGGTGTAAACCCATCCAGCAATGGGCCGCAGGTCTCGAGTCGCGCAAGCTCCACTCCCTGGCTATCCGCGGTGCCGTCATGCGAAAACTCCTGCACATCGCCTTCGGTGTTCTCGCTCACCAACAACCCTACAATCCTAACCTGGCCCGCCATTCCTTAAAGCAATGCCCTTGACATCCAAGACCGTATCTACCGGCATCGGGTCCTTCCCATCGCTTAAACGCGCTTCGATACCCTGCATTGGCCAGACTGGCGTGATAAATCGCTCAGCCAAAACGATCTGGCGCGACAGCCTTGAACTTTGATTCTCAACCACGGAACGTCGAGCCATGAGCTTCGCACTCCTTGAACCAGACAAAACGGTCAAGGGCCTGATCGGGTATTGCGCACTCGGGGTCATGATCAAGGCGCCTCGACCCGGCCAGTCCAAAACAAGATTGTGTCCGCCGCTTCGACCGGAGCAAGCCGCTGATCTGAGCCGATGTTTTCTCCGGGACACAACCGCGAATATCGCACTGGCCTGCCGCAAAGCCGGCCAGGCTGTGGGTGTAGCGATCTATACGCCGGCCGGTTCGGAAAACGAATTTTTCGGAGCGGTCCCGCCGGAATTCTTTTTGATCCCTCAACGAGGTTCCGATTTTGGCCAACGCCTGCACAATGCTCTCCGGGACCTGTTCTCCGTGGGCTTTTCGAGCGTGGCGTTGATCGACTCCGATAGCCCGTCCTTGCCCGTACATTACTACCAGGAGCTGATCGATCAGCTAACTAGTGCGCCGGCTGACCGGCTCGTCCTCGGTCCGACCGAAGACGGAGGTTATTATCTGATCGGGATGACCACGCTTTACCCCGCGTTATTTGCCAATATTGATTGGAGCACGGACCGCGTGTTCAGCCAGACTCTCCAAAGGGCCGCGGAACTCGGCTTGCGGGTCGTCACTCTGGGCGAGTGGTATGACGTGGATGACGCCGCGTCGTTGGAACGTCTGTCGCGTGAACTCATGTCCCGATCTGCTGCGGAAGAATCTTGTTATCCCGCCCCGATTACGCGCAAATTCCTGGAACAGTGGCGTTTCCGGGAAAACGCCGCTGGCAAATTCCCGCCCTGAGCGTCCGCATGGATCGCCCGAATCCAGGATCGACCTCTGCGGTAGAAAGCGAACAAAGCGTTCTCCGCTGGCCAAGTCTGACTTGGCTTGGGCTCGCCTGCCTCTGCTTTGAACTAGCGGCTATTAGCGCCTACCTGGCCGATAACATCTTCCTCCTGACTACCTTTCTGTTATTGAGCGGCATTCCGTTTGCCTTGGCCGTCTATCGGTGTTTTCGGGCAACTATCTTTGGCAAAGGTTGCCTGGCCGTTATTCTCATCTTTGCCGTAGTAGCGCGACTGTTACTGGTGCCCTTGGATCCGCCACGGCTCTCCACCGATCTCTATCGTTATCTTTGGGACGGCCGAGTACAACGAGCCGGATTTAGCCCCTACGCCTATATACCAGCCGACCAGCATCTGGCGTTGCTGCGCGATCCGCAGATCTATCCGAAGATAAATCGGAAAGACTACGCACCAACCATTTATCCGCCGCTCGCCGAACTGTGGTTCTACGCCATTGCCTGCCTAAGCAACTCGGTCTGCTGGTTCAAAGCGGCGATGGCTTTGATCGATCTGACCACCGTCGCCGCTCTGGTGCGACTCTTGGCTGTCCTGCATCTGCCGCGGGAACGCGTCCTGGTCTACGCCTGGCATCCTTTACCAATCTGGGAATTTGCCAGTGCTGGCCACATCGATTCAGTGATGATCTTGTTTCTCGTCCTAGCTTTCCTGGCCAGGGCCGAAAACGAGCCCGTCGCGGCCGGGTTGGCCCTCGGTTGCGCCATGGTGACGAAGTTCATTCCGTTGCTGCTTTTTCCGGTGCTTTACCGAAAACGCGATTGGAAAATGCCGATCTCCGCTGGATTAATTGTGGCGCTGCTCTATCTCATCTACTTTGTTGGCGTTGGTTCCAAAGTGCTTGGTTTTTTGCCAAGCTATGCGCGCGAGGAGCGATTGCAGACCGGCGAGCGCTATTACTTCTTAAATCTGCTCAATCATCTCCTCCACTGGAGCGGTCTCCCTTTCCGCATCCCGCCGCTGGTGTTCATCGTATCCGCGCTCATGGGATTGGGCGCACTCGCTTTCCGCGCTTTTCTCAAAATAAATTGGAAATTGGGAACGCCAGATCCAACCGGCCCGAGTTCGGAGAAAGCATTCGAGCCAATCATCGCGCAGAACACAATGATGCTCAGGCAGGCTTTCCTTTTGGTGCTCGCATTTACCGCCCTGCTGTCCTTTGATTACCCATGGTACAACGCTTGGCTGGTGCCTTTCCTGGTATTTGTGCCTTCCGCCGCCGGTCTATTTGTTACTCTGTCATGCTTTGTTCTCTACCGCGCAATTCACGAGTACACTCGACAAAACTATTTCATGTTACACTCGCAGATCTGGCTGCCTTTTCTCGTATTGCTTGGTCTCGGCATCTGGCGGCTCGGAAATGATCAGCGGGCTGAGCGGCTTGAACGGCTGAAGGGAGACGAGTGACCTAATTCCGCGAAACGTGAAACGTAAAACGTGAAACACCACCTCTTTGACCCTGCTCGCCACGGCCGGCGTGCTCTAATCACCGGAGGCGCAGGGCTGATTGGCTCGCATATAACCGACCTCTTGCTCGCCCAGGGCTGGACGGTCCGCGTCTTTGACAATCTTGAGCCGCAAACTCATCGCCACGGCTCTCCTCCCTGGCTGAACCGCCAGAACGCCTCGTTTGAGTTTCTGCCGGGCGACATCCGCGATGGAACAGCGGTGGAAGCGGCTCTGCAGGATGTCGATGTGGTCTTTCATGAAGCCGCCTATGGCGGTTACATGCCGGAGCTCTCCAAGTACATTTCGGTGAATAGCTTTGGCACAGCCCAACTGCTCGAGCTGATTCGCGAGAAACATTTGCCCATAAAAAAAGTCATCGTTGCCTCTTCGCAGGTTGTTTACCCGGAAGGAGCTGGACGGTGTCCGAGTCACGGGCTGGTGTTCCCGCCCGTCCGCCCGGTAGCTCAACTGCGCCAAGGCGATTTCTCCGTGCATTGTCCGATTTGCGGCGCGGGTACGACTTCCGTCCCCACGCCCGAGAACACACCGTTGAGCGGCGAAACAGTCTATGCGATTACGAAAATCGACCAGGAAAAATTGGTTTTGATCTGGGGCCGCCAAACGGGCATTCCGGCGGTCGCTCTACGCTACTCCTGCACCTATGGCCCCCGTCAATCGATCTTCAATCCTTATACCGGGGTGATTGCTATTTTCTGCACGCGCCTGTTGAACAACCTGCCTCCGATAATCTATGAGGATGGCGAGCAAACCCGCGACTTCAGTTTCGTTGAAGATATCGCCCGCGCGAATCTGCTAGCCGCCACCAGCTCGCAACTAGACGGACTTGCCTTGAATGTCGGCAGCGGCCAAGCGGTCAGCATCCGCCGCCTTACTGAGCTGATCAGCGAAGCGCTTGATGTCCGTCTCGAGCCGATTCTGAATGGCGAGTTTCGACCGGGTGAGATGCGGCACCTGATCTCGGACACCACGCGTATTCGCGCAGCTGGTTACCAACCCCAGGTTGCACTGGAACAAGGGATCGAGCGATACCTCTCCTGGATTCGCTGCCAGGGTAGTATTCGGGAATACTTCGCAGAAGCAGAGCAAATCCTGCGCGCGAAAGGGATCTTGCAAAAAGTGGATCTCACTGCAAGTGCCGGTGCAAGCGGGGCGGGATCGAGGGCGCTGCAAAAAACTTGATTAAGCGTTATCCATTCCTGCAGTCCTCTCACTAACCAGCAGCAGCTCGGAACAGCGCTCGTTCAAGATTAACCACTAGCGATCGCGCAAAAATGAACGAAACACTAACACTAGCACTAGCACTGACACTAACACTGCCACTCGCATGGTCTTCCTCATCATCCCGGCGCTCAACGAAGCCGAAGTGATCGCCGAGGTCATTCGCTCAATACCGCATACGGTCATCGATAAAATCATCGTGGTGGACAACGGCAGCACCGATGGAACCGCCGCTGTGGCGGGTCAGACCGGTGCACAGGTAGTAACCGAACCGACCCCCGGCTATGGGCGGGCCTGCCGAGCGGGAGCAAATGCCGCCATAAAAGCAGGCGCGGACGTTCTGGTGTTTATCGATGGCGACGGGAGCGATCGCCCGGAATTTATGCCGCAGATCGTGGCACCAGTGGCGTCGGGCGAGTACGACTTTGTCATCGGTTCGAGAACTCGCGGTCATCGTGAACCGGGGAGCATGAACACTTCACAACTGATGGCCGCACACGTGGCCGGCTGGTTGCTCCAGCGGGCTTACAGAGTGCGTTTCACCGACATGTCCCCGTTCCGAGCCATCCGGGCAACGCTCTTCCAGGAACTCGGCATGCACGAGGAAACGTACGGCTGGAATCTCGAGATGCAGATGCTCGTGGCCCGGCGCGGAGCAAGAATTCTCGAAGTGCCCGTCGATCATCGGAACAGGCGGGGCGGCAAATCAAAAGTGTCCGGCTCATTCATCGGAACCATCCGCGCAGCTATCCGGATCATGCAAACCTTCCTGCGGGTCAGCCGACAGAGAACAAGCGCCTGAGTCGCAGATTTTGGTCGCGATAGATTTTTGGAGGTGGTTGTTCGGGTAAAGACCAACCGAGGTGGTGGAGGATGAGTTGGGCCGGAGTTTCGGGCTAAGTGATTCTGGGTAAACAGATCTGACTCCCGGCACGGAGATCAAACCAGACTTCGACCAGGAGGATCTGCTGGACCGGCAGGAGCCGATCCTGAGCCGATCCCTACCGATCAACAGCGATCAGAATGTGGTATGGACGAGCTCCCGCTCGTCCTAACTGGTCTGTAAGGGGTTGCGAGCGACGCAGACTAAAGGAATAAGTTCACGTTGGGGCAACTCGACAAAATGATGCAAAAGACCTCTTCGCGAAACCGAGGTATAGTTCGCCTGCTTTTAATCGGTTTGTTGTCTGGCTTGGGCGGCGGGCTGTTGATGTTGCTGGTAGCGCTCCTGCTCCGCTGGCTGCTCGGCTTCCCGACGCCAACGGAAATGATTTTCGATCGAGCTTTTCCTCTTGTGTCGATCGATGTGTTTATCAAATCCATCGTTTTAGCCGGCGGTTACACACCGCTCAAAATCTCCGGTGCTGTGGGAGCCTTGGCCGGCCAACTGATTGTCGCGATGATTGCCGGAGTTCTCTATGCCGTGCTGCGCATTCGCCAATCGCCAATCGCGGATCGCCGGCAAAAAGTACGCGGAGATCTGCGGACTGTTTTACCACTCCTGCTCCTCGTCTGGTTAGCCTTCGTGATTTTTCTTTGGCCAACGTTATTGACCCAGTACCACGGCGTGCCACCGTCAATCGCAACGTGGCTCGGCGCTCTGGGTTTGCTGATTGACTTCAGCGCGTGCGCTCTGGGCATAGCCTTTTTCTATCGTTTACTCGATGCCACCCCCGTTGAAGTTCTACCAGCGACCGCCGTTCGCCCGCGCACCTCTCGCCGCTCTTTCCTGGCGCTCGGCCTGATGGCGGTAATCGGCGTCGCGTTCGCCGCCGTTTTGCGACGGCTTTATCAGCTGGGCACATTCTTTTACGATGGGCACACTTACGACGGTCCCGACATCGCCCAGGTCACGCCTACTGAAAAATTCTATTCGGTGACCAAAAACATTGTGGATCCGGACGTGGTGCGCGACCTCTGGCGGCTGGAGGTCGGCGGCTTGGTGGAACAACCGAAGACGTTTGCCTTCGCCGAAATCGCGGCCATGCCACCAGTCGAACAGGAAACCACCCTGATGTGCATCAGCAATCCGATCGGTGGCGGGCTGATGAGCAATGCTGTCTGGAAAGGAGTGCCGCTTCCGGATCTATTAGCGCAGACAAAGCCAAAGCCAGGCATCGAGGCTCTCCTCTTTCACGCAGCCGACGGCTATTACGAGACGATTCCGTACGCCAAAGCTTCCGAGAAAACAACGCTGCTAGCCTACGACATGAACGGCGAACCCATCCCGCGAATCCATGGCTTTCCCCTGAGAATGGTTGTGCCCGGGCTGTATGGCGAGAAGAATCCGAAATGGCTGACCAAGATCGAACTGCTCGCAGCAAACGATCCGAGGCTGGTTCGCACACACGGCTGCGGCTTCTACAAAGAGCAAGGCTGGGGACCGAACTTTACCATTCCGACGTTTTCCCGGATTGATAGTCCAATGGCACGGAACGGCCGGTTCCATGCTCCGTTCCACGTTGGTGAGTCGGTGGAAATTCGCGGTATTGCGTTTGGAGGCGATCGCGGGCTCAGCAAGGTCGAATTGAGCCACGACAAGGAAAAGACGTGGCAAGAGGCGACCATTATCCATCCGGGAACGAAAATATCATGGAGTCTGTGGAGTTTTCCTTTCATTCCGGAGAAAGCGGGTGAGGTGGTCTTTGCTGTCCGGGCCTATGATGGGAACGGTCAGAGGCAAAGCTCCGAAGAACGCGGCACTGTCCCGCAAGGCGCGACCGGTATGCAGCGTTTAGCCGCGCAAGTCATGGCGTAAGTTTTGATGGATCTGAACAGACGAGAGTATCTGACCTCGCGCTGGAATCTCCATCGGGCCAGCAGCAAAAACGAGAAGACTCTCTTTATCGTTTGTTGCGGTTTTCCGCCCTCTGCCGCGAACGACAAAATCCGGAACGCTACGACGACTACAGCATCTGGGTGAGCTGGCGCAGGGAACGTCAGGTGCTTTCAGCTTGTCACCCGCGTTCAGTCACCGGCAAGAGGGCCGATCCTCCGAATTGCGCGTTGCACCACAATGCGAGAAAGCAGCGTAATTGTTCCAAATAAAATTTGGGCTTGGAATGGATTGGGCTATAATCGGAAACGGCTGGTTCCCCCTGCCCGTATCGTTCTCTCGTTCTCTCTCTCACAGTCAAATCATCGAACCCCAGGAACACTGTATGCCTGAATTCCCCAACAGACCGCCGCAGCCGACTCATGTCGAAGGAACCAAGCGAGGCGAAGAAGCGGGTTTCCGCAAAGAACCGGGCCGCGATCTGCACGCCAAAAACTATCGTTCAGCGAGAGATTCCACCGGAATCAACGCATCACGCCGAGAGCCGATCAATCCCAAAATGGCGAACCTTCCGCCGGCCTGATTGAATTTGTCCGCGCGTAACCCCGGTCCATAGGGCTGATGTTTCGCGTTTTCTTCTGATGCAGCGCTAGAGTTTTCCCCGCTTCCTATGAAAGCAGTCGCTCCTCCGATCGGGTCGAGCGCTCTTGCTACGCTTCGGCGTTTCGCGCAGCCGCGGGCGGTGAAGGAGCACTGCGGACTTTGCGGCCTCGCTCTCCCTCCGAGACATCGGCACTTGCTGGAAATGGCCAATCGGCAAATCGTTTGTTCCTGTGACCCGTGCGCGCTGCGCTTCCAGGATGTGGTGGAAAGCCGGTTCAAATTGATTCCTCGTGAGTCAAAGGTTTTAGCGGATTTCCTCATCACCGATCAGCAGTGGGATGATCTGGCGCTCCCGATTAACCTGGCGTTCTTCTTCTGGAACAGCGCGGAAGACAAGGTGAACGCGATCTATCCTGGAGCGGCCGGTGCAACTACTTCGCTCTTGCCGCTGGCCGCGTGGCGATCTCTGGTCGCGCGGAACCCGGCACTGAGTCGACTGGAGCCGGATGTCGAAGCCCTGCTGGTGAATCGCGTCGGTACAGCACGTGAGGCGTTTGTTGTCCCAATCGATACTTGCTTTGAGTTGGTCGGGCTCATCCGTCTGCACTGGCGCGGATTCTCCGGGGGAGAAACGGTTTGGAAAGAAATCGATTCCTTTTTCGCGAAGCTCAAAACGGAAGCGCGACGCGAAAATTTCGCCGTCAAGGAGGTTCCCGGTGCCTGAGCTCGATTTCAAAATCACTGGGGTGGCAGCGGCGGCGCGCGGGCTAACTCCTTTGCTCCACTTCAATCTCGAAGTAAAAAATTCTCCGGCTGCTGAAACCATTCACTCGGCGATGGTGCAAGCGCAGATCCAGGTCCAATCGGCCCACCGCTCCTATGCTCCGGCGGAAAAAGAAAAGCTCGTGGATCTTTTCGGCTCACCGGACCGCTGGGGCCAGACCCTGCGAAACCGCCTCTGGACCCACGCGAGCACTACTTTGCGCACTTTCGCCGGTTCAACCGAGGCCGTTCTTCCGGTACCCTGTACGTTTGATCTCAACGTCAGCGCCACAAAATATTTCTACGCCCTCGAGCAAGGGGAAATTCCGCTCCTGTTTCTCTTCAGCGGCACCATTTTTTATCGAGGTCCTGATAATCGCCTGCAGGTGCAACAGGTGTCCTGGAACAAAGAATGCGAGTACCGCATGCCCGTGCGGACTTGGCACGAGCTGATGGAGCACTTTTATCCCAATCTTTCCTGGCTTTACCTGTCTCGCGACGTGTTCGATCGGCTTTACTCATTTCGCCGCCGGGCGGGTGCAGCTTCCTGGGAAGCCGTTATCGAAAAACTCCTGGATGCCGCTGGTGGCGAGGAAGCCCGCTGGGAAAATGCCCAAATCGCGGAAAACGTTCTGAAAGGCGCGCCGTGAATACACCGCTTGTCGAGCGACTGGTCCTGGCCTTGCTCTACGAGGGGTACATCCTCTACCCTTATCGAGCGTCGTCCAAAAAGAACCAGCAGCGCTTTACTTTCGGCCGCGTTTATCCCGAGGTCTACAGCCGATCACAGAACGGCGTCGAACCTTGCCGGATGCAAACCGAGTGCCTGGTGAGTGAGATCTCGCAGGCCGAGCTGACCGTCCGAGTTCGTTTTCTGCAGCCGATTTGGCGGGAAATTCTGACTCGGACATCAGAAGGCAAAAATTTTGCAGTCGTGCCCGAGATTCGCCGGGCCAACGAGCGATTGCTTACCTGGCAGGAGGCGATCGAGCGGCAGATAGATCTCCCGGCGGCGGAGCCACGGTTACTCTCCGAATCTCCGCACGTTGTCGAGTTCGCGTTTCCGGCGTCGGAGCAAATCGCAAATCATCCGGATGACGATTCCATCAGAATCCGGCTACGCAACGACCCGCTACAAGGCACCGTCGAACTGACCGCCGAAGCAGTTGGCTGCAACCTCTGGAAACTCAGGATTTGTGTAGTGAATACGACATCCGTCGCCGAATCTTTCTTAAACGACCAGGACGCCATCGTGATGCGAACCTGCGCCAGCACGCACACCGTGCTCACCGTCACCGGCGGCGAGTTCGTCTCGCTGCTGGAGCCGCCGGACACTCTCCGGGAGATCGCGCTCGCCTGTAAGAACATCGGCACCTGGCCGGTGCTGGTCGGCGACGAAAAGGCATGTGAGCGGAATGTGCTGCTGTCTTCGCCGATTATCCTCTATGATTATCCGAAAGTAGCCACTGAGAGCCCGGGGGACCTGTTTGACGGCACAGAAATCGACGAGATCCTCAGCCTACGGATCCTGGCCATGAGTGAGGAAGAAAAGCTCGAGATGCGTCAGGTCGACGATCACGCGCGCCGAATTCTGGAACGCACCGAGGCCTTAGCGGAAGAGAGCTGGCTCGGGATGCATGGCATGATGAGGGAAACCGCTCAACAAGCCTTTTTTGAACGGGACCCAAAGCTCGAAGGTGTAACCATTGGACAAGTGAGTCTCAAGCCGGGTGACCGCGTCCGCATCCGGTCGAAACGCCGGGCTGACGCCATGGACCTTATTCTGAACGGAAAAATCGCGGCCATTGAAGCGATCGAGCAAGCCGTCGACGGCCAGGTGCATCTTGCGCTCGTTCTGGACGATGACCCTGGGAAAGACCTTGGCCTGATCCGCCAGCCGGGCCATCGCTTCTTCTACTTGGTCGATGAGGTTGAACCCTTGGAAAGAGGTGAGCCATGCGCATCCTGATTGCCGGCGTGGGCAACATTTTCTTCGGCGACGACGGTTTTGGTGGTGAGGTTGTTCGCCGGTTGCTGCTCACCACTTTGCCCGACGGAGTTCACGTCGAGGATTTCGGAATCCGCAGCTACGATCTCGCTTACGCGATTATGGACGGCTATGACGCCGTGATTCTGGTGGATGCGATGCCGCGCGGAGAAGCGCCGGGAACCTTGTCGCTGATCGAAGCCGATCCGGGTGAAAAGGGGAGTCCAGAATTGATCAACGCGCATGGACTGAGTCCGGCAAGCGTCCTGCAAATGGTGCAAAACCTCGGAGCAAAAACCGGACGGATGTATGTCGTGGGCTGCGAACCGGCTATCCTGGAAGCGGAGGAGATCGGCCTCTGCGAAACGGTGCAGTCCGTGGTTCCACAAGCGGTTGACCTGATTCAAGACCTCGTTCGCGATCTGCTTAGCCACAGGTCCGCTCGTCGTGATTTCCAACCCAGCCTCGGAAAGGAGGTGATTTTACCATGAACCATACATTAGAAGCCATTTTCACCGCTTTACTGGTGGTGCTCGGCGTCGCGATCCTGGCGAATCTGCCAGAGCTGAGACGTTATCTCCGGATTCGCCGGATGTAGTGACCCGTCTCCGTTCAGGTGCTTTGCCCCTCGATTTTTTGAACAGTGCATCTGAATCCAAAAGTTGTTCGCAGCTAGAAAAAGTAAAACTATGTCCCCCGCACAAACTCCCCAAATCCTCGCGGATCGTCCGCCGGATGTCTCCGAAGTCCATATCGTTTGGATGACAACCGGGCTGGGCTGCGATGGTGATTCGGTTTCCATCACGGCGGCTTCGTTGCCCAGCATCGAAGACGTTGTTCTCGGCGCCATTCCGGGTTTGCCCAAAGTGCATTTACACAACCCCGTACTCGCGTATGAAGTCGGCGACGATTTCATGAAATACTGGTTTCAAGCGGCGGCCGGCCGCCTCGATCCCTTTGTCCTCGTCATGGAGGGATCGGTTCCGAACGAGCGGATCAAAAGTGAAGGTTATTGGGCCGCAATGGGGACCGATCCGGATACCGGCCAACCAATCACGACTAACGAATGGATCGATCGCCTGGCGCCGAAGGCGCTGGCAGTTATTGCCTGCGGAACCTGCGCGACCTATGGCGGCATCCACGCCATGGAAGGTAATCCCACGGGTGCCATGGGCCTGGCCGATTATCTTGGCTGGAACTGGAAGTCAAAGGCCGGTCTTCCGATCATCAATGTTCCAGGGTGCCCGGTTCAGCCGGATAACATGATGGAGACGGTCCTCTACCTTCTTTATCAAGTAGCCGGACTCGCCCCGATGATCCCGCTCGACGACCAGTTGCGTCCAACCTGGCTTTTCGGGAAAACCGTTCATGAAGGATGTGATCGAGCCGGCTATTACGAGCAGGGCGATTTTGCCCGCGAATACGGTTCACCCAAGTGCCTGGTGAAAATCGGTTGTTGGGGTCCGGTCGTGAACTGCAATGTCACCAAGCGAGGTTGGATGGACGGTATTGGTGGCTGTCCGAACGTCGGCGGAATTTGTATCGGCTGCACCATGCCGGGATTTCCGGACAAGTTCATGCCTTTCATGGATGCACCGCCGGGCTCAGCCGTGTCGAGCGCGGTATCGGGAGTTTACGGTAGCGTGATCCGCCTGCTGCGAGGAATCACCAATCACACCGTCAACAAAGAGCCTAAATGGCGGCATCCCCGCAAGGCGCTTACCACCGGGTACACACCGCGCCACTACGCGCAAAACTAACCGGAACTAACCCAGCTAAACTTACCAGAGTGTCTTTACTAAGATCCCCCTAACGCCCGGAGGTCGTCAAATATGCCAGCCCTAGCCGAACCAAAAACGGCCGCTCCTACTGAAAGCGGCAACGTCGTCGAAATGTCGTGGGATCCAATTACCCGCATTGTCGGCAGTCTCGGAATCTACACGAAGATCGATTTCGATAAGAAACAGGTCGTCGAGTGCCACAGCACCTCTTCGATCTTCCGCGGATATAGCATTTTCATGAAAAATAAGGATCCGCGAGATACCCACTTCATCACTAGCCGGATCTGCGGGATCTGCGGCGACAACCATGCAACCTGCTCGGTCTATGCTCAGAATATGGCTTACGGTGTCAAACCGCCCCCGCTCGCCGAATGGATCATCAATCTAGGTGAAGCGGCCGAGTACATGTTCGACCATAACATCTTTCAGGACAATCTGGTTGGGGTGGACTTTTGCGAGACGATGGTGCGGGAGACGAACCCCGGCGTCTGGGAAAAGGCCCAAAAGAAAGAAGCCCCTCACGCCAAGGATCACGGATATCGCACGATCGCGGATATCATGGCGTCGCTGAACCCGTTTTCGGGCGAGTTCTATCGCGAGACGCTGCAGATGAGCCGCCTGACCCGCGAGATGTTCTGCCTGATGGAAGGTCGCCATGTCCACCCGTCGACGCTCTATCCCGGAGGAGTTGGCACCGTTCCTTCCATTCAGGTCTTCACCGACTACCAGGTGCGCCTGATGCGCTACGTGGAGTTCATGAAAAAGGTGGTCCCGCTGCACGATGACTTGTTTGACTTTTTCTATGAGGCTTTGCCGGGCTACGAAAAGTTGGGCAACGTCGAGTGCTTCTCGGCTGCTGGGGTTCATTTCAGGATCCGGCGGTATGTGACTACAACTACCGCACGATGAATGAGTGGGGCAAAGCGATGTATGTTACTCCAGGCATCGTGTCGACGGGAAATTGGTCACGACCAATCTTGTGGACATCAATCTCGGGATCCGCATCCTGCTGGGTTCGTCCTATTACGACGATTGGAACAACGAAGAAACATTCGTTACCCACGACCCGCTGGGCAACCCGATAGACAAAAAGCATCCGTGGAACCAGACCACTATTCCCAAACCGCAGCGCCGTAACTTTGACGACAAATACACCTGGGTCATGTCACCACGCTGGCTCGACAAGCGAACTGGCGACCATCTGGCCCTGGATACCGGCGGCGGCCCAATCGCCCGGCTTTGGAGCACCGCGCTCGCCAATCTGGTCGACATCGGTTATGTTAAAGCCACTGGCGACAGCGTGAAAATCCGGCTGCCCAAGACCGCTCTCAAGCCCGAGGCGGAATTCGAGTGGAAGATCCCGAAGTGGAGCAATGCCATCGAGCGGGATCGCGCCCGCACTTATTTCCAGGCTTATGCGGCAGCCTGTGCGCTCTATTTCACTGAACAGGCGATTCGCGAAGTTTACGCGGGCCGGACACAGACGTTCACGCCTTTCAAGGTACCGGATGAAGCGATCGGTTGCGGATTCCACGAAGCGGTTCGCGGCGTCCTTTCGCACCATCTGGTGATCCGTGGCGGCAAGATCGCCAACTACCATCCCTATCCGCCGACACCCTGGAATGCAAATCCGCGGGACATCTACGGAACGCCCGGACCCTACGAAGACGCGGTGCAAAACACGCCGATCTTCGAAGAGAATGGGCCGGATAACTTCAAGGGAATCGATATCATGCGCACCGTGCGAAGTTTTGATCCCTGCCTGCCGTGCGGAGTCCACATGTATCTGGGCGAAGGCAAGCTATTGAAACAACTCCATACCCCCACCGGATTGCTCGGGCTGGCGCAATGAGTTCCGCGGCTGTCCCACCCCTTGGCAGCCTGCCGACGATCGAAGCGTCTCCGGAGGAGATCTACGATATCGAGCTGGAACACAGCTTGCTGGAGGCGAACGCAAAGATAGCTCGCCAGAATCGCGAAATACCTCGATCGAGCGTGGAGTGACGGCGATCGATTTCATGGGCGCGATCGGTTCGGGCAAAACGACACTCATCGCCGGGCTGGTCGCGCAGCTTGAAAGGTCAACACAAAATAGCGGTATTTAATGGCGACGCGACCACCAGTGAAGACGCCAACGCGATCGCCCGGCATGGCGTCGAAGTGGTGCAGATCGCGACGGTCAATGGCTGCCACCTTGACGCCAACCTGGTCGGAAAGGCCCTCAAGAAATCAATCTGCACGATCTGCGGCTGATCTTCATCGAGAACATCGGAAATCTGATTTGTCCTGCGGAATTTCCGCTGGGGTCGAAAGCGCGCGTCGTAGTAATCAGCGTGACCGAAGGCCCGTGGATGGTGCGCAAGCATCCGCACATGTTTCTCGGGGCCCAGATCGTGGTGATCAACAAGGTGGATCTCGCCTCTGCGATGGAGGTGAGCGTCGAGACGCTCCGCAGTGATGTGCATCAGCTCAAGCCGGACATCAAAGTGATCGCGACCAGCTGCAAAACCGGTGAAGGGCTCGACGAAGTCGGAGCCGCTCTGCTCGCCATCTAAGAAAGGATCGATGTATGCATGAACTTTCCATTGCGTCTTCTCTGGCCGAGGCCGTGCTTAGTTTCGCGGATGCGCATGGAATCGATCGAGTTCTCCAAGTCAATCTATGGATCGGCGAGCTGACGCATATCGAGTCAGAGCAGCTTCGGTTTTGTTTCGGTGCCATCACGACGGAGACCGCTCTGGCCGAAGCCTTCCTCGAGATTGAAACGATGGCTGCGACGGTCCGTTGTGCGCATTGTTCCTACGAAGGCACACCGACCTACTGGGATGGCGCACTCTCCGGCAAGCGGGTTCCGACTCTGCAATGCCCAGCCTGCGGTCAGGCGACCGAGCCGATCGCCGGACACGAATGCTCGATCCGTTCGATCAGATTTATTGGGCGATCGGAGCAAACCTGCACCGGAGTTCCCGCATGAATCCTTACTCCAGCAGAAACGGCAGTCCGAATGATCTCGAGAGTTCGCCGGTACAACTCGACGACATCAACCATTACGGCCAACGAATTCAAGAGATCATCGAGGAAATTGATAAGCTGCCGAATCCCGCTGCTCGTTCTCTGATGCATGAATGCGTTGAATCGGTAGTCAGCTTCTACGGCATCGGCCTGAACCGGATCCTGCAGATCATCAAGCGTTCGGGAATCGACGGCCAGAAACCCTACCACGATCTGATCAACGACACCGTTGTCCGGGGATTGCTGCTGATCCACGGCCTTCATCCCGTTAGTCTGGAGACGCGCCTGCAAGAGGCGCTTCAGAAGGTGCGCCCTTATCTCGAAAGCCATGGGGGTAACGTCGAGGTGCTGAATTTTTCTGACGGTTTCGCACGATTGCGATTCGTGGGAACCTGCCAGAGCTGCCCTTCCTCGGCCGTCACGCTGGAACTCGCGCTTCGTCAGGCCATCGAAGAAGCTTGCCCGGACTTGGCCGGCTTCGAAGTCGACGGCTTGACGGCCGTCAAGAAGGACTCAGACATCGGGGGGATAAATGTGGCGACCTGGACTGTGGTGGAAAATGCTGGGCGGCTCGCGGAGGAGAACTTGATTACCGTCGACCTTGCTGGACATCACCTCGTGATCTGCCGGGTCAACCAGGATCTGTACGCCTATCGCGATCGCTGTCCCGAGTGCAATGGACCACTCCACCTGGGTATCTTGACCGCTCAGACGCTGACCTGCCGCGCCGGTCATCGCTTCAGTGCACTCGAGGCTGGCCGCTGCCTGGACCAGCCGTCTATCCACCTTGAGCCTTTCCCTCTGATAGCAGAAAATGGAACGGTAAAGGTTTCGGTACCGATGAATGTTGACGCCGGAGCTGTCGAACTGTGAGCCGGGCCCAACATTTCCTTCGCTCTATCGCACAGACGGCTCGCACAGGCGTGTCGCGGAGTGCGTGCGAGCCGCGTTCTGAGCGTCGTGACACCGGCATCCTGCCGGTCGCCCCGACAGGCTGGAAGCTTGTCCCACCCGATTCTTAAACTCCAGATGCAGCCCCCTATCCAACGAATGCGCGGAGTCATCCGCGGGGCAGTTCAAGGCGTTGGATTCCGGCCCTTTGTCTACCGCCTCGCTACCGAGCTCGGCCTGACCGGATGGGTACTCAATTCGGCACAGGGAGTTTTCGTTGAGGTCGAAGGGAGACGCCAGGTGCTCGATCAATTTCGCCTCGCGCTCGATCTGGCTCGGCCGCCGCGAGCCGTCGTGCAAAGCTCTGAATTTTCGCTTCTGGACGCTCTCGGCTACAAAGATTTCGAGATCCATTACAGCCAGGATCAGGGTACAAAGTCGGTCCTGATTCTTCCGGATATCGCTACCTGCAAAGATTGCCTGCGTGAGACGCTTGATCCGCGAGATCGACGCTATCGCTACCCATTTACCAACTGCACGAACTGCGGTCCACGGTTCTCGATCATCGAAGCCCTCCCTTACGATCGAGCGAACACCTCGATGAAGCAGTTCCCGCTTTGCCCGGATTGTCAGCGCGAATACAGCGATCCGCGCGACCGGAGGTTTCATGCCCAACCGAATGCCTGCCCACACTGCGGACCTCGGATCGAGCTGTGGAGCCGCAGATGGGATCTCGCGTGCGGAAGGCGACGCCGCACTGAAAAAGGCCGGCCGGGCAATCGAGAATGGCCTGATCGTCGCGCTGAAAGGGATCGGCGGTTTTCAGCTCATCGTTGACGGACGCAACGACGGAGCCGTCGTCCGGCTCCGAAACCGTAAACGACGAGAAGAAAAGCCTTTCGCGCTGATGTACCCTGATCTTGCTACGATACGGCAAGATTGCCGGATAACGGAGCTCGAGCAGCGTGCTCTGCTTTCACCGGAGACGCCAATCGTGCTGGTAACTGCTCTGCCACGGTCGGCTCGATCGCAGATCGCTCCTTCCGTGGCCCCGGCAAATCCTTATCTGGGAGTAATGCTTCCTTATACGCCGCTGCATCATTTGCTCTTGTCTGATGTTCGTTTCCCGGTGGTTGCGACCAGTGGCAACCGGAGCGATGAGCCAATTTGTACGGAAGAGAAAGAAGCCGTCGATCGGCTGAAGGGCATTGCCGACATGTTTCTCGTGCACAATCGTCCGATCGTTCGACCAATCGACGACTCCGTCATTCGGATCGCTGCCGGCCGTGAACTAATGCTCCGCCGAGCTAGAGGATATGCTCCCCTGCCCTCACATCTGCCGGCGACGCTGCCGACAGTGCTGGCCGTTGGTGGACACCTGAAGAACACGGTCGGGTTGAGTATCGGTCAGGACGTTTTTGTCAGTCAGCACATCGGCGACCTTGGAACTGTTCAGGCTCACTCGGCTTTTCGACGGGTCGCCAGCGATTTGCCGAGACTTTACGGCGTCCAGATCGAGGCCGTCGCCTGCGATCTGCACCCGGAATATCTGTCGACAAAATACGCCGCTGCGCTCGGACCGCCCTGCGTTCCCGTGCAACATCATTGGGCTCATGTGCTCGCGTGCGTCGCGGAAAATGATTTGGCGCCCCCCTTGCTCGGAGTTTCCTGGGATGGTACCGGCCTCGGACTCGACGGCACAATCTGGGGCGGCGAATTCCTTGTCCCGCACTCTAACCTCGCGTCGTTTGAGCGGGCGGCGCATTTTCGTCAGTTCCGGCTGCCAGGCGCAGAGGCGGCCATTAGGCAACCTTGTCGGACAGCCTTTGGCCTGCTACACGAGATGTGGGGCGACGCCGTTTTTACGCGCGCTAATCTTGCTTCGATCCGAGCTTTGCCGAAGCGCGAGCGCGCGTTGCTGGCGCAGATGCTGCGGAAAAGGGTGCATGCTCCGCTTACATCAAGCGCCGGAAGGCTTTTCGACGCCGTAGCCTCTATCCTCGGCTTGCGGCAACGGACCAGTTTCGAAGGTCAGGCGGCACTAGAGCTTGAATCGAGGGTGTTAGAAGGGATCGATGGCGGCTATCCATTCGAAGTGGGCCAGGAGAAACCATTGGTGATCGACTGGCAGCCAATGATCGAAGGGATCATTCGCGATGCGGAAAACGCAGAACCAGTTGGCGTGATCGCTGCCCGTTTTCATAACACGCTCGCAGAGATTATCGTAGCGGCGGCTCGCCTGATCGCGGAAGCAAGTGTTCTCCTGACCGGCGGCTGTTTCCAGAACCGCTATCTGCTGGAGCGTTCTATTCAGCAACTGACGAGCGCAGGCTTTCGACCATACTGGCATCAACGCGTGCCGCCAAACGACGGTGGATTGGCGATTGGTCAGGTGATCGGCGCCGCCGCCAGTCTGCAGGGAGTTCGATCCGAAACTTTGGAAGGAGCAATAGCCGAATGAATCTCGTATTTGGCGAGCTCTTGCATGTTTCCGAGGAAAGCGGCATGCGCTGCGGCAAGATTTGGGTTGCGGGCGCCATTGGAACGGTGTGGCTCGACCTTGTTTCAGAGGCGAAACCAGGCGACCGGATCCTGTTATGCGACGGAGTCGCCTTGAGTAAAGTGGAACCAGAGAAAGAGGAATACTATGTGCTTGGCCATACCAGGTAAATTGATCGAAGTCAGTGATGACGCGCACGGCGTCAGGATGGGTAAGGCAAATTTTGGCGGCATCGTCAAGCAGGTCTGCCTGCAGTACACCCCGGAGGTAATCCCGGGCGACTATGTCCTGGTGCACGTCGGTTTTGCTCTTGGGAAAGTGGACGAGGCTGAGGCCGAGCGCACGTTCAAGCTATTAAAAGAAATGGAACAGTTAAGCGAACTGGACACTCCCGGCTTCGATGAACTGGACGACGCAGTTGTCCCTTCCCCTGTGGCGGAAAACCTGACCTGATACCCCTTCCCATGAAATACCTGGACGAATATCGAAACGAACCCCTCGCTCGCACGATCGTCGCCGAAATCCGGCGCACGGTCACTAAACCCTGGGTGCTGATGGAGGTATGCGGCGGACAAACCCACTCGATTATCAAATATGGAATCGATCGACTCCTGCCACCGGAAATAGAACTGGTGCACGGCCCCGGTTGTCCCGTTTGCGTGACTTCTCTGGAGATGATCGACAAAGCTCACTCCATCGCGCAACGGCCGAATGTAATCTTCTGCTCGTTTGGCGACATGCTCCGCGTACCCGGCTCGCACAGCGACCTGCTAATCCTGAAGTCGCATGGCGCCGATATCCGGGTAGTATACTCGCCGATTGATTGCCTCAAGATCGCCCGAGCCAACCAGGACAAACAAGTTGTCTTCTTCGCGATCGGCTTTGAGACAACGGCGCCGGCAAATGCCATGTCAGTCTGGAACGCTCGGCAACAAGGTCTCACCAATTTTTCGGTGTTGGTGTCGCATGTGCTCGTGCCGCCGGCGATGCGCGCTATTCTGGACTCGCCGCTGAATCGGGTTCAGGGATTCCTGGGGCCCGGACACGTTTGCACAGTCATGGGCTATCGCGAGTATGAACCCATCGCGGAACAGTATCATGTGCCGATTGTCGTCACTGGTTTTGAGCCGTTGGATATTCTCGAAGGCACACTCATGACGATTCGCCAGCTCGAGGCCGGTCAGGCGGAAGTGGAAAACCAGTATCCCCGCGTCGTGAAACGGGATGGCAACCTCGTGGCACAGGATTTGGTTAACAAAGTTTTCGAAATATCGGACCGTAAATGGCGCGGAGTGGGCATGATCCCGGAAAGTGGTTACCGGCTGCGGGAGGAATTTCGCGAGCATGACGCGGAAAAGATTTTCGAGGTGGAGCAGATCGACACCGCCGAGCCGGCTGTCTGTATCAGCGGATTGGTTTTACAGGGCGTGAAGAAGCCGCATGATTGCGCCGCCTTCGGCACGCAGTGCACGCCCGAGCATCCTCTCGGTGCCACCATGGTCTCCGCGGAAGGTGCCTGCGCGGCCTACTACGCATATGGACGGCACCTGCGCAAAGCGGAAACCGCTGCAGCCGCCGCACTGATTACCCAACCGGCATCACGCTGATGACAAGGGTTGCACGACCAGCGGTGGGAGATGGCATTGAACCAGGCGAGTTGATGAGTTCCTGTCCTTTGCCCATCTCACAATACCAAGAAATTGTCTTAGGCCATGGCAGCGGGGGTAAACTGAGTCAGCAATTGGTTCAGGGCGTTGTGCTGCCGCAATTCCACAACGAGCTGCTTGCGCCCTTGCATGATGGAGCCGTGTTTTCGATCAATGGTGCACGCCTTGCCTTCAGCACGGACTCGTTTGTCGTCAGCCCGATCTTTTTTCCAGGTGGTGACATTGGTAAGTTGGCCATCCACGGCACGGTCAACGATCTCGCCATGTGCGGTGCACGCCCACTCTACTTGTCGGCTGGTTTCATTCTCGAAGAAGGTCTGCCGATGACCGACTTTTACCGAATCGTCGAGTCTATGCGCGAGGCAGCGCGCACGGCGGGTATAAGCCTGGTAACCGGAGATACCAAGGTAGTTGATCGAGGCAAAGCGGATCGGATCTTCATCAACACATCGGGGATCGGGCTGGTGCCCGACAACCTGCGAATCGCTCCGGATCGGGCGCGCGCAGGCGACCGCATCATCGTTAGCGGCACGATCGCGGTCCACGGAATTGCCATTCTCTCGGTCCGGGAAGGCTTGGAGTTTGAGACCGAGATCGCAAGCGATACCGCGCCGCTTCACGGTTTGGTTGAGCAGATTCTCGGCACCGGCAAAACCGTCCACGTGCTCCGTGACCCGACCCGCGGAGGAATTACCAGCGCGCTGACCGAGATAGCGCAAAGTGCGCGCCTCGGCATCCTGATTGACGAAGCAAACATCCCGGTCGACGAGGAGGTAAAAGGCGCTTGTGAGATCCTCGGGCTTGATCCACTCTATGTCGCAAACGAGGGGAAACTCGTGGCGATCGTCGCAGCCGAAGACGCAGATGAGATTTTATGCGCGATGCGCCAGCATCCGCTTGGTAAAAACGCCGCGGTTATTGGTGAAGTCACGGCCGAGGAACCGGGTCTGGTCCTGATGCGAACCAGGGTGGGCGGCACGCGGATCGTCGACATGCTCTCGGGCGAACAGTTGCCGCGGATCTGCTAGAGAGGGGTTTGGAACAGTTCGTTGCAATTCATTCCTTTAAGAACAGGTGCCCAACGTCTGTTTCGGGTTTAAGGGCGCTCCAGGGTTTCAGGGGCGCTCAAGCGCCGGAGAGCAGTCGTACCCTGGCGATCGCGCCTTCGTCGATACGGACATGAATACGCCGACCGTGCAGATCCATTTGTCGCCATGACTCGGCAATGTCGGTCGAGAAGAATATCCTACTTTTTTCGCGGATCGTCAGCCGGATTAATGAAGGTAATATCTCCCGGGCCAGTGAAGTGAACCTGGATGATTGCCTCCTCGTCCGTTGTCCAGACTTGATGACTGTGATTTGCAGGAAGCACTAAAACTGATCCCGGCTTTAGCATCACGCCTTTCTCCAGATCATCACCCATCGCGTTCCAAAGAGTGCCGCTAAGCACAGTGACGAATTCCGAATAAGAATGCTTGTGCGGCGGAAGTTTGAAAATGGGGTGGAAACCTGACGTGCAGAACGATTGTCTCGGCTTTACTTAGATCTCCGACCGGGATGGCGATTTGTGCGCCCTTGAGCAGAACGCCTTTTGATTTGACCCTGTTCCGGTAGGGCGAAAATTCATTCGAGCCTTAGCGAGAACTTGTTTGAGCCGTCTTGATTGAGCGCGTGATCTACCCGCTCCTCTCCACGCTCACTTGCCAATACGGCTCAATGATTTCATCCATACCTAAATGGCGGAACATTGTCGTGCTCATCAACGTCGCCCAGGTGAGATCGATCTGATCGATCGGTGCCAGAATCACTGGACCGAGTCCAAATCACGCAATTTGGAACCTGGAAAGTAATCAGCTTTCTTGGCCTAATTTCACCCCGAAACTGTCTCGCTGGGAAGATAGTCACTTATCCTTGGCGCGCTCGCATGTTTTGTTCCGTTTATGGTTGGCCCAATCCAGCCAGTTTGATTCAACAATTCAACAGATGGAACTTCGTTTGGCTCACGAGATCAACTGGCTGAGAGGCCGGCGGCAACAAGATCTCGCAGCTCGCCAGCGTTTACTGGCCTCTCGACACGACTTCACTGACGCTGCCGACCTGGCATTCCTGCGCCGGCATCGTTCCGCGCTCGAAGACTTGACTTAGCAAAATAGAGAGGTCGCGTAAGAGCTCGTCCCTACCGCACTCCGATCGCAGTGGATCGGCGGGACCGCCTCCTGCCGGTCCTGCCTTGTTACTCTCCACGCCACACTTGCCCATACAGCTCAATAATCTCATCCAGCGTCGGCACCCGCGGATTGTTTGCCGGAGATCCAGAGGCAATCGCCTGCTCTGCCATCATTGACAAACTGGCGTCCCAGTCGGCCGCCGTAATGCCCAAAGTCTGCGGGGTCGGTACTTCCAATCGCCGATTTAAATCACGCAACGCGTCGACGAGCGTCTTCGCCGCTATTGCGTTAGTCGAGCCTGATTCCACAATCCCCAGGACCCTGGCGCATTCGGCATAACGGTCCAGCGCGCCTTGGACCGAAAACCGGGTCACTGCCGGCAGCAACATCGCATTGGAGAGCCCATGAGGCACATGGAAGCGCGCTCCGATCGGACGGCTCATTCCGTGGACCAACGCAACGCTTGAATTGGAAAAGGCAATGCCCGCCTGAGTAGCTGCTAACATCATGGCCGCTCGAGCAGCGCGATTTTGCGGTTCGAAAAAGACCACCGGCAGATTGGCCCAGATCGCTTGCATGGCGCTGACCGCAAAGGCATCAGCGAAAGGATTCGCCCGACGACTCACAAATGCCTCGATCGCATGCGTGAGCGAATCAACCCCGGTATCGGCGGTCAGGCGCGGCGGCTTGGTCAGCGTCAGTTCGTAGTCGCTGATGGCCGCGATTGGCAGGTAAGCTAAACCGATACAGAGCATTTTTTCTCCAGTCGGGTCGTCCGTTATGATGGTAAACCGCGTGGCTTCGGATCCCGTACCGGCTGTCGTCGGGACGGCCAGCACCGGCAACCCCGGGGTGTCCTGTTGATGGGGAGCTTTGTAGTCGCGCATCTCGCCGCCATGCACGGCAAGCATCGCCGCGGCTTTCGCCGTATCGAGGGAACTTCCGCCGCCGAATCCAATGACCGAATCGGGCCGATGTTCGCGAAGAAAGTGGAGGGCTGAGTTGACCGAGCCTGAAGTCGGGTCCGGCACCACCCCGTCGAAAACCGAGGGCGGCGGCAGCTTTATCTCTTGGAAAGAGTCGAGAAATTCGCGCATCACTGGCTGCTTGGAAAGATAATGGTCGGTAATGATTACCGGTTTCCGCAGCCCCAATGTCGTCAGTAGAGATCCAATCTCCCGGCGAGCGCCGGCCCCACCAGCAGTAAACGTGGAAGGGCGATAGAAGCGCTCATCGCCAAACAATATCAAGCGGCTGCAGAGTTGCAGCACCGAATGCCTGGTCCGCTAAGCATTCGGAGTCGGGGCGACTTGGTGCGCGGTAGATTGCAAAGCTCACGTTGAAAGGAGTGCCCATGGGTAATGGCGTCTTACGTGCCGACGCTTTCATTTAAAGTCTCCGCTCAGGAAATGGCCGAAATCCGTTCGCAGGCCCGCCAGCAGAAACAAAACTTTTCCGAGTTTTTGCGGGCCAGAGCACTTCACAGGTCCCCGCGCACCTGCGGCGCAGTACCAAAACCGGCATTTTAACGGTTCAAGGTGCTGCTGGCTCAACGCGGGTCACCTTGGAAGATGTGCACAAATTTCTCGGTGATTTCCCGTGAGATTCCTCCTTGGAGCGGACCGGCAGCTCCAGGATCAATGCGTCAGTGCAGACCGAGAAAATGTGCAGAATGGATGCGTCGCGCTTCGTGCTACTTCGCGGCGACTTTCTCTTCCTGCACTGCCGTATCCACCCATTCCAGAAACGCCATCGGGGCCGAGTCACTACCGCGCGGCCCCAGCTTGACAATTCGAACATAACCGCCTTGGCGGTTCGCCACCCGCGGCGCAACGTCCGAAAACAATTTCCGAACAAGCTCTTTATGACCGAGGAAGGCCAGCGCCTGGCGCCGAGCATGCAAATTACCTTGCTTGCCGAGGGTCACCATTTTTTCCGCAAATGGTCGAACGGCCTTAGCCTTGGCCAAGGTTGTCTTGATCCGATCGTGCTCGATCAAACTGCAAACTTGGTTTGCCAGCAACGAGTTCCGATGCTCGGCTTTACGGCCGAGTTTTAAGGTCTTTTTCTGGTGCCGCATAAGAGTCAGGAGTCAGAAGCCGGGTCAGCAGGTCTTATTTTCCAATTGCTCAGATCGCAATGAGTCTGGAGTCGTCATTGTTGCGATCACCGCCAATCGGAGTGTCGACCAATCCCGTGTCAAACTTCATTCCCAGACTCAACCCAAGCTGCTGAAGTTTTTCCTTGATCTCGTTCAAGGATTTCTTTCCGAAGTTGCGGTACTTCAACATCTCTGCCTCGGTTTTCATCGCTAATTGGCCCACCGTGGTGATATTGGCGTTATTCAAGCAATTGGCGGCCCGGACCGACAACTCAATCTCGTTCACGCTCATATTGAGCAGTTTCTTCAGGCGGGTGTTCTCCTGGCTGATTTCCTCGGGTGTTTCGTCGAACTCAACTAGCGAATCGTCGTAATTGACAAACACGTCGAGGTGATGACGCAGGATCGATGAGGCCTGCAAGAGTGCCTCGTCCGGAGTAATCCTGCCATCGGTCCACACTTCAAGGACCAGCTTGTCATAATCGGTTCGCTGACCGACCCGGGTGTTCTCGACGGCGTATTTGACCCGTAAAACCGGCGAGAAAATTGAATCGATAGGGATGACACCGATCGGGGTGTCCGGGCGCTTGTTCTCATCCCCCGAGGCAAAGCCGCGTCCGACGCGCACATCGAATTCGGCTTCGAACTTCTGCTTTTTATCAAGCGTGCAAATGAGTTGCTCGGGATTGAGCACTTCAACCCCCGTCACTGTCTGGATATCCGCGGCCGTAACTGGACCTTCCTTGGTCACATTGATCGCGACCGTGCGGAAATCATGGTCAACCGCCTTGAACTTGATCTTCTTCAGGTTCAAAACGATGTCGGTGACATCCTCGACAACGCCGGCCAGCGATGCGAATTCGTGCTGGGCTCCCGTGATCCGGGCAGACGTTATGGCCGCGCCCTCCAGCGAGGAAAGCAACACGCGACGGAGTGAATTTCCCACCGTGTGACCGTATCCGGCTTCAAAGGGTTCGGCGATGAATTTGGCGTAGGTTTCGGTGGCCGTGGCCTCATCTTTGGAGAGGCTCTTCGGCATTTCGAATCGTCCTAGACGAACGGGCATAGTAATAACATCCTTTTGCCGGGTTCCCCCTGGCGCGGGCGATCACAGCCAACAAGCTGCGACCCAGGGACCAACGGCACGGTTCTTTTGTGCGGCTCGCGCGGGACGTGGAAAAAGCCACAGAAAAGGATCGTTGTCAACTCAGGGAGCTCTCCCGGATTCAGTCGATCTTTGTGTCTTCGTGTCTTTGTGTGAGATTGAAGCCTTCGTTCTCCCCTATGGCAAAAACTATCTGTGTTATTGGCGCCTTCGATACCAAAGGCGACGATCATGCGTTCCTCCGTGAACAGATTCAGCAACTCGGTCACCAAGTTCTGACCGTCAACATCGGCTTCCTCAGCTCGACCGACCGCCTGCCGGTAGATTTCGAAACCGCCGCCGTTCTCCAGGCGATCAACGTCGATCTGGATGCGTTGCGCGCCCGCCATGACAAGGCCGAAGCAATGAAAACGCTCGATCAGGCCGCTCCGCGCTTTATTGAACAGCTTTACGCCCAGCGAAAGTTTGACGGCATCATCGGGATGGGCGGCTCCAGCGGCTCAGCCATTATCTCCTCGGCCATGCGCGCCTTGCCCATTGGAGTACCCAAGGTGCTCGTCTCAACCGTCGCTTCCGGAGACGCTTCTTTTTATGTGCGTGGCAAAGATATCGTCATGTTCCCGGCAATCGTCGATGTGGCCGGGCTGAACCGCATTTCCCGTTTGGTTTATACCAGAGCGGCCGGTGCGATCTCCGGGATGGTCCAAAGCGAACCACCCCATCCCGAAGCGGATCGGCCCGTGATCGTTGCTTCGATGTTCGGCAACACCACTGATTGCGTGAACGCCTGCGTAAAATCGCTCAACGAGAAAGGCTTTGAGGTGCTGGTATTTCATGCCACCGGCGCCGGCGGCCGCGCCATGGAGACGCTCGTCGCGGATGGCTTGGTCGAAGCAGTCCTCGACATCACCACGACAGAGTGGGCAGACGAACTTTGCGGAGGGGTGTTCAGCGCTGGTCCCGAACGGCTGAGCGCTCCGGGCCAAAGCGGTGTTCCGCATCTGATCGTGCCGGGCTGTGTCGATATGGTCAACTTTGGCGCGCCTTCCACGGTCCCCGCGCGGTACCGCGAAGCCGGCCGCCTGTTTTATGAATGGAACCCTTCCGTTACCTTGATGAGGACCAATGAAGCCGAAAACCGGCGCATGGGCGAAATTTTTGCCGAAAAAGCGAACGCGGCGAAGGGTCCTGTTGCTTTCCTCTTTCCTTTGCGCGGCGTTTCGATGCTTGACGGCGACGGCCAGCCGTTTTGCGACCGCGCGGCCGACCGAGCCATGTTCGACGCCATCCGGCAAACGCTCAATCCCGGCATTCCCATTGTTAAAAGTGAGCATAACATCAACGATCCGGAGTTCGCCGCGAAGGCGGTCGAATTGATCGGCCAACTCATTGAGCAAAAGAAGAGTTGGCGCATGGGAGCGTAAGACACGCGGCTCGTGCGTCTTACCTTGCACGGAGGGCTGGAACAGGCAAAATCTCAGTTCGAACCAGCTCCCTCAAAATGTCCAAAACACGCCAACAGATTCTGCGCAGGTTTCGAAAAATCATCGGGGAAGGTCGACCGATTATCGGTGGCGGCGCCGGTACTGGGATCTCGGCCAAGTTTGAGGAGGCCGGCGGTGTTGACCTGATTGTCATCTATAATAGCGGCCGTTACCGGATGGCCGGCCGTGGGTCCCTTGCCGGATTGATGCCCTATGGAGATGCTAACGCGATCGTCCTCGAGATGGCGAGCGAGGTTTTGACGATCGTCAAGAGCGTGCCGGTTTTAGCCGGCGTATGCGGTACCGATCCATTCCGACAGATCCCTTTGTTTCTGAAGCAGATCAAAGAAATCGGTTTCGCCGGAGTACAGAATTTTCCTACAGTTGGCCTTTACGACGGTTTGTTCCGGAAAAACCTCGAGGAAACAGGTATGGGCTACGATTTAGAGGTGAACATGATTCGCGCTGCTCGGGAACTCGACCTTCTGACCACGCCCTATTGCTTCAATCCCGGTGAGGCCACGGCGATGGCTCGCGCCGGGGCCGATATCGTGGTTGCTCACCTGGGACTCACCACGAAGGGCTCCATCGGCGCCTCCACGGCGGTCACCTTGGAAGAGGCGCCAGAGCGGGTTCAGGCGATTGCCGATGCTGCTCGGTCCGTCAGCCGCGACATCCTGGTGCTTTGTCACGGCGGTCCAATCTCCGAGCCGGAGGATGCTGAGTTCGTCCTGCATCACACCAAGGGCATTCACGGTTTCTATGGCGCCTCGAGCATGGAACGTCTGCCGGTGGAAAAAGCGCTCGTGGAAACCATGCAGTCCTACAAAGCGATCAAACTGCATTAACTCTGCTTCCCGCAGGTCGCCATCGCAGGGTCACCTGCGCGAAACTTGTCGCGCCGTAGTCCCCCGAAAGGGAGGACAGAGGCGGACGGCCCCCGGGTCTGTCGGACTTTGGGCAATCTGTAGTGCGCGCATCGAGCTAGGGTTCGGGAAAAGAGGTTCGAGGGATGTCCCAAGCCGTCTTTGGTCCTGCGCCATCAAGCGTTTGGTCGCGCGAGCGCTAGAGATCGTCTCAGAATGCCGCACTGTCCTGTGGCGGTAGGGCGAAAATTTATTTGAGCCGGACGCTTGGGTGAACCACCCGCTCCAGATGGCTCCGCCTTCGCCAAGGTTATGGCGGACACGTCAAGTAAGTTCTCGCCTGTCGCTCGAATGAATTTTCGCGACAGACCGGGCCCCCGTCCACAATCTCAACCGGAGAATTGGGCTGCGACCTCTATCTATGACTTGACACAGGCTTCAGCAATCGCCGCTCCAATCTCCGCCGTTGTCGCTGTCCCGCCAAGATCCCTTGTCCGGAGACCTTTGAGCAACGTGTGTTCAATTCCGCGCCCGATCTCTTGGGCCGCTTCGCTTTCGCCCAGATGTTCAACCATCATCGCACCCGACCAAATCTGGCCAATCGGATTAGCAAGACCGCGCCCAGCGATGTCTGGAGCCGATCCGTGCACCGGTTCAAACATCGAAGGATAATTCCTCTCGGGATTCAGATTAGCCGAAGGCGCGATCGCGATCGTGCCAGTGCACGCTGGGCCTAAATCGGAAAGAATATCGCCAAACAGGTTTGAACCGACCACGACTTCGAACCAGTCCGGATGCAGAACAAAATGGGCCGCTAGAATATCGATGTGAAATTGATCCGTCCGCACATCTGGATAATCGGCACTGATTGCATTGAAACGCTCGTCCCAGAACGGCATGGTAATAGTAATGCCATTCGACTTGGTGGCTGACGTTAAGTGTTTGCGATTGCGGCTGCGAGCTAGTTCAAAGGCGTAACGCAAGATCCGGTCCACGCCGCGCCGGGTAAAAACCGACTCCTGAGTGACGACCTCGTTGGGGGTGCCTTCGAAGATCCTTCCCCCGATCGAGGAGTACTCACCTTCATTGTTTTCGCGAACAATGATGAAGTCGATATCCCCTAGATTGCGGTCGCGGAGAGGAGAAACGATCCCCGGCATGAGACGCACCGGCCGAACGTTGGCGTACTGTTCGAAGGTCCGTCGAATTGGTATCAGCAAACCCCAAAGCGAGATGTGGTCCGGCACACCCGGAAAACCGACCGCACCGAGAAAAATCGCGTCAAACGACCGGAGCTGCTCAAGGCCGTCGGCCGGCATCATCCTGCCGGTCTCCCGATAGTACTCGCAACTCCAAGGGAAGTGTTGCCAGTCCATTGCAAAACCGAACCGTTTTGCGGCGGCATCGAGAACCCGGGTGCCCTGAGGCACGACTTCCTTGCCGATGCCGTCCCCGGGAATCGCCGCGATATGGTAAGTTTTCATGAATACAGCTGATCAGCCGGAGAGAAAACAGTCAATAAAAGCGGAGGGAGCGAGCATAGGGAGTGGGCCGTGGCAAAGGGAGGTAGCTGTGCAATTAGCCAGCTGGCAATTGTCAATCGCGCGTGCCGTGACACACGATGACCACGCGTCTAGGAGTAAGTCCTGAGGACCTCGTGCACGCCCTCGACCGCCATGCCACCCTCACCCACGGCGGCGGCGCAGCGTTTCACCGAGCCAGAGCGCACGTCGCCCGCCGCAAAAATTCCTGGCCAACTCGTTTCCAGCGGCCCAGGCAAACGGCCCATGCCTTTCCACGATGGCGCGTCAAGGACAGCGTGACCGGTTTTGATGAAGCCCTTTTCGTCGCGCTCGATTTCGGACGGCAGCCAAGTAGTGCATGGTTTTGCGCCGATCATGGAAAAGACGGCAGACGTCTGCACAGTTCTCCGTTCGTGCGTCTGCGTGTTCTCCAGTTCGACAGCTTCCAGCACCTTCCCGCCCGTCATTTTCCGGATCTCGGTTTGCGCCAGAATTTCGATGTTCTCCTTCGCCTCGACGCGACGCGAGAGATAACTCGACATGCTTTTGGCGAGATCTTCGCCGCGAATTACCAGCAGCACTCTCTTCGCGCTTTCGGAGAGAAACATCGCAGCCTGGCCCGCAGAGTTCCCGCCGCCGACGACGACGACGGTAGAGCCGCGACAAAGTTGCCCTTCGCGCGCCGTGGCAGCGTAGTAAACGCCGGAGCCCTCGAAGTCCTCGCGCCCCTCAGCTTCCAGACGATGGTAGTCCGCGCCCGTCGCAATGATGACGCACTTAGCCAGAAGAGTGGCGCTGCAGCCCTCGATTTCCAGGACGCGCGGTGCTCGCCGTCGCTCAATTCGAGCGAGAGCGCCTGCGCGGGCGTGGAGAACTTTGCGCCGAAACGATAGGCCTGAAGTTGCGCGCTGAAAGTCAGCTCGCCGCCGCTGATGCCGGCGGGAAAGCCGAAAAAGTTCTCGATCAGCGAAGATGATCCGGCTTGCCCGCCCGGCGCATAACCTTCCAAAACCACAGTTCTGAGCCCTTCGGACGCGGCATAAACCGCGGCGGCGAGACCGGCCGGACCTGCGCCGATGATGGCGAGATCGCACTTAATTTCGCTCTCGTCCTCGCGCCGCCAGCGGTCGAAGCAGCCCGGCGACCCGCGCGACTTCGCGCAAAGACGGGCGCCGCAGCGGCCTGCCGTTCGCCGTGATCAGTGCGGGCAGATCGCGACTCGCAAGGTGAAAGCGCTCGCACAAGGCTCGTCCGTATTCGCTTTCAAAATCGATCAATCGATGCGGGACGTGATTTTTGTCGAGAAAATCGTCGAGTTGGTGGCCATCTCGCGAACCGTCCTGCGCGAGAATGCGCAGCCCGGCAAACTCCCGGTCGCGCTTCAGCCGCTGCCGACGCATGATGAACGCGCGCACGATCGGCTCGCTGACGCCGGGCAGCTCCGCGAGCGCCTGGCGAAGCCTATCTGCGGGTACTTCCAGAATTTCGCTCTCATCCGCTTTGCCCCGCGTGCTGGCCAGCGCCGCGGTGCCCATAAGCATCGCAACGTCTCCGATGAAACCGCGCGGGCCTGACGTCGCGAGGATTTGCTCTTGCCCGTCGCGCGACTCGAAAACTTCCAGCTCGCCGCGCAGGACCGCCGTCAGCCCGAGATCACGCTGGCCAGCTTTGTATACCAGTTCGCCGCGCCGCACGATGCGGCGCGTACCGAGGGGCTCCAGCATCGCGAGCTGCCGATCATCGAGTTTCGGAAAGGCAATGCCCTCCGTATCGCGATAGAATTGCTCTTCTTTGTCAAGTTCGGTCATCGACGGATTCGTTGGGGACCATACTTCGCCACCTCACGGTTGTCGCCCGTGAAACATGTCGATTATTGGTCCAACAACTCGGCGGCGACGCCACCTCCATCGAATCCGACGTTCGGAATCTCGCTTACCGGCCTGTTATAATCCCGTCGGTTGATTACCTTAAAAGGCGCGTCCAACTCGCTTCTCCGAGAGTTGCCGGAATCGCAGCGGACTTATTTGCAGCAGCGCAGTGGCCCTCGGCTTTGCCAGCGTGATCGTGTCACGCCGGGCTCCATCGATTTACAAACGTTCCGAGACTTCACGAACTATTCGGACGCGGCGCTGTTCTTGCCGGAGCAGCATGATTCTGCACCTGCACAGACGAAAGCCGACGGCTAAGTGCCGGGTTGGTTTAGTTTATTGATCCAGTCCTGCATCCGGGCCTGGCGTTTCTGTTGCAGGCTCTGCAAGGTGGCAGTTTGATCGGGATTTAGAATGCCTGCCAGGTAACTAAACTCCGCGGCACGCGCTTTAGCCAATTGGGCCGCCGCTTGACCCAGGGTCGTAGCATCGGTCGTAATCGCCGTTTGATCATTGGCGTTGATGTCCTGTTGCAGCTTCAGCCGGGCGGCTAGCACGTTGGCCAACGCCGCGCGAAACTCGGTCTTATGCTGTTGTCGATACGTTTTAAGATCCGCTTTTTGGGTATCAGTCAGGTTCAGCTCTTTCCAGATCCAGCCGCCACGATGGTTCCCCCACCTACCGTGCTGTTCGAAGGAAGGGCTTTGTGCCGGCGTCGCATCCGAGCTCTGCGCCTGGAGCGATCCGCAGGCAAGCATTAGACAAATCGAAATTAGAAGAGGTCTCATAGCAATGTAAGCCGACGCGGGAGCCATCCCGGAGGTTACAATCGTTCTTCTTAATAGCATTATTTTGCGGCGTTCGAGGCTCCCATGAAAGCCTCCTCCAAAAGGCTCAGTCAAACTTTTGGTCAGCGCTGGAATGTTTTATGACGCCAGTCATCGCCATCACTGCTTCGCGATGATTTTCGAGCTGGTTTGACAATACTTTCATTCGCAGACCAGGAAAGTCGTACGTAATTGAGGAATGGCTTCGACATCTTCCATTCTCGTCGGAATCGCCGGCCTAGGTTGGCCAGGAGAACGTCACGCGGAAGCGATCAATGGATCATCGTTGGGAATCGTTTATTCCGTCTGCGATCTGAATGCCGAACGACTCAAGGCTTTTGCGGCGAGATTTGAACCAATGCACACTTTCACCTCGTTTGATGAGATGTTGATGGATCGAGACCTGGAAGCCATCGTGATCAGTCTGCCGAACTCTCTACACTACCCTTGTTCGCTGAAAGCCCTCCAGACAGGAAAGCATGTGCTGTGCGAAAAGCCACCAACGATGAACGCCGCGCAGATGCGAACGCTCCACGAAGAAGCGCAAAAACGAGGACTGCTTTATTACTTCGGGCGTCAGATGCGCTTTTCTCCGGCAATGCAAAGGGCGAAGAGAATTGTCGCTGAGCGCCGGTTAGGCGAGATCTACTTTGCCGAGACCCTCTGGGTCAGGTCCCGAGGCACTCCCACTGGCTTGGACGGCTGGTTCACCGAACGATCGAAGGCAGGTGGAGGTGTGGTTATCGACCTCGGCATACACGCAATTGATGCCGCATGGTACCTTATGGGAACCCCGCAGCCGCGAGCAATTTCAGCTCAGACCTACCAGAAATTTCCCCAGCTGGTTAACAACAAGACTTTTGACGTTGAAGATAACGCTTACGGAATGATTCGATTCGAAAACGGGGCGACATTGCTGTTCAAGACCAGCTGGGCCGCTAACCTCACCAACGACATTCCACTCAGTCCGCAGCGTGGCCGCTCACTGTTCACGACCACCACTTACGGGCCGAAGGGATCGTTGAAAGTTACGGACGTATTTAATATCGATTCGAATACGTGCCCCTCGGCGCTCTCGTTCTTCGAGGACCAGGACGGAGCTTTAGTGGAGAATCAGATTGAAGTCGAGAATCTACGTGGTGACGCCCTTCGGGCCTACGAATTCAGCGAGCAAGACCGGAACTTTCTTCTCTCGATTCGCGGCGATGAACCCGCAGTGAACAGCTCGAGCCAGGCAATTCAGCTCATGGAAATCCTTGACGCTATTTACCGGTCGAGTCAGCTGGGGAAAGAGGTTTTCGTCCCCTGCTCTTAGCGGATCAGCTAGCATCGTTTTTGCGCCTTGTGAAAACGCGGCAACATGATGCCAAGCTCGCATATGATGACCCAACCAGCGCGGCCGGCCGGCAAGCAATGAGCCGAGGATCCAGTGAAGCTCCGGGTCTTGCGCCAGTGAATTTCTGCGTCTTCTCCGCTGACCGGACCTATCGCTATCTCTTAGTCCATCGATGGGATCACGCGTGCCCACGAAAGGCCTGTCTGTGGATCGGATTAAACCCGTCCTTGGCCGACGAACGCCGGCTCGATCGGACACTGCTCCGGATCCGCGATTTCAGCGCAGCCGCGGGTTTCAACGCGCTTTATTTAACTAACCTTTTTGCGTTGGTCTCAACAGACCGAAAAGCATTACGGCGACATAGAGATCCGATCGGACCGGAAAACGATGATTATCTACTCCGCGCCGCCGCCCGCGTTTCCACAATTTTCGTTGCCTGGGGAGCAGGCGGAAAGTTTTTGGAACGCGATCGCAAAGTTCTGCGGCTCATCCGGGGAACACGGTTGAAGTGTCTGGGCATATCCAAGGAAGGGTTCCCAAGACATCCGCTCTATGTCGCGGCCACGGTCAAACAGAATTCGTTTCTGTCCCAGCTGGACTTTGGATAAATTGGTTTTTTTCCTTCGCCGCACAAGCGGAGCAACACGTCGCCCGTTCTCTAAGCCCTTCGCACAAGGAAGCTAACAGGGACTCTATTCAAGACGCCGACACTATGGCGGACACGATGGTTGTGGTAATCTGCGAAAGCGAACAGAACTAGAGCGCATGGCTAACACCGAAGCCGCATTGATTTTTGATGCGATCCGCACTCCTCGTGGACGTGGGAAGACGTCCGGCAGTTTGCATACCCAAACTCCGGTGGGCCTGACGACTTTGTTGCTCGCCGAATTGCGAGAGCGGTACCCTGGCATCGAGGACTCCGAATCAGAGATTATTCTCGGCTGCTGTGAACAATACGATGATCAGGGCGGCAATCTCGCCCGATCCGCTGCGCTCAACGCCGGTTATTCGATCGCTACTCCTGGGTTCATGGTTTCACGTTTCTGTGGCTCCGCTCTCGATGCGGTGAATACCGGAGCCGCGAAAGTAATTGCTGGACAGGAAGAACTGGTCATTGCCGGGGGTGTCGAGATGCTCTCGCTCTTTACGATTTTCGGTTCGGGTGGACCCTTGCTGTCTGACGTGCGCTTCAAAGACCGGATCGTGTCCATCCCACAAGGGTTATCGGCCGATCTGATTGCCACCCGACAAGGATACTCGCGCACCGACGTGGATGCTCTGGCTGCTTCTTCGCAGCAGCGCGCCTCGCTTGCCTGGCACAAGGGTTGGTTTGATCGATCGGTTGTCCCGGTACGCTTCGCTCACGGCGACACTGTGACTCGCGACGAACTCGTGCGCGACAACGTCACGACGCAGAGCCTGGCCAAACTCTCACCATCTTTCCAGAAAGCCGGCGAAGAAGGCTACGCCAAAATCGTCCGATACCGTTATCCGGAGGTGGGCTCAATCAATTATGTGCATCATGCCGGTAATTCGTCCGGGATCGCCGACGGTGCTGCGGTCGTCCTGCTCGGTTCGAAGGAGGGCGGTAGAAAACTAGGACTACGGCCGCGCGCCCGTATCCTGGCGACCGCCTCAGCGGCGGACGACCCATGCATAATGCTGACCGCTCCGGCCGAGGCAGCTCATCGCGCATTGCATCGCGCCGGTCTCTGGTTTTCCGATATTGATCTCTACGAGGTCAACGAGGCATTCGCTTCGGTCGTTTTATACTTTATGGAAAAGACCAAAGTACCTTGGGAAAAGGTGAATGTGGCCGGTGGCGCGATCGCCATGGGACATCCGGTAGGAGCGACTGGCGCCATGCTGTTGGGGACGTTGATCGATGAGTTGGAGCGGCGCGACCTGGGCCTCGGACTGGTGACGATGTGCACCGGCTTGGGTATGGGCGTTGCGACTGTCGTCGAACGAGTCTCCTCGAGTCCTTGAACACCGAAAATTGATCGTGGATGAATCAAGTTTTGTCAGACGCCTCTGTCGTTCAAATATTTCTTTTTTTGCTTTTCAACGACTCTCTTCAGCGAGGCCGCTGGACCAGGCGCGCAGCGCTATGCTTATCACCTAAATCTCCTGGTTCTCAGTGCGGCTTCGCTAGAGAGTAACCCCGCTAAAGATGCCGCCGCCAGACGAATCGCGAATAGCCATCCTCGAGCTTCCGGCGGTTGTCACCGAGCGGTTCGTCTCGGCCCTTGAAAATGCGGCGGTAGGCGCTGCGCCGCTGCTGGTGCGCCATCGCGAGAGAACGTCGCAGATAGAGGATTTTCATAGCGCCAAACCCTACATCGGACGCCTCCGAGCAGCTCTGCGCCGACTCGAACAGCGCGAGTCGCCATTCCTCGCGATGGTCGAAGGAGATCTTTGCGGCTTCGGCTTTGAACTGGCTCTGGCCTGTCACGCCCGCTTTTTCTCGGACCCGGCAATACGGGCCTGTTTTCCCATAATCCACTGCGGGAATATTCCCGCTCTGGGCACCACGCAGCGGCTGCCGTGGCTGGTTGGCGCTGATAAGGCTGTCCAGGTACTCTTGTTTGAAGAAGCGCTTTTGGCCGCTGACATCGGCGAACTTTTACGGGGCGCCGCATCCAGGAGTAATCCGATTCACGTTGTCGAGCAGTGGGTCCGCCGGAACCCTAAACCGCAGCAGCCCTGGGACACGAGTACGCGTCCCGCTTTTCATAGCCAGGAGCCGTCTGTCCAGCGGCTTCTTCAAAAAAGCTATTTGCGCATCCGGGAAAAATTTCCTCCGGAAGACGAGGTTTTTTCCTCCTTGCTTCGCTGTTTTCATGATGGCTGGGAAAGGAGTTTTGATGCTGGGCTGAAAATCGAAGCGGAGGAAGTTCAACGGCTGGCGAAGTCCCCGGCCGCACGGAATCGCGAACGCATTTGTTCGCTGCGGCAACAAGCCTCGAAAGGCGGTACTGCTGCCGAAGCCGCAGTCCGCCGGCTGGGGATTCTGGGGTCAGGCCTCATGGGAACAGGAATCGCCCTGACCGCCGCGCGCGCGGGCTGTGACGTCCGGCTTTTCGATGTTTCCGCCGAAGCGCTTGACCGTACAAAGAAAAAAATCCTCAAACAAACCGACGGCCCTGTCCTCCTGGAGCGAATCACTTTTCTGGAGAAGATCGACGGAATCGCGGACGCGGACTTCGTGATCGAGGCTGTGTTTGAACGATTAGCGATTAAAAAAGCCATTCTGGAGACCGTGTCAACGCTGCTCGGGCCAAGTTCGGTGCTTGCCTCAAACACGACCACGTTACCGATTTCCTCCTTGGCCGAGGCCTGCCGGGATCCGACACGCTTCATCGGCACGCATTTCTTTTCACCGGTCGAACGGATGGAGTTGCTGGAGATCATTGTGGGCTCGGCAACCAGCGAAGAAACACTCGATCGGGCGCTCGGGCTGGCCAGAAGCTTGCGGAAAGTGCCGATTGTCGCCCGGGACGGACCTGGTTTTTATACGAGCCGAGTGGTGATGGCGTATGCACAGGAAGCTTTTTTCTTAGTACGGGAAGGAGTTTCTCCGATCTTGATTGACAGCGTCGCCCGAAATGCCGGTATGCCGATCGGTCCCTTAGCCATGGCTGATGTACTTTCCCTCGATTTGCATCTGGACATTGCCCGCAGCTTGGCCGCGCACGGCCGGGGAGCGGCCAAGTACGCTTCTCGAACAGTCGAAATCCTCTCGGCGTTTGTCCAGCGAAACCGCCTCGGACGAAAGACTGGAGGCGGAATCTATGATTATCCCAAAGACAATAGACCGATGGTTTGGCCGGGCTTGGCGAGTCTGTTTCCTCAACATCCCGAGACGGCTGAGCCAGAGATCATTGCGCAACGGCTATTCGTGATTCAAACCTTGGAGACGCTCTCGGCTCTGAAGGAGGGCATCATTCGGGAACCTGACACCGCTGATCTCGCCTCCGTCCTGGGCTGGGTTTATCCCGCTTTCAAGGGCGGACCGGTGGGCTACATCGATTATCTCGGCGGCGACCAGTTCGAGCGAATCCGGGCAAACCTGGAAAACCAATTCGGTGAGCGGTTCGCAGCACCGTAATCTTAGGCATCGTACCGGCAGTAAATCGGCAGTGAATTTGTCGACCTATTATTCCACCGCCGATGGAACCGTTTCCTAAGGCGGGATGGACCTGTCCCCAATCGTCCCTCCATGTCCCCAAGGCGGGTGGACCTGTCCCCAATCGTCCCTCCAGGCCACTTAAAACACTTGAAGAGATCATCTCAGACCTCCGCGACCGAAGGACGAGCGGACAAAGACGTGTCGTTCAATTTGCGCGGTGCCGACCCGCAACAGAGCTTGGCCTCGGAACGACGTAGGGGAGCGCCTAGAGTTTCTCCGACAGCGGATGGCCGGTCTTGGAGAAAACGCAACAGCGTTGAGCGTCTGATAGGCAGTCTAGATTTCGCGAAAGCGCTTTGCCAGGCACATCTTGCGGACTGTTCGAACAAGGATTTCGTCTGCCGGAGGTTGCCTGAAATGGCACGTTCCAGGTAAGGAACGCGGCCGGGACGCCAGTCTTCGTAGTTCTCCTTCGATAACTTTCCCATCAAAAGAACAACATCTACAGTGCTCACTTAGCAATTGCTGCTCGACAGGTGCTCGACCTTGGAAGCCGCTCTGGCGCTTAAGTCTCGACGATTCGTAAGTCTGCTTCGTTTTCAGCGATCTCTTTAGTGCGAAACGTCAAACGCGCCCCTTTTTCGCCGAAGAGCGTGCCCAGCTCAGTCCGGCAGAAGAAGCATTTTTGGAACGCGAACGGCAGGATCGAGCAGCTCGGGCATTGGAACGTCTCCACCGCCAGAGGGCGGAGGCAGAACGTGTCCGACAAAATGCGCTTGCCGACCTGCTCCGCGAAAAGAAGCGGCAGGAGCGATTGCGGCTTCGTGACGCAGAAAACCGAAAAGGAGCGCAACAAACTTCGGCGATTGCCGAACTGGTTCCTCGGCAGAAATGGACAACTCCGCAGATCGAGATTGTCTCCGCGTTGCGGTTGCCGGAGAATATTCAGGGCAAGCGCCCCCTTCGAACAATGGACTTGAAGATTTTCTAAGGCAGGAACGCGCCGCGTCATGGTGGATGGCGAACCAGACGGATGAACTTCTTTGCCTGCCTAATTGCGAGATCGAAAGGCATCAGTACCAGTTGCGTGCGGCGTTGCGGGTAATCGGCCCTTTGCGTGGTCGCGCCCTGCTTTGTGATGAAGTCGGGCTCGGGAAAACCATTGAAGCTGCGCTAGTGCTCAAAGAACTCGTGATCCGCGGCATGGTGAAACGTTTCCTGGTCATTACGATGCCCTCGCTCGTAGATCAGTGGCTCGAAGAACTCAAGCATCGGTTCGGCATCGACGCAGCTTCGACCAATGAGTTGAAACCTGGAGACACCACGTTTTGGAACAACGCTGGCATTGTTAGCTCGCTGCACACTCTCAAGTCGCCTCAACGTCTGAAGATCGCGAGCCAGATCAAATGGGACATGCTGATCGTGGACGAAGCCCATTATTTGCGGAACCGAAGCTCCGCGTCGTGGCAGGCCATCAATCAAATCCAGCGACAATTCATGCTGTTGCTCACCGCGACCCCGATTCATAATGGATTAGAAGACCTCTACAATCTGGGCACGCTGTTGAGACCGGGTCAGTTGCCCGCGCCGGCCGAGTTCCGGAAGCGGTTTATCAACAAAGAGAATCCGCGGAAAGTGTAAGATCCGGAAAGATTGCGGGACCTACTTCGTGAGGTCATGATCCGCAACACTCGCGCTAACGCGGACATCGACATGCCTCCTCGGCGCGCAGAGACAATTCTGTTTGAAGCCGATGAAGAAGAAACCCGATTTTGGGAAAATTGGGAGAACGAATTGCGCTCCCGCCTGACCCGAATCCCGAAAGCGGAAGCGGCGATGCGTGGACGGATATTATTGCAAGCTGCCGGCAGCAGTCCTGCTGCTTGGAGAGAGGCGGCAACTAGAACCCGCGATCTCTTTGATGGCGCTGACTGGCTGTGCGACTCAAGTCCAGAACGATCATGGAAAACCAAGTTTCGACCTCTCCGAGCGCTCGCGTCCAGCTCAGGCGGGGTGGTCGTGTTCACGCAATTCCGGCTCACACAACTCGCTCTGGCCAAAGCCTTGGCTGAAGAGAGCGTCCCAGTGTTCGCGATCAACGGATCTGTTCCCAGCCGTAAGCGAAACGAAATTGTGGAAGCTTTTCGGCTAAAAGGTGGCGCCCTGGTGTCGACCCGCGCAGGAAGTGAGGGAACGAACCTGCAGTTCTGCCACCAGATCGTCAATTTTGATCTCCCATGGAACCCCATGGAAATCGAACAACGCATCGGAAGGCTTCACCGAATGGGGCAAAAGCAGCGGGTCGACATTTTCAATTTTATCCGAGCAAAGAGCCTTCAAGAGCATCTTCTCACCTTGCTAGTGGAGAAACTTAATCTTTTCGAGCTTACGATTGGCGAGACTGGCCTGATCCTCGGTGAGCGCTACTCCGCAGAGGAATTTTCGGAGGCTATCCTCGAAGGCTGGCAGCAGGGGGATGACGGTCTCTCCCTAAACTTGACCGAGCTTGGCGAGGAGTTGGTCGCCGCAAGGACGCGCCACAACGAAATTCAGGAGACCGATCGATCATTGTTCGCCCGCGACTTCGAAATGTTGTAAGCCCTATGAGAGTTTCGCGTTTTCCCTACGATCCCGCGAAATTGATCGACTTTTATGACGACAGTCTCAGCTTCCTCGGATGCCTGTGTGAACGGACTTGGCACGATCGGATGTTTGTTCTGCCGGATGGAAAAGGGGCCGCGTTCTGGCAAACGCCAGAAGTCAGCCTTCGTTTCGGATCGGGATCAAGAGACCGGTATGGTCGATCCGGCAAGCGAAGTGTTTCCTGGCTCCCCGCTGACCTTTGCCATCTGCGACACCCTGCTAACCGGTCCGAGTACTTTCCCATGCGGCACTAGCTCCTCTTGATTAAAAGATTCCGGATTTCGCCGTCGCCGAAAGGCGTTGGTACCTGCAAAATGCGCGGGCGGAACGATGGCACATGCTTAGGCCATTTCTTTTGAAACCGCACTTTTCGCTCCTTTTCGCGCTCCGCTGCGAAATTCAGGCCGTCGACCAGCACTGGACGCAACATCGATTGGCGATCGATTTGGTGAACGGAAAATCTGACTCCGCCCTTCCAGATCAGCTGGAAGGTCTTTCTCCGTGGAATTATACCGCCGCCTTCGAGTGGCCCGTTTTGCGTCCCGAGGATTACGTGAGCACGCTTCTGAATTTAAAAAGAGAAGCTGCGCCACTTTTGCAGGCTATCCAGAAACGCCAATCCGAATATCTCGAACGCGAGCTGCGCCGAATCGATCGCTTTTTCAACGACTACGTCACGGAATTGACTATACGCCTGGGTCGAACCCAACGCGACGAAACTCGCGCAAGACTCGAGCACGAATCAAGGCAGCCCGGCAGGAACACCAAAACCGCAGACTAGATCAAATCAAACGCCACGAGATCCGCCGGGAGGTGTCTGTTGACAGTTTGCTAATCGTCGCGGAACCAGCGTACCAGACCGCGGTTGAATACAACTCGCAGAGAGAACTCCAACAGCACGAAGCGACTTGGATTCCACGAACACGCGCCTGGACGTTTTAACTTAGTCGGGCCGCTCGACCACGGGAACCAGCGCCCAGCGCCATGCTCACCCCCTCGAGTCTTCTCGGTCTGCGACGCGGCTCGCCAGCGTTTAGTGTTTATCGATCAGCAGCTTACCAACGCTCCGTAACAAATTTTCGTCGAGAATCCAAAGCACCCTCAGTATAGTTGTCTCTATTCCATGATCTTGCGTGATTACTTGATCATCGGCGGAGGCATCGCCGGCGCCAGTACTTGTGAAGCATTGCGCCAATTTGACCCGAAAGGAACTGTTACCCTCGTCAGCAACGAGCCTTACTTGCCCTATCAGCGGCCACCTCTCTCCAAAGCGGTGCTAAAGGACGGTGCACCCGCTATCAGCAAGCTGGCCGATAAACCCGAGGAATGGTACGAAAAACATCGAGTGGAACTGCGCCTCGGAACACTGGTTCGCGAGCTCAATTTGGAACGGCGTCTCACCGTTCTCGAGAACGGCCAGACAATCGAGTTCCGAAAAGCTTGCCTCGCCACCGGCAGTCGGCCCCGGCGTCCGGCCGTAGCGGGAGCGACTCTCGGGAACGTTGTTTATCTGCGAACCTTTCGCGACGCCCTGGCGATCAAAGAAATTCTCCGTTCAGAGAAACATGTCGTAATTGTTGGCACCGGATTTCTCGGCGCGGAAATCACTTCCTCACTCTTGAAATCCGGAAACAAGCTCACGTTACTGAGCCGGGATAAGTTTGTTTGGCAGGAGATGCTTGACCCGATCACCGCCGAGTGGCTCACAAACCGGTTCAGTCGCGCTGGTATTCAACTGCTCTTAAACGAGAACCTGAACGGTTTTGAAGGCAAGACTGCCGTTCGCAACGTTCAGACCAAGAGCGGCCTGCGCTTTCCGGCCGGGTTAGCGATTGTCGCCATCGGCACCGAACCTAATCTTCAACTGGTAAACAATACCCCGCTGAGCAGCGTTAATGGTTGCCCGGTGAATGAATATCTGGAGAGCGACGAGAAAGGAATTTACGCGGTGGGCGATATCGCGTTCTACCCCGACCGGCTGTTCGGTGGCGCCCGACGGATTACTAATTACGAAATGGCCAAACTCCAGGGCCTGACCGCCGGCGCAAACATGACTGGACGCAAACGCCAGAAATTCGAAGTGGTTCCCTGGTGCTCGAGCCTGGTGCTCGGTATGCACTTCGAATTTGTGGGCGACTTCAATACCCCACATCCCTTCGGAGATCTGGACGGTTCCAGGGAAAAAGCCAACTTCATCGTGCGGTACCGTCGCGGAGACACCCTGGTGGCGGCCGTTCTTTGCAATCGCAAACCAGAAGAGGTGAGCAAACTCCAGGAGGAGATTCGGCTCAGCCTGCAGTCGCGCCAGAAAAAATAGATGACAGCCATGTCGTGGGCTGGTGCCCGCTACAACCCAGAGGACCCATACGTTCTATATGACCCAACTGCCCCATGGGAGCGCCGCCCAAATTAAAACACCGCGGGATGTCCTTCGGACAAGATACTCACCCGCGACTCGATCCCATGTCGCTGAACCGCGGCCTGCAGCCGGGCCAGCGGTTCATCCAGCGGCTCATAGCCCAATCGAAAAGAACCGTAGTGCATCGGGATGAGCCGCTGAGCTTTCAGGTCTAGAAATGCTCGGACTGCCTGCTCCGGATTCATATGGACTTCCCGCCGGGTGGGCCCCTCATACGCACCAATGGGCAAGAGGGCAATCTCGGTCGATAAATGTTCGGCGATCTCGTTGAACCCCTCGAAATAGGCGGTATCGCCGCAATGGAAAATTGTGCGATCCCCGAGCCTGAGGTGGTAGCCGCCAAAGCCGCGGTAGCGATCGTGCAAGACGCGCGCGCCCCAATGATAGCAAGGGGTCAAGGTTACGGTGACATCTCCGATTTTTAGGTTTTCCCAGGCGTTCATTTCGTGGACACGATTAAAGCCCAACCCACGGACCAGAGAAGCCACTCCGGATGGCACAATGATCGGTTGCGCTGCCGCAATTCTCCGCAGAGTGCGCCTGTCTAGATGATCGAAATGCGCGTGAGTGATCAGAACCAGGTCAATCTTCGGCAGATGGTCCAGGCGAATGCCAGGATGCTTGATCCGCTTTACGACCTTCAGCCAGAGTGACCAGATCGGGTCGACGAGAATATTTAGCCCGCGCCAGGTTATTAAGAACGAGGCGTGTCCGATCCAGGTCACGCCTACGCGACCATCGCCAAGGACCGGGTAGACCGGTTCGCCAGGATAGCGGCGTCCTTGTCGGCGGGTGAAAAGAGACGGCAGATACACTTCCGTGATAAAGTTACGGCGTAACCAACCTTTACCCGGTCGAAGACCGACGCGGTGCCCGCGATGTTTAGGACTACTCGACACGACTGGGATTTCTTGGAACTTCAATGACAGATGACAGTGGAATCAAGCGCCAGAAGCAACAACTGCGTTTTCAGATGAAGCAATTGTTGCGGGCAACCTCACCAACGCAACGAGAGAGATGCTCGGCGGAGGTCCGCCACCAGTTGGCTTGCCAGCTGCAAAAACCTCAGGTCATCGCGCTGTATGCCGGCACTTGGCAAGAACCCAATCTCGATCCTCTCTGGTCGGAAGGTTTGTTCGCTCATCGGTTAATCCTGTATCCGCGGTTGGAGGAGCAAGAGTTGTATTTCTGCCCGATTTCTTCTCTCGACCAGCTGCGTCTCGGCCGGTTTGGCATTCGCGAGCCGCTTACCTCGCCGACGGGTGAACAGCCCGACGTGATCCTGGTACCTGGGCTTGCCTTTGGGAAAGACCGGTCTCGTCTCGGGCGGGGCGATGGATTCTATGATCGTTTGCTCTCGAAGTTGGCTGGCCGAACCCGCAAGGTTGGCGTCGGCTTTGAATTTCAGCTCCTGGACTCCCTCCCAGTGGAACCGCACGATTCCTGGCTGGACGAGATTATCGTTGGCTAGTTCGTGATCACAAATACCTGGCCAACACGGCCGGGATGCGTGCAATTCCCTTCGATCCGATCGCATTCTCGTTTTCCCTTCCGGACTTTTCCGCCATAGCGTTCGCGAAAACCGAAGAACAATGGAAATAACGGTGCTACGTGGGTCGACCGAAAAGGAAACCATTCCCAAAATAAAATCCAGGTACGGAAATGACCGATCCCAATCCGCAGGCAAAGCAAATGGCCGATGAATCGATGGTGCGAAATCTCGAGGCACAAGCGCGGGCAATTTGGCCGCAGGAGTCAGCGTTGTTTTGGCGCTACACCCTTCCTTCTGAGCCCCGAATACTTGACGCCGGCTGCGGCACCGGGGAAGGAGCCTCGCGGCTGGCCACACTCTTTACGAAATCCTCTGTGCTCGGAGTCAATATCATCGATGCTCACCTTCAGCTGGCTAGGTCGCGTTACAGTGACTTGGGGCCGCGGTTGGCGTTCGAGCATCAGAGTATATTTGAACTTAGAGCCGCTGACCAAAGTTTCGACTTGGCCGTATGTCGGCACGTCATTCATTCCATACCCCATCCCGAGCGAGCAATGGCCGAACTTGTGCGGGTGACCCGTCGTGGCGGCTATCTGCATTTGATTCCGGAAGACTACGGGATGCTCCACTTCCAGCGTGGAACACCCGATCCGCGCGATTTCTGGCATGTCGTGCCGGCGGCTTTCGGATCAGCGACTCAGAGTGACCTCTTCATCGGTCGCAACATCTTTGGGATGCTTGCTGCTATGGAACTTGAGGAGATCAAAGTAGAATACGTCATCGTCGACACGCTGAGAGTACCGCGGGAAACATTCGCTGCCATCATCGAGGCCTGGCGCGATGGGTATGCTGAGTCGATCGGCCAACTTACGCCGATTACAGAAGAGTCAGCGGCGGAGTACTTCGATCAGATGATTGCCAATATCCGCGATTCTTACGGTTATGCTGTATGGATGGTTCCAGTGGTGAGCGCGCGAGTTGGCGGTCCGTAAAGTCCGGCATGAGTTCTGTCTCCCGAAAAACTTAGTAGACGTCCCTTTGATAACGATTTTCGGTTTTCAACATCCGCACATAGTCCGCGGCAGCCGCCGGTTTCAGGTTGCTGGCAGTCTCGATCACCTTGTGCAGTGCCGCGTCGACGTCTTTGGCCATGCGAGCGGCATCTCCGCAGACGTAGAAGTGCGCCCCGTTTTCCAACCAATCCCACAATTCCCTGGCATGCTCGATCATGCGGTGCTGCACATAGATTTTGTCCGCTTGATCACGCGAGAAGGCGGTGGTGAGTTTGGTTAGATGTCCGTCGGTTACCATCGCCTCGAGTTCTTCGCGGTAGAAAAAATCCGTCGCGGCGTGCTGTTCGCCGAAGAATAACCAGTTTTTCCCCGGGTTGTGGCTCCTCTCCTGTAGAAAAGCACGGAAAGGCGCAACTCCGGTACTAGGCCCAACCATGATGATTGGCACCTCGTGATTCACGGGGAGACGAAAGCTGCGCGAGATTTGCACAAATACCGGGACTGCGCCCCGGACCCGGTCAGCCAGAAAAACTGAGCATACTCCCTCGGCGGGCACGATTATGGCTGTGATACCGCACGATGCTTACTGTCAGATGCACTTGCTCCGGGTGCGCCTTCAGGCTGGAAGCGATGGAGTACAGGCGCGGTTGCAGTTTTCTGAGACACTGCACGAATTCTAATGCGTCGAACTGGGCCGCGGGAAACTGCTCCAGCAGATCGATCGGCTCGCGCCCGAGGAGATAAGCCTGCCGAGCCGCCGGATCACTCAGCATCTCTTTCAGCGCCGGATCACCCGCCCTTTCGGCAATGACGCCCAGCAGTTCACTGGAAATACGGGTAATATCGTAGTAGTCGCCGAGCGCTTTGCGCAGAGGCAGTTCGCGGTCCTCGCCGGCCGGGACCGCTTCTTCCCCGTCACAGTTCAAGGCGCGCAAAATCTCTTCAACCGCTTCGGGACAAGTGGTCGGTAGTACTCCGAGCGCGTCCCCTGGTTCATACACCAGCCCCCGAGCCGGTGAGATCCAATACAAAATGCCGCGTCTCCTTGCCCGAACCGCTTGCCGTCAGGAGACGGTTTTCCAATAGACGTGCCAGGAAAGGCGCGTTCCGGGAATAGGCCGGTTCCGCAGTTCGATCCGCCAGGGTTGGTCCTGGCTCCGCGCCATTCTTTTTTTGGTTTTCTTCCTCAGCGCGGACGAGGACGGCGTGACCGGTCCCGTTCCCGCCTGACTTCGAAGAAACGTCGCGTGGCAATGGAGCACTCGAAAGCGGATTGCTTCTCTCGGCTTGACTCGCTCCAGGCGAATCGGAATTCGCCACGAGTACGCCAAGGACGCCGTCCTGCCAGCGCTCAAAAGTCGCCTCGTAATTGACATCGCAATCCGCCCTTTCGTACAAACGTTCCGCGCCGAGTTCAGCCAGTCTACCATCCAGCTGTTTGCCGAATTGGCAGAACCTGGGGTAATTCGTGTCCCCGAGCGCACAGACGGCATACCGCAGACTCTGCAGAGACGGCGCGTCCGCTTGCGCGAGCGCGTCGGCAAACGCTCGCGCGTTCTCTGGCGGATCGCCGTCTCCAAATGTGCTCACAATGAACAGTGCGCTTGCCGATTGAGCCAGATCTTCCGGAGAAACCCGATCCAATCCCATGACCGCTACTTCGAAGTTCATTGCCTTCGCCGTTTTGCTGAGACGCTTCGCCAGACCTTCAGAGTTGCCGGTTTCTGTGGCGAAATGGATGATGAGGGCCGGTCTCTTTGCTGGAGGAGCGGCGATCCGCGCGGAAAACATGCCGGCCAGAAAGCCGTTCAACCAAGCGCGCTGTGCGGGAGTGAAAGGAGCATTCTCCGGAATGACCGGCACAGTCGCCGCTTTGCTGCTGATTGTCGTTTCTGTGTTCATTCGGAGAACATTTCCTGCAGTTCTTTCAGCTCGTGCCGGCGAGTGAAATCAACGAACGCTTCACCACGGCGCCGTCGCGCGAGATAGACGCGCAGCGCCCCTTCCAGCAAGGGAGGCAAGTCGGCAAAAGGAATGCCGTGAAAGATCTCCCGCCCGATGCCTTGGGTTTCGCCGAAGCCGCCTCCGACGAAAACGTGGTAGCCTTCGACGGCATTCGGACCAAGCTTGACGCCGAGCAGACCGATATCCCCCATGTAATGCTGGGCGCAGGAATTTGGACATCCGGTCAGATGGATGTTGATCGGCAAATCCAGAGCGAGTTTCCTCTCGAGTGTTCGCACCAGCTCGACCGCATGTCCCTTAGTGTTGGTCGAGGACCATTTGCAACCGGTGTTGCCGGTACACGCGATCAGCCCGCCAGCCAGACTGCCCGCCTGATAGTGAAAACCGAGACGGACAAGGTTGCGCTTAACTGTCTCAAGAAACGCGTCCGAAATACCAGGCAAAACAAGGTTTTGCCAGACCGTCAGGCGAAGATCTCCCGAACCGTAATTTTCCGCCAGATCGGCTAGCCGGCACATCTGGCGGCATTTCATTCTTCCAACCGGGATCGCAACGCCAATGTAGTTTTTTCCCGGTTGTGCCTGCTTGTAGACTCCGATGTGGCCGTGAAGAACAACCGGATGCCGCGACATGCATTCGCTTTTCGGAAGAGAGGTCAGCGGAAAAGCCAGCTTTTCCTCAACATGATGCATGAATTTTTCGATCCCCCAATCATCGATCAGGTATTTGAGTCGTGCTTTCTTGCGATTGGTCCGGTTGCCATGCTCGTTAAAGACTCTGATGATCGCCGCGCCGACCGCGACACATTCGCTTGGGCGAACAACAATTCCGGCATCCCGAGCAAACTGTTGATGCCCGGTGATACCGGCCAGCTCGACTCTGAAATACACTCCCGCGGGAACGGAATGGCCTTCTTTGACGCGCACCGCGACGAAACCCAATATCATTCGTGTCGGCCGCACCGCTGATCGCGCCGCCTCCGTCGAACGCGACATTGAATTTGCGCGGCAAACCGTAGAGATCGCGGTTATTCAAAATATAGTAATGCAGGCCTTTGGCCATCGGCCGGCAATCGATCAACTCCGCCGGATCAATCCCCGCGGTCGGACTTGCGGTGATATTGCGAACATTATCAACACCAGCTCCCCGCGAGGTAAGTCCCAGCTCCTGTAAACGGAGTAAAACCGTTATGATGTTCCGCGGCTGAATTTCTCTGATCTGGAGATTGGCTCGGGTAGTCAGATCGGCATAACCGCCGCCCCAATCTTCCGCGATGCCAGCCAAGCCGCGCAGCTGAGCGGCAGTAAGTTCGCCGGCCGCGATGCGGCACCGGAGCATGAATGAGTTTTGTGCCGGCGCAACATGGAATAGGCCGTGGTAACGAAAAAAAAGTTATCCGTTTTGTCCGGAAATTTGTCCTGTTGGGCGTGTTCCAGCAGTCGGTCCCAGATATCCAAACCATTCTGCTCCAGTTTCCAGATTTCCTGCTCGCAAAGTTCCGATACCGGCGTTCCAAAAACCGCTTCTTCTTTGGGCGGGACCGCCGCATTGGCAAAACCTTCCGCGGGCAGGTGGGTAATCTTTCCGTCCACAGTATGCGCGACAAAGGGCAAGGATCGCGTCGCGGCGACCCCAGCAAAGAAACCCTGCAGGTACTCTTTCTGCTCAGCGGCGAAACCTTGGTCGGAGGAACTACGTTGCGTTTGCATCGGCGAGCTAGATCCGCGCATTGGCCACAGCTCCCCAAGTGGTGCGCCATCCGGAGGCCAACGGGAAACAAATGAGTTGCGCTACAAGCATTGGCATCGGGTACCTGATCAGCGGTTATTGGGCCAAGTCCTTGTGCAGAGCGTGATTAGCTTCGCGAAAATTTTCATCATTCCGGCAAACCTTGCTTCCACGCAGCTCGCGGCTTCGAGTGCTGTCGCAACCCGGTAGTTTAGAGGCCGTGGCTGACCAGCTCTCTCCGGCGCAGACAGCAGTCAGTCACTAGGTCCGTGCTCTCAAGCAGGGAATTGGATGCCTGCTTTTGGACAGGCATGGCAAAAAGGCAACAGATCCATCCTTCTCTGGGTGCAGCGCAACCGCCTGCCAGCAATTTCATTCCGGAGACTGCGTGTGAGTTCCGCAGGCAGCCCGGCTGATCCTTTGGACCTGGATCCGCTCTCGGGCGGCGTGAACGAAGGTCCGCCGACTGGAAATGGACCAGTAAGCTGTATTATGTACTCTGTGTCAGGTCGGGTCGCGAGTTTCCAGCAATACGACGCTGGTTCGGGCCCGTCCAGCTTAGTGTGGCTTTATGGAGCTGAAGAGAGATCACACTCCGCTTGAGGATAACGAACTGGCGGGATTGGAGCCGTTAGCTCGCGAGATTCCGAATATCGATTCCGCGATCGCGGAGATTGCGCGCCTTTCAGCCGAGCTCACGCTTCCGAAAGGCACGATTCACGTCATAAGCGATATCCACGGAGACGATAAGAAGCTTCGCCACGTGATCAACAACGCGTCCGGTACGCTGCGCCCTCTAGTAGAACGACTGATGAAGGAGCGCATGTCGCCGGAGCAGTTCCAGGAGTTTCTGACGCTAATCTTCTATCCAGCCGAGGTGGTGAATCGTCTGGAGCAAACATTGCGCACTGCTCAGGAGCAGAAAGGGTACGCGATGAGGGTGTTGAACGACTTATTCGACATCGTGCGGGTGTTGGCGACGCGCCGGAGCCTTCAGCGCGCCATGAATGTATTTCCCGCGGAATATCGGGAGCTATTGGTGGAGATTCTGCATGCGCCGTCCACCGAGCGTGATAAGGATTATCTCGGCGCAATCGTCGAAGAACTGGTTCGCCGGGGCCGGCTCCTGCACTTGGTCCATCTAACTGGACGCGTCATCCGTAACCTCGCGATCGACGAACTGGTTATCGCCGGAGATTGCTGGGACCGCGGACCACGTGGCGACCGCGTAATGGACTATCTCATGCAACAGCCGAACGTTTCCTTTGTCTGGGGCAATCACGATGTAGCCTGGTTAGGGGCCTGTCTTGGACAAGACGCGCTCATCTGTCAGGTACTGCGGCTCTCGATTCGTTACCGCCGACTTTTGCAACTCGAAGAAGGATATGGAATTCCGCTGGCAGCACTCGATCAACTCGCACGACAAGATTACGCCGATGATCCGGCATCAAGTTTCGCGATAAGGGGGGCAGGTATGCGCGAAAAAGTCATGATGGCTCGCATGCAGAAAGCCGCGGCCATCATGCAGTATAAGCTGGAAGGACAGCTTATTGCGCGCCACCCAGAATGGAAGATGGATCACCGCCGTCTGCTGCATCGGATGGACCGTAAGGCGGGAACGATCTCCATCGACGGCATCTCTTATTCTCTAGAGGACACGAAGTTTCCCACAATCGGTCAAGGGGATGCGTACCGACTTACGGAGAATGAACGAGTCTGCCTGGACCGCATCCGCAGCTCATTTCTGGCGAGCCAGAAACTCTGGAGCCAGATGCGCTGGATGATTAGCCACGGAGCAATGTATCTCCAGCGAGAGGAACACCTGATCTTTCACGGGTGCGTTCCTGTGGACGAGCGCGGCGAGTTTCTGTCGATGAACGTCGATGGCCAACCTGTGTCCGGCAGCGCAATGTTCAAAGCGATTGAAAGCGCGATCTACCGGCTAATAGACCAGCGATCGCCCCACGATCTGGATCTCCTTTGGTACCTATGGTGCGGTCCGCAATCGCCGCTTTTTGGTAAAGATCGCATCGCGGCCCTCGAACGCGACTTGATCGTAGATAAACGAGCTCACCACGAAACGAAGAATCCGTATTTTCGCCTGATTCATGAGCCGTGGTTTTGTGAAAAGATCCTCACTGAGTTCGGCGTTGACCCGGGCCAAGGTCTGATCGTCAATGGCCACGTGCCGGTGGAAGTGGAAAAGGGAGAATCGCCGCTGAAGCAAAGCGGAAAAGCAATAACAATCGATGGCGCGTTCTCGGAAGCCTACGGAGACAGGGGTTTTACGCTTGTCCTTGAACCGCAACGTACGTTTCTCGCGACCCACCATCATTTCGAGTCAGTAGAAGCCGCGATCCTCCAGGGTGCAGATATCATTCCGAGCATTACCGTGGTGCGCGAGTGGAACCGAGCTAAAAGGTTAGCCGACAGTCAACGTGGCCGAAGCCTCCGATCGAGAATTGCGCAATTGGAACGCCTGATCAAGACGTACCAAAACAACGATTTACGACAGCGTTTTGCCAATTAAGACCTTGGATCCGAGGCTTCAAAGAATCGAAAATGCAAAAAGCTCTGCTCGATCTGCTGTCCGAACAGCAAACATGGGGCGCCGCCCCGGCTAGGGGACAGGTCTACTAAGCGATTCCATAACAGAGGGGCCGTTCTGGGGACAGGTCCACCTCTCTTGGGTCAGGGAGGGGCCGTTCTGGGGACAGGTCAAAATTGGCCGCTGGGGACAGGAGGGGCCGTTCTGGGGACAGGTCCACCTCTCTTGGGTCAGGGAGGGGCCGTTCTGGGGACAGGTCAAAATTGGCCGCTGGGGACAGGTCAATTCGGCGCAAACCAAACCGGCCGCCGATCGCAAGAGGTAAGCGGTGCAAAAGAGACAAAGGCATTCAGCGCCAACCTAACTACCTGCAGGCGGCTGACCTGGTGAGACGTACGGTCTCGCTCGTCCACTCCGGCGCGCGTGTCGGTTATACATTTCCGTTTTGCAAACAAGGCACAGTTTATTCGATGATGAAACGGTCAACAGAGCCGAGCGCTTAATCCGTGAGCTTTTGCCAAGCTACATGAAAACGGTCGGGCTTAGCAGCTAGCGCCGTTCCGTTTAATCTTTGTCTGACGGTCCGCCCGTTAACATATACTGTCTGAGATGAGCACTAGAACCATGAAACCAAGGATAGAGCCATATGAGTACCGAAGTAAATCCCACAACCGGCCTGCGCGTCGACTCTTCGGACCAACGATGGAGTTTCTGACGTCGCCGCAAGAGGCGAGCATTGATTTCTGCGTGCTGAGGGGAGAGATCCCGCCTATCGTCTCAGTTCCACTTCACGGTCACCCTGACACGGAGGACTTCTTTGTCATTTCCGGCGAGGTAAAGGCGCTGAGGCAAGGCACACAGGGCTATGAATGGATTGTGGTAAAAGCGGGCGATCACCTCCACGTGCTTAGTGGCGCAGGGCACGCCTGGCGCAACGTTTCCAGCGAGCCTCTGGTCGCATTCATCATCACGACCACAAGACTGGCTCAATTCTTTCAAGAGGTCGGGAGACCGGTTGCGGCTACACCTCAACCAGTGACCGCCGAGGAACTTGCGCACTTCCTTTCGTGCTACGAGAGCGTCTCCGCAAAATATAATTACTGGAACGCCACTCCCGAAGAGAACGCTGCGGTTGGGATACGTTTGTAGCTTCGCTAACTTGGGAAATTGAGGAATCGAGGAACACTAGCGGACTAAGCGAAAGTTCGAGAAGGTGACGGTAGGTCGTGTTCAGCGTAGACCCAATCCTTACCGGAGGCAGTTCTTTGACTTTCGAGTACGCCGATTAGTTGAAGAAACCCGGAATTCATATACACGGATCGGCTGTCGACTGAACTAAGTGACAAGGGGCCGTTCTGGGGACAGGTCCACCTCTCTTTGGCCAGGTACAAATGCGCTGTTTTGGGGAGAGGTCCATTCAACGCAAAAAATACGAGCTGCCGACGGCAGAAAGTAAGCGGTGCACAGGACAGAGGCAAGGCACTCAGCGCCAACCCAACTACCTGGGGTGGCTGATCTGGCGAGACGTACAGTCTCGCGCGTCCACTCTGGCGGGCGCGTCGATTATACGTTTCCGTTTTGGCAAACGAGGGACTGGCAAACGAGGGACAGGTCAATTCGAAGGAAACTTTTTGGAGACCAGGAAAGGGACCTTTCTGGGAGCAGGTGCTCCTCGCTTCGAACACCCGCGCCGAAGACAAGTCGAGGGATAGGTACGCTTGAGACCTCGAGATCAGATAAGCAGGATGGGAAGCATGAGGCACTCGGATCGCGCGCCCCCGAACGCCGCAATTGAAATTGATAACTTATAAAACTTACGTTATTACTATCACCAATGCGGCATCCTCGAATCAAGCTCCCAGGCGATAGTTTCTACCACTGCATGTCGCGCGCCGTGGATGGGCTGACCATCTTTCCCAATCACTCGATGGTTTCGGCTGAAGCGGAACATTTCCGCGATCTGATGCGCCGCCTGGAACAAGCCTGCTGCGTACAGGTTTTAACCTATGCCGTGATGTCCAATCATTTCCACATTTTGTGCTATATCCCCCAACGGCGGCTCTTGTCGAATGCCGAATTGCTGGACTGCATTGCCGCAGGCTACGGAGAGATTCACCGCGCGATGGTCGCCGAACAGTTGGCAACATTGGCGCCGCCGGCGGCGCAGACGCTCAGAGAGCGCTATGCACGCCAGCTCTTCGACATATCGGTTTTTTTCAAAGAGTTGAAAAGTCGCTTTGCTCAATGGTTTAACCGGCGGCATCAACGCTATGGCGCGCTGTGGGCCGAGCGTTTTAAAAGCACCTTGATCGAAGAAGGACCCGCCCTGCGCGCCGTGGCGGCCTATATTGATCTGAACCCGTTGCGAGCTGGTCTGTGCCGAGACCCGAAGGATTATCGCTATTGCGGATACGCCGAAGCAGTGGCCAAAAATTGCCCACAGGCCAAGCAGGGCTTAAGCCGCGCGTTGCTTTTGAGCGCCGAAACACCCTGGTCGAGGGTTGGCAAGGAGTATCGGAAGCTGCTTTTTCAAACGGGAACTTCGGCTTCGAAGGCTGATGCGGTAAGAATTCCTCCTCGGGTTGCGGCGCACGTGATCGAGGAACTGGACGGCGAAATTCCGCTGCCGGAATTGCTGCGGTGCCGCATCCGCTATTTTACCGATGGCGGTATTCTTGGAAGTCGCGCCTTTGTCCAAGAACAATTCGCTCGTTGGAAGAGCCTTCTGCGCACTCCGCAAGCCCGTGACCCTCGGCCTCGACAATTACACGGCTCGGAGAACCAGCAGATCTGGGTGCTTCGCGCCTTTCAACGTGCGCCCAGCTGATATTGCTGTCGCAAAAAAAGTCCCCTTTTGGGTGATTCGGGCGGCAATTCTTTAACGACACAGTTCGGGACGCCTAAGAATCGTAACCGTTCGCCCAAGGCTCTGGTCTCAAGCTTCACCGCTCGAACGCGATTGCGGTCTCCGAGTCTATTGAGGGAGGCTTTTTCGAATAGTTTGTCTGTTTGTTCTGTTCCACGGTCAGGATCTCTCGTTGCTCGAGCAAAAGCCGGTCACGCGAACGACCTCGCCTTGTCCGCGTGTTCGACGATTTGTCCCCCAAAGGGTTTCCAGCACTTTTAATTTAAGGACCTGTCCCCGCCATAGCTTGTCCCCGCCATAGCTTGGGCCTGTTTCCAGATCGGCGGCGCTGTTCTTGTTGACGGTCAGGATCTTTCCTCGCTCGAGCAAAAGGGCTGTCACGTGGACAGCCTCGGCCTGTTTGCGCTTTAAGGGCCTGTCTGAGGTTCGCGCGCTTCGGCTCGACCCGTCTCCGGCTCGGACCTGTCCCCAAGTTCACCCATCGTCGGGCGAAAAGGACGCCTCAGTTCGGTTGCGGAAAAATTCTGGCATTGCGCGAAGGAAGCTGCGTCAGCAAGCGTGAAATGAAATCAGCTAGGTACTAGCGCACTAAACTCCCTTGAATTGGAATTTGTTAATCCTCAGAGAGCGGATTTTCGATTCGAGGGTTGAAGCCGGTATGCCGAGTTGGCCGCGGCACCGTGTGCTCCGGAAATCCTTCCGTTACTTTGAGCAAGTGCCGCTTCGATACGTTGGCGCTCATTTGATTTCGACTCGGTCGCTGCCGTGGATGATTGCGGTTCGTTCGCCACCCAACTCTTGTCGATCGAAAATTCGTTCGTCTCGCAGATGATAAGTGAACGTTCGATGACGTTTTGCAATTCGCGCACGTTGCCCGGCCATGAATACTCTTGAAGCGCTTCGAGAGCTTTCTTTTGAATATGCTTAATCTTCTTTCCCGCTCTCTTCGCATAGCGATCGACAAAATAATTTACGAGCAGTGGAACATCGTCTTTTCGCTCCCGCAACGGCGGCAGTTTGATTGGAAAAACATTGAGCCGGTAGTAAAGATCACTGCGAAAGGCGCCGTCTGCGATAGCCGCCTGCAGATCACGATTCGTCGCCGAGATGACGCGGACGTCAGCGCGCAAAACTTCCGTGCCACCTACGCGTTCAAACTCGCGTTCTTGTAGAACGCGCAGCAGCGCGATTTGCGTCTCCATTGGCAGATCTCCTACTTCATCGAGAAAAATCGTGCCGCCTTCAGCCAATTCGAATCGACCGAGCCGCCTCTGAACCGCTCCAGTGAACGCTCCTTTTTCGTGGCCAAACAACTCCGACATGATGAGTGAAGAAGGAACCGCTGCGCAATTCACACTGATGAACGGGCGCTCGGAGCGCTTTGACCGTTTGTGAATGGCGCGGGCGATGAGTTCCTTCCCTGTGCCTGTTTCACCCATGATCAAAACGGTTGAGTCTGTCGGGGCGACCTTGGCTGCGCGCGCCAGGACCATTTGCAAGACCGACGAAGTGCCGATCACTTCTTCAAACATCGAACTCTTACCGAGTTCTTCACGCAGGACGATGTTCTCCCTTCGTATTTCTTCCTCCGCTTGCTTGCGATCTTCGATGTCCGTGCCTGTGCCGTACCATCGAGTTATGTGTCCACGTTCATCTTTAAGGGGATTTAGTCGACACAGAAAGCAGCGAAACTTCCCGTCGTGTCTGAGGAACCGAACTTCGAACTCATAGGGCGCCCCCTTGAGAAAGCCTTTCTTTCTTTCGCTGAGAAAGTGTTCACGATCATCGGGGTGAACGAGGTCAAGTCGAGATCCGAGCCATGAAAAACTGGCTTGAGGCAGAGCCGCTTCGGTTCGCCATTGGTCGATAGTGACGCCGAAATACTCGAGCGCTAATTGATTGATATAGAGTGGGGTTCCATCAGGCCCGAAAACACTGATGTGTTGCGGCGCGAGGTCCAGAATCTGTCTAAGCTCTATTTCTTGTTCGCGGATTTTTTCTTCCGCAATTTTGCGCTCTTCGATTTCTATAGCCGAGCCGTACCATTTGACGATCTCTCCCGCTTCGTTGCGCAGTGGTTCTTCACGATGAAGGAACCAGCGATATTCCCCATCAGCCCGCCGCACGCGCGCCTCGGCCACGTAACCTTCCCCGGATTCAAGCGCGGCGCGCCACTTGGCAACCAAATCTTCCACATCTTCAGGGTGGATCGCGGAGGTCCATCGCGAGCCGACCAAATCTGTATTAGAGAGACCGAGGTATTCCAGCCAGCCACGGTTAACGAAGTCGAGGTCTCCATTTGGTAAATTCGTGTGAACAAATGCCGGAGTTGTATCTACCAGATCGCGATATTTCTGCTCGCTGGTGCGCACCGCCGCCTCCGCCCGATCGCGTTCAATTGCGACCCGTGCGAGGTGCGTTGCTTTTTCAATCAGTCCGAGGTCTTGCGCGCTTGGGCTTCGCGTTTCGCGACCGTAAATGCAGAACGTTCCCAGGACTTTTCTGTCGGACGACAATATTGGATTCGACCAGGACGCCCGCAGCCCATGACTCAATGCTGCCGCGCGATGCTCCGGCACTTCCCAAAGCGGATCAGTGGCAATGTCGGAAACCATCACGGGTGAGCCGCGATAGGCCGCGGTCCCGCATGAGCCCGCACACGGACCAATTGGAAGTCTTTCCATTTCCTCTCTCCATGCCTTGGGAAGACTCGGTCCCGCCACGGAATCGAGATGAAGACCGTCGGTGCGAAGCAACAAAATCGAAGCAAGCCTGCCGGGACGGTATTCCTCGATGATCAAGCACAACGCATTCAGGATTTCGTTCAGCGCAACACCGGTGGCGATCATCTCAAGAAGACGCTTTTCACCGGCGAACAACGCTTCCGCGCGTTTGCGCTCAGTGATGTCGATCACAGTCCCCATGAATTCAATGAGGTCGCCTGAAGGGCCGAGAACAGGATGACCAATGGAATGAATGTCTCTGACGGCGCCACCGGGATGCACGACTCGGTAGTCCCATTCGAACTCTATCTTTTCTCGGGCCATCCTCTCCCTCAGTTCTTTCACCTTGGGTTGGTCATCGGGATGAATCCGCTGGAACAATTCTTCGAATTGGGGCAGACCATCCCGTGGATCGTACCCGTGAACGCGGTAAAATTCCTCGGACCAATGCCTGATACCGGCTTCAGGATTCCATGCCCAGCTTCCCGTTTGGCTGAGTTTCTGCGCATCTGCCAGATACGCTTCGCTCTTCCGCAAGGATTCTTCCGCTCGCCTGTGGTTCGTGATGTCAGTCACCGCGCCCACGAACTCGGAGCGGCGCCCCTCATCTGTCGAAGGGCGACCGACGACCTGGAGGTACTTAATAGATCCATCAGGCATCAACAGTCGATGTTCGACGGCGAATTCTTTCCGTTCACTTGAAGCACGCTCGATGACTTGCTGGACAGCTTGTCTGTCATCCGGATGAGTTCGTTGAACGATAAGCTCAATCGTTACCTTCGTCTTCGAATCGAGTTCAAATATTCGAAAGGTTTCTTCAGACCAGTAGATCTCTCCGCTTGAAACATCCCAGCCGAAACTGCCGGTGTGACTGAGCCTTTGCGCCTCTGCCAGGTACGCTTCGCGACGCTGCAGCTCTTGGGTCAGAAGCTCGTGCTCGGTAACGTCCAGGGCGCTGCCGATGTACTTCTTTAGCTTTTGGTTTTCGACAACGGGAGCACCGACGCAGCGAATGTACCGAACCTCACCATCGGGGCGCACGATGCGCTTGGTGGCATCGAACAGCGAAGGTTCCACCAGGATTCGCTTGATCAGGTTTGCCATGAACTCGCGATCATCTGGGTGGACATAATCCAGGTATTCCTCAACAGTAGGCGCTGTGCTAGTTGGCTCGAGGCCGTAAATCCGAAATAATTCAGGAGACCAGTAGTCGAAGCCGGCGGCATCGAGGGCCCAGCTTCCCATATGGGCAAGGCGCTGCCCTTCGGCGAGATAAAACTCGCTTCTTTGCAGCTCCTGGGCATTTCGCCGAAGCTGTTCTTCAGCGCACTTGCTGTCCTCGATGTCGATACTCGATCCGAACCACTTCACTATGTTCCCCTGTTCGTCATGAAGCGGCTCCTTCCGATGTAAAAGCGCCCGATATGTTCCGTCCGCGCGCCGAACGCGCGCTTCGGCTTCGAACGGTTCTCCACTTGCCAAAGCCGCACGCCATTTTTGAACTAATGAAGCTACATCTTCCGGGTGAACCGATTCGGTCCAGCGCCAACCGCAAACGTCTTCGAGTGACTTACCAAGAAAATCCAACCATCCCCGATTAAAGTAATCCAAGTATCCATCGGGTCGGGCAGTGTGAATAAACGCGGGAGTCGTATCAACAGCGCGGCGAAGTGCGTTTTCAGTCGCAGTCGATTGATCGTTCTGAAGGGACTCACTCGCCCTCATGTGGGTTTGCTAATTGTTGCTTACGTCTCTCAAAAGTTACACCAACGGGTGGTGGCTTCCATTTTATTCGCGGGGCGTGTCTTTGAACCCACGTCAGACGTTTTGCGCGTCCGGTCTTTGTGTGCAATGTGCCGGCCAAATCGCAGCCTCAATTCCGGCTTGTTTGTCCGGATGTGATGCGAGAAACGCACGCGTCTTCTCATCGATCTCTCGGTGCCTCTTTGAGAAACGCTCGCAAAGCAGAGTTTTTAAGGAGGGACGCCCTACCCCGTAGCCATGCTACGGAAACCGACTTGTCGCTGAACGCCTGCCATAAGTATGAGTGATCTCGCGGACATCGCAGCGCGCACGCAGTGTTTTCGCGACGCTGTTCGCGCATTCACGCCGCCGCCACCGAAGCGTTACGCAAAGCTGATGCCGCTGAGAGAAGGCATGGTTGAACTACGCGAAAAGGGCGCATCTCTGCGGCTGATTCGCGAGCTACTCGCAACCGTCGATGTGGCCGTGAGCATCGACACGATCGCGCGTTTTCTCGCCGAAGCGAATGGCGTAAAAACGAAACCGCGCTCGGCGAAACAATCCGGACGAACGCGCTACGCTGTCCGCAGTGCAAATGGCGAACAAAACGCGGCCTTCGCTGCGGTAACCGAACCGCCACCGACAGGACAGCAAACAGCTTCGCCGCAACAAACCGCAGTGCCATCCGAAAGATCACGCATTCGCGGACGGCGCATCGCAAATCCTCACAACCTCTGATTGAACGCAGCCTCTTATGAACAAACAAATCAACCTCGTCCTAAACGCGGCTCGCGCGCTTGTACAAATCATGCCGCGTAGACAAACCACAGGCGCAAAGGCCTAAAAGCGCACGCCAACGCGAAGACTCCGGGACTTCCGCAACGCGTGCGCCTGCGCGCGCCCGGAGACTTTGCGGGCTGGTTCCCGGACTCATGATGCCGCTACTGCGTAGCCGCATCGGGGCGCGCTCAACCGCTGTCGATGTTTCTGAATTTTATGCGCGCTAATCAGCGTTTAATTGATCCTTTGCTGATCAGCTTGAACCGACTTTCGATTGTACCGCTCGCTGTGCACCGTCAAGGTATTGCTCGCCCTGCTGCGCTCCACCTGTGACCGTGCTCGCTCTGCGCGGAGCAAGGGGCGTTATCGGTTCACGCGGAAAGCAGTTCTCTTTTCCGTGTCACGGTGATTCCGTGACTGCGAAATCATCGACCGCCTTGCCTTTCGCCAGCAGTTACGCTGAGTGCATAACGCCGCCTCCTAGACATGGTCGAGGCTCAGCGTTAGAAAAGTGTTACAGTAAAGTGTTACAATCGGGTGCTAAGCTCGCGGACAGAAATGCGTAAATCGTTGGCGCGTAGAAAGGAAAGATGGTGCGCGATAGAGGGTTCGAACCTCTGACCCCTACCGTGTCAAGGTAGTGCTCTACCACTGAGCTAACCGCGCGTTTGCCCCGAGGACGGAAAGCGTATTGCTGCAACGTCCGTTTGCAAGCGGATTCTGGGTCCTGTCTTAGGGCACTCCGCAAGAAACCATGTCACGGCCGCCCGCCTCGTCTTGGCACCTCGGTGTCCGTGGTGACGACGAAAATTAGGATCTCCAGACGAAGTGAAGTGGACGACCCGTCTGTATGTAGGTGATCCAGCGGAGCCAAGAGATAACTTCTTTCTACGAATATCTTGTGCTCGGGACGTGCTTTCAGGCCACATGCGATCAGCACATGCACAGGTACGGAACCGGAATTAAATAAAGTAGAGAGGGCGATCCGGACGATTGCTCGAATGCTAAAGTCGGGGCCTGTCGGATATTCCGTATCAGGACTTTGACTGGATGAGAAAGTCGCCGACCGAGTTCAGTCCAATGAACGTTCTATCCGGGAGGAGGCGAATGCGCGCCCGTGCGTACGCACTTTACCTTCGCGAAAGACCCAAAGCGCAGTAGGTTGCCGACTCTTTCGCATGAAACAACGCGTTTTTTGGCGCTCTGCTCTCCTGATCATGGTCCCGACGATTCCTCTCATCGTCGCTGCCCTTGCCTTTGCCGCGCCACCGGCGCTTGATCCGCAGGCGGGCAGACCACCGGAAACCGAGCAAAAGTCCAAGATCGTCGGCTTGCATGGAGACCGGATCGATGACCCCTACTTCTGGCTGCGGGAAAAGAGCGACCCGGCGGTCCTGGCGAACCTGAAAGCCGAGAATGCGTATACCGCCGCTGTCACGGCTCCGCTCAAAGGCTTTGAAAACGCGCTCTACCGGGAAATGATCGACCGGATCCAGCAGACCGACGTCTCCGCGCCTTATCTTCAGCGGGGTTACTGGCTCTATGAAAGGACCGAGGAAGGCAAGCAGTATCCGATTCTTTGCCGCAAGAAGGGGAGTTTGGAAGCGTCGGAACAGGTCGTGCTCGACGTCAATCAGTTGGCCGAAGGCCATCCGTTCATGGCTCTCGGAGTCTTTGAATATAGTGACGACAACTCCCTCCTGGCGTACTCCACGGACAGCAGCGGGTATCGCGACTACGATTTTCATCTTAAGAACCTGAGCACCGGCGCGGAACTCAAAACTCCGATTGGCAAGGTCTCCGACATCGCTTGGGCCGCCGACAATCGGACGCTTTTCTTCATCACCGAAGATGAAGCCAAACGCTCAAACCGGCTCTGGCGCTATACTCTGGGCGACAAGGAACCGGTTCTCCTTTACGAAGAAAAGGATGAGTTGTACGAACTCGACATCGATCGGTCTCGCGACGGCAAGTACCTCTTCGTTGGCAGCGCCAGCAGCCGGACAACGGAATTCCGATTCCTGCCCGCCGACCAGCCCACTGGTGAATGGCGCCTCATTGCCCACCGACGCGAAGAGATCAAATATTTTCCCGAACATCGTAACGGATTGTTTTATATCCGGACCAACGATGGCGGGAAAGAATTCCGGGTTGTCACGGCGCCGGTTGATAACCCCGGGGTGGAGCACTGGCAGGGTTATCTTCCGGGCAGTGACCAGATGAAAATCGAGGATTTCGCACCTTTTGCTACTCACGCCGTGATCGTCGAACGCGCGGAAGGTTTGCCCCGATTTCGTGTTTTGGATTTTTCGACAAAAGAGTCGCGGCCGGTGCCGCTGCCAGAGGCGGCTTACGACGCCGGGCTAGCGGACAACCCGGAGTTCAACGGAGACGGATTCCGTTTCACCTACGAGTCACCGGTGACGCCGCCGAGCATTTTCGAATATCGCTTTGCGACGGGGGAACAGACCTTGGTGAAACAACGGTCGGTTCTCGGCGGTTACGACCCCTCGCGCTACCGAGTCGATCGAGTTAACGCTACGGCAGCGGACGGAACGCAAGTTCCGCTGGACATCGTCCGCCGCAAGGATGTCGCCCTCGACGGCCGGGCACCTCTCTGGCTCTACGGGTACGGTTCGTACGGCATTCCAATCGACCCGTCGTTCTCGAGCAGCCGGGTCTCTTTGCTCGACCGCGGAGTCATCTATGCCATCGCCCACGTCCGCGGTGGCGGCGAACTCGGGGAAACCTGGCACGATGCCGGACGGATGATGACAAAGAAAAACACGTTTACCGACTTTATCGCCTGCGCGGATTACCTTGTCTCTCATCATTTCACCACACACGACCGGATGCTCATAGAAGGAGGTAGTGCCGGGGGCCTCCTGATTGGCGCGACGTTGAACCTGCGGCCGGATCTCTGCAGGGCGGCTGTTTTAGACGTTCCGTTCGTCGACGTCCTCAACACGATGAGCGACCCAACTCTGCCGTTGACCACAGGCGAATACATCGAGTGGGGTAACCCAAACCATCCGGATGAATACCGGTACATTAAAAGCTATAGTCCCTATGACAATCTTACTGCGAAAGCGTACCCGACCCTGTTGATCCTGACGTCACTCAACGACAGTCAGGTGCCTTATTGGGAACCGGCAAAGTACGCAGCAAAGATCCGTCGCCTCAAGACCGACAAGAATCCTGTGCTCCTGCGCGTCAACCTTGCGGCCGGCCACGGTGGCTCTTCCGGTCGATACGATCAGCTCAAGGAAGTGGCTTTCATCTACGCATTTGGCCTGGCGGAACTCAGCTCGGCCCAGCCGATCAGTTTTTCAGCCAACAGCCGCTGAAGCGAGTTTCTTAGCGGTTCCCTGGGAAGGGCCATTCCTCAAACGGGTTCCAGACCGGAATCTCGTAGTACCAAACCTCATACCCGTTTACGGTAGACGGTTGCCGCACCCGCCCGAAGAGCGCGAGGACATCCTGCTTGGTTGTCCGGCCTTGCACCAAAAAGTTGAAGCGGTGTTCAACTCCGTAGTCTGGAATAATGGTAAAAATGTAGGTGGGCACGAAAGCGACCCGGCCGCTTCGGTCAAACGGGATCGCGATCACATCGTTCCCATACCCGCGGTTGAACGGGCTCGGGTCCTCGAACGGTGCGCGCCCAAATCCGAGAGTCCAGAGCTTTCTCGAGTCGCTCGGTACCCGCACGAAACTGCGCCCCGGTCCGAGCTGAACTAATTCCGGATCACCCGGCGAAACCGGCACTACGGAGGCAACTCCAGCAAGCGCAGGAACAACCAGGAAAGCAAGCGCCAAAGCCAACAGGCACCAACGTTTCATGAGAAATAAAACCACAGATTTCTCAGATTAGCACAGATTAACTTTGGTACACCGCTCAGTTAGCGCGGACGGCCCCGAAGTCTGTCGGACTTTGCTCGCTCCGGCGCTGGCGCACTTCTCCGGTTCTTCCCAGACCGCAACAAAGATCAGCTTTTACGTGGTGGGGATCGCACGGCGCGCCGTTCGCCGCCAGATTGCGGACCGCGGCCGTCTGACTTCGTCACCGTTTCGAGGACTACGGTGCGACAAGTTCCGCACTACATAAGAGGCAACGGGCGCCTTACGCGAACACGACTTCCCGGCCGGTCAGGCTGGAATGATAGATCGCGTCCAGCATTTCCATTAGCTGGACGGCTTGCAGCGAGCTATTGATCGGCGGTTCCTCGCCTTGGATCGCGCGAAGGAAGTTACGCATTTGGGGAATGAACTCATTTTTCACCGGTTCGAAAGGCAAGTCCAAAGCAACCGGGTCACCGCTACCTTGGTCTTCAAACATGGAAAGTGCGGGCCGCTTTTCTTTGGGACCGAGTTGAAAGACATCCGTCACGCGGATCGCGGCTTTCGGACCGTAAACAACGGTCTGAAAAAGTTCACGAGTGTACTTACCGAGCGGCAGATCGTCCGTCAGGTTCGCGGCCCAGGAAACCTCAAACAACACGACGGCCCCGTTCTCAAAGCGAATCATTCCGTAGCCGCTATCTTCCACGTCGAAGACAGGCGACTTGGCCAGCTGAGGAAACTTTTGAAAAGTCTGGGCAGAGACGGAGCGCGGTTTCGGGGTCCCCATGAGATACCACGCAGCGTCAATGGCATGGACGCCGAGATCGATCAGGGCCCCTCCGCCCGCGCGCGATCGGTCGGTAAACCAGCCGTCGATGCCGCCCGGAGTGCCCCGGGCTCGCACCCACATTGTCTTCGCGTAGTAAATTTCCCCGAGGCGCCGCTCCGCGATGGCTTTGCGTGCCGCCTGGATCGCTCCGGAGAAGCGCATTTGGCGGCCGAATGCGTAAATCAGCCCGCGCTTAATCGATTCATCATGGAGCCGCCGCATTTGCTCAGCGTTCAGGGTGGGCGGCTTTTCACAGAGAACGTGTTTGCCCGCCTCCAGCGCCTTCAACGACGCCGGAAAATGTAACGCGTTCGGCAGGCTGACTACCACCACCTGCAACTCCGGATCGTTTAACATCTTCTCATACTGCGCGAACACTTTCCGGGGATGGTATTTTGCCGTATACTGTTGTCTTCGATGTTCATTGAGATCGCAAGCTGCCCAAAGGCATCCGAGGCCGCACCCGATAATCCCCTCCGCGTGGCGTTCTCCAGGCCAACCAAGACCAACGACTCCGACATTTATATTTTCCATAGCGTTTATCCTTTAAGTTGAAGCGCTGCCTGAAATCTCAAACGATTTTTGAAAATCGCGCTTAATTCATGGAGCCGTCACAAGATAATTTAAGTATTGAGGAGCTGAATCGACGGGCGGCCAAGGCGACTACCTTGGCGGTAATCCACGGTCAGATCTCGGAATTGGCCGTCAAAATGACGCGTGAGCAAAAGCGTTACCTCGGCCTTTCGATGCGCGATCTGTCCGGCAGTTTCCTTTTACGCGTATGGAACGATCACCCGCTATATATGTTTTGCTCGGAGTTGCGGGTGGGCGATCTGATCGCGCTCACTGCGGATTTCAGCCCCAACCCTCCCTTCGGCTGCGAAGCCAGGAACTGGACAATCCGTTTTCTGAGCCCCGAAGAAACCGCTGTGCTGGTTGCCGGTCCGCCGGAGCTCAGAGAAAAACAGACGGAAGATTACGCGTATATCCAATCCCGCCTCGCCACCGTCAAAGATCCCCGCCTTAAGGCGCTTGGCTGCCGTTTCCTGGAGGAGTACGGTGACCGGCTCAAGCGCACTGGCGGTGCGCGGTATTATCATCATGCCCGGCGCGGCGGGCTGGTTGAACACGTGGCTCAGATGTTTCGGGCGATGGACGCACTCACCGATGTTTATCCGGCGCTGAACCGCGATCTTTTGCTGGTCGGGGTCTTGCTCCATGATGCCGGTAAAATGTGGGAGAACTGCTATAGCAAAGACTCTCTGGCGATGCCCTTCGATGCCCGCGGTGAATTGCTTGGACACATCCCGATCGGTATCGAGTTGACCAATCGGCTTTGGACCCAATTACGAGAAACGCCCGAGTTCCAACTGGCCGGAGCCCCGGAGGCGGAAGCTGTCCGATTGCACCTTCTGCACCTGGTAGCCGCTCATCATGGCGCAAAAGAGTTCGGTTCTCCGGTTGAGCCCAAAACGCCCGAGGCGTTTGCTCTCCATTTTATCGACAACCTTGACGCCAAGCTGGACGTGCTCCAGACCGCGTACCAGACGGGCCACACCTTAAGTGACCAGATCGTCGAACGTATTCGGCCGCTGAGTACGAATGTCGTCTTGCCGCTCCCGCCCTATCGGGAGGATGTAGCTCCAAAGACCTGACTCATTTAGCAAAGCGGCGGGAGCAGTTTCAGCGGAAGAAGATAATTGGACGGTTCACAAGCTCTAAGCCTCGCAGTACCTAGTCTAGTCATGTGTCTCTGAAATCATAGTGACACTTTTATCTGTTCCGCTTCTGGGGAATCCTCCAAAAATGACTCACCATTATTTAAGAGACGCTACACTAGTACTAGTGTCCTCGAAATAAGGTCGCATATAATGCCAAAAAATGTTTTAACTTGGCCGCATGTCGAGAGTCGCTTCGCGGATCGAACTTACTGAGCCAGAAAGAATGGGGTTGGAGCGGCGCGAGCGTGCGCGTAGTGGGCCTTATCGGGATCGGCAGCGAGCCAAAATGATTTTGTTGGCGAGCGAAGGCTTAGAGAATCAACAGATCGCTCACCGATTAAAGATGAGCCGGCTGGCCGTGGGCAAGTGGCGTGAGCGCTTTAGCCTGGAGCGGATAGCCGGACTGGATGATGCGCCTGGACGAGGGCGCGCGAGCACCTTGGCGCCAGAACAGGTTCAGGCCGTCTTGAGCCGAGTAGTGCAACCCCCGGCTCATCTGCGGCGCTGGAGTTGCCGCACGATGGCGCGCGAATCGGGCCTCTAGTAAGTCGACGGTGCACAAGCTGTGGGCGAGCAACGATCTCAAGCCTCATCTGAGCCGGACTTTCAAGCTCTCCAGCGATCCGGAATTCGAGACCAAATTCTGGGATATCGTGGGACTCTATCTCAATCCACCCGAGCAGGCGCTGGTGCTGTGCTGCGATGAGAAGAGTCAGATTCAGGCCCTGAGCCGTTCTCAGCCTGGTCTGCCGCTGGGAGCCGGTCACATCCAGACTCGGACCCATGACTATTACCGCCACGGTACCGTCACGCTGTTTGCAGCTCTCGATTATCTCCAAGGCAAGATCATCGCGCGCACCGATCGGCGTCACACTCATCGAGAGTGGTTGCGCTTTCTTAAACACATCGATGAGCAGACTCCGCCCCAGGTTGGGTTACATCTCCTTGTCGATAACTACTCCGCCCACAAGCATCCCAAGGTGAAAGCCTGGCTGGCACGCCATCGACGCTTTCACCTGCATTTTACTCCAACCAGCGCTTCTTGGCTCAACTTGGTCGAGCGTTTTTTCCGGGGACCTTACGCAGCAAGCTATTGTAGGAGGAAGCTTTGAGAACGTTCGGGTCCTGATCGAGGCGATCGACGCTTACCTTGCCCAACATAATCTAAGGGCCAAACGCTACGTGTGGCGAGCGGACGGCGCAGAAGTGCTCCGTAAGATCAATAAAGCCTGGGCAGTCGCGACTGACGGATAATATATGTTATTTAACGGACAGGTGACTAGCTCCGCTTCACTAAAAACGAGTTCGCCCAAGAGCGGCCGAACCCAAGTTCGGCCGCCCTGTTTATCGATCGCGGCGGTCCGCTTGCACGGCGCGGTTAAGGCGTAGCCCTTCATTGAAACGTCTTTCCACGATCTCCGCAAAGAGTGAGCCGGTTCGCGATCGGCTCCTGTTATCCCGCTTTCGCGGGATTTAGGCAAGCGCTGGTTCCAATTTTTCCGGCGATTCGAGCGCCCCCTCCCCTCGCCGCAGCTTGTCTTTGCGGTGATCCTTGGCGATCAACATGTAGATAGAGGGTACCACGAATAAGGTAAAACTCGTGCCGATAATCATTCCGGAGACCAGCATGATGCCGATGCTGTTTCGCGCCCCCGCTCCGGGTCCGCGGGCAAAGACCAGCGGCAGATGGCCCATCACGGTTGCCACCGTCGTCATAAGCACCGGCCGCAAGCGTGTCCCGGCGGCATCGATAATCGCGCGCAGTTTGTCCCGTCCTTCTTCCTGCAGGCGGTTAGCAAACTCCACGATTAATATTCCGTTCTTGGCGATTAACCCGACCAGGGTAATCAGACCCACCTGACTGTAAACATTGATCGTGGTTAGTCCGAGAAAGCTAAAGGTCAAGGCTCCGGATAATGCCAAGGGCACGGAACCGGCGAGAATAATGAACGGATCGCGGAAGCTTTCGAATTGCGCGGCTAACACCAGGTAGATCAAAATGACCGCGAGCACGAAGGTGGTCATGAAGGCGTTACCTTCCTTCCGCAGTTGACGCGATTCGCCCGTATAGTCGATGGTGTAACCGTTGGGCAGAATCTTCGCGGCTTCATCCTCCAGCACTTTCAGCGCTTGATCAACGGTCACGCTGGGAGGGATCACTCCTTGGATTTTCACCGAATTCAACTGGTTGAACCGATTGAGAGAGCGCGGCTGGACGTCGTTCTTGATCGTCGCAAAGGTTGATAATTGCACCAGTTGACCATTCGGACCGCTGACATAGACGTTCTGCAGCTGGTCCGCAGTAAGTCGCTCTACTCGCTGGATCTGGGGAATAACTTTGTAACTACGCCCCTGAATACTAAACCGGTTAACATAATTACCTCCGTAAAGCCAGGCGAGGTCGCCGCCGACGTTCTGGAGATTCAGGCCCATGGACCCTACCTTGTCCCGGTCAAAGACAACGGTAGATTGCGGTTGATCATACTTCAGATCGCTGTCGGCGAAGAAGAATTTGCCGCTGCTCATCGCCGCTCCGACAAGTTTCCGGGAAAAATCGAGCAGCTCGCGCGGTTGCACGGTGGAAGCAATGACAAACTCCACCGGGAAATTCGTGCCGCCGGGCAAAGGCGATGGCGTTGCCCCGATTACCCGAATTCCGGGGATCAAGGCCAGTTTCTTGTCGACATCGATCAACACCTGTTCCATCGTCCGCTGGCGTTCCTCCCACGGTTTTGCCACCATCCCCGAAAAGCCTCGGTCCGGAAAGGTGATCTGGAAAGTCTGCGCGGTTTCAGGAAAGCTTTGGAAAACCGAGTTCACCTGGTGGGTGAACAGAAGATTCTGATCGAGGGTTGAGTTGGGCGCCGTTTGCACGATACCAAAAATGACCCCCTGATCTTCCTTCGGAGCGGCTTCCTTCCCGGAAAACATATAGAAGGGAACCATCAGTAAAACGACGATTACCCACAGGGTGTAGACAACCGGCCGAAAGTTCAGAATAAACCGAAGCAGCCGAACGTAAAGATTGCGAAAACGATCAAAGGTCCCGCTTACGAAGCCGGCCATCCCATGCTCGTTCATCCCCGCCCGCAAAAGCCGGGAAGACATCATCGGCGATAAAGTCAGGGCGACGAATCCGGATACTACCACTGCGCCGGCAAGCGTGAAGGCAAATTCGCGGAATAATGCTCCGGTCAGTCCGCCCTGAATTCCGATCGGCGCATACACCGTCGCCAACGTGATCGTCATGGCGACGATGGGTCCGAAGAGTTCTCGCGCACCCTTCAGCGCCGCGTCCATCGGACTTAAGCCTTCCCCGATATGCCGTTCGACGTTCTCCACCACGACAATCGCATCGTCGACCACTAGTCCTACCGCGAGCACGATTGCTAACAAGGTCAACAGGTTCAGGGTAAACCCGAAGGCTAACATGAGAAAAAGCGCGCCAATCAAAGAGAGCGGAATCGCCACCACTGGGATGAGCACGCTCCGAAACGAACCCATGAAAAGGAAAATCACGACAATGACGATGCCGATCGTTTCGGTCAGCGTCTTGGTGACTTCGCGAATGGCATTATCGATGTACTTGGTCGAGTCATAGGGAACGTCTAACTTCATGCCCACCGGCAACTGCCGGGCGAGCTCCGGCAAGGCCGCTCGCACATTCTTGATGACCTCCAGACTATTGGCCGTCGGCAAAACAAAAATGCCCATGAAGGTAGCTGTGCTGCCGGAGAACCGGACATCGGAATTGTAGTCCTCCGCGCCGAGTTCGACGTCGGCAATGTCTCGCAACCGGATAATTGCCCCAGTGCTCTCCTTAATTACTAACTGTTTGAACTCGTCAGCACTCCGTAAATCAGTGTTCGCCTTCAGATTAACTGCCACCATTGCTCCCTTGGTCGAACCGAGGGCTGAGAGATAGTTGTTCTGCGAAAGCTTCTGCTGCACATCGGTTGCCGATACTCCCAAGGCAGCCATGCGGTCTGCTTTTAGCCAGATGCGCATCGCAAATTTGCGCTCCCCAAGAATCTCGGCTTGCTGCACGCCGTTGATGGCAGATAACTTTGGTTGGATGACTCGAGCGAGATAATCGCTGATCTGGTTTCGATCGAGATCGTTCGAATAAAAACTCAGATACATTTGCGCGAACTGGTTGTCGGTCGAGGTGATATCGATCATCGGTAATTCTGCCTCTGGCGGCAGATCGTTCCGCACCTGGTTAACCTTCGCCTGGACCTGGGTCAGCGCCTTAAACGGATCATAGTTAATCTTGAGCTGAATCGAGATCGTGCTTTGGCCCGGAGCGCTTTGCGACTCCATGTAATCAACTCCTTCAACGGCAGCGATCGCCTGTTCCAACGGTGTCGTGACGAACCCTTGCACCAGGTCCGCGTCGGCTCCAACATAGACAGTTGTGACCGTGATCACGGAAATGTCGCTGCGCGGGTATTGCCGCACACTGAGATTCCGCCACGCCTGGTAGCCCGCGATCAGAATGATCAGATTAACTACCGTCGCGACAACCGGCCGGCGAATAAACAAATCGGTGAAACGCATAGGCAATGATCTCTTAACTGTTCGTCGACCTGGGAGCCAGCTCGCTCTGCGGTCTAACCGCGTTATTAACCGTTATCGGTGCCCGATCCCGTAAACGAAATACCCCGGAAGTCACGATCTCGTCTCCCGGCTTGACGCCCTGTGTCACGGCGGTCAGGTCACCGCGGGACTGTCCGAGTTGCACTGGTTGCAGACGGACCGCCTTCACTTTCTTGCCGTCTTTGCCAGTGATCTCGGTGACGACATAAACCCCGTCGCCGTCCGGACCAAAACTAATGGAAGAAGTCGGAATCGCGACAACATGTTCGTCCTCGCCCAGCGCAATGCTCACGTGAGCGAACATCCCCGGCCGCAGTTTCTCGTCCGGATTTCGCACCGTAGCTTGCACCTGCAGATTGCGCGACGTGGGGTCAACCAAAGAGTTCAGCGCGGTAATTTTCCCATGGAATCGTTCGTTAGGATACGTATCCACCCAAATTTCGATCGTCTGCCCAACAGTCATTTTGCCTAAATCCTGTTGAGGCAGAAAAAAATTCACATAGATCGGATCGAACGCCTGCAGCGACACCATCGCCTGACCGGGAGTGAGGTACTGGCCGAGGTTGATCTGGCGAATGCCGACAACACCGTCGAAAGGCGCGCGCACCGTTTTTTTGGCAATCGTCGCAGCGATCGCGTCTACCGCGCCCTGATCAGATTGCAGATCGGCCACCGAACTATCGAAGTCGGCCTGCGCAATGGTGTGCGACGCGAGAAGTCCCTTGTTGCGATCCCGATTGAGTCGCGCCAAGTCCCGCGTAGCGCACGCTTGGACCAATTGGGCCTGCTCCTGGCTGGTATCCAGTTGAACCAGAAGATCGCCTTGCTTGACCTTGCCGCCAGATTCAAACGCGATTTTCGCGACGGTTCCGGCCAAATCTGTGCTGACGGTGATGCCTTCGATCGCAGCAATCGATCCGATGACGTTCCGCGTCGGCTGCCAGCCCGAAGCCTCAATCACTTCCGTGGTGACAGACGTCGGAGGCGGTGCAAAAGCGCCCATCTGCGCCAGCTTGATGTAGTGCAGAATCTGCGAAAATTTGTAGTAGCCCAATCCGCCAACCACCAGGAAAACTCCCAGGAACATCACGAGGAAACCGAGCAGTAGTTGAAAAGATCTTCTCATGGAGATCAACCTTTCGCTGGTGTTTGTTCTGGTCCCGGCGATTTCTTACTCTGACCGACTCGGACTGCTTCGCCGCTGCGTAAACGGAAAACGGCGGACGTTGCCACCCGTTCGCCGGGCTTCAGCCCGGTAAGGACCGCTACACGATCACCGCGGGTCTCGCCGAGCTTGACAAACTGTTGCTGTACGCTCTGGAAATGCCGGAGGGACGGGTCGGGTATTTCGCTGACGATAAAGACCGAGTCGCCGTATGGGGCAAAGTTGACCGCCGCGACTGGAACCGTCGTTACTTCGCGAACCTGCCCGGTCGCCACATTTACCTTGGCATACATACCCGGCCGAAGCTGATAATCGCTGTTGGGCAACGTCGCTTGCACCTGCACATTCCGACTGTTGACGTCGACCTGCGCATCCACGGCAGTGATCTTTCCGGTGAAGGTGCGCCCCGGATAAGCATCGATCCTCACTTCAACTTTCGTTCCAGCGGAGAGCGACGAAAGATTCTCCTGCGGCAACTGAAAATTCACATAGATCGGGTCGAACGCTTGTAGGGTGACAATGGCTTGCCCAGTCCCGAGGTATTGACCCAGGTTGATTTGGCGAATTCCGACAACACCATCGAAAGGAGCCCGGATAGTTTTCTTGCCGATAATGGCGTTCTGCTCGTCAACGGCGCCCTGGGCCGTTCGAAAATTTGCTTCCGCCGAATCAAAGTCCGACTGGGACACCGTATGCCGTGCCAGCAAATTCTGGTAACGGTCCAGATTGATTTTGTCCAGATTGCGCTTGGCGGTCGCCTGAGCGAGCTGCGCTTGTTCCTGGGTGATATCTAATTGGATCAGCAGATCGCCAGCTTTGACCCGAACGCCGGATTCAAACGCGATCCGTTGCACGATCCCCGCAATCTCGGTGCTCAAGGTAACGCCTTTGATCGCCGTCACCGAACCCACCGATTCCAGAAAGGGCTGCCAAACCTCCTGCCGCGCCACATCGGAGGAAATGTCGAGGGCCGCAGGGGACGGCGCGGCGTTCGCCGTGGAGACAACGGGACCTGTCGTCTGCTTCGCCGGAACGTGGCCGGCGGTGAAATGGCGGACGAGTGCTAGAACCGACAGCAGGAGCGCCACGCCGACAAGGAGCCGAAGAAAAATTCGCATGTTGTTCTCAGGCCGCTCGGGATGTTCCCGGAATTTCCGCGGTCAGACGCGCCATTTGCACCTGGATTTTTGTTAGAAGACCCACCAACTGCTGTCGCTCGTTCTCGGTCAGGTTCGCGACCACCTGGGAAAACCACTGGCAATAAGCCGGCTTCACCTTTTCCAGCAGGACCAAACCAAGCGGCGTTAAATGCACTCGGACAGCGCGACGGTCCTCCGAATCCGTCCGGCGTTCGATCAGACCCTCTCGTTCCAGGCCGTCCAGTAAACCCGTGATCGTTGCTCGGGTGACGCCGGTATCCTCGGCCAGCTCGGCGGCCGTTGGTGCATCATGCTTATTTGCCAGCAGCAGGAGGGAGAAGCGACCTTGCCGCGTCCCGAGCGAACTGAGAACCTGCGAGTCCAGCGAGAGAAGTTCGTGCCCAGTCTTCAGAAGATGCAGAAAAGCGAAGCAGGCTGAGGCGTCAAACTCGGGGCAGCGTTCCGCTTCGGTGCGCAAAATATCGTAGCGGGGAAGGTTTTTAAAATAAGGGACCTCGTCGGGCATAAAATTAAGCTGCCTAATTATTAGCGTCCTAATCATTGTCAAGTTGTTTCGCTTTCCGGGAAGACACACGGCCAACGCAATTTGTTGCAAAGGGAGTGTTCGCCCCGCCGTTTATGGTGTTTGGCGACGCGGCATTTCGCTCGGCTGCCATTGCGATGCTCACCGGAGCACTCGCAGGACGACGGTTCAGCGGCTCAACAAGAGACAGTTGAGCGATTTGTTTTTTCCAGAAATATCGTCAGCAAGGCAATGTCGGCCGGAGTAATCCCGCTAATGCGCCCCGCTTGTCCCAGCGTTTGCGGTTGAATCTGGGTAAATTTTTGCCGTGCTTCGGCGCGGAGGCCCTGAACCTCCCTAAAATCCAGATGCGGCGGCACTGGTCGATTCTCGTCGCGTTCGGCTTTTGCGATCGCAGTTTCCTGGCGCCGGATGTAGCCCTCATACTTCAAATCGGTCTCGACTTGTTCCCAGATCGAGGCGGGAAACTGCGCAAGCACTGAGGCCGGGAGATCGCGGAAAGTCGCTTCCGGCCGACGCAGAAGCGCCGCCCACCGCTGTTGCGTTTTCTCGGTGAGCAGCGTCTTGGCGGCGGCAATCTGCTGAATCTTGGCCGAGACCCGTTGCCACTCCCCTACGCTGACCAGACCATGCTGCCAAGCTAATGGGGTGAGACGGAGGTCCGCATTGTCCTGGCGGAGCAAAAGCCGGTACTCCGCACGGCTGGTAAACATCCGATAGGGCTCTTGCACTCCTTTGGTTACCAGATCATCGATTAACACCCCGATATAGGCTTCCGCCCGGGAAAGAACGAAGGGAGGTTTACCGAAGATTTTGTGGCCTGCATTGATGCCGGCTACAAGACCTTGTGCGGCGGCCTCTTCATAACCCGAGGTACCGTTAATTTGGCCCGCGAAATAGAGTGCCTGGATCCGCTTGGTTTCCAGGGTCGGATAGAGTTGGGTCGGCGGACAATAATCATACTCCACGGCGTATCCCGGGCGGACGATCTCGGCGCGTTCCAGGCCAGGAACGCTACGGACAAACGCGTGCTGAACCTCAAAGGGCAGGCTGGTTGAGAGTCCGTTGAGGTAAACTTCGTTCGTTTGACGTCCCTCAGGCTCGAGAAAGAGCTGGTGGGACGTTTTATCGGCGAATTTGACGACCTTATCCTCGATAGAGGGACAGTATCGTGGACCGACACCCTGGATAATTCCGCTGAACATCGGTGATTTGTCGAGATTCTGGCGAATCAAACGGTGCGTCTCCTCTGTCGTATGCGTAATCCAACACGGGACCTGTTCCACGTGGAACATCCCGTCGCGCAGGCTGTTCAGCGTGAAGGGCCCGGGAGCGAATCCCCTCTCCTGCGCGGAAAACCGGGGCGGAGAGGTGTCGCCATCCTGGCGCTCGCACCGGGACAAATCGATTGACCGCGCGTTGACGCGGCACGGAGTGCCGGTTTTGAACCGGCCGAGACTGAAGCCCAACTGACGCAGGCTATCGCTTACTGTCGATGCGGCGTCGCCCATGCGACCGCCGGCCTGATTCTGCAATCCGACATGGAGCAGTCCGCGCATAAAGGTGCCTGTCGTCAGAATTACTGCCCGGGCCGTGATACGCAGACCCAGGTTGGTCTCGACCCCGGTCATCGTTCCGTCTTCGACGAGCAATTGCACAACGTTCCCCTGGAACAGGTCCAGGTTGGGAATGGCCTCCAGGACGTTCTTCAGTCGAAACTGGTACGCTTTCTTATCACATTGCGCACGCGGCGCCCGAACGCTGGGACCTTTGTTGGCGTTAAGCATCCGAAATTGGATCCCTGTGGCGTCCGTGTTAACCCCCATCAGACCTCCCAGCGCGTCGATCTCCCGCACAATGTGTCCTTTTCCCAGCCCCCCAATCGCCGGGTTACAGGACATTTGGCCGATTGTATCCAGATTCTGCGTGAGCATTAACACGCCACACCCCAAGCGGGCCGCTGCCGCCGCCGCCTCAATCCCCGCGTGCCCGGCGCCCACGACGACGACATCATAGTGCTTTGGATATAGTATCACCTGCCAGAATCCGTGAATTAGGCCGGGAATTCAACCCAGGAACGCTTTGGAGCGGCTTGACCGGGCTGAGCGGCTTCGCCGAAGAGGTGCAGCAAGCGAGCGCAAAAAGCGGCCCGAGGGACCCGCGAAGGTTCCGTTCGCACGTGCAGTTGTTGCCCACAATTCGCTGCTCCGCCGGACCACTCGCCTGCGCCGCTCGATTTCGCTCAGGCCGCTCCGCCACTCAGGCCGCTGCAAACTGGCTAAGCGTAAATAACTTCTTTCTTTCGCGTGACATTCCTCGCCGTTTCGTTCACTATTGGTTGACTGTTTCTGCCGCCATGACAAAATCCCTCGAGGTCTCACCCATGAAGTCCCTGGCTGAAGAGCTGGACTTTTTGCGTAAGACGTTTCGGGATTGCGTCGACGTCTACGCCGCCCGCTTGGACAAGGATCTGGTGCAAGTTCGCGATGCGGTGATCGAGCAGGCCGAAAATCCGAAGATTTCAGCCTCGCGAATCCGCGATTTCCGTGACATGCTCACCCTCTGTCGAACCCTCGATCTGAAACCCGAAAAAGGCCGCCGCAAAGATCTAAAAAAAATCGATCTGCTCATTGAAGAGCTCTCGGCTATGGTCAAGGACTGGTGATCTGGCAGCCTAAGCGGCGTGAGTTTGTTGCTCAGTCTCACTTAGAAAACGCGGATAGCCGCCGGGAATCGCGCCTTGAGCCGTTCCAGCCGTCGGTCCTCCTGTTGCCGGCAATGACATAACGCTTTACTATAATGTTATTTAGTTCGCTCCCCTCCTCCGTTCATTTTCTGATTCCCTTTGCTTTCGTTGCTCCGTTGCCTAACTGTTTTGCGTCATGCCCGCCGCTCTTCTCCTCATCGTTGTCGCAATATGTTACCGGGTGCTTTACGCTCTGGCCGGGGCGCCCGCCGATTGGGCGAATTTCTCGCCCCTGGCCGCGATTATTTTGTGCGCAGGGGCGTATCTGCGGCCCCGGGCTGCTTTCCTCATACCTCTCGCCATCGTATTGCTCAGCGATTTAATCCTCAACGCACATTACCAGGTACCATTGCTCGATACCCGGATGATCCCCGGGTATTTTAGTTTTGGGCTCATCCTTCTGCTGGGCTTCTGGCTATCCAAGCAACAACATTATAAGATGTTGTACACTCTCGCTGGCTCGGTCGTCGCCTCCTTACTTTTCTATCTGATCACCAACACCGCCGATTGGTGGTTCGACGCTTCTGGCCCGCTGCCAGTAACTCCTTATCCTCGGACCGCCGCGGGCCTTTATCAGTCCTTGACTGCGGGTCACCCGGGATTCCCACCGACCATTCTTTTCTTTCGCAACACCCTCGTCAGCGATTTGAGTTTCACCATCCTCTTCTTGCTATCCTGGGCCCTGTCCAGCCTGCCACGCCGACAAAGGCTGGCCTCGGCTGCGGTGCCGAAAATGACCGACTCTCTTTCCGAAACGCCAAAAAACACTTAGATTTCGTAGCACCTTTGTTATGGAAACTTCCTCCACCAAGTCCAAGGAAACTTCCTCCGCCAAGCCCAGCTACGCCGACGCCCCGATCAATCGTTTGCTAAGCAAAGAGGATAAGATTCGTTTGTTGACCGATATGTGCCGGATCCGGCGTTTCGAACAAACGGCCTTGAAATATTATAACTTGGGAAAAATGGGTGGTTTCCTCCATCTTTATTCTGGTGAAGAAGCCGTGGCGGTCGGCGCGATTTCGTTACTTTCGCCGACGGATCATGTGATCACCGCGTATCGCGATCACGGTCACGCTTTGGCAATTGGAATGTCCATGAATGAATGCATGGCCGAACTGTTTGGACGAGCGACCGGTTGTTCGAAAGGGAAGGGTGGTTCGATGCATTTCTTCGCACCGGACAAACGCTTTTGGGGTGGTCACGGCATTGTTGGAGGTCAGACACCCCTCGGCGCAGGGATCGCCTATGCTTTGAAGTATAAAGGCGTCCGCGGCTGCTGCTTATGTTTTCTGGGCGACGGGGCAATTAACCAAGGCCCGTTCCACGAATCGCTAAACATGGCCGAGTTATTTAAACTGCCCGTTATTTATATCATTGAGAACAACGGCTATTCGATGGGCACGAGTCTGCAACGATCCTCGGCATTTAAAGGCGGTCTCGCCCAACGCGCGGAAGCCTACAATATGCCTTGGGACGTGTTTCAGGGAGAAGACATCTATGAGGTTCGGGCCAAAACTCAGACCGCGATTGACCGGGCGCACACTGAAAGTGAACCGACGCTGCTCGAGGTCCAAACTTATCGGTATTACGGTCATTCCGTTGCGGACGCCAACGCGAAAAAATATCGGTCGCCCGAGGAGATCGAGCGGTACAAGAGCGAGCACGATCCCATCCAGGTCTGGTCGCGTACCTTGATGAAGGAAGGCCTGTTGGATGAAGACCAGTTTGAAAAAATCGACAAAGAGGCCAAAGAAGAAGCGAACCAGAGCGTGAAGTTCGCCGAGGAGAGTCCGTTCCCCGAGAAGAGTGATATTCTGTGCGATGTTTACTGGGAAGTGGACCATCACACCGAAGCGGCAAAACACGGCAAGTTTTTCTTTAATTCGTAACGAGGCCGCACCTCAGACCGACGAGGCAGGCGTGGAGATCTAGCTGACCCTGGTTTTGCGGTCTCGCGGTCAGAGTCATTGAAGAGCGAAGAAAAGAATAATTAAAAAAGATCCGCTTAAGAACTTGATTCATCTACAGTAATTTCAGTGTTCAAGGACTCTAGTTTGCCACGATGCCTCTTATTACTTATCGAAACGCCCTGAAAACTGCCCTCGATGAGGAGATCCAGCGGGACGAAAATGTGGTGGTCATCGGGGAGGAAGTAGCCCAGTACAATGGCGCTTACAAGATCACCGAGGGCCTTTGGAAGAAGTATGGCGACCGGAGATTGGTCGATACTCCGATTAGCGAGGCAGCCTTCATCGGCATGGGGATTGGAGCGTCGATGCTCGGATTGCGGCCGGTTCTCGAACTGATGTTCTGGAGTTTCGCTTACGTGGCGTTCGACCAGATAGTGAATAATGCCGGCTGTATCCGTTACATGTCCGGTGGTCTGTTGCATCTGCCCATTGTCATTCGCGGTCCGGCGAATGCCGGCACAAACGTCGGAGCGACCCATTCTCATACGCCTGATAATCTTTTGGCCAACATGCCTGGGCTGAAAGTGGTAGTCCCGGCGACAGCTTACGACGCCAAGGGTCTGCTGAAAACCTCGATCCGTGATAACGATCCGGTGATGTTCATGGAGAACACGCTGCTTTACGGCGAGAAGTGGGAGGTTCCCGATGATGAGTATCTCATTCCGTTGGGAGTAGCCGATGTGAAGCGGGCGGGAACGGACATCACTCTGGTGGCACACGGGCGAGCGGTTCTCACGTGTTTGACGGCGGCCGAACATCTGGCGGCGGAACATGATATCAATGCTGAGGTGATCGATCTGCGCTCGATTCGCCCATTGGACGAGGGGACGATCCTGGCGTCGGTGCGCAAAACTCATCGGGTGATTGTCGTGGAAGAGAACAAGCCGTTCTGCGGTACTGGCGCCCAAATAACCGCTATGATCCAGGAGAAAGCCTTTGATGATCTGGACGCTCCGATAGCGCGAATCTCCGCGCTGGACGCGCCGGCGATTTACAGTCCGCCCCTGGAAAAAATGCAGCTGCCCGACCCGCGGCGCGTCCTGTGCAAAGTGCTTGAGATCTGCTGAACTCCAGTCCGTCACTATGCCGATTACGATCGAGATGCCGAAACTGAGCGACACCATGACGGAGGGCACGCTGGTGCGTTGGATCAAGAAGCCAGGCGACCAGGTCGAGGTGGGAGACGTTCTGGCCGAGGTTGAGACCGATAAGGCCACGATGGAAATGGAGGCATTCGACGAAGGTACGCTCAGCGAAATTTATGTGGAGGAGGGTCAAAAGGTGGAAGTTGGGCAGAAGCTAGCCGTCCTTTTGCAGGAAGGAGAAAAACCAGACGGAGGAGCTAAATCGGCCACTTCCGAGCAGTCCGGAGTGAGTCCGAACAAGGATACACAAAAGGACGAAGCGCAGGGCAGAACGGCCCAAGCTGAGAGAGACGCGACGCAGCCGGAGATTGCTGACAAGACGGAGGGCGAAGCAAAACCGCCGAGCTCGACCGCTCCTGGAGAGACTGCTACGCAGGGAATTCGCGCCGCCGAAGACAGCGGGAAAACCGGTCAACGGGTGAAAGCCTCGCCGCTGGCTCGGAAAATTGGCCGCGAGCTTGGTGTCGACCTGGGATCTCTCACTGGCACCGGACCCGGCGGGCGAATCGTCCGCGACGACGTTCTGGCAGCCGCCAAAGCCGGCGCCAAACCCGCCCGTGCAGCGGAGAAACCTGTCTCGACGCCGCCAAAGCCGGCGGAAGGGCAGCCGGTTCGCGCCGCCACCGAAGACAAACGCATTGTCCTCAGCGGAATGCGCAAAGGAATCGCTGCTCGTCTTCTGGAGTCCAAAACCACCATCCCGCATTTTTACCTGCAGGCTGAGGTCGATGTTGGACCGCTAATGGCACTTCGCCGCGAGATCAATGCTTCGCTAGAAGCGGCGAAGCAGCCAAAGGTCACTGTCAACGATTTTATCCTGAAAGCGACGGCGGTTGTCGCTGTCCGGGTACCTCAGGCCAACGCGGCGTTCGCGGGGGACGCGATTGTCCAATTTGCCAATGTTCAGCTCGCTTGCGCTGTCGCCATTGACGAAGGGCTGGTCACTCCAGTCATTCGCGAAGCCCAAAACAAAAGCCTGCTTCAGATCAGCGCCGACATTAAAGATCTCGCCGCCCGGGCTCGCTCCAAGAAGTTGAAACCCGAGGAATACCAGGGAGGGACGTTAACGGTTTCGAACCTCGGCAGCTATGGTGTGGAGCAATTTTTTGCCATCATTAACCCACCGCAGGCTCTGATCGTATCGGTCGGCGCGATCGTCAAAAAGCCGGTAGTTAACGAGAAGGGCGAGTTGGCCGCGGGCGAGAGAATGACACTTGGATTGAGCTGCGATCATCGCGTGGTCGATGGAGCGATTGGGGCGCAGTTCCTTGCTGAGCTGAAAAGGCTTATCGAGACTCCGGCCTTAATGTTGATTTAAGTAGTGCCAATGCTAGTGCCAGTGTCAGCGTCGGTCGTCAGATCGTAAGGCGGCAATTTCCCGAAGAGTGTGCTTGCACGGAAAGCAGCAGTGAGCATTGATACTCGCTCGGAAGCACTGGCACTAGCACTCGCACTCACCTATGAAATATGACCTTATAGTCATCGGCGGTGGCCCGGCCGGTTATGTTGGAGCTATTCGCGCGGCACAACTTGGAAAAAAAGTAGCCTGTATCGAGAGAGACAGGGCAGGGGGCACCTGCCTGAATTGGGGTTGCATTCCGACAAAATCCCTTCTGCGCAATGCCGAGCTATATTCGTTGCTGAGCCGGCGCGCCGGCGACTTTGGCATCAAATTTGACAACCTGAGCTTTGACTGGCCCAAGATCATCTCCCGCAGCCGTTCAGTAGCCAACAAACTAGCCGGCGGCGTCGAATTTCTTTTCAAGAAAAACAAGATCGACTATTTGCTGGGCGAAGGAACGATTCCGCAGGCGGGACAAGTGCGTTACCGATCACGGGAGGGCCGGGAGGAAACGGCGGAAACCGGCAAAATTTTGATCAGCACCGGGTGTATCGCTAAAGCCATGCCAAGCTTGGACGTCAACGGTACAACGGTGCTCGACAGCCATCAGGCAATGATCGTTGAGAACCAACCCAAGCGGCTGATTATCATCGGGGCCGGCGCGATCGGGGTCGAATTCGCTTACTTTTTTAATGCGTTCGGCACCGAGGTCACGCTGGTCGAGATGCTGCCGAACCTGTTGCCGGTGGAAGATACCGAAGTCAGCGTCGCCTTGGAAAAAGCGTTTACGCGGCAGGGCATCAAGTTCCTGACCAATACCAAGGTCGTTCAGGCCGAAGCCGGCGAGAACGCGGTGGGTCTCACGGTTGAAGGCAAGAAAAAGCAGACGCTGGAGGGAGATGCCGTGCTGGTCGCGATTGGTGTGTCTCCCGTTGTGCCGCCGGGCGTGGAGCTGCGCCGTGGAAAGAGGTGGTTTCCTGGAAACTGATGATAATTACCAGACCAGTGTTCCCGGCATCTATGCGGCGGGCGACATCATTGGCCCGCCTTGGCTGGCCCACGTCGCTAGCTGGGAAGCTATTCAGACCGTTGAAGGACTCTTCGTCGGGCATCCTCCGAAGAAAATCAAGTTCTTTCCTGGCTGCACCTATTGCCAACCGCAGGTCGCCAGCATTGGACTGACGGAACGTGCCGCCAGAGAGCAGGGATTGGACTTCAAAATCGGCAAGTTTCCGTTCTCCGCGAACGGGAAAGCTCTTGCCGTGGGTGAATCAGAAGGATTTGTGAAGCTGCTTATCGGTCAGCCACACGGGGAGATTCTGGGCGCACACATCATTGGTCCGGAGGCAACCGAGTTGATTGCTGAGCTCGGTCTGGCCATGAACCTTGAGGCTACTTACGAAGATATCGACGCCACCATCCACTCGCACCCTACGCTCAGCGAAGCGGTCCACGAAGCCAGTGAGCAGGCCTTCGGTCTGGCGATTCATATTTAAAAGAGTCAGCCGGTCAGCGGCGGGATATAGCGCAAGAGCGCAGAAGTGAACCAGCAATCAAGTCGATCCAATCTGCAATCGATCAACCACTTCCGACTGCCGAACCCGCTCCCTCCGCCGCCACCGCTTTTAATTCCGTTTTCTCGATCGCCAATGTCAGCCGGAACTGGCTCCAACCGTCTTCCGAATGTTCAAGTTCAAGATCGCCGCCGTGCGCTCTGGCCAATTCCCTTGCCAGGCTTAATCCCAAACCATGCCCAGGGACGTCGCGCTGGATATCGCTGCGAAAAAAGCGCTCAAAAACGTGCGGTACCTCGTTCGGGGGGATTGCGGGACCAGTGTTGCCTACCCTAATCCAGAGGATTTTGTCGGATTCGTCATGACCGGCTGCCACGGTGATGTGTCCGCGATCGACGTTGAACTTGATAGCGTTGCTCAAAAGATTCAGCAGAATTTGTCCGAGACGTCCAGCATCAACATAACCCCAAAGGCGCTGCGGCAAGCGCGCTTCAATGTCGATCTGTCTCGGCTCGGCCTGGATCCTGGCGTCCTCTACGCAGGTCGCAATCAATTCCGAAACGTCGGTCGGCTGCAGATCCAGTTGCAGCCGGCCGCAATCCGCGCGCGACAACAAAAGAAGGCTATCGATGATCGAGGACAGCCGGAGCGTCTGCTCCAGTAAGCCAGCCACAGCCGTCCGGTCCCGCTCAATCAGTGCAGGAGATTCCAGGAGGTCCTCTATTCCCGTTCTTAAAACGGTCAGGGGAGTTTTTAATTCATGGGATGCATCGGCACTGAACCGTACCGCCTGCTGGAAGCTCTGGTCGAGGCGATCAAACATTTCGTTCAGCACCCGTGTAAGACGGCCTATCTCATCCTCAACCGGGGGAGCAGGCAGCCGCCGATCAAGTCGCTCAGCGGTGATCTGCTCAGCGGAAGCGGCGATGCTGTTGACCGGATCGAGCGCTTTTCGGGCGATCCACCATCCACCGAAAACGGTTAGTCCAACCAATAGCGGCAGCGCCGGTAAGATCGCCATCGCTCGCTCAGTGGCGTTCGTTTCGATTTCGTGAATATTCGCCGCCAGACGCAACTCCAGGCCGTCCTTCCGAAATGTCGCTAGCCGATAATATTGCTTGGGCAATCGGACCGTATCGACGATCAGGCGGGGGGAAGGGAGATCGCGAACCGGTAGATCTTTTGATCGGTACAGCACCTGCCGATTATCATCGAGCAGTTCATAATAACGCTTGCTGGCCGGGACAGGCAGCATCTGCTCGACCTCCGCCAACTTCTGGTCAAAAGACTGGTCGGTCCGCACCTCCCATTCGGCAAAAAAATGGCGTGCTTCTCTTTTGAGCTGATTGTCGAGTATTTCCAATTGTTCATGCCGCAGAAAAATGCCGGTGCCGACCGCGCAAGCCAGCACGCTTAGTCCGACGATCAAAGCAGACCACGCGGTCAGCTTCGTACTCAAATGCCAGTGTTTCATTCGGGCGCCTTTAACATGTAGCCGATACCACGCACCGTGTGGAGCAGTTTAATCTGATGAAAATCGTCTACCTTGCGTCGCAAACGATTGATGTAAACATCGACAACATTCGTCCCCGTATCAAAATGATAGTTCCAGACCTGTTCACTGATACTGGTGCGCGACAGCACCTGGCCGGGATACCTCATCAAATAATCAAGCAAGGCGAATTCCCGTACGGCCAGCTCTATTTTCTGGCCGTTGCGGGTCACCTCTCGGGTGACAAGGTTTAAGACAAGATCTCCTACTCGCAGCACGGTCAGCCGTTCGCCGGAAGCCCTCCGGGCAAGAGCATTGACCCGGGCGACCAATTCGCGCATGGCAAACGGTTTGGCTAGATAATCGTCAGCGCCGAGTTCCAGACCTTCTACTCGCTGGGAGACTTCCCCGCGCGCGGTCAGAAGTAAAATAGGTGTCGAGTTGCGTGCTTTTCGCAGAGTCCGGAGAATGGTGAGTCCGTCCTGGCCCGGCATCATTATATCGAGGACGATGACATCGTAGGCCGAGCGCTGCCCGAGCTCGAGCGCCTTCTCACCGTCGTTCACCGCGTCCACTGCAAACCCTACCTCTTCGAGGGCTTTCTGTACGAAGTGACAAACCTTTTTTTCGTCTTCGGCCACAAGGACACGCATCCTTGAACCGGTAGAACAAACCGAGGTGTTCCTCAACTGGCTCGAGAATTATCCGGAGTTATTGATCCTTTCGGAGATGATCCGAATTTATACTACCCTATCTTCTTCTTCTTAAGGTTGTGAGCAAGTCCGCTGCAATCTTCGGAAAGCACTCTGAGAGCGAAGCTGAGACCTGCAAATCAGTGGTATTAACTTCGGAATGGCCGGCGGGATCCAGCCAACAACACGCGCCTGCCCGAAGTTATCGGACTTTATTCACAGCTTTTCCGAAGAACCTCACAAGTGGAGCGGGTGGACTCCGGACTCTAGGGCATCGCTTGAGGGTAGCGCGGACGGCCTCGTCCGTATCCCTGTTGCGTCGACTTCGAGGTTCGAAGCGTTGCCGCCGGATGACCTGTCCCCTTAGCCGCGCACTCGCTACCCGATGGGGCGGAGGGTCGCTGGACCGGATAACCTGCCCCCTTGGCCGCCGCTCGACGGGCGGAGAGTTGCGGGCCGGCAAGTGACCTGTCCCCCTTAGCCGCCCGTCACAAGTGGAGCGGGTGGAAGCCGGACTTTACGGCCTCGTCCGTATCCCTGTTGCGTCGACTTCGAGGTTCGAAGCGTTGCCGCCGGATGACCTGTCCCCTTAAACGCTGTCTGTTTCGCCCACACGCCCTACGCGATGGATGAGGAGTTGCGGGCCGGCAAGTGACCTGTCCCCTTTGGCCGCCCCTTTCTGTCTGCCGCGCACTCCGGAGGCGGAGAAAACGACGCACCCGTTCGCAGAATCGATGCAACCGCCGCACGACCGCCGGGCTGGTCCGGGACGATCTAACCGCGAAGCCGCTCGATCTTCGAGTGGTAAATCCGGTACTAACGCCCGCTAGCCTCTCCAATGCCCGACTCCGTTGAAAATAAACTCCCTTCGGAGCTCGGCCGGCTTATTCAGATTATCTCTTTCTTTCTCATGCTAGGTGGATTGGCTTGGGGCAAGGCGTTCTTGCTGCCTCTGATTCTGGCCGGTTTGTTCACCCTGGTGTTGGGCCCGGCAGTTGGATGGCTTGAGCGCCACGGTTTTCGCCCTCTCTTGGCCGTGCTGAGCGTGGTCGTGATCGCTTTCCTGCTTCTGGGTACCCTTTGTGCGGTCGTTTCCTCGCAGGCGTTGGACCTCGTCAACACAGTACCCAAGTACCGCAGCAACATCATCGCTCGCTGGGAGTCGCTGCGCCAGGGGCCGCCCGGCCCGTTCAGCGCGGCGACGCGCAATTTTCACGCGTTAATCGACGACCTCAGCAAGGTCTCGGCCTCCGCGGTCGATGTCAGTCAAGCTCAGCGGCCGACCAAAGTGGAAGTAGTCGGAGGAAAGGGAAATCTTCTGGCGATAGCCCAGAGCAGCCTCACGCCGCTGGTTGGGCCTGCCACCGAGTTTGCGGTAGTAGTGCTGCTGGTCGTGTTTCTTTTGTTGGAACGACGCCGACTCCGCCAGCGTTTCCTGCGATTGGTGGGCCACTCGCACAGCGCGACTACCACTCTTGCGGTAGACGAGGTGGGTGCTCGCTTGAGCGGGTTCTTGTTAGCCCAACTTCAGATTAATACCGGCTTTGCCGTCGCTGTTGGGGTTGGCCTTTACTTTCTCGGCATCCCGAATGCCGTTCTTTGGGCGGTGCTTACGCTGGCGTTGCGGTTCCTGCCGTACGTGGGGGTCTGGCTCTCGGCGGCTTTCCCTTTCGTCTTGTCAATCGCGACCTCGACGGGCTGGACAACTCCGCTGCTGACGCTGGGAGTTTACGTCGTTTTGGAAGTGTTCACTAATAACGTCATTGAGCCCATTGTCTTGGGTGGCAGCGCGGGAATCTCGCCTCTTGCGGTAATTGCTTCCGCGCTGTTCTGGACATGGCTGTGGGGACCGCTCGGTTTGGTGTTGGCCACTCCGCTTACGGCGTGTCTGGTTGTCCTGGGACGCTACTTCCGGCCTTTCACTTCTGTAGTGTTCTCTTGGCCTCGGAACCGCCGACGGCGACGGAGGTCAAACTCACGAGGCTGCTGACGGAAAACCGACTTCCGGAAGCCAAAGCGCTCGTGCACGAAGTCATCGGATCCCAGTTGACCTTGGATTCCGCCGAAGAACTGGTGATGCCTACGGTACGGGCGATCGAAAATGAACTTTTCCCGGGTGCGGCATCCAATCCGACGAAAACGCGTATTTACCAGCAGCTGCGCGAGGTGCTCGAGGGCTTGGCCCCCGCGCCGGCTGAATCGAAGGAAACCGCGGATAGCAATACCCTCGTTAGCAATCACGTCGTTGCGATCGTTCCGTTCGTGGGGGAAGGGGACGAAGTAGTAGGTCAGGCGTTGGCGGACTTACTGAGGCAGGAAGGGCTGGGTGTGCACCTCATCCCGAGCAAATTGCTCCGTGCCGAAAAGCTCGAGCGGCTCAGAGAGCTTCAGGCTACCGTAATCATCCTTTCGTGCGTGGCGGCGCGGTCTGCGGCTACGCTTGACAAAATGGCGCGCGCCTTGCAGGTCGCTTTGCCGGAAGCCACCGTCTTCATTGGTCTGTGGAGTTTACCGCCGCAAGGTGCTGTCCGGCTCATCCGCCGCTTGCGCGAAGCGCGGGTCGGAGACGTTTACACCAATTTGGAACAAGCAATCCGCGGTCTCGTCGCGCTTCAACCCCCGTCACTGGAGCAAACGCTCGAAGTAACAAAGCTAGCCGACGAAGACGCCGATAACGTGCGATCTGCACCCTGATTTCAATAAAAATCCTTGTGGTGTTGCGATCGAACCGCCGATTGAATGAATCGCGCTGTTACCTCAGCCGATTCGGTCTCGAGGATTTTCTTATTCATATGGCAGGTTCGGCCTTCGGGCCGAACCTGCCAACTCATGTCGTCTCCACGACACGCCCTCCTGTGGTTGTAAACCAGAGGGGCGAATGCGTAAGTGCTCAAGATTTGTATGTGCAGAAATATTAAGACCCTCTATAACTTCGATCCGCCCGTCACTGACGAGGAGATCCGGGCGTCGTCGCTGCAGTTCGTCAGAAAAATCAGCGGTTTTAGTAAACCCTCCAAGATGAACGAAGCCGCGTTCCTCACGGCCATCAACGAAATAGCGGACGCTTCGGCGCGTTATCTGCGTTCGTTGGAGACGAACGCCCCACCCAGAAATCGCGACGAGCAGGCGGCTAAAGCGAAAGCGCGCGCCCTGGCGCGATTCGGGACTTAATTAAGACCAGCAGGCGCCGTCCCCGAGCCGCTGCAAACGGACCTGTCGCCTCTGTCGCATTGTAGGGACAGGTCGCGTTTGAGGACGCTCTAAGGGACAGGTCACGTTTGGAAACGCTTCGAACCTCGCTCAGTGAGCGGAACGGAGGCCGTCTGTGCTGCCCGCGCGGCTCGTAAAGCGGCAACAAGGCCTGCCGCGCCAGAGCCGAGCGATAGCGAAGGGGGTCGCATGCACTCCGACACGCGGTGAACTGGCAGAATCTCCCCGCTAGATCCGGATGTTGAACGACGTTGTCGGACAAACTCGCGTTCTGCGAGTGCCAAACGCGCGTTTAATCGCAAAACGCGAGTTACGCGCCATCGATTCAACATTCTTCGAACAGGCCTCCCCGAGGGGGGGCACCCCCCACAGTGGCCGCTTGGCACGCGACCGGCTAACAGATCGGGTCTGTCGCGTATTTCATGAAAAAGCGGATCATTATTTGGCTGCTGCCCATGCTCGTGCTCTTCGCCGGGATGGGTGGCTACGCCATGATTCTCTTCCATAGTCTGGGCGGGAAGATCGACGTTATTCTCCGCGAAAATTATCAGAGCGTTATTGCCGGTCAGAAAATGAAAGAAACGCTCGAGCGCATGGACTCGGGCGCCTTCTTTTCTCTCGTCGGTGAAGAAGCACGCGGTCGAGAGATGTATGATCAAAACCGCTCTTTGTTTAAAGAAGCGCTCGATCTCGAATTGAGGAACATCACTCTGCCGGGAGAAGGCAAGCTGGCCGAGCATACGCAAGTGCTCTTCGGGCAATATACGCAGGCGGTAGTTCAGTTCTTTCAAGAACCCAACCTGGAAAAGCGCAAAATCATTTATTTCAACTCGCTCCTGCCGCTCGCAACGGACATTAAAGACACCGCCCAGGAAATCATCCGGATTAACGAAGAAAACATGCTGGCTGCCAATCGCGAGGCGCTTGCAGTCAGCGAGCAATCAATCCGATACATGTTCCTGGTCGTACTCGCCGGAATTGCCGCCTCCCTGTTTTTTGCTTCCCGTCTGCAAAAAGCAATCCTGCGGCCAATTCACGAGTTGACCACGGTGACTCGGGACCTTGGTGAGGGTAATTTAGATCAGGTTGTCACCGTTCAGTCCAAGGATGAGCTCGGAGACTTAGCGACCGCCTTCAACCGCATGGCGGCCAAGTTGCGGGCTTATCGCCGCGTAGCTTCCGATCAGATCGTGCAAGCGCGGCAGATGACCGAGATCACGTTGTCAGCATTCCCTGACGCAATTTTCGGCTTTTCCATTGAAGGTAAAATCAGTTTTGCCAATCCGGCGGCGGAACGTCTGCGCAGCAAATTGGGCACTGACGTTAACCTGCCAGGGAATCTGACCTCCGAAGTCAAGCGGGTGCTGGCTGGCGGAGCCGATCTAGTTCCTACTTCTTTCGAGAATGTTATTCCGATCCGATTGGATGAACACGAGAGTTTTCTGCTCCCACGGGTCATCGGCATGCGAGATGAAAGCGGCAATCTTTTTGGAGCCGCTGCCATTCTCCAGGATGTCACCCGGTTTCGGCTCATGGACGAGGTTAAAACGAACCTGGTATCGACCGTTAGCCATGAGTTGAAAACCCCGCTTACCAGCATTCGGATGGGTTTACATCTCCTGCTCGAAGAGCGAATCGGTTCGCTCACCACTAAACAAACGGAGCTATTGCTGGCGGCTCGGGAAGACTCGGAGCGCCTGGTCCAAATGATCAATGATTTGCTGGATCTGGCTCGGCTAGAGTCCGGCAAAGCGAGGAACGCGATTGAACAGCTCTATCCCAAAACATTGGTGGCGGCGGCCGTCGAGGATTTTGCGCCGATGGTGGAATCGCATGGCTGCCGTTTGGGGCTTCGCACCGAACCGGGATTACCTTTGGTGGCAGTTGACGCGGGGCAGATTCATCACGTTTTTTCGAACCTTATTTCGAACGCCGCCAAGCATTCTAAACCGGGAACGGAAATCCTGGTCGAAGCAAAACGGATCGGCGATCGTGTTCGCTTTTCGGTAATCGACCAGGGCCCGGGCATACCCTCGGAATATCAGTCCCGGCTCTTCGAGCGGTTTTTCAGAATTCCTGGGTCGGAAAAGACGGGAGCCGGGCTTGGTTTAGCAATTGTCCGAGAGATCATCAATTCGCTGGGCGGTGAAGTTGGTCTGAAAAGTAAACCGGGACAAGGGAGCGAGTTCTATTTCGATCTACCACCAGTCAGCGGAAGTAAGACATGAAACGGATTCTAATTGTCGATGACGAGCCGAATGTGCGCCTGATCTATCGAGTCGCCCTCGAAACGGAGGGTTATTTGGTTGAAGAATCGGCGACCGCCGAAGAAGCTCTCCAGCACCTCCAGAAGCAGCCGGCCGACTTGGCCATTCTGGACTTGCGGATGCCCGGTATGGATGGATTGGAGCTGCTTTCCAAAATGCGCGATGAGCAGATTCCCACGCCCTCCGTGATTATCACGGCTTACAGCGACGTACCTAACGCGGTGAAAGCGATGAAGCTCGGCGCCATCGACTTTCTGCAGAAACCTCTCCGACCAGAAGAACTCCGGACGATCGTTTGGGAAGTGCTCAACCGGCACGAAGAACCGCCGGAGGTAATCGAGGTAGATACTTTCGCGAGCCACATTCGTTCGGCCAAGCGCCTCATCAATTTGCGCCGCTTTAGCGAAGCACAGAAGCATGTGACGCGCGCACTGGAATTAGATGGCCGCTCGGCGGAAGCATTTAATCTGGCAGGTGTACTGGCGGAGGTGATGGGGGACTACGATCGGGCCAAGCGTTGTTATGGCCAGGCAATCCGCGTCAACAAGCGATTTGAGCCTGCTCAGCAAAATATGCGTCGGATTTTTGAGCTCTTCAATTTCGGATCCAGTGAGGAACCGATGAACCTGGGACAACATAACTAAGAACTAACTTTATGGCTGACGTTGTTTATCTCGGAATGATTATCGGATGTTTCGTTGTACTGACCTTTTTCACTCAGTTCTGCAGCAAGATTTAATTTTGACACAAAAACTATGGACGATATTGTGGTCGGCCTCATCTCTGTTTGTTTAATCATCTACCTGCTGTATTCAATGCTCCGTCCGGAGAAATTCTAGGGACTCCAATAGGGAAACGGAACTGTGACTGTTATGAATATTAAAGGATGGCTGGAACTCGGGTTGTATATTGGAGTTCTCTTGTTAATCACCAAACCGCTCGGTGTGTATCTCTGTCGGGTGCTCGATGCGAACGGCAAGACATTTCTTGACCCAGTGCTGCGGCCACTCGAGCGGCTGACTTATCGGCTTCTCGGGATCGATCCCCAGAAAGAGCAAGGCTGGATTCAGTACACAATAGCACTATTGGGTTTCGGCTTGGTCAGTACCATCCTCACTTACCTGGTGCTCCGTTGGCAAAACGTTCTGCCATTAAATCCCCAGGGGCAGAGTCCGGTAAGTGAACCTCTGGCGTTTAACACCGCCCTGAGTTTCGTGACCAACACGAACTGGCAGAATTACGGTGGCGAGACCACGATGAGTTATCTGTCGCAGATGCTTGCTCTGGCCTCGCACAATTTCTTCTCGGCAGCGATGGGAATTGCGGTGGCGGCCGCGCTGGTGCGGGGGATCGCCCGTCACACGGTTAACACCATCGGTAACTTTTGGGTCGATATGGTTCGGCTGATCTACTATTTGCTCCTGCCGATCTGCGTCATTTATGCACTGTTTCTCGTCTCGCAAGGTATACCACAAAACTTCAAGGCATACGACACAACGAAGGTGGTAGAGGCGCAAACCGTGCAGGTGCCGAAAAAGGATGCGTCGGGCAACCCGGTGAAAGATGAAAAGGGCAATCCGGTAATGACCGATCAGAAGGTCGATACTCAGACGATTGTCGAAGGGCCTATTGCATCTCAGGTAGCGATCAAAATGCTAGGCACAAACGGCGGCGGTTATACGAATGCCAACGCGGCGCATCCTTTCGAGAATCCGACGCCGCTATCCAATCTTGTGCAAATGCTCTCGATCTTCGCGATACCCAGCGCGCTGACCTGGTATTTCGGTCGCGCAGTAAAAAACCAAAGGCATGGTTGGACGATCTGGGCTGTGATGGCCGTCCTCTTCGTTTGCGGATTTCTGATCTGTTGGAACGCTGAAGCTCATGGGAACCCGATCGTGAACCAATTGGGAGTCGATCCGCGCACCGGCAACATGGAGGGCAAGGAAGTTCGCTTCGGAATCACCGACTCGGCACTCTTCGCCACCATCACGACAGACGCCTCCTGCGGCGCGGTTAACTCGATGCACGACTCCTTTACCCCATTAGGTGGATTTGTTCCGCTCTTCAACATCCAGCTCGGAGAGATCATCTTCGGGGGGGTTGGTTCCGGGCTTTATGGCATGCTGATATTTGTAATTCTTGCGGTATTCATCGCGGGGCTGATGGTGGGGAGGACGCCCGAATACCTGGGCAAGAAGATCGAGTCGTATGACGTTAAACTAGCCTCGATCGCTATTTTGCTAATGGCGTTCTCGATCCTGGGTTTTTCCGGATGGGCGGCGCTGACTCCGTGGGGTCAGGCGGGAATCAATAACTCGGGCCCACACGGCCTGGCTGAGATCTTTTATGCGTTTAGCTCCTGCACCGGAAACAATGGGAGCGCCTTTGCCGGCCTAACCGGTAATCCTTCAAACGGAGATCGGCATTACAATATAACTCTTGGGCTGGCAACCATGATTGGGCGTTTTGGTATGCTTATCCCGGTCATGGCTTTGGCCGGTTCACTCGGACGAAAGAAGTTAGTAGCGACCAGCGCCGGAACCTTCCCGGTGACGGGAACCCTGTTCGGCGTGCTGGTCATCGGCACCATCCTGCTGGTCGGAGCGCTGACCTTTCTTCCTGCTCTAACCATGACGCCGATCCTGGAACATTTCCTCATGCAGAGCGGAAAACTCTTCTAACGAAGGTTGGGGGCAGCAAAGAGAAAATCCAATCAAATTCTGCTTAGCAAGTAATTCTAAGAACAACTATCATGGCAGCGAAATCCCATTCGATCTTTGATCCGGCCATCATCGGTCCGGCAATCATGGAATCTTTTAAAAAGCTCAATCCGATCACCATGGCCAAGAATCCGGTTATGTTTGTGACCGAAGTTGGGGCGGCGATCACGACAGTTCTGCTCTTTTACCATCGTGATCATTTCGGGTTCCAACTCCAGATTGCGCTCTGGCTTTGGTTCACTGTCTTATTCGCGAATTTCGCCGAGGCCATGGCCGAAGGCCGTGGTAAAGCCCAGGCCAAGGCTTTGCGGGCGACCCGGACGCAAAGTTTTGGGAACCGGTTGAAGGCCAACGGCACGGTTGAGCAAGTACAGGCGGAGCAATTGCGGAAGGGCGACCTGGTAGTCGTCGCGGCCGGCGAACTTATTCCCGGCGACGGTGAAGTAATCGAGGGCGCCGCGACGGTTGACGAATCGGCCATCACCGGGGAATCTGCGCCGGTCATCCGGGAATCGGGAGGCGACCGGAGCGCGGTCACGGGCGGTACCAAGGTGTTGTCTGATCAGATCAAGGTCCTGATAACCTCAAACCCCGGAGAAACCTTTCTGGATCGCATGATTCGGTTGGTAGAAGGGGCGGTGCGACAGAAGACGCCGAATGAGATCGCCCTGACTATTCTATTATCGGCGCTCACGCTGATCTTTTTGATCGCGATGATGTCGCTGAAAGCTTTTGGCAACTCTTACTCAGCTTTCGATAGCTCGACCAAGGTAGACTTTACCATTCCGGTCTTGGTGGCGCTGCTGGTCTGCTTGATTCCCACCACGATCGGCGGACTGCTTAGCGCAATAGGAATTGCGGGAATCGATCGACTTGTGCAGAAGAACGTCCTGGCGATGAGCGGCCGTTCTGTGGAAGCGGCCGGTGATGTTGATGTCTTACTGCTCGACAAGACTGGCACCATCACAATTGGCAACCGGCAGGCGACCGCGTTTTTACCGGCGCCAAGGGTGACGGAACGAGATTTGGCCGATGCCGCGCAACTCGCTTCACTGGCCGACGAAACGCCCGAAGGTCGCAGCATCGTTGTTTTGGCAAAAAGTTTTGGCATCCGCGAACGCGAGCTAAGCGAGATGCCAAAGGCCACTTTCATACCTTTCAGCGCGCAGACTAGAATGAGCGGAGTTGATCTGGACGGGACGAGCTTACGGAAAGGCTCGGCCGAGGCCGTTCGAAATTTTGTTGGAGGCAAAATGCCCGCGGAAGTGCAACAAGACGTCGACAAGATCGCGGGTAACGGTGGCACGCCGCTGGTCGTCGCGTCGAATGCGCGGGTGCTCGGCACTGTTCAGCTCAAAGATATCGTCAAAGGTGGGTTGTCTGACCGGTTCGAACGTTTTCGCGCAATGGGCATCCGAACGGTGATGATTACGGGCGACAACCCACTAACCGCGGCCGCGATTGCCCGAGAGGCCGGCGTAGACGACTTCCTGGCCGAAGCCAAACCCGAGAACAAATTGGCTCTTTGCCGGCGGGAGCAGGAAGCTGGGCACCTGGTCGCGATGACTGGAGACGGCACCAACGATGCTCCGGCGCTGGCCCAAGCCGACGTGGGAGTCGCAATGAACACCGGCACCCAGGCGGCAAAGGAGGCAGGGAACATGGTCGACCTCGATTCCAATCCGACCAAGCTGATTGAGATCGTCGAGATCGGAAAGCAGTTACTGATCACTCGAGGAGCACTCACGACCTTCAGCATCGCCAATGATGTGGCAAAATATTTCGCGATCATTCCGGCCATGCTGGTCGGCACTTTTCCGCAGATCGCTCCGCTGAATATCATGTTCTTGAAATCCCCGCAAAGCGCGATTCTGAGCGCGGTAATTTTCAATGCGTTAATCATTATTGCCTTGATTCCCCTGGCTCTTCGAGGAGTCCGGTTTCGTCCGCTCGGTGCCGCGAGGATTTTGCAAAGAAACCTGCTTATTTACGGCGCCGGAGGAATCATTCTGCCATTTATTGGGATCAAGCTGATCGACCTGATCATCACCGCCTTGCACTTGGCCTGACCAAAATCTTGCCCGAATTATGAAAACATTTCTAATAGAACTGAAGAATTCAATCCTGGCGACGGTGATTCTTTGTATCGTTGTCAGCGGAATTTATCCGGTCTTGATTTGGGGCCTAAGCCAAATCCTCTTTCCCCGGCAGGCCAACGGTAGTCTCGTGGATAACAATGGTCAGGTAGCCGGTTCCGCATTGCTGGCGCAGGGCTTTAGTGGTCCACAATATTTTCATCCGCGCCCCTCGGCCATCAGCACTTATCCCTATGATGTGCTAAACTCGGGCGGCTCAAACCTCGGGCCAACTTCGCAAAAGTTGGTCGATACGATCAAAGCCAATATCGAAGCCTATCGCAAAGAGAATGGATTGTCCGCTTCGACGCTCGTACCTGCTGATGCGGTGACGGCTTCAGGGAGCGGGCTCGATCCTGACATCAGTTCCGCCAATGCGAAGCTTCAGGCGCCGCGCGTCACCAAGGAACGTGGGCTGAAGCAGGCCGCGGTTGACGCTGAAATCGTCCGCGCGACCAGGCACCCCTTGCTCGGCTTTCTGGGTGGTGACGAGGGGGTGAATGTTCTGGAGCTCAATCTGGCTCTGGACCGCCTGACCAGCGACAAAACGCAAAAATCTCTTTAGCGTATGACGTCGGTCGACCCCCCGAATCTAAGACCTACGGCTGACGATTTTTTGACGATTATTCGCCGGCAGCAATTAGGAAAGCTAAAGGTCTATCTCGGGCCGTGTGCCGGTGTTGGTAAGACCTACCAGATGCTGGCAGAGGGTAATCGCTTGAGGCGACAGGGCGTCGATGTGGTAATTGGCTATGTTGAGCCGCATGACCGCCCGGAAACCATCGCGCAGATTAACGACTTGGAAATCGTCCCACCGTTAATGGCGCAGTATCACGGGATTGTTGTGCGCGAGATGGATCTGGATGCGGTTCTTGAACGCAAACCGACGGTGGCGCTTGTCGATGAACTTGCCCACAGCAATGCCCCGCAGAGCCGCAACCGTAAGAGGTATGAGGACGTTGAAGACCTGCTCCGAGCCGGCATCAGTGTCATCACGACGGTAAACGTCCAGCATTTCGAGTCCCTCTATAACATTGTCGAGGAAGCAACCGGGGTAAGGGTCAAAGAACGAGTGCCGGACGAAGTGATCGCGCGGGCCGATCAGATCATTAACATTGACCTGCCTGCCGAAGATCTGCAGGAACGCCTGCAAGCCGGCAAGATCTATCCGAAGGAACGAATCGAATTGGCCCTGGCCAACTTCTTCACCAGCAAAAATCTCACACGTCTGCGCGAGATGACCCTGAGCGAGACTGCTAATCTGCTCGACCGCAAACAGCGAGAAACGTCAGAACAGGATTCAAAGACGAGCGCGTTAGGCCAGGTCATGGTGGCCATCAGCAGCAGCGGTCCGGATCCTGGCCGTCTTCTCCGAAAGACGGCCCGGCTGGCGGCCCAACTCAATGCTGCGTGGTACGCAGTCTACGTACGCACTCCGCAGGAATCCGCGGTGAAGATTGACGCCGAGGTGCAGCGGCGTGTAGCCGATACGCTGGAGGCCGCGCAAAAGATGGGCGGTCTTGTCATTTCGCTAAAGAACGAAGACGTCGCGCGCGCCTTGATCTCGTTTGCCAAAGAATATGGCATCACGCACGTGGTGCTCGGGCGTCCTGGCAAAAAGCGCCTTTGGCCTTTCGGTCGGGCTCTGCACGACGATCTCATTCGAGAGCTGCCAGGGATCGACATTGTCATCGTCTAAAAGCGGGTTGAACGGCCTGAGCGTAGCGCGGACGGCCGCTCAAGCCGCTCAACCCGCTGCTTTCCCTTTTGCGGCTGACCGACTAAAGAGAAAACATGGAGAAGCGTGCGGCGGCAAAGTCGCGCTCGATTTGATTCTATGAGTGGGGATTCTGATTTCATCTTGATTAGCCTCGACGAAGAGATTGCTTGCCCAGCCGATCGGGCACATCGTTTCCGTCTACGGGAGGCGCTGAGCGAGGCTATTGTTCAGCGAAGGCAGCGTGACCTCGTCGAAGAGCGAGCCAGGTTTTCGGAGAGCGTTCGGACGAGCCTGGTGGCCGACCTCTCCAAGGGCTACGAGCAACAGCTGAGTGCCGTCCAGGAGCAACTGTTCAAGGCGCGCGCGGAGCACGAACGGCTAATGGGCATAGCGCGAATCGAGTTGGAACGCGCTCGGCGTCAAGCGTCTGAAGAAGAGCATGAGCGGTCGCAGATCCGGGAACGACTGTTCGAAGAACGTTTCCAACAACAGAACAGCTTGCTCCAGAATTTGACCGATCAGCTCTCGCAAAAGAGCAGGGAAGGGGTCGAGCTCTTGGCCAAAGTCACTCAACTTCAGGTCGAGAAAGAAGCTGCGATCGCCCAAGCGATTTGCGAAACCAGGGAAAACCTTGGTCGGGAATCTGCCCGCCAGGCGGACCAGGCGGCTCGCGAAAAATATCAGACGGAACTCGATACCTTGCGCTTGAAGCAGGCCGAGCTGGAAAAACAACGGGATGATGCCCGTTTAGCAGCGGAGGATCTGCGCCGACGAATGGAGCAGGGCTCGCAGCAACTGCAGGGGGAGGCACTCGAGCTGATCTTGGAGCGCGAATTGCACACCCGCTTTCCCACCGATGGGGTTCACGCCATCGCCAAAGGGGTGCATGGCGCGGACGTGCTCCAGACGGTGGTGGCAACCGGTGGACGAACCTGCGGTACGATCACTTGGGAAACAAAAAACGCGCAAAATTGGAATCAACGCTGGCTGGAGAAGGTGCGCAAAGACATGATAGCGGGTAAATCGGAGTTTGGCGTGCTGGTCTCCACTTCTCTGCCGGACGGCGTCCGGCATTTTGAGCAAATTGAAGGAATCTGGGTTTGCGACCTCACGGCCCTGCCTGGACTGGCCACGGTGCTCCGGCAACAGGTCATCAGCCTGGCATATGCGCGACTCTCGGCCGAAGGGCGCGACCAGAAAATGAACGTACTATATCAGTATCTCACCGGACCGGAGTTCCGCGAACGGGTGAACGCAATTCTCCAGACGTTTATCCAGATGCAGTTGGCGCTGGAGCGCGAAAAGCGCGCGATTAGCAGCCATTGGAATGCGCGGGAGAAGCAGATCGATGGAGTCCTCAACAGCGTCTCAGGTATGTACGGGGATCTGCAGGGGATTATCGGTGCGAATTCGCTACCCACGATTCCGGTACTCGACCTTCAGTTGGGACTCAACCTCGATTCAGGGGAAGAGCGAGAGGGCTGAGGCAGGTCAGTTCTTCTCTTTTTTTGATCAGCAAATGGCTCGACTGCCGCACGAGTGGCTGCGGTTCCAAAAATTCCTGAAAGCGCGCCGGCCATCAATGCTGGGGATATTGCCGCCGAGATAAAATAAAGCGCCGGGTATCTTGGCGGTAATTTCTTTGATAACGACCGAGCCCCGCTCCCGCGGCGCATGAACTTCCAAGGCAATCGCCGGCGGAGCACAAGAGAGCCTCGAACGGAGGCCACGGTGTGCACGGCGCAGCAGAGCCGCAACCAGAGCATCCGCGCAGACTCCACTGACAGGCTGGAAGCCTGTGCCACTTTCCCGTCGTGACACTGGCATCTTGCCGGTCAACCTTCAAACTGTTCACCTCCTCGTAAATCCTCGCAGGAAAACAAGATTTTCACGGACAGTAATACTACGGAGTGATTGACAAATATTACATTTTGTTTCGTTGAGAACGGATTTTTCTCGCACTGAAATCAAAGCCGCTCCCGGCTGTACCCGAAGCAAGTTCTGACGTACACCCGCCTGGCCAATCTCCGCCTCGGCTATCTTGTTAGTTTTGATGAAACTCAGCCAGGCGTCAAACGCTTGATCAATGGCTAAGGCATGCTCTGTACACGGTCACCGCACCAGTCGTCCTTCATCCGTTCGGGTTACAGACAAAAAATCGGCACGCTGTAACCTACCGTGCAATTACCAAGAACCAATTAGAGATAACATATCTATGTCAAAACTCAGGCTTATTCGAAGTTTTATCGCGATCATAACAATCACTATCTTCTCGTCGACTGCTTACCAATCGTTAGCAGCGGAACTCAAACCACTAGTCGTTACGGGAATCGCGCTCGACCGGGTTGCCAGCCAGCACCCAATACCAACTTATCCCCAGGAGGTACGCTCCCTTAAGCTTAAATGCGATGTCCAAGTTCGCATCCAGGTGGTGAAGGGTAAAATGATAAAGGTGACCGCAGAATCCACCAGCGCGATCTTGGCAGCTTATTCTTCCCGCTGGGTACACTTGCACTGGCAATTCAAACCCTCAGTAAGTGGCGTGTACCTTCTCCCGATCTCCTATACATTCCCGTCCTAAAGTAACTAATGTCATCTTTGTTAAATAGCTGGTAATAATAAACGAGCTGTAAGCTAGTCATGTGTCTCTGAAATCATAGTGACACTTTTATCTGTTCCGCTTCTGGGGAATCCTCCAAAAATGACTCACCATTATTTAAGAGACGCTACACTAGTCCTTAAGGAAGCGTGATTTAACCGCATGAGGGGACAAAAAAAGCTCGAAATGCGCTTCGATGCTTGGTTTGCTGGGAAGTGCAAAGCTAACCAGACCAAGGAAGAAAGGCATTTCGAGTGAGTAGAAGTTATCCGAAGATCCTGCGTAATCGCAAGCGCCGAATCGAACGTCGTTTGGATCCTGAGCGGCGATGGAGTGAACAGCCGACACCGATGCTGAGTGCCAGCAACATCCATTTTGAGATGGCTGAACGTAACCGGGCGGTAAACTACGGCGGTATTGGCGCGATCCATCTAATGGGGCAGCGGCTAGGATTAGCCGAGGAGATCGATGGGCGGGTGCAGCTTCTCAAGCGGCATTTGCCCTATCACGAAAGCGATCATGTGTTGAACCTGGCCTACAATGCACTGTTGGATGGCCAACGGCTGGAAGATATCGAGTTGCGGCGCAACGATGAAGCTTTCCTGGAGGGTCTGGGCGCGCAACGTATCCCTGATCCGACTACCAGCGGAGATTTCACCCGGCGCTTTGACCAAGGCTCGATTCTGGATTTGCTGGAAGCCATCAACACGACTCGGCAGCGGGTGTGGAAAAAGCAGCCTCGGGCTTTTCTTGCCCAAGCCTTTCTTGATATCGATGGCACAATGGCTCCGACTTTAGGGGCGTGCAAAGGCGGAGTAGGGCTTTCCTACAAAGGCATCTGGGGTTATGCGCCCTTGATTGTCTCGTTGGCAAACACCCGAGAAGTGCTTTATCTGGTTAATCGGCCGGGCAACGTCGTCAGCCATGAAGGATGTGTGCCATGGATTGAGCGGGCCATCGAGTTGGTGCGCCCCCATGCCGGTGAGATCACGCTGCGCGGGGACAGCGATTTTACGCTCAGCGCCGAGTTAGATCGTTGGGATAGCCAAGGGATCAAATTTCTCTTTGGCATGGATGCTCATCAGAAAGTAGTGCAACTGGCCGAAGCCTTGCCGGAAGCAGGCTGGCAGCCGCTGGAACGCTTGGCTCGCTATGAAATTGCCACTGAGCCGCGACGTAAGCCCCTTCGGGTCAAGGAGGCAATTGTGCGGTTTAAGGGGTACTTGAACAAAAAGTTGGTGGGCGAAAGCGTGGCCGAGTTTAATTATCAGCCACTCAAATGCGGACGCAGCTATCGGCTGGTGGTGATGCGCAAAAACATCAGCCTCCAGAAAGGGGAAACGGTGCTCTTGGAAGAGATTAGATACTTCTTCTATCTCACCAACCACACCAATTATCGGGCCCAAGAGATCGTGGCGCTGGCCAACCAGCGGTGTGACCAGGAGAATGTGATCGAGCAACTCAAAAATGGGGTTAACGCCATGCGCATGCCGGTAGACGATCTCCTCAGTAATTGGGCTTACATGGTCATCAGTGCCCTGGCCTGGAATCTCAAATCCTGGTATGGACTGCTTATGCCCAATCGGCAAAGGGGGCTGGAGCTAGTCCAGATGGAGTTCCGGCGCTTCCTGCATGCCATTGTGTTGTTGCCGGCACAGATCGTGCGCAGCGGTCGGAGGATCATTTATCGGATCATGGGTTACAACAGTTGGCTAAAAGACTTCTTCGCTGCCTGGGAAAATCTTCGGCGGATGGCACCTGCCTGAAGCAGGCCTATTGACGATACTCTAGGCGGAACGCTCAAATTTCCAAGGCAGAGCTATGCCCTGGCGAGGCATGTATCGGCGCCCAAAATCGCACTAACTCCAAAAACTTTCATTGTTTTGGCCTGAGAAAAGCAAACCTGGGCCTTCGGTCGCCAGAACCAACCGGATTTGCACCATTTTCTAAGAATTTGCCTGGCCGAACGGGAAGTTCGTCGCGTCGCATTCGGAACTCGCTTATTTTGAGACTAGTCCTTAAGGAAGCGTGATTTAACCGCATGAGGGGACAAAAAAGCTCGAAATGCGCTTCGATGCTTGGTTTGCTGGGAAGTGCAAAGCTAACCAGACCAAGGAAGAAAGGCATTTCGAGTGAGTAGAAGTTATCCGAAGATCCTGCGTAATCGCAAGCGCCGAATCGAACGTCGTTTGGATCCTGAGCGGCGATGGAGTGAACAGCCGACACCGATGCTGAGTGCCAGCAACATCCATTTTGAGATGGCTGAACGTAACCGGGCGGTAAACTACGGCGGTATTGGCGCGATCCATCTAATGGGGCAGCGGCTAGGATTAGCCGAGGAGATCGATGGGCGGGTGCAGCTTCTCAAGCGGCATTTGCCCTATCACGAAAGCGATCATGTGTTGAACCTGGCCTACAATGCACTGTTCGATGGCCAACGGCTGGAAGATATCGAGTTGCGGCGCAACGATGAAGCTTTCCTGGAGGGTCTGGGCGCGCAACGTATCCCTGATCCGACTACCAGCGGAGATTTCACCCGGCGCTTTGACCAAGGCTCGATTCTGGATTTGCTGGAAGCCATCAACACGACTCGGCAGCGGGTGTGGAAAAAGCAGCCTCGGGCTTTTCTTGCCCAAGCCTTTCTTGATATCGATGGCACAATGGCTCCGACTTTAGGGGCGTGCAAAGGCGGAGTAGGGCTTTCCTACAAAGGCATCTGGGGTTATGCGCCCTTGATTGTCTCGTTGGCAAACACCCGAGAAGTGCTTTATCTGGTTAATCGGCCGGGCAACGTCGTCAGCCATGAAGGATGTGTGCCATGGATTGAGCGGGCCATCGAGTTAGTGCGCCCCCATGCCGGTGAGATCACGCTGCGCGGGGACAGCGATTTTACGCTCAGCGCCGAGTTAGATCGTTGGGATAGCCAAGGGATCAAATTTCTCTTTGGCATGGATGCTCATCAGAAAGTAGTGCAACTGGCCGAAGCCTTGCCGGAAGCAGGCTGGCAGCCGCTTGAACGCTTGGCTCGCTATGAAATTGCCACTGAGCCGCGACGTAAGCCCCATCGGATCAAGGAGGCGATTGTGCGCTTTAAGGGGTACTTGAATAAAAAGTTGGTGGGCGAAAGCGTGGCCGAGTTTAATTATCAGCCACTCAAATGCGGACGCAGCTATCGGCTGGTGGTGATGCGCAAAAACATCAGCCTCCAGAAAGGGGAAACGGTGCTCTTGGAAGAGATTAAATACTTCTTCTATCTCACCAACCACACCAATTATCGGGCCCAAGAGATCGTGGCGCTGGCCAACCAGCGGTGTGACCAGGAAAATGTGATCGAGCAACTCAAAAATGGGGTTAACGCCATGCGCATGCCGGTAGACGATCTCCTCAGTAATTGGGCTTACATGGTCATCAGTGCCCTGGCCTGGAATCTCAAATCCTGGTATGGACTGCTTATGCCCAATCGGCAAAGGGGGCTGGAGCTAGTCCAGATGGAGTTCCGGCGCTTCCTGCATGCCATTGTGTTGTTGCCGGCACAGATCGTGCGCAGCGGTCGGAGGATCATTTATCGGATCATGGGTTACAACAGTTGGCTAAAAGACTTCTTCGCTGCCTGGGAAAATCTTCGGCGGATGGCACCTGCCTGAAGCAGGCCTATTGACGATACTCTAGGCGGAACGCTCAAATTTCCAAGGCAGAGCTATGCCCTGGCGAGGCATGTATCGGCGCCCAAAATCGCACTAACTCCAAAAACTTTCATTGTTTTGGCCTGAGAAAAGCAAACCTGGGCCTTCGGTCGCCAGAACCAATCGGATTTGCACCATTTTCTAAGAATTTGCCTGGCCGAACGGGAAGTTCGTCGCGTCGCATTCGGAACTCGCTTATTTTGAGAACTAGTGCCTAATTGCGTAAGTTAGTTATATGTATGGCGACTCTCCCCTGATGTACCTGGGATTTGGTCCATTCGAAGGGAGCCGCATTGTTATTGTAGTTCTTGATGAAGGTGTCGATGGCGTTGCGCAGCTCTGCCACGCTGGTGAAGTTTGCCCCCTGGAGGGCTTGGCGGCTCAAGATACTAAACCAGATCTCAATCTGGTTGAGCCAAGAAGCGTGGGTTGGAGTGAAATGAAAATGCACATTGGGGTGAGCCTTCAACCAGCGATCTTGCTTTGGCTTATGGGTCGCAAGGTTGTCTAAGACCACATGAATTTCTTTGTCGAGATTTCCGGCAACTACCTGGTTCATAAACTCCAGGAATTCCCGTCGGCGCTGGCGCCGGTAATGACCAGCCTGCACTTGGCCGCTGGCAATGTTGAGGGCGGCAAAGAGAGTGGAGGTGCCATGGCGCTTGTACTCGTGGCTAAAACCCGTCAGCGCCCTGCCATTGGGCAAGCGAATCCAACCTTGGGCTCTTTCCAGGGCTTGAATGGCTGGTTTTTCATCAATGGCCAAGATGAGCGCATTCTGGGGCGGATTGAGATAAAGACCGACAATGTCAGCGGCCTTGCGCACAAACTCCGGATCGGTGGAAATGCACCAGCTGCGGCGCCGTTCCAATTCAATGCCTTGTTGGCGCAAAATGCGCCAGACTTGATCGGAGGAAACATCGGCCAGACTCTGCGCCAGCAGTCGCCCATTCCAGCGCCCGTAGCCCGCCGGTGGATCTTCATCCAGCAGCGCCAAGACCCGCTTGACCGTCATTTGATCATAACTTGGCCGGCTTTCCACTGCGTGGCGCGTCTTCCAAGCCGGCCAGGCCTTGGCGCACAAAGCGCCGCCGCCATTTACTCACCGTCACCTCGGGAATGCGCAGGCTCTTGGCAATCGCACGTCCACTCAAGCCCGCTGCCGCCTTCAAGATAATCTGACTCCTGACCTTGAGCCGGTGTTCGACCCGTTGCGCTCGACTCCAACCCTCCAAGAGCTTGCGCTTTTCCACAGAAAGTTTGATGCGACCCGTTGCCATCCATCCAACAAATCATAATTTTTCATAAATATAAAGAACTAAAGCAACTAAGTACTAGGTCCGGCGTCATGATTACAAACGCCGCGGCATCTTGACTATTTGGCGACCGGAAGTTACCTCGAGGGATCCTTCGCCAAACGAAAGCACCCCCATGTGGAGTGGTTGCGACTTTCTCAAGCAAATTGATCGCCAAAGCGCCCCGGAACTGCAGATTCATCTCATCGTAAACTTCGGTCATGCCCAAAAAAAGAGTGAGCCTATGGAACAGTGAGTAGAGCTTGCGCTCAAGGCGCTGGCAGGGGGCATCGACTGTTCGCTCGTTCCTCGCTCCAGCCTGTCAAACGCAAAAACGGAGCCGGCCAGATTTGCCAATCGGTGCAACTTTCACATTGAACAGTCAAACTTATCTTAACGATATAGTGTTACCGATGTCCTGACCGAGCTGCTCATCGGCCATTGGTCATTGGTCATCGGCCATTGTCCGCCATCGTTGACAAATGACCAGCGCGGTAATCCCTGTTCTGTAACAAAATGAATGATGACGCCAAACGGTTTCTCTTCGAATTGCTCAACACGCCGAGCCCTACCGGGTTTGAAAATGCTGGTCAAAAGGTTTGGATGGATTATGCGCGCCAGTGGGCAGATCGAGTCGATACCGATTCATACGGGAACGCATGGGTAACTCGCCATGGATCAAACTCGAACCTCCGTCTCATGTTGGAGGCGCATGCCGATGAAATCGGGTTTATGGTGCAAAACATTTCGGATGATGGTTATCTCTATTTGACCAGGATCGGCGGAAGTGATTGGGCAATCGCCCGGGGCAAACGTCTCAAAATTTTTGGGGACAAAGGGCCGGTGCTCGGGATTGTCGGTAATACCGCTATTCATCTTCGCGAGAAGCAGGACGACAAGATTCCGGAGATGCATCAACTCTTTGTCGACATCGGCGCCGGCGGCCGAGCGGAAGTCGAGGAACGGGGAATCCGACCGGGACATCCGGCTGTCTACACTGACCAGGCCGAAGAGCTAACAGGGAGTCGAGTGGTTGGCCGCGCGATCGACAACCGGATCGGCGGATTTATTCTCAGCCAGGTATTGGAGAGCTTGTCGGCCCGCCCGGAGAGAACGGTCGCGACCGTACTCGCCGTTAACGCGGTTCAGGAGGAAATCGGAGGTGCTGGCGCCAAAATGATCGCTTATCGGCTACAGCCGCAAGCGGCGATTGTTCTTGACGTCACGCATGCCACGGATTCACCGGGTATTGATAAGAACAAACACGGTTCAGTTCGCCTGGGACAGGGACCTTCGCTCACTCATGGGACGGCGAATCATCCGAGAATCGTAGAACGGTTGATTGCCTTGGCCAGGCAGCTTGATCTCCCGATCCAGCACGAAGCCTATTCGCCCGGCACCGACACTGAGCGGATTTATTCCAGCCGGACCGGCGTGCCCAGCGCTCTTCTATCAATTCCGCTCAGATACATGCACTCTCCTGTCGAACTCGTGGATTTGAACGACGTGGAACGGTGCGTGCGGTTGCTGACCGCCTTTGTTGAAACGATCAAAGAAGATCTCGGTGGATAAGGGCGACGTGGAGTGAGTGTGACAAGGACTGCCGCGCCGTAGCCGGGCGTAGCGAAGGCGGGTCGCGCACACTCCATGACACGCGTAAATTGTTACGCTCGTTACCTCCTATGCCAAGCTGGTTAGCCGAGATTGCTCAGGCGGAGGGCGGCTGCCTTCGCTTTGACCGTTTTATGGAGCTCGCTCTTTATCATCCGGTCCACGGGTACTACAGTCGAAACGTTGCCACAGTCGGATCGAAAGGGGACTTCTCCACCACGGCAACCTTGAGCGGCGCGCTGGCGGAAGCGATTGCGGCGTGGATCAAACAGGAGGCGCGGGCATTGAAACTGCGCTCTCTCACCGTGGTCGAGTTGGGTGCCGGCTCCGGTGAAATGGCTTCCGGGATCTTGCGGCGTTTCCCACCATTTTCGGAAATCGATTATCGGATTGTCGAATTGTCGGGTCCATTGAAGGAGGAGCAGCAGCGGCGGCTGTCAAATCGCCGAATGCGTCGGCCTTCATTTCTGCGTCGGGTTTCATTTCCGCGTTGGTTCTCCTCAGTGCAGGCAGCTCTCAAAGACCAGGGCGAAGCCTTGGTTTTTTCCAACGAATTTGTCGACGCTTTTCCTTGTCGCCGGTTTGCCAAGCAAGGCGGAATCTGGTTCGAGGTGTTCCTGCTTTTCGATTCCGGCGTTTGGCGCGAAGAGCTGCACTCCGTAAAGGATCTTCCCGAGTCGGTTTCGTTCCACGAGACGTTTGTTTCCGGACAATTCATTGAGGTTCATGAAGTTTACCATACCTGGCTCAGGGAACTTAGCTCTGTTCTGCAGAAAGGCGCACTCTTGACCATCGACTACGGTGGAAATCCCGTGGAAATCTTCGGCGCTACCCCGATGGGAACTATCCGAGCCTACCATCGGCATCAGCGCTTTACTGGAAGGGAAATCTATTTACGGGCCGGACACCAGGATCTGACGGCTGATGTAAACTTTGCCGATTTGCAGCGATGGGGCCTGGATTTTGGGTTTCGCACAATCGGCTATTTCTCCCAAGCCAAGTTTCTGAGGACCTGGGGACGAAGGGCCTTATCGGATGAGCGGGGGCGCTTCGTCACGGATCCGAGCGGAGCCGGCTCTGCCTTTCGGGTTCTGCATCAACGCATCGGCGAGGCTTAGCCTTTATGCGCCAAGAACGGAAAGTTTTTCTGGTTCCTGTCCGGGCGATACAATCACTCGCTCCACTGCCGTGTCAGTTCGTCTTTCGCGTGATCACGCGCGTCGCCCAAGGCGTCAGTCTGGCGATCGGCTTGCTCCTTTTTCGCATTCCATTTCTCGCGAGCCGACCCTTCGGAATGATCGGCCTGGTATTCATAGTAATCTTGGGCCTGTTTCAGCGCACGTTTGCGGTAGTCCCATTCCGCATCGAAGCGGCGAAAAGCTTCGTCTCGCGCACGATCATAGTCTTCCTTTGACAAGTAGACTGGCGGCCTGCGTGGTCCCCCAGTTTGGGCGCGCAGCGCGGGCCGATGCGCCTCACGCGTCTCGTGTCGCAGGTTGGCGGAGGCAGACCCGAAATTTATCGCGATCACCTTCCCAGGCGGAACTTCGATCTCCTTGCTCTCAGTTGAGTGGTCGGGACCCGTAAGAACAAATTCATGCCGGCCTGGGGAAACCGGCTTCTGGAGAGGGGTTCGGCCAGCGTCGATGCCGGAAATAGTTACTTGTCCTCCGGGTACGTCGCTGGTGATTGAGACCATCCCATAGCTGTGTCGAAAGATCACCGGGTCCGAGTTTTGTTGCCCAGGGGTGACGCGCTCGGAGGCGGGCTTGAGTCCTTCGACCTTCGAGGTCAATTCAACCGTCTGGCCGATCGGCAAGACGGTGCTGAAAGGTGTTTTTCCCAGGAGTACTTCTCCTTCGTAGATCGTCGCACCGGTGGGATCGCTCTTAAAATTCACGGTGCCGCCAGCAAAGGTGTGTTCCAGTGTCTGGCTCGATCCGGCCTCAATACTGACCGGCTGTTGAAAGACCGGCCACCCGGCCAAACGGTAGCGAACGACATATGCCCCGGGGGAAAGCTTTGCTAAATTCGCCGGGGTCCGTCCCGAAATTAATTTCTCATCGGAACCGATAATCTCGTAAGGAACCCCAGTTGGATTGGTCTTCAGGATCAGATGGCCGGCACTCCGCTGGAGCGGAAGTGTGCCAGTATCACTGGTTGTTCCGGGCACTACGTTCACATTTACCTCACGATTTTCGTAACCCGGGAGTCGCAACTCGACTGTCTGCGCGCCGTTCGGCAGCGACCGCTGTTTGACCGGCGTCTTCCCAAGCTCTTGGCTCCGCCAAAATACCGATGCTCCTTCGGGCTGACTTTCGACGGAAACGAACCCGCCTGACGGTGACCCGTGGCGGCCCAGCCGCACCTGTTCGAAAATCAGTAGGCCTACGGCGCACGCGAGAAACAGCACGAGCATCGTCACTCCGATAGAAAGAAGAACCGGCGACAAACGGGGTTGGACATCGTCTTCTACGATTACGGGTTCGGGAACTCGTCTCGCTGCCAGCGAAGCCGCCAATCGCTTCGGAGAAACTGCGACAGATGCGGCTTCCCCGCTTTCAACCGCCTGCAACTCCTTTACAAATTGTGTGGCGGAACTGAATCGCTTTCGATCGGTGAGCGCCTGTTGCAAGAGACGGTTGCCGGCTTCGGAGAGAGTGACTAAAGGCGGAGAGCGGCCGCATTCGGTTCCGACCGCCGATCCGTGCAAGGCACCGCCCAGCAGTTCATAGGTCGCCATCGCCAGATATTGTGCAGCAGCCGGCTCCGCGTCGCCTGTTCGGCGGTCGACCACAGTTATCGTTGGTTCGAACGAATCCGGGCGCCACCAAAGGCTCAGTGCCAAGGGATCAGCTTTCACCAGGAATGGCGGCCAGCCGGAAACCGGAGTTCGCAAGAGCGTTCGACAATTACCGGGTAGCTTCGGGATCTCAACGAAGAGGCTTCGCAGAGGCAGAGAAACAAAACCTCGTCCTTGCAAAAAGTCGGTTAGACGAGCAAGCGGGGCGGCTAATCGGTAAGTTTCATCCCAGGTAAGTTCTCGTCGCGCCCGCAGCAACTCCTGCCAGGAAAATCCATTCAGCCATTCGCTGATCAACACCGCGCCGCGATCAGAGCTTTCCAGCCCGAACAGCTCGAGCAGACCGGGATGATGAACACTCCGCAGGCGCTCGATCTCCTTGCCGAACTGATCCATCCACCCGGAATCCGCTGCCAAATTCACCGGAACAGGTCGAACGGCGACCAGCTGGTTGCCGTGAAGGTCCCTGGCCTCGTAGAGTCGGCGGTCGACCGCCGATGGCCCTATTATTTTGTATCGGTTACGCACTAACTGGCCGGTAGCAAACTCCTCCAGGGCCGCCGCGATCTGCAGAGGATCAGGTGACTGGCAGCTTTTGTCCTGCGGGTCGTCGGTTAGATCCTGCAAAATCCGGTCAAGGGATGACTTGAGTTCAGTCGGGTTGGAAAACCGATCGGCGGGCTTCTTGGCCAGTAGTTTACAGAGCACTTCTCGGGGTGCCGCCGGCAATTGCCCCAAGGCCGTCGCCGGCAATTCCGCGCTAAGCTGTTGAGCGATCACGCTGGCAATCGGCCCCTGGAAGGGCGGATGTCCAAACAACATGTACCAGAGAGTCGCCCCGAGGGAGTAGAGATCGGAGCGTATATCGAGTTCCTTTTCCTCGAGCTGCTCTGGGCTGGCGAAATGCGGCGTGCCGGCAAATCCCGCCAGCGTCACCGTACCCGACTGTTCGGTCGGGTTCAGCAACGATTTGGCCAACCCGAAATCGATAACTTTGACGAGCAGCTGTTCCTCGTCATCCTCGTCCCTGGCTAACATAAGATTAGCGGGCTTAATGTCTCGGTGGATCAATTGCTTCCGCTCGGCGGCAATCAACGCGCGGGTTACCTGCCGGGTGATGCGCAAGCTCTGGAGCAGATCGAGGGGGCCGTGATCCGCGACCCGCCGCTCCACAGTCTCCCCGTCGACAAACTCCATGGCATAGAAAAAGCCATTCTCGGAGTTACCCAGATGAAATACCGAAGCCACATTAGGGTGGCGAAACTGCGCTGCCGCCCGAGCTTCGCGCAAAAAACGGTAGCGTGCGGTGTCACTACTGACGTATTGCGGGTTGATCACCTTCAAGGCGACCGCACACCGGAAATTTGTATTGAACGCCTTGTAAGTCGTACCCATGGTGCCCCGGCCGAGTTCCCAAAGAGCGCCATCGGACTTCCGCAAAACCTCGAAATGGTCAAATCTGCTCGGATCGATCATCCACCGAAAACCATCCTCTCACGGCCAAACACAGTCCGTACACCGGCTGGCGCCGTCGAGGAGCCAGAATATCAGGATGCTCAGCCCGAAACAATCATTCGGGCCGATCGATCGTTATCCGGTTCGGATCGGTTGCGCTCGCTTGCCTAAAAATAGGCGGAGGATGCTGTGACAGCAATGTGTATCCGGTGAGCACAAATTCCGGATAAAAACTGTTCGAGGCCGGTTCGTACACCTTTTGACCGGAGAAATAGCCTTGGAGACGATATTCGTAACCGTTGTCGGAACCAATCACGTTCTCCGCGCGATCGGGCGCGTGGACCTTTTGCTCATTGAGCATGACGAGTTGCGCCTGGCTCCATGATTGTCTGGGCTTCCGGACATAACCCCAAAAAAAGAAGTACCGTCGAAAAAAGCGGCGTCCAATGTAGTAGTTGCCAGGTCGTTCTTGCGCGATGCTGCGATTAATCGCCGCCTGTGTCTGGGAGTAGCGAGACGTCTCGGTACCACTCTCACAAGCCGTGAAGAAAAGCGCAATCAGCGCCAACCCCCGAACCCACCTCATAGCATCGGCTTCGGATTGGGCGCAAAGCTTGCCGGGCAGAGCCTTTTGCCCGCAGGATCAAAGAAAATTATCTCCGGGTTGTTAAATTCGAGATTTCCTGAATGACCGGCTAAACCACAATGTTCAACTGCCATGAGGGTGGGGTCTGATGCGAGCAAGTAGTTTCGGTTGTTGCTGTAGTTCCTTCATTAAAGCCTCGATCGCGTGAAGCGTTGGTGGGCTGATGTGATGTTCCATCCCCTCCACGTCGTGGTAGATCACATCTTCATCGACTCCAAGCAGACGAAAGAAATCGCTTAGGAGATGGTGCCGTTGCATGATATTTCGAGCTAGGGTCTCGCCCGCGGTCGTTAAAACCAGTCCTCGGTACTTCTCATATTTTAGCAGCCCCTCCGAGTCCAAACGCTGCACCATATTCGTGACGCTAGCCTGTGAGATTTTCAATCCTTGGGCGATATCGGCAACTCGCGCATAACCCTTCGCGTTGATGAGATCAAGAATTTGCTCAAGATAATCCTCAACAGCAGAAGATCGGGTCGGGGTGAGCCTGGCGCCCATAAAGGCGCACTATGCCGTATTCCCTACCCGGAATCAATCCGAAGCGCAGGCGGCTCTGCCCAGCCCAGCCTGTAACGGCAACTTATCGCCGGTATTGTGTCGTAGTGTCTTTTCTCTGTATCGGTAGGGTGAAAATTCATTCGAGCGCCAGGCGAGAACTTGTTTGAGCCGGGGCTTTGAGATAGCCACACCCAAGACGGCTCAAACTAGCTAGTTCCCCAGAACTCTGCGCGTTCTTTTTGCGGCAAGAAACACTGGATTGATTGCCTTGGGCATCTCGACGTAGAAAGTAGGCAGCAGTGGGTCGGCAGTTAAGACCGGTGTGGCATTGGAGCTTTATGCCCGATAGCTAGTTTGGTTCCGAGCGTTTTGGTTGTTGCATTAGCGAAGCTCCAGATCGGGTTGTTTGCCGATCTGGAGCTATCCTGTTTAGGAGATTTCTCTCTATCTACCAACTCGGGCCGATGCGCTGCAGTGTGAAAGCAAGAACAACATCTAACCCAAGAGAGGTATGGCAAAGAAAACCACGACCAAGCGAAAGAACAAATCAAAAACTCACCGGAGTGTTCTGGAACGGATCAATCTCAAGGCCGCAGGAATCGATATCGGGGCGAATTTTCACCTGGTGGCCATTCCCGAAGACCGCGGCTCAGAAACGGTGCGCAAGTTTGGCCCTTTTACGAGCGATCTGCAGCGGATGGCTGACTGGCTGAGCGAACACCACATTGAGACCGTAGTGATGGAATCAACGGGGGTTTATTGGATACCGGTGTTCCAGATTCTGGAGCAGAGAGGGTTGGAGGTAAAATTGGTCAACGCAGCTCATGTCAAGAATCTGCCTGGACGCAAAAGCGACGTCTCGGACTGCCAATGGCTTCAACAACTCCACACCTTTGGTCTTTTAAACGGCTCGTTCCGACCCAAGGACGAGGTCTGCGTCTTGCGCAGCTTCCTGCGCCTGCGCGACACCTTGGTTAAGGACTGCAGCAGCCATGTGTTACGCATGCAGAAGGCCTTAACCGAAATGAATATCCAAGTGCACCGCGTGTTGAGCGACATCACCGGTTATAGTGGCATGGCGATGATTCGGGCGATTTTGGCCGGAGAACGCAATCCGCTCAAGCTTGCCCAGATGAAACACCCCCAAGTGAAAGCATCCACTGATCAGATCGTCAAAGCCTTACAGGGAGATTACCGAGCCGAGCATCTCTTCGCCTTGCAAACGGCCCTGGAACTCTATGACACCTACCAGCTCAAGATCACCGCCTGCGAAAGCAAGATTGAGCAACAACTTGAGCAATTCGACACTAAACTAGATTTGGAGCAAGCCCTCGAGCAAAGCGGGGCGGCCCAAGCACGGTCGGCCCAAGTTCGCCTAGCCCTGCAGCGCCGAGCGCATCTGGCCAGCGTTTGTGGTGTCGATCTGAGTCAGTTGCCTGGCTTGAGCACCTTGGCGGTGGAAGTCATCATTTCGGAAACGGGTTTAGACATGACCTGTTGGAAAAGCGAAAAACACTTTTGCTCCTGGCTTAAACTCTGTCCGGACAATCGCATCAGCGGCGGCAAACTGCTCAGTTCCAGCCCCAGAAAAACCAAGAATCGCGCGGCGGCCATGTTCCGGCTGGCGGCCCAAGGAGCCATGCAAAGTAAGACGGCCATCGGCGCTTTTATCCGCCGCATCAAAGCCCGATTGGGGGCACCCACCGCCATCAACGCCGGAGCTCATAAACTGGCACGCTTGTTCTATCGCATGCTCAAGTTCGGAGCTGCCTATGTCGAGCAAGGGCAACTCTACTACGAGAAAAAATACAAAGACCGCCTACTTCACAATCTCAGCCGACGAGCCAAAGAATTCGGACTCCAACTCACGCCTCTAGACCCAGCCACGGATTTAGTTTCTTAGGAGTTCTCGCTAAAGCTCCAATGAATTTTCGCCCTACCGACACAGAGAAAAAACCGGTTGCAAGACGGTCTCTGTTTCTCCCCCTATACCAGCACATTGTTCGCTTCACTCGCCCCGCACGCTCCGGGCCAGGCGGTCCGCGCTACCTTACTTAAGCTCAATCATCAGCGCGTTAGCCTGCTGACTGAACCCGACCGTGCTGATCAGGCAACGATCAGCGTCAACCGGTCTTGTGATACGATTCACCAGCCCTAGACCGTTGCCCGCGGAAAGTGTGCCGGGCAATATCTGGTGCTGCAAAGCGAGACAACCAAGGACAACCTGAAGAACCGCGCCGGCACCCAAGGCATCACCCAGGGCTGGCTTATACGCGTAGACCGGTGCGCGGAGCTTACCAAGAGAGAACGCCCAGGATTCTGCCTGATCGACGAAGGTGCCGTTCGCGCTGGCAATGATGATGTCCGGCTGGCCCGCGCTGCCGACGCATTGGCGCACCACTTTTTCCGTTGTTTCAATGGCATCTTTTGTCGAGAAAAACGGCTGGCCGCCGCCGGTATAGGCCAGCCGGAAGCCCGGCCCTCGCCCGATGAGGACAGCAGCCGCCGCTTCTCCAAAGACCGCGCCGTGGCTTTCGCCAAAAACCTCGCACCGCGGTGTTCGGCTGACCATCCGCCAGGACTGAAAAGCCTCCGGCAAGACCCAATTTATCTCCTCCGTCCCAACGACCAGGCAACTCTCCAGGGTCGGATCGATGTCCAGCAGCTCCGCCGCGAAGTGGATCGCCGACAAGCCAACGGCCGAGTCGCCTACCAGGGTGTAGACCGGACCATCCATCCGGAGAACCGCCGCCAGATGGCTGGCCGGCCCGTTAAACACGGTTTCGGAAAACAGGAGCGGGCTGGGCGTCGGCACATCCGGGCGGAGCACCTCGTCAAAAAACCGGCGCGTGTAGTTCACTGCGCCCGAGCAGATCGCATAGATAATCGCGGGCGGATTTTCCGCCTGCTTCCGGGCGAGCGCCTCTTGCGCCGCCGTCACACCGAGGAGCGAAAGGACACTCGAACGGCGAAGGCGCGGCACGTGAGCCGATAGATTCACGAACTTTGATGGAACCGAGCAAGAAAAGTGCTGGCGCCCGGCCAGGGATGCACTGAGCGATGACCACTCTGCCTGTTGCCCCTCGCACAAGGCCTGCCAAGTCAGTTCGGACGTTGGGCCCAATGGGGTGACCGCGCCGATCCCCTGTACGGAGTAATTCATGTTGCGCGAAAGAGAAGGGCAGCGTTGCATCCGCCGAATCCAAACGAGTTAGAAAGCACCACTGACAGACGCGTATGTCTCGCCCGGTTTGCGACGACCTCGAATGTCCACAGCGGGTCCGGTTGCCGGAAGTTGATGTTGGGTGGTATAAACTGATGCTGCAAAGCGAGGACGCAGAACACGGCTTCAATCGCCCCCGCGCCGCCGAGCGCGTGGCCCATCATGGACTTGGTGGAGCTTACCGGGATTCGATCGAAGAGATCGGAGATGGCCCGGCCCTCGGTGGCGTCGTTAAACGTTGTCGCCGTTCCATGTGCGTTGATGTAATCGACTGCTTTGGCGGGGATCCCGGCGCTGCGCAGGCTGCGCTCCATCGCCAGCCGCGGGCCAATACCGGAGGGGTCAGGTTGGGTGAGATGGTAATTATCAGTGGCCACTCCATACCCGATTAACTCGGCACAGGCGGCAGCGCCGCGTTTGGCCACCGACTCGCCGGATTCCAAAATCAGGACAGCCGCCCCCTCGCCGAGGACCAGTCCGCTCCGGTCCCGATCGAAGGGACGGATCTTTTCCGGCGTGGCGGCCTGCAGAGAGTCAAATCCACAAAAGACCAGGCTCGCCAGGGGGTCATAGCCGCCACAGACCAGGCATTCATGAATTCCGCTGCGCACGAGGGCAAAGGCGTGCCCGATTGAATTCGAACCGGAAGAACACGCATTCGAAATGATCTGGACAGGCGCACGCAGACCGTTGCTCTCCAATGCGTCGAGGATCGGCTTTTGCGGAAGATAGTTCGCGACCAGCCGGGCATAACGGCGCCGGCTGCCCCTGATCGTTAGACCGCGATAGAATTCCTCCCCGTTACTCATGGCGCCGCTGGAAGTCGCCATGATAGCTCCTTCCGGAGTCGGGCCATTGGCCATCGTCAAGGCCTCCCTCATCGCGAGGATCATCATGAACGAGCTGCGGTGAAGGCGTTTGGATCGCTTCGATAGAGTAGCCGGCGACTTCAGCCAATCGTCGGGAACCTGACCCGCCGTTTTGCACCTGTTTCTCGTGACGTCGAAGGCGGTGACCGGTGTGACGGCATCACGGCCTTCGCGAAGCGATCGCAGATTTGCCTCCACATCGAATCCTAGTGGAGAAACGACTCCAATACCGGTGACGTACACACGACGCCTCGATCCGATTGAATCAGCCATCGGTGGACGCACCTACCGCGAACGCCCTTAAACGTCAATGAGACGTATTTCCCGCGTCTTGATTATTGGCAGGGCGAAAATTCATTCGAGCGTCAGCGAGAACTTGTTTGAGCCGTCTTGGCTATGGCAACTCCATCGTACGGCTCGAACGAGTCTTCGCCGAAGGCTCAGATGAATTCTCGCCCCACCGGCACAGAGCCGGAGCAGGTTGCGAGACAAGACTCGTTTTAATGGGACCGCCGTGGAGGCTGCCCGCGTCAGCGGACTGCGCTCGCTGCGAGCCCACCGAGCTGCTGAGCAAGTTTCCGCAATCGCTCGCCGCCATTGAGCCCTTCGACAAATTTTTCTGGAATGCCGCTCAGGCCCACTTGCGCTCCGATCAGGGCGCCCGTCAGACAAGCGCGCGACATATTCTGGCCGCCTCCGTTCAACGCGTGAAGCACTCCTTTTGAGAAATTATCCGCAAACCGCGTCGCCAGGTAGTAGGCCGCCGGCAATTGATGATAGATGGCGCAAGGCATGCCGTAAACAAACGAGACTTTCCAAGCCGGCTCGATCTTGATGGCGTCGTCACACGCCGCTCTGGCGCAATAACCTGGTGTCAGCAAAGCGTCCGGAGACGAAAAATTCGCTGCCTCGTCGAGCATCTCTTCTTCGGGGCCTCCCGCCGGGGACAGGTCGGCTTTGGTAACGTGATGAAAGGGTAACTGGCCTTTATGAACCAACCGCATGAGATGATCGGAAATCGATGCCCGCATCTCCTCTCCACGCACCAGAGCGGCGAGAACGGAAAGATAAGCGGTAGTCATGGCAACGATTGCTGGATCGTTTTGCAGTAACCGGCAATTGGCCGCGCCTTCCCGGGCGACGGCGGCCGGATCGTCTGCATACAGAGCGGCAAGGACGACGCCCCGTTCAGCGGCCTCGGTTGTGTCGGCTGATCCGGCGACTTCACCCCAATCGCGCTTTTCAATCTTCCGGCGGCGAAACGCTTCCCGGACCGACTGATTGGTGTATCCGCCCGGTCCGTAAAACGGAGTGCCATCGAGCTGATGGAACAGCTCGGTGTCGAGCCACTTCGTAAACGCCCTCTCCGAGTAACCACGATGCTCAGTGACCAATTCCAGCAGTGCGGCAATAATGAGGCCGGTCTGCGACAGTTCACCGGCCCGCATGCCGGCATGATACCGCCGGGGCTTGGGATTCGTATAGCTCGTTATCCACGGGCCGTAGTCCCGGCGAAGCTCGTCCAGGTCGTAGTACCAATGGGGTCCGAGGCCGAGCGCATCGCCGATGAGAGACCCCATCACTGCACCGGCCGCACGACTCGTAAAGCCAGTGTCAGTGTCAGTGCTAGTGCTCATGATGCCGTGCGTTACAACAGTTTCTCCTGCTTCGTGGATCGCAGCCGGATCGTTTTATGCGCTAAGTCGTGGTACGCCTCGATCATTCGGACCGTTCGGCTGCGCCCGCGCATCAAAATAGAATGAGTTACGGCAGTGTGGCCTTGCACCCGCACGCCGCGCAGCAGGGGGCTGTCGCTGATCCCAGTTGCGCAAAAAATGATGTTATTTCCTCGAGCCAGATCGGCCGCTCCGAATACCTGGATGAGCTCATTCTTGAATCCGGCGCGCACAACTGCGTCACGCTCCTGGTCGTCCCGGGGCCACATCATGGTTTGCAGATCACCGCCCAGACAGCGGATCGCGGCTGCGGCCAGCACGGCTTCGGGCGATCCGCCGATTCCGACGTAGAGATCAACTCCGCTCTCCGGCAGCGAGGGAGCGATCGCGGCGGTAATGTCACCGTCGGAGATCATGCGGACCATCGCTCCGGTTGATCGCACCGCCTGGATCAGCTTTTCGTGACGCGGCCGATCGAGGACTACCACCGCGACATCCTGCAACCGTTTGCGGAGAGCCCGCGCGATGACAGGAAGGATTTCTTCCACCGGCTGTCGAATGGAAATGGTCGTAATGCCAGTTCGCTCCATGTAGCGGACGACCTTGGTTCCGTAGGCCAGCTTCATCATGTAGAAAGTCGGAACGTCTTTCAGCGAAGCCGACTTTCCTTCCTCGGGCGAAGCTGCGGCGAGACAACAGATCGAACCGGGCAAGCCCTTGGCTACGTTCGTTGTGCCGTCGATCGGGTCGAGAGCGAGATCGAATTTATGGCTGCCCGGCGTCCAAGTGCCGAGATGTTCGCCCTTCAAGATACCCGGTGCATCGTCTTTGATTCCCTCACCTATCACGACTTCCCCACAAACATTCATTAAGTCGAACATGCCGCGGATCGCGTCGCAGGCGGCCGCGTCGGCGCGCTCCTTTTCGCCTCGGCCCAGCCACGGCAAAGTATTCAGCGCAGCTGCCTCGGTGGCACGCAGAAAGTCGAGCTCGATGATGCGTTCAACATCTTCGTAAGGTTGCCGGGGAGAGCGCATGCTCGAACAGATTACCCTCTCGCTTCGTTAGTTTCCAGTCGGCACAGGTTGGGAGGTCGCCGCCCTTTTTCCAGTAGATCTCGTCGGCGGGAGTGCGCGGCTTCGCTTGCGAGTGCCCAGCCCCACCGGAATACAGACGGGCCGGGGCGTTCCGCGTTGCGACTCGCGGGAGAGACTATACCTGTGTCCTTTGGCAGAGAAATCCGTTCGCGTTTGCGCTTTCTCACCTCCTGTGGTCAATACATCATCGATGAGCACTCTCCGCGTTGTCGTCTGGGGCGAAAACATCCATGAACGAAAATCCGAGAAGGTAGGCAAAATTTATCCAAAAGGAATGCATGCGCACCTTGCAGAAGTCCTCGCGGCTGACGCCGGGGTCGCCACGAACACCGCAACTCTGCAGCAACCCGAACACGGTCTTTCCGAGGCGCGGCTCCAAACGACTGATGTGCTGGTGTGGTGGGGTCACATGGCCCATAGCCAGGTTGACGATAAGATCGTGGACCGGGTGCAAAAGCGAGTGCTCGAAGGAATGGGGCTTCTTGTCCTGCACTCGGGACATTTTTCAAAAATTTTCCGGCGATTGCTTGGAACGACTTGCTCTCTGGTTTGGCGTGAGGCCGACGAGAAGGAACGCCTTTGGATCTGTAACCCGGGTCACCCAATAGCCCAGGGCTTGCCGGCATGCTTCGAGATCCCGCAGGAAGAGATGTACGGAGAGCCATTCGCGATTCCCTCTCCGGAAGAAACAGTTTTCATTTCCTGGTTCCAGGGCGGCGAAGTCTTCCGTTCGGGTTGCTCGTGGACGCGCGGTAACGGAAGAATCTTTTACTTTCGCCCGGGCCACGAAACCTATCCAACCTACCACCAGGCTGAGGTGCAAACCGTCATCCGTAATGCGGTGAAGTGGCTTGCGCCCCGGGGTTCTCGCTGGATCGATTCCTGCGTTAATGCTAAGGTCTCACCCGAGGGGATCATCCAGCCAGGGGCCGGCATTGGAGCGGAAGTCGCAAAAGCCGAATCAACGGCGAAAAAGCCAGCTTAGCAGCGTCAGTGCCAAGCTGATCAGGATGCAGGTAACGATGGGAAAGTAAAACGATGAACCACCCTTTTGCATCGAAATGTCGCCGGGCAGTTTGCCGAACCAGGAAAAGGCGTTCGGAAACCGCCAGATGACCAGCCCGATCAGTACGAGCATCGCGCCGACTGCTACGACGAGTTTCCCGATCTCCGGCGACATTGTTCTTCAATCCTCCGGTACGTCTGATTAACTCGCAAGTCGCTGCTCGAAGGCGTGAGGAGATTATTCGAGCGGCTTTCGGAGTGGCGTCAAGGACGAGGAGCGGTAGGGATGAGCTCCGGCTCGTCCAAATCGAGACGTGATCCAACACTAAGGAGGTCAAGCGGGAGCTTGCGTGTTGCGAGACAGTCTCTGTATCTCTGTATCCGACGCGTCCGCCGAAAATTCAGCGAAGGAGGAGCCTCAGCGAGGACTCGTTTGAGCCGGGCGTCGGAGCTGTCCCTATCCAAGACGGTTCAGACAAGTTCTCGCCAAGGCTCGAATAAAAGCCTTTGGCAACATGCCATTCCGACTTCAAAAAAAATCCGGCCCGGCAGGCGCCGGACCGGATATTCAATGAGGCACAGGCCCCGATTTTTTTTCTTAGTAGTCCATTCCGCCCATACCGCCCATACCGCCTGGACCGCCGCCCGGAGCCGGCTTTTCCTTTTCCGGAATTTCGGTCACCAGGGCTTCGGTCGTGAGCAATAGACCAGAGATCGAAGCCGCATTCTGTAGAGCGTAACGGGTTACTTTGGTTGGATCGACCACACCGGCCTTCACCAGATCGGCGTATTCACCCGTGGCCACATTGTAACCCTCATTGCCCTTGCGCTTTTTCACCTCTTGCACGATAAGCGCGCCTTCCTGGCCGGCGTTGTTGGCCAATTGTCGGAGCGGGGATTCCACCGCCCGGTTGACAATCTCCAGACCGACCTGCTCGTCGCCCTCCAGCTTCAGCGACCTCAGTGCGCTTTGCGCCCGGATGAACGCAACGCCGCCGCCCGCCACGATACCTTCTTCGACCGCCGCCCGAGTAGCGTGCAAGGCGTCTTCCACACGAGCTTTCTTTTCTTTCATCTCGGTCTCAGTCGCTGCGCCGACGTTGATGACGGCAACCCCGCCGGCAAGCTTCGCCAGGCGTTCCTGCAGCTTCTCGCGATCGTAGTCGGAGGTGGTCTCCTCGATCTGCCGGCGAATCTGGTTGACCCTCCCTTGGATGTCGGAGGTTTTGCCCTCGCCCTCGACGATCGTGGTGTTTTCCTTGTCGATCGTGATGCGTTTCGCCTTGCCCAGGTCATCCAACGTGATGTTCTCAAGCTTGATACCGAGATCTTCCGTCAGACAACGTCCGCCCGTCAGCACCGCGATGTCTTCAAGCATGGCCTTGCGCCGGTCACCGAAGCCTGGCGCCTTCACGGCCGCCACTTGCAGCGTGCCCCGCAGTTTGTTTACCACGAGGGTCGCGAGCGCTTCGCCTTCGACGTCCTCGGCGATGATCAGGAGCGGGCGTCCCGCTTTCGCCACTTTTTCCAGCAACGGGAGCAGATCCTTCAGGCTCGAGATCTTCTTCTCATGGATGAGGACGTAGGCATTCTCCAGGACTGTTTCCATGCTCTCCGTGTTTGTCACGAAATAGGGTGATAGATAGCCCTTATCGAATTGCATTCCCTCGACCACTTCCAAGGTCGTCTCAATGCCTTTGGCTTCCTCAACCGTGATGGTGCCGTCTTTGCCAACTTTGTCCATCGCGTCAGCAATGATGTCGCCGATGGTCTTGTCCCAGTTGGCGGACACAGTGGCAACCTGGGCGATCTCGGTTCGGTCTGATACCTTTTTCGAGATCTTCCGGAGTTCTTCGACAATCGCCTCTACCGCGCGCAGAATTCCACGCTGCAACGAGGTCGGATTTGCGCCTGCTGTAACGTTTTTTAATCCTTCGCGAAAGATAGATTCGGCGAGAACGGTAGCGGTAGTGGTCCCATCGCCAGCGACGTCCGAGGTCTTGGAAGCGACCTCGCGGACCAGCTGGGCTCCCATATTTTCATACGGGTCCTCGAGTTCGATTTCCTTAGCTACGGTGACTCCGTCTTTCGTAATGGTCGGGCTACCGAATTTCTTATCTAGAATCACGTTACGTCCAGACGGCCCCAGGGTGGCCTTCACTGCTTTCGCAAGTTTCTCCACACCGCGGAGCAACGCCTGACGAGCTGATTCATCAAACTGCAACTGTTTTGCTGCCATAATTCTAACTTTAGCTTATTTAATTGTTATCCAAGGATTCCGAGGATGTCGTCCTCGCGCATGATGAGATAATTCTCATCGTCAATCTTGATCTCGGTACCTCCGTATTTGGAGATGAGAACCTTGTCGCCGACTTTGACGTTGAAATCGATTTTCTTGCCGCTGTCGTCGAGCTTCCCAGTTCCCAAGGCCACTACAGTGCCTTCCTGAGGTTTTTCCTTGGCGGTATCGGGGATGATAATGCCACCTTTTTTAACCTCTTTTTCGTCGAGCGGCTGCACCAGCACGCGATCGCCGAGAGGCTTAACGTTTATTGCCATATGTTTTCAGTGTCCTCCTTTGATTTACTTTGGTTTGTTTCCTAAACCGATGCCGGCGGCGAGGATCGGACTGCCGGCATCGGGAATCCTCAAAACCTGCTCAATTGTTCTTCTTCTTGTCTTCGTCGACCACTTCGAAGTCAGCATCCACGACGTTGTCGGACGAACGGGAAGCGCCAGCTTGCCCGCCAGAGCGAGGGCCTTCGGCACCTTCGGGACCTTGGCCTGCACCGCCTGGCCCTGGACCGCCCTGTTCAGGGCCGCGGGTCGCAGATGCCTGCTTGTAAAGCTCAGCACTGACGCTCTCAAACTTGCTTTGCAAATCGTCCATCGCTCGCTTGATCCCATCCCCGTCGTTGGTATTCAGTGCTTCGCGCACCTCCTTGATCGCTGCCTCGATGCTAGATTTCTGGTCCGCCGGAACCTTGTCTCCCAGTTCACGCAGCTGTTTCTCGCATTGGTAGGCCAGGTTGTCCGCGTTGTTGCGGACTTCCGCGGTCTCGCGCGCTTTTCGATCTTCTTCGGCATGCGCATCCGCCTCTCTGCGCAGTCGCTCGACTTCATCTTTGGTCAAACCACTTGAACCGGTAATCGAGATTTTCTGCTCCTTGCCGGTCCCAAGATCCTTGGCCGAAACGTTCAAAATCCCGTTCGCATCAATATCAAAAGTCACCTCGATCTGCGGCACGCCGCGAGGAGCTGGCGGGATACCATCAAGATGGAATGTCCCGAGATTCTTGTTATCCCGTGACATCGGTCGTTCGCCTTGCAGTACCTTTATCTCCACTCCCGGCTGATTGTCGCTGAAGGTAGAGAAGATCTGTGACTTCCGGGTGGGGATGGTGGTATTCCGCGGAATCATCGGGGTGGCGATACCGCCGGCGGTTTCGATCGCCAGGGTAAGCGGCGTAACGTCCAGCAGGAGAACGTCTTTGACGTCGCCGCGCAGAACGCCGGCCTGGATGGCCGCCCCGATGGCCACCACCTCATCCGGATTGACGCCTTTGTGCGGTTCTTTACCGATCAGTTGGCGCGCCGTCTCGATCACCCTTGGCATCCGTGTCATGCCACCTACCAGCACCAGCTCATTCACGTCCCGCTCGGTCAGTTTTGCGTCGGCCAAACAGGCCTTCACCGGCGGGATTGTCCGCTGAAAAAGAGCATCGGTCAGCTGCTCCAGTTTCGAACGCGTGAGCTTTTTCTGGATGTGCTTAGGACCGGAGGCGTCTGCCGTGATGAAAGGCAAGTTAATCTCGTATTCCTGAGAGGAAGAGAGAGCGATCTTCGCCTTCTCCGCTTCCTCCTTTATCCGTTGCAGGGCATCGGCCTGTTTGCTGAGATCAATCCCGGTGTCCTTGCGAAATTCGTTGATGATCCAGTCCATGACGGCGTTGTCCCAGTCATCGCCTCCCAAATGGGTGTCACCATTCGTTGCCTTTACCTCAAACACGCCGTCACCTATCTCGAGGACGGAAATGTCGAAAGTGCCGCCGCCCAGATCGTATACCGCGATCTTTTCGTCTTTCTTCTTATCCAAACCGTAAGCGAGCGACGCCGCTGTTGGCTCATTGATAATCCGCAAAACTTCGAGTCCGGCAATCCGTCCAGCGTCTTTAGTGGCATTCCGCTGCGAGTCGTTGAAATAGGCGGGTACCGTAATAACGGCCTGGGTGATTTTCTCGCCGAGTTTTGACTCGGCATCGCTCTTTAGTTTCCCCAAAATCATCGCGGAAATTTCCGGGGGCGAGAAAGTCTTGCGCTCACCGCCCACCTCCACCTCCACGGCGGCGTCACCGTTTGCCGCCTTCAGGATCTTGTAAGGGACTCGTTTGGCTTCGTCCTGCACTTCGTCGAACTTTCGTCCCATGAAGCGCTTGATCGAAAACACCGTATTTTTCGCGTTTGTCACGGCCTGACGTTTAGCTGCCTGACCGACCAGACGTTCGCCACTTTTGGTAAAGGCCACGATAGAAGGGGTCGTGCGCGCACCCTCAGAGTTCTCAACAACAACCGGCTCGCCACCTTCCATTACCGACATACAGGAATTCGTGGTTCCGAGGTCAATGCCTAAAATTTTTGCCATAAACGCTCTAACGTCTGGGGCAAGACTTGTGCCGGATCGGCTGGACAATATGTAAGCGGTTGTCGGTCAGATACTTAAACTTCAGCGGAGCAAAAATGATGTCGAGGAGATGAGTCTTTTTGACTCAACCTGTCACAAGGGTGTGACATGTGGACACGGACTCATCTCGCCCGAAAAACGCCTCGCCAGAGAGAGGTATCCCGGGAGGGGCAGTCCAATGGAGGACCAAACTTCATTGGAACGAAAGAGCAGTACGGGGAGACTGAGTGGCGCGAAAACTGAAACGTCACATGCTCTCGGATGGGGCGGGATTCGAACCCGCGGTACCTTGCGGTACACACGCTTTCCAGGCGTGCCCAATCGACCGCTCTGGCACCCATCCAAGCGAGCGAGTCGACATGATGCGGCGGAATACTCGGACGTGCAAACGGATTCAAAAGAAAGCGGTGAGAGCGGTGGGAGCGGCTTCAGCGGAGGGAGGTAGCGCGAGGGCTGAGAAGCTGAAAGTTGATCTGCTCACATTACAAAGAGGTCCACGTCTCTCACGAGGGATGCGATCCTCAAGACTGTGAACTACTGCTCACTGTCCAGCTACCTCCCTTCGCTGAAGCCGCCCCCACCGCTCCCACCGCTTTCTTCAACCTGCGCCGGCGCCTTTTCTTCCGCAGGTTGATCGTTTTCCGCGGCTCGGGTAAAGCCGAGCAAAGCGTCCAGTTCGCTCTTCAGCTCGCTCTGACGTTCGTGCAGCATCTCGAGCTTCAGTTGATAACGGTGGAGCTGGATACGCGCATGATTCAGAAGTCCGCGCACTTCGGAGGCTTGGCTCTGCACGTCGCGAAGCTGCGCTTGTAGTTCTTTCGCCCGGAGGTTGAGTTCCTCCCTGGTCCTGCCTTCGAAACGGTAATTCTTCGGATTGGACGTTCGAGTCGTGCGCAGGGCGTCACTCAACTTTGCGGTGGCGGCCTGTAGATAATGAAGCGATGGCCCGGTGTAGGACGGCACGGTCACGGGCTGGCGGCAAAACACGCAATTGACGACCAGTCCAGCCCCGTCCCGATCCACCACTAGTTCTCCACGGCAATGCGGACACTCAAAGACAATGTCGCGTTCAGAAATCTCGATCTCGGCGGACTCATTTCCATCGCCGATTTGCGGGATTTCGCGGCTGACTTCCTCCGGTTCGCTCATGGGGACCCGTGTCGCTGCAGCGTGCGCTGGAGTTTTGGCTAAATCAAGTGAGTAGAGGAATTCCTGCCGGTTTTCAGACAACCGGTCCGCCCGGCTCGAAGAGATGTGCGTGTGCCTCCTCGAAATCGACGCCAACTACATCATGATGCCGGTAGATATGAAATCCCTTGGTGCTAATCGTCATTCGGCTGCCGGTTGGGGTAAGCCCATGCAGATAAGTACTGTCACCGAGGCTCTCGACCACTTCGATCGTCAGTCGCCCTTTACCGTAACCGGCCTCGGTGACTCGCAAGTGCTCGGGTCGGATCCCTAAGGTCAGTTCTTTTGCGCGCGGAATGACTCGCTGTGTACGAGTCGGCAGAATGACCGTCTCATCGGAAAAATCGTCGGTTTGAATTCGCAAGCCGGCCGGGGTCCGATCGTCCGCAGTTACCGAGAAAAAGTTCATTCTGGGTGCACCGATAAATCCAGCAACAAACAGGTTGGCCGGGGTCTGGTAAAGATCCATCGGGCGTCCTACCTGCTCGATCGCGCCCTCATTAATCACGACGATTTTGTCGGCCAACGTCATGGCTTCGACCTGGTCGTGTGTCACATAGATCATTGTCGTCTGGAGTTCGCTGTGCAGCTTCGCCAACTCAATACGCATCTGCACTCGCAATTCTGCGTCGAGGTTGGACAGCGGCTCATCGAAGAGAAAAACCTGCGGTTCCCGGACGATCGCTCGCCCGATCGCCACGCGTTGGCGCTGGCCGCCGGAGAGTTCTTTTGGTCGGCGTTTGAGGTAAGGGGTCAGATGGAGGATTTTTGCTGCGCGCTCGACTCGCTCGCGGATCTCCGCTTTCGGCCGTTTAGCCATGCGAAGGCCAAAACCCATATTTTGTTCCACGGTCATGTGCGGATAGAGCGCATAGGTCTGGAAAACCATCGCTACCCCTCGGTTGGCCGGGTCAATATCATTGACCGGACGACCGCCGATGAAAACTTCGCCCTGGGTCAGTTCCTCCAGACCGGCAATCAGGCGCAGGAGCGTCGACTTGCCGCAACCCGACGGGCCGACAAAGACCACCAATTCGCCGTCCTCGATCCGTAAGGATATACCGTGAATGATCTCCGTTTGGCCGAATCGTTTGACGACGTCGTGAAGCTGTAAGCCTGCCATGTGTATTCTCTGTTGCCCAGAGGGTGGATTCAGGTACCAAAAGGAAGGGCGCCACGCAAGGCCGCGCGTTGCGATTGCTTGGGTATTATTTGGCGACATCCCAGAATTCCCGAAACTTCCGAAGTTCGCCCGGGTTGAGGTCACGTGAGGAAAGTATGAAGAAATTGCTACTCCTTTTGGTAGCCGGGCTTGGCATCTTGGTGCTATGTCCGACACGGGCTCAAGCCGGAGTGCATTTTAGCTTCGGGTTCGGTTTTCCGTTCCCGGTGTTTTATGCCGGCGGACCGTTCTGTGGTCCTTACCCGGTATTCTACGGGAGAGCCTATGGCTACTACCCGGGCTACGGGTATTATCCGTATCGCCGCATCTTTGTGGCGCGACGGGTTTTTTACGGTCCAGGTTACCGGAGGGTCGTAGTGAAACGCTATTACTGACTCTTGCTCGAATCTCCTGAACCTAGGAAGCGGTTTCCTGGTTCGAAGACGATCGATGCGAAATATCACCTGCGGCCTGGCTCCTGAGCCAGCACCGCAGGCGGAGCACCATCAATAGATTAAGAAAAAATGAAGAAAAGCATTCTCGCTTTGGCTGCTGTTATCGGTCTGACGAGTGTGGCTGCCTTTGCAGCCGACCCATCTCCTTCACCTTCACCCGCGGCTTCCCCGACAAAGGCGAAGAAGACCATGACCCATAAGCACAAGAAGACCTCCGCTGCGAAGACCAACAAATCTTCCTAGCAACGTTTGCCCCAGTTTTCTGGCCCTTTGGGCCAGCAAAGCAAAGCCTGCGGACTTTTCCGCGGGCTTTTTGCATTCTCGAAAGTGAAAAACTCAAATCACGTATTTGGAACAGGAGGTCAGCGGTTCATCGATACGTCGAGTACGGATGGAACCAGCTTCCCGTGATTTTATTGCCTTTTTTGACTGCCAAGGATCGCGATGTCAGGCTGAGCCGAAGCGCCGCTGTGCCGGCAGGGCGATCCGCCTTGGCGGACGAGCGCCCGGCGAGAATTTGTTTGGAGCGCCACAGTTGCCGTGCTCACCGGGCGTTTCAGACACAGACCAACCGAATAGGCACGGGATAAGCTCCGTCCAATAAGATCGAAATTGATCTGCTATGAAACGAATTCTTCTTCTTACCCTGGCCGTTATCGGGTTGTGCGCATTTTCGCCGCATCCGGCCAAGGCTGGTTCAGTCGGCTTTAGTATATCAGTTGGTCCAGGATTCTGGGGACCCCCGGCGTATTATGGGGGCTATTATCCATATGCCTGGTACGGTCCCGGCTTTTATCGTCCTTACTATTACCGGCGTCCGTATGGCTATTGGTATTGGCGGCGATATCATCGCTGGCGCCGTTGGCACCGCTGGTAGATAAATATCGTTGCCCTAGGAAGGCGGAGATCGCCCGCGAACTGGCCTATCGCCTCTACACGGTGTGCGAGCGCAAGAAACGTGCGCAGGAGGCGCTTTCTTATAATGGCCTCGTGCAAAGCTGGCCCGAGATCACCCGCCTGGCGCGGGAAAGCGGCAAGCTAATTTCGGAGGCGGCAAAACGCACTCCATGCTTGCGCTTTACCACCTGTTCTCGGGAACGAAATCGAGTGATTTGGTTGGAATCGATACCGTACTTCAGGAAGCAGCGATTGATAAGCTTCCGACGGTCAGACGGGTGGTTTTGGTGGGGAACAAGATCTCACCGGGTAATCCTATAGAAAAGCCAGATGGCACGATCGTGGGCACTCTTTCGGGTGAGCTCGCCTGGCAGCTTGGCGGAAAGAAAGCCTTCGAGCGCGTCAGTTCCGACGACGAGAAGGCCACGAGCCCCGGCGATGTTCTACGCGAACTCTTCAACGAGTACGGCCCCTGTCTAGTCCTGATCGATGAGTGGGTCGCCTATGCACGCCAGCTTCACGATCAGAGCGACTTGCCAGCAGGCGGCTTTGAGACACAATTTACATTCGCTCAGATCCTCACCGAACCGGCCAAGCTGGTTAAGAATTGCCTGCTCGTCATCAGTTTGCCAGTCTCTGACACGGCTGGCTCACCGCACACCCAGGCTGATGATACGGAGGTCGGAGGACGACGCGGGCGCGAGGCCTTGGACCGGCTGCGCAATGTAGTAGGGCGCGTAGAGTCTTCGTGGCGGCAAGCCAGTGCCGAGGAAGGGCTTCGAGATCGTGCGCCGTCGACTATTCGAGCCCCTCGCCGAGCAGGCACAATTTAAGGACCGCGACGTGGTGGCGCGGGCTTTCGCCGAGTTCCACCGGATTCAGCACCAGGAGTTTCCACCTGAGTGCCATGAAGCCGATTATGAGAAACGGGTTAAGGCTGCATATCCCATCCACCCGGAGATTTTTGACCGGCTGTACACCGACTGGTCGACCTTGGTGAAGTTTCAACGCACACGTGGTGTCCTTGCGGCGCATGGCCGCAGTGCTTCACAGCCTATGGGATAAGGGCGACAAGAATCCCCTGATCCTTCCGGCCAACATCCCGATCGACGATTCGCGCGTACAGTTCGAACTCACGCGTTATCTCCCCGACAGTTGGGTGCCGATCATCGAAAGGACATCGACGGTCCCAGTTTGCCGCTTGAAGCTCGGCTGTGTAATGCCTGGTGAACCCCCTCCGGTGTTCGGGGATGCTTTGCGACGACTCGCTGCAGCCGCAACCTATCTCTACCAGGACGGCCCGCGCGGCTGCTATTCGACCCAGCCCACTGTGAGGAAACTCGCCGTGGATCGTGCCGAGCAGCTTAAGCGAGACCCAGATAAGGTGGTGGATCCTGTTACCTGGCAGACGATCCGTCTATCAGGGAACACCGGACTTGCGGAGCGTGCCAGCAAGAAGCTTAAGAATGATGAATTGCTCGTGGTCAACTTTGCCGCTTCACGCCTGCGTATGGAAATGGATCGCGTACCCTTATGGCGTGGGAACCACGTCCCGATCCGGCAACTCTCCAGAGGACTTCGGTCGTTATCTCTACCTGCCGCGTCTATAGACAACTAACGTTCTGGTGAATGCTATTCGCGCGGGGCTTGCGCTCTTGACATGGGAGCAGGATGCTTTTGCCTATGCCGAAAACTACGATGAATCTACTTCTCGCTATCGCGGACTTCGCTCAGGTGTACAGATTCCTCTAACTGCAGAAGATTCCGGCCTGCTCGTCCGTCCCGATGTAGCGCGACGGCAGATCGACGGCCCCACCTCCGGAACGCGCAAATGGCGGGGTCGAACACCTGCGCACGCAATGCCGTTCGACCGCAAAACGGCGGATGCGAAGTGTTTGTGAAGCCTGAACTTGGCAAACACAGTTAAGCATTCTCAACGGCGACGCAAGTCGATCCCATCAAGCTATTCACCATAACAAAAACGCGTAGGGACAGGCTTGCTGTGGTTGGGAGCGCATCAACCCTGACCGGGAACTATATCTGACGACCAGACGGTATTATTCGGATGTGATGTCACTTTGCGAATTATTTGGCATAGAAGTTTGCTCGATATTTGGCACAATGGCGCGGATCAATTACCTGCATACTTGACGCCCAGAACCTCGTCGAATACTCCTTGCAATCGACGCACATGTTGTCGTAATGACTAACGGCAATACAAACGGACTAACCGAACTGCAGGCGATCGGTGCCGAAGCGTTGGCCGCCCTCGATACCTGCCACCAGATCTCGCCATTCTCTGCGCGCCTTCCTGCGTTCGATCTCGACGATGCTTACCGCATGACTGCTGCAATAAGGCAGATGCGCGAGACGCGCGGCGAGATGCCGGTGGGACGCAAAATTGGCTTCACGAATCGCACGATTTGGGCCGAATACAATGTCTCTGAACCGGTCTGGGGATATGTTTATGACCGCACGGTACACAACCTCGCCGAGATCGGCGATACGTTTTCACTCACAGGTCTCGCTGAGCCGCGAATAGAGCCGGAGATCGCCTTCAGGCTTGCATCGGCGCCGATTCCGGGCATGGACGAGACAGCATTGCTTGCGTGCATCGACTGGGTCGGACACGATTTCGAAATCGTGCAGTCGAATCTTTCCTGGATGGAAGTTTTCCGCGTCTGACACGGTCGCGGCGTTCGGACTGCACGGTGCGTTGCTTATTGGGCCTCGTCATTCAATCGCAGCGCACGCCGAGGATTGGAGCCGGACGCTTTCGAGTTTCGAAATCGATCTGAAGCGCAACGGCAAGGTCGCGGATCACGGTCGCGCTACGAATTTATTGGGTGGACCTCTGTCGGCACTGCGTCATCTCGTCGATATTCTCTCGCGCGATCAGGTCAATCCGCCACTCGCAGCTGGTGAAATCGTCACGACCGGAACGCTGACGCGTGCACTTCCGGTATCAGCCGGCGAGACATGGGCCACCGATCTCACGAGGCTCGCACTTGATGGCATCTGTGTTCGCTTTGCTTGAGTTATGGTTGCCGGCGACCGCTAACGCCACCTGCAAGGGGGCGATTGAGTCGGGACCGCAAGTTAATTATGCCAAGTAGTGCGCAAAAAGTTAGGCCAAATAATTCGCAAAACGACAAGACAAATTTAGCCTCGCCTAACGTTTAGTCCTACATAACCTGCGTTCCGACCACCTAAAAAGGGAAGGGTGAGAAGCTCGGAGAGAGTTGAACCGATCCTTTTGAGCATGAGCAGGTTGACTGAAAATCCAGAAAGCGATTGAAGAGCTGGCCCCCGAGGAAAAAGAGGAGCTTCGCGATTGGCTCGGTGGATATGAACCTGCTACGGAACGTGAATGGGCCGCGATTGCTCAAGAGCGGATACGCCAAATCGAGTCCGGAGAAGTGGCTCCTCTTGATGGCGAGCAGGTGCTAAAGGAAATGCATCAGCTAGCGAAGCAGTTGGCTCAACAGTGAGTTTCCTGCTTCATCCTGACGCTCGAGACGAGTTTCGCGAAGCCCTCTTGTTTTATGACCGAACAGCTGAAAGGTTCGTCATGCCGTCGAAACGGCCATCGCGGCAATTATTCTTAGGCCGGACCGTTTCCGGGAATTTGGGCCTGGCGTGCGAGCTTGCCGGTTTCGAAATTTCCGTACTCGATATTATACACATTCAGGGACCGCGACATCATGATCTTAGCGGTCAAACATGATCGACGAGATCCGGATTATTGGCGTTACCGACTGGACCGTTGATGGAAATCGGCGAAAAGAAATTCGATGTCTGGATCTTCGGAGGTTGCGCGATTGCTTTTTTTTCGGGAAACTCATGGCAGCCAAAACGAATAGTACGAACGAGGTCGAGTTCCCTTTGAGCGTGTTGCTGCTGCACGTTTCTGGCCGTTTCGCGCGGCTTTTTCGCTGCGAACTGGCCGGAGAAAGCTATGGGGAGAAGAGACCTGACATGCTGGCAAACTGGAGCGTGGATGTCTGTTCCGTATCGCGCCTTGGTCGCTTTGTCCTGTTTTGCGAAGAGGATTGTTTTTTTACGTTTGTCGTCTCCTCAGGCTATCGACGCTCCCTGGCTCCGGTAGTGGAAGAGTTTCACAGGCGCCGTGAAGAATTGACTCGCGAGCTGGGGTTGTCCGGCCTTGCGCCATTTTCATCCACAACGTTCCGTTTTAGTAAGCGGACGAACCGTCATATTATCGGCAGTCAGAACGATTTAATCTATCTTTTGCGTGGCTACCTGGAGGAAGCCGCACCGCCGTTGGAAGGGGACCAACTACGAAAGGTCGAAGACTCATTGAACCAGGCGCCGATGTCTTATTTGGGGATGAGAAGCCCGCGAGTCGCTTTGCTTGATTGCCGTGACACAAGCAGGAATTCACGGCACGAGCCGTTTGTTTTCAATTAAGATTGAAACGCTGAAGCGACGAGATGCTCAAATGCTTCGCAAAATCATATCAGGTGGTCAAACCGGGGCGGATCAAGTCGGACTGGATTTTGCGATCGGGACAGGCTTGAAACACGGCGGATATTTTCCCAGGGCCGCAAGGCAGAGGAACGGGAGAATCGATGACCGGTACAACCTGGTTGAGCTCTCAACCAGCTCGTATCCTGCGCGAACCAGGAGCAACGGAGCAAAATGCGGAGCTCCGTTGCTCCCAACACCCGAATCATTTCATTCTCGCCGAATGTGGTTTTGAGCGACCCTGATTCTCACGTACTTCGGTTTTCAAAACCGCGGATCTTGTCGGTTCGAGCCGATTATGTTCTCAGTTCGCCACACCTATATGAGGACTACGAAAACCTTGCCCCGAGAGTGCGTCCTTACTCGGGACCCGGACGATTGGCCGATAGTCGCGGTGGCTCGATTACTCGATTTCCCGATTTGGACAGAGGATCAGGATTTCTTCGGCAGCAGTGTTGCTACTTGGACCACGGAAAGAGTCGAGTTGTATCTACGTGAATCATGACCGCTATCGATTGCAGGTAAATCGTAGACTGGCACATTTTGAGGTTAGATTTTTGCAATTAAATCGTAGACCGTTTGCAAAGACCTAGCTGCGGCTGACCAGTTCCTTGCAAAGCTCATCGACTCGAGCGTGACTGACTGGCCCAGCTTCAATCAATGATGTCCGCTACGACCAAAAGCGATCCTCTGTCTGCTCGTCCCCTTGGAATTCGCGGAACTCGGTGACTTTTTCATTCGCAAGCCGCCATACATGCACTTCCGGGAATGCCGCGGAACGACTGTTGCGTTCCGCCTTCACGGTTACGAGCACTACCACCACATCTTCTTCGGCAAGGAGATGATGAACCTCGATGGCGAAGATACCCCCGGACAGTGCCAAGGTTTGTTTGAAAAATCCCACGATCTCGTCGTGGCCCTTGTAATCGCCCGACAACGGACCATGACCAGGCACATGCCAGGTGATCGATGTGTCAAATGCCGCAAGGACCGCGGGGATGTCGCCATTAGCGAAGTCGTCGTACGCCTTTCGGATGATGGTAGCGTTGGTCGGGATCATGGCTCCTCCATAACACGAAATCTTGCTCTGTCAGGAGAAAGCATTCGTGAGGCAACGCCAAATCCGCTTAACGTAAGATTTCTATTTCGGCGTTTCTGGACCATGCATTGTACACGTCGCCGGGTTCCGACGCATTTTCGATTGCGATGCTCGAACACCGATCTTCGAAAAAGAAAAAAATCGTATACAGAGGGGCCTTATCATTGAAGGTCGACCTCCCCGCTGGCAGTGCTCGCTAACAAGACGTATCCGGGGAACGAGCATCTATTTTCGGTCAGAGAAGCCACGGCCGAGAAACACAATGTCAAAGTGCAGGCGTTCGATGTGTGCAAGCCGGAAGACCTGGAAGGCGCTATCCACCATTTCGGCTTGAAATTTGCATTAAACCGGTTTTCTGCTCCGCTGCTCCCCAACACCCAACATCATCTACTTCGTCTGAGTAGCCGGTGCCGGTGCTGGGGTTACGTTGGAGGTCAGCATCCGGATCTTCCAATCATCGCCCTCACGAATCACTGACCAGTATCCCTCAAGGATTGGCAATCAGCTTTGCTGACACGGGACCGGTTAACGGTCGGCAGGCCATCGAGACATATTGGGAAGACCAGTTCAAGCAATTTCATCACAGCAACGAAATCGTCACGGTCGATGAGAATTCCCCTCACGTTATTAGGAACGGCTGGCAATGAGATGTGGGCAACCGGAGGATGGAGTATGACTATTCAAGGCAAGGACTAGGGTCCTAAACAAATCATACAAGGGCAACTATTAAGCGCATTTTCATTGTCTCCTCCAAGGGGTTGGATGATTTGTCGCCTAAACGACCTGCTACGGGATACCTCCGAGTCGCCGGGGGCAGAGGGAAGGCCTTCGGTCGAAGATCTCTGGGCAACACGCCAATTGGACGGCCTCGCAATTTCGGTGTCACCTCGATTGCAGTAAGGCTATCTGATGATTCCTTTGCGGGTCAGAAAAGTGATGATCTGATGCCGGAACAGATGCGGCAATGCAGAATCGTTTCCGTAGCCGGCGTTTGCAATAGCGGTGGTCCAAAAGGTCGCCTCAGTCAGACTGATCGCGCACATCGCAATTTCTCATTGACACCGAATCGGGCGAGACGTCCAATCGGGTGTCGCCCAGAGACCTTGACCAAAGGCCTTGATTTTCCTGACCCCCGGCGACACGGATGTCACTGGTGACGTGAGAAATCTCGCGGCAGGTCGTTATGCGACAAGCGAATCAAGAACACCAGCAGGAGACAATGAAAATGCGCTTAGTAGTTGCCCTAGTATGGCTGGCGATAAGCTTTGCTGTGCCAGCGTTCGCCCAACAAAAAGACACGGCTGCTTCACAGATAGACGAGCAGATCGTTAAGAAGTTTGACGAGGCATTCAATAACGGCGATGCCGCTGCCATGGCCGCGCTGTACACGGAGGACGCGGTTCAGGTGACTCCGCAAGGACCTGTTTTCGGTCGGGAGGCCATCGAGAAGCTTTTCACGGGGATGTTCCAGCAAGGGCATTTCAGCAACCATCTCAACAAGGACGATCAGGGTTCCCCTCACATGATAGGAACGGCTGGCAATGAGGTCTGGAGGACCGGGGAATGGAGTTTTACTCTTCAAGGCAAGAGCGGCGGTCCTATACAACTCAAAGGCTATTGGGGAGCGATTAATGTTCGTGAGGGCGATACCTGGAAGATTCGGATGCTGACCTTCAACGTAACCCCACCACCGGCCGCGACATCGTCTCCTACGGCGAGCCCTAGCAACCAATAGCGTCCTGATCCGCCCGGTGACAAATTAAAACCTCGGGGCTTCCCCGCGTTCTTTTCAGTTAGCCATTCCAGTCGCTGAATAGGCCAGTCGATAAATCGTCGCCGCATGGACTTTGAAAGCTACGGCGATCTCTCGGACGGCCTTTCCCTCTGACACAAGACGCCGCGCCAAGTTTTCTTGCTCAGGTGTGAGCTTTCGTGGTCGGCCAAAACGGACTCCTCTTTTTCTCGCTGCTTCTCGTCCGGCACTGGTCCGCTCCCGGATCAGTCCGCGTTCAAACTCCGCGATTCCGGAAAAAATGGTCATGATCATTCTTCCGGCGTGCGTGGTCGTATCAGCCCATGGCTCCGATAACGACTTCCCACCAGCTTGTTGAATCATTTCCATCGTCTCAAGGAGGTCGCGGGTGAAGCGCGCCAAGCGATCAAGTTTCCAGACAACGATCGTGTCACCAGCGCGAATCTGATCGAGCATCCGTTGGAACTCTGGACGATTGCGGGTGCCGGCGGAAATCTTCTCCTGGAATATTCTTCTACATCCTGCCTTTTTCAGAGCCTGCAGTTGAAGGTCCAGGTTTTGCTCAAGAGTAGAAACGCGCGCATAGCCGATCTTCATCTTCGAGCTAGTTGCGAGCGTTTGCAAAAATCCTCGCAAAACGACATATTTTTGCAACAAACTTTTGCAAATGCGTCATCGAGGTAAGCACGAGCGGGAAAAGCGTTTCGCAAAACTTAGAACTTTTGCGACACGACGTTATCTTGAGGAAGGAGCCAGAATTGGAGGATTACAGTTGGCCGATCACTAGGCTTTCCCTTAGCGTCTATCACCGTCGTGTTCACCTGAGTTAGACCGTTGATCTCGAGGATTCGCTCCGCTTGCCATTGCCGTCGGTCGGAATGGGCTGGTTTTGCTAACCGCAAATACCGGACCGCCGGTCTCTCGATCGATCCCAAGCTCGCGTGCGATCTGTCGTCGGGACCAGCCTCGGTCGCTTAAACTGTAAATCGTTGTTTGCAGGACTACGACGAGCTCAGTCGAGTCGCTCACTTTTAGGGAGTGCGACATGCTCCATTGGTCCCGCATCTGGGCTGTTCCGAGGAGCTGTTTTCCGTTCCGGCGGCGTTGTCCCGCCTCGACGACGCGGTGTTCATGCAGCCCGACAAACATGCGGGCGTGCTCTGCGGTCCCACCAGGCTTGAGCGGGTCGGTCGCGCCGTCGATCGTCACCGTCGGAACCTTCACCGTGGGCTTCTGCGCCAGAAGGTCTTCAAGCGGTTGCAACGCAGGGTCGCCCGCCTCAAGGCCCAAGGCGCAGCGGTAACAATGGTCACGACATCCACGAAGTCGGGATTTTCGAAAGCGACCGCGGACCGAGCGAACGTCGCTTCATCGAATTGCCAGCCGGGCGACCACTCGCTCCACAGCATCCGGCACAGTTCGCGGCGGTGTTCAGTCAGGCATTCGCGTCCGCGTTCGGTCTGGAAGAGATGCTGATACCGGAAGACGCGCTCAAGCGATGGTGCGACGGGATGCCGTTGTCGACCCACATCGATCACGTCGTAGCCCGCGTATGATACAAGGCCGCCAATTCGTTCTGGCCACAGCGCTGCCGCCACGCAGGACGCGTTGCCTCCCCAATCGAAACCACCGAGGATCGGGCGTTCCAGACCTAGAGCGTCGGCAAGCTGGATAGCGCGGGGCGTGGCCGCCCGCAGCATACGGGCGATGACCCTCGCTCCTGCTCGCGCGAGGATCGAAGCCACTTCATCGAAAGCATGCACGTCGTAGGGGAAGCCGTGCGACAGGATTACCGGCCAACCATTGGTTGGACCGTGTTCGACGTAGGCGATCCACAGGGCGGCGGTCTCGACGCTTCTCACCGGCTGCTCATCCATAACAGGCCATCTCGGATTGCGCGGGTGCCAGCTCGGCAAATGCCGGGTGTGCCCCGACGTGGAGGGTCGCGAAGAGACGGTCGATGCCAGCAACCGGCGCAATGGCGAGGCCCGCCAGTCCAAGCCATGACGCCATCAGGCGAAGCTCCTCGATCAGCCGTTCCACCGTGCATTGCGGCGCACCTGGCTCGACGTGCGCTCGCTGGACGATCAGCGTGCCGGCTTTGCGATCCGCCTTCAGGTCCACGCGGGCGACGAGCACGCCATCCAGCAGGAAGGGCAGCACGTAGTAACCGTGCTCGCGCTTGTGGGCGGGCGTGTAGATTTCGAGACGATAACGGAATCCGAATAATCTCTCGGTTCGCGGACGGTGCCAAATGAGCGGGTCGAAGGGCGACAGCAGCGCCGAGCCTTCGAGCTTGCGGCCGGCGCGCGCATCTTTGTGCAAATAGGCTTGTTGCTGCCAACCGCGCACGCGCACGGGGATAATGGTTCCCTCTTCGACCAACTGTTCGATCGGCAGCCGCGCGTCTGCGGCGGGGATGCGATAGTAATCGCGCAGGTCGTCCGCCGTCGCGACACCGAGCGCGCGAAGGAGCGCCCGCCGGGCGTCAACGCCGCTTGGTGTGGGGAGTTGGATGGTAGCGCGGGGCAACACCCGCTCGGGTAGGTCGTATACGCGCTCGAAGCTGCCTCGGCGGTGTGTTGCGGCGACCAGCCCCGCCCAGAACAGCCATTCCAGCGCATGCTTGGCGGCGCTCCACACCCACATGCCCTTCGAGGCTCTGGTATCCGCCACATCGGAAGCGGCCAGCGGCCCCTCCTTCTCGATGCGGGCGAGCAGGGCATCGGCCTCGCCCCGCTTCTCCCCCGCAAAGGGTTCGAGTTGCCGCTACACACCCCGGCCGCGAAGTGCGCGGGCCATACGCCAGCGCAGCAGGGGTTGGCAGTCGATAGGCAGCAGCGACGCCTCGTGCCCCCAATATTCGAAGAAGCGCTTGGGTTTGGCTGCCATCATCGCGTCGAGGAGGGCGAGTTCGTATGAACCCAGGCGTGAGAAGAGTGCAGATACTGAGCGCGCACGAGAATGTTCACGCTGTCGATCTGAAGAAGGCGAGCCGATCTACGCCCTTGCACAGCTGCGCCGTGCCGACAGCCTCGTGGCGACGCATCGCGTTGAAACCCTGCGCCGTAAGCGCGGCGCGACGAGCTTCAGAAGCGGAGAGTTCCGCCTTCAGTGCTGCTCTCCCCCTACGGTGGAGTCGAACGCGCGCAGCCCGGAACTCTCGACGAGGCTGGGCCAGGTTTGCAGCACCATCTCGATTAAACGGCGCAGCTCGTTTTCGTCTGTCCCGTTCACGGCTTGGACCGTCATTCCTTGAGTTATGGTGGTTACGTAGAAGGCTAACCCAGCCGGATCACTGTTTGCGGGCAGGTCTCGTTCCGCCTTTGCCCGTTCAAAGCGTTCTCGAAGAGCATTCTCTCCAGCTAACCGGCGTTTGATCATTTCATTGCGAATCGAATCATCAGCCTTGGCAGAGGAGAGGCCTCCTTTAACCAGGAGGCAACCGGCGGGGTGATGAGGATCAGACAAAAGAGCGACCAAGCGATTAAGTAAATGTTCTACCACGGCGCGCGCGGTTGTTTCCTGCAATGCTTCACTGGAACCGTTGGCCGGGCCTCCCATGTAGAGGTCCAACGCCTTGTGAAAGAGCTCTTCCTTGTTTCCAAAAGCAGCGTAAAGGCTAGGCCGGGTAATGCCCATGGCTGCGGTCAATTCGGAGAGAGAAGCGCCGGCATACCCTCGGCGCCAAAATACTTGCAGGGCTTTTTCCAGAGCTACCTCCGGATTAAAGGCGCGAGGACGGCCGATCTGCGGGGCAGGATTACCGACTTTCATACTAATCGGTAAATAAATCATTGACGACAGGATGTCCAGAGCTAACATTCGTACCTATCGGTATACATTGAATGATGAATTGTCCTTTCGTCGGAAAAGTAGTCCTCCTCACGGCGATGGGGCGGTCTCGAACCAGCAACAGCCAAAACGCTGACCCAAATGAAGCAGATGTCCAACTCACCTGATTTCGAAAACGTGATCATTGCAAAAGACCGGCACCAGTTCATCGGGCTTCGTTGTTGCCGATTGTCCTCTTGTCGGCCGCGGGCTTTACGGTGATGACGACCGAATTCATTATCGTCGGTTTGTTACCATCGATGGCCGCAGATCTCGGAGTCAGCGTCTCCCAGGCCGGCCTTTTAGTCACCCTCTTTGCTCTGACCGTGGCGGCTGCAGGACCTTTCCTGACTGCTCGTCTGGTTGGTTACGAAGGCAAAAAACTTTTTATCTTTACCCTCTTGCTTTTTGCTCTCTGCAATCTGGTCGCAGCAGGAGCTTCTAATATCTGAGTGATGGCTTTAGCGCGTTTCATTCCGGCGCTGATGCTGCCCGTTTTCTGGTCGCTGGCGAGTGACACAGCGGTGCAAATCACGGGTCCGGAAAATGCCGGGAAAGCTATTTCCATAGTCTCCTTCGGAGTTGTCGCCGCCACCATCTTTGGTATTCCAATCGGTACCTTGATCTCAGACCGATTCGGCTGGCGAAGTGCCTTTGCCGTTCTAGCGGTGCTAGCTTAGCTAGCCAAGGCGGTTTTCCTTTGCATCTTTCTGCCGCGCATCCCGAGTAAACAGGAACGAATCCCGATTCTGCAACAGCTGGCCATTTTGCGTCAGCCAAAGATCCTTGGGCACACCTTTCTTTCTCTCCTGGTTTTTGCCGGAATGTTTACCTCCTACACCTACCTGGCTGATATCCTGGAAAAATTGGCTGGCTTCAACGGTGCTACGGTTGGCTGGATTCTGATGGGCTTCGGCGGCATCGGTTTATTTGGGAATTGGGCAGGAGGACGTCTGGTCGATCGTCATCCCACTGGGCGCTTCGGTCCTCTTTTGTCTTCCCTTGGCCATTGGTCTGATCGCCTTGGTACCTTTCATCAAAGAGAGCTTCGTGCTTGCTCTGGTCCTGGCCGTCCTGGGTTCTGCCAGGCCGCCTTCTTTACCGTCTCACACACTCGGGTCATGAAAGCGGGGGAAGGCCGGCCCGCCTTGGGCGCTTCTTTTAATATCTCCGGCGGCAACATCGGGATTGCCCTCGGTGCTTTCATCGGGAGCCGGGTGATTGATCTTTTCGGATTAGCGAGTGTTGGTCTGGCCGGCGCGGTGATCATCGTCGCGGCGATGGCCGCTACCCTTTCCCTGGTCACCGCTCCGCACCGGCTTCCACAACTCTCTGGAGAAACACAATGACAAGCAAACAACCCGAAACTTTCAACCTACACGTTCCAGATGCGGCTCTTGCCGACTTGCGAGAGCGCCTGTCACGGACGCGATTCCCTGATCAAGCGCCCGGTGAGCCATGGGCTTATGGCACGGATCTCAATTGGATGGCAGGATTTGTCGACTATTGGCGAGATGGCTTCGACCGGCGTGCTCAAGAGGCGAGGCTGAATTCCTTTCCTCAATACAAGGTTAGCTTGCAAGGCATCGACCTGCATTTTATGCACGTCCTTGGGAATGGTCCTGATCCTCACCCGCTGCTTCTCTCCCACGGCTGGCCCGGTTCGGTCTTCGAGTTCCTTGAGCTGATAAGGCTGACTGATCCAGGTCGGTTCGGAGCAGATCCTGCTGATGCGTTCACGGTCGTCGTGCCATCGCTTCCAGGCTATGGTCTTTCCTTCACTTCAGGTCAGGCGCGCTTTGGGATCGAAGCAATTGCCGACTGTTTCGCCGAGTTGATGACAGACGTTCTGGGCTACAGGCGTTTTGGTGCGCAGGGCGGAGATTGGGGCTCGAGGATCACGGCGCGCCTTGGTCTCGCTTACCCGGAGCGTATGTCGGGATTGCACCTTAACATGATGCCGGTGGGCCATAACGCGGAGGGGTTATCCGCTCGCACGCCGGAGGAGAGCCGCTACCTTGAGGAGCTCCGGGCCTGGATGAAGGAGGAATCCGGTTATGGCTGGATTCAAGGTACTCGGCCCCAGACGCTCGCCTTTGCTCTGACGGACTCCCCGGCGGGTCTTGCTGCCTGGATCGTAGAGAAATTTCGTGCGCGGTCTGACTGCGCAGGAGACATCGAAACTGTTTTCACGCGGGACCGGCTTCTCGCGAATATTGGGTTGTATTGGTTCACGGGCGCGATCGGTTCGTCCTTCTGGCCCTATTATTCGCGTAGGCATAGCTCATGGCAGACCGAGGAGACCAACATCGTCACTGTTCCCGCCGGCTATTGTGAGTTCCCTCATGAGATAGTACGGCCGCCCGTTCTTTAGCAGAACGAGTCTTCAGGGATATCCGTCGCTGGAGTGTGATGCCACGGGGGGACACTTCGCTGCGATGGAGCAGCCGGAGGCATTGGCCCAGGAGATCCGTGAGTTATTCAGACCTCTGCGCTCAGAATAGTTAAGAACGCTTGAATTGCTCTTTCGCCGGTTGAGCGCGTCATAGGTAAGCCCGCTCCGCGCTCCAATCGCCTTCGATGCAATGAATGGAATTCCGTTGCTTAATTGGATAATGCTGTTCTTACAGAAGCATCAAATCATTAAAACTTATGGCAACGAGTAAAAAAGCGGCAGAAGAACAGGTCGCGCGGTTCGCGGATATGTTCTCGGCGCTCGGCACAGAACCGCGTCTGCGTATTATGCGGCTGCTGCTCTCGGCGCATTCTGACGGTATGGTGGTAGGCGACATCATGACTGAGCTTGGCGTCACCGCTTCCACGCTCTCGCATCATCCGGAAAAGCTGAAGAACGAAGGTTTGGTGAAAGTTCAGCGCGAAAGCACCTTCCTCCGGTATTCAGCGAACGCGGATGCGCTGCGAGAGCTTTTAGGATTTCTCTATGCCGAATGCTGTACCCGCAACAAGGCGGTTGAACCACAGGCGATTGTGAGCTTGTGCCGGTGACGGTTTTTAAAAAGAAAGGCCAAGGAATGGAAATCAAAGAGATAGTAAAAGAGAAATACGGGCAGGCTGTACTACGCGTGCAATCGGGAGAAAGCTCCTGCTGCGGTCCCCGGTCCGGACTTGATTGCTGCGACCCGATAACCTCGAACCTTTATAACGCCCTGCAAACCGACACTCTGCCAAAGGAAGCGGTGCTGGATTCGCTCGGTTGCGGCAATCCTACGGCATTGGCGCAACTCCATGAAGGCGAAACCGTACTGGATCTCGGCTCCGAGAAGGCTGCGCGTGATATCGCATTTGAAATCAGTAGCCAAAATCTAAGACAACTTCGCCTATAGAATCGGTGACGCAACCGGTGTGGTGGCAGATCGTGCCCACGATGCTCGTCGATATGATGAGCGATCCAGACAAGGCGAAGGCGGGTCGCGCAGCCGCCGAGATGCTAACACAGGTGAAGTTCAACATCGCGAAGCTCAAGAAGGCATTCGACGGCCTGAGCAGGGTGCTCCTGCCCGTTGGAACTGACCCGGTCATTATTGGGGTCCGCGCACCCTCTTTTTCCGGCCGCCGCGCGACAAACAGGCAAACTATCGAGCCATCCACTAACGCGGAAACACGCCTGGGAGATGCTCAAGCGCCGGCTGAAACAGGCTGGATTGCCGGCGCACTATTCGCCTCACTCGTTTCGGGCCACCGGTATCACGAATTTTCTGGAAAATGACGGCACTCTTGAAGCCGCGCAGCGGATTGCTGGCCATGCCGACAGCCGGACCACCAAACTCTACGACCGCCCCGGCCAGAAAGTGCTCATCGAGGACATGGAACGGATTCGTTACTGACATACTGCGAAGAAATGTAATAAGTCGATGACGCCAGCCATCGTCAGTGCGGTCGCAGGAGCATCCGGGCTGATCGGTCTCCTAGCGCTAATTTCTTTAAACAAGATACAGCAGGACCTCAGCTTGCGGCGGCATTTTTGGATTCATGAAAAACCATTCTGATACTGTTCCCTATCCGACTCGGAGATTTGCCTCCAGAAATCTATGAACGAATTCGCGCCGAGCTCCGTCACTTCGCCGTCCCGCTCATACTTAACGATGATTTCCTAGGAAGTGGGGTGCTCGTGGAGATCGACAACATTCCTGGGAGTTAATCCGGAAGACCTGCCGACGCCGGCAGGTCTTTGTTTTGTATCGCGCCTGGCTTTCGAATCGCGGCTGCGGACTTCCACTGCAAATTTTCGCTCTTGGCGCCCGCTTCTACGCTTCGTGCAGGAAGCCGGTGAGCAGCAGATCGTTTCCCAACCGGCGAAACCGAGGCTCGCGGAGCGTCTTGGCTTGTTCATTGTCCGCGGCGCCAATCCCACGAAAGGCGGGAATGTTTCCTCCGGTCAAGAAAGGCGCGTAGAAGCACCAGATCTCGTCAATCAGATCACGGTCGAGCAGTTCGCCGGTAATCTCGCCGCCGCCTTCCACGAGCAGGCGCGTGATGCCGCGTTGGCCGAGCTGCTGCAAGACGCTCTCCCACGCCTGATTGCGAAAAACCAAAGTGCGATCCCGGAACGGGTCGGTGAAAACGCGAGCGTTATAGGGCAGGTTGCCCGATCGGGTCACAATCACGCGCCATGGCTGGCGATTGCCCCGCTGGGGACGCACCGTGAGCTGCGGGTCATCCGATCGAATTGTGGCCGCACCAACCAGAACTGCATCGACGCTGGCTCGTAGACGATGGACAAGCGATCGGGAGCGTTCGCTGGTCAGCCAGCGTGGCTCGGTCGGAGGGCGCGTCAAGTAACCATCGAGCGACTGCGCTACCTTAACGATGAGCCATGGCCTTCCCGTCTGGATCCAGCGATTAAAGCCAGCGTTCAAGTGCGTGCACTCGGCCGCGAGGACGCCCTCGGTGACCTCGACTCCGTGCTTACGCAGCTCCACCAAGCCTCGACCGCGGTGAATTGGATTCGGATCGATGGCGCCGATGACGGTCCGTCGGATCCCGGCGGCGAGGATTGCTTCGATACAGGGCGGGGTCCGTCCGGTGGTGGAACAAGGTTCCAAGGTGACGTAAAGAGTCGTGCCGCGACATGCAATTGGACCACCTGCCTTGTTGATTGCTTCTACTTCGGCGTGAGGAAGGCCCGCCCTCTGATGAAAACCGATGGCCAGAATCTCTCTCTCGCGGACAATAACCGCCCCGACCGCCGGATTGGGGCTGACGCTGCCCAGTCCTTTCTTTGCTTCGTGGAGCGCCCGTCGCATGAAGCGTTGATCCCAAGTTGTTTTGTCACCCTGGTTCGGCATAACGCTATTTTACCTTCAGAGCTCAAAGAACAAGCGAAGCCGGGCCAGCAGACTTTCTTTTGTCTGCGTCGCGACATTTGTGGTACCTTCCAGTTCTAAACGCTCCAGCTCATTCTGGGTGGCCAAACGGCGCTGCGCCAGAGTTTCGCTGAGTCGCTCAGCCAGCTCGGGATTTTGATGGAGCAACACGCTAACCGGAGCTTTCGGCACTTCGATCACCGAGCAGTCACTCTCAGCCACTACCGTAGCACTTCTCGGTTCGCCGGTTAAAAGAGAAACCTCACCGAAACAATCCCCTGCTTTGAGCGTACCCACCCGCAGGAGCCGGCTTTCTTTTTGGACAAACACTACCGCCCTCCCGGAGACAAGGATGAACATCGAGTCGCCGGGCTCCCCTTCTTGGATGATCGTTTCTCCTTTGCCAAAACGCACCTGTTGGGTGGCCTGGCCGAGTTGATCAAGCTGGGATCGCGCCAGCGAAGCAAAAAGCGGCTGTTTTTCCAACCACTCGATCTTTTGGTCAGGCCGATGCGCCGCTGTCCGCGCCCGTTCCCACACGCGGACAGGAAAAGCAAACGGGATTCCGCGGCGAGAGAACTCATACCAGCAGTTGGTCCGAATTGCGTCGCTGATTCGGGGATAGCGCCGCCCGTCGCGTAGCCAAAACTTCAATTCGTAGTTGATCGCTGAATCGCCAAACTCGGTCAGGAAAGCGTATGGAGCCGGCTCGGATAAGACGCCATCGACGGAAAGCGCCGCTTTGATCAGGGCTTCCTTCACCTCGTTGGGCGCGATGCGGTATTCGACGCCGACTTTTATCCGCATTGCGTGCACCGGCGTTGGATAATAGAGATTGATGATCTTCGCTTTCGCCAGCTGGCTGTTTGGTACGCTGATGCTGGCTTCATCATTGTTGCGGAACCTCGTCGAACGCCAGTTCAGCTCGACCACCTCCACGTGTTGACCATCGACGATCAGCCAGTCGCCGACCCGGAAGGTTTTGCCGGCTTGTAGGCCGAACCCGGCAAAGATATTGCCCAGTGTCTCTTGCAAAGCGAGACCGATGATGATCGCGATAACACCCGACCCGGCTAAGAGACCGGTGACAGTGATGTGATAAAAGGTTCCCAGACCGATCACCCAGAAGGCAATGACGACCAGCAGCGCAGCGACCTGGGGCAAAAATGTTGGGATTCGCGGTTTTGGTCCGGGGTAGCCGTAGAGTGGCCAGAAAAACCGGTGCAGGAGAGCGTTGAAGGGGAATGCTCCAAAAAAAAGAGCGAGGAATCCGGCTTCCTTTATGCCCGGAAGGTCCTGTTTTCCGAGAATGAGCGCGCCGAGATAAACCGCTAGCGCCAAGGCAAAAATCTGGTAGGTCCAATCCAGTTGGACGCGAACTCGCCGTTTGAGGAATCGACCGATCAATAGCGCAAGGCCATAAATCAAACAGGTCAATCCAAGGAGCGGTAGCTCGACAGTCTCCGCCTCCGTTAGAGCATCAGTGAGCAACAACAATTTCGGAGCGTGCATGCTTGCTTCCCCCTCCGCCAAAGATCTTCGGGGCGACGGATAATCCAGTTTTTAACGGGACTTCCCTATGGACGCGATCCGATTCTACAGCGGCTCCTCGCTCGATGCTGCAACGATTAAATCCCGGGTTTCCCGATTTTCCTGATTTTGTTTCCAGCGGAGGCATCAGTTCGGTAGTGAGTCCCGATCAAAAGACGCTCCTGGTTCTGACGGCTGGGCATAATCAGGTCGATGACAGGACAGGAACGTCAGACTGCCGATGCTTCCTCTGCGGAAATACTAACGTATCCTACGCGCGCACGCTCGGGCAGCCTTCTTTAGACGCGTTTCATCTTGGTCCACACGCTGCCGTTCTTTGCGCTTTCCACCGCGGTAGCAATAAACGCCATTCCTTCAACTCCGTCGTCGACCGTGGGAAAGTCGCAATCCGCCGGGATTGGCTTTCCTTCGACTTCCGCGGTGATCGCGCGGGCTGCTTCAAGATAGATATTCGCGAAAGCTTCGAGAAAAGCCTCCGGATGGCCAAACGGCAGACGAGTGAATTTCTTGGTTGTTTCGCTGACGTAGTTGTTGCCGCGGCGAAATGTTTTCCGCGGTGCATCAGGATACTTGACGATCAACTCATTCGGATGTTCCTGATGCCATTCGAGCGAAGCCTGCGTACCGTACACCCGGATCGTGAGATTGTTTTCTTCGCCGGCAGAAATCTGGGAAGCGTAGAGCACCCCGCGGGCTCCTTCCTCGTAGCGGATCAGCAGATTGCCATCGTCTTCCAGTCGGCGCCCGGGAACAAACGTGGTGAAATCGGCACAGAGTTCGGCTATCTCCAGCCCGCTAATGTAACGCCCCAGATTTTCGGCGTGCGTGCCAATATCACCGATGCAGCTGCTTGCGCCGGCTTTTGCGGGGTCGGTTCGCCAGGAAGCTTGTTTCTGGCCTTCCGCATCAATCGCGTTGATTAACCAGCCCTGTGGATACTCCGCCACAATCTTCAGAAGTTTTCCGAGGTCGCCACGGCGCACCATCTCGCGCGCTTCCTTCACCATCGGATATCCTGTGTAGTTATGGGTGAGCGCAAACACCTTTTTCGTATGTTTAACGATGTCCCGCAACTGTTTGGCCTCTTCGAGATTGAAGGTCATAGGCTTATCGCAGACCACATTGAATCCTGCCTCGAGGAAAGTCTTGGCGACCGGGAAATGTGAATTGTTCGGAGTGACAATCGAGACAAAGTCGATGCGTTCACCTTTTGGCAGCTTGGCTTCGGCTGCGGCCATGGTTCGGTAATCAGGATAGACCCGGGTTGGATTCAAGCCGAGTTCCTCGCCTTGTTGCTTCGATTTGTCGGCCGAACTGGAGAACGCTCCGGCAACCAGATCGATTTTGCCATCTAAACTTGCCGCGATCCGGTGTACCGCCCCAATAAAGGCTCCGGGGCCGCCACCGACCATTCCCATTTGCAATCTTCTGCTCATAGTGCCTCGTTACGCCTTCTTCTGAAACGCGGCATCAAACGCCGCCCGATTTGGTTCGAAGTCGTAGGACCGCGTATTCCGGCAGGATTCCGTTGCTCCATGCACCCGATCCATGCGGCCATCTTCCCATTCGATGGAGAGCGGACCGCGATACCGGATATCGTTCAGCGCAACAATGATGTCCTCGAATTTAATGTCACCGTGCCCAATGGAGCGGAAGTCCCAGTAGCGCCGCCGATCGCCGAAGTCGGTGTGTCCGCCGAAGACACCCACCTCGCCGGTTCCGTGTCCCCACCAGGCATCTTTCATATGCGCGTGATAGATCCGATCCTTGAAATTGTAGATGAACTGAACGTAATCAACGCCCTGATATCCGAGGTGCGATGGATCGTAATTGAAGCCGAATCGCGGATGATTGTTGACCGCTTCCAGGGCGCGTTGAGCGGAGGCGATATCGAAGGCGATCTCTGTCGGATGAACTTCCAGAGCAAAGTTCACGTTGACTGCATCGAACGCGTCGAGAATCGGAACCCAGCGTTTCGCAAAATCGGCGAAGCCTTTGTCGAGATACGCTTGGCTGGTTGGTGGAAAGGCGTAAACCGCGTGCCAGATACTGGACCCTGAGAACCCGTTGACGACCGCGGGAAAATCAAGGTCTTTCGACGGTTTTGCATCAATAAAGTTCCGGCAGGCCTGGGCAGTGGTTTTCATCGCTTCAGCGGCGCGTTCGCGCACGCCCTCCGGGTTTCCATTGCCCCAGATTTCCGGTGGGAGAATTGCCTGATGACGTTCATCGATCAGGTCACAAACCGCTTGACCGGCTAAGTGATTCGATACGGAGAAAGCCGTCAGCCCGTTTTCGGTAAGAATGCGCCACCGCTCCTGGCAGTATTCCTTCGATTGAGCCGCTTTGTTGACGTCAAAGTGGTCGCCCCAACAAGCAAGTTCGAGCCCGTCGAAGCCCATCTTTTTTGCTATTGGAGCAAGTTCGTTCAGGGTGAGGTCGGCCCACTGGCCGGTGAAAAGGGTAACAGGTCTGGCCATAGTCAGTGCGGGAGGTTGGGGGATTCGGAAAAAAGCTCGCAAACGCTAAACAGGGAGACGGGCAGAAAGCAAGTACCTTTGTCTCGCAGGCTGCTACTCCAGGCATTTTGTTGCTGGTCTTTGTGACGTTGAGGCCTTGTGTTCAAATCCTTCCGAGAACCACAAAAGACCCCTCAACCTTATCTGAGAAATCTGTGGTTATCATTTTCCGTTATTTTTTGCTTCAATACCTCGAAATGAGTGGTCTTTTCTGAGAACAACGCTGACATCCGTAGACACCGCCTTCCAAAATGACTGCTTTGCCTGCGCTCCCCTTCTCGGACTCAGACCTGGAAAGCTTACGGCTACTCTTGCTCGACCTGGGGGCGTTTGTTCGAGATCAGATGATTGCTGGCCGAAAAGGGGTTGAAACCGACCATCTTTCCACGGTATCGACCGGATTAGCGAAGAAGCGATCGACTCCTGGTTTGAGCAACACTGGCCTTCAGACTGGCCGGTCGAATTGGTGATGCAAACCAAACGCTGGCCGATCGGGTGCGCCCGGTTTTCCAAACGGTTTTACGAGACACCTGCAATGCTGATTCTGAAATAGTTGAGCCGGTCGCGCGGGGCAGTGCGCCAAGGCGATTGTTTTTTTAAGCGGAGAAGGATGGCGAGCCATTCCGCGGAATTGGGTAGCCGACAGCGGCTGCCCCGCGAACGCCGAGTAATTCGATACTGCGAGCTTTAATATGTTTGGCGCAGCAATCAATATCGCTTACTTAACTGACGGTTCGAATGTTTTTAACAATTTGCTTGCGCTACGATTTCGCTCGCAGAAAATGGAGTCGGCAATCTTGCGGGACGGCTTCTTCATTCGTCGAAGATTCCGATAACCTAATTCGCTGGTGCACCATGCAAATGCCAACCTCGAGCCAGGCGTGCGCGCTCGGGTCAGCCATGGCCGCCGCCGTGCTAGCGGGACCCGAGAAAGGCTGATGCCCGGATTTCCATTCTGCTGAACAGGCCATGACCTCCCTTAAACCTGTCACCTACCGGCCTGATCCGGATAGTCAGGCAGTTTACGAGCAGCTTTATGTGTTGTACCGCCGATTGCACGACGCGTTCGGCGGCCTCAATCGGTCCGCGGATCTCCCGGGTGTGATGAAAGACCTCATCTGCATTAAAGAAGCTCAGACAGCACGGTAGGTTGCACCTTCTCCCACAATCACTACATGCAAAACCTTGAATCGCCTGAAATCTGGTTCATCACGGGCAGCCAACACCTTTATGGACCAGAGGCGCTACGCCAGGTGACGGAACATTCGCAACAGATCGTTAACCAACTAAACGCCTCCCAGCGACTCCCGCTTAACATGGTGTTTCAGCCGGTGCTCACCCGACCTGAAGAAATTCGCACGCTTTGCATCCGGGCTAACAGCACGCCAAACTGCGGCGGCTTGGTGCTCTGGATGCACACTTTCTCGCCTTCGAAAATGTGGATCGGCGGCCTTTCTCTTTTGATGAAGCCGTTCCTGCACCTGCACACCCAGTTCAATCGTGACCTGCCCTGGAGCGAGATAGACATGGATTTTATGAACCTGAACCAGGCCGCGCACGGGGATCGAGAGGCGGGGTACATTCACACCCGGCTACGGCTGAACCGCAAAGTGGTGGCCGGCCATTGGTCAGACGCCGAGGTCCAGGAGCGAGTCGCAATCTGGATGCGCGTCGTGCGGGCTTGGCATGACTGGCAAGGGGCGAAGTTCGCCCGCTTCGCTGACAACATGCGCGACGTTGCCGTGACTGAAGGCGACAAAGTCTCAGCTGAAGCAAAGTTTGGTTTTTCTGTGAACGGCTATGGCGTCGGTGACCTGGTTGAGTACGTAAATCGGGCGACCGATGATGAGGTAACCAAGCTTTGTACGGAATACGAACAACGCTATAACGTGCGAAAAGAACTGCGCTCAGGCGGTGCGCGTCACAATGGGCTGCGCGACGGGGCGCGCATTGAGCTGGGTTTGCGGGGCTTTTTGGAGGAGGGCCATTTTAAAGGGTTCACGACTAACTTCCAAGTCCTGCACGGGCTAAAGCAGCTTCCTGGGCTGGCAGTACAGCGTCTGATGGCGGACGGGTACGGTTTTGGAGGTGAAGGTGATTGGAAAACCTGCGCCCTGCTTCGGGCGGTGAAGGCGATGGCCGCCGACCTCGATGGCGGCACTTCCTTCATGGAAGATTACACTTACCACTTGCATCCGGATGGTCACCTGGTGCTTGGCTCGCACATGTTAGAGGTGTGCGAATCCATCGCCGAGGACAAGCCGTCATTGGAAATTCACCCCCTGGCCATCGGCGGTAAGGAGGACCCGGTGCGCTTGGTATTTAATGCTCCGCCGGGGCCGGCTATCAATGCCTCCCTTATCGATCTCGGAAACCGCTTTCGCTTTATCGTCAACGAAGTGCAGGCCGTAAAACCGCTCGAGCCGTTGCCGAAGCTGCCCGTGGCGCGGGCCGTTTGGAAATGCTTCCCAGATTTCAAGACCGCGGTGGCTGCCTGGATTTATGCCGGTGGGGCGCATCACACCGTCTATAGTTATGTCGCCACGACCGAATACTTGGAAGATTTTGCAGAAATTGCAGGCGTGGAACTAGCGATCATTGATCGCGAGACGCACCTGCGCGAGTTCAAGCACCGGCTTCGTGATAACGAGATTTACTATCACTTCGCGACCGGTTTGAGGGAGATATAAGGCCGGGCTGTGCTTTGGTACATGGACAAGCAAATGATCGGCTGAATTGCGTCGCTATGAGCAATTATAGTGAGATCAAGGAAGAGTGTTACGAAGCCAACCTGTTGTTGCCGGAATATAAGGTGATTGACCTTACGTTCGGGAACGTCAGCGTGGCCGATCCGGCTCGCCGGGTTTTCGCAATTAAACCTAGCGGCGTTGATTACAATGTCATGCAGCCCAACGACATAGTGATCGTCGACTTCGAAGGACGAATCGTTGAGGGGTCTCTGCGCCCCTCTTCGGACACCCCGACACACCGCCGTTTGTTCCAGGCATTCCAAGACGTTCGAGCGGTGGTGCATACCCATTCGCGCAACGCCGTCGCCTTCGCCCAGGCGGGCCGCGAAATCCCCTGCTTCGGGACCACCCACGCCGACTATTTCTATGGCAGCGTACCGGTTACACGCATCATGACGGCCCAGGAAATCGAGTCCGCTTACGAGTGGGAAACCGGCAATGTGATCGTCGAACGCTTCAGGACACTTGACCCGAACGAAGTTTGCGCCGTGCTCGTTCGCAACCACGGACCCTTTGCTTGGGGCTCAAGCGGAAAAAAAGCGGTCGAAAACGCTCTGGCGCTGGAGATCGTGGCGGAAATGGCGATGAGAACCATTGAACTTAATCCTGAGGCACAACCAATCTCTAAACACCTGCTCGATAAGCATTTTCTACGGAAGCACGGACCGAGCTCCTATTACGGCCAGGTTCGCACCCATTAGCTGACCAAGATTTTTGTAGATTGATTTAGTCGCTTCAAGAAAGTGGGGCGAGCACGAATGAGAACAATAAACGATATGATTTTGCGGATCTTCGCGTTTGTGATGGTTATAGGCCTCGGAGAAGGGGTCCAACTCAAACCGTCGATCCAGTGAAGGCGTTATCGACGGTCATCGAAAGCCTGATCCTCAAACCCGCGCGGTATACACCCCTCGTCCCGTTAGCCCTTTTGCATCATACGCGACCTTAAAGCCAGCCTCGCCAAACAGTTCTGTGAGCTTAGTGCGACTCATCAACCGCATCCGATGATGCTCGATGAAGTAATCGACCTCTCCATTTTCGACAGTTAGATGATGGGCGGCCATCACCGAAAAGGCGCCCTCGGTGTTCGTCACCATGATGCGGCACACCTTCCGGTCACCCTGCTCAGCGGTTCCCATGCTGATTCTTCTTGGCGGGGCTGATGGGTCGGGTTCAAACCAGGGTTCGACCAAAACGATGCCGCTGCGGGTCAGGTGCCGCTTGCAACTGTTAAAAAAAAGCAAGCACGGATGGATCGTCCCTCAAGTATCCGATCGCGCTGAACAGACAAGTGATCACGTCAAACCGGCAGCCCAGGTCAAACGCCGTCATGTCGGCTAGGTAGATCGGTACATCAGGTAACTTTTGCCGCGCGAGTGCGACAAACTCCGGATTGTTATCCAATCCTGCCCTGGCAAACCGATCCAAGAATTTCAGGTGCTCGCCAGTCCCGCACGCGACATCCAGTAATGAAATTGCCCTCGGGTTGTGTTGGTCAATGATGGCTTCAATGATTTTTGCTTCGGTTGTGTAGTCTTTCCAGGAGTAAATCAGATCATAAAAACGTGCGGAACGAGCGTAGCTCGCATGTGGGTCAGTCGCTATGGAAGCGGAAGACGTCACGCCTATTCGAAGAATTTTACCTGCGGCAACCCTTGAAAATGCCGGTCTTGAGTCCAAACAATTGCGCGGTATTCCTGGGCCGTGGCAAGAATAATACTGTCGGCCATCGGCAAAGGATAAGGGGCGGCTCGCAGTACCAAGCGTTCATCAAGATCGACAACTCGTCCCTGGCTCATGACGGCATAGGCCTGTAGTCCGGCATTCTCACCGAATTCGCGGAACAGCTTGCGGAATACTTCAAAAATCGAGATCACCGGAACGATCAATCGCTCGGTTCGCTCGATCGCCGGCGCGAACAGGTCAGCGCGTTCGGTGCCCGCGAAATACTCGAGCCATCCGGAAGAGTCAACGACGTTCACCAGCGATCCTCGTCCCGCAAGATTTCCGTGTTTAGTCCAGGAAAAGCGCCTCTCAGAGTGGAGGGTTTGCGCACGGGAATCAGCTCGATGCGGCCATCGTACTCGACGGCTCGCAGCAAAAGTCCCGGCCTGAGTTTCAGGTTCTGACGGATCTCGCGCGGGATGACGATCTGATACTTGCTGGAGACCTTTACGGTGGGCATAAGGAAAACGTACAACAAACAATGGATCGATCAATCAGCCGTTTTACAACGGTTTCGCCTTGGCATTGTCTGACCGGGGAAACCCGTTTTGGATTCCCCGCCCCCTAACCTATCTCGATGGCTGTACTACAGATCGCCCAAAGTCCGACGGGTGTGCCCGATCGGCGTTTTTGCCGGCAGCGAATAGCGCCGACGGCCTCGTCCGTGTCTGGCCAGGGGACCCGCCGGAAGGGAACCTTGCCTCCAAGAGATTGGGTCTACGTCGATTGGACCTGTCCGCAGTGAATGTTTCTCCCGGATCGCCGCAACTTAGCGAAACCGCCGCAACGCCGACCGACCTCATTCGTTTCTGGTGATCCTGCAAGTGGACCCGTCCCCCACGTAGACGTTCTCATATGTGACCCTAAGCCCGGCCGGGTCGGGGCCTGTCCCCAATCAGCCGCCTAAGCCCGGCCTGGTCGGGGCCTGTCCCCATATCAGCCGCCACCGCACCAAGAACCGCCAAGATCCAGAATCGGCGTGACGCTTTCTCTCGGCCCCGAATCACACCAAAAAACGCGGTGGCCAACGGAAGAATCGATTGAACAACTCCTGCGTGAGTCGCCGGGACGAATTGTAAAGCAATCGAAATGAGCAGCGGGAACAAGCTCACAATGCCAAGCCCCGCCGAGAACATCCGGATGAGTTGATCGCGAGTGGGAATTGCGTCACGTGACAAGAACTGCCAGGCGAGCGCTACAATGCCGGCACCTGCGCCTCGGGCGATCGCAATAGTCACAGGGTCAAATGCTTCCAAAGCCAGGCGAGTCATCGGCAGAGTGAACGTGAAGCAGGGGATTCCGATTCCTGTCAGAATCCAACCGCGCGACTGGCGCGAATGACCTCGTCGCTCGCGCGATCAGCACCGAACGAACTAGTACGCTACACCGACCCAGCCGGACACCCGAAACTTCGCAAACAGCTCGCTCGTCGAGCTCACGACTGGGGATGTTTCCTGAACCAGGAAGAATCTGTTGTGACTTATGGCGCAGGCGAAGCGCTCGCGCTTTGTTTGCGAGCGACGTGCGCTTCGGGGTCCGCGGTCCTGGTGGAGTCTCCGACATACTATGGCCTTTTGGAGCTGATCGAAAATCTGGGCCTGCGCGTCGTAGAGCTGGCGACCGATCCGCGAGAAGGAGTGTCCCTGGAGCATATCCGCGAGGCCATTCGCACGATCTCCAGAATAGGCGCTTGTTTGATCGTGACGAACTACAGCAACCCATTGGGATGTTCGTTGGCCTTAGACAGCAAAAAAGAACTCGTTTCCCTTCTCGCAAAACGGCGAATTCCGTTGATCGAAGACGATATCTACGGCGATCTGCCGCGTCCCGGTGATAGACGTCCAACTACCGCGAAGGCGTTTGATACAGAAGGACTTGTTCTGCTCTGCAGCTCGACCTCCAAGACGCTTGCGCCTGGGATGCGCGTTGGTTGGGTTTCGCCCGGCAGGTTTCGGGACGCTGTTCTGCAAATGAAAACCAACCAGACATTCGCGTGTCCGGCGATTACGCAGATGGCGATTGCGGAATTTCTGGAGCACGGCGCTTACGACGCTCATCTGCGCAAGATCCGATCAGTCTATTGGGAGCTATTATGCCGGTTTAGTGACGCGGTTGCGCGTTACTTTCCCGCGGGTACGCGCATCTCGCGTCCGCAGGGGAGTTTTGTCCTCTGGGTCGAGACAAACGCAGACACCACCGTTTTGGCTGTTTGCGCGCTCAATGAACACCACATCTCGATCGCGCCTGGTTGTATTTTCTCGGCGAAGGGGATGGCTACCGCAATTGCCTGAGAATCAGCTGCGCGCATCCCTGGTCTTCGAAGATTGACCACGCCATTAAGATCCTGGGCCGCCTCTCAAATGAGCTAAGCAAGGCAGGGCTGCACGAGTGCAAGCGGCTTTAGGTTGGTGGTTTCGTCCCGGGCTTTGGAATTTTGTAACCCCGCCGGGCTAGATCCATGATCGTAAAAGCTTCGATGCGCGGATGGTCCCGAATTTCACGGTTAGGACCGAAGTAGAAGTCGTATTTTGCTTTCTGAGAGGGATCTTCCAAGTCAAGCATGCCAGTGCTTTGCTCGACCAGTTTGTTGTTCTGCAGATAATAGAAGGTCAGATCGCTAATTACGTTCGATTGCGCGCGCTCTTTGTTATCGAGTTCCAGACTGTAGGCTTGGGCCATGCCCTGGCATTTCAAGTCCGGCAGAAATCCGACGTAAATATCATTGAAGTCGATTAGCATATCCGCGTTGGGTGGTGTGGTCCGGACAAACCCTGACGGCACGCGCCGATAACCAACCCAGAGCCACGTATTCGGTCCGGAATTGCGGTACCAAGTGCCGATGAAGACCAGCGGATTTCCGTCGCCGGCGACGTCAACTTCGACCTTCTTGATGACCAGAAGCGGCTCCGCATTGATTACGCGGTCGGCAACCTGCATCGCCAAGTAATCGGCGATCGGATCCTGGATAACAATGTCCTCAGTAGCGCGTCCGCTGAAAAGCGGTGTGAGCGCAAGAAGAAGCAGTAGGAAGAACGTCTTTCGCACGCGCACAGAATAATCGCGATTTTCTGCCGGAAAGAGAAATTTAGCGAGGCCAGGGAATGCGCCGGCGCGTCCAAGCTTGCCACGCCGCCCATCCTCCATACAATCGCGAGTTCTTTACACCGACGGCTCATGAACGTTTTGCAAATTCTGATCTTAGCGATCATTCAAGGCGCCTGCGAATTGTTGCCCGTTTCCAGCTCAGCTCACGTGATCATCGCCGAAAAGCTGATGGGCATTGATCCAACCAGCCCCCAAATGACCCTGCTCCTGGTGGCCCTCCATACGGGGACGATGTTCGCTGTGCTCGCCTACTTTTGGCGCCCTTGGTGGCGGGAGCTGTCCGATTCCTCTGCTTCACTCTGGAATTTCGTCAAACAGTTAGTGATTGCTACTTTGGCCACGGGAGTCATCGGCGTTTTTCTCCTGCTGCTGATCGAGAAGATTTTCATGCGCGGGTTCGATAACGCCGAGATCGAGACGCTTTTCGGCAATCTGAGCTTGATTGCGTGCGCGCTCGCGTTGGTCGGCCTCTTAATTATTTTCTCGGGTCGGGCGCCTGGTCCGGTTCGCGATGGGCGCGGTCCAGACGGCCGGGAATCTTGCCTTATCGGTGCGATTCAGGGCTTCGCGCTTCCCTTTCGCGGCTTTTCCAGATCGGGAGCGACTATCTCGGCAGGCCTGTTGCTGGGAGTTTCCCGAGTGCGGGCTGAACAATTCAGTTTTGCTTTGGCCGTAATCCTGACTCCACCGGTGGTTGTGCGGGAATTTCTTCGCCTGGCCAAGGCGCACGTGTTGTCCGATAACGGATCTCCCGGTGGACTTGGGCCTCAACTCATTCCGTCGATTATCGGGATGGTCGCGAGTTTTCTAGCCGGCTTGGTGGCACTCCGCTGGTTGTCTCGCTGGTTGGAACGCGGCCGCTGGCAGTGGTTTGGCTACTATTGTCTGTTTGCCGCGGTCGTCGTGTTCGTGCTGCAGTTCGTTCTGCCGAGATAGAAGAGCGGATGATCGATGACCGATGACCAATGGGCCTGGCGCGAGAACGGCGTTGCTGATCCGTGAAAACGCCGACGAAGAAACGTACTCTAAAAGGTGGCGTATTTTACCTTCCCGGTTTTCTGTCTATCTGTCGGCGAGCATGGAATCTTTCCTTGATGCGCAGAGATTACCGCCATCGGTGCCGGACCGCCCCGCGCCGGTCACCGGTCTGCGTGGTGTGATTTTGCAAAGCGATAATAGGAGTGTGCTGGGATCCTGGATCATCCGGCCCGTAGAAATGCTGGATCGACGTTTGATTGGCATTGGCCGGGACCCGGGAGGTCCGCCCATTGCCATGCATGCCGGTCTGCACGTCATTTTGGAGGACGGCCGCGAATTTGTCGTCGAACAGCTCTTCGGAACTCCGCGGGAGAATTTTGTGGATGGTCTGAATTGGACACCGCTTGAGACGTTCCAGGCTCGTGACAACGGCGGCTGGGATGTAACGATACCGGCCGCTGATTTTCGCGGGATCGATGACGCGGTGGTCGCGGAGGTAGTGGACTTTCTCAACGGCATCAAAGGAAGACCGTTCTTTGGGGAAGATTGCACTTCGCTGGTTGAGCGAGCGTTTGGCGGACGTCGGCTTTTTGCCGATAGCCCGACGGCCCGGGCCATGGGTTTTGGGATGAGGGTTGGCGATCCGGCCATGCCGTTGCTGAAGAGTGACGCTCATCTCGATCCGCTGGACGAGCGGAAGCTCCGTGCCGCCGTTCTGCGCCAACTGCCTGATGCCACCGCGTCGTGGGATGCGCCGAATGGTCATCGGTGGATTACGCGTGTTTTTTTCGCAGCGTCGGTCGTCACCGTTTTTTACGTTTGGGTCGGAGCGCCGCAAAAAGAGAGAGGGCGCAAGATCATCTCCGTCGCGCTGAGAAAATTCCGCTGACTGCTTGAATCAGGAGGCTTCTTTGATCACCTGCGGCAAGCCCACAACGCTGGATTCGGCTTGCTCAAGCGATTTTCAATCCGTTTTCCGTTGCGCGGCTGGAATACTGCCGACTAAATACGGACGTGAGAACACTCCGGTTTCTAGGCTGGCTTGGATTAACAATGTTGCTCCCGGCGAATCTCATCGCGCAGGAGCAACCCTTACCGGAGAAGTACGAAGAAGCTCTGGGAACATGCTTCGAAGAACTGCAGTATCCGTATCCCACGGCGTTTCTGAATCTCAATATCGAGGGTCAGGATCTTCGGATGTGTTTCATGGACGTTCATCCGGCGAAGAACGCGAACGGACGCACGGTGGTGCTGCTCCATGGTAAGAATTTCTGGGGAGCGTATTGGGCCGATACGATCAAGTTCCTGGTCGATCGCGGCTTCCGAGTTATCGTCCCTGATCAGATCGGATTCGGCAAATCCTCGAAGCCGAACATTCATTACAGCTTCGATTTGCTGGCCGAAAATACGGCTGGTTTGCTCGATCTTTTGCAGGTGCCTAAAGCAACAATCCTGGGACATTCCATGGGCGGAATGCTGGCGATCCGCTTTGCCCGGCTTTATCCCGGCCGAACCGAATCCCTGATTCTGGAAGATCCGATTGGACTGGAGGATTATCGTTTGACGGTGCCGCCTGCCCCGCTGGAGCAGCTCTATCAACAGGAGCTCACGATGACCCTGGAGAATTTTCGCAAGTATGTGCAAAGCTATTTCGTCAATTTTCCGGCGTATCGGGCCGAAGTCTTCGTGGAGCCTCGGATGCGCGTCAGTCTCAGCGGGGACTTTCCCCGGTGGGCACTCTCGGCGGCGCTCACGACTATGATGATTTACCAGCAGCCGGTGTGCTATGAACTTTCCGAGATCAAAGTGCCGACGCTGCTCATTGTTGGTCAGGAAGATCACACCGCCGTGGGTCGCGATCGCGCTCCGATCGATCTCCAGCGCAATCTTGGGAATGTAGCGGAACTGGCGAAAAAGGCGGTGGCGCAGATTCCGGGAGCGCGCCTCGTCGAAATTCCTAATGTCGGACATATTCCGCATCTGGAAGCGCCTGAACAGTTTTTTCAGGCGGTGAGCGATTTTCTGCGCTGAGTCCGATGGCCGACGGCAATAGCCGACGGCCAATAGTCAATAGCCGATGAGCGACTGAACTCCTGCGACTCCTGATCTCTAGCCGAATGACGCTGGAAAGTTGCCGGAGGCCGAGTTAAAAAGGCTGGCATGACGCGGTTTTTCTCCTGTCTACTAGCGACTTGCTTAATCGGTTTGCCGGCGATGGGCCAACAACCAGCTCCGGCTCCTCCGGCCCGGCAACCTGATCGAGGCGAACACATCGTCCTGACGGGCGGTCCGTCGTTGGCTGAATGGGAGAAATACAAGGCCGAGCCGCACGACAACTGGTGGATGAATTTTGTTCGGGCCAGCCGGATCCGGATTGAGCAGCTCCGGGAAGAATATGGACCGGAAGCGCGAATCACGTGGCTCGTCTATGCGCCCAGCTACCAGAGGAGACAGCGTCAGGAGAAGGAGAATCTTTTTGGTATTATCAACTCTGTGCGGGACAAGTACCACGTAAACCTGATCTACTTCACGAACACGGATCAGGTCTGTGGATATCTGGATGGCGGCCTGGATCGTTCGCGTTACAAGATTGCGTCCTTCGACTATTTTGGGCACTCGAACAAAGCATGCTTCATGTTCGATTACAGCAACCAGATCGGGAGCGCTTCGAAGGCTTGGCTGCACGAAACGGAACTCAAACAAAAGTTGAGACGCGGTATTTTTGTGAGGAATGCCGAGGTGAAAGCGTGGGGTTGTTACACGGCCGAGAGCATGTCAAAGCTTTGGTATGACGCGACCGGAGCCAAGATGATCGGCGCAGTCGGAAAGACGCAGTACATGACGAACGAGCTTCCGGTCTTGAGTACGCCCCAAGGGAGATGGAGCACTGGGCTCTGACCGCCCGAAGTGCTCCGCGGAACGCACGCCATGACCTTAACTGAGCTCGAGGCGCTTTATCGACAGCCCTTTTTTGATCTCCTGACGGCCGCGCGCGCCCGTCATCGAGTAATCTGGACGAAGGACGAAGTGCAGCTTTGCACCTTGTTAAGTATCAAGACCGGGGGTTGCAGCGAGGATTGTGCCTATTGCGCGCAAAGCGCCCGGTATTCGACGGGCGTGGCCGCCACGCGGCTATTGAGCAAGGAAACCATTCTGGAGGCGGCGTGGCGAGCGCGCCGAAACGGATCAACCCGGTTCTGCATGGGCGCGGCGTGGAAAGGCGTTCGGGCGGGCGACATGCGCTTTACCCAGGTCCTGGACATCATTCGGTCGGTCAGCACACTCGGAATGGAAGTTTGCGTAACCTTGGGCCAGATATCTCAGGCTGAAGCGCAGGCTCTGAAAGATGCGGGGGTCACTGCCTACAACCACAACCTGGACACATCAGAGGATTTTTATCCGCAGATTGTCACGACTCATTCCTATAGCGATCGGCTAAGGACGATTCGCGCGGTCCAAGACGCGGGAATGTCGGTCTGCTGTGGCGGTATTATCGGCATGGGGGAAACGGAAATCGACCGCTTGAAAATGCTGGAAGTGTTAACCGGGTTTGATCCCGCGCCGGAAAGTGTTCCGATCAATTGTCTGGTGCCGATGAGCGGCACACCTTTAGAAGATCAACCGCCGGTCGATGTCTTTGAGTTGGTACGTCTGGTTGCGACTGTCCGGCTCGCGCTGCCTCGGGCCAGAGTGCGGCTCTCCGCAGGCCGGACCCGACTGTCGCGCGAGGCGCAAGCGCTTTGTTTTTTTGCCGGGGCCAACTCGATCTTTTACGGGGACAAGCTTTTGACGGCGGGAAATCCAGCCGCGGCAGAGGATCTGGCGCTGCTTCGGAGTCTCAATTTGAGGCCGGTGCCAACGTGCGATGGCCGATGACCAATTACCAATGCCCGATGACGGTGCAATTCAGGCCATCGGCCATCGATCATCGGTAATTTGCTATTTGCGATCGCTTTACCGAAGGTAAAGCGCGATGGTCAATCTGATCATCCCGGACAAGTGGCAGCAGGATGCCGTCAATCTGCTGCGGTCGGGTAAAGATGTGGTAATCGATGCGCCGACGGGTGCGGGAAAGACCTATGTCTTCGAGTTGCTTTACGAAACCCTGCGAGGACAGGCGATCTATACTGTTCCCACCCGGGCGCTAGCCAATGACAAGCTGAGAGAATGGCTGGCCCGGGGCTGGGACGTTGGAATCGCTACAGGCGATATCACCGAACGCCTCGATGCCAGGGTCGTCGTCGCCACGCTGGAGACACAAAAGAGGGGATTCTTGCAAGGACAAGGTCCCCGTCTCCTCGTGGTCGATGAATATCAATTGCTGGCCGACCCGGTTCGGGGAACCAACTACGAACTGATCCTCGCCTTAGCTCCCCCGCATACCCAGCTGTTGTTATTGAGCGGCAGTGTGGCAAACCCGGAAGACATTGTGGCCTGGCTCCGCCGGATCGGACGGGACGCCGAGTTGGTCCAGAATCGAGAACGGCCGATCCGGTTGGATGAAGTGATGCTCAACGATTTGCCAGCGCGTACGCCGAATGGGGTCCGCGGCTATTGGCCAACGCTGATCAGTCGCGCGCTGCTCTCTGATCTCGGGCCTGTTCTGGTCTTTGCGCCGCGCCGGAATGCCGCGGAGGAACTGACGCAAAACCTGGCCGGGGCTTTGCCCCCGATCGATCCGCTGGTTCTTAGCCCGGAGCAGAAGATGATGGCTGGTCGCACCCTCGCGCGTCTTCTGAAGAATCGGGTGGCTTTCCATCACAGCGGGCTGAGCTATGCCGTGCGGGCTGGATTGATCGAGCCTCTCGCCAAGAAAGGTCAGCTGCGAGTGGTGGTTGCGACCATGGGATTGGCCGCAGGAATAAATTTTTCCACCCGATCTGTGCTGGTGACTGATACCAAGTACCAGGCCGGCAATTTTCAGCGCCAGGTACGCCCCGATGAACTCCTCCAAATGTTTGGCCGAGCTGGTCGACGAGGTCTGGATGACGCCGGTTACGTTCTCGTGACCCCGGACGTGCCCCGGATTCACGAAGCTGTCCCACAGAAGCTTCGGCGTCCGGACGCGCTTGATTGGCCTTCGCTGTTGGCCGTGATGGACGCCGCCGCCCAGAGGAACCTTGATCCTTTTGCGGCAGCCTTGAAACTCTCTCACCGGTTATTCTCAAAAGGCAGGGTACCGCTTGGAGTTGAAGTCTATTACTGGGACGGCAAGGCCCTAGCCGGTTCGCCGGGACTAGGGCAGCAGACTGCAGAGATGCCGTTGGTCGAACATTCAGACGAACGAGTGGATCGGCCCTGTGGATTGAAAGTCGATGGAGAGCGAGCGCGCCTCGTCCGCAGTCACCAGTTAGAAATGAAAAATTCCTTTGGGCAGTGGGAACTCTGTCCGGAAAAGACAGGGATCGCGCTGGAAAAGCTCTGGATCCGAGCCGGTACGGACCGATGGCATCCGGCGCTTAGTGTACCTACCACATTGGAAGGCCTTGGCATCGGGTTGCTCTGCCGCCTGCCGGCGAAGAAAAAAGAGCGGGTGTATGGACGGGAAATTCCCGTTTTGACTCGTACGGGCGATCAGTGGCGCCCTGTAAAGTGGCTGAGAAAGCTGCTGCACAAGGAATATCCGGCCTTCGTGTTTTCTCCAGGCGTCTCCGTGAACGAATACGTAAAACTCCTTCGGCCAATATTAGAAAAAGCGACTGGCGGACTCTTTGTCTCTCAGGCCGTGCTGCGAAATATTGTTTCTGCTCGATTCAGCTTTGGGCATCTACCGGCCGAAGGGTATCTGGACGTGGCCGGCCGTTGTCTGAAGGCTCCGGAGATCCGCCGCGAATTCCCGGCGATTTGTCGGAATTGCCTCTACCGTGTGCAATGCGAATCCCTCGATTTGGCTGTGACTCCGGCGCTCCTTTGGCGTCAGCTTGGCTTGGTCAAAAAATCCGGTGAACCGACTCGGCGTGGCGTAATCGCCAGCTTCTTTAACCAAGGCGAAGGGTTGGCTATAGCGGCCGCTCTTGAGCAGGAGGATTACGCGATTAAAGATCTGGTGTTCGACCTGGCAAACTTGCGAGCCGGACACCGTTTCTGTCTTAATGATACCCGGGTGAGCGGACGGTTAGGATTGGCAAGCCAGCAGGTATACGCTCGAACCGATTCTTCCGGTCTTCTCGAGAGCGGTGTCCCGCCAGGTTACGGGGCGGGCGCTTCCGAAGTGATTCGCGACATCGTGGCACACGGCATACCGAAGCAAAAATTGACTGGCGAAGCGCTTCAACCGGGCGACATCGATCGAGCGATCATTGAATGGAGAAGTCTGCTGCGCCAGGTTGCCCAAGCGCCGGTTTACCCTTGGAATCGGTGGCAGCATCTCCAGAGAGTAGCTTGGAGCTATATCGAGCAAACGGTCAGCCCATCAAAAACCGCGTGTCCGCCATTATTGCCGGCGCAACAAACGAGGTATCAGGGGCGCCATCGGGCGTCAGTTATCGCTTCGTAAATTGGAGTCGCAGGAGTTGCAGGAGTCCGGTAATCAGGAGTCAGGAGTTGGTCGTCTGCCTTGCCAGCTCATTGACTGTCCTGCTCCCGATGTCCATAGTGGCGGTTGCGGAATACTAATGACAGACGACGTCGACGCACGTTTGCCGGGACAGAAGTGGGCTTATGGTATTTTGGCAGGATTCCCGGCCGGGCTGGCGATTGTTGCTCTGCTGATTTTTCTCGATGCCCGGCACCGGAACGAACTGGAAGTGGTGCGGCAGCCCACGGCGGTGGGCGACTCTGTCGCTGTCGAGTACGATCCGCGGAGTAATCCGGGCCAGGAGATTCTGCGTTGGAAAAAGGAAAGCTATTTCCTGCAGACCAACGCGCCCCTGGAATTGCCGGAAGCCGACGCGCGGCGGATCGGAGTCGATGATTCTGGCAAAATCCCGCTTTATCAGACTCGCCAGCAATCGGAAAAGCGGATCGTGCTGGTCAAGACGGCCGAAAACCAGTTTTTGCGATTAACGCCTCGGTGAATATCCGAGCCGGACTGGCGACGGCTAGGAGCACCAATGTCAAAAGCGTGGCGCGGACGGCCTCGTCCGTACTATGCGTGGATAAGCCAGTCGTCCAGGGTGTACGGACGAGGCCGTTCGCGCTACGAAAACTTCCTGGCTAACGCTGGGAACGGGCAGAGAAATGACTTTCGCCCGAAGATGACTTCTTTTGTCGCAGGGCCGAGATGAGGAAGAGCATCCCGACCACAAACATGAATAGAGAAAGAAACTGACCACGGGTGAATGGTCCGGTCAGCGGAGCGTCCGGTTCGCGAAAGAACTCGCCGGTGATCCGCATCAACGGGTACAGGAAAAAGAAAGCGGCAGTCGTTATCCCATTCGGGGTACGAAAACGCAACCGAATGGTTAACAGGCAAACGAAAAGGACGACACCTTCCAAGGCCGCTTCGTAAAGTTGGCTAGGATGGCGCGGTGACAAGATGTGACTCAGAATTTCGCGCAGCTGCGGATTGGTGCGCGAGGCGTCAATGATGGCCGCAGGCGAGTTCAGAGCAGGATCAAGGCGGGTTGTCTGTTCGATCGCCGCCGCTGCTTCGGTTGGATGATCGAGAAGTTCGGCCGGGAACTGCATCGCCCAAGGCACGTGGCTGATCCGTCCGTAGAGTTCTCCGTTGATGAAGTTGGCCAATCGGCCAAAGAACAATCCAATTGGGGCGGCGGTGACGAGGTTGTCCCCGACTCCGGTCCAGGAAATGTGGCTGACGCCGGGCGTAAATCCAGCTGAAAATGATGAGTCCCAGAATACCGCCGTGGCTGGCCATTCCGCCGTCCCAAACACGAAAGATCCCCAACGGATCTTCAAAGATCATGTTGGGGCGGTAGAAAAGTACGTAACCGATCCGGCCGCCGGCGAGCACTCCAAAAAGGGCTGCGTAAAAGATGAAATCGGCGACTTCGCTTTCGCGGAGCGCGCCATAGCCTTTCCGGGCGAGCCACTTGATCAGATAAAAAGCAGCGACGAAACCTGCCAGGTAGGCCAGTCCATACCAGCGAATGCCAAGTTGTTCATTAAATCGAACGACAAACGGGTTCAGGTGATGAACCCAGAAGGCTATTTCCATGAGGGAGCGTTATAGTTGCATGATCCCGGGCCAAGAACCAATGGGATCTAAAAATGGGCAATTGGCCAAAGATCGGTATAACTAATGGCGGTGAAGCCGCTTATTAGTGCGCCGTCTAGGCGGCCGACTTGACCCAAGCCGGGGAAAATCGCTGCGAGCTGCACTGCGCCGCTGATAATAGAAACGCTGCAATCGGCTGGCCATCGGAACGCGCGCAAGGAGGACTTGCAGGAGCCCTAAACGTTTGCCATCGTTTGTCCGTTCTGGATTGAAAGGTTTCCGAGAGGACAGCCTTACGTTTGCGTTACAGTTTTGTAAATCTCCGTTTTTTCGCTGTTCTTTTTTGGGGATTTGCCGAAAAGAGCGGGACACTCGATGAAAACAGCGATCATCGCTACAAAAGGCGACCTTCATGTGATCCAAGCGTCCGTGCTCGGAATCCCGCTGTTCTATATCTTTACGCGCGACCAAAATGCCACTGCGTTCTTTAGCTTTGCCAAAGTTATGCGCGCTCTTTGGAACACAACCTAAATGAAAGGCGGTCGACGGTTTTGAGGTCAAAGCGGAAAACTGAGGGACATGGCCTTCCTTTTCACACGGGACAATCCAACTGACATGAAACGTTCCGCACTATGTCTCGTTGACACAGAAGATCAGGCCTACGCGCTCGTCAGAAAGCTTAGAAGCGCAGGCTTCTCGGACAACGATATTTCTTTAGCGGGTATCGGTGCATTGGCTATGCCTGGCTTGGCGCCGTTCATTGCTGCCGGACCGATAAAGGTAGCGCTCACCGAGAGCGCGATTGGTGCATTTGGCGGCGGACTGACAGGAGCCGTGGTTGGTTTAGGTATCCCGGGGTACATAGCCAAGTCCTATGAAAGAAGAGTGAAGGAGGGTGGTATCCTTCTTGCGGTTCATTCCGAAAGCCGCAATGAGACTAACCGCGTAAAAGATATCTTCAAAGAAGCGGGCGCCCACGCTATTTCAAGCACAGCAGAGACCGATTCTTACGTAAAGGCTGACAAAGCTTCTCACACGGACAATGGGATCAACTGAAGTTAGCAAGGTGAGACGTAAGTGCCTCATTTTTTAAGCCATGGAGGCGGGGGCGGGAATCGAACCCGCGAATAGAGGTTTTGCAGACCTCGGCCTTACCACTTGGCTACCCCGCCAAACGAAAAGCCGTATCATCGGTTTGGCGCGTACTAGTGTCAACTTCAGCGATGGATGGGCAAACCATTATCGCCGCAGAATACGGACAAGGCCGGGTTTATCGGGCTTTGGGTAATCTGTAGTACGCCATCAAGCGATTGGCGGTAGGGATGAATTCACCGACGAGGGACAAGCCTTCGTCGCTGCCCGGATATGGAATGACACAAACGATTGAGCGGAGGGCGCGCCGTAGTAGCCTTGCGCAGGCGGCCTACTTGTCCGGATCGAGACGTGATCCGGCACTAAGGAGGTCAAGCAGGAGCTTGCTCTACCGAGCTTGGGTGTTGTGAGACAATCTCCTTATTCAAGCCTGACATTGGGATGAGCCACCCACTCCAGACGGCTCCGCCTTCGCCAAGGCTATGGCGGACACGTCAAACAAGTTCTCGCTTGGCGCTCGTCCGCGAAGGTGGATCGCCCTACCGCTCCTAAGAAACTAAATCCGTGGCTGGGTCTAGAGGCGTGAGTTGGAGTCCGAATTCTTTGGCTCGTCGGCTGAGATTGTGAAGTAGGCGGTCTTTGTATTTTTTCTCGTAGTAGAGTTGCCTTGCTCGACATAGGCAGCTCCGAACTTGAGCATGCGATAGAACAAGCGTGCCAGTTTATGAGCTCCGGCGTTGATGGCGGTGGGTGCCCCCAATCGGGCTTTGATGCGGCGGATAAAAGCGCCGATGGCCGTCTTACTTTGCATGGCTCCTTGGGCCGCCAGCCGGAACATGGCCGCCGCGCGATTCTTGGTTTTTCTGGGGCTGGAACTGAGCAGTTTGCCGCCGCTGATGCGATTGTCCGGACAGAGTTTAAGCCAGGAGCAAAAGTGTTTTTCGCTTTTCCAACAGGTCATGTCTAAACCCGTTTCCGAAATGATGACTTCCACCGCCAAGGTGCTCAAGCCAGGCAACTGACTCAGATCGACACCACAAACGCTGGCCAGATGCGCTCGGCGCTGCAGGGCTAGGCGAACTTGGGCCGACCGTGCTTGGGCCGCCCCGCTTTGCTCGAGGGCTTGCTCCAAATCTAGTTTAGTGTCGAATTGCTCAAGTTGTTGCTCAATCTTGCTTTCGCAGGCGGTGATCTTGAGCTGGTAGGTGTCATAGAGTTCCAGGGCCGTTTGCAAGGCGAAGAGATGCTCGGCTCGGTAATCTCCCTGTAAGGCTTTGACGATCTGATCAGTGGATGCTTTCACTTGGGGGTGTTTCATCTGGGCAAGCTTGAGCGGATTGCGTTCTCCGGCCAAAATCGCCCGAATCATCGCCATGCCACTATAACCGGTGATGTCGCTCAACACGCGGTGCACTTGGATATTCATTTCGGTTAAGGCCTTCTGCATGCGTAACACATGGCTGCTGCAGTCCTTAACCAAGGTGTCGCGCAGGCGCAGGAAGCTGCGCAAGACGCAGACCTCGTCCTTGGGTCGGAACGAGCCGTTTAAAAGACCAAAGGTGTGGAGTTGTTGAAGCCATTGGCAGTCCGAGACGTCGCTTTTGCGTCCAGGCAGATTCTTGACATGAGCTGCGTTGACCAATTTTACCTCCAACCCTCTCTGCTCCAGAATCTGGAACACCGGTATCCAATAAACCCCCGTTGATTCCATCACTACGGTCTCAATGTGGTGTTCGCTCAGCCAGTCAGCCATCCGCTGCAGATCGCTCGTAAAAGGGCCAAACTTGCGCACCGTTTCTGAGCCGCGGTCTTCGGGAATGGCCACCAGGTGAAAATTCGCCCCGATATCGATTCCTGCGGCCTTGAGATTGATCCGTTCCAGAACACTCCGGTGAGTTTTTGATTTGTTCTTTCGCTTGGTCGTGGTTTTCTTTGCCATACCTCTCTTGGGTTAGATGTTGTTCTTGCTTTCACACTGCAGCGCATCGGCCCGAGTTGGTAGATAGAGAGAAATCTCCTAAACAGGATAGCTCCAGATCGGCAAACAACCCGATCTGGAGCTTCGCTAATGCAACAACCAAAACGCTCGGAACCAAACTAGCTATCGGGCATAAAGCTCCAATGCCACACCGGTCTTAACTGCCGACCCACTGCTGCCTACTTTCTACGTCGAGATGCCCAAGGCAATCAATCCAGTGTTTCTTGCCGCAAAAAGAACGCGCAGAGTTCTGGGGAACTAGCTAGAGGACCAAAGACGCGTTGGGACAACTCACTAACCTGCTTTCAGAACGAAAGCTCGATTGCGCGCGCTACACATTACCCAAGGTCCGACACTCCCGAGGGCCGTCCCCCTACGTGCCCGCTTCGCGGCACTACGGCGCGACAAGTTCCGCGTTACGTAAGGCGTGCCGCCTCGTGCGTCAGGTTTTGCTCCTGGTAATTATCAGACAATCTCAAGCGGGCACTTTGGCAAAGCCTCGAGAAAGGCGCGCCCGTACGGCTTGTTCAGAATGCGGTTATCCAGAATCACCACGATACCGCGATCCTTGGTGGACCGAATCAGCCGGCCAACCCCTTGGCGCATCTTGAGAATCGCTTCGGGAAGCGAGAACTCAGTGAAAGGATCGCCACCCGCGGCCGCGATCAATTCCAGTTTCGCCTCGATGAGCGGATGATCGGGCACGGCGAAGGGCAAACGGGTAATCATCACGTTGGAGAGCGCGTCACCAGGCACATCCACCCCGGTCCAAAAGCTGTCCGTCCCGAAGAGGACGCCGTTCTTTGCTTCCCGGAACCGGGCGAGCATCCGGCTGCGCGGAACGCCTTGACCTTGAACCAGAAAGGTGAACTTCTTCTCCAGTTTCGGCGCCATTCGCTGGGTCAGGCTGGTCATCGTCTTATAGCTGGTAAAGAGGACAAAGGCGCGACCCTGTGTTTTTTCGAGAAAATGCCAAATCCAATGCTGCAAAGCGGCTTCATAGTCGCTCTCGCGCGGCTCGGGCATCTTGCTCACCACATACAGCTTCATTTGTTTCCCAAAGTCGAAGGGACTGCCGATCTGGCACCCGGTGACCTCCGAAGCCCCTACGCGTTTGCGGAAGTAATCAAGCGAACCGGCGGCCACGGCCAGAGTTGCACTGGTCATCACACAGCTTTGCCCTTCTGAAAAGAAAAGGTGTTTCAGAACTGGCGCGATATCGACGGGTACAGCGTGAAGAGAGAGCTGTTGCCGGACCTTGCCGGTTCGCTCAATCCAGTAGACGTGGTTCTCGGCTGCTTGCCGCAAAAAGTCAGAGATCCCGGCTCGAGCATCGCGAATGCGCCTGCCCAGGTCCTGTAATTCAGCCCGCAGTTTCTCGTCGTCCACTCCCTTGACGGCCGCAACCACGGCTGCTTGTACCCGGGCCAGGGCAACGGTGGCGTTGTCCGGAACCAGGTCGGGTCGGCGAACCCGAAACTCACGACCTTTGCGAAAGTCGGCCGCCTGATCCAGCGAAGCGAAGAACTGGTCCAGCAATTCACAGGTTTGCGTGGTTTCGCGCACCGAATCCGCCGCGCGCAAAAGTTGAAACAATCCTTTCTGCGTCTTCGGGTTGTAGAGCCGGTAGAGAGTTTGCCTTAAGCCGTACTGTGAGATACCCAGACCGATCTGCCGAGCGGCCACTGATTCGATCGTGTGCGCTTCATCCAGGATAAGAAAATCTCGCGGAAACAAATAACCTGACCGATGCTCGTTGTCCGCCGCTGCCTGCATCGCCAGCAGAAGGAGGGTGTGGTTTAGGACGATGAGATCGGCGGTCAAAAGCTTTTTACGAGCCTTTTGGTAAAAGCAACGGTCATCGGTGCCGCAACTGTTCGGAGTGCAGATGTGGGGTTCGCTGCAAACCTGGCCCCAAACGTTTGGATCAGGCTCAATATCGAGATCACTTAAGGTGCCTTCAGTGGTTCGTTGGCTCCACTCCTTCAGGCGAAGCAACTCTTTTTGCTGCGATCCGTCGAAAAGGTCCGCCTGCAGCTGCAGCGCACGATCGAGACGATTCGGGCAAAGGTAATTCTGCCTGCCCTTCAGCAGCGCAGCCTGGAAAGGCTGTTTGATCAACTTTCGCACTGCGGGAATATCTTTCTGCAAAAGCTGTTCCTGAAGGTTGATCGTGTGGGTCGAGATAATCGCTTTGCGGTTGTCCTCGAGAGCTAGAAGTACGGAAGGAACCAGATAGGCTAATGACTTGCCAACGCCGGTACCGGCTTCGATGACCAGATGCTCTTGGCGTTCCAGGGTTTGCGCGATCGATACCGCCATTTTTTGTTGTTGCGGCCGGTACTCAAAACGGGCCTGACCCGAAAGCGCGCCTTTGGGACCGAACAGAGCCTGGACTTGGCACCTGAACTCTGGTTCGGAGTCTTGGCGAAAGGCGATCACGCGGAGAAGGCAGGTAAGCAGCTGAGCAGTGGTCAGTCAACCAAAGCGGCGGGAGCGGTGGGAGCGGGTTCAGCGGGGGGAGGTAGCTGATCAGCTGTCGGATTCGAGCAGGGGGCATGTACCTCCGCTCCCACCGCTCCCGCCGCTTTGATTGCGGGGCAATCAGAGTTGAGTAAGGTCCCGGAGTGTTTCGGATTTTTGACCGTTACCTGCTGAAGAATTTTCTGGTGCCGTTTTTTCTTGCCTTGTTCGGGATGATCGCGATCTGGCTCATCTATGATCTGGGCGAAAACACGGCGAACTTTCAAGATAATCACCTGAAGATCGGATTCATCGCACTGTATTATCTGACCCAACTGCCTTACGTCGTGGTGACCTGGCTGCCCTTAGCGATCTTACTCGGGCTCTTGTATGTGCTCACGCGGATGTCGCGCCGGAACGAGATCGTCTCGATGATGACTGCCGGAGTGAGTGTATCCCGCGTTCTCCTGCCACTGATCGGGTTTGGCATTTTGGCGACCGCTGCTTGTACCTATTTGAACTATGAGCTGGCGCCACGTGGTCAATACGCGGAAAACTATATGATCGATGAGGTGGCCAAGGGACGATCGAAGACGACGCAGCTTGACGGCCATCTTTTCCGAAACCGGACCGACCACCGGATGTGGTTTATCCAGCATCTGAACACCAAGCTCGGAGAGGTGCGCGGCGTTCAGGTCACCCAGGAAGACAGTTCAGGCACCATACTCTACAAGATCTACGCCGAGCGTGCCGCGCACGACACGGTGCGCAATCTCTGGGTCTTTTTTAACGGTAAGATTACCCGGGTGGATCCAAGCGGGGAGGTGACCGGAGAGGAATACTTCGAGCGCAAAGAACTCAGCGGCTGGCCTGAAACCATCTGGCAGCTCGGCAGCTCAGCGTTGAAAGGGAAGATGATGACTGTCCCGCAATTGATGGAGTATCTGCGGGTGAATTCCGATTTTCCGGAAGCGAGTTTGGCCGAGTACCGCACGCAGCTCTGGTACAGGTTTGCCCTTCCCTGGAACGCGGTCGCGGTAATTCTGGTGGCGGCCCCAATGTGTGTCGCCTTTTCGCGTCGAGGCGCTCTTGGTGGAGTGGCGGGTGGCCTCTTTCTGTTTATTGGCCTATTCGCCAGTACAAACGTGTTCCTGGCGCTTGGTCAGGGTGCCAGGATCGATCCGTTCGTCTCGGCCTGGACGCCGGCCGCGACCTTCCTGCTGCTCGGTCTGGTACTGCTTTACTTGCGATCGACGAACCGGCCGATTTTGTTGCTGGGCTAACGGGGGATCTTTTTTGCGGTACGCTGCTGGCGAAGTTTCGGCGGACCCGCCGGCCGCTCCGAAGAGCTGAAAGAAAATAGGCCGGCGGCTGCGTTGCTCCTCGGTTACGGATCGAATCAGATATGCGCCCTCCTATTGCCAGTCCGGCCCGGACCGCCTTGCCGGCGGCCCATTTTGAAACGCAACGATGGCATCACTAGATGAGAGATGGTGCACTAGTACTTAGTTGCTTTAGTTCTTTATATTTATGAAAAATTATGATTTGTTGGATGGATGGCAATGGGTTGCATCAAACTTTCTGTGGAAAACCGCAAGCTCTTGGAGGGTTGGAGTCGAGCGCAACGGGTCGAACACCGGCTCAAGGTCAGGAGTCAGATTATCTTGAAGGCGGCAGCGGGCTTGAGTGGACGTGCGATTGCCAAGAGCCTGCGCATTCCCGAGGTGACGGTGAGTAAATGGCGGCGGCGCTTTGTGCGCCAAGGCCTGGCTGGCTTGGAAGACGCGCCACGCAGTGGAAAGCCGGCCAAGTATGATCAAATGACGGTCAAGCGGGTCTTGGCGCTGCTGGATGAAGATCCACCGGCGGGCTACGGGCGCTGGAATGGGCGACTGCTGGCGCAGAGTCTGGCCGATGTTTCCTCCGATCAAGTCTGGCGCATTTTGCGCCAACAAGGCATTGAATTGGAACGGCGCCGCAGCTGGTGCATTTCCACCGATCCGGAGTTTGTGCGCAAGGCCGCTGACATTGTCGGTCTTTATCTCAATCCGCCCCAGAATGCGCTCATCTTGGCCATTGATGAAAAACCAGCCATTCAAGCCCTGGAAAGAGCCCAAGGTTGGATTCGCTTGCCCAATGGCAGGGCGCTGACGGGTTTTAGCCACGAGTACAAGCGCCATGGCACCTCCACTCTCTTTGCCGCCCTCAACATTGCCAGCGGCCAAGTGCAGGCTGGTCATTACCGGCGCCAGCGCCGACGGGAATTCCTGGAGTTTATGAACCAGGTAGTTGCCGGAAATCTCGACAAAGAAATTCATGTGGTCTTAGACAACCTTGCGACCCATAAGCCAAAGCAAGATCGCTGGTTGAAGGCTCACCCCAATGTGCATTTTCATTTCACTCCAACCCACGCTTCTTGGCTCAACCAGATTGAGATCTGGTTTAGTATCTTGAGCCGCCAAGCCCTCCAGGGGGCAAACTTCACCAGCGTGGCAGAGCTGCGCAACGCCATCGACACCTTCATCAAGAACTACAATAACAATGCGGCTCCCTTCGAATGGACCAAATCCCAGGTACATCAGGGGAAAGTCGCCATACATATAACTAACTTACGCAATTAGGCACTAGGTCACCGTTCCCGCACGCTCGAGCTCAGCGGTCTCATCCAAGTCGCTGATCCCGTCGATCTCCCGTCCCTGCAACGGCAGGAGCACCTGGAACGAAGTCTCATTCGCGTTGGACGAGATCAAGCTGATGCTGCCGCCGTGCAAGGCTACGATCTCTCGGCAGATACTCAGGCCAAGGCCTGCGCCGGAACCGTTCGTTGCACGCACGGGATCGACACGATGAAAGCGCTGGAATAGTCGTGTTTGTTCGCCCGGGGGTATTGGCGTTCCGGAGTTCGCAATGACGAGGCTGCCATATTTCTCCCGCACGCCAATTGAGAAACGAATCCAGCCATGGTTCACGTTGTGTTTCACCGCGTTATCCAAAAGATTCTGCAGAAGGCGACGGACGAGTTGCAGGTCGCCAGTTATTTGAACATCCGGTTCGATGAGCGCGTCGACTTTGATCTGCCACGACTCGGCCAATGCCTGCGCATCTTCGAGTAGTTCCAGCCCGAGTGCAGAGAGATTTACCCCGCGCGGGTCAAAGTCAACCTCGTCGGCATCGGCCCGCGCCAGGAATAGCAGCGACTCGCACAAGCGCGTCAGCCGGTTGATCTCGAGCAAAAGTCGTTCGCCGGCATCTGGCGAGAAACCACTCGTACCGTCGCGCAGCAAGGCCTCCACTTCGCACTTCATTACAGTGAGCGGCATCCGCAGTTCGTGCGAAGCGTCGGCAGTAAAGCGTTTAATTTGAGTGATACTTGCCTCCAAACGCCCCAACAGCTCATTCATGGCCTTAGTCAGTCGCGAGACTTCGTCCAGCGTTGCCGGCACCTCTAACCGATCTTGCAGATTGTGTATGGAGATTCGATCTGCGGAGTCCGCCAGTTGTGTCAGATGGCGCAGGAACCGCGTTGCAAAAAACCACCCGATTGCCGCCGAACCCAAGGCAGCGGCGGGCAACAGAAGGGCGTACGAGGAAACTAACGTGAGCCCACCTTCCCACGCTTCGCTTCGGTCATCCGCCGAAGGCACGACGGTGTGGTCCTCCGAAAATGCCTCTAGCTGTTCGTGGTAGAAGAGGGCCGCCGATAACCCGGCGAACACAACCAGGGTACCGGCCACCAGCAATGCGCAGAAAATAGCAAACCGTGACCTTAATGAACGAGGCTTCATGGTTGTTCCGACACCTTGTAACCCGTGCCACGCACGGTGTGGATGAGTTTGGGGCTGAAACCGTTATCTACCTTTCGTCGCAGTCGCTGGACATACACATCAACGAGATTTGAGCCCGGATCGAAGCTGTAATCCCAGACTCGTTCGCAAATCTGTGTCCGGGTGAATACCCGTCCCGGGTGCCTGACCAGAAGTTCGAGCAAACCGAATTCGCGCGCCGTCAGTTCAAGCCGGGCGCCGCTTCGCTCTACGATCCGTTCAGCCGGCCGTATCACAAGATCGGCCACCTTAAAAAAGCTGAAGGTTTCTCCACTGGAGCGCCGGATCAGGGCACGGACTCGCGCAACCAGCTCGTCGGACGAAAACGGCTTGACCAGGTAATCGTCAGCGCCAGCGTTCAACCCGTCCACCCGCTCTGCGACCGACGATCGCGCAGTAAGAAGTAGCACGGGCACTGCGTTCAAGCCCTGCCGTAACCTGCGAACGATACTTAGTCCGTCCCGGCCCGGGAGCATAACGTCAAGGACGACGGCATCGAATAGCTGCTCGCGCAGCAGCGCGTCCGCCTCATCGCCGTGTTGGGAAACAGTGACATTAAAATTCTCTTCGGCCAGAGCCTTCCGGAGAAACTGCGCTACGCGGAGATCATCCTCTACAACAAGCACGCGCACCCCTCACAATACCTCCAGGGACTGGGAGCGCGCCAATCCATCTTCACACTCATGGCAAGATGACAATCTTTTCATCTAGCGTTCATCGTTGTGTCATGCTCGGCGCCTAGCGGAGAACGTGTGAGAGTCGTTGGTTCTCCGGTTTCAGTTAATGATCCGGCCACCTCTCCAGGAAGGTCTGCGCCGGCCATGATGGACTTTTACCGTGAAAGAGGCATTCCCGAGGCCATTCCCAGCGTCACCTCAACTCGCGCTCGCACGTGTATTTCCGACACTGGAGTAACCAAGGCCGTTTGGTCCGCCTTCACCGCGTGCGGTCGCACTTGGGTAGTCGAATCCTGGCGCGATATTCTGCCCAACATTTGGCATTCGGCCTTCAACAACGCTCCGCATGACCATCGATTTTTTGAGGTGACCGAAGAAACCAAGGGGAGCCGGCTAAATCAGCGATATTTTGTTCTCGAGAACCGCCATCTCGTGTCTTTTGCCGTTCAACCTTTCGTTATTTCGCGCCACGATCTGACCGTAGGATGGTCCCGGCGGTTGCGCCGGCTCCTTGGGTCCTTCCGACAGCGATGGCCGCATTTTCTCACTGCACGCATCCTGACAGTCGGAAATCCTGCAGGGGAGAGCCGAATCGATCGAAAGCAAACCTGGGTACCGCGCGCTTTATACGACGCCCTGATGCAATTCAGCCGCGATGCGAGCATTAACCTGATATTACTGGGGAATTTCCCGGCCGAGGACCGTTCCATGCTCACCACCTTTACCAGTCGCGGTTTTGTCCGCCTACCGGCGTTGCCGTCGACTCGTCTCGCAATCGGACTGAGAACATTTGACGACTTAGTTGCTCAACAGTTGAGCAAAATGCACCGGAGAAACCTATGGCGAGCGTGGCGGGCGATCTCGCTAAAGGCTCCCGTGACAATGGAGATGCCCGAAGAGATAGGCGGTGTCGTCGACGAGATCTTCCGCCTGCACGAGCGGCTATGCGCTCACGCGAAGCTTTCATTCAATGCGCTCTCGCGGGAGTATCTACTCGCTCTGGCCGAAAGGTTGACCGAGAAGGTCCGCTGCTTCGTTTGGCGTCAGGGGGGCGAGATGGTCGCGTTCAAGTTTTGTCTGGTGCATGGCGACGTCCTCTACGATCTTGATACCGCCTTTGACCATGAAAACGCACTGGACTCGCAGCTCTATTTTTTGGTGTTGCGAGATCTTCATGAATGGTGTGCGCGCAGGGGCATCCGGACTTATCAGAACGGGCCATTTAACTACAATCCGAAGCTGCAGCTGGGCTTTGAGTTGGTTCCGCAGGATCGTTACGTTCGGGGGAATTGGTGGTTGCGCTTGGTGGCTGGTCGCACCCTGAATCCCGTACCGAGTATACCGGTGCTCAAGAACTTTTCCAACTACGAAGCTCTGTTTATTTGAGCGCCGTTGACCATATGGGTTTATCCGGCGCCGGCTCGGCACAAGCCGGACGATCACCTTATCACCGAGAAAATGAAAAAGATTTCATTCCCGTTTCATCGTCGCTTAAGCGAAACCTGTTCTCTTGACTGCAATGGGGCGTCAGCTGCGGGATGCGGCGGTCTCCGCGGATCAACAAACAAAAAAGAAAATTCATTGTGAATTTGTTATATACAACACCTCAATCCAAAACCAGCGTCGGCGCACGGGCTTCTGAAATTGTCCTGAGCAAGATTCCTGAAGTCACACTGTTTTTTTGGATCATCAAGATTTGTGCGACAACGCTTGGCGAAACCGGCGGAGATGCCCTTTCGATGACCATGCAATTGGGCTACGCCGTCAGTACGGTAATTTTCTTTGGGATTTTCATCGTTGCGGCTGCCGCCCAGATCGGTGCCAAATCCTATCATCCTTTCCTGTATTGGACTGTGATCGTCGCCACGACTACGGCCGGCACGACGATGGCCGATTTTGCCGATCGTTCGCTGGGGATCGGCTACATCGGAGGATCAATTCTGCTGTTTGTGATGCTGATGAGTGTCCTCGGAATCTGGAGGATTTCTCTGGGTTCGGTGTCAGTCAACAAAATCACCTCGCGCAAGGCGGAGCTCTTCTATTGGACGACGATTCTCTTTTCGAATACCCTCGGAACCGCCCTGGGAGACTTTTTTGCTGATGATTCAGGGTTGGGATACGAAGGCTCAGCGATTGTTTTCCTTGGGGCGCTAGGCGTTCTCGCCGCTATCTATTTTCTAACGAACGTCTCGCGTACATGGTTGTTTTGGTCTGCGTTCATCCTCACGCGTCCGCTCGGCGCGACTCTGGGAGATCTTCTCACGAAGCCGACAGCGCACGGTGGGTTCAACCTCAGCCGCATCAGTTCCTCATTGATTATCGCGGTTTTCATCTGCGGCTGCATTTTATTCACATCGAAGCGGGCAGGTGATCACGGGGGAGCTGTGCGCGAGAGCCGCTCGGACAAGAATTAGGCTACTGTCTCGGAACGCGGCCTGGGCCGACATCCGGCGTGCGAGAATTTAGAGATTCTTTCACAGCGCCCACTCTGGCAGGGGCAAGCTTCCGCTTCCCCGGCAGCGCGCGAACCACCTTTCGTGCCTGGACTAGCAGGACTTGCACGGAGCCGGCCAGTTTTCGCCATTGCAGTCCTCCGATATTTTTCTCAAGATCCCGCCCGATATTCGCCGCCAACCTGGCGGCGATCGATGTATCTGCGCCGACTATGCGAATTTTTGTGCCGAAGGAGACCTATCCCGGCGAACGGCGAGTCGCGGTCGTACCGTCATCGGCCGCGCGGCTGGCAAAACTGGGAGCCGAGCTGTCGGTCGAGGCCGGAGTCGGCGAGCCCCTCAAAATCGCGGATGCCATTTATCGAGCCGCGGGCGCAACAGTTGCGACCGATCGCGGGGCCGCCTTCGGCACCGCGGATGTCATCCTGCGGGTGCGCAAACCGGCGCCGGAGGAAGTTGCTTTTCTGAAAGAAGGAGCGGTGCACATCAGCCTACTTGACCCCTTCAACGAACGAAAGCTCGTCGATCAACTGGCGCGAGCCGGAGCCGTGACAGTAAGCATGGAACTCATCCCGCGTATCGCAGTTGCCCAGAAAATGGATGCATTGAGTTCGCAGGCGAATCTGGCTGGATATGCTGCCGTGGTGCTGGCCGCGGCCACGATTGACCGGGTTTTTCCGATGATGATGACCGCCGCGGGTACGATCAAACCGTTGCGGATGTTTGTTATCGGCGTTGGTGTCGCCGGGTTACAGGCCATCGCGACGGCGCGAAGATTGGGTGCGACGGTTGAGGCATTCGATACCCGGCCGGTCGTTGAAGAACAAGTGCGATCGCTGGGCGCCAAATTTGTCAAAGCTGACATTGGAGCAACCGGTGAAACCGCGGGCGGTTACGCGAAGGCGCTGACGTCCGAACAGCTGCTGAAGCAACGGGAAGTGATGGCTGAGCACGTAGCCCAAGCCGATATCGTGATCACGGCCGCCCAGGTTTTCGGAAAAAGGGCTCCGCTGATTCTCACCACCGAAATGGTGCAGCGGATGCGGCCAGGCAGCGTGGTAGTGGATCTCGCGGTAGAGACCGGCGGGAACGTCGAGGGCGCGCTCTTGGAGGAACAAGTCGAGGTCAACGGAGTACGGATTCTCGGGCCGGGCAACATCGCTAGCCGGGTAGCCGGAAACGCCAGTGACACTTTTTCGACGAATGTCAGCGCGTTTGTGGAGCATTTCTGGGATAAAGAAGTCAATGGTCTGCGGATCGACCTTTCCGACCCAATCCTGAAGGCGTGTGTCGTTACGTGTCGTGGTGAGATTTGCAATGAACTGCTGCGCCAGGCGTACGCGCAAGAAAAGCCATGAGTTTTGAATCGCTGCTCCCGATCATCTACATTTTCCTGCTGGCCGCATTTCTCGGGTACCAGGTTATATCGCGGGTTCCACCACTCCTGCACACGCCACTGATGTCGGCGACCAACGCGATTTCGGGTATCTCGCTGGTCGGTTCACTGGTGACGGCTGGAGCTCATCTTTCGACTTTTTCCACGGTCCTGGGTTTCATCGCGGTGGTGTGTTCTACGACCAATGTCGTAGGTGGTTTCGTGATTACCGAACGCATGCTCAAGATGTTTAAACGTCGGCGCGCGCCCGAGGAGAAAAAGTAGCCGAGCCGCTGCCATGCGCGTAGTTTTCACTGAGCTCACTTACCTAGTCGCGTCGGTGCTCTTCATTCTGGGTTTGCGGGGCATGAGCGGGCCCGAGACCGCTCGCCGCGGGATGCGCCTGGCCGAGATCGGGATGCTGCTGGCGATTGTTGGAACGTTAATCAGCCGGGAGATTGTCCAATTCGAATGGATCATTGCCGGATTGTTGATCGGTTCGACTATCGGCCTGGCGATGGGCGTATGGGTTCCGATGACCGCCATGCCGCAGCGGACGGCTCTATCGCACGCTTTCGGAGCGTTTGCTGCCGCTCTGGTTGGTATCTCCGAATATTATCTGCGCGGCGGGCAGCTCGGCGGCTTCAAAATTGGAGCACTCGGGTTTGAAGTGCTGCTCGGTTCGCTCACAACCACCGGAAGTCTGCTTGCTTTTGCCAAGCTTCAAGGGCTCGTGCCGGGCCGGCCGATTACCTACCGGAAACAGAATGTCCTGAACATTGTACTTTTCAGCGTCACAGTAATTTGTTTTCTGGTTTTGCAAGTTCGCCCGGAAGCCGCGCCCATTTTTTGTTTGATGCTTCTCCTGTCGTTCGTTTTCGGCGTGCTGCTCGTATTGCCGATCGGAGCTGCCGATATGCCGGTAGTGATCGCTTTGCTGAATTCGTACGCGGGTCTGGCTTCAGCGGCGACGGGAATAGTGATCAACAATAACGTGCTGATCATTGCGGGGACCCTCGATGGCGGTTCGGGTTTCATTCTTTCCATGGTGATGTGCAAAGCCATGAATCGATCCATCACGAACGTGTTATTCGGCGCATTCGGCAAGGTCTCGGAAGCCGTCGCGAACACGGCCGGAGAAATGAGTGAGGTAAACCTGGAAGATGCGGCAGTCCAATTGGCTTATGCGCGGCAGGCGATCTTCGTTCCAGGCTATGGCATGGCAACGGCGCAAGCGCAGCATGTTCTGCGCGAGCTGGCCGACGCGCTCGAGGCGCGCGGCGTTACGGTCAAGTATGCAATTCATCCGGTGGCGGGTCGGATGCCCGGACACATGAACGTTCTCCTGGCCGAAGCAAACGTGCCCTATTCTCAGCTTTATGAATTGGACCATATCAACCCCGAATTCCCCACCACGGATGTCGCGGTTGTGGTGGGAGCAAATGACGTGGTGAATCCGGATGCGCGCGACAATCCAAAGAGCGTTATTGCCGGAATGCCGATTCTGGAAGTTGACCGGGCGAAATTGGTCGTGGTGCTCAAGCGTGGCCAGGGCAAAGGGTTTTCCGGGCTGCTGAACCCGCTCTTCTACAAACCGAATTGCCGAATGTTATACGGTGATGCAAAGAACTCGTTGACGCTGTTGACCCAGGCGGTGCACGACGCGTGAGGAGGGAGTCCCGAGTTGCCACCGCCGCGCCGGTCATTCCGATGATAAGCCGCTCAGCGCTGTCAAGAGCGCCGATCGATCCAGAAAAGAATCCCGCAAGACGCGAAAAGCGAACCAGGAACGTGAAACATTCAAAAATTAGACAAGATCAGCACACGGCCGATTGCTGGAGTACTATGAGAATCATGCGCGTTGCGGCACTGGCATGTTGTTTTCTGGCAATTGGATCTATCAACGCTCAGGAACCCTCGACGCCGCCAACTGACGGCGCCGGATCGGGGGCGATTCTTCTCACCGTTTTTTTAAAGCATGATCAATCGAAAACTCTGCCGGAGATCAACGACCAACTCAAACGTCAAGGTTACTACAAAGCGTTCCCGCCGGCCGGGATCGAGGTGGTTTCCTGGTATATAATGATGGGAGTCGGCCAAGTCATCACGTTACGCGTACCGCCTAACCGGTTGAGGGATGTTAACCGCGCGCTCGAGGAGACGGCTTGGGGCGCATATCGGACAGAGTTCTATCCAACCTACGATTACAAACAAATTGGTGAGGCTGAACATGGCAAAGCCCAGGGCGGCTGAACAGCGATGCAGCAGGCGGAGAAAGCGGAATAGAACAAGAGACCAAGGTCCGACAGACCCGCGGCCGTCCGCGCGATGTGACGCGCCTCCTCGTTGACAAATCAGTCAAGATTCCGTAACGGTTTGGGTGAGACTTTATCCGTGAGTTCTCCACCTGTTTCATCTGAAGCGGCAAACCCCCTCGTTGCCGGCAGCGGGCGCGCCGATCTGCGACCAGAGCATATCCGCGATGCGGTCATTCGGCTGGCCGGCAATTCTCAGGATGGTATCCAGACCGCGGGCGCGTTTCTGGCGCGGCTGGCCGGGCGTAGCGCGCAAGAGGTCATCACCTACATGACCATCCCGTCGACCATCTCCGGTGGACCTTCCATTTTCCAGGTGCGCATCGGAACTGGAGAAGTGCTCTCGGCCGGTGATGAGGCAGATTTTCTGGTCGCGTTTTACCAGCACAGCTATGACGAGCATATCGGTTTTCTCCGCGAAGGAGGGATCCTGCTCTATGATTCCGATAATGTGCAGCCAAACCTCGAGGATAAGCGCTTTGTCAATGTCGGGGTGCCAATTACCGGTCTGACGATCGAGGCGCTTGGCGGCACGGCCAAGGACAAAGGGAAAAACATTTTCGTTCTGGGTTTGTTGGCGAGCGTCTTTCGTCTGAACATCGAGAAACTCAAGGCGCTGATCGTGGAACGTTTCCGCGGTAAAGACGAAAGCGTGGTCAATACTGCGCTCATCGCTTTCCAGGCGGGATACGCTTACCCGGTCGGAAACCTTCTGTCCCGGCGTTACGAATTTGAGCCGAATCCGAACCCGAGCGCCCGCGCCCAGGTGACTATGGACGGCAACCAGGCGCTGGCCTACGGGCTGATCGCCGCCGGGGTTCGCTTCGGAGCCGGTTATCCAATTACTCCGTGGTCATCGATCATGGAAACTTTGCGGTCGGAATTTCCGAAGTATGGAGGCATTTTTGTGCAGGCTGAGGATGAACTCGCCGCGGTTTCGTTGGCCTTGGGATTTTCTTTTTCCGGGTTTCTCGCGGTCACCGGGAGTGCTGGTCCCGGCATTTCGCTGAAATCGGAAGCGATCGGTTGGGCGTCGATGGCCGAGATGCCGCTCATCGTGATTAACGTTCAGAGGGGCGGCCCGAGCACTGGGTTGCCGACCAATGTCGAACAGAGCGATCTTTTTCAGGCGGTTTATGGGGGGCACGGAGATAGTCCACGGGTGGTCCTCGCCGCCGCCACAGTCGAAGACTGTTTCTACATGGCTCTGGAGGCCGCGCGAATCGCTCGCCAATACAGCACGCCTGTCATTCTGCTCAGCGATAGCTCGCTGGCTACCCGGATCGAAGCATTTAATGAACCGGATCTGAAGTCGTTGCTGCAGAACCCAAAGCCGGATCTAACGCCGCGAGAACCCGGATTTAAGCCTTACGCGCTGGACCGCATTACGCGACATGCCGCGCCCGGGACGCGTATGCTGGACGGCAAATATCCGGTTGTCACCGGGCTTGAGCACGACGAGATGGGCCATCCGACCGCGCATCCCCGACTCCATGCCGGGATGACAGCAAAAAGGCGGGCGAAACTGCAAAGGCTGGCGAACGAAATTCCGGTTCCAGCCATCCACGGCGAAGAGAGCGGCGATTTGCTCTTGGTTGGATGGGGCTCGACTTACGGTCCAATTCTTGAGGCGGTCAACCGCGCGCGTGACGGCGGAATCCGGATCTCGGCACTGCACCTGCGCCACCTGAATCCATTGCCGAATGGGCTCGAGACGATTTTTCGACGTTTTTCACGGATCGTCGTTGTGGAAATGAACGATGGCAGTCTCTACGGTTATGGACAGCTTGCGACGATCCTGCGAGCGCGGTATTGCGACCCGCGGATTACAAGTTTCACAAAGACCGATGGGCTGACGTTCCGCGTGAAAGAGATCCTTGAAGGAGTGTTAAAATGAATCCACTAGAGTTAGCACCGGAACCGGTTGCCTCTCGAGAAAAGCTCACGAAGAAGGCAATCACGGCAGATCACCCGACCTGGTGTCCGGGGTGTGGCGATTTCGCGGTCCTGGCCGCGTACTACAAGGTGCTGGAAAAAAGGCAATTGCCGCAGGAGAACATTGTGACCTTGGCTGGAATCGGTTGTTCATCACGATTTCCCTACTTTGTCAACGGGTACGGCGCCCATTACATTCATGGCCGGGCGGTACCTTTGGCGACGGCGATCAGCCTGGCCCGGCCTGATCTTCACGTCTTTCTTTTCGGAGGTGATGGCGATGGTTTCTCCATCGGCGGGAACCATCTGGAGCATGGCGCTCGCAAAAACCCGCGGCTGACGTACGTCATCATGGATAATTTCGTTTATGGGCTGACTAAAAAGCAAACATCGCCGACTTCGCCGATCGGGTATCGTTCCAAAACGGATCCGACTGGAGCGATTGATCAGCCAGTGAATCCAATCAAAAAGTTGATTGCCGCAGGCGCGACTTTTGTCGCCAGAACGCATGCCACCCAGGTAAACCATATGATCCAGATGATCGAGCGTGCCATGGATCACGACGGATTTTCGGTCATCGAGTGTCTATCCGAGTGCGTGGAGTTTTATCCAGGCGCATTTGATGCGGGTAATCCACGCAAGGGTGGGGTGTTCAGCCTGATCGACGAAAAAAAGTGGGATGATACTCCGGAAGACGAGGCGCGCCACGATGTAACGGATGAAGTCGCGGCGTATAAACTGGCCGATCTTCCGTTTCCTGGGCTATTTGGTGTTTTCTATGAAGTGGATCGTCCGACGAAGAACGCGCTTGAACAAAAATGGATCGAGAGAGCCCGGTCTAAACACGGCGAAGCAAGCGATCTGGAGCTTCTGCAGCAAACATTTGATCGGATGAAGTAGCGAGGCCACGCTTCAGTCGCGCGTTCCGAGCCCGGGTTCCGAGTCCCGAGGCGCGTCATACTCGGGACCCGGGACTCGGCACCTACCTTGCCGGGCCGTGACAAAGCGACATATACGTTTTTTGCTGGAGAGATCTTGTTGAGTGGGAGTAATTGGTGGCTCGGTGATCCGCAAACAACGACAGGTAAGTTGCCTTCGAGTGCGACGCGGGGGCTTTCGATTGACAAGGCTGACCGTACGGAGCGTTGGAGCCGGTCTGCTTATGGGGTTGATGTTTGGTTGCACACACCCGGTTCGGACGGTTTCGGTGCCGATCGCCGGAGGCCAGACGATCACGTTCCAGAAAGTGGGAACGAGCTTTGTCGGTGGCGAAAACGACCGATTCGCCATTACCGAATCCGGGTTAAATCCTTATCGGCAATCCGGGCGAAATTTCCTGCGCTGGCAGTTTACCTTTCGAACGAAACAGCCAAGCACTCTTCGGCGGATTCAGGTGGAAGACGTGAGCGACAACGCGCCGGTGCTGCTGGTGGATGACCGGCGTCCGGTGATTGACGGGGTCCAATGGACGAAGCATTCCGAATTAACCCGGGCAACTCCCGCAGATGCGCCCTGGCTTTTTGATTATCATCCAACGCTGCGCATTTTTCGCTTCACGATAACCGAGGGCAGCGGTCGAAAATCCGTGCTTTACCAAGCCGCACTGTTCAATCGACAGGCGAAAGATGCAGTACGTGTCCAGATGGGTCCGGAGATTCCCGTGGGTTGATCTTTTGTCTTCTCGGTGCGAACAAGTCGGGTTCGGTTTAATGGGCGGCCATTGTCGGCCAAGCCCTGCCAAAACCGGATCAATGCTTTTGAAGAGACAATTTTATGAAGAAGATCGCCTCCATGACTGCCGAGTTCGAATCCTTGCTGGGCGCGGACGTTGAAGATCAGGACGAGGCGCCAATCGGGGTATTGGCGGCTGTCTGGTCGGATATAGCGGATTCCAGAGTGAGATACATGGAGATAGCAGCCAGCCCTGAGTCGTCAGAAGTCCAGCTTGTTCCGGTGGGAAACAGCAGATTTGACGATTATAGCAGGATCGTGCGGCTAAGCTTTCCCTTCAGCTTGATTCAATCAGCTCCGAGTATTCGTCCGGACGGGGAATTGGATAGGGCACTCGAGCAGCGGCTCAGCGAGCATTTCGGAGTAGAAGAGGGGGATTCGACAAAACCGCTGGAGGTCTCACCGCAACGATCTGTGTCCAAGGCCGAAGGGGAGATTGGAAGCAAACCAGCCGATGCGCCTCAACGAACTTTGCGACGCATAGCGGCGCCGGCCTCCATTCAGAAACTGGCGGCGGGAGCGGTCGAGAGGGAGGAAAATGTTCCTCGCGTCGATGATGAGGCAGACACTTTTGCATCGATTAATCCTGACTTGCGCCGGGTATGGGATCGACAAAGGCGGAGTCCGACGGAGCTGTAGCGATGAAGGCAATCTGGAAAGGCGCGATTAGTTTCGGACTGGTGAACATTCCTGTGCGCCTCTACTCGGCAGTGGAGAATGAGCGGCCCGGATTTCATCTCCTGTATAAAAAAGACCTCTCCCGCATTCGTTACAAGCGGGTGGCCGAGTCCACCGGGGAGGAAGTGCAGTTTGATCAGATCGTTCGAGGCTTTCCTTTGGAGGGCGATCGGTATGTCACCATTAGTGATGAGGAACTTGAGCAGGCTAGTCCTGACAAATCGGCCACGCTCGACATCCAGGCCTTCGTACCCGAAGGCCAGATTGAGAGTCTCTATTTTGATCGGCCCTATTATCTGGAACCGGAAAAGTCGGCAGTAAAACCTTATGCGCTTTTGCGCGAAGCGCTATCCAAGAGCGGCAAGGTAGGCATCTGTCAATTTGTTTTGCGCGACAAGGAACACTTGTCCGCCCTAAAGACGCACAACGGCGTGCTGGTCCTCAATTCTCTGCGATTCGCCGGCGAGATACGCGCCACGACGGATCTGGTCGTACCCAAAGAGCAGGCAGTCAGCCCCAAAGAAATCGCTCTGGCCGAACGACTGATCGAAGAGCTGTCTGAGGATTTCAAACCCGAGCAGTACAAAGACACTTACTCTGAGGATCTGAAGAAGCTGATCGAAGCTAAATCCAAGGGTCAGAAGGTAAAGGCAGCACCAAAAAAACCGGCACAGGGCAAAGTAGTGGACCTAATGGCGGCTTTGCAGGAAAGCCTGAAGAAAACGAAGAAACGCGCGGCATAGGTTGGGGCACGAGGGTGTCCAGCAGCTTCCGCGGTCCTCCGTGGCCTGATCGAGCGGCCTGTTTTCTTTTTGCTCCTCCCTCCTTCGCTAAAGCTTCGGCGGACAGCGCCGGAGCGGGCCGGCGTGTCAGTCGAAGGCTCAAATGAAGGGAATGTCTCGCACCAGCCCAAGATCAGCAAGGGCAAGCTCCGGCTTGACCTCCTTGGTGTTGGATCAGGTCTCGATTGGACGAGCAGAAGCTCATCCCTACCGGTCGTCGTCGCTCAATTCGAGCGCGTTCTCCAGTGCTTCCCGTACAAAGGGATAGCGGAATACAAAGCCGGCCTGCAGAGCTTTCTCAGGAATAACACGTTGACTATCCAGCAACAAGCTCGACTCCTCCCGGAGCAGCGGTTTCAGCAAGAGGGTCGGGACAGGGATGAGGGCAGGTTTGTGGACCAGCGAAGCGAAGGTGTGGGTGAATTCATGATTTTGTACCGGGTTTGGCGCGGATCCGTTGATTGGCCCGGACCACTGCGGATTTCGCGCTGCCTCCAGGAAGAGGCCTGCGACATCGGAGACATGGATCCATGACATCCACTGTTTGCCTGAGCCAAGCTGTCCACCGAGACCGAGACGAAAGAGAGGACGCATCGCTCCGACAGCCCCGCCCCGGGGCCCGAGAACCATCGCGATTCGCAAATTTACTATGCGGACTCCGAGAGCCGCGGCAATCGCGGCTTCGCGTTCCAAGGCGAGGGCGACGTCTCGCAGAAAGCCATGATCGCCGACGCGGGCTGATTCGGGCAGGTGTTCATCGCCGCGATCGCCATAGATGCTCGCACCCGAAGCGACTATGAGAGCGCGCGGACGCGTCTTGCTTTTTTTGATGGACTCAACGATCGCCCGGATGGCGTGAACCCGGCTCTGCATGATCCGTATTTTTTTTCGGGCCGTCCAAAGTCCCAGGATAGATTCGCCCGCCAGCTGAATCACGACCTCGAGGTCGCTCAGGTCAGGATCGAGACAGGGTCGTGTTTCGAGCGTTCCGGGTACTTTGCGGTCCGGAGTGCGTGAGAAAGCAATGACCTGATCTCGGGCACTGTTGGCCTGGATGATAATCTCGCGTCCAATAAATCCAGATGCTCCGGTCACACCGATGTGCATGCGCTCAAACTCAACGAAGAGCGGCGAACGTCAAACTATCCAGCATTGTTATCGATCGAGTCGCGCACGGAGGTCACGGAGCACACGGAGGGTGACCCAGCCGCTGATGAAGCGTTTGATGCGAGTCCGAAGCAGAGCTTCGCCACGGTGCACTAGCTGGGCTAGTCCGGAAAGGTATGATGAAGCCAATTAAGCGGGAAACGGTTTCCCGGACAGTCGGTCGGCACCGGGTTGATTTCCTTGTGACCCCGGATGGTGGAGTAACGTCCGTCGATCTTACCGACCCGCTGCCGCAGATAACGGATCAGCTCGTCAAGAGCTTCATATTGCGCGCGGGTGGGCAGGTCGCGATTGAAATCACCAACCAGACAGATGCCAATCGAGATGTAGTTGAGGTAGTCGCTATGCACATGACCCCCGGCAATCTGGTAAACCCAGCGATTGCCGATCTCGATCTGACCGTCGCCGGAGGAGCCACCATTGCCGATCACAAAATGATATGCGAGACCGTTCGGCATATGGCGGACGTGACGGTGATAATAGTCGAAGATTCGCGCGTTGCCCTGTCGGGTCCCGCTATTGTGAACAATGATATATTTCCACCGGTTGCGGCCTACTCGGGCGTCGTCGATCGCCTTGCGCACTGCTGGGGTTAAATAATGCCAGCCCCCGTCCCCTGTCGGATGGTCAACCGGCACCTGCTCACTCTCTTGCTCGGCGCCGGACTTCTGGATGACTATCGGTTTGTTCTGATGTCCAAAAATCCACCACCCACGTTTCTTGGCGGGCGTCGCCGTGGACGGAGGGGGGGGTTGCGCCGGGGAGGGGGCAGGAGGCGGTGTCTTCACCGCGGAGGTGGCCCGTTGTGCCGGTGTGGCCTCGGGAGTAGGGCTGGTTTCTTCTTCCGGTGTTCTTTTCGCAGGAACTGCCGGAGTAATGCTGCGCTTGGGCGAAGGGGCAGGCGTAGGCTTGGGGCTGGGGCTGGCGGACGGGCTCGGGAGCACTTGCATTTCCTGGCGGCTTTTCAGGAAGAGATCGCGCAACCGCTTTTCTTCGTCACTGGACTGGCCGGCCACACGCGGTCCGGCGGAGGCCAGTAAGCAAATACAGACAATGATGAACGGGAGCCAGCAGCGATAGAGGCCGGTGCCGAGCGCCACGAATCGCGATCTGCGCTCGATGGCTCGGACGGATTTTGCTGGCATCAGGATTTGGTTCCACGCCTGGAGTACGGCTTTTTAAAATCGCTGGCAGGAGTTCGATCCATCAGTTAACCTCCCCGGCTCGCAACGTAGTATCAAAATCCGTCGACGAAGTGCAAACGGCACCGCAAGAAATTTCCGATCAGAGATGAAGAAAATCGTGATTTTCACAGCTGGCTTCGGCGAAGGCCACAACACGGCGGCCCGCAACCTTCGTGACGCGTTGGAGTTTGTGGCGCCGCACGATGCCCGTGTGGAAGTGCTTGATCTGTTCGATGCCTGCTACGGCAAACTAAACGATTTTTTTCGCAAAGCGTACATCGCGGCGATCAATCGCACCCCCAGAGTATGGGGCAAAATCTACAACGTAATTGATGGGACGCAGTTTGTGGAGACCAACATGCTTGTCCTGACCAAGATGAAGCGAGCAGTGTCGACGGTTCTCGATCAGCTGGAGCCCGATGCGGTCGTCTCCACTTACCCGATTTATAACTACTTCATTGACGACCTCTACCCCGCAGGTCGGGTACGACCGTTTTCGCAGATTACCGTCGTGACGGACTCGATCACGGTGAATTCTGTTTGGTATCGTTGTTCGAGCGACTATTTTGTAGTTCCCAATGAGGAAACGGCCGCTGTGCTCCGCGGGGGCGGTATCCCCGACGATCGGATCAGGATATTCGGTTTTCCAGTCACCTATCGGTTTGCCGAGATCAAGGATGAACGTTATTCGGCGGGACACGGCGATGTGAAGCGCGTCCTCTACATGATCAGTTCGGGCAAGAAAGAAGCTCCGGCTCTTGTGCGAAGATTGGCGCGGCGTTCGGACATCGAATTGACCGTGACGGTGGGCCGGGACTCCGCGTTGCGCGCTCAACTGGAGGACAGCGTGAAAGCGCCCGCGCACCCAGTCCGCATCCTGGGCTGGACCACGAAAATGCCCGAGTTGCTAACGAGCCATCACCTGATCATCACAAAAGCCGGCGGCGCAACCATCCAGGAGTCGATTGCCGCGCGCACCCCGGTAATTATCAGTCAGGTTGTTCCTGGTCAGGAGGAGGGCAACGCTCGTTTGATTGTCGAAAATGAGTGCGGCCAACTGGCACCCAATGGAGCTGCGATACTGGAAACACTGGACGAGGCCTTCCGCCATGAAGATCGCCTGCTGAAGAAATGGAATGCAAACCTGCAACGCATCAGCCGGCCGGATGCCTCGCTTCAGATCGCGCGGTTCATCCTGGAATTAGCGACTGCGGAGAATGCTCCTCCGCGGGATCTTCACCAGTTCAAACAGCGGTCGAACCAACGGCAGAAACAAGCGATTCTTCTTTGCGATTTGCATACGCATAGCGTCTTTTCCGACGGCAAATTGACGGTGCGGGAGTTGGTCGATTTTTATGGACAGCGGGGCTTTGACGCGCTCTGTATCACTGACCACATTTGCGACTACACCAAGCTGATCGGACGCGTCACCAATCTGACGGGACTGGTCCTTCATCGCGATCAGGTCGAGGAATATTTCGAAGCGATCGAGCGCGAGAAAAAACGTGCCTGGGAGAAATACAATCTACTGGTGATGACGGGCCTTGAGTTTAACAAAGATGGTCTGACTAGGAAAAGCTCGGCGCACCTTCTGGCGATTGATCTGAAAAAACCGATCGATCCCGGGCTGGGGATAACGCAAACCATTGCCGAAATTCATGCTCAAGGCGCGCTGGCCGTTGCTTCTCATCCGCACGAGTTCAAAACGCACTGGGGCAAAAACACCCTGTATTTCTGGGACAACATTGCGCAGTTTGCACCGTTGCTGGACGCCTGGGAGGTGGCCAATCGCGACGATATTTTCAATCCGATCGGGCTAAAACCTCTGCCATTCATCGCGAACAGCGACTTCCATAAACCAAAGCATATCTTTTCCTGGAAAACGGTTCTTTTCTGCGAAAAGGAGGCGGAAGCGATCAAGCAGTGCATCCGGATAAATCGCGACGTAGCCATTACTCTCTATCGGGATCATCGGATAGGGTTGCGTCAGGAGGAGTTCGATACGGGAGCCGACAATGGGCTCGGGGATCAATCGACGCTGCTCGACTTTCCGCGTGACGAGCATTTGCGATCTGCGTAAGAGTCAAAAAAATAAAACGGATCCAACCAAAGATAATCGGGTCGCAACATTGCCTCAGACTTCCGTAGCCTTGTGCTGGTAGGGCGATCCGCCTTGGCGGACGAGCGTAGCGAGAACTTGTTTGACGTGTCCGCCATAGCCTTGGCGAAGGCGGAACCGTCCTTGCGAAGTCGGCAACTCCAGCGTCTGGCTTGAATGAGTCTTCGCCGAAGGCCGCTCGAAAAAAGAGATTGTCTCGCGATTTGGCCGGCGATGCAGCAGAGACCGGCGTTTCATATTCAAGCGGGACCGTGCCCGGGCCATGAACTGACGCGCAAACGCGTCGTTCCTCGCTGGACACCAAGGTGCCAGTTGCTAGACTCTCGCGGTATGGCCCTCCTGCGGAAATGGCTCTTGCCGGGCGCGATTGCTTTTAGCTTCCTGAGCGCCGGGTTGGCCAAGGACAATGTGGATTACCGGGCTTCTGTTCCCGCCGATACTCCCTTGACCCCCAATGAGATGGAGAATGCGGCAAAGGTCGATGCAGTCACGGTTCCTACGCCCGGCGAGTTTTTCGCGGCAATCGAGAAATCAGGTAAGCCGAACTGGGCGTCGCAGTATCGGCCGCCGACTTCCATCGATTCGACCAGCCGCGCCCAGATGGCGTTAAATCTGGGCACGCTAATCGCCGACGGTTACATCGCTGTTGAGGCCCAGGACGGTCAGCAAGTCAAAAATGTTGGCAAAGACGTGCTGTCGCTGGCGAAGAAGCTCAGCGTTTCGGAAGGCGTTCTTTCCCGGAGTAAGAGCATCACTGAATTTGCCGAGAACGGGCTTTGGGATCAGCTCCACGAAGAACTCGAAGCGACCCAGAATGAGGTGAAGAAGTCGCTCAAAGATAATCGGGACAACAATTTGATTGTCCTGGTAAGTTTGGGCGGCTGGATCCGCGGCACACAGGTTGTTACCGGGCTTCTCTTACAGAATTTCAATCCCGCTGACGCGCGGTTGCTCCGGCAGCCCTGGCTGGTCGCATTTCTGCGGAGCAAGCTCAATGCTTTGCCCAGCAAATTGCGCGATGACAAGCTGGTTGCTCAAGTCGATCAGAAGCTGCAGAGTATCCAGCAGATGGTCTCTTTCCCGGCGGACCATGTTCCGACACTCGATGAAGTAAAGATGCTGAACCAAGCGGCCGGTGAGCTGACGAAAGAGATATCCACCCAGGAATGAAGCGTCTGGTATTGGTCATGGTTTTTCTGGCCGGCACGTGTTTCCCGACCGTTTGGGGTGCTCCGGCGTCGGATGACCAAGTCAATGCCCGCAGCGCGGTGATCGATCTCGCTGGAGCGTTCGAAAATGATGGCTTTAAAATCCGGGACGGCGATTGGTTCGGCAAAGTTTCGCGCGATCACCCGGAAATCATTTCGGTCAGCCTCTACGGGGGCAATGCGTACTGGTTTAGCGCGGCCGCGGTGAACGGGGGGAAACTCAGCGTGTCGGTCTTCGACGAACAGGGCAAACCGGTCAACTACGAGCCTTTTGAATCCGACAGTCGAGCAGCGGCTGGATTTAGTCCCGACGCCAGCGGCGTTTATTATGTAAAGGTGGCGTTGCGGGAGGGTCAACCTTCGACCTTTTGTTTGATTTACTCTTATAAATGAAATTCTCTGGCTAACTCATGCCGACGGAATCGCCCAGGGTTAAAGAAAAGACCTCGGGACCGACAGTAAAGCAGTTCTCGATCTTTCTACTGAACAAGGTGGGCGCTTTACTGGAGGTAGTGAAGCTCCTGAACGATGCCAACGTTCATGTGCTCGCGCTCAATGCCCAGGACTCGACCGATTCAGCGATCGTGCGCATTGTAACGAGTGATCCCGAAATGGTGGAGGATGTGTTTGACCTTCATGAGGTCGCTTACAGCATTTCCGAGATCCTGGTCGTGGAAATGAAAGAGGTCGCGGTCGATCTCAAACGGATGCTTTACAGCCTTTTAATGGCCGAAGTGAATATTCAGGTTTGCTATCCGATCCTGGTGCGTCCACATGGACGTTCCGCCATGGCGCTCCATTTGGATGACTCCGAATGCGGTTGGTCCGTTCTGACCGGGGAAGGGTTTAAAATCCTGAGCCAGAGCGATCTCTCGCGGTAGTAAGAATTTGCTTGCTCTTGTCCGGGTTCGTTCCGATCTTGCGAATTCTCTTCTACGAACCAGAATGAACCGCTACATAACCTATCTCATCATGGGACCGCCAGGCGGCGGTAAAGGTACTCAAGGCAAGGCTCTCGGCGCTGTCCCGCGATTTTTTCATTGTGCCTGTGGCGATGTTTTTCGCGCGCTGGATACGCGAACCGCGTTAGGACAAAGGTTCATTGAGTACTCCAGCAAGGGTATGCTGGTACCGGATGAATTGACGGTGGAACTCTGGTGCTACAGCATCGAAGGACAGGTCGAATCCGGTCATTTTAAGCCGGACATTGACGCTCTGGTGCTCGACGGAATTCCGCGAAACTACAATCAAGCGAAGTTAATGGAAGAGCTGATCGACGTGAAACAGGTTTTTCACCTCTCGTGTCCCGATCGGCAGGAACTGGTGCGCCGGCTCCGCAAACGCGCGCTCAAAGACAACCGGCTCGACGATGCCAGCGAAACGGTCATTACCAACCGGCTAACGACTTATGAGGCCGAAACAAAACCGGTCCTGGAATTCTATCACGACCGGGTAACGAGCATCGACGCGATGCAACCTCCGGTAAAAGTGTTGCATGATATCGTCGAGGTTATTTGGGAAACTCGGAACGGTTCCCTCGCCTTCCGCGCGTGATCGCAAGCGCTGTTGTATTCGTTCACCTAGCGAGACCGCGCTTCAGAGCGACGAGATTTAGTGGAAAAACCGCGAGTACTGTTTGTTAGTACCGGTCACATTGGGGCACCTTCCCTCGACTGGCTGGCCCGGTCCGAAAACGTTCAACTGGTTGGGCTTGTCACCCAGCCGGATCGGCCAGCCGGCCGGCATCAGCAACTGGTGGAACCTGTGCCGAAGCGGATTGGGCGGCAACTTGGGCTACCCGTGCTGCAGCCCGAGAAGATCCGCCGGCAGGAGGCCTTAGCCGAAATTGCGTCGCTCGCACCGGACTTGATCATTGTCATGGCTTACGGCCAGATTTTGCCAAAAGCACTTCTGGCAATGCCAGCCCTCGCTTGCCTTAATCTCCACGCTTCACTTCTGCCGAGGCATCGTGGAGCGGCGCCCGTCCAGGCGGCTCTTCTCGCTGGCGACCGGCTGACCGGAGTTACGGCAATGTACATGGCGGAAGGCCTCGACACGGGCGACATACTGTTGGCTCGCCCGCTCCCGATCCGTCGACGCGAGACCGGAGGCTCGCTCCATGATCGACTGGCTCAATTGGCACCCGAGGTACTGGCGGAGTCGCTCAAGCTCCTTCTGACCGGTTTCGCTCCGCGGATACCACAGGACGATGCGGCCGCCACTTATGCACCAAAGCTGGATCGAGCTTCCGGGCGGATCGACTGGCAAAAAGATTGCTGGGTTCTTGACCGCCTGGTGCGCGCACTGAATCCGTGGCCGGGAGCCTACACTGTCATCGGCGATCTCGCTGGCGCGCCGCGTCGGTTAAAGATTCATCGAGCCCTTCCCTTGCACCGTGGCCAAGCGGTTCCCGGGGTGGTGGTCGGCATATCGGAGCGCGGGATCAAAGTTGGCTGCGGCAGCGGCGCCCTTCTCTTGCTCGACGTCCAGTTGGAAGCCAAAAGACGGATGTCAGCCAGTGAGTTTGCTCACGGGTTCAGGTTGCGGCCGGGCGCTGTATTGGAGAGCAGGCGTCAGGCTGATGACCTCGGGTCCTGAGCAAAACCCGTAGCGCGAGCTGCCTGGGGTGGCCTTCCGGATACGGACGAGGCCGTCCGCGCTACGGGAGAGCATCATCAGGGGCCTGTCCCTGAGAACTGCTCAACCGACAATTCGATCTGGCCTCGACAGAAGAACCCGGCTAAGGCTGATACCATGAGTAGTGATGCGAAAATTGAGGCCCTCAGTCAGGAACTTTTAGCAGCGCTCGACCAATTGTCGGGCCTGCATCCAGGTTATCGACCCGTGCACGCCAAAGGGGCGATGTATGTCGGTACTTTCAGACCAACGCCTGAGGCGGCCAGCCTAACGCGAGCGCCGCACTTCCAAAAAGAATCGATGCCCGTGCTTGTCCGTTTTTCGGATGCTGCCGGTATTCCAACCGTTCCGGACAACGATCCGGCAGGTGCCAGTCCACGAGGGTTTGCCGTCCGGTTCCAACTTGGTGAACACGTCCACACCGATATTATTGCGCATTCGACGAACGGGTTTCCAACTCGGAATCCCGAAGAGTTTCTCGCTTTCCTTCGGGCGGTCGCCGCGAGCGGGCCCGGCGCGCCGAAACCAACGCCGATCGAGGAATTCCTGGCGACTCATCCGAGCGCCCTGTGGTATGTGCAGGTCCCGAAACCGATCCCTACCAGCTTCGCCCGGGAATCATTCTTTGGCGTCACTGCCCTTCGGTTTACCAACGCCAGCGGCGCCAGTCGATTCGGTCGGTTCCGAATCCTGCCGACTGCTGGGAATGAATATCTCGAGGCAACCTCGGCAGAAGCGAAAGACCCGAATTTTCTCTTCGACGAGTTGACTACGCGGATCACTCGCGAACCGGTGGCGTTCAGAGTGCTGGTGCAGCTGGCTGATCCGGACGATCAGGTTGATGATGCGACGGTTCACTGGCCGGAAGATCGGCCTCAGCTCACCTTAGGCACGATTACCTTGACTGCGCGTGCCGATGATAATCCGGAGAATCGACGTATTATTTTTGACCCCATCCCCCGGATCGACGGGATCGACCCATCCGGAGATCCCTTGCTCGAGGTCCGGTCGGCTATTTATCTTCTGAGCGGCCGACGCCGCCGGGCGGCCAGCGCTCAGAAGAGTCCCCCACCTGCCTAGCTAACTCTTACAGCGTCTCGTGTCGGCCTACAGGATCGGTACGAACGGGGCCATAGCTCACAGCGGACCAGCGGCCGGACGCGTCGGCCAGAAGCGTCTGGACGAGGCCGTCCGCGGTACGTCACGGGCGAGTGGTCCGTGCTCTCCAACTATTCTGGAGAGCGCTTCGTCAGTGAGCTGTGGAACTGACCAATTGTTCAGTTATCTCCCTCCGCTGAAGCCGCCCCCGCCGCGTCCTCCGCTCGATCGGCTGTTACCTGTTGAATTGTTCAGCTTAACAGTCAGGCTAACCCGTTTTCCTTTAGAATCTGTTCCGCATTAGTATGATCAATCGTCATCGTCGGGAGGGTGATGGTATGAGGAACTTTCTCTCCCGCCATGATCTTGAGTCCTTGACGGACGCCCTCCGCTCCGGGCGTGGGATACAGGAACGTTGCGGTCAGTTCACCCTTGGCCACCCAGCTGACGCCGAGATCGGGTAAGCCATCGATTCCGAGAATTTTTATCTCCTTCTCGCGGCCGGCATCTTTCGCGGCTAGAAAGGCGCCATAGGCGATCGGATCATTGTGGCCGTAAACCAAGTCGATCTTTTCAAAAGATTTCAGCGCGGTGGTCATCGCGTCGTAACCTTTCTGCTGTTTCCAATCGCAGTCGACCGGCTGCATCAGCGATTTCACATCCGGTTCCTTGCCCATACCGGCCCAGAATCCGTCGTGCCGATCGTGAGCCGGCTGCGTGCCCATACCGCCCCAGAGCTCGACGACATTTCCCTTCGCCTTGCCTTGTCCGCCCAGCAGATCGAGCGCGTAAGCGCCGGCCTGTTTCCCGATGACCACGTTGTCGCCGCCGATGAAGACGGTGTACTTGTCGGTGTTTACATTGCGATCCAGCACGATGACGGGGATTTTCGCGTCGATGGCTTTCAGCACGGCCCCGGTCAAGCCCGCCGATTCCTTCGGGCTGACCAGCAGGACATCCACGCCCTGCTGAATGAAACTTTCGACGTCCGAAACTTGTTTTTCCGTCTTATCCTGGCCATCGGAGATGATCAGCTTCAGGTTCGAATGCTTGGCGGCTTCCTTTTCCATGTCTTTGTTGAATTGCACGCGCCAGGGCTCGACGGTGGTAACCTGAGAAAAGCCGAACACATATTGTTTGTTCTCGGCAGCTTTTCCTGTAAACGGCTTGACTAACAGACTCGAGGCCAGCGCGGCCGCGCTTGTTTTGACGAACGTTCTTCTTTTCATTTTTTCGGGGGATTCGGTTTTGGGTGTGGGGTTGTTGTGGGCTAACTAAACTTTTTCCACCGGTCTATCGGCGCGAGGTCGTTGACATTTCTATTGCTTTCTCTGTTTTCTGCTCCGGTTCCGGGCGCATTTTGGTTTTCCAACGCCTAAAGAAGTGTCCTCCCTGGCTTTCCTGGAGCAACACCGCGACGATGATAATGGCTCCCTTGAGAACCAGTTGAGTGTTGCTATCGATATTTTTCAGCAGCAGAATATTTCCAAGAAAGCCAAAGATCAGCACCCCGACCAGTGTGCCCGTCATCGAGCCCTTGCCGCCCATGAGATTGGTTCCTCCAATCACTACGGCCGCGATGGCATTCAGTTCGGCGCCGCTGCCGGCGTCGGCCAATCCTTGGCGATATTGCGCGGCGTAAATGACACCGGCCAAGGCTGCGAGCATTCCGGAAATTGCATAAGTCGCGATTTTGACCTGATCGACCCGAACCCCGGCCAGGCGGGCCGCTTGTTCGTTGCCGCCTAAAGCGTAAATATATCGGCCGAACGTGGTTGATTTCAGCATGAACCCGAAGACCAGAACCGCGACGAGAAAGAAAATCCCGGGTACAGGCACAACCTGCAGAACCAATTCACGGAGAACCGTGAAATTTGGCGTGGAATTCACCGAGTCCAGGGGATAAATCGCTTGATCCGGACCGGCGACCAAACGGCCGATACCCAAGACTGCCACCATCATGGCCAGCGTCACGATGAAAGGTTGCATCCGGCACTTGGAGATGATGAGCCCGTTTAACGCGCCGACGGCTAGACCAACGGCGGGCACAGCGATCAGAACTCCCAGAACTCCGAATTTATGTTGCACCTGACTAGCGGCACAGTAGAAGGCTGTCCCAGCCAGGGCTAACCCGACCACCCAACCGACCACCCGGCTGACTGAACCCGATTTTTCCACTGCCTTGGCGGAGTCGCGGTTCAAGCCGGCGGAAACCAGCGGTGCGAGGTAGACGGTCAGAAAAAGGCAGGTTAAGGACAGAATTGGCACGGCGATTACCGAAGCCGGTGACCACCCTTGCTTCGAGAGAAGCATCGCGGTCAGGAGCGATCCAAACCCCATGATTGACCCGACCGATAAATCGATCCCCCCGCTGATGATGACGATGGTCATCCCGACCGCGATCACGCCGTTGTTGGATACCTGCCGGAGGACGTCTGACTGGTTGCCGGGCGAGAGAAATATATTCGCCCCATGTCGATTGATCGGGGATAAAGCGATTCCTGCTCCGTAGAGAACGGCCAAACCCCAGAAGAGCTTCGTCTTCAGCAAGAATTTCCAGACTTGGGCGAGGAACTGTTTCATGCGTTCACCAATTTCGGGTCACCCTGAACGGCCCCTCCTGGAGACATGAACTCCAGAATGCTTTCATGGGTGAACTCCCCGCGGCGCAAGAGCGCAGTTGGCCGCCCTTCCCGCAAAACGAGAATTCGATCGCTGAGCAGCGTCAACTCAGGGAGCTCCGAGGTGACCAGAACAATCGCCAGGCCTTGCTGCGCCAATTCGTCAATCAAACGATAGATTTCAGCTTTGGCTCCCACATCAATCCCTCGGGTTGGCTCATCCAGTAGAAGAATCTTTGGCTTGGTCTGCAGCCACTTCGCGACCACTACCTTTTGTTGATTTCCCCCGCTCAATGTACCGGCTGATTGTTTTGGTCCCGATGCCTGGATAGCAAGGCTTCTGATTGCGTGCTCGGCCAAAGCCGCTTCTTTTGCGGGAAGAAGGACGCCGGACCGGGAAACAGTGCGCATCACGGGGAGCTGAACATTGCGATCGATTCCTGTTTCAAGGATCAGACCGTCTCGTTTGCGGTCTTCGGTGACGAACGCCAGTCCAACTGCTTTTGCCTGGACAGAATTCTTGAGCGAGACCCGCGCTCCGAAGACGCGGACCTCGCCTCCGGAAGTCTGCGGATGCAGACCGAAAAGTACTTCGAGAAGCTCGGTTCTCCCTGCCCCGAGAAGACCGGCGATGCCAAAGACTTCGCCCACGGCGACAGAGAAATTGACATCGCTCAGTAGCATTGGGCGGCTCGGCGTGGGCCGCGGATGTTCCATCCAGAGATGTCGAACCTCCAAGGCCGGAGTTGCGCCATCACTGGTCGCGGATTTTCCCGTTGCCAGCATTTCCTGCAGTTCCCGTCCGACCATCATGCGGATGAGTGCACGGCGATTGGCGTTGTAGCCTGGCAACGTTCCGATTTTTTTGCCGTCCCGCAGTACGGTGACCCGATGCGCCAAGGCGAAGACTTCCTCCATGCGATGCGAGATGTAGACAATAGCGACTCCTTCGGCGGAAAGGCGGCGGATTACCTGAAAAAGTCTTTCCGATTCATGGATTGAGAGCGCGGACGTTGGTTCGTCCATAATCAGAATCCGGGCATCTGCTGCCAGCGCCTTCGCGATTTCGACCAGCTGTTGCTCGCCGACCCGGAGCTTGGAGACCGGTACGTCGATCGGCGCGTGGAAATCAAGATTTTTGAGGATCTCCTGGGCCGCCTTGATCTGGCGGCGGCGATCGACCAGGAATGCGCCCGCAAGCTTCTCTTGACCCAGGAAAATGTTCTCATCAACCTGCAATTCGGGGACGAGGTTGAGTTCCTGATGGATCATGGCGATCCCGGTGCGGGAAGCTTCGCGGGGTGAAGCAAACCTCACGTGCTGGCCCCGGACAAGGATTTCACCGTCGTACTCGTCGATAAGGCCGGCCGCGATCTTCATGAGGGTCGATTTTCCGGCGCCGTTCTCTCCCATGAGGGCGTGGATTTCTCCATGCTCGAGGTCGAAATCGACGTCGAGAAGAACGCGGGTCGGTCCGAACGATTTGGAGATCCGGCGCATTTGGAGGGCGGGGAACTCGGCAATGTTTGGCGGTATGTCGGGAGGAGACATTCAGGAGCCAATCATCGCGGCGCTACCCGGGCGGTACAGTGCGGGCTTGGGGGAAGGGCCGTTCTGGAATAAATTTCCCACACGGGCGGGGGTATAACCGGTGTTTAATTTTAGTGCTTGAGGAAAGGCGATGTAAAACTTTACATTCGGTTATCGTTCCGGCAACTGAAAGTCAAGCCTTAGCCTGCGTCGCTCACATATCCTTAAATATTTTGTGCAGCGATCCAGGCGGCCAACGTTTCGTTTATCATTATGACGCTGCAACAGCTCGCCCGAGAACTCAACGTCAGTATTGCCACCATCTCGCGATCGCTCAGCCGCCCGGCCGACGTCGCGGCGCATACGCGCCAGCGAGTTCTCGCCGCGGTCCATCGGCATGGCTATACCCCAAATGGCACAAAGCGCGCTCTGCGCACCCATCAGACTCGGACCATCGGCATCGTGGTATCGGACATCCGAAATACGTTCTTCGCCTCGGCCGTAAAAGCGGTCGAGGATGTCGCTCGAGCAAACGGCTACACTGTTCTGATCTGCAATGCCGACGAAGACAGCACCAAAGAGGAGGCTGCCCTCCAGCTCCTCCTCGATCGCAAGGTGTCCGGGGTAATCAATTGCTCGACTGGAGCAAACCGTAACTTGCTTCGCCTGTTTCAGGACAGTGGGGCAGTCCTGGTCGATTTCGATCGTGAATCCGGGCTTCAGCAGGTGGATACTGTCGTTGTCGATAACGAGCGCGGCGCGGCGCTGGCCATTCAGCATCTCGCCGCGCTCAATCATCGAAAGATTGCCACCATCGCCGGGCCGCAGCATTTGTCGAATGCGCGTGGACGGCTGGCCGGATTTCGTATGACCCTTCGGGGTTATGGATTCCCGGTGGAAAAAGGCTTCGTGTATTTCGGAAATTTTAAGGCGGAATCGGGTTATGACGGAGCAAAGAAGCTGCTCTCTCGGCGTAATCCACCTACGGCGGTCTTTTCCGCCAACATCGAGATGACTGCCGGACTTACTGCATATGTGAAAGAAGCGGGTCTCGCGATACCCAAAGAGCTCTCCGTCGTCAGTTTCGATGACGCGTTCTGGACCCGTTACATTGATCCGCCACTGACGGTGGTCGCGCAGCCCGTGCAGGAGATGGGTCAATGCGCGATGGAGCTTTTGCTCGCCCGGCTGCGGAGCGGGGGCCAGGCCCAGACTCGGATGTTTGCTCCCGAATTAATCGTTCGTTGTTCGACGGCGCCGCCTGGGGGACACCGATGATCGATGATCAATGATCAATGATCAATGATCAATGATCAATGGCCGATGACCGATGTCCCGACCGGCTATTGGCTATTTGGTTATCCTCTCGCAGTGAGGACGTTGAAACCGGCAGAGCTTTGCGTCTTACTGCTGACCGGCGCACTCGTGAGAACGAGCGTCGTGCCCGGTCTGATTAGCCCTCGCACGTTAGCGAGGAACGCTGGCGCCAGCGAGAGACTGTCGGCCAACTTTTTGAGGTCGGGCGCTTTTCCGCCTACGCTGGCGGTAGACATCCAACCGGGGCGCCCGCTCCGGTCGACCGTTGCCAGTGCCGTGTAAACATGGCTGCCCGGGATCCTGTTCGATCGCAGTTGGCCGAAAGCCGCCCGGCCTATCTCCGTGGCATTCCGATAAACGTAAACCTCGCGGTCAGAGCCACTCACGATAATCGAAACCGGTCCCTTTGGCGCCTCTCGGGCTGCCAGATGAAATTGCCAGCTGCCAAGGGTTTTCCGGGCCTTCCAGCTTTGCTCGAAAAAAGCACTCCAGGTCGCAGAGTGTCGCGGGGAGCGGACTTATCGTCAGTGATAATGACGGTGGTTCCGTTGGTCGTAACCGAATAGAGCTTTGCCGCGAAATCAACCGGCATACGCACACATCCGGCTGAGGCGGGGTAACCCGGCAGATGCCCGGCATGCAGCGCGACACCGCTCCAAGTGAGTCTCTGCATGTGCGGCATCTTGGCTCCTTTGTAGATACTGGAGGTATGATCGACCTTTTTCTGCAAGATCGTGAAGACACCGGTTGGCGTGGCTTTGTCCGCTTTCCCTGTGCTGACGGTCGAGCGTCCGATCCGCACGCCGTTTCGATAGACAGACAAAACTTGGTCCGGCAGACTTACGAGCAGCACCACGGGCCCGGCTGGAGAGACTTCAGGGTGCCAAACGTAATCGCCAGTCCGAAGATCGGACGTCAATGGAGCGACCGGCCTGCCTTTGGTATGGGCGTTGGCGCGTGCTTGCGGCAGAACGAAAAACGGCGAGAGGACGAACGCGAGAAGGGGCAAAAGACAGGATCTATGCATTTGAGGGGGATTAGATAGTCGCGACCCCCTGTTTTTCGCAACTCCCTATTTTACTTCCGCTCGTGGGGGACGCGCCGGAGTCAGGGGCCAGTGGCAGTGCTAGTACTTAGTTGCTTTAGTTCTTTATATTTATGAAAAATTATGATTTGTTGGATGGATGGCAACGGGTCGCATCAAACTTTCTGTGGAAAACCGCAAGCTCTTGGAGGGTTGGAGTCGAGCGCAACGGGTCGAACACCGGCTCAAGGTCAGGAGTCAGATTATCTTGAAGGCGGCAGCGGGCTTGAGTGGACGTGCGATTGCCAAGAGCCTGCGCATTCCCGAGGTGACGGTGAGTAAATGGCGGCGGCGCTTTGTGCGCCAAGGCCTGGCTGGCTTGGAAGACGCGCCACGCAGTGGAAAGCCGGCCAAGTATGATCAAATGACGGTCAAGCGGGTCTTGGCGCTGCTGGATGAAGATCCACCGGCGGGCTACGGGCGCTGGAATGGGCGACTGCTGGCGCAGAGTCTGGCCGATGTTTCCTCCGATCAAGTCTGGCGCATTTTGCGCCAACAAGGCATTGAATTGGAACGGCGCCGCAGCTGGTGCATTTCCACCGATCCGGAGTTTGTGCGCAAGGCCGCTGACATTGTCGGTCTTTATCTCAATCCGCCCCAGAATGCGCTCATCTTGGCCATTGATGAAAAACCAGCCATTCAAGCCCTGGAAAGAGCCCAAGGTTGGATTCGCTTGCCCAATGGCAGGGCGCTGACGGGTTTTAGCCACGAGTACAAGCGCCATGGCACCTCCACTCTCTTTGCCGCCCTCAACATTGCCAGCGGCCAAGTGCAGGCTGGTCATTACCGGCGCCAGCGCCGACGGGAATTCCTGGAGTTTATGAACCAGGTAGTTGCCGGAAATCTCGACAAAGAAATTCATGTGGTCTTAGACAACCTTGCGACCCATAAGCCAAAGCAAGATCGCTGGTTGAAGGCTCACCCCAATGTGCATTTTCATTTCACTCCAACCCACGCTTCTTGGCTCAACCAGATTGAGATCTGGTTTAGTATCTTGAGCCGCCAAGCCCTCCAGGGGGCAAACTTCACCAGCGTGGCAGAGCTGCGCAACGCCATCGACACCTTCATCAAGAACTACAATAACAATGCGGCTCCCTTCGAATGGACCAAATCCCAGGTACATCAGGGGAAAGTCGCCATACATATAACTAACTTACGCAATTAGGCACTAGTCCAGTGCTAGTCCAGTGCTAGTCCAGTGCTAGTCCAGTGCGAATGCCGGTGCCAGTGTCAGTGCGAGTGCCAGTGTCAGTGCGAGTGCCAGTGTCAGTGCGAGTGCCAGTGTCATCAATTATTGGCTATCGGCTATCGGTTATCCGCGACTATCGGTTAGCTGCGGTGAGGGCTCGAGGGGCACCGATGTCCGGTTTTGCAGATCAGAGACAATTTTCTCGGCGATACCCGGCCTGCTCCGGTCAAATTGGAAGATGTACCGGATTGGGCTGGCACTGCTGGCCAGCACCAGTTCATCGAAAAGAAAACGCGGCTCCGCGGTCGCGTGAAAGTCCTCGATCTCGAACAGCCTGCCCGAACCCGGAAGCCAGGTGCGCCTGATGAAGTAGAGCTTGCCCGGTTCCTCGACTGTGGCGGCCAGATAACCGAATCGATCAGGCGGGAGATGCTTCCCTTTGGCCGAGACGCAATACTCGGCCCAGACGATCGTCGATTTTGATCGGGTCAGTCTTCGAAAAACTTGCTCATAACGGCCGGGCAGATGATTGGCTAGGTGGTACGGTGAGCTGATTCCGGCCGGTTGGCTCAGTTTGCGCACAATAAAAAAGACCTTGGTGTGGACCGCCCGCCAGAGTTTGGGCAGCAGGAAGAGAGCGAGCGTGAAGCAGATCACCAGCGCCACAAAAGCGATCACCGGATGAGTCCACAAAAGGGCGAGCCCTCCGAAAACCATCAAATTCTCGCCGAGGCTGACCCCGATATTGGAAAACGGTTCAGGAGACTGATTGACGATCAAACGAGTCCCGGCCTTGAGACTGTGGGCGGCGAATGTCACCGAACCGGCCAGAAGACCAACGACGACATCAAATTCCGGCGAAGGATGGCCGAGCGCTTGAATCGCCAGGAGAGCTCCTCCGATCGGACGAATAAGGGTGTGAACCGCATCCCAGATCGAATCGATCCAGGGGATCTTATCCGCGAAGAACTCCAGGAAAAACAGGATACCGGAAATCACCAGGATCGGTGGATGGCTGAGAACGGACAACGAAGAAAACTGCGGGGCCAGCGTGATCCAGTGAAAATGGATCGCCATCCCGGTCGCAAAGACGGTCAGATAGAGGCTGTAACCGGACAGGGCAGCCAAGCCTAAGCCGACCGCCAGGGTTTGCAGGACCTCCATGATTGAAGAGATAGCCGCGTGGGAAGGCATTCGCAACGGCAATTGCGACTGGTAAATTTTGGCGTGCGGCCGACTTGTCGCCGCTCTGCCCAAGGCACGCTTCTATCAGCAATGTTGCCATTGATCCCAACAGAATTATTCCGGTTGATGGCGAACCGCGACTGGTGCTCGCGTTCTCGCCTCCGTCCGGGTAGGGTGCGTTCTCCCCCGGCGAAAAGAACCCGCCTAGTTAGTGGCCGGGCTTCACGCGGTCTCAAAGCGGCGACAAGTCGCACGCACTCCATGACGCTCCTTGCCTGAATTGGCCGCGGAAGAGCAAAAAGCGCTGTGACCAGACATTCTCGGGACTCAGGCGCTGTTGCTGAGGGCACGTTGTCGCGGCGATTAGGAACCGGGAGCAATCATCCTCCTGGAAACGGCCTACACGGTGCGCGATACCCTTCGTATCGCGCTTCAATCAAGACTCGCCCGATTAAGTATTGCTTTTCCTGATCTGCACCCTTAACTGATAACCCGTTGTTTACCACCCCCGGAATAAATTAACCCCGCGCCCGAGAAAATCGGGCTGCTCCATAGAAAGAAAGCGATGTGTATTACACGTTACGCCACTGCTACGGTGGCCGTTGTTTCGTTGACATTTGGGCTGCTGTCGGCCGGGCCGTTGTACGCCGTACCTAAGACCAACCTGCTTTCGCAATGGGACAATGGTTCCGATGCGGCGGCGATCGCTAAGCTCGGTGAGATGTTCACTGCGGCGGGCGGCAAATGGGAATCGACATCCATTGCCGGCCACACCGCCAACACGCTCGCTAAGCTTCGTGCCGACGTCGTTGCCGGTAATCCACCGCCTGCAGTGCAGCTGAAAGGCCCCGAGATTGCCGAGTGGAATGCCACTGGCAAGACGCTCGATCTCGACGAAATCGCCAAAAAGGAAAATTGGGACGCAGTCGTTGCCCCCGAGCTTCTGCCGGTGATGAAACCGAAGGGTCACTGGGTCGCCGTACCGATGAATATCCACCGCATCGATTGGCTGTGGGCCAGCAAGAAGGCTTTAGACAAAGCAGGCATCACGGAAATGCCCAAGACCTGGGCTGAGTTCAATGCCGATGCCGAGAAGGTGAAAGCTGCGGGCATTATTCCGATCGCGCATGGCAGCGCCGATTGGACCGATGCCACGACCTTCGAGATCGTCGTCTACGGCACGGATCTGGACCTCTTCCGCAAGGCTTTCGTCGAAGGCAACACGGACGCGATGCGCAGCCCGGGCATGGTTGCGGCATTTGAGCAATACCGGAAAATGATTAACTGGATGGATCCGGGCATTGCCGGGCGCACCTGGGACGCGGCGGCCAACATGATGCTCACCGGCAAGGCTGCCTTCTTCTTCATGGGCGACTGGTCGATCGGCACATTTAATGCGGGCGGGTTCAAGGAGGGTGTCGACTATCTCTGCGGTCAGGCTCCGGTCGAAAATGGCAAACCGGGCTTCATTCTCAACAGCGATTCTGTCGTCTTTTTCCAGCAGAAGGACCCCGAATATCTGGCCGGCTCGAAGCTTCTCGCTCATCTCATCATGACGAAAGAGTTCCAGACGATCTTTAACCAGGCAAAGGGCTCGATTCCGGCCAGGCTCGACGTCGATCTAAGTAATGGATTCAATCCTTGCCAGCAAAAGTCGGAGAAGGACCTGGAAGCCGCCATCAAGGCAGGCACGTTGGTGCGCAGCTTTGCTCACAACATGACCATCCTGCAGAAGTACCGGGGCGCGGCGATGGAAGTGATCACCGAATTCGTCAACACCCCCAGTCTGTCGGCTACTGATGCGGCCAAGCGATTGGCCGATGCCGTCGAGGCGCAGCAATAACGCTGCAGGAGCCAAGCCGTACCCGTAAGCCGGAGAAAGGGCAAACGATTGGTCGTAGAGCCTGTGACAGTGAGGTCGGTTAGAGCCGAACCGGATCAGAAGCGCCGGCTCCGCGACCGGTTAACGGCGATCTTGCCGCAACTCGTTCTTGCGCCATCGCTGCTAGCCACATTTGTCTATGTGTTCGTCTTTTGCGGCTGGACGATCTGGATCTCGCTATCGAACTCCACCCTGCTGCCCGATTATTCCTGGGTCGGCTTCCATCATTACGCCGAATTATGGAGCAACCGGATCTGGAGCATCGCATATACAAACCTCTTTCTGTTCAGCTCGCTCTATGTGGTCGGCGCGACGGCGCTCGGGCTCACCCTCGCGATCCTGATCGATCAGCGCGTTCGCGCCGAGGCCCTGTGGCGTACGACCTATCTATATCCACTGGCGGTGTCGTTCGTCGTAACGGGCACGGTCTGGCGCTGGCTGCTCAGCCCGTCGACCGGGATCGAGAGCGTGATCCGTCATCTGGGCTGGGCGAGCTTCCGGTTCGATTGGATCGTGCAGCGCGAGCTGGCGATTTACACCGTGGTGATCACTGGTATCTGGCAGGCGTCCGGCTTCGTGATGGCGCTGTTTCTGGCCGGCCTGCGCTCGATCGATCCAGACCTCATCAAGGCGGCACAAGTGGATGGTGCCAGCATGCCGCGGATCTATCGGCGCATCATCCTGCCGGCGATCGGACCTATCTTCGTTGCCGTGCTGGTGGTACTTCTACAATTCGCCATCAAGACCTTCGATCTGGTCCTTGCGTTGACCGGAGGCGGACCCGGCATCGCCACGACGGTGCCGGCAATCTATGTCTATGATCTCATGTTTCAGCGGGGCCAGATGGCCGAGGGAGCCGCTGCGGCGATCATGATCCTTCTCGCTTTGTCGCTCGTGCTCGTGCCCTATACGATCTGGTCCAATTGGCTTCAGCGCCGGGAGGCCGGCCGTGCCTGACGTTGTTTCCTATGATCCGCTCGGAGCGGCGGGCACCTGGCAGCGCAACCGGGCGAAACTCGTCGTTTATCTGCTGCTCGGCCTGTTTGCACTCTATTATCTGCTGCCGCTCGTCGTCGTGATACTTAACTCGTTCCGCGATCTGAACGATATCAGCCGAAACGGCTTGATCGGCCTGCCGCGCAGCTTCTCGCTGAACTACTGGTCTCTGGCCTGGAACAGATTCTGCGTCGGCGGCACCTGTAAAGGGATCGAGCCTTTCTTCTGGAATTCGATTGCCATGGTCGTGCCGGCAACCATCATCTCGACTGCGATCGGCGCCGTAAACGGCTACATCTTGTCGAAGTGGCGCTTCACCGGCTCGGAAATTCTGTTCGGTCTCATCACGCTTGGCGTCTTCATGCCTGGCCAAATGGTTCTTCTCCCTTGGGCGCGCGTGCTGGGTTGGCTCGGCCTGACTAATACCACTGCCGGGCTGGTGCTAATCCATTGTGTCCAGGGATTGAGCTTTACGACCCTGTTCTGCCGCAACTATTACGTTAACATTCCTGATGATCTCATTAAGGCGGCGCGGATCGACGGCGCCGGCTTCTGGCGGATTTTTCGGAAAATTGTGCTACCCCTTTCGCCGTCCATCTTGATCGTCACCGTGATTTGGCAATTCACCAACATCTGGAACGAATTCCTCTTCGCAGTCATCTTTTCCTCAGGCACCCACCAGCCGATCACCGCGGCGCTGATCGCCCTCAGCGCTGGTGGAACGTCGGTGCATCAATACAATGTGGAAAGCGCCGCCGTGCTGATCGCCGCGTTGCCGCCCCTGCTCGTCTATTTCTTCGGTGGCCGGTATTTTCTGCGCGGGCTGACGCAGGGTGCGCTCAAATAGCAGCTAGAAATGGCTTCACTGACGATTCGCGACCTCAACAAATCCTTTGGTTCCGTCGCCGTGCTGAAGGGCATCGATCTCGAGGTGAAGGCGGGCGAATTTGTGGTGCTGGTCGGGCCTTCAGGTTGCGGTAAGTCGACTTTACTTGCCCTGATCGCAGGCCTCGAAAGCGTCACGGCCGGCGAGATCAGGATCGGCGAGCGTGTTGTCAACGACGTGCCGCCGAAGGATCGCGACATCGCGATGGTGTTCCAGTCCTACGCGCTATATCCAACGATGACGGTTCGGGGCAACATCACCTTCGGCATGGAGAGCCGTGGCGTGCCCAAGCAGGCACAGGCGCAGGCCCTCGCACGCGTAGCGGGGCTGCTGCGGATCGAAAGCCTGCTCGGGCGCAAGCCCGCCCAACTCTCCGGTGGTCAACGTCAGCGCGTCGCGATGGGCAGGGCGCTCGTGCGCGACCCTGCGCTGTTCCTGTTCGACGAGCCCCTATCCAACCTCGACGCCAAGCTGAGAGTCGAGATGCGCACCGAGATCAAGAAGCTTTATCAGCGGCTCGGGAAGACCACGATCTACGTCACCCACGACCAGGTCGAGGCGATGACGCTCGCCTCCCGCATTGCTGTCATGCATCAGGGCAAGCTGCAGCAATTTGCCGAGCCACGGACGGTCTACGAGCGGCCTGCCAACATGTTTGTTGCCGGCTTCATGGGCTCGCCGTCAATGAACTTTCTGCCCGCCCAGATGCCGTTTCGGGTTCGGCGGCCGTGACGTTGGCGGAAAGCGAAGGAAGAGCGACGCGCCTGCCGCTTCCCGATGGAGCTGCCACATCGGCTGGTGACGGCCGTCCGGTGGTGCTGGGATTAAGGCCGGAAAACCTGGTCCGCTACGATCGCGGCCGAATAGGAGAAAATCCCTTTGTCGGAACGATCGAAGCCCCGGTGGAAGTAGTCGAGCCAACCGGCGCCGAGACCATGGTGATCGTGCGCATCGACGGCCGCGAGGTTATCGCCCGCTTCGAACCGAACGTAGCGCCTGCGGTCGGTGAGACGGTGACGCTCGCGGTAGATATGACTAAGGCTTGTCTGTTCGATCCGGAGACGGAAATGCTGATATAGGAGGAAAATGGACCTCAAGAGAAATGGATCACAACCTTCCAGCAAGGGATCGGCCGAGTGGTTTAGCGGCACCGTGCGCATTGACCCGCTGTTCCAGGCAACGGATCCGGCGCGCGCGGCTGGCAACAGCGTTACATTCGAGCCCGGCGCTCGGACAGCTTGGCACGCGCATCCACTGGGCCAGATCCTGATCGTGACGGCCGGCTGCGGCCGAGTTCAGCGCTGGGAAGGGTCGATTGAGGAAATTCGGCCGGGCGACGTGATCTGGTTCCCGCCGGGCGAGAAGCATTGGCACGGCGCTGCACCGACCACGGCCATGACGCACATCGCCATTCAAGAACAGCTCAACGGCAAGGCTGTCGACTGGATGGAGAAGGTCGCCGACGAACAATATCAGCCGTGAAATACACGAACGTCGTGGGCATGGCTCCCACGCAGTTCGCAACTTCCCTCTAGCTTAACCAGCGACTGCGCATAGATAAACAAGAGTGCGGGGAAGCACATTCAGTCGCTAGTTGCTGCCTCTGTTGGGGCTCTCCAACTTCTTCATGCTGAGAGTGTCTGCTCCCTGCCGTGGTAGGAAAAGTAGAAAGTAACAAAGAGCTTCAGTGTCGCTTTCGATTAAAGCACGCGGCATGCGGTAGCGAACCCGGGATCCGGATCTTGTATCTCGCGCGAGCTGCTCCCTTTTCGTGGTTCGACTGGTTGCGGCCTCGAGTTTTGCAGATCCAGTTGGCAAGGCGGTTTAGGGATTGGCTTTCGGATTGGGCTTGGATTTCTCCTTCGAAGCTTCCTCGGCCCAGCGGCTGACGTCGCGGAAGGCGACGGGATCCTGAAAAACGTCAGAGCTGTAGCTCCCTTGAGTCAGTTCCAATGCTTCCTTCGCCGCTTCGGCGTCCTGGAAGCCGTAGGCAAATTCGAGGTACCGGCTCGGCCAGTCGAGCGAACCTTTGTGGGTCTGGGCCAGTTGGGACAGGCCGACTTTAAGAGTCGACCAATCGAGGTCTTGAGGATCGAGTTGATGATGGGCCGACAAAAGGCCAACCGTTTGAGCGTAAGCAATTATTTTCTTTTGCCGAACCGCCTCTGGATCAGTCGGATCAAGCTTGAGGGTTTCGGTGAGCCACGCCGCAGCTTTGGGGGCGTCTTCCTGCCGGGGACCTTTGCCGTTAAGCCAGCTGCTTACCCACAGGTATGTCGGTACGTAAGATGGATCGACTATGTATGCCTCTTTGAACGCGGCTTCGATCTGGGCAAAGTCAGCATCGGTCCAGCCGAGGAGCTGAAGGCCAATGTTATAAAATTCGGGCTCGGCGTAGAAGGCCGGAAGGACGAACGGGCTGTTAACTTGGCCTTTACACTCCTCGAAAAGGTCTGTGAGCTCTCGGGTGACTTTGGGATCATTAGCGTCCAAGGCTCCTTTTCGGGCGAGCTCAAGAATTTGGGTCATCTCTCCCAACAAAGCCTTGCAAAGGGCGAGATGGGCTGCGACTGCCGTCGGCTTGGCTCTAGTCCAGTCTTCGGCTGTTCGGACGAAAGTTTTGGCGTCCTCCAGAGACGGCGCGAAAGCAGTTCTGTGCTCGAAGGCCGCAAAGTAAAGCCAGATTTTGCGGCTGCCGTCCTTGAGTTCTTCTCCGGGCTTATGAAACCGGGTAAACTGGGTCTCGAGTTCGCCGTATTTGCCTCCTTCGAGTTCTTCGGCGATTCCGCGCATGAAGGCTTGGCGGACCTGGGCGTCGGTTCGAAACCGAGCGCTTGGAACAGATCCTAGCGGGCTAATCAGCGGGTGCTGTTCAGCGTTTGCCCGGGCGAGCCTGCCGACTAATGCCCGATTCAATCGTGCCTTGGTCCAACCCGGCCTTGGATTCGAGGTAGGGATAGTATTTCTGGCGCAACCGCCCATCATTGCCATGGCTGCGATTGCCATGATTGGAATAAACGGTTTTCCCATAAACGATTCTAGCGCAATTTAAGAATCTGACGAATAGCAGTTCTATGTTTCCGGAGGAACCCGAACATCGGCGGCTAGCTAAAGCCTGTTGCGAAATGGTTAAATTTTTTTCGCCTTGGTCGCGATGAGTCGCTCCTTGTTTAAGGAGGCAAGTTCGCGCAAACGATCCTGAAGTTGAGACCAAGCGTCGACTCCCAGCCGGATTTGAGCCTCTAGATGGTGGGGAACATAGTAGCCGGTGGTTTTTTCGGTCTTTCCGCGATAGCTGATATATAAATGTGGACCGTGTTTAGGGCCGCCATGGTGGCAGCGGCAGTCTGGATTTCCACATCGGCGATAAGTCTCAGATAACGATCCGTAAATGGCCGCCTGTGCCAATTGCCTAATCTGCCTGAGCAGTTGCAGCCGGGCAGCGGAAGCTTGGTTTTTGGTCGTTGGCATCGCTTCACCCACTACGACAGCGCTCATTGCCGTTCTTCACACGGGCTCGACTCATCGCCACAAGATTGTGGGCGATGATGCACCAGCCAACGTGTCTTTCAAATCCAATCTCACCCTTGTAAAAGGCCCGCCGCATGCCGAAACAGTGTTTGAGCGTGCTCAGCCGCGCTTCAATGCCTGTTCTCCAGCCTTGGCCACGCCGAAACCAGCGCTGTTTCTGTCGCGCAGCTCGGGCGGCGCTTAAGCGACCGCAGCTGGGCAGCACTACTTGCTTGACTCCCAGCTCCAAGCGCAGCCTTTTCGTTGGCACTACTCCAGAAGCCTCGGTCAGCCGCAGCCAATTCTGGTGCTCGACCGAATCGCTCCAGATGTGTTTCCAGCGCCGGCATCCACTGTTGCCGATCGCAAAGGTTGCCCGGGGCCACAGCATAATTGCTGACCAGCCCGTTTTCGACTTCGTCGATCCGGACCAAGCGACCAAATTCATTGGGTTTGTGAGCTTTACCCTTGCGAATGACCACACTGTGGGGCTCAAAGAGGCTCAAGATTTTCTCCGGATGGCGCGTCTGTGCCTGGAAAATTCGCGCCCGACTCTGAGCGATAACTTTCTCAACCAAGGGCAGGTAATGTTTGAGAGAAGCTTCTGCTGCAAGGACCTTCAAAGAAGTCTCCTGCCGGGCCACTAATTGGCCATTTTTGAGAGCCGTAAGCACCGATAGGCCCTGAGTCCTTACTCCTTGGGTCAGTCCGATGAGCTTTTTATAGCTTTGCTTTAACTGCTCCTGGCCTGCTTGCGTACAAGTCCGGGCCGCTCGGCCAATCTCCAACACTCGATGTTTGACCGCCCGAGCATGATGGACAATGCGAAGCTCCGATTCCTGACAACCTCCGGCGATACGTTGCAAAGACCGGCTCATGACCCGCACTGAATCGGCCAGCAACGAGCTGTCGGTTGGGTGGTGAATATTCGTTTCGACCGCGGTGGTATCGGTGCGCAGCTTCTTTCCGGCAATGATGGTCGCCTCTTTGGCCTGCTGTACGATCTGCTGGTGAATCTGCTCAGTGCCTTCCTTGCCAAAGAGCGCAAAAGCCCGACACAGATTGCTAAAATCTGGAATCGGATCCTCATAAAAGCGCGTGAAGCGTCGATAGAGAAGGCTGACTCGCAGTTCGTGGTGCAGTTCACGGTAGGACCAACCTTTGATGTGCTTAAGCACCGCACAGCGCAGCAGCCGATCCGGCGCAATTCCTTCGCGGCCAACTTTGCCTGAGCCTGGCGAGCGGCTCGTCAAAGCCCGAGTGCTCAAAGCCAATAAGCCCGGGTCGTCAAGCAGCCCATCAACCGAATCGAGCACCGGGTCAGTAATGGTGGCTACTTCCTTGAAGAAAGCGAAAGCAAATAGAGAAGCTGGCCGAACGGTCTTACCGATCACTACCTAATCGATATAGTCGATTAGGTAACTCCCGACAACAACCAAATCAAAATTTCTTTGAAGAACTACTCGTTCGCCCTCCGCCGCGCCACGCCGAGGGGAAAAACCATTTCGCAACAGCCTTTAGCTAGCTAAGTACTCACGTTCGGAATTACGGTGACGTATTCCGTCAGGCTGCTGCGAGCCAGCCGTTTGACGGCGATCTTGGCCAGAAGACATTGAGATCGCGGCGGGTGAAGGTCCAATTGAAGGGCGATGCCGAGCGCTCGTAATGGGACTGAAAGGCAAGCAGGCGCTCTTCGAGTTCCTGCAGAGATGAGAAGTCGTTGGGCGTGAGGACCTTTCTCTGAACGATCGAGAAATAGATTTCGACCTGGTTGAGCCAGCTGGCGTGGATCGGTGTATGAATGAGGATTAGGTTGGGCCATCTGTCACGTAACCGGTTGGCGGCCTTCTGCCCTCGATGAGCAGAGCAGTTGTCCATGATCCAAAAGACGCGGCGAGCAGATTTATAAGGCTCTTGCCCCATGACTTCGCCCACCAGCCGATTGACGGGAGCAATTCCACTTTTGACTTCACAGCGGCCGAAGACTCTTGCTCGATGGACATCCCAGGCTGCCAGATAGGTCCAGGCACCCATGCGGAAGTACTCATGCTCGACGTGCCTCGGGCGATTGGGCGCCGGCGGCAGCGTCGGTTGTTTTCGGCGGCGGGATTGAATACTGGTCTTTTCGTCTGCGCAGATGACGTAATCATCGGCACCCAGTGGAGCGCCCTCCCAGACACGTTGGTAAAGATCGAGGATGGGTCCGGCTTTTCCGGCAAAGTTCGGATCGCGGGGGAAGATCCAGCTTCGATGTTTCCAGGGGCGAAGGGCATCGCTGCTCTAACCAGCGCCACAAAGTAGCGCCGCTGATCTCAGCGACCAGGCCTTGCGAAATAACGTGCTGGCGGGTTTCCTCAACCGAGAGCCGAGACAATGGGAGCCTCGATTTCATCCTGATCCATCTTGAAGTGGATCAATTCCTTGCGGCTTTGGAGGCTGTGTATCCCGGAAAGACCGAGGAGTTGGAAGTAGTCGATTTTTTCGGGCGCGATGAAACGCTTGCGCTTTTGTGCTTCGCGTGCGCCGAGATGCTTTCGGCTCGGGTGCCCGGCAAGTCGAAACGCGTCGCTGCTCTCACGCAGCTTTTCGCGGCGTATCTTGTTGAGAAATACACGAACGCCGCTTCGGAAAAGCCCAGCTTCCATGGCGGTCTGCCGATTCGCCAGCTCCGCAAAGTGGAGGACTATGTGCACGAACGGCTCGCTGAGGACATTCCCGTCGAGGCATTGGCTGAGTTGGTGGAACTGAGTTCATTCCACTTTTCCCGTGTGTTCAAACAGACAACCGGGATGTCTCCGCTGCAGTTCGTCACCCGGGAACGGATCGCCCGCGCACAGCAACTCATCCGCGAAACCTCTCGCAGCCTCATCGAGATTGCGCTCGAAGTCGGATACACGAGCCCGAGCCATTTCGCTCGTCTCTTCCGACGTGTGGTTGGCGTGACGCCCACAGGGATCCGCAGCGCCATATAAAAAGGTGACCTCTTTTTTGCGCAAGAACGCGATAGGCCACGCACGATCGCGCGAGAGGTATCGCGTGCGATGCTCGATGCTCCTATCGCGCCTGAATGGTTCAGGCGCACGAGAACACATCACACAAGAATCAGGATGACGGGAGTTGGAAACATGCAAAGGCGCAAACTTGGAAATAGCAACCTGGAAGTCTCGGCCATCGGACTCGGCTGCATGGGCATGAGTTTTTCTTACGGTCCGCACTCCAGAGCGAATACTCGCTGTGGACGAGAACGCCTGAGAAGGAAGTGATTCCGACCCTCGAGGAACTCGGAATTGGCTTCGTCCCTTACAGCCCGCTGGGCAAGGGCTTTCTCACGGGCAAGACCGATGAAAGCGCGACTTTCGACAGCTCCGACTTCCGCAGCACTCTCCCTCGTTTCACGCCGGAGGCTCTCAAGGCAAATCAAGCCCTGATTAAGCTGCTCGGCAGCATCGCAGAACGGAAGAAGGCGACCCCGGCTCAAATCGCGCTCGCCTGGCTACTAGCGCAAAAGCCGTGGATCGTTCCGATCCCAGGCACCACGAAACTGCATCGCCTGGAGGAGAATATCGGGGCAGCCTCAGTCGAACTTTACGCCAGACGATCTCCGAGACATCGATAGCGCCGCCTCAAAAATCACGGTGCAAGGCGCTCGGTATCCCGAAAAGTTGGAGCAAATGACCGGTCGCTGAGCGAAGCGCGCGGTAGGCCGACAGCAAACGCCGACAGCAAACCCCGCCCGCTCGACGGGAAGGTGTCGGCTCGATGGAGAAAATCAGCAATGAACAATAGCCGCGTGATTGACAACAAAAAGGACCGCAGTGAGACCTTATATCATTTGTCACATGCTCTCGTCTGTGGATGGGAAAATCAACGGCGCAGCTCTTGGCACGATTGAGCCCCGCAAATTATGAACCCGGGAAAAATTCTCCGGACCTAACCGACGCTCCGCGCATCGGATTTAATTAAGTGAGACTGCACGGGGTCATTGTACAATCGTTCCGAAACGAAACGGCAAATTGTCGACGCCGCTGAGGGGTTATGTTGGGTGGTGGCCGGGCTTGTACGCGAATGGACGTTGTCTTACTTTCCTATCTTACTTCGCTATCTACCCAGCGGGATAAGACGTAAGTACTTCATTATCAACCATGGAGGCGGGGGGGCGGGAAATCGAACCGCGATTCCACCTGGCCCCGGTGGGCAGACCTCCCTTTCAGCCGGGTGGGACAATCGCGAATCGGCCTGTTTGTGTTCCTGTGCTGCCGCCGGGAGTCGCTATTTTGTGTGCACTACGGTGCTCCAGGATATCCAAAGACAAATATAAACAATACAAACCAACGGTGGCCTTGTTCCGACTATCTGTTCCGACTTCGGTATCTTACCGATGTGTCTTAAAGCCTCACTCGCTGGTATTTAAGGGCTTGGAGCGGGCAGCGGGGATCGAACCCGCATAGCCAGCTTGGAAGGCTGGAACTTTACCATTAAGCTATGCCCGCCTAATTGATGAGGTCCTATGTTTACACTTCTCCGGCGGTTCGCGACAACGCGATCAAGGTTTTTCTTTCCTGAAAGCGTGGCCAAACTTACTCTGCGAGAGCTTGCACCCTGAGTTTGTTGAGGCAATCGATGGTTTTATTTTGTATCTAGCGACCGAGCGCGGTCTTTCCGAGAATTACCAGGTTTCGACTCGCCGATCACTGGAGGAGTTTGCGATTTGGTATCAGCACCAATCCGGAAGCGGTCCGCACGGGGTGAAGATCGAGGATCTGAATGCGTTCCTGGCTTATCGCAAAGCGAGCGGGCTTGCTCCAGCCTCCATGAAATTAATCGTCGTTGCTTTGAAGATTTTCTTTCGGTTTCTGGCCGCCCGAGGTCAGATAAAGTCGGATCCAGCGGAGGCTCTGGCGCTTCCCCGCTTGACCCGCTATTTACCGGACGCCTTAAATGAGAGACAGATCGAACAATTTCTCGCCATCGATCTGTCGGAGCGGGTTTTTGCGGAACGCGATCGAGCGATCCTGGAGGTGCTCTACGCGTGCGGTTTGCGGATTAGCGAATTGACCAACGCCCGCTTGGAAAACCTCGATCTGGAACAGCGCATCCTGCGCGTAACGGGTAAGGGGAACAAGACCCGGCTGGTCCCTATCGGGAGGACAGCGGTCGAGGCGCTCCAAAAGTACTTGGCCGGCGAAAGGCCGAGGCTGGTAAACCGGACGACGCGGAGCGAGATTTTTCTCTCGCGGCTCGGGCGAAAGCTAACACCGGCCCGGGTCTGGCAAATCCTGAAAGAAGTGGCTTCGGGTGCGGGCTTGGATTTGAACATCTATCCCCATCTGCTCCGGCACTCGTTTGCTACCCATCTCCTCAGCAACGGCGCGGATTTGCGCGTGATTCAGGAACTGCTCGGTCACGCGGACATCTCGACTACTCAGATCTACACGCATGTGGACCAGAGCCGATTGAAGTCGATTCATAAAAAATTTCACCCGCGTGCTTAGGGGGCGAATCGGTGAGCCTTCCGGTCAGTGATTACTTAGTTTACCTGGTTTACCGCGCGATCGGCTTTGTGCTGGGTTTGTTGCCGATCGCCGTGACCTTCCGCCTGGGGCAAGCGCTTGGCTGGATCGGCTATTGGCTCTTGCCGGGATACCGGCGACTCGCTCTGGCAAATCTTCGAATCGCTTTCCCGGAATGGTCGAACGACGCCCGAATCAATTGCGTCAAGAAACATTTTCAACTGCTGACGGCCAATTTGCTGTGTGGATTTGTGCTCACCCAGCGCCGTTGGCCGGAAGTTGCCCGGTACATCGATATCTCAGCGTTCCAGGCCAACGCGGAGAGGATCAACGAGGCGAAAAGCGTCATTTGGGTCCTCAACCATATCGGGAACTGGGAGCTGATGATCTTTGGGGTCCACTGGATTCAATCAGGACCGGCCGCCGCTTTTTACCAGAAGTTGCGCAACCGGTTCATCGATGCGGACGTGCGGCGAGCGCGGGAAAGCGCCGGCGCCAAGCTGCTCGATCGCAGCGAAGGGCTCAGTCCAGGCGCCTCGCTTCTGAAGCAGGGTGGGGTGCTCGGAATTCTGGTGGACCAGCACGCCGGAGACAAAGGGATCTGGACACCGTTCTTCGGCCGCCTCGCTTCAACCTCGCCATTCGCGGCAATCCTGGCGCGAAAAACTGGAGCCCGGCTTCTTCCATTAAGAATTGTGAACGCGGGAGTCGGGCGGTGGCGGGTTGAGGTGGACGATTTCATTCCGACCGCGGGCGCCGGCAGTGAAGAGATCACCGCGCGAATCAATCGACAAGCCGAGGACCGGATAGCGGCAGATCCAGCCGCCTGGTTCTGGGTTCATGACCGTTGGAAAACGCCGTCGCCACAATTTCTTCTGCGCAACTATAAACGAGGAGTCTACGTGCCGGAAACCGGCGAAATCCTGAAGCCGTTCAGTGTTTTGATCCGTTCCAGCAACTGGCTGGGCGACGCGGTGATGAGCATTCCCGCAGTCCGGCGGATCAAGCGGGGCCGACCTGATGCGCGTGTAGCGGTATTGTCTCGGGCCAGACTGGCCGACCTCTGGAAAAGAGTGCCGGAGGTCGATGAAGTCATTGCCATTGAAGAAGGTGAATCACTGCTCGCAACAGCGAGGAAGATCCGGGGACGATTCGATGCCGCAATCATCTTTCCCAACTCGCCGCGTACGGCATTGGAGGCGTATCTGGGGAGAGTGCCTCGACGGGTCGGTTTTCGCCGGCCTTGGCGGAACATTTTCCTGAACCAGTTTGTGCCGGAACCGGTCGGTGCCCGGCCCCTTGAGCATCAGGTCCACCACTACCTGCGGATCGCCGGGCGGTTGGGAGCCGACATGACCGAGGTCCTTCCGCCGATCTTTCCGCCAAGGCCGAGAGGAAATTATCTGGGGCTATGTCCGGGCGCAGAGTATGGCCCCGCCAAGCGCTGGATCCATTTTGCCGAGGCCGCCGCCGCTCTGAGCAGGAGAAACGATGTTCAATGGCTCATTTTTGGAACAGCACGGGAGAAACGGCTTGGTGCCGAGATCGCTGAATCCATTGGCGCCTCGGCCCACGATCTGACGGGACAGACCGATTTAGGCGAACTGATGGAGCATCTTCGGCGTTGCCGGCTACTCCTGACCAATGACACCGGGACGATGCACCTGGCTGCCTTTCTGGAGGTACCAACGGTCGCGATTTTCGGTTCCACCGAGCCACGCCTGACCGGTCCACTGGGTGACGGTCATCGAGTCTTGCGGCACCATGTGGTTTGCAGTCCTTGTTTTCTGCGGGAATGCCCTTTGGATTTTCGCTGCATGAAGGCAGTAACGATCGAGGAGGTGGTTGGCGCAGTCGAGGAAATGTTGGGGGAGTAGGAGAGGGATGGGAGTCAGGAGTCGGGCTAGGTCGCCCGAGCGCCCGAGCGTTCTTGTGTTAGTTTACCTGCGGCAAGCAGAGGAATGTTGATTTGGCGACAGCCAGTCCGCTAACCCCGTACCATTTTGTGGCTACGCTGGGCTGCAATTTGCGATTCGCGAAGCGCGGACTTACGTCAGTAGGACTACTTTCAAACCTTCTTGCCTGGCGACCTCCGATTGCCGTCGATCGCTGGTAACGAACTCTGTGGCGTTCAAAAGACCGGCAGCCGATATATGCAACAAATCAAGGGTTCGTGTTCCGCGGCGTGCGGAATAGGTGTTAGCCAGTCGCACGGCGCGTTCAAATACCGAAGGCCAGGAGAGCGAGGCGCGGAAGAGAATTCCGGCGCGGGTGTCCGCGAGCAATAACGCGAGAGTATTTTCCACGGCATCACTGGTACCGTCGCGGCGGAAGATTTTCAGGTGAAGGCTATTGGTGAACTCAAGCTCGTGGAGCCAAGTGATCGGTAGACTGGTTCGTCGTCGTCGAAGGTAAGCTTCCAGTCGAGCCGTGTTTGCTTCGGGATAGTAGAGAGCGACGAGGGAACTGGTGTCCAGGTAGGTCACGCGCGTTCATCCCGGTGATCCAACACAGCTTCGCTCAAACTCTTTCCCGCTGGTGTGTTACCCCAAATTTTCCGTGCTCGAGCCTCGAAATCAGGGAAAAGAACAGGTGAGCTATGAACTTCGGCGGGAACGATCCTGGCGATCGGTTTATTTCGGCGGGTGATCTGGACCTCTTCTCCTTTTTCCACCCAGGCAAGCACTTTGCGCAAGTGATGCTGTACCTCACGGACCGACGCCATTTTCATGTCTAACAGGATGACGCACAACATTTAACTGTCAAACGAGAAGACGGTGCAGGAAGATGCTGCGGTTGGTTTTGTCGGACTTTGTTCTCTTGCGGTGATCGCCGCAACGGTCTCCAATGCCCACTACGAAAAACACCCGCGCGGCGGGTTGGAGGTGAAGGGGTGTCAGATTCCGGGAGTTCAAACAGCGATCGCCGTCAGCGTCCGTCGAGTGCTTCCCAGCCAAATTTCAGAAACGGAAGTCCCGCCAGGGTAAACTCGACCAACGCTTTTGGCAGATCGGAAGACTCGATCAGGGTTTCGGGCAGAGTCTGCCTGACAACAAACGAACGGTGTTTCAACAGCCAGGCGATGTCGGATTCGGCAAACTCCTCGAAACCGCGAGGAACCCTCTTGAGGGCATCCTCATCGGAAGAGAGCACGAGGTCCCTCGAGTTGAGTTGGTCGAGTACTTTGAGAAACCGCTTTCGCTCATCCACAATCGCTTCACGCAACCGCGTCAGCTTGGCGGTAGCGGGTTGGTAAAAGGCCAGAGCGGCGAAAGAACGAGTCGGGTCAATGTGCACATACAGGATGCCGTCACCCCCTTTGGTAAGTTCGCGATCGAAGACGGCGCTCACGTGCGTTTTATAAGGCCTTTTATCTGGGGAAAAACGGATATCCCGGTAAATCCGGAAGAGGGACCGCTTCGGGTCGGCGCGCAAGGGCACTTTGGCCTTTTGCAGAAGTTGAGTCGTCCGGACGACCAGATCTCGCAGAACGTCTTGAAGTTCTGTCTGGTAAATTGCTTTGCGGGCCTGAAACCATTCTCGATTATTGTTGTTGGCTAAGTCACGGAGGAACTGGAGTCCGGTGGGCGAAAATCCGCGAAAAGGAACCAGCTCAGGTGTCATGGCTTAAACACCTTATCGTACCTCATTTAGGGAAAAGACAAGGATGGCAGGAGGGGCCAGGGTTAGCGCGTCATGGATCAGCTACGGGAATACGGACGAGGCCGTCCGTGCTACATGCCCTTGATTGCCCATTGCGGACAGGCGACAGATGTCTTATGAAGTTGCTCGCTTCCGGGCGTGAGCTCCGGCGGCCGGCCTGAATGAATTCGAGTTCTGTGTTGACTAGCTTCGCACGAAAACTGACTGCGTTTCTGGCCAGGATTGTTGCCACCCGCACGAGGTTATTGGTCCTGCTGGCGATTGTTCTGGCCGCGTTGGCGCTGATGGTCATCACGACGCAAAGCAAGCTTGATTCAGAAGTCCTGAATCTTTTACCGAAGAAATTCCCTTCGGTAGTTGGCTTGCGAGTATTCAACAGCGAATTTTCCCAGGCGCGACAGCTGTTGTTTGGTTTTCTGGCTGAGCCGGGGCATGCCGACGATCTCGATGCCGTTCGCGAACATTTTATGAGAGAGTTGCGAAAGCAACCGTGGGTGCTCCGCACGTTCGACCGAATCCCCCTGGATACGGAGGAGGGTTTGCAACAAATCAGGGCGCTGGAGCCGAGTCTCCTCCTGAATTTGCCTCCGGCGGATTTTCGAGAGGCGATGGGGGACCTGAACCCGCGAACAATCGAGGAGCGGCTCGCCCGATTACGAGAGACCTTGAGCGGGGACTCGCTTTCGTCCCAGTACGAAGTGCAAATCGATCCGCTGGGGCTGTTCGCGCGCGCGATGAAGCCCTTCGGTTCGTCGTCGTCGATGGATCAGGGAAGCAGCTTGGCTTCCGATGACGGTCTGCTCCAGATCGGTCTTGTTACACTGAATCAACCCGATTTGGGGGCCAAGGAATGCCAGCGCATGATGGACCAGGTCAACCAGTTCCGGGACAAGATCCTGAGCACTTGGCCTGGTTACAAGCCGCGGGTTTTGATCACCGGCCGCACCGCTTATGTCGCCGAGATCTCGCGGAGCATGGATCACGATGCTGTGCTGAGTTCGGTGCTTTCAATGATCATCGTGAGTGGATTGTTTTACCTCGCATTCCGACGGGTTCTTCCTCTGGTGGGTATTTGCCTCGTGCTAGCTCTTTCCACCGCGGTAGCCCTGGCGATCGGCATGCTCTTGCTCCGCAACCTGAACATGATCGCGATTGGGTTCTGTTCGATCTTGATTGGGATCGGGGTCGATTTCAGTTTCCTGCTCTTCGGGCGCTATCTGCAGGCGCGGCGCGCCGGAAGCAGCCACGCAGAAGCGGTCTTTGTTTCAGTTCGCGATATTGGCGCAGCCATCTTTTACGTTGTCCTGACGACCGCGATTGGTTTTCTGGCTTTGAACTTTAGCCAGAGTGCGGGGTTTTCTCAACTCGGAACGCTGGTCGCTTTAGGGGTGGGCTTTGCCGGGTTGTTCTCGATTCTGTTTTTGTTCTTGTTCTTTAAGCCGGTGAAAGTGCCGACGCACGCGGACTTCATGCTGGTTGGTGCGGGAAAATTCGTGGTCGCGGTTTTTCGACGTCCGCGCCGGCTTCTCGCGATCTCTTTAACGGTGCTTTTAGTCGGCGCGGCCGTAGCGATTACCCCCGTCATCCCCCTCAAGTTTGATACCAATCCGCGCTCCTTAGAGCCGAAGCGCAGCCCCGCGTCAATCGCCTTGCGGATCATTGGGGACAAACTGAAGCAAGAGTCGGATCCGATCACCATTCTGGTCAAAGCCCACGACCCGCAGGAGTTTCACGATCGCTGGCAAAAATTGAGTGCAGGCCTGGAAGAGGCGCAGCGCCGTGGCGAATTGAAATACGTCAGCACACCAGTTGCTCTGGCCTTTTCGCCCCGCAACTTTTCGGAGAATCGCGCTTACTTGAAAGGCATCGATTTTCGCGCAGTCGAGGCGATCGTGCGGGAGACGTTGCAGAAGAACGGTTTTCGGATCAGCGCTTTCCAAGGCATTTTCGATATGTTGCATGCGCTTGAGGCAGAAAAGACGCAGACGGGCATTCCGAACTGGGAAAGTCTGTTCCCGGAGAAGTCGCCCTGGTGGTTTTTTGTCGAGCGATACTTCTCTGCCGAAACGCCCACGCTCGGGGTTGGGTTTGTGCGACCGACCCAGCCGTTGAGTTCCGAAGCTGACCAACGGAGATTGGGCGATCTGATTCACCGCATCGATCCGGGGGCGATAGTCACTGGATGGACGTTTACCCTGTTCGATCTCGTTCCGTGGGCCAGAGGCGAGCTGATCAGTTTCACCGTCAGTGTCGCGGTCCTTATTCTGCTTTTGCTATGGATCGTGTTTCGCCGATTCTCTCTTTGGCTCGTGCATTCGTCAGCTTTGATACTGTCGATGCTGGCTCTCGTGGCGTCGCTCAAAGTGCTCCATGTTTCGATTAACTTGCTCAATGCACTGGCTTTTCCCTTGGTGTTGGCCATCGGGGTAGATCACGGAATCCAGTTTTTAATCGTGAGCCGGCGCGAAGGAGTGTTGTCGGAGAACCTGGCAAACGTCTTAAAGGCTCTTTCCATCTGTGGACTGACCGCGATCGCCGGATTTGCCGTGCTCGTGCCGGCGCAGAATCCCGCCTTAAGCGGTTTAGGAACGGTTTGCGCACTGGGGATCACCTGGTGTTTGGTCACAACTTTTTTCTACATTGTTCCCGCATTCGCCTTCTTGCACCAAAAGCGGTTGACGGGGGAAGAAACGAGCTCCCGGGAAGTTCCACGACCCGGCCCGGGAAGTAGCGCGGAAGACGAAGCAAAACGCGAAACGAAGATGGTATGATCAGGGAGGGCCGCGCCTCAGACCGACGAGTTTTGCCGGAAAAGGGCGGCATTGGAATCTGGCTAACCGCTGTCTGCGGCCTCGCGGTACAGAGTCTTTCGAAAAAATAGAACAAGCGGGAAAAAGTCCGCTTAAAAAGCTTGATTCATCTATGTCGACTTCCAGTCTTCAAAGTCTCTCGTTATGAAAAAACCTTTTTCCCGTTATCTGCTGGCGACTTGCTCAATGCTGGTACTACTATTGACCGGTTGCGCCAGCGGCGTGCGAACAGCCAGCCACCAGGCGCCCGACGCGAACTTTGCGGGACGAACGACCTTCCGCTTCGTACCGGATAAGAGCTTGACCGCGGCCGAGGCGGTTTCCAACAGCGCGTACTGGCGGAACCAGATCGGGCAGGATATCGTGGCGGCTCTCAACGCGAAGGGCTATCGCTTTTTTCCAACCCGTCAAACCGATTTCCTGGTCGCTTTTCATATCGTCCTGAAAGAGGGTGAATCAGTTACCACGCTGGACAACTACTCGGGCTACAGCCTCAGTCCGGGCGAGGAAACGCAAGCGGACCTCGCCCGGTTTCAAAACCCGAAGCGGCCAGGGGAAGCGGCATCTGGAACGCTTATCATCGACTTAATCGATCCACGTCAACGCCGGATCATCTGGCGGGGGTACTCGACGGCAGCGCTCGATCGTTCCCTGCCGACGGATAAGCTGCGTGCCCGGGTCAAGGCGGTGATAGAAAAGACTTTGGCAGATCTACCGAGTCGGAAGAGACGATAGGGCGTTCGTAGTCTCGAGTCCCGAGTCCCGTGTCGCGCGAGTTGCGTGGTGAGGACGCAGGGGAGAAAGGAGAACTCAAAATCGCAACCCGCAACCCGCGACTCAGAACCCGGGACTCGCTACCCGGGACTCGGGAGGCTCTGTTAAATTAACGCCGCTTGTTGAAGTCCGAGGCGGCTCGCTCGGTTTCCCGGCGAACTGCTTTCTCCCTGAGATCTTCGCGCTTATCGCCGCTATCCTTGCCCCGGCCAATACCGAGTTCGACTTTTACACGATGGTTTTTCCAATACAAACGTAGGGCGACCAGAGTTTGGCCCCGGACGGCGTTGGCGGTGGCGAGACGATCGATCTCAGACCGATGAAGGAGCAACCTCCGCTTCCGTTTCGGTTCATGCTGCGAGTGACTGGCTCGCTCGTAGGGTTGAATATCCGCGTCGTAGAGGAACGCCTCCTTTCCTTCGACCCGGGCGAAGGCATTATTGAGGGTAGCCAGTCCGGCGCGGATTGACTTTACCTCCGTTCCCTGTAGTTCAATTCCGGCCTCGAGCTTTTCCAGGATGTGATAGTTATGAAAAGCGCGCCGGTTATTGGCGATGTCGGCTGGCATTGCTGACTGGGCCTTTCACGATCAGATCGAGGGTCAAACGTAACAACGAGCGATGCAGGCTAGACGGCAACTACTTGTTCTTCTTCGGCGGTGATGCGCTCGAAGGTGAGCTTGCCTTCGATGATCTCCTTGAGAGCGATGTCGGCGAACGACATGCGGGGACCGACCTCGACCAGAGGACGATGACCCGAGCTTAGCTGGCGAACGCGCTTGGACACAAGATTGACCAAAATTGCGGTATTAACGATTGTTCGCGAGGCTTCTTCGAGCAGTTGAGTAGACATAGACAGCGGGCCCATTCTCGGAGAGCGAGTTTGGGAGGTGGAACTGTGGCCGGTGTCCGCACGTTGTCAAGAAAAGAAACGCCTTAGCCGGGATCGCTCGCAAATCCTCAAAGATTTGCGAGCGATCCCGGCTGGGGCAGCAGACCTCTTCGGCTAGGCCGGAGAGGTCTGCCTGCTTTCTCGAAAAAAAGAGTCTAAGAAAGTTCGTTGGAATTCAGCAGCGAGTCGCGTTGAGTAGCACTCAGTTTGATCTCAGCCGCGCTGAGCGCCTCTTCGAGGTCCTCCAGTTTCTGCGGTCCAACGATCGGAAATACGGGAAAATCCCGACTGAGAAGGTATCCGAGGAGCAACTGGGTAATGGGGAATCCCGTCTCTCGTTGCAAGGCCTGCAGTCGCTCGAATCGCTGCCGATTGACAGGCAAATCAAAGAGCGACCGCATCGTCGGATTGGCCTGGTCGAGAGTACCTCGCTCAAGTCGCCGGAAATAACCACTGGCCAGCGGTGTGTAGGCGAACGCGGCCATACCGTTTTTCTCATGCCAGCGAATATAGTCGTCGTCCATGATCGCCCAGGTTGGGTCGGCTGAGTTCAAATTGACTTGGGCCAGACTCCAAAAATTCTGAGTGGCAACAATTCCGGCCATGCTGGCCCGAGCGGCCACTTGACGGGCTTCCTCCGCTCGGCCGACTTGCCAGTTCGAGATCCCATAGTAGCGGATTTTTCCGGCACTGCGTAAGCGATCCAACACGGTCAAAATTTCCTCGGTTGGAATGAGGGGAGCATCGCGGTGCAACCAGTAGAGGTCGACGTGATCAATGCCGAGGTTGCCTAAACTCGTGTGAAGATCGTTTTCAATCTCCACGCGACTCATTCGCGGAATATGCATTGTCTCTAAGACCGGGTGCGCACCCTTGGTCGACAACAGGATTTCATCGCGGCAACCGCGCTCCTTGAGCCAGCGGCCGATCAGCTTTTCGCTGCGGTTTCGCGTTCCCGGAATCCAATCGGAGTAGACCAGCGCGGTGTCGATGAGATTGCCTCCGGCGGCAACAAAGTGATCCAGGAGAGCAAAGGAATTGGCATCATCGATTCCCCCTCCCCCCATTGCCCCGGTGCCAAGGCAGATCACTGAGGGGTGGAGGTTAGTATTCGGAATTGGGCAATATCTCATGCGGGAATGATTGGTGCCGTTTATCGCATTTAAAGCCGGTCAGGAGTCCGGGGTTTGCGGCTCATTGTTCTCTGAATCACGAGTCCGGTAATTCGCAACGAATTGTTCACGAAAATTCTGAAAAGTGCCTTCCGTGATCGCGACACGGATGTGCTTCATCAATGACAAATAGAAATGGAGATTATGAATCGTAATCAGGCGCAACCCGAGTATCTCCTCGGCCTTAATGAGATGCCGGATATAACCACGGCTGAAGTCACGGCAAGTGGAACACGCACAACCATCTTCGATCGGACCTTTGTCTAAACGAAACGGATTATTCTTCAAATTGATCGTACCTCGGGCGGCAAAGGCGGTGCCATTGCGCGCCAGTCGAGTCGGCAGCACACAATCGAACATGTCAACGCCTCGGGCGACCATTTCGACGATTTGGGGCGGCGTTCCCAAGCCCATGGCGTAGCGCGGTTTTTCCGCCGGTAGATGTGGCTCCGAACTCTCGATCGCGCGCAGCATTTCCGTCTGTGGTTCACCGACGCTGACTCCCCCGATGGCATATCCGTCGAAATCCAGTTTTCGCAGACGGACTGCGCTGCGTTCCCGCAGATCCTGGTAGATCGCACCTTGGACGATCCCAAAAAGGAGGGGTCGTTGATCGCCGGTGCTCCGGCTATGCCATTCGCGACAACGGGCGGCCCAACGCAGAGTGCGCTCAAGACTAGTGTCCGCGTAGTCGTGGTCACATGGGTAGGGCGGGCACTCATCCAGGACCATGGCGATATCTGAACCGAGCGCCGTCTGGATCTCCATCGCGATCTCTGGACTCAAAAAGCAGGGAGATCCGTCGAGGTGATTGTTGAAATGCACCCCGTCCTCGGTTAGCCGCCGCAACTTAGCGAGAGAAAACACTTGGAACCCGCCGCTGTCAGTCAGGATAGGCCGGGACCAATCCATAAAACGGTGGAGACCTCCAAAGTGTTCTATCACCTCCAAGCCAGGTCGCAGAAAGAGATGATAAGTGTTGCCGAGGATGATCTGGGTTCCGACCTCTTCGAGTTCGGCCGGTGTTGTGGCCTTCACTGTCCCCTGGGTGCCCACCGGCATAAAGGCGGGAGTCTCGATCTGGCCGTGAGCGGTCGTTAGACGGCCATACCGTGCTTTGGTCGCGGAATCGTTGACGAGCAGTTGAAAAGCCATGAGTCCTGTGCGTCCCATGGGTCGAAAATCGATGCGATGCAAGGGGCGCTAGTTGTCATTTGCTGCTCGTTGCGCAAACTACAACGGATTTTTGGACGAGTCGTGGCATGCAAATGAACGCAACGGGAAGAATATTCTTTCTCATTTGGCTGGGCGCGGCGGCGGGGTGTGCTCCGCTGGCAAGGGTGAAGAACGTCCAGCCCGCGCCTCCGGTCGGTGCCTTCGCCCAGAGCGAGTTTCCGACTCGACTGGAGGCAAGAACGGCGCCGACACAGGCGCTCGCGCGCGAACTGAGTATATCGGAGAACGCTTGGCGGCGACTCCAGCAGAACCCGAACGAGGAGGCTGCCCGGCAAATCTACAACTACGCCGTTGGCCGGACCGTTTCGCTCTTGCAAACAAACGGTAAACTGGCGGACGCCGGCCATACGCTGGTCGGTTTTGGCGAAGCTGTTCGTCGTCTGACATTTGCCAGCGATCTGCGACCGTTTTCGGATCCGCACACAACCAACTTCGTACCCGCGGATGAACTTGATATCCGCGGGGTCTTCTTTGCCCGGCGGGTCCAGCGTCCCGGGATCGGGGCACCTGTGGTGGCACAGAGCAGCAACGCCTTGGAACTCTACCAGGAAGGCCGGCTGCACTCTGACAAGCTGGACTACGGCATGACCGCGTTGCTTGACTTCCGGCGTCAAGAAGTCCGGCTCGTAGTAAGAGATCCTTTGGCTTCCGACTGGGTTCGGTTGGGAGAGCGCACCGTTCCGTTGGCCGCTGATTTTTCGGTCGGGCCGGCGATGCTGCTGGTTAGGTTCCGACCGCAGCGTTTGGGTCTTATTCGCATGCTTCGTCCGGAACGTTTCGCCCACACGGCCCGGCTGATTAGGCTGCAACCATACGATCCGCGAAGAATCCCGGTGATTTTCATTCACGGTCTGCAGGATACCCCGGCTAGCTGGGCGCCAGTCATTAACGGTCTGCGAGCGGATCCGGTGATCAACCGGAACTATCAACTCTGGGTTTTCAGTTACCCGAGCGGTTATCCTTTTCCCTACTCCGCCGACCTTCTGCGGAACGAGTTAGATCGGATCGACCAGACCTATCCGGACCACCGGGGAATCGTGCTGGTGGGACATAGCATGGGCGGGTTAATCTCGCGCCTGACGGTTACGAACAGCGGTTATCACATCTGGGACGCTTATTTCCAAAAACGACCGGCTGAATTGCCAATGAATCCGACGGATAGGGAAAAACTGGAAGCCATGCTTATTTTTCAGCGCCGACCGGATGTTGGGCGCGTGGTGTTTGTGGCAACTCCGCATCGAGGATCAGGTCTAGCGGCGAACATTGTTGGCCGGCTCGCGATCATGCTGGTGAGTCTGCCGGAGAGGATGGTATCGCTTGGCGTAGAGACGGCGAAGTTCCTGGTGAACCCCCAAGACTCTGCCCGCAGACCGCGTTTTCCGACCAGCATCGATACCCTATCGCCCACCAACCGGTTCCTGGTCGCAATGAACAAACTGCCGATCGACCCTCGCGTTCCCTATCACTCGATTATTGCCGACCGGGGTCGGGGGAATTCGCCGAATAGCAGTGACGGCGTGGTTCCTTACTGGAGTTCGCATCTGGCGGGAGCACAATCGGAGAAGATCGTCCCGACCGGTCACGCCGCGCTGAACAACCGGCAGACGATTGCCGAGATTCATCGAATCCTGCTCGTGAACTTGAGCGGACAGCGAGGGCGGGAGAGAACGATTCCGAGCAGCGCACCGCTCATTGCGCGCCGTGAAAGATGACGTTGCGGTCATGCTGCTTCCTTCTCTCGCTCGAGCAGTGCTCGTTTGCGTTCGACGCCCCAGCGGTATCCCGCAAGATCGCCGTCGATCCGCGAGACACGATGGCAGGGAATGGCGACCGCGAGGGTGTTTGCGCTGCACGCTTGGGCCACAGCTCGAGCCGCTTTCGGCATTCCTATTCGGGCCGCGACCTCAGTGTAAGTGGTCGTCGTGCCGACCGGAATTTCCCGGAGCGCCTGCCAGACCCGCTGCTGAAAAGCGGTGCCGCGCACATCGAGCGGCAGATCGAATCCGACGCGCGGTGCTTCGACGAGGCCGACTACTTTGGCGACCGTCTTCTCGAAATGACGATCGCCGCCGATTAGGTTGGCTTGGCTGAAGCGGTCCTGGAGATCCTTGACGAGCGCGTCAGGATCGTTGCCCATGAGAATCGCGCACACACCTTTTTCCGAAGCCGCCACAAGGATCGAACCCAGTGAGCATTCACCCACCGCAAAGCGGATCGTCGCTCCTGTTCCGCCGGCTTTGAAACTCTTCGGAGTCATCCCAAGAGTCTCCGAGGATTTGGCGTAGAAGCGCCCATTCGAGTTGAAGCCCGCGTCATAGATCGCTTGGGTCACGCTGGCGGTTTTGATGAGTTTATTACGCACCCGCTGTGACCGGTTTGCGACGGCATAGGCCCTTGGCGTCAGTCCAGTGCTCGCCTTGAAAACGCGATGAAAATGGAAAGCGCTCATTCCGACTCGTTTGGCAATATCCGACAGCGGCAGCAACTCCTCGCTATGGTCCATGATCCGGCAGGCTTTCGCCACCGTGGCAGTGTGCTCTTGGGCCAAGGTCCGGCCGGCGGGAGAACAGCGCTTACATGCTCGAAATCCTGCCTTCTCGGCGTCCTCGGTCGAGGCGTGAAAAACCACGTTTTCGCGCAAAGCCGGGCGTGCTGAGCAGGAGGGCCGACAGTAGACTCCCGTCGTTTTAACGGAGTAGTAGAATACGCCGTCGGCACGGTGGTCTTTCGCGACTACGGCCTGCCATTTCGCTTCATCGGACGCATAATCCTTGCGCCGGTCAGGTTTGGGTTTTAGCGACAATTTCATAGAGTGGTTTGGTTTCTGAGAGGACCCTATGCGGTTCACTTCCTTACCGAACTCCGGTTCTTGCTTTTTCATTCGGTACCATGGTCATCCGCGATCTTTTCCGTTTTTTCTCATCGAGGAGCTCTTGCTTGGCTTTCTCGAGGTCTGCCGCGACCGCGGGCGGCACTTTCGGGTAAGCAAGCTTTAGCGAATGCAGTGTGGCCACGATGATTCGCGCCACACAAAGGCGAGTAAACCATTTGTGATCGGCCGGCACAATGAACCAGGGAGCCCACGCAGTGCTCGTTTTGTTGAATGCCTCAGCGTAGGCATCGATGTACTGCGGCCAGAACCGCCGTTCGCGGACGTCGGCGGCGGAGAACTTCCAGTTCTTTTCCTTTTCCTCAATGCGCTTGAGGAATCTCTTCTTTTGTTCTTTGCGGGATACATTGAGAAAGAACTTCAAAATGATCAGGCCATTGTCGGTGAGATATCTTTCGTAATTGTTGATCTCCCGAAACCGTTGTTTCCAGAGGGACTGACCAGACTGATGATCTGGAAGGCGCTCTTTTGTGCAGATCTCGGGGTGTACCCGGACGACGAGCACCTCTTCATAGTAAGAGCGGTTAAAAATTCCAATGCGTCCTCGCGACGGCATGCGCCGTTGCGCGCGCCAAAGGTAATCGTGATCCAGTTCCTCCGATGACGGTGTCTTGAAACTGGTCACTTCACATCCCTGCGGATTCACCCCGGTCATGACATGCTTGATTGTGCCGTCTTTTCCCGCGGCATCGAGCGCCTGAAAAATTAACAAGAGCGAATAGGTGTCATTCGCATAAAGAATAGGCTGCAGCTCAGCGAGCTGCTGGACATCATTTTGGAGCTCGAGTTCGGCGCATGCTTTGTCTTTGAAATCTCCGCGATAACCCGGGTCAAAATCCTTCGGAAAATTAATTTTCCCATCGGGAGGGACCATAATCCGGTCCAGATCAAAACCGGCAATTTTCGGAAGTTGCATGCTGACGTTGAGCATGGAAACAAGGTGGAGCGTTGAGCTCTGAACGTCCAACGGGACGTTTCACGTTTCGTGTTTTGTGTATGCGACTTGCCCGTTTTCTGACCATCCGACCTGTCCGCCGTAGCCGAGTCCGCGACAGCGAAGAGGAACGGCTGCCCCCAGGAAAGCGGGTCTTTCGCCTTGGAACCCGGCGCTGCGTCGCTCGGCTACTCGTTCTTGGCCGCGCTCCGCGCGATCTAAAGGTGGCGACACTCCGAGCCCTTCGCGAGCTGCCTTGAACCGCGAGGTGCTTGCCATCGGAGTTGTGGATCTGATCGCGAAACGCGAAACGTGAAATGCTTGAACGTGGCTTGTTCTGGCAGTATTGGCGGAGGCGTGACGAAACGGGTCTTGTTCATTTGCACGGGAAATTTTTATCGAAGCCGTTTCGCCGAAGCGATTTTCAATCATGCCACGAAAAAAAAGGGGATCGATTGGAGAGCTTTTTCTCGCGGTTTAGCGATTCATTGGGCGGAAGGTTATCTTTCGCCTTTGACTGTGGACGCCTTGGAGTCGCGGCAGATCGATCTCAGCCACACTGGCAAAGGTCGTGTGCAGCTGACCGTTGACGATCTGGAAAACTCCGCCGTCCAGATCGCCCTCGATCGACAAGAGCACTTTCCAATGATGCAGCAACAGTTTCCCGAATGGGCGAATAGGATTGAATACTGGTCGGTCCCGGATGTGCTCGAGACCGATCCGGAGATCGCCTTACCGGCGATTGAAGAAAACGTTCAGCAGCTCTTGCGACATCTCCCATGAGTGCGGTTTCCAGTATTGATTTGCCTGGTATCAGAAAGGTTCAGACCGGGAAGGTCCGGGAGCTTTTCGACGTGGGAGAGTTCTATCTCATGGTCGCGACGGATCGCATCTCGGCCTTTGACTGCATTCTACCCGACCCCATTCCGGGAAAAGGGGAAGTCTTGAATCAACTTTCCGCTTTCTGGTTCAGGAAGTTCGCCGATTTTCCCAGCCATTTCGTGACCGATGCCGTGGAAGAATTTCCAGCCAAACTGAAGCCGTTTGCGGATCAGCTCCGGGGCAGATCCATGCTGGTTCGCAAAGCCGAGCCGTATCCAATTGAGTGTGTTGTTCGGAGTTATCTCGCAGGCTCGAGCTGGGTGGAGTATCAACAGACTGGGGAAGTGTGCGGTATCAAGCTTCCGCCCGGGCTCGAGCTCGCGGCTCAGCTGCCGAGCCCAATCTTTACGCCTGCCAGCAAGGCAGGGACCGGGCATGACCAGAACCTGTCCTGGGAGCAATGCCTCGAGATTGTTCCAGAAGATCAGGCCAGGCAGCTGCGCGATCTCAGCATGGCCTTATACGCCGATGGAAGCGTACATGCGGCGCAGCGCGGTATAATCATCGCGGACACAAAGTTTGAGTTTGGTCTGGTGGATAAGACGCTTCTCCTGATCGATGAATGTTTGACACCGGATTCTTCCCGGTTCTGGTCAGCGGACGAATATCATCCCGGCGTGAGTCCGGTGAGTTTTGATAAACAGTTTGTCCGCGATTATCTGGAAGAACTTGGCTGGAATAAACAACCGCCAGCACCCAATCTGGCTCCGGAAATCATCGCGCAAATGTCAATTAAGTATCAGGAGGCGCTTGAACGGTTGACTAAAGGCTAGCTGGACAATCTCTTTAATCCGAGCCGCTTTTGGAATGGCGTCAACCACGGTTGCGGTAGGGATGGCTCCTGCTCGTCCGAATCGCAAGGCGGCTCGTGCTCAAATGGTCAAGCAGGAGCTTGACCCTATCGGCCCCGGATGTTGCCGGACAAGCGCTCTCTTTTCCGCCATTTTTTTTTTACAGCGCGTAGTCTCCCCAGTAGCGCTCCAATTCGAGGTGATTGAGCTGCGCTTCGGCCCGGATGAGGCGACGGATCATCAATTCAGCATGACGAACCAGTGCGTAAAACTCGAGGAGCTGGACCGGCGCAAGTTGTTGGACCAGGCCCTGGCCGCGGATTGCGGAAACTGCGTCGAGGAACTGCCGGCGGGCTTCGGCCAGGTTGGATGCTTCCGTAGTTCTGCGCCTTTCCCGGAAAACTCTTCCGCAACGCTTGCTGGCTGCTTCCAGCTCTTTTCTGAGCTGCGCGACGGAAGGATCCAGAAGTGTCGCCAGATTCGCAGGCAGACTCGGCGCATGAAGTTTAGCCCGCCCGGTGACATGAAGCGCCAACTCACGCAGCGTGACGGAGAGATCCAGAAGCTTCTGGACTTCTTCTGCCGGGCAAACCGCGCTGCGCAGGCCGTGGATCCATTTGATCGCTTCGAGCGGAATCAGGTTCAGCCGGGGCGCAGCCGGCGTTTCTCCGATGCCCGGGCCGGCCTTGATCAGCTGAGTGCAGGTCGTAAAAAATTCGGTCAATAAATTTCGTAGCTGGACCTCAGGAAGGATCGGCCAAAACATCCGGAGAACCCAGGCGACAAAAAACAGGGGAACAATCAACCCGAGGTAGGAGTCGATGACGGTGGCGACGGGAACAGGCCGTTGGGCATTCAGGCCAACCGCGGATACGATAAAAATCTGGATAGCATTTTGCGAAAGGCTTAGTCCGCGTTGTCCGGACGTCAACAAACCGAATAGAAAAAGCGCAACGAAAAGCAGCGTGTTCATGACCGCGTAATTGGCAAGCAGAGGTGTGAGGAGGAACATCGCAAAAAGATAGATCAGGCCTCCTAACGCGATCCAAACCGATTGCTGGATTACTCCGCGGTTTCCCCGCCCGGTAATCGTGCTTTTCGAGGTGGCACTCAAGACAAAGGTCAGGAGCGGAATACTGGTTTCGCCAGGCGGATGGATCCAGTTGCAGAGAAAAATGGCGGCGGTCGAGGCGAAGGCCGGACGGAGAGCATCGCGCAGCCGGGAAAGATCGACTCCGGGGCGGAAGAGTCTTTGCTGGTCCCGCGCAGGCGGGTCGCCCGGCATTGGCAACGAAACGAGAAGTTCACCCGTCAGCTTCACTTCCTGAGCCAGGTCATGCAGCGCCTGATATTCGCTGGCCAGTTCCAGCACCTCTTCCAGAGAGTATCCGGCAGCAACCCGATGCGCATGGAGCCAGACAAACCGTGCTTCCAGCGCTTCCATGTTTGGCGTGAGCTCACCGGCATGTTCCGCGGTGAAAGATGAGCTGGTTGAGGCTTCCCTGAGGATCGTTTCCAGAGTCCGATACACCGGGGCGAGCTGTTCGCCGATTTCCGCAAGATACCGTGGCCGGGTTGGCTGCGTCTCGAATAAATCGAACATTGTCTGGAGCAACCGATTCATGGAAATGATCGCGCGCTCGTACGTGGGCTGTCGCACGTGGAAGCGCGCGCTCTCTTTTGCCCCAAGCGCGAGCAGCTGACTGAGCTGAGCCGTTTGCTCGCGAAACTGGTTTGCCAGATGGCGCGCCGGCAGGTGTTTGTCCTGCCCGACGAAAAGGTGTTGTTCGTGAAGCGTTATGAGCTCTGCCGCAGTCTGCAAAGTCTGGCGGGCAAGCGTGCGAAACTCTTTTCGGGCGAAGCGAGGAAAGACGAGATTGGAAACAATCCCCACCGCGATCGCTCCAACCAGGATCTCAAGGACTCGGGCCAAACCAACGCTCCAGGCGTTGGCCGGCTCATTCAATCCGTTGCCGCACACCGAGGTGAGAGCATTGGCGGAAAGGAAAAAAGCATATGGAAAAATTGATCCTCCGTAAAGGTACATGCAGACGAGGATCAGAAGAAAATAAGTGGTCAGGAAGAGCACTGGGTTCTGCTCCCAATTGCCCAGCAGCAGCGTGCCGATAGCTCCCCCGAGCACCGTCCCGACGACGCGCGCGATCGCCCGCGGCGCGATCGCGCCGACATATTGGCCCTGCATCAAGACGATGACGGTGAAGAGCGCCCAGAGGGGATGTTCCAATCGCATGAGCAGCGCCAGGTAAAGACCAAGAACGCCAGCCAGACCAAGCCGTATTCCATGCCGGACGCCTTGATCGGACAGTACCTCGGCCAATCCACGGCCAACCTGGCCAATGAACCGGAGCCGAGTTCCGGGGATCACCGCCGCGTTTGCCACGCTTAGACGACTAACAAGAGGAACTCGCGGCTTGCAACGCAGATCCTCCAATGACAACCTCACAACTCAGTTTCTCAAGAGTCCTTAAGCGCCGGAAGCTGATGCGGATGAATCAAGTGTTGTCAGACGCCTCTCTTATTCAGGTATTGCATTCTTCTCTCTTCAAAGACTCTCTACAGCGAAGCCGCTGGACCAGGGAGCACCAGCGTCCAGCGCCATACTTAACACCTAAATGTCCTCAGCCTGAGGCGCGGCCTCGCTAATGGATCCGCTGGCTTTTCTTCGTACGCCCGAGCTGCACTTGTACGATTTTCACATGCCCTGGTCGATGGGTATCATCGTCATCGGATTCGTTTTGGCCTGGCTCTGCTCGAGCATCCTGGAACGGATCGGTGTCACGCGGTATGTCTGGCATTTGCCCTTGTTTTTTACTGCGTTGGTTGTCGCGTTCAGCAGCCTGGTCGGCATTTTGCTCGCGCCATGAAGACGGTCTTTAAATACCTCCTGACTTTCGTGATGGTGATTGTCGCGACGGCAACCGCTTGGCTGTTGTATGGCAAGTATACATCCACTCCCTGGACCCGTGACGCGCAGGTCCGCGCGAACGTGATCGGTATCGCGCCCCGTGTAGCGGGTCCGGTGATCAAGATCCTGGTGCGCGACAATCAGGAAGTGAAGCAAGGCGACCTACTTTTTGAAATTGATCCGGCCGGTTACAAGGCGGCGCTGGCCTCCGCGGCCGGCCAGGTAGCCAGCGCCCAGACAAATCTTTTGCAGAAGCGGCAAGACCTCGATCGGCAGACTGATCTGTTCAAACGCAACGTCACTTCGAAGGAGGAATTCCAGAATGCGCAGAACGCGTTCGCGACTGCCGAGGCTCAACTGAAAAGCGCCGAAGCGAACCGGCAAACAGCGCAATTGAACCTGGATTACACCCGGATTTACGCGCCGGTAGATGGCTACCTTACGAACGTTAACACGAGCCAGGGAGCCTATGTTCCGGCGGGCCAACAGCTGCTTGCGCTCGTGGATCGCCACTCGTTCTGGGTCGCGGCGTACTTCAAGGAGACGCAGTTGCCGGCGATTAAACCAAGCCGCCCGGTCAAAATCACGTTGATGGGTTACCCAGCCAATCCGTTTGGCGGGAAGATCAACAGTGTTGCTTGGGGAATTTTTATCGCGGATGGTAGTGGAGGAACCAGCAGCGGGCTGCTGCCGTCGGTCAGCCAAACGGTAGATTGGGTAAGGCTCCCAGAACGATTCCCGGTAAGGGTGGACATCACGGAGGAACCGCCGGTCCCTTTGCGCATCGGTCAAACTGCCTCGGTCGCGGTGCAATGAGAAAGACCGACGTAGAGATCTTGCGCATTCCGCCCGGAAAAACTCCCTATCCTTATCATTCGCACTGTGTGCAATGGGAATTCTATCATGTGATCTCAGGCGGGGGCGTCGTGCGACATCAGGACGGAACAACGTCGGTCGAATCTGGCGACGCATTCATCTTCTCGCCGGACCAACCCCATCAGCTTATCAACGACAGTCCGGAAGATCTCATCGTTTATGTCGTTGCAGACAACCCGTTTGGCGAGTCCGACTTGCAGCCCTTGATTCCGGGAGCGGTGAGGTAATCGGCCACACCGGCGCTCGCCACAACAGTGCGGAGTTCGTCGCCTTTTTGGAAGATCTGGTTGGCTCGCCAGGCTCCAGAGCGGTCCATTCACATCTGCGATAACTTGAGCGCGCATAAAACCAAAACAGTCTGCGATTTTCTGGCTCGTCATTACTCAGGTGCGCATTCATTATACGCCGACCTATTCGTCGTGGCTCAATCAAGTCGCTCTTTCGCCTGTGGAGATTCTTGATCGACCCTACGACCAGGTATTAAATCGACGGTCGAGCTGAATGCGTGATGAAGACGATTCTCTGTTTTGGCGATTCAAACACTTGGGGTTATCGGCCGGATGGCGCCGGCCGATTTGATTGGGACGTCCGTTGGCCCGGCATTCTTCAGCAGGAGTTAACAGGTTATGCCCGGATTATTGAGGAGGGTTTAAATGCTCGGACGACGGTGTTTGACGATTCGGTGGAAGGAGTCTCCGTCTGCAGGAACGGTTCGCGGCATTTGCCAATCTTGCTGGAGACACATCGCCCCCTGGACCTGGTTATCATTTTTCTCGGAGTGAATGACCTGAAGCGTCGGTTCGATGCAACCCCTTTCGAGATCGCTCAGGGAGCGGCCGAAGTGGTAGGGATCGCCAAGCGTTCGGTGGCCGGTTCGGAAGGTAGACCCCCGCCAGCGCTGTTGATTTGCCCGCCTCCGATCAAGGTGCTAACCGTATTGGCCGAGCTTTTTGAAGGCGCGATCGCAAAGTCGACGAATTTGGCGGCGCGTTACGAATGGCAGGCCAACCGCTTAGGCTGTCATTTCCTTGATGCGGGAAAGGTTGTCGACCTCAGTTCTTTGGATGGGATTCATCTGGACGGGGAGGCACACCGCAAGCTTGGGATGAAGGTGGCCAAACTTGTGCGAAGCGACATCCTGACAGCTGAGCAGCTAATCAGATAGCAGTCAATCGAGCGGCGGGAGCGGCGGGAGCGGTTTCAGCGGAGGAAGGTAGGTGGGCAGTTGATGCCTTCTGAACAGATTGGCATCGCAGAGGTTAAAAAACCTCCCGCTTATTCGGTCTCCGAGCGCATGCCAGTTTTTCAGTTTCTGAGCTTAAGGCTACCTCCCGCCGCTGAAGCCGCTCCCGCCGCTCGAGTTGATTGTTACCTGATCAGCTGTTCAGCTGTCATTTGCTGTACCGACCAAAAGAGTAGCCGCGGCTGGTCCGAAAACCTTTCACCGGTTTGAGCGGGCGCTTACCCTCGTCAAAAAGCGCGGTATAGACATAGGGGAAACCTTCCAGCCTGATCCGCGGGACTTTCTGGCCAATAAATCTTTCAATATCAATCATCGCCTTGGCCTCCTCAGCGATTACCAATGTAAAAGCGTCTCCAACCTGCTCCGCCCGTCCCGTTCGACCGACGCGATGAACGTAATCTTCGGGATGCAGCGGGATGTCGTAGTTGATCACGTGCGTCACCGCGGTGATGTCCAGACCGCGAGCAGCGATATCGGTCGCCACGAGAACTTCAAACTTGCCCGACTTGAACCCATCCAACGCGTCCTCCCTCTCGCGTTGACTCCTGTTTGAGTGCAACACGGTCACGGAATGTTTCAGCGCCTTCAGACGATCCGAGATCTCATCAGCCACCTGCTTGGTCCGGGTGAAAACAATAACGCTTTCGTAATGCGTTTGCTCGAGGAGCGCCACCAATAGATCAAACTTCTGGGCGGCGGCCACCGGGTAGAAAGCGTGGGTCACAGTCTCGGCTACAGAGCGTCTAACACCGATTTCGACTATCTCGGGCTTGTTGAGCACCCACGAACACAGTTGCTCGATCTCCGGCGGAATCGTCGCTGAGAACAGCAACGTTTGGCGATTTTTCGGACAAAGCTCCACAATGCGACGGACATCCGGCAAAAAACCCATGTCGACCATCCGATCCACTTCGTCGAGCACTAGAATTTCTATGCTCTTGAGATCAAGAACCCCTTGCTGTTGCAAATCCAGCAAACGACCTGGCGTCGCAACGATGATATCAATACCGAAAGCCAACAGCTTTTTCTGCCGCTCATAGCCCACTCCACCGTAAAAAACCCCAAGCTCGACGGGAGTGAAGCGCGCATAAAGCTGGAGAGCAGCTTCGACCTGAATCGCCAGTTCCCGAGTTGGCTCCAAAACGAGGCAGCGCGGCGCCGAGGAGGATCGTCTTCCCAGGCGGGTCAGAATTGGCAATCCAAAGGCGGCTGTCTTACCGGTCCCGGTCTGGGCCGAGCCGACCACATCGCGCCCCTCAAGCACTAATGGGATACAGCGCTCCTGGATGGAAGTCGGTTCGCCAAAACCCAAGGATTGTACGCCGTGCACGACCATGTCTCCCAACTCAAGCTCTTGAAAACTCATTATCGCGAGGGAATTACGTGCATTCCGACCAAGAAGCAAATGCAACGAAGAAGCTAGGAGCCCGAGATGACCCTGGCCGATCGGCGAAACCGTGACGCGTTTCAACGTTTTCGGCGTCGAAGATCTTGAAGGCATTACCCGCGGAAAGGGTAAGCTAGGAAAAGAATCTCGTCTGGCTTTCAGTTAGCACAGGCCTTGCAGGCAGCGGTCGAGCGGCAGCACTTTTTCGTCGTCAGATGCTTCAGCCGCATACATTAACTGACCATCCGCCCGGAGGCCGAATAAACGGAAGGCTTTTTTAGCCTCCGCGATGCCAATCTGCTCAGAGTTCTTCAACTGCCCAGTTACATTCCTCCGCTCCCGCCGCTCCCACCGCTCGATTGACTGCTGCCTGATCAGCCGCTCCCTGATTAAAGACTCGCCTCTTGCCATTTTTAAGGCCGGCTTTGGCGTCCCGGTCCAACTCGTGAGCCCAACGGTTGTGCGCCTTTCGCAGATGGTCGCGCATCGCTTTGCGGGCTCGCGCGGGATCGCGCGTCGCTAGAGCCGCCACCACCTTACGGTGTTCGTCCAGGACCGCATTCCAGGTCTTTGCGTCATCAAAGTGGATCGCGAACTGCCGAGCCAAAGTGCGGTCACGCTGATCAAGCAATTCCGTGAGCAGCCGCAGGAGGACTTTGTTCGCGAGCTTCGCCGCAATGTACAGATGAAACTGCCGGTCGGCGGCCTGGAGAGCCTGCTGGTTTGCCGCCGCAACATCCATTGTCAGGAGACTCTGTTCGAGTGCGGCAACGTCCTGCGGCTTCATAGCCACAGCCGCCTCCGCCGCGATCTCCCCTTCGATGAGGCTTCGAGCCCTCAGAATTTCCAGCGGGCCCTCCTCGAGCGAACCGTCCAGCGGCACGCTCTTTGGCGTCGTGACAACGATTCCTGAGCCGGGACGCACGTCGACGTAGCCTTTCACCTCCAAAGCAATCAGCGCTTCCCGCAAGGTCGGCCGGGAGACGCCAAATCGCTTGGCCAGTTCTCGTTCGGCGGGAAGACGACTGTCGGGCGGAAACTCTCCAGCGGCGATTAGCGACCGGACCTGATCGGCGATTTGCAGGTAAAGACGGCGCGCCTCGACGGGTTGGATCGGCATAAGGCGAACGTATTTTCAACAAGTTAAAAAGCAAGGCCTGACCATTTGACCAAACTTTCCTCTCGGGCGTTATCGAATTGACCCGGGCTTGGTATGGAGCCCATTCTGGCGCAAGGAGCGGTCCGTTTCAGTTCCAAACCCGATTACCGCGGCGAGCAAACTCTGCACAACCGCAGTAATTCTGTTGGCGGGGCGCTTGACAGGCTCGCACAAGCTACGTAGTGGTCAAGTGGTAAGGCCATTGGTCCGGCCAAGCGTTTCCGGTTTTTGGACGTATCTCGGAACAGCCGAAGAACTAAGTCATCCCCCCGCTTGCAGCCAGTTCTCCTTGATCAATCGTGAAGATCCAAAAATACACTTTCGGAATCGGCGACCGGTTTGCACATCAAGGGCGGTCGCAACTCCAGGCCATCCTGCGTGTGCGCGAAGCGGGCATCGATGTTCACCCGGTGTGGAACAAATCCAATCGCGAGCATTTGATCATCAAAAGCCAACCGAACGATGTTCGAGCCGAGGCCGACGCCGCGGTAGCCGCGCTGGGCTTTGCGGGAGCTTACTACGTCGACGCTGACCACATCGGCCTGAAGACGGTGGACCCGTTTATTCCGGCGAGCGACTTTTTTACTCTCGACGTGGCGGATTTCACCGGCAAAGTGGCCGAAACCACAGCAGTCGAAACTTTCTTGAAAGCGGTGCGTCGCTACACCGGCTCGCTCTCCATTCCGGGAATCGAGCGGCCTTTTGCCATCACCAAGGAGACCGTGGTTGGAGCCGCCAGTAAATTCTTGCTCGCGATACAAGAGGCGGGTCGGATCTATCGGCACGTGGAGGAAAGGAAAGGTTCCGAGAACTTTGTTACTGAAGTCTCCGTCGACGAAACCGACGCGCCGCAAAACCCTGTTGAGCTGTTCCTGATTCTGGCGATGATCGCCAAGGAAGGAATACCCGTCCAAACAATTGCTCCAAAGTTCACCGGACGCTTCAACAAAGGAGTCGATTACGTCGGGGATTACGAGAAGTTTGAGACAGAGTTTGACGAAGACCTGAATGTTATCGCCTTCGCCGTCCGCGAATTCGGGCTCGCCGATACCCTCAAATTGAGTGTCCATTCCGGCAGCGACAAGTTTTCAATCTACCCGATTATTAACCGGCTGATCAAAAAACATGACGCTGGTTTACACGTCAAAACGGCGGGCACGACCTGGCTCGAAGAGGTGATCGGGCTAGCCGAATCGGGCGGCGAAGGGCTGGCGCTGGTCAAAGAGATCTACGCCCAGGCGCACGAGCATTTTGCGGAGCTGGCCGTTCCCTATTCCACGGTGATTGACATTGACCCGAGCAAACTGCCGGACCCCAAATCCGTCATGGACTGGAGTTCCGCGCAATACCAAAGCGCGCTGCGCCACGTAGAGTCATCTCCTCGTTACGATCCCAATTTCCGCCAGCTGTTACACATCGGCTTTAAGGTCGCTGCCGGGATGGGAAAGCGATTTACCTACGCACTTGAAGCAAACAAGGAAATCATCGGCAGGAACGTCACGGAAAATCTTTTTAACCGCCATTTGCAGCCCATCTTCACATGAAACAGTCGGCGCAGAAGAAAAGCCGGAGGGTCAAGCGCCGGGCGTTGGACTTCCGGAGGTTTAACTGTCATCCGCTTTTGCAGCTTACCTTGGATTGATCGCGATGGAACGTTGATTCGGGACTAGTCTAGTGTCTCTTAAATAATAGTGACATTCTAAGAGAAAAATGCTTCGCTGGCTGCATGGCTAAGCGGGCGCGGCGAAAAGTGGAATTGAGTTCGGCTGAAGAGCAGCGACTGCAGCAATTGCTGCGCGCCCAAAGCACTCCTCATGGCTTGGCCCAACGGGCGCGAGTGATCCAGTTGGCGGCAGCAGGCAAAAGGGATCGGAGCATCGGCCGAGAGGTCGATATGCACTATAACCAAGTCAGGAAGTGGCGAAGGCGCTTCAGCGAAGGCGGGCTGGCCGCTTTGCAGGATCAGCCGCGCTCGGGCCGTAAGGGCCGCATTGCAGCCGCTGTCTTGCGGCAGATCCTCGATCAAGCCACCCGGCCTCCGCACGGTCAAGCGCGCTGGACTTGTCGAGCAATGGCTCGGGAGTTGGGACTGTCCAAGGCAACCGTGCAGCGGGTTTGGAGCGAGAATGAAATCAAGCCGCATCTGACACGGGTCTTTAAGCTTTCGACCGATCCGGACTTTGAAGCGAAGTTTTGGGACGTGATCGGGCTCTACCTCAATCCGCCCCAGAATGCGGTGGTGCTTTGCTGTGACGAGAAAAGCCAGATCCAAGCGCTGCAACGCAGCCAACCCGGTCTGCCGCTGGGCAAAGGGCATATTCGTACCCAAACCCACGATTACTATCGCAATGGCACGGTCACCCTCTTTGCCGCGCTCGACTACCTGCAGGGAAAAGTAATCGCCCACACCGCTCACAAACACACGCACCGCCAATGGCTCGAATTCCTCAAGCGCATTGACCGGGAGATCCCCGTGAGCCAACACATCCACATCATTCTGGACAATTACGCCACTCACAAACATCCGAGCGTCCGGCGTTGGTTGGAACGCCATCCGCGTTTCGAACTGCACTTTACCCCAACCAGTTCCTCCTGGATGAATATGGTCGAGCGCTTCTTCCGCGATCTGAGCCAGCAGACGATCCTGCCCGGCAGCTTTGGCAGTGTCGGCCAACTGGTTGAGGCGATCATGCAATACCTGGCTCAACATAATCTCCATCCGAAGCGTTATGTTTGGAGGGCTCAAGGAGAAGAGATTCTGGCCAAGATCCAGCGCGCTTGGCAGGCCGCTCTTGAGGAGAAATAAATGTCACTATTATTTAAGAGACATGTGACTAGAGGGTAGCCAATGAAAGGAGGAAGAAATGTTACAAGATCTGAAAGCTAAGCCCGAAACCCGAACCACCATCGGACGCTATCGGTGGGTGGTTTGTGGGCTGTTATTCTTCGCAACGACGGTCAACTACATGGACCGGCAAATTCTGTCCCTGCTAAAGCCGATCCTCGATAATCAACTGCACTGGAGCAATGAGGAGTTTGGCGCGGTGAACTCAGCTTTCCAAGGCGCCTAGGCCGTCGGCGGACTAATCTTCGGATATTTGGTAGACCGCTTGGGAAGCAAAATCGGATATGCCCTTTCGATTACCGGGTGGAGCATCGCAGCGATGGGGCATGCGCTCGTGACTAGCGTAGGTGGATTTTTCGCCGCTCGCATCTGTTTGGGAATAAGTGAAGCCGGTAATTTTCCTTCGTCGATTAAAACAGTGGCGCTCTGGTTCCCCAAGAAAGAACGGACCTTCGCCACGAGCTTATTTAATTCGGGTTCAAATTTCGGGCCAGTCATTGCCCCGATCATCATCCCATGGATTGCGCTCACCTGGGGCTGGCAAATGGCGTTCATCGTGGCAGGGGTCGCAGGTTTTATCTGGTTGGCTTTCTGGATCCCGCTTTACAACGTGCCGGAGCGAGAGAAACGCCTGAGCGCCGACGAGCTTGCTTACATCCAGAGTGACCGCGACGAATCGCACGCTGAAGGTGCCGGCAAGGTCCCTGGGCTAAGCTTGTTCAAATACCGTCAAGCGTGGTCCATCATCGTCGCAAGATTTCTGACCGATCCGGTCTGGTGGTTTTTCCTTATCTGGCTGCCCGATTATTTTAAAAAGACGCGCAATCTCGACATCGCGCACAGTTGGATGCATCTGGCGACGATCTACGCAATCATCACAGTGCTCAGCAATATCGGTGGCTGGTTGCCAGGGTACCTGATGAAGCGTGGCTGGAGTGTTACTCGCGCGCGCAAAACCTCGATGTTCTTTTTTGCGCTCTGTGTGGTGCCGATTTTGTTTGCTACAAGTGTCGGCAACTGGAGTGCAGTTTTCCTGATTGCGCTGGCGGGGTCTGCGCACCAGGCGTGGTCGGCGAACCTCTACTCAACGGCTTCTGACATGTTCCCGAAGGACGCGGTGGCATCTCTTATCGGCTTAGGCAGCGCAGCGGGTTCAACTGGGGGGATGGTTTTCCCGATCGTCTGCGGCCTCTTGTTGGACAAGTTCACAGCCGCCGGCAATGTCACCGGTGGCTACACCGTTTTGTTCCTCATCTGCGCTTTTGCCTATCTAGTCGCGTTCGCGCTTAACCATCTGTTCGCGCCCAAATTCGAGGAGCTGTCAGCGCTCGAATTGGAGAAGCGATGATCGCGTTCTACCGCAGCATCTGACTGATTTGCAACAGACCGAAGCACAAAGTTTTCTATATGCCCGATAGTGGGCCCAGAGCCGTGTTTCTCATAGGGGTTTCCGGTTCTGGCAAGAGCACGGTAGGCGCCACCTTGCCCAGCGACGGGAATGCCCTTTTCTCGACGCCGCCGACTTTCATCCGCCGCTAAATTGATCAACAAAACGAACGACATCGTTCCCCATCCCTCTATGAAAAATCTCCTCGTGCCTAAAGTTATGAGATTCTCTGTGCCTGCGGCCAAGAGCGCCCCAAGTTGTCTGACTATTTTGGCTTCAGTTGGTCTCCTTTCCACCTCGATCGTGTGTCAGTCGCCCGCGAACGCCGAGGTGTTTGATGACGGGCTCGGCTCGCGGATCCCGCTCGCGACCGGAAGCGGCGTGAGGGCTTTGCCCAATGCAAAAGGTCCGGTGTTGTCTAGTTCTGATCCGGACGAAGTCACGGTCCGCACAGCGGCCGGCAATCCAGGCGGGGCGAATAAGGCAATTGCACTCAAGAACGCCGACGACATTGTCTTGCGCGACTTCAGAATCAAATACGGCGGTCATTTCGGGATTCTGGGAACCGGGGTCCGAAATTGGACCATCGACAGGATTCTAGTCGACAGCAATCGCGATGGGATTGATCGCGGGACTGGTAGGCCACCCCGTACAGAATGTAAGCATCAGCAACGTGAGCGTCGAGTATCGAGGCGGATTGAAGCTGCAGGATGCGATCGATCAGCGCCAAATCACTCTCCAGCATCAGTACACGGCGTATCAGGCCGAACCTGCTACCGAGTCCATCACCGGGATGGTCAACGGATCCTCCGCAGATCATAACGAGGAGCTGTTGCCTCGCATCAGCTGGGATCCGCAGGCTAACGGTGGCATGGGCGCGTGGATTAACGATCCGTACAACGTTCCGGCAGCGCCGCGCGAATATCCGGAACCCAGCATGTTTGGGATATTGCCTGCCTACGGATTGTACGCGCACCACGTGCAAGGTCTCACCGTGCGCAACGTCCAGCTCACTTACGGTGTCGAAGACGAACGGCCACCGGTGGTCCTTGATGATGTGCGCCATAGCCGTTTTGCAGCCTTCTCGGCGATGGCTAAGGTTGGAACGCCGGACTTTGTTATGGTCACGAATACGAGAAAACGCGAAGCGGAAAGGGAATTCGTGCTGAACCAGCCGTATCATTTGACCACGATGCGTAACATCAAGCTATCGCCGGGCATGACCAGGCAATCGGTAACGATTCTGCGACCCTCGCCCGGCACGCCGCCCGATGACCTTTACCAATACCCCACAGTCCCGGACGCAGCGCATCCCTATGCCTACGCGGTCCCTAACGGGTCCTATCAGTTACTCCCGACCATCCATCCAGCTGAGCAGCTGACCAGGTAAGAGTCATCTGAGCGGAGGGAGCGGCGGGAGCGGCTTCATCGGCGGGAGGTAACTGCGCAGTTGAACAACTCCGAACAGGTTGTCATTCCCTGTGGTAAAAATATTCCACGGTCATTCCTGATCTAGGCACGTGGCCAGTTTTACAGTTTCTGAGCTTTCACGCTACCTCTTTCCGCTGAAGCCGCTCCCGCCGCTCCCTCCGCTCAAATGACTGTTACCTGATCAGCTGCTCAGCTGTCAGTGGCTGTCTTCGCGCCAGGGCTTGCCGGCCTGATAGAATTGCAACCGCTGCTGAAAATAGGGTGCGTCCTGGGCGTTGGTGCCGAGGATCGCTTTGCCTTCCCAATGCTGGGCCGCGGCGAAATCGCCCTTCTCGGCGTAGGCGGCAGCCAGCACGTCAAGCACAGTCGCGTCTCGCTGCAGGGTCAGGTTCGCTGCCTCAGTCGCCAGCGCGACCGCTGAGTCGCCGTTTCGGATCGAGGCGTCTTTGCAGGTCGCGTAAAGCCACGCAGCTCCCGCGCGGCTGTAGGCGTCCTTGGGAGCTGTTTGCGCCGCAAGGTTAAATGTGTTAATCGCCTCAGCTTTCCGGTTGAGCCGGCTAAGCGCATTGGCTTTCAAAGTGTAGAGTTCCGCCAGATTCACGTGATTAGCGTCTCCATTGTTCGTTTGGAGCGCCTGATCGACGGCATCGATGACGTCTTTCGGCCGATCGAGATTGGCCGCCGCTGCTGCCCGCGCTGCTTGCAACCACCAACGTTCCGGATGTGCTCTCACCGCTTTCGTCGAGAACTTCAGGGCGTCTTTCCACATGCCGTTCTCCACATAGACACCGAGTGCGCTGACCTCTGCCTTTTCTTCAGGAGTAAACCTGTGTCCCGGTGGCAAAACCTCTTCCGGCGGCCGCTCTTGTCGCGGTCCTTGGTCCCGTCGAGCGGCAAAATGCCGGCGCGAGTGGTGGTAGTGGCTGCTCCGGGCGATCTTATCTCTGTGCCGGCGCGAACCCTTGCCGCGGGAAACGGAGCTCCGCTCGCTCGTCGTTGAGTGCTTCGCATGGTGTCTGGCATGCTCCGAGGTCGTCGATTTCTTTGATGTTTTGCTGGATCGGTGAGAAGGAGAGGCTTGTGCCGGAACACCTTCGAAGACAACCCAACCCAGTCCAATCAAGGGCAGAATTTTTAGCCAACGCACGATTATCATTTACAGCTTTCGTCACATCCGCCGCTATCGACGACGAGATCCATTGCGCAAGAACCACTAAAGTTCAAATGTTGAGCAGTAGCAATTTTTGCATCAAAGAGTTCCGTCCACTAACTTCGGGGTATGATTGCGGGAGAAGGTACTGAGAAGCGGAACTTGGTCGATCGGCTCCGAGGCGCCATTTGGGGACAATTCGTTGGTGACGCGGCGGCTTTGGGCACGCACTGGATCTATGATCTGGCAAAGCAGAAGGCGAAATTTCCGGGAGGTGTTCGCGGTTTTGAAAAGCCATTGCCGAACCATTACCACGCCGGCAAGAGTTCGGGCGACCAGACCCACTACGGCGATGCGGCTTTGCTCTTGGCCAAGACGATGGCAGAGGATGGTGGATTTGATCCGAGAAGTTTTGGGCGGCGATTTGTGAACACTTTCCGCGATAAGACTTATTCTGGGTACCTGGATCACGCTACCCGGGACACAGTGCAGATTTTTGACCAGTTTACCGAGCGGAGCTCAGCAGATGAATTCGATTTCCAACAAGGGGCGGACGATGATCAACTTGCAACGGCGTCGCGTCTGGCCAGCGTCGTGGTGCGCTATTGGCGCGACCCGAACCTGCCCTCGATTGTCGAGTCGCTGGCGCGCGTTTGTCAAAACAATGATCTCGCGATCGGTTGCGCGCTGTTTTCCGCGCTGTTTCTGGCAAAGATCCTCGATGGATTAGAGGTTAGCGACGCACTTGTCGAGACGCAGAATGAGGCGATCTGGTCAAAAACCCCGAGCGGCTTGGAAATTGTGCGTCTGAGCAACCAGGGTGTCCAGCACCTGCCCAAGGACGTGATCGAAACAACCCTGGAACTCGGCCAGTCGTGTCCCCTGGAGCACAGTTTTCCCTCGGCGATCCATGCTTTTTTGCGACACTCCGACAGTTTCGAGACAGCGATTCTGGAAACAGTCAAAGCGGGCGGCGATAACGCCGGGCGGGCAGCCCTGATCGGCGCATGGCTCGCCGGTCGTCTGGGATTTTCGGGAATACCGCGAGATTGGTGCAACCGATTGTCGCACGCGGAAGAGATTGCCGATGCGACGGAGAAGATTCTAAAGCTGAGCAACTGGTCAGGTAACAGTCAATCGAGCGGAGGGAGCGGAGGGAGCGGCTTCAGCGGAGGAAGGTAGCGTGTAAGCTCAGGAACTGAAAAACTGACGATCCGCTCAGACGCCGAATAATCGGAAGCTATTTTAACATCAGGATACCAACCTGTTCGGAGTTCTTCAGCTGCCCAGCTACCTCGCGCCGCTGAAGCCGCTCCCTCCGCTCGATTGACTGTTACCTGACCAGCTGCTCAGCTGCCAACTATCGCCATTCGTGTTTGGGATACTTCCGTTTCAGCTCTTGCCTGATTTTGGGATAAGCTTCCTGCCAGAACGTGTTGAGGTCACGGGTGATCTGGACGGGACGATGGTTTGGCGCCAGAACGTGGATCAATACGGGCACACGGCCGCTGCAGACTTTCAGGGATCCGTCGACGCCATAGAGATCTTGGATCCGCGCTGAGAGGATTGGCGACTGGCCCTCAGTGTAGCTGAGTTTGGCGCGTCTGCCTTGGGGCAACTCAATGCGTTCCGGCGCGAGACGATCGAGCAAAGATTGTTGCTTCGCCGAAAGCCACGACTTTACCACGGGCCAAACCGGACGCTCTTTGATTTCGCGGTAGGAAGTGGCGCCGAGACAAATCTGGCTCACGAGATCCTGTCGTTCTGCCGTCCCGATCGCTGGCAGGCGCAGTTCGGGCATCCACTCCGCCAAACAATTAAGCCGAGCGATCCATTGGTCCACCTCATGGGTCCAGTGGGAAAGCGGACAGCGTCCCTGCAGGACCTCGGCTGCCAGCACCCGAGCCGTCTGCTCGTTCGGTTCCGGAGTAGTCTGCGTAACTCGCAGAGAGAGCTCCCGAAACCGGAGCGTTCGCCGGGCAATCACTCGGCGCAAACCCGGATCGTAAGCGAGATCGTCTGTCTCGCGGAGATCGTCCGGATAGAGTTCTCGCAACCATTCCTCGCGGACAGCGGTCGCCAAGGAGAGGAGAACCAGCAGTTCCTCATCCCGGCCTTGGATCTCTCTGATCTCTGCCGCCACCAGCAATGGGCTCTTTTGGACCACGCTTTCTCGCGCGAGGACACCTTGGCGATGATGAACCAGATCGCAACGAAGCGTACCGGCGTCTGTTCGCTTTGCCAGATGATCGGAAAACCCCGCCAGCAGGCACTTGCCGAGCGCCTCTGCCGAAAACCGGTCTGGCGGAGAATTGATGGTGAGGCCCTCGGCCTTGGCCAGGTCCAAAAATTGCCGGTAAAGCAGGTCAACTTGCTGGGCAACTCTAAAACGAAGACCCAGGCGGCGCGCCTGATCGGGGCCATGTTCAAGCGCGTAGAGCCACGCCCGGATGAGGATCAGGAAATCGGATTCGGCTTCGTTCCCGAGGAGCAGCTCGCGCTCGTGATCGAGTTGCTGGCTTTCACTTTTCCGAAGGAGAGAACGCTCCTGGGTAAGCGCGGCGATCAGCGCGACGCTTCCCACGCAACCCAGTTCATTGGCCATCAGCAACATCCGCGAATACCGGGGGTGTACCGGGAAGGAAAGCATGCGCCGGCCGAGCGAGGTAATGACCGCGGTCCGGCGATCGATCGCGCCCAGGTCCTCGAGCAGCTCGGTTGCTCGGGCCAGCGACTTGATCTCGGGAGGTTCGATCCAGCCGAAACGTGGGAGATCGGTTACGCCTGAGGCCTTGAGATTTAAGACGACCTCCGCCAGGTCAAGACGCCTGATCTCCGGCAGGTCTTGCGCGCGACGCTCGAGATGGTCTTTCTCCGGCCAAAGACGAAGACATTTGCCGGGGGCGGTCCGACCGGCTCGACCGGCCCGCTGCTCTGCCGCGGCCCGGCTGATCTTCCCAACGATCAGCGTGTTGATGCCGCGATGCGGATCGTATTTCGCGATCTTGGCCAGACCGCTATCAATGACCAGAGTAACGCCGTCGATGGTCAACGACGTCTCGGCCACGTTGGTCGAGACAACGACCTTGCGTTGAGGGTAACCAGCCACCGCCGCGTCCTGAGCCCGCGGAGAGAGGTCTCCGTGGAGCGGAAGGATGATCCCGCGAAACTTCGCCCGCTTTATCTCCTCGATGGTGCGGGCGATTTCGTATGCGCCCGGCATAAAAATCAGGACGTCGCCGCCATCGTCCTCCGCTTGAAGCAGGGCATCGGCAGCCAATTCCCAAGGCGGCTCATCAACGACCTGGCGTTTGAGAAATTCAACGGTGACCGGGAATGTCCGTCCGGCGGAGGTCAGCACTTCACAAGGGTCCAGATAAGAACACACCAGCCTGGTATCGAGCGTCGCGGACATGACGACGATTTTGAGGTCGGGCCGCGTCGTTTGCTGAATCTCCCGGGCCCGCGCGAGTGCCACATCCCCATAGAGGTGCCGCTCGTGGAACTCATCAAAGATAACGACAGACACGCCCCGGAGGGCAGGATCGCCGACCATCTGCCGGAGCAGCACACCTTCAGTAACAAAACGGATTTTGGTTCGCGGACTAGAAACGTTGTCGAGCCGAATCTGGTAGCCGACCTCCTCGCCCAAACGAGTACTCCGCTCTTGCGCGATCCGGGCAGCCAGCATGCGGGTAGGTAAGCGGCGCGGCTGCAAAATGATGATCTGGCCATCGCCGGAAACCCCGCTGTCGCGCAGTATCTGGGGTACCTGGGTCGACTTGCCCGAGCCAGTCGGAGCCTGCAAAACCAGGCGGGGACATGCTCGGAGACATTCGACGATCTGGTGTTCGAGTTCGAAGATGGGGAGAGAGTTGTTCAAGTTCAGGAGTTCGAGGAGTTCGAGGAGTTCAAGGAGTTCAAGGAGTTGCAGGAGTTGCAGGAGCTCAGGATGCCAGTGCTAGTGCTAGCCAGTGTGGTGAGTTTTTGCGGTTGTACCTTCAACGATCTCTGTCCCATTTTCTCCGAATTGATTGTTTCCCGTGAAATTACCCATCGTGAGACTGTCACGGGCATTACGGCACAATAAGTTTCTCGCCTGGTGCTCGAATAAGCTGTCGCTTACCGACACACAGCACTGAGACGCTACACACACTGACACTGGCACTACACTTCCTTACGGATCAAAGCGCGAGTTTTCCTTAGGAGCCCCAGGCTCGGAGATGGATACCAATTCCTCGGTTTCGATCCCGTTGATTTGGCCGAGTTCCAGGAATAGACCGCTGCGGCAAAGCTGTGCATATTTGCCGTCCTGGAGGAGTAGCTCCTCATGCGTGCCGCGCTCGACGATGTGCCCCATCTGCAGCACCAGGATCTGATCGGCGTGGCGCACGGTCGAGAGCCGATGCGCGATCACGAAGCTGGTTCGTCCAGCCAGAAGCCGATTGAGCGCTTCCTGGATCTGCCGTTCCGTTTCCGTATCCACGGAAGCCGTTGCCTCATCCAGGACCAGGATAGGCGGATTTTTCAAAAGGGCGCGCGCAATGGAAATGCGTTGCTTTTCGCCCCCGCTCAATTTCACGCCTCGCTCTCCGACGTTTGTTTCGAGACCATCCGGTAATTGGCGGATAAAGTGCTCGGCGTTAGCCGCCTTTATTGCAGCGGCGATTTCTTTGTCCGAAGCCCGCGCATTTCCGAGCAAGAGATTTTCCCGGATCGTGCCGTTAAAAAGAAAAGTCTCCTGAGTAACGTATCCGATGGCTTCCCGGAGAGATTTTTTCGTGAAATCTGCCAAGGCGTGTCCGTCAATCAGAATACGCCCGCGATCAATCTCATAAAAGCGGAGCAAAAGGCTTACTAAAGTCGATTTTCCGGCCCCGGTGGGGCCGACCAGAGCAACGGTTTGGCCTGGTAAAACAGTGAAATTGATGTCATGAACCGCCCGTCGATTATTCTGATAACTGAACTCGACCTGCTCAAAATCGATCCGGCCGATGACATCATCGACCTGCAGGATTTTCTGGCCGGCATCCGGCTCCGGTTCAGCATCGAGGATTTCGAAAACCCGTTCACCTGCCGCGCGGCCAGCTTGAAGAAGTTGATTCAAGCTGTGCAAACGTCCGATGGGCTCATAGAGAAAACGGACCAGAATCAGGTACGCCACCAGTTTGCCGAGGTCGAGTTCGCCTCGGATGACAGCCATCCCCCCTAATCCCGTGACCAACGCCAGGCCGAAGTTGTTCAGAAAATCCATCGTCGGAGAGTAGATCGCCCAGGTCCGCATCACGACCAGTGTGGCGTCGGCCAGTCGCCGGCTTGCTCGGTTGAAACTACGATGTTCCGAGTCTTCCCGGGCATAGGCCTTCAGCTGCCGGATACCGGAGATGTTATCATGAAGAAGCGTGTTCATGGCCGACGAGGCTTGGCGCTGCAACCTGTACCGATTTTTCGCGGTAAGAGTGTAGAGCAACGCGCCGGCGATGAGGAAAGGAAGAGGGAGAAGGGCGAACCAGGCCAGGCGCGCGTTCGCCCGAAACATCAGGATCAGCACGACAGTGATTTGGAGGAGCGCGACCGAGCCGAGCTCGATGCCATCGATGATGACGCGTTCCACTGCCGCGACGTCTTCGAGAACGCGAGTCATGATGTCGCCGGTGGACCGTTGATCGAACCAGGCGAGCGGCAGTTTTTGGATCCGCTGGTAAAGATCGCTCCGTAGATCGCAGATCACATTCTGCTCAAAGGTGTTGTTCCACACGACCCGGAGATGATTCAGCACCTCCTGAAGAAGGAAGGAGCCCGCGGCCAATAGGGTCAGAGGAAGAATCAGTTGCGGCTTGTGACCGCGAATGGCCTCGTCAATGATGCGCTGGGTAACGCTCGGAAAAATTACTACCATCGACGTGGCTGCAATCGCGCAGCAAAGCGTGATGCCGGCCATCCAGGGATATCGGCGAGTGTAGGCGAAGACGCGAAAAATCGTACGCATTTGGTAGAGAAGCCCCTTCTACTAGATACCATATCTTCGGAGGAAAGGGCGTATTGGCGTACGGCGACACGCCCATACGCCAGGCCCCACGCCGATACGCCATTGACCCGGGCACAAAGTTCGTCTGTGTTGTCGGATTGCTTTATCGGATCGGTTATTACACAAGACAAGCGCTCGTTATCGTCGGTAGCATCTTTTGGCTCTTGCTCAACACGGTAGGAGAGATGGCGGACAATGTTGGCCGCGGGCGGCTGCCTTTCCGGCCAGCGTCGTTTTTCGCGCAGACTGATCGGACAGGCGTGGGCTCGGTACCTCTGGTGTTGACGGTCTCGTTTTTTCTCGGGCTAACAATGGCGCTGCTGACCGGATACCAGCTCGCGAAGTTTGGGACCCAAAGGCTCGTGCCGACCCTGATCGCCATCGCCTTTACTCGGGAACTCGGACCCCTTTTGACGGGCATTGTCCTGGCGGCTCGCATCGGGGCGGCCTACACGGCCGAATTGGGAACGATGCAGGTCGCCGAGGAGGTCGAAGCGATCGAGGCCATGGGCATCGGCCCTTTGCGCTTTCTGGTCGCGCCTCGCCTGGTAGCGATCAGCTGCCTGATGCCCTGTCTTTCGGTTATTTCAACTTGCGCGGCGCTCGTCGGTTCTGCCTTGATTTCCTGGACAGCGCTGAACCTGGTGCCCGCTTTCTACTTCGATGCAGTACTGAACAGTCTTTATATTAGCGACATCATCACCGGATTATTCAAAGCAATGTTTTTTGGTCTGGTGATCGGATTGATTGCTTGTTTCCGTGGTCTCACCGTCGTCGGTGGAGCTGAGGGTGTCGGCCGGGCTACCACCGACAGCGTGGTTGAGGCGATCACTTCAGTGATCGGGTTTGATACGCTGTTCAACATCCTTCTCACCGGGAAAGGTGGAGGATGAGCGATCTTCCTTTGATCCATCTGGAGAACGTTACGCTGCGTTTGGGAGACAAAACGGTGCTGGATAGCTTGAATCTCAAGATCGCGCAACGGGATCGCCTGGTCATTCTCGGGCAAAGCGGGGGCGGCAAAAGCACGACCCTCCGTCTGATTCTCGGCATCTTGCGTCCGACCACTGGAATCGTGCGTTACAAAAAGCTGCCGATCCACCGGCTTTCGCGGAGCAAACTCAACCTGCTACGCACCCGGATCGGTATGGTCTACCAGTACTCGGCGCTGATCAGTTCGATGAACGTCCGGGAGAATCTGGCTTTGCCGCTCGAGGAGCTTGGACGCAAGCGCCGGAAAGAGATCAACGCTTTGATCGAGGAGAAGCTGGCCTTGGTCGGAATGAGCGGCACCGAAGACAGGATGCCTTCTGAATTGAGCGGCGGGATGCGCAAGCGGGTCAGTCTTGCCCGGGCGCTGATCATGGATCCGGAGCTCATTTTGTTTGATGAACCCACGGCCGGCCTGGATCCGGTCATCAGCTCAGTCATCGACGAATTGATCATCAACTTGACGGAGAAAACAAATACGACATCGGTCATCGTCACCCACGAAATGGAAAGCGCATTTCGGATTGGGACGAGAATGGCCATGCTTTATCAGGGAAAGATCATTCAAGACGGCACACCGCAAGCGTTCCGGCGTTCGACGAATCCAATTGTGCGCCAGTTCGTGACCGGAGAAACCGAAGGGCCCATTACGGAAAGCCAACCTCATGCAAATACTTCGGAATGAAGTCCGCACCGGCCTACTGGTGATTCTGACTATCGGTCTGGCCGTTGGCCTCGTCCTCTATCTCTATTCTCCCGGCCTGTTCAGGCCATTGCATCGGTTTGACGTATTTTTCGATAATGCTGCGGGGATAAAACCCGGAGCCTCGGTCATGCTCGCTGGAAGAAAGATCGGGATCGTCAGCAACATCAGTTCACCGGTGCCGCCGGAACGGCGACCTCCTGGCAAGGGCGATTATGAAGCGGATATTACGGTCGAGGTTTCCTCGGACGCGCGGCTTTATCGCCAGACCAGGGTCACGATGCGAACCTTCGGTCTCCTGGCCGATCTGGTTGTCGATTTCACAAACGGTAACCCCGACTCTGGTCTCGCCCGATCCGGAGACACATTTGTCGGAGTTCGCGCGCCGGATCTTGGCGAGATCGGGCCGGTGATTATACAAAGACTTGATCCAGCCCTGCGCGAGACTACCTCAACCCTGATCCAGCTACGGCACACCGCTCAGAACCTCACGCGATTGACCGAAAAGGACTCCGTCTTGGTAACGAACCTTGATGGCACATTAACCAATTTCCGGGAAGTTGGCGGGAACTTAAAACTCATGACCGGGAAAGAAGGGCCAATCACGAGTTCGCTCGATCGACTCCAGGCAGTGCTCGGCAATGTGCAAGATATCACCGCCCAATTGTCGAAGGGAGATCGGTTGGAGAAAACCTTGAACAATCTCGACACGAGTTCGGAACGGTTGAAAGGCACGCTGGGTCGATTGCAAGGAACGATGGACGTGGCGCTCCCCAGAGTAAACGGGATCGTTGGCGACCTCGGCGAATTGACGACCAAGCTAAAGGCCCAGCCCTGGCGCTTGATCTGGCCCAGCACGATCAAATATCAGGCGGCCGAAGAGCCGGCGCCACGAGTGCCACGGAAAAGCAGGAGACAGGCGTCGGGAGTCAGTAGTCGCTGATGGCCGATAACCGATGGCCAATGAGCAATCACCGATAACAATGGCACTGACACTAGCACTAGCACTGACACTGACACTGGCCGAATCCAGCCGCCCGCGTTTCAAAACAGCTCCCGCGGTTTCCCCGCCGGTAGATCGAGCCCGAGCTTCTGGTACGCCTTTGGCATAGCCACCCGGCCTTGCGAGGTCCGCTTGATAAAACCTTCCTGGATCAGATAAGGTTCATTGACTTCCTCGACTGTCCCGGAATCTTCGCCAACCGCGACCGCCAGCGAGCTGATCCCTGCTGGTCCGCCTTGGAAGCGGACTACCAGTGCTTCGAGAATACGTTTGTCCATTTCATCCAGCCCGTCGTCATCGATATCCAGCATTTGCAGGGCGCGATCGGCGGTCGGTCGATTGATTGAACCGTTCTCGCGTACTTGGGCGTAGTCCCGGACCCAGCGGAGCAAATTGTTGGCCACCCGCGGTGTTCCGCGGGAGCGAGCGGCAATCTCGCGGGCACCGGGCTCATCGATCGTCACGGTGATCAGACCAGCACTGCGCAACACGATCTGCGCAAGCTCTTCGACGGCGTAGTAATCCAATCGGCTGACCATGCCGAAACGCGAGCGGAGCGGCGCCGAAATTAGTCCGGCGCGAGTAGTTGCGCCCACGAGGGTGAATTGGGGCAAGTTGATCCGGACGCTGCGGGCGTTTGGACCTTGGTCGATGATGATGTCGAGGCGAAAGTCTTCCATCGCCGGGTAGAGATATTCCTCGATGGCCGGTTGCAACCGATGAATTTCATCAATAAAAAGAATGTCACCGCGTTCGAGCGTGGTGAGCAATCCGGCCAGATCGCCGGCTTTTTCGATCATTGGTCCGCTGGTGCTTTTGATCTGGACATCCATGGCATTAGCCAGAATAAAAGCCAGCGAGGTTTTGCCCAACCCCGGGGGCCCGCTGAGGAGAATGTGCTCGAGAACATCTTCACGCTGCTTGGCGGCCTGAACCATCAATTCAAGTCGTTCACGCACCCGGACCTGCCCCAGAAATTCACTGAAGAGCGGCGGGCGCAGTGTAAGATCAAAAGCGGTGTTCGGCGACTGCACGGTCTCTCGATAAAAATTGTCCGCCACGATCGTCTCCGTCTGCAGATTAACGTCATCCCTTCACGAAAGGCGAAAATTAATCGAACAAAATGTTTCAAACTCTTTCTCAGTAGCGCAGCGCTCACAAATCTGTAAAAGGTTTGTGAGCGAGGCAGGCTAGGCCTACTGTAAGATTTCCTAATGAGCACCGCGATTGACGAAGTCGATGTGATCGAAGCGGTTCTGGCTGGCGAGCGAATTTCGCCGGAGGACGCGCGCAAGCTTTATCAGTTGCCCTTAACCGATCTCGGCAGCCTGGCCAATCATCGCCGGCGACAAGCCAAGGCGGAGGCGTTTGCCGGGCGCGGCAACGAGATCGTGACGTACATCGTCGATCGCAACATCAATTACACCAACGTCTGCAACGTTTATTGCAAGTTCTGCGCCTTTTACCGGACTGAACGTGACGAAGACCACTATGTGCTGGATCACGAGCAGATCGACCAAAAGCTCGATGAGCTAGTGAGTATTGGCGGAATCCAGATCTTGATGCAGGGCGGCCATCATCCAAAACTCGGGATCGATTACTATTTGAACCTTCTGCAACATATTCGAGAAAAGTATCCGCAGATCAACATCCATGCTTTTAGTCCGCCGGAGTTTAACCATTTCGCGGAAGTCTTCCGGATGCCCCTGCGGGAAGTGATTGTGCGTTTCAAGGAGGCGGGCCTGGGCTCTATTCCCGGCGGGGGCGGTGAGATCCTGGTCGATCGGGTGCGCAACCGGATCTCTCCCCTCAAATGCAATACGGAACAATGGCTGCGGGTGATGGAGATCGCGCACGAAGAGGGTTTGCACAGTTCGGCGACCATGATGTTCGGCCATGTCGAGACGGTGATGGATCGGATCGAGCATCTTGAACGGCTCCGGGAACTGCAGGATCGAACGAAGGGTTTCACTGCTTTCATCTGTTGGACTTTCCAACCCGAGAACGTGGTGTTGAAGGCCGATCCGGTTGGTTCGGCAGAATACCTGCGGATGCAGGCGCTGGCGCGAATCTATCTTGACAACATTGAGAACTTCCAAAGTTCCTGGGTGACCCAAGGGCCTCGAATCGGCCAGCTGGCCTTGCACTACGGAGCAAACGATTTTGGGTCGGTCATGATGGAAGAAAATGTTGTCAGCCAGGCGGGAACTACGTTTCGCATCACCCGCGATGAGATCGAAGAGTTGATCACCGATGCCGGCTACACACCGCGTCGGCGGAATAACTGGTATCAGCTGGTCAGCTGATGAGGCAAGGATTCAAGGTTGTGGAGACAGCAACTGTCTCGCAACATCGTGAATCCAGATCTCTTCGAGGAGAGCTGCGCGAGAGCCTCTTTACGGGCCTGCCGGCGCGACGAGGTTCGGCGGTTTCTATGCGTGAAATTGCTCGATCCGAGGTCTTTTGCTTTCTTGCCTTGCCTCTTTCCGGCCACGATCAGAGTGAGCGGGAAACGTTTTCAGTTGACGTTTGTTTTCGCATCGTCATGAATTACGCCCATTCGCTTCGTTTCGGTGTCGACTATGAATTTTTGTAAGCCCCTCAGCGTAAGCTGGATTGTCGTGATCGTTGTTCTCGTTTTCCAGCTTCAGATGGCCGTTGGGCAGCAGGCGCCACCGGATCAGCCTCCGGCCGCGACTGGCACTCCTCCGCCATCGGCGCCGGCGGGTCCAGTGACCACGCCCCCGCCGGTTCAAGCTGCGCCGCAGAATCCCGCGCCCGCGCCACCGCCGGTGCAACCGCGAGCGCCTGCGCCGATCGTTCGGCAGATCGAGATTCAATATGCCGGGCCGGCCACGCTGAGCCGCCAACGTATTCTGACCAACATGAAGACTACCGTTGGGCAGCCTTATTCGGAGGCCATTGTCGAGGATGACGTCCGCAGCCTTTACGCGACTGGTTTGGTGACCAACGTCCGCATCTATGGCGAACCCCTCCCAGACGGCGTCAAGGTGATCGTTGTCGTGCAAACGCGCGCGACTCTTGCCGGTGTTTATATCCAGGGCGCGGAAAGTGTTTCGCCTCGCCGCATCCGGCGGGAGCTGAATTTGAAAGTGAACACGCCACTGGATGAACAGGCGCTCGAGACGGCCCGCCAGAAGGTGGTGGAACTCTATCAGAAGCGCGGCTTTCCGGATGTTGACGTCGAGTACAAAGTGGCGGTGAACGAGGATCGGGGCACCGCCACAGTGACTTATTCGATCAGCGAAGGCACCCGGGCACTGGTCAATCAGATTCGGTTTGTCGGCAACTACTCGATCAGCTCCAAGCTGCTCCGGAGACAAATGAAGACCCGACGCAAAAGCATCATTGGGTTTCTGACCGGAGCAGGCCGATTAAACAGTCGTCAGCTCGACGAAGATGTGCAGAAGATCAAGGAGTATTACCAGGATCACGGCTTCGCCGATATCCAGGTAACCGATGTGAAAATCGATCGGATCGACTCTCGCAATGTCGACGTCGATATCTATCTCAACGAGGGAATTCGATACTATGTGCGGTCATTGACGGTTGAGGGATTGCATGTTGTCCAGGAGCCAAACTTTCGAAAAGTGCTCAAGGTTACCGAAGGGAAAATCTTCTCTCCGCAACAGCTCCAGAAAGACATCAAATCGGTCGAAGATGCTTATGGAGTCGCTGGCTACGCCGACGCTAAAGTCAACGTCGGGACCACGCCCGCCGGACCGGGTTATGTCGATTTGCATTATAAGATCGATGAAGGCATCCAGTCCTTCCTGGAGCGCGTGAACATCAGTGGAAATGTGCGGACAAAGGACAAGGTGATTCGGCGAGAAGTGGTTCTCGCGCCCGGCGATGTGTTCGACACGGTGCGGGTCGACATAAGTAAGAAACGGTTGGAAGGGCTGCAGTATTTCGAAAAGGTCGATGCTTATGCCAGCGACACGAATGTGCCTGGTCGGAAAGATCTCAACATCGTCGTTCAGGAAAAACGGACTGGTTCGCTCAACTTTCGGGTTGGGCTTCAGTTCAACCGACGGTTTGGTTGGTTTCGGCGAACTGTCCCAGGGCAATTTCGACATCACGAACTGGAAGACGTTCACGGGAGCAGGCCAGAAGTTTCGGCTCCGCGTGCAGTTGGGTACTGAACGCAAAGATGTCCTGCTTGCTTTCACCGAGCCTTACTTTCTGGATCAGCGTCTCGCGCTTGGCTTTCAGGCCTTTTATGACGATTCCCAGTTCTACAGTAACGTCTATTCCCAGCGTCAGTACGGGTTTGACGTGTTCTTGCGAAGGCCGCTCACGCCCTTCCTTTCGGCCAAACTCGATTATCAACTTCAGAATGTTGAGATCTATGACGTCACCACCACAGATCCTCTGATTACCAGCCAGGCCGGGAGCACCCTGGAGAGCCGGGTCACGCTCTCATTCACCTTTGACAATCGCGACAATGCATTTCTCACTCGCAAGGGGACCCGGATAGATCTTTCTACGTATATCGCTGGCGGACCCCTGGGTGGAGACGTCTCGATCTGGGGTTTTGATCTGGAAGCTTCCCAATATTTTCATTTACCGTTAGACACGATCCTGCTCATCAACGGAGAGATTGCCGCGTTGGACACTTACAATGGCAAAACCAACGTTCCGCTTTACGACCGGCTTTATCTGGGTGGGGCCAACAATCTGCGCGGTTTTGATTTTCGTGAAGTAGGACCGAAGGACAGCTTCGGCGATCCCATCGGCGGAAACACGCTCGCTCGACTGACGCTTGAGTACACGGTCCCAGTGATTCAAAGAGTGCGCGCCGCCGTGTTCTATGATGTCGGTTTCGTTAATAGTGGTTCATTTAATTTCAGCACCAGCAACTATAATGACGATTTCGGTTTCGGGGTCCGCCTTGACCTGCCGATTGGCCCGATCCGAATCGATTATGGTATTCCAATCACCCATGACCACTTCAATGGTTCGAGCGGTAAATTTCAATTTAGCGTTGGTTATCAATTTTAGGCGATTTTTCGGTTGAGTCGCCTGCCGCCTTGCCCAAGTTGCCTCAGTCCTAATCAGTACCCGTATTATATGAAGAACTCGTTAACCCTCGGATTGGTCGCCAGTTTCGCCCTGAGCGCAATGGTCGCATCACCAGCGCGCGCAGAGATCAGAATCGGCACCATCGATATGCAGAAGATTTTTAACGCCTACTACAAAACTCGCGAAGCCGAAGATAAGCTTCAGGAGGCACAGAAGTCGGCTAAGGATGAGCTGGATCTCAGAATGGACTCTTATAAGAAGAATCTCGATACCATCAACAAACTCAACGAAGAGATTAACAAGCCAGATCTGAGCGCCGCGGGCAAAGATCAAAAGGCTCAGGAACGGGATTCCAAGATCGCCGAGACTAAGGGATTGGAGAAAGAGATCAATGACTTCCGAACGACGCGTGAGAAGCAATTGCAAGAGCAGATGGCGCGGATGCGACAGGGAATCGTCGAAGAGATCATGAAGGTCGTCAATGAGCAGGTACGGAGTCAGAATTTCGATCTGGTGTTCGATAGGTCCGGTCAAAGTCTCAATAGCGGCGTACCGGTGCTTGTTTATTCCCGGGATAATATTGATTTCAGCGATTCAGTGATCAGTCGTCTGAATGCCAGTCGTCCAGCCGCGGTTTCCTCTCCGGCTGCGCAGCGACCCGGAACGGCGACCTCAGGCAATACCCCGGCGACAACGACCAAGCCGGGCGGATTCCCATCGCCGGGCAGGCGGCCTTAAAGGGCGAGTTCGAGGAGAACGCTTCGGGTGGCGCGTTTCACGCCTTGGCGTTTACGGCCGGCTGGCCGCGAAACACGGAAAAACGAAACTTGAAGGGCGAAACATTACTTTCGAGAGCAGTTGTCGCGAACCCAACGCAGGTAAGGTTCGGCACCAGTTTGGACCGGAATGGCTAGGACTTCTGGCACGTCGTACGGGTGCTCCTTTTGCAGGAAGTCTCGAAGGTCCGGAAAAACCGCGCCCGTGCATTTCAGCAGCGCGATCACTTCGGTGTCGGACGTAATCTTTCCGTCCCACCAATAATGAGATGTGGCCGCAGGGAGTAGGTTGACGCAGGCCGTCAACCTGCGCCTCAGTAATTCAAGTCCGAGACGATCGGCGATCTCCTGGCTCGGGAAAGTACAGATCACGAGCAAGACATCGTGGGCGCCGGTGCTCATGAAGGCTACCGAAGAAAGCGGTCGAGATTCTCATCTTCCCATCGCTTCGCTCGAGGGAAGCAGTGAAACTGGCGCTCGCGACGATAAAATTCGTCGGTATGAATTCGTCGCCGGCCTTGTTCATCGATTTCCTCAGGAACGATCGCGTGAAGCATCTCGTGATAAATCACGTACTCAAGGAACCAGGTCGGAACAAACGGCGCGTCCAAAAGAGGGTGTATGCGGATGATCCGATCCTCTTCCTGGATGGTGCCAAAAACAAAGTATTCTTTTGGGGGAACACTTCTCTTCCGTCCCCAAGTGATGCTGTAATGCGCGAGCAGCCCGCCAAAATATTCAGCATTAACTTTGTCGAAAAGGGCCTGCAGATCAAAGTATTCACCCTCAGGGGAAAACTGCAGCTGGCGCTGCAACGGAAGCCGTTTAAAGGACAATTTTCTCTTTCGCTTTCCCATAGGAGAAGTGGTGCTTAGTCTAAAGAGCAAATACGGGCTGGCAACCGTAAAGAGTCGGGCGTCAGGAGCCAGAAGTCGGGAGTCCTCAGAACGTGCGTCATTCTGGCAGACGGGGTCGAAGAGTTTAAAACCGGAGCTTTTAGTGCCAATGTGGCACTTACGATGCTTCCGTTTGGAGTAGCTTCATTTACTCCCGCGCTGAGAACACTCTGCACCCGACTCCAATCCTGACTCCCGACTCCCTCGACTCAATCCTCCTCGGGTTTCGTCCCGAGCAGGTCGTCGATCTGTTTCATTATTTCCGGGGTCAGCTTTTCGGAGATTTCGGAGGCGCGCAGATTTTCTTTCAGCTGGCCGGTCTTCGATGCGCCTAGGATCACGGTGCTGACGTGTGGGTTTTTCAGACACCAGGCGATCGCGACGACCGCCTGCGGCGATCCCAGTTTTTTAGTCAGGCTCCCAAATTCCTGGACTTTGGCGAGCCGCTTTTCATTCACGACCCAGTCTCTTAGCCATGAGTAGTCTTCCAGTCCGAGCCGCGCATCTTCCGGCAATCCCTGGTTGTACTTTCCGCTGAGCAATCCACTGGCCAGCGGTGACCAGACCGTAGTGCCCAAGCCGATCTCCGTGTAGAGCCGCGCGTATTCTTTTTCCACCCGGTCGCGCACGAGCAAGTTATACTGTGGCTGCTCCATGGTGGGCGGCACCAAGTCGAATTGGCGGGCGACGGCGTAGGCTTCCATGATCTGCTGCGCGCTCCACTCGCTGGTTCCCCAATAGAGGACCTTGCCTTGGGCGATCAGATCTGACATCACGCGCACCGTCTCCTCGATCGGAGTTTCGGGATCCGGGCGGTGGCAAAAAAAGAAATCGAGATAGTCTACCTGCAAGCGCCGCAGCGCGGCGTGGCAGGCCTCAAAAACATGTTTCCGGCTCAGTCCGTACTGATTTGGCTTTTGTGGTTGGGGCGCGCTGCCAAAGAAGACTTTGCTCGAGACCAGCCAGGTGTCGCGCGGCCAGGCCAGCTTGTTCAGAAGTTTGCCCATCACCAGCTCGGAGCGTCCGCTGGCGTAGCCTTCGGCATTGTCAAAAAAATTGATACCGGCATCATAGGCCGTCTTCATCAAGGCCTCCGCGACGTCATCGGCGATCTGGGCACCGAAAGTTACCCAGGAGCCGAAGGAGAGTTCGCTCACTTTGACACCAGCTTTTCCGAGTCTGCGATAATTCATGCTGGGCCAATTGAGCACAGCCTGCATCACTCATAAATCCTTAAACGATTGTGAGCGATGCAGGCTCAGTTTTGTGCTTCGCCAGCGTTCTCCGCCTGGGCTTCTTCTTCCTGGCTCACGACCGGAGCAATGTCCTGCAGCTTCTCGTTCTCGAACAGGTTAATCAATTTCACGCCCATCGTGTTTCGGCCCGCCTCGCGAATCTCGCTGACCCGGATCCGAACCATTTGCCCGCCAGTAGTGATCAGCATGACCTCATCGTGATCGTGCACCGTCAAGGCACCGACCACCTGACCGGTCCGGTCCCCAGTCTTCATTGTAATGATCCCTTTGCCGCCGCGCGATTGAATCCGGTACTCATCGAATCCGGTTCTTTTCCCGATCCCATTTTCCCCGGCCACCAGGAGAGTTGGCGTCATCGGAGACTTTGGCGATAGCGACGACCTGATCGTTTGGCGCGGGACGTATGCCCCAGACCCCGACCGCGTTGCGGCCCATATCGCGCACCTCAATCTCGTGAAAGCGGATACTCATCCCGAATTTCGTGATCAGCACAACCTCATTCGATCCGTTGGTCAGCAGCGCATCGATCAGCTTATCTCCCTCCTCGATCTGGATCGCAATAATCCCGCCCTTCCGGACATTGGCGAAGTCTGACAAGATTGGTCTTTTTCACGATGCCACTCTGCGTGGCAAACATGACATGCAAGTCAGGATTCCAAGTGGCTCTCCCGTTGTAACCGTCCTCCATGTTTTCCTCGGATGAGCTTTCCCGGCGCGCCTCGATACGCAAGGTGGCTGCGATTTTCTCCTCCGGACGCAGCTCGAGCAAGTTGGCGATGGCGCGGCCTTTGGAGGCGCGGCTCATTTCGGGAATTTCGTAGACCTTTTCCACGTAACACCGGCCGCTTTGGGTAAAGAACATGAGCGAATCATGAGTGCTGGCGGTAAACAGATGTTCGACGAAATCGTCCGCCTCGCCTTCGGCTTGCCCTTCCCGGGTGGTCATCCCGATCACGCCTCGCCCGCCTCGCCGTTGCGCGCGGAAAGCGCTGACGGCCGTCCGCTTGATATACCCGCCGTGGGTGATTGTGATGATGCAGCCTTCATTGGCGATCAGGTCCTCCAAATTGATTTCGCCTTCATCGGGAACGATTTGGGTCAGGCGGGCAGAACCGTACTTCTCTTTGACGAGTTTCAGCTCCTCCTTGATGATATCCATCACGCGCTGGGCACTCTCCAGGATGCTCGAGCAAGTCCGCGATACGCAGAAGAAGATTTCCGTACTCCTCGGTGATCTTATCTCGTCTCCAGGCCGGTGAGCTGGTAGAGACGCAGATCGAGGATCTGATCGGCCTGGTGTTCGCTGAAGACATAGAATCCGTCGGTCAAACGGGCTTCGCTCCTGATGCGAACTCCGATCTGCTCGACCTGCGCTTCGAGTAAATTCGTAGGCCAGCAATTTGACGCGCGCTTCCGCGCGATTGGCTGACCCGCGGATGATCTCAATAAAGTCGTCGAGATGGGCGAGAGCGATCAGATAGCCCTCCAGGGTCTCGGCACGTTGCTGCGCCTGCCGAAGCTGATAACGGGTCCGCCGAAGGACTACTTCGCGTCGGTGTTCCATATAGCAGTTCAGCGCGTCCTTTATTGACAGCAGCTTGGGACGGCCATGATCGATCGCCAGCATGTTCACGGCAAACGACGTTTCCAGGGCCGTATGCTTGTACAGATTGTTCAGCACAACCTGCGCATTCGCGTCCCGCTTCAGCTCCAATTCGATCCGGGTTTCTTCATCCGACAGATCCCGAACGTCTGCGATTTCGGTAATGACTCTTTTCCTGGACCAGGGCGGCTATCCTTTTGATCAGTTCAGCCCGGTTGACGTTGAAAGGGATCTCCGTGATGAGGATTTGTTCTCGGCCATTCCTCGCCTCTTGAATCGTCGCGGTACCGCGCACCTTGAAGCTGCCCCGCCCGGTCTCGAAATACTGCCGGATTCCTTCGCTGCCGCAGATGGTGCAGCCGGTGGGAAAATCGGGGCCTTTAATAAATTCCATCAACTCCGCCGGAGTGATGGCGGGCCGATCGATCAGTGCGCAGATTCCGTCGATGACTTCGCCCAGGTTGTGGGGCGGCATATTGGTTGCCATTCCGACGGCTATGCCGGTGCCGCCGTTAACCAGGAGGTTGGGGAAAGCGGCCGGGAACACGGTCGGTTCCTGACGCGTCTCGTCGTAGTTGGGGACAAACTCGACGGTATCCTGATCCATGTCCTCCATCAGGATCGACCCAAGATGGGTCAACCGGGCTTCCGTGTATCGCATGGACGCGGGGGGATCGCCATCCATCGAGCCAAAGTTGCCTTGACCCTCGATCAAGGTCGCGCGCATCGCCCAAGGCTGAGCCATATGGACCAGGGTCGGGTAAATCGCCATGTCGCCATGCGGATGGTAATTTCCCATCGTCTCCCCGACGATCTTGGCACACTTGCTATGCTTTCTGGTAGGGCCAACTCCCAGATCGTTCATCGCGTACAGGATGCGACGCTGTGACGGTTTAAGACCGTCGCGGGCGTCGGGCAGCGCACGCGCAAAGATCACGGACATGGAGTAGTCCAGAAAAGATTTCGACATCTCCTCGGCCACGTTGACCGGATCCACTCTTTCGTTTGGATTTAAGGGCATGAGCTTAAAGGGCTGGTAAACGGTGAGCTGCCGATGGCGTTTTGGAGTGCGTGCGACTGGTCGCCGCTTTCTAATTGCCCGGAGCGCGGCCTCGACCGAGGACCGAACCACAAAGCGCGGATTCCCTTGGCGAAAAGGCCCGCTCGACCTCCGGCCGCGCTTCGCGCAGTCTCAAAGCGGCGACAGGTCGCGCGCACTCCAGGACGCGCGCTCCCAAACTGATCGCGCCATAGGACCTCACAGTCGTTTGGGTGGCAGCGTGAATCAGACATCCAAATTGCGAACGTTGAGCGCATTATCCTCGATAAATGCGCGTCGCGGTTCCACGACATCGCCCATCAGGATCGTAAAGATCCGATCGGCTTCGACGGCGTTGTTTTCGTTTAGTTCGACTTTGAGCAGCTTGCGCCGAACGGGATCCATGGTGGTTGCAAACAGTTCTTTCGGATTCATCTCACCCAATCCTTTGAAGCGCTTGATCTGTACGCCGCGTCGACCGATCTCCTTCACCGTCTCAAGAATCCGCGGGATCGAAAAAATCGGCGTAGCGGACGCCCGTTCGCCTTCTCCATCGATCAATTCGAAAATCGGTTCATCACTCGCGGAGTAGTGGTCGATCTTCAAGCCGCGCCGCGAAAGCTCGGCCAGCAATTTCTCGGCGGCATGTGATTCATGAAGTTCGATGCGGCGCACTCGCCGGCGGTTATGCAGTCCACCATTGCCATTTGTCGAGACCGTCTGGTCGCTCTCTTCGCCTGCGCTCTCTTCTTCATAAAGATTGAGGTCACGATTGGCGGTGGCGAACTCTCGCACCGCGATTTCATCCGGGAAATACCGGACACTTTCCTCATTGCCTTCCCGAATGATGAGCAGGTAACCCGGAAGAGCTCCGGTTTCGGGATTGCGTTTCGACAAGTAATCCTCAAAGTCCCCGCCATGTTTCCGGATGGATTCGCTGATTTTCGAAAGCCGTTCGAGCAAATCGAGAATCTCGGTCAATTGCTCCCGGGTGACTTCTGAGCCATCGCCCAATTTGCGCAGCCGGACTTCCTCTGCGCCGAGCGAAATCAGGATTCGGTTCAGCTGCGAATCGTCATCGACATACTCCTCCCGCTTTTTCCGTTTGATCTGGTAGAGCGGAGGTTGCGCGATGTGGATATGCCCGCGGCGAACTAATTCGGGCATCTGCCGATAGAAAAAGGTCAGGAGCAATGTGCGGATATGCGATCCGTCGACGTCGGCATCCGTCATGATGATGATGCGCCCGTAGCGGAGCTTTTCCACGTTGAAAGATCCTTCGCCTTCGCCGTCGCCGATCCCGGTGCCGATCGCGGTGATCATTGTCTGGATCTCCTGGTTCTGGAGTACCTTGTCCAGCCGGGCTTTTTCGACATTCAAAAGCTTGCCGCGAATCGGCAGAATGGCTTGGAACCGCCGATCACGGCCTTGTTTGGCGGAGCCGCCGGCGGAGTCGCCTTCGACGATGTAAAGCTCGGTCAGGGAGGGATCCCGCTCGGAACAATCCGCGAGTTTACCGGGAAGGCCGCCGCCGGTCAGAGCAGTTTTGCGGACAGCTTCGCGCGCCCGCCGCGCTGCCTCGCGCGCCCGAGCCGCCATCAGGCATTTATCGATAACTTTGCGAGCCACCGATGGATTTTCTTCGCAGAATCGGCTCAGTCCCTCATAGGTGACCGATTGCACCACGGGCTTGACCTCATTGTTCACCAGCTTGCCTTTGGTCTGAGAACTGAACCGAGGATTAGTTAATTTGATGCTCAAAACGCAAACCAAGCCCTCCCGCAAGTCATCCCCGGTCAGGTCCGGATCTTTCTCTTTCACCAGATTATTTGCCCGCGCATAGTTCTTGATGGCGCTGGTCAAGCCGGCCTTGAGCCCCTCCAGGTGCATGCCGCCGTCCGGGTTGGCAATCGAGTTGGCAAAACATTGGATCTGCTCGCTGTACGCGTCCGTATATTGAAGGACAACATCGACGTAACTGGTCTCCGTTTTCTCGTCTACCTGGATCTCGCGCATTCCCGAAACGACAATCGGTTCCGGATGAATCAGTTGCTTCGTCTCGCCCAGTTCCTTGACGTATTGCTTAATGCCGTCCCGGTAACAGAACATCTCCTTCCGATGCGGGTCGGTGCGTTCGTCGACCAGCACGATTTCCAAGCCACGATTCAGAAAAGCGAACTCACGCAACCGGGTTGCCAACAAGTCGAACTTGAATTCGGTCGTGATTGTAAAAATTTCCGGGTCCGGCAAGAACGTAATCAGCGTGCCGCTGACTCTTCGATTCTGGACCTCGCCGATCACCTCCAGCTTGCGCGTCGTTTTGCCTCGCGAAAAAGCGATCTGATAGACCTTGCCATCCCGGGTCACTTCGGCTTTGAACCATTCCGAAAGCGCATTGACGCATTTCGCACCGACTCCGTGGAGACCGCCGGAGAACTTGTAGGCACCCTGACCAAACTTCCCTCCCGCATGCAGATTTGTCAGTACCAGCTCGATGGCCGGGATATGGAACTTGGGATGGACATCGACCGGAATTCCGCGGCCATTGTCACGGACCGAGACTGAACCATCGATGTGGATGGCTACATCAATCCGCGAACAAAATCCGGCCAGATGTTCATCGATCGAATTGTCCAGTACTTCAAAGACACAATGATGAAGGCCCCGCTCATCGGGATCTCCGATGTACATGCCCGGCCGTTTGCGTACCGCCTCGAGACCTTCCAGTTTATCAATTTGCGCGGCGCCGTAATTCGAGATGTCTGACATATTGCGAAACAAACCCGACGGAATTCGGGTGAACACTACTGAGATAAGAGAAGACAATAAGGCTTTTTACCCCTCCATGCAAGCTTTGAAGGCGCTATTTGTAGTAGTGGGACTTTGTAGGAGCGCCAGATCTTGCGATTGTTCCAGGCTCCGAAGATGCCGGCGTTTACTGTCTCGCAAGTGCGCTTGCGGCGATTGTAGGATAGAATGATCGCGCATGGAAACCTATGACTTTGCGATCATCGGCGGCGGCAGCGCCGGGTACTCTGCGGCGGCCACCGCCTCGCGCCTTGGTCTCCGAACAGTCTGTATCGAGGGAGGTAAGGAAGTAGGCGGCCTCTGCATCTTGCAGGGTTGTATGCCGAGCAAAACGCTTATTGAGTCGGCCAATCGGTTCCTCACACTTCGACGGGCTTCGGAGTTCGGGCTCCGCGCGGGCAACATTGGATTCGAAGCATCGGCGATTCTTGCTCGCAAAAGAAATCTGGTCGCCGGCTTTGCCACTCATCGCCAGTCGCAACTCAAATCGGGCAAGTTTGATTTTGTGCGGGGATTCGCGGAGTTCGCGGGTCCTGACTTGCTCAAAGTTGCGTCCCTAAGCGGCAATCGATCCGAGACGTTGCGCTTTAAGACCGCCCTGATTGCTACGGGCTCTGAGCTGAACCTGATCGATATACCTGGGCTGTCCGAGACTGGCTACCTCTGGAGCGACGTCGCTCTGGACAGCGAACGAATCCCCGAATCTCTGATTATGTTGGGCGGCGGAGCGATTGCCCTGGAATTTGCTCATTTTTACGGCACGCTCGGAACGCGGGTAACCATCATTCAAAGGGGCGAACAGGTGCTGAAGGAGGCTGATCAGGACGTGGCGGAGGCACTTGCTGATGCGTTCCGTGCACGCGGCATTGAGGTGATCTGTGGCACGCGGCTGATTGGTGTGGAGCGGGCCGACGGCGAAAAACGGGTGGTCTACCAGACCGGCGACGGAGAGTGTACGGTTGATGCCGAAGAAATCTTTTACGCCTTGGGCCGGCGGCCTGCTACTGAGCAGCTGCATCTTGCCGCGGGCGGAGTTACGAGCGATCAGACCGGCGCCGTTACCGTCAATCGCGAGCTGCAGACTCCGAACCCACGAGTATTTGGCGCCGGTGATGTCACTGGCTGTTATGAGGTGGTGCACGCCGCGATTGAGCAGGCTTCGGTGGCAGCGCGGAACGCTGCGCGCCTGATCGCGGGCGCCCCCCTAGAATCGATCGACTATCGGCTGAAGCTGTTTGCGATCTTCACTGAGCCACAGGTGGCTGCTGTCGGAGTGACCGAAAAAGAGGCGAGAGCAGAGGGCCGTCGATTTCGATCGGCCAGTTATCCATTTAAAGATCATGGCAAATCTCTGGTTCGGGGAGAGACCGAGGGTTTTGTCAAACTGATCTGCGATTACGACACCGGAGAAATTATCGGCGGTTCAGTGGTGGGTCCGGAAGCTTCCGAGTTAATCCACGAGATCATCGTGGCCATGTCTTTCCACGCGAGGGCGGCGGATCTGGCGCGAGTGCCCCACTATCATCCCACGCTGAGCGAGATCTGGACGTACCCGGCGGAGGAGCTGAGCTGATTCAGTTCGATCCGGGAGGTTGTCGTTTGACATTCCAATCGACCACTTCATAGTTGCGACCGTGCTCAAGAAATTCATCCCCCAAAAGCCGGGCCAACCGACTTCAGAAGAAGACATTGGATCAGGGGAGAATCCGCCGGTTCCGCAGCTCGCTGAATCGAAAAGTATAACACAAAGAAATCTGGTTATGGCAGATACGATTAATAAAAACAACCTCTCAAACGATGTCGAAATTAAGGGATCGATCAAGTTCGCCAACGAATTTACCTTTGACGGAAAACTGGAAGGTGAAGTGTCCTCAAATGACGGCGTTTTGACCGTCGGGGAACACGGCGACGTGCGCGGCGAAGTCAAGGCCAAGTCGGTCATTGTCATGGGTAAGGTGCACGGCAACATCACAGTGCAAGAGCGCTGTGAATTGCGCTCGCGTTCCCAGCTCATCGGCGATCTCAAAGCGGCCCGGCTGATTATTGAAGAGGGCGCAACTTTCGTCGGTAAATCCGAAGTTACCCCAAACAAAGGAGCACTGAAAGAACTCGGCGGGCTCAGTCGGGAAGAGCCGCAGAAGGTGGGCGTCGGCGCTCCGCGTTAAGGAAAACTGAGTGGCTGCCAAAGGAAGGATCGAAGTTCAATGTCCTCACTGCGGTCACATTCAGCTAGAGCCCGAGCTGGCAAAGTCGACGTACTGCCGCAAATGCAGCGGCTATATTCAGCTTGAGAAGGGGCACAGGACTAGCGGACCGCCGCCGGAAATTCAGAAGCCGTCCTCGGTCCTGCAGAAGCTGGAAGGTATCCTGGGGGTTCAACGGACCGTCGTGGCCCGATGCTTCGAGTGCACCGGCAAGCGCGAAGTACCGAAAAGCGCGACATCAACAATCTGCCCCCAATGCGGCGCTTACATTGACCTGCAGGATTACCGGATTACCGGCAATTATAGTCGCTCCATTCGGACTCGCGGACGGTTGTTCCTTACGAATAAAGGGGACCTGAACAGCAATCGCGTTATCTGTGAGGAAGCGGATATTCAGGGCTTCCTGCGAGGCAGTTTGATCTGTCACGGCGCGGTCAGGGTACGTGTCAAAGGCAAGGTGACCGGGAGCATCGAAGCCCAACGTCTCACGGTCGATCGGAAAGCCGAGGTGGAATTTATTCGCCCTATTCGGGCCGATCGGGTTGAGATTGAAGGCATCATTTCCGCCCGGATCATTTCGAATGGCAAGGTTGTCATTCTCAAGACCGGACGATTGAATGGCGCAGTTTTTGCGCGCGCCTTCACCGTCGATCAAGGTGGCGAATTCTTCGGAGAGATCTCCATCGGAAAAGTGGAACTCACCCAGGGAGATCTACTCGAGACCGCACCACAGCGCCAAGCTCATCCGCCGGACAAGAGCTCGGGCGGAGACGTGACTTTGGCACCAGCATGACCCCAAAAATATTTCCCCGGAGCCCTTACCAACGGCTGGGCGGATTGGTCCATCTTCCCCGGTTGATCGACAAAGCCCGGCTCGCCAAGCAAGGTCTTTTGCAGGGTTATAACTACAAGAATTCTGGCTTTGACCGCCATCTTCTGGTTTTTCTGGGGATTGACGGCGACGAATTCGAGGCAATGGCCAACGACTTAGCCGAAGACCGGCAAATTCTCGAATGGATCAAGGTCAGAGGGCTGCCGCGTACCACGGCCGAGATCGAGTCCTGGAACGAGGCGTCTATCGCGAAAGTCCCGAACACCCCCGCGAAGCAAGCGCGATTTCAGCACATTCTTGCAGAACTTGGAGGAAATGGTTCGGAGGGTGTAAAGACCTATTTCGACCTGATCGAGTTTGAAGAGCGCCGGGAAGCTTTTCTGGAACGAAAGAAGGTATTGGAAACTTCCTAAGGGTGTCTGGCTTGCGCTCCGGTGCGAGCGGAGACGGTCTCCGAATTTTCGTCCTCGCTTAGCGGCCTGGCGCCAGGGTCACTGATTCCGCTTTGGGTCTGTCTGCTTGTGCGTCGGTCAATTTCTCGGCCTCCTGGCGCGCCATCGACGCGACAAAGCTGCCCGGATAACGCTGGACTACAGTCTCAAAGAGCGTGCGAGCGGCTTGCTTCTGGCCCTTTTCTTTAGTGAGACGAGCTTGATGAAAAAGGGCGAGGGGAGCTTGGTAAGAGCCGGGAAACTGGCTCACTACCTGAGCGTAGGTTTGGATTGCTCGATCAATGTTCCCTTCTGCCTCAGCATTCTGGGCCAGACCGACATAACCATTTACCAGGAACGGATGTCGCGGATACTGATGAATGAAGTTCTGGTACTCGCGGTCGGACTCCGCGAATTTTCCGTCGGCCGCGAGCTGTGCGGCAATCCGCAGGGCGGCGTTTCCCGCGGCGGTCGAACCGGGGAATTGGCGGATGACCGATCGCCAGCTATCGATGGAGTTCGCGGTAGCGTAGATCGCGGCGGCCCTCTGCGCCTGGTACGCCGCAAAGCCGAGATAAAAACCGGCGGTCAAAGCGGCAACTACAACGACAATCGCGCCGATGATCACCGAGCGGCGATGGAGCATCCAAAAGACGACGGGATCAAATGCGCTGACCGCTGGCTCGGCGGTGGGACGGCCTGTCATTTTTCTATCCACCGACTTCGGCTCGGGCTTGATCGGCGAGCGCCGTGCTGAGATAACGCTCCCCGGTAGAACAAGCCACCGTAACAATCAATTTGCCTTTATTCTCGGGCCGGCGTGCTATCTCGAGCGCTGCGTGGACATTCGCGCCGGAACTAATACCGGCCAGGATGCCCTCTTCTTTCGCCAGACGCCGGGCCATCATAAAAGAATCTTCGTTGGACACCGCGATCACCTCGTCCACGATATCGAGATGCAGATTGCCGGGAATGAAACCCGCTCCGGTACCCTGGATCTTGTGGGGGCCAGGTTTCAGCGGCTCACCTCGCAGCGTTTGCTCGATCACCGGCGAATCTTTTGGTTCGACCGCGATCGCCCGAAAGCTCGGTTTCCGTTTTTTGATCACTTCAGCGACGCCGGTAATTGTGCCGCCAGTTCCGACTGCCGCCACCAGAATGTCCACCTTCCCATCCGTATCCGCCCAAATCTCTTCCGCGGTCGTCGTCCGATGGATCTCGGGATTGGCTGGATTCTCAAACTGTTGAGGCATCCAGGAGTTTGGAGTGCTCCTCAGGATTTCCTCGGCGCGTCCGATGGCGCCTTTCATCCCTTCAGAACCCGGAGTCAAGACCAGCTTCGCCCCGAGCATCGCCAGCAGGGTTCGCCTTTCCAAACTCATCGTGTCCGGCATCGTCAGGATCAATCGGTACCCCTTGGCAGCGCAGACGAAGGCGAGCGCAATACCCGTGTTTCCGCTGGTCGGCTCCACAATGACGGTTTCGTTGGAGATGATTCCCTCTTTCTCGGCGGCCTCGATCATCGCCATACCAATCCGATCTTTGACGCTTCCTAGCGGATTAAAAAATTCGCATTTCAAGGCGATTGTCGCGGGAACCTCAACGGTGATTCGATTCAGTCTAACCAAGGGCGTTTGCCCGACAGTTTCGACAATACTGTTGTAGATGCGTCCGGTGGTTTGCATTTATTGCTCTGAACAAGGGCGGGTGGCTTACATACATGAAGCCGCAAATGGGCGCAAACGAGAACATTAGTGCGCCGTCTCATCTATAACGATGACGTCGCCGCGGCCCAAGGGTGCACTAGCTCAAATCTCCGTCCAGGAACGGTTTACTCCTCGCTTGACGGGTGACAAGGATCGGTGAGGGTGGCTAAACCTGTGGTGTCGTTCCTGAGTGCATTCTCCAGCTATGCCCGCATTACTTGAACCTGAAGCTGTCCACCAGCTGCTTGCCGAAGTCCCCGAGTGGAGCTTGGAAGGCGACACAATCAAAAGGACCTTTCAGTTCAAGGATTTTGCGGCCGCGATCGATTTCGTCAACAAAGTTGCTGGGACGGCCGAAACGCTGAACCATCATCCCGATATCGACATCCGCTGGAACAAAGTGCGGCTTGTTTTGGCAACCCATTCAGCCGGAGGGCTGACGGATCTGGATTTTACGTTGGCCCGGCGAATCGACCGGCTCTGATACGTTTCGTGTTTTCAGGTTTGGCGTTTCTCGTCGTCGTGCCGGGCATACGTAACCGCGAAACGTAAAACGTGATACGTAAAACGTGAAACGCGAAACGCGAAACCCGACCGCCCTGGTCTTGTGGCTGAAATACCTTGCTAGTATAATAAGCAGCGTGAGCAGGCGATCGCTGTCTGGCTCCCAAGCCAGGCAGAGGAAAGTCCGAACACCAACAGGCAACTCGCCGCGTGAAAACGCGGGCAATTGACGGCGTAAGCCGCGATTGACGGATAGTGTCACAGAAAAGATACCGCTCGGCTTGGTTGAAACGGTTCCCTTGGGAGCCGACGGATGGAGCCGGGTAAGGATGAAAAGGCGGGGTAAGAGCCCACCGGCTTGGCTGTAAAGCCTGGCGCAGGAAAAACCCCGAGTGGTGCAAGACAGAACAGAGAGGCGGGCCGCCTGTCCCCTCGGTCGCAGACTGGGACCTCTCGGGTAATAGTCGCGTCCCGGATATCCGGGATCGCCGTAATTTGGCGAAGATAAATGATCGCCACGGTTCCGTTGTACCGAACCGGACAGAATTCGGCTTATGCCACGAAGCGAAGCCGGCGCCGCAAGGCGCCGGCTTCGACCTTTTCGGCGTAGCGCGGACGGCCCCGTCCGTCCGGGTGGCTACGCAGCCGAGTTCGCACAATACCTCAACTCCGGCGACGCACCTCGTTGCATAGACTCGACCAAATCCTGCTCGCCGGCTTCCGGTGTGGCACACGGCTTCATTAGCTCCGGTTTACGGACGAGGTCGTCCGCGCTACCAGAGCGCTCGCATAAACGCCGTTCACACCGGGCCGGACCCGGTCAGAAACGATTCGATCGTTTGCTTGGCCCGGGCAAGATCCGAGGCTTTCAGCACCAAGCGCATGGGCGATCCGGGGTGTTCGCTGGTACCATAAACGTAGTCAATGTTGATCTTGGCTTCCGCGAGTTGAGTGGTGACCCGGGCGAGCAAGCCCGGCCGATCGAGGGTATCCAGGACCAGCACGTCGCCTTCCACCACGTAACAACCTGCTTTGCTTAGAATCCGAGAGCATTTGTCGGGATCGCTGGTTATGAGGCGAATGACACCTTGCTCGAGATTATCGATCACCGCGATCCCGTCGATGCTGATCGAAGCTTCCGCCAGGAGCCGGCAAACGGTCGCGAGCTGTCCCGGCCGGTTTTCCAGCGCTACCGTGATTTGGCGATCAAAGCGAATAGCCATGGCGCTGCTCAGAAAAGCACATTTATCTTCCGGGTAACAGCCGTTTCTGAGAACTGTTCAAACAAGCGCGGCGTGTCTTCCCTCCCTTGCGAACGCTTGTCGGTGTGGTACCGTCAGGTCTTCGTATTTCGAGGGGCTCGCGCTTAGCGCGCCTGACTAAAATTCTCTTGCGCCGGTAGGGAAACCTATTATAGTCCACGCTCCCCCGCGTCTGGCGGAAGAGAAACCAGTTGCCAGCGCGGTTTTTTAGTCCCTCGACGACGGGAGAAACCGAACTCTTTAGATGCCAACTATTAACCAGCTTATTCGAAAAGGTCGAAGACAGATGGCGGTGAAATCAAAGTCGCCCGCTCTGGCGGACTGTCCGCAGCGACGCGGTGTCTGTGTTCAAGTTATGACGCGCACTCCGAAGAAGCCAAACTCCGCATTGCGAAAGGTCGCCAAAGTGCGGCTGACCAATGGGCAGGAAGTGATCGCCTACATTCCCGGCGAGGGTCATAACCTGCAGGAACACTCGATCGTGCTCGTGCGCGGAGGTCGAGTAAAAGATCTGCCCGGCGTCCGATATCATATTGTTCGCGGAACGTTGGATAGCCTCGGAGTCGATGGACGCCGGCGAAGCCGTTCCAAATATGGCGCCAAGCGTCCGAAAGAGGGAGGCGCTGAACCAGCCGGGAAAGGCAAAAAAAAGTAAGGACCTATGTCACGTCGTCGCAGAGTCATTCATCGATCAGAAAAGCTCGATAGCCGTTATGGCAGTCCGGCCGTGGCCCGGCTTATCGACACCGTCATGCGGGGTGGGAAAAAATCTTTGGCCGAGCGCATTGTCTATCAGGCGATCGAAAAAAGCCGCGAAGGCTCGGATTCGGTCGATCCGCTGGAAACCTTGCACAAAGCGCTGGAAAACGCGAAACCTCGGCTTGAGGTCAAATCGCGCCGGGTGGGTGGCGCGACTTATCAGGTTCCGATCGAAGTCTCAACGAGTCGCCAGGTCTCTTTAGCGATGCGCTGGATCGTCACTTTCGCGAAAAATCGCCGTGGGACGATGACCGACAACCTGGCGGCGGAAATCAAGGATGCCGCCGCGGGCCAGGGCAACGCGATTAAAAAGCGCGACGACACGCATAAAATGGCGCAAGCCAACCGGGCATTTGCGCATTTCCGCTGGTAAACACCTGTGACCTCAACCGTTTTAGAAAAGGCTGCGGCCATGACGAACCCGAATTCGCCGAACCGGGCGTATCCGCTCGAGCGCACCCGCAACATCGGCATCAGCGCGCACATCGACGCCGGCAAAACGACTCTCACCGAGCGGATCCTGTTTTATACCGGCATGATCCATAGGATCGGCGAAGTGCATGAAGGCACCACGGTGACCGACTGGATGGAGCAGGAACGCGAGCGTGGCATCACGATCACCTCGGCTGCGACGACCTGCTTCTGGACTCAGCGAGTTGAACCGGGCGTCTTCAAGCTATACGACGGCCACAAGCTGCGGATCAATATCATTGATACGCCCGGCCACGTGGATTTCACTGCGGAAGTGGAGCGTTCGCTCCGCGTGCTGGACGGCGCGATTGTCGTTTTCGACGGCGTGGCCGGGGTGCAGCCGCAGTCCGAAACGGTTTGGCGCCAGGCCAACAAATATAATGTGCCGCGCATCTGTTTCGTGAACAAGATGGACCGGGTCGGCGCCAATTTCGACAACGTCGTGAAGGAGATCCACGAAAAGCTGGGCGCGAATGCCTGGCCAGTTCTGATTCCGTTAGGCAAAGAAGATCAACTTCACGGCCAACTCGATGTGGTTAACAAGAAGCCGTTCTTTATTCCGACAGCGACATCTACGGTTCCACCTACGAAATTACCGAAGTCCCGGCCGAATATAAGGACATGGTCGACAAGGCTTACGCCGACCTCGTCGAGCAAGTAGCCAACCTCGACGACGAAGTCGGAACTCTCTTCCTCGAAGAAAAGCCGGTAACGCCAAAAGATCTCAAAGCCGGCATCCGTCGGCTGACCATCGCCAATCAGTTTGTTCCGGTCGCCGGCGGTTCCGCCTTTAAGAACAAAGGCGTTCAGTATCTCGTTGATGCGGTCGTCGATTATCTTCCCGGCCCGCTCGATATTCCGCCGGCCAGGGGTCATTGATCCCGACACGCTCGAGCCGAAGGAAGCCGTGACGGACGATAACGGCAATTTCTGTTCGCTGGCGTTCAAGCTCTGGAGCGATCCGTTTGTCGGGAAGCTGGTCTTCTTCCGGGTTTACTCCGGCAAACTTTCCAAAGGCGATACCGTTTACAATCCGCGAACGAACAAGCGCGAGCGCATCAGCCGGCTGATCCAGATTCAGGCGGACAAGCGCGAAGACATCGAGACTTGTTACTCGGGCGATATCGCCGCGATCGTCGGAATCAAAAACATCACGACGGGCGATACGCTCTGCGACGAGGATCATCCGATTCTGCTCGAGCCGCCGTCGTTTCCCGACCCGGTCATCTCCATGGCGATCGAGCCCAAGACCAAGCTCGACCAGGAAAAGATGGGCACCGCTTTACAGCGCTTGGCCGAAGAAGATCCGACTTTCCGGGTTTACACCAACGAAGACACCGGCCAGACGATCATCGCCGGAATGGGCGAGCTTCATCTGGAAATTATTCGGGACCGGATGCTCCGCGAGTTCAAGGTGGATGCGAACGCCGGCAAACCGCAGATCGCTTATCGCGAAACGATCACGAAGAACGCCGAACGGCGAAGGCAAGCTGATCAAGCAATCCGGCGGTCGCGGCCAGTACGGACACGTCATGGTCAATGTTGAACCGCGCGAACGCGGCAAAGGTCTCACGATCGAGAACAAGATCGTCGGCGGCACGATTCCGAAGGAATACATCCCTGCGGTAGAAAGGGCATCGAAGAAGCCGTCTTAAACGGTATCGTGGGCGGTTACCCGGTGATCGACCTCGAAGTCGACATCGTTGACGGGTCGTACCACGACGTCGACTCGAACGAGTTGGCCTTTAAATTGGCCGCGATCTTCGCGATGAAGGACGCCTTCAAAAAGGCCAACTCGATCCTGCTCGAGCCGATCATGAAGGTGGAGGCGTGACGCCGGAGGAGTACCAGGGCGACATCATGGGCGACTTGAATCGGCGCCGCGGCCGGATCATCAGCATGGAAAACAAAGGTGTCGCCACCGTCGTGCATGCGGAAGTGCCGTTGGCGGAGATGTTCGGCTACGCGACCGCCATCCGTTCGCTTTCCAAAGGGCGCGCTTCCTATTCCATGGAGCCGTCGCATTTCGAGCCGGTGCCTGCGCAAATTGTTGCGGCGGTGTTGGACCAAAAAGGAGCCTAGAAATTCGATGACAAACGGACAACGCATCCGCATCCGGCTGAAGGGATTTGATTTTCGCATGCTCGACCAATCAGCGACCGAGATCGTCGAGACAGCGAAACGCACCGGCGCGAAAGTTGCCGGACCGATTCCCCTGCCGACGAGCATTGAGAAATTTACCGTTAACCGCTCACCGCACGTCGACAAAAAATCGATGGACCAGTTTGAGATCCGCACCCACAAACGGCTGCTCGACATCATCGAGCCGACCGCCAAGACCGTGGACGAGCTGCGGAAGCTGAACTTGCCGGCGGGCGTGGACATCACGATCAAAATTTAACCGTTTTTCACGCGCCCATGAATATAGGATTGCTAGGACGAAAAGTCGGGATGACGCGCGTGTACGACGCGAGCGGCAAAGTTACCCCGGTGACCGTCATCGAAGCGGAAGACAATACCGTGCTTCAGCGCAAAACCGAGGAAAAAGATGGCTACTGGGGCGTGCAGGTGGGATTCGCTACGCAGAAAGAATCCCGGGTGACCAAACCGGAGCTTGGTCATTTCAAGAAGGCCGGCGTTGAGCCGAAAAAACTCGTGCGCGAGTTTCGTCTCCCGAACGGTCCGCAGATAACGGCGACTGGATCTTACTGTCAGCCAGTTTGCGCCGGGCAGTTCGTGGATGTCATCGGCCGATCCAAGGGAAAGGGTTTTCAGGGTGTGGTGAGGAAGCACGGTTTTGATGGGCAACCTGCGTCGCACGGGTCCAAGATGCATCGGCGCAACGGCGCGATCGGCAACCGGTCCACGCCCGGCCGGGTCTGGAAAAACATGGGCATGCCCGGCCACCTGGGTGACGAGCGAGTGACGGTGCAGAATCTGCGGATCGTTCAGGTGCGTCGGAAAGAAAACGTCATTTTGGTTTGTGGCGCGGTGCCGGGAGCGAACGGCAGCTACGTGGTCGTTCGTCCGGCCAAGAAGAAACAGCACCTGGAGAGCGCGAGGCAATCATGAGTGCAACCGTTTTAACCATCGATGCAGCCAAGAAGGCGAAGATCGATGTGATCGAGAACGGCCGGGGCACCCAGGCTGTGCACGACGTCGTGGTATCGCTGCGCGCCAATCGGCGCAGCGGTACCGCCAATACAAAGACCAAGGCGCAGGTAACCGCTTCCGGGAAGAAGCCTTGGCGGCAGAAAGGCACCGGCCGGGCGCGGGCCGGCTATGTCTCCTCGCCGGTATGGTCCGGCGGCGGTGTCGTCTTCGGACCCAAGCCGCGCGATTACTCAAAAAAGGTCACAAAGTCTGTCAGGCGCCTCGCCTTCTGAAGGCTCTCAGCGCGCGGATCATTGCCGGCGACGTCCTGGTGACCGAGCCATCGCGGTCGAACAGCCGAAAACCAAAGCTTTCGTTCAGCTGCTGCGGTCTCACACCGAAGCCAGCAAAGTGCTGCTGATCGCGGAACGTTTTGACGAAGCGACCTACCGCGCGGCCCGCAATGTCGCTGAGGTCTGGTTAAACACCGCGGCGGAAGTGAATACCGAACAGCTGCTTCGTTCCGGAAAATCATCGTGACCAGCGAAGCGCTCGCCCAGCTGGCGGAAAGGATCGCATGAACGAGGCCAAAAATTTATTGGCAATATCCGGCTTACGGAAAAAGCCACGTTCTGGGAGAAAAGCACAACCAGTATGTTTTTCGGGTTGATCCGCGAGCGAACAAAATCGAGATCAAGCAAGCCATCGAGGAGCTTTTCGGAAAGACAGTCGTGCGGGTGAATACCTGCCAGTACGCCGGCAAGAAGAAACGCGAACGCCGGGCCGACTTCGGCCGCCGGTCGCACTGGAAGAAAGCGATCGTCACGCTGGCTGAAGGCGAGAAGATCGATCTGGTTTAAGGGAGAAAAGTCAGATGGCACTAAAGATTTTCGGCCGCTCACTCCGACGCAGCGTTTCAAACAGACGCCCGCGTTCGACGAGATCACGAAGGATCATCCCGAGAAATCGCTGGTTGAGCCGCTGAAGCGCAGCGGCGGCCGCAACAACCGTGGCCGGCTCACTTCGCGGCACATCGGCGGCGGGCACAAGCGGAAATATCGCGTGATCGACTTTCAAGCGGAAGCTTCGCGACGTCGCCGCGGTGGTCGAAGCGATCGAGTACGATCCGAACCGCTCTGCGCGCATCGCTTGCTCCTATGAAACGGAGGGAGAAGGCCTACATTCTTGCTCCGGACGGGCTGTCAGTCGGCGCCAAGGTTGTCGCCGGCGATAACGTGGCGCCGGACGTGGGCAATGCTCTGCCGCTAAGTGCGATTCCGCTGGGCACGTCGATTCATAATGTCGAGCTCATTCCGGGCCGCGGCGGCCAGATCGCCCGCAGTGCCGGCCAGCAGGCTGATTTTGAGTAATCGCGAAGCCGGCTATGCGCTGGTGCGGATGCCTTCGGGCGAGATCCGGCGGATCCACGAGAACGCTTACGCGACGATCGGCCAGGTCGGCAACGTCGATCACATGAACGTTTCGAGCGGCAAAGCCGGACGCACCCGCTGGCTGGGCAGCCGGCCGCACGTCCGCGGCATGGTGATGAACCCGATCGATCACCCGATGGGCGGCGGCCAGGGCAAAAGCAAAGGCGGCGGCGGACGCCATCATCCGGTCAGCCCGTGGGGCCAGCTGCCAAGGGATTCAAGACCCGCCGGAAACATAAGCCGAGCGACGCATTCATCGTCGAGCGCCGCAAAGCACAAGAAAGAAATAACCTATGGGTCAGATCGCTGAAAAAAGGGCCGTTTGTCGAGCCGAATCTGCTCGAGAAAATCGACAAGATGAAGCGTGGACAGCGAAGAAGCCGATCAAGACCTGGTCGCGCCGGTCGATGATCACGCCCGATTTCGTCGGTCACACGTTTCTGGTGCACAACGGCAAAATTTTTAATTCCGTCTTCGTGACGGAGAACATGGTCGGGCACAAGCTCGGCGAATTTTCGCCGACCCGACATTCAAGAAACACGGCGCGCACACCGCGAAGGTGACGAAGTAGAGGAGCAAAGAAGATGCAAGTCACATCCACTTATCGCTATGCGCGGATTTCCGCGTTTAAGGCGCAGGGAGGTGACGCGCGAAATCCAGGGTCGTTCGGCCGCGGATGCGCTGGATCTGTTGACGTTCAGTCCGAAGAAGGCGGCGGCCTGGTGAAAAAGACTTTGAAAAGCGCGATCGCGAACGCCGAGAACAACGCGGAACTCAAAGTGGACACTTTGCTGGTCAAGGAGGCAATTGTCGGAGAAGGCCCGACCTTCAAGCGGTTTCGCCCTCGCGCTCGAGGCAGTGCAAGCCCGATCCGGAAGCGAACCAGTCATATCCGGATCGTGTTGAGTGACGAAGGAGGGACTCGCGCGAACCAAAATTGCGGCCAGAACAACGGAATCTGTCAGCGGCTGCGCGGGAGAAACGCACCGAGGCTCAAAGGACGAAAAGCAGCAGAGAAACCACCGACCGACGCGGAGGCGGAAACGGAGAAATAAATCACTTATGGGACAAAAAGTTAATCCAATCGGATTTCGTCTCGCGGTGAATAGGACTGGCGTTCGCGCTGGTATGCCTCGCCGAAGGAATTTCCTGAGTTTCTGCATGCCGACCTGCAGATCCGCGATTACGTGAAGAAGAAGCTTTCATGGCGGCGGTTGCGAAGATCATCATCGAGCGCGCCTGGAACAGTATCCGGGTGACGATTTACACGGCGCGTCCCGGCATCGTGATCGGCCGCAAAGGCGCGGAGATCGAGAAGATGACCGAAGAGATCACCCGGATGTCCGGCGGCAAACAGGTCAAGATCGATATTCAGGAAATCAAAACGCCGGAACTGGACGCGCAACTCGTTGCGGAAAATGTGGCGTTGCAAATCGAACGCCGGATCTCTTTTCGCCGCGCGATGAAAAAAGCGGTGCAGACGACGATGGATTTTGGGGCGCAGGGAATCAAGATTCGCTGTGCCGGCCGGCTGGGTGGCGCGGAAATTTCGCGCGCGGAATGGTATCGCGAAGGGAAGATTCCGTTGCATACTTTGCGCACGCCGATCGATTACGGATTTGCGGAAGCGAACACCGTTTACGGCAAAATCGGCGTGAAATGCTGGATCTGTAAGCCTGAAGACAGCCGAAGAGGACACGCGCGACGTCGGGAACGCGAACCGCGCGACCGGGATTCCCGCCGAAGCTCGGCCTGCGGCAGCTCCGGCTAACTAGAAGGCTTTTGAGGAGATCTTATGCCATTGATGCCAAAAAGAGTGAAGTATCGGAAGACCCAGCGGGGCAGCCGCGCGGGCAACGCGACGCGCAATATCTCGATCGCCTTTGGCGAATACGCCTTGCAGACGCTGGAGCGCGCCTGGATCACGAACACCCAGATCGAAGCGGCGCGTGTTGCGTTGACCCGCAACATGAAAAGAAAAGGCAAGCTCTGGATCAAGATTTTCCCGGACAAATCGGTGACGGAGCGCCCGCCGGAAACCCGAATGGGTAAAGGCAAAGGCAAGCCCGATATTGGGTCGCGACGGTGCGGCCGGGCAACATTCTTTTGAACTGGACGGTGTACCGGAATCGGTCGCGCGCGAATCGCTGCGCCTGGCGGCGACCAAGCTGCCGGTCCGCACCCGATTCCTGGCTCGGCATCACGCCGTAGCTCTGTAAGAGCATTTAGCGATGAAAATCAAAGAATTACGGGAATTGAGCAACGACGAGCTGCTGGTTCGGCGCCGGGAGCTGCGAGAAGGAGATGTTTCATCTCCGTCTGCAGCAGCAGACCGGCGCGCTGGAAAAGCCGAGCGTTCTGCGCCTGAATCGCCGCGAGGTTGCCCGCATCGAGACGATTCTGACGGAGCGGGTCAGCCAGACGAGCGCAAACGAAGGCGCGAACGGCCGGCAGGAAAAAGCCCTAGAGAGACTACCGTCTTTTCTGAGGACGGCTTGTGAGAGGAATTTTTAAAAATGGCTGAAGAGAATTCGGAGACTGAAGAAACTGCCACGGCGGAATCGGCAACGGTAAAATCGACGATAGGCCGGCTGCGGCGGACCGGTTCCGGAAGAGTTGACGTCCTCCGTTGCGGCAGAGACCGCGCCGGCACCGGCGCCGCTCCAGGCGGAAGTTCCGAAGCGGCATCTTCGGAAGACCCGCGTCGGCGAGGTTGTCTCCAATAAAATGGATAAGACCATCGTGGTTGCGGTTGTCCGGCGTGTGCCGCACTCCAAGTTTGGCAAGATCGTGAAGCGCACGAAAAAATTGTACGCGCACGACGAGGAAAACCATTGTGCGGTCGGCGACCTGGTGCGGGTCGAGGAAACCCGGCCGCTGAGCCGGCTGAAACGTTGGCGGCTGGTCGAAGTGCTGAAACACTAACTCTCTTTGGGAAGACACCGATGATTCAACTTCGTTCCAGATTGGATGTCGCCGATAATACCGGCGCGCGGATGGCGACCATGATCGGCGTCATCGGCAAACCGACGCTTTATGCCTCGATCGGCGACGTGATCACTTGCAACGTGAAGGAAGCGTCGGCCGGCGGCACGGTAAAAAAGGGCGAGGTGGTTCGGGCCGTGGTGGTGCGAACCAGGCAACCGGTCAAACGCGACGACGGTTCCTACCTGCGTTTCGATAACAACGCCATTGTCATCATCGACAAGGATCTGAATCCGCGAGGAACCCGCATTTTCGGGCCGGTCGCGCGCGAGTTGCGCGAGAGAATTTCATGAAAATCATTTCGCTGGCGCCGGAGGTATTATGAGCCGCGTGCAAGTTTCACGTGAAAAAAGGAGATGAAGTCGAAGTCATCTCCGGGAACCATCGGGGAGCGACGGGGAAGATGCTGCAGGTGTTGCCGAAGAAACAGCAGGTTCTGATCGAGGGCGTGCGCCTGATCAAAAAGACGTTGAAGCAAATCGCAGGATAATCCGAATGGCGCGATCGTCACGCGCGAAGGCCCGATCCACATCTCGAACGTGAAGCTGGTCGGAGATCCGTCGGCTCCGAAGCGCGAAGAAAGAGTCGAGAGAGAGTAAACCAATGCAAGCCGAACTTTATCAAGGATTATCAGGAACGGGTTGTCCCGGCGCTGCGCGAAGAGCATGGGGTATAAGAATCTGTTGCAAGTGCCCAGAGTACGAAAGGTGGTGGTGAATACTTGTGTTTCGGCTCACGCAGCCGACGCGAAGCAGGCCTTGGAAGATGCCAAGGCGGAGTTCGCGCTTGATCACCGGCCAGAAGGCGGCGGAAACAAAATCCAAGAAAAGCATCTCGAATTTCAAGCTGCGCAAGGCCAGGCCATCGGCGCGAAAGTCACTTTGCGCGGCGATCGCATGTATGAATTCCTCGAGCGCCTCATCAAAATGGCGCTTGCCGCGCATTCGCGATTTTCGCGGAATTTCGCCGAAGGCTTTTGATGGTCACGGCAACTACACACTGGGCGTGCAGGATCAGTCGATTTTTCCCGAAGTGGAGCTCGACAAAATCAAACGCAACATCGGATTCGATATTACGATTGTCACCACGGCAAAAACGAATGAAGAGGCCAAGGCTTTGCTGGCTGAGCTGGGCGTGCCGTTCAGCGACGCAAGCAGCCGGCCCAGGAGGCTTCGCCCAGGAGAGTCATGAGTACATCTTTCTGATCCTATTGCAGATTTTCTGACGCGGCTTGCGCAACGCGGCCGCGCGCAATCGAACGATGTCTCCGCTGCCGTACTCGCGATTGAAGGAGGAGATCGCGCGCATCCTGAAGCAGGAAGGTTACATCTGCCGAATTTGACGGTCGATACCGCGGCGCAAACCGCAGGATTAAGGTGACGATGAAGTTTGTGAATCGCACTCCGGCGTTCACCGGGCTGAAGCGCGTCAGCAAACCCGGGCTGCGCAAATATGTCGGCTCGAAGGAAATTCCCCGGGTGCTCGGCGGAATGGGCGTTGCGATCTTTTCCACTTCGCGCGGGATTATCACGGGCCGGCAGGCTCAAAAGGAAAATATCGGCGGCGAATTGCTGGCTTTGGTTTGGTAAGGAGGTCGAAATGTCGCGAATCGGAAATAAACGGATTCGAGTTGCCGGAAAAAGTAAAGCTTGATGTTGCCGACGGCGGCGCCGTGACGGTCGAAGGTCCGAAAGGCAAGCTGGACTGGACATTGCCGCCGCAGATCAAGCTCGGCGTTGAAGGTCGAGCACGCGGCTCTCGAGCGCGGCTGAGGAAACAAGAAGCGTGTCGAGCCCTGCATGGTCTTTCCCGAGTCTTGTTCAGAACATGGTGATGGGCGTGAGCCAGGGGTTTCAGAAAAGCCTCGAGATTCAGGGCGTCGGCTTCCGCGCCCAGGTTCAGGGGAACAAATCTGAATCTGAGCCTCGGTTTCTCGCACCCGGTGGTGTTTCCGATTCCGGAAGGGATCAAAATCACGGTACAGGAAAACACGAAGATTTTGATCGAAGGAATCGACAAACAGATGGTCGGCCAGGTGGCCGCCGATATTCGGGCGTATCTACCCGCCGGAGCCCTATAAAGGCAAAGGCATCCGCTACGCCGGCGAACAGATCAGGCGCAAGGAAGGCAAAACGGTCCAATAACGGAGACGGAAAGGAAACAATGGCAACAGTTCGATCGCCGAAAAATACGGCACCGACCGGATTCGCAAAAAGTGGCGGGCACGACGGAACGTCCGCGTCTCTCGGTGCACATTTCCGGTCAGCACATTTATGCCCAAGTGATCGACGATGCGCGCGGCAAAACCCTGGCGGCCGCGTCCACCGCGGAAGCGGGACTTCGGGGCGAACGGCGCCCGCACGGTTAACGTGGCGACTGGCGGAGAAAGTCGGCACGCTTGGTCGCGGAAAGCAGTTTACAGCAAAACGTGAAAACCGTGGTATTTGACCGGGGCGGCTTTGGCTACCATGGGAGAGTGAAAGCGTTGGCCGATGCGGCGCGTGCTGCCGGCCTTCAGTTCTAGATTTTTCAAAATTATGGCAGACGCAAGACATCGTCGAAATGATCCCGCAGGCGACCGCCGAGACAAAAGGTGATACTACCGAAAAAGTAGTGTTTATCAATCGCTGCGCGAAAGTTGTGAAAGGCGGACGACGTTTTAGTTTCAGCGCGCTCATCGTGGCCGGCGACCACAAGGGCAAAGTCGGCTACGGCTTCGGGAAAGCGAATGAAGTCTCGGAAGCGATTCGCAAAGCTTCCGAATCCGCACGCAAAGCGATGGTGCGCGTTGCCGTCCACGAGAACACCATTCCGCATGAAGTCATCGGCGAATTTGGTGGCGGTCGCGTTCTTCTGCGGCCCGCTTCTCCGGGCACCGGCGTGATTGCCGGCGGCGGCGTGCGCGCGGTGGTCGAAGCGGCGGGCATCAAGGACGTGCTGGCGAAATCGCTTGGCTCCAGCAATCACGCAAATGTGGTGAAAGCCACGATCGAGGCGCTGCGATCGCTCCGGCACCGGGCAGAGATTTTCAGGCTCCGCGGCAGCACAAGCAACGCCTGAGCGAACGGAACGATTTGTTATGCGGTTACACAAACTGAAGCCGCGGCCGGCGCGAAGCATCGGGTCAAACGCCTCGGCTGCGGCGAGAGTTCCGGCCACGGCAAGACCAGCGGCAAAGGCCACAAGGGCCAGAAAGCCCGTTCGGGCGGCAGCATCCGGCTCGGGTTTGAAGGCGGTCAGATGCCGCTGATTCGCCGCCTGCCCAAACGCGGTTTTAACAACAACTGCGTTTCAAGAAAGCGTACGCCATCGTCAACCTCGGCGATCTGAGCGAGTTTGACGCTGGCAGCCACGTCAACGAGCAGGTTCTTCGCGACAAGGGCTTCATCCGCGGGAACGTTGACGGCCTGAAGATTCTTGGCCGAGGCGAACTGAAAAAGAAGCTGACGATCGAAGCCGACGTTCAGCGAAGCGGCGAGGCAAAAGATCGAACGAGCGGGCGGCACCGTGATCATTCGCGCCTAACCGAGTGCTCCACCATGATCTCCGCTTTTACCAATATCTTTAAAATTCCGGAGCTACGTCAGCGGATTCTGTTCACGCTCGGGATGCTGGTGATCGTTCGGGCGGGCGCCGCGATCACTATCCCCGGGGTGAACGCACATGTGCTGAATGAGTGGTTCAACAGCGAGATGGCGCGGGCGAGCAGCGGGGGATGTCGCCGCGCTTTTCAATATCTTTGCCGGCGGCGCGCTTGGAGCATTGCGCCGTTTTTTCGCTTGGCATCATGCCCTACATCAGCGCCTCGATCATGATGCAGTTGCTGACGGCGGTTGATCCCGCGATTGAACAAGCTGACGCGGGAGGAGACTGGCGGCCGGCAGAAGATCATGCAGTACACCCGGTACGCGACGCTCGCGCTTTGTCTGTTCCAAGGCTATCTGCTGGCAGTTTCGATGGAAAACCCTGCCTCCAATCCCTTCCTCCAGGGCATCGGCGCGGTGACCGCAAGACTTGGATCCTTTGGTCACTAATCCCGGGCTCGGCTTCCAGATCGTGACGGTCATCACGCTGAGCGCCGGAACTATGTTCTTGATGTGGATCGGCGACCAGATTACCGATCGCGGCATTGGCAACGGGATGTCGATGATCATCACGGTGGGCATCGTCGCCGCACTGCCGGGCGCACTCGTCCAGGCGTGGAACACGTTCGTTCCGGCGAGCGGCGCCCCAGCCAGGTGAGTCCGATGGTGCTCGTACTCATGATCGTGTTCCTGGTCATCGTGATCGCCGGTGTAATCGCGCTGACCCAAGGGCAGCGGCGAGTCAGCGTTCAATACGCGAAGCGCGTTGTCGGGCGAAAGGTCTATGGCGGTCAGACGCAATATATGCCTTTAAAGGTCAACGCGGTCGGCGTGATGCCGATCATCTTCGCCCAGGCGATCCTTCTCTTTCCGTCCACGATCTTGAGCATGGCGTTCCGCAACGCCGAATGGGCGGTCCGACTTTCCAACGCGCTAGCCGTCGGCTGGCTGCATTACGCTCATGACCGCCGCCCTGATCTTCTTCTTCAGTTATTTCTGGGTCGCAACGCAATTCCAGCCGGCGCAGATCGCGGATGACCTGAAAAAGTACGACGGCTACATTCCAGGCGTTCGTCCGGGAAAACCGACCGCCGACTTCCTGGAGTTCAGCCTGACCCGGCTCACCTTTGCCGGCGCCTTGTTCCTGACCATCATCGCCGTCATTCCCGAGACACTCATCACCCTTTGCGGCGTTCCCCGGATGACCGCGCGATTCTTCGGCGGCACCAGTGTGCTCATCATCGTTGGCGTCCTGCTTGACACCATGCGCCAGGTTGAGACCCACCTCTTGCAACGCCATTACGACGGCTTTTTGCGGAAAGGCCGGCTGCGGGGCCGCTTCGAGAGAGTGACCGCTAGTACCGGCTCCGTCGTCAAAGAGAAGACTCTTTTGTGGCTCTTCGTTGCCTTTGCCGCGGTTGCGGTCGTCGGCGTAGCTGCTTCGATTTTCTTTAACCAGCGCTAGCGTGGCCGTCTCAGAGGGTGAAAAGGCGCATTGTACTTCTCGGACCGCCTGCTTCGGGCAAGGGCACCCAGTCGGACTTGATCCAGCAAAAGTTGGGCATCCGGGTTACCTCTACCGGAGCGATTCTGCGCGAGGAAGCCAAATATGGAACCGCTTTGGGCCGGGAGATCAAGGCGATAATCGCGTCCGGGAGCTTTGCGCCGGACGACCTGGTCATGCAGGTCGTCGCGGCCTGGATCGATCTCTGCGGAGACTCGTTCGGCTTTGACGGTTTTCCGCGTACCTTGCCTCAGGCCATCGGCTTCGAGCGTTTGCTTGATCGGCGCAGGCAACCACTCCAACTCGCACTGTTTATCGATGTGTCGGAAAGTACCGTTGTGCAGCGCATGGCGAGCAGGTTGACCTGCCGCAACTGCGGAAAGGCAGTCACGCTGGGACACCAATTGCGGAGAAAGAGTGACCCATGTCCAAACTGCGGCGGTGTTCTGGAGGTGCGAGCGGACGACAATTGCGAAGCTCTGGCAACGCGTCTCGCTGAGTTCCGGAAGAAAACCGTGCCCGTTACGGATTTTTATTTCGAACGCGGTATATTGACCGTCATCAATGGCGACCGCGATGTAGATCAAGTATTTGCCGACGTGCAGAGAGCGATTGTGGATGATTCCGATTAAGACAGCGCAAGAAGTGGAAAAAATGCGGGCTTCCTGTCGTCTGGCCAGCCAAGTGCTGGATGCGGTGAGTGCAATGATCTACCCCGGGGTGACAACGCGGGAAGTGGATTTGGCGGCGGCTAAACTCATGGCCGATGCGGGTTGCCGCAGCGCCTTTCTGGGCTACAAGCGTTTCCCTGGCAATATTTGCATATCCATCAACGACGAAGTCGTCCACGGTATTGGCGGCCCGCGTCGGATCCAGTATGGAGATCTCGTGAAACTGGACATCGGGGTTATTTTGAGCGGATTCGTGGGCGATACTGCTGCAACGGTGCCGGTCGGCGTTATTTACCGAGGAGGCGCAGAGGCTGTTGGCGGTCACGGAAGAGGCTTTGCAGCAAGGGCATTGACAAAGCGCGGGAAGGGCGTCGCCTCAGCGAGCTTTGCGCGGCGATCCAGGATGAAGTGGAGACCAATGGATTCAGTGTGGTGCGAGAGTTTGTCGGCCATGGCGTGGGATGCCATTTGCACGAGGAACCGCAGATCCCTAATTACCGGACTCCGGGTGCGACCGCGAAATTGCAGGCCGGCATGACCTTGGCGATCGAGCCGATGGTGAACTATAGGACGTCCGGCTGTCCGCGTTTTAGAAGACGATTGGACGGTGGTGACCGCCGACCAGCTGCCATCGGCTCACTTTGAACACACGGTCTTAGTGACGAAAGGGGAACCCGAAGTTTTGACATGGCGCGAAAAGACGTCATCGAAGTTGAAGGCAAGGTAGTTGAGTTGTTGCCGAATACGATGTTCCGGGTCGAATTGCCCAATGGGCACCGGATCCTGGCGCATATCTCTGGGAAAATGCGACTGCATTTCATTCGGATCTTGCCAGGCGACAAAGTTATGGTAGAAGTGTCGCCTTACGACCTGAGAAAGGCCGAATCACGGTTCCGGCGTTGATCGGTAATTAGTGAACGCGGACGCTCCCCTTCGCGGTAAGCATGATGGGAAGCGTTTTTTTGTCCTCTTTTTTGGACAAACCTGCAATGAAAGTACGACCTTCAGTGAAGCGGCTGTGTGAGAGCTGCCGAGTGATAAAACGGAAAGAACGTTGTGCGCGTGGTTTGCAAAAATCCACGGCACAAACAGAGACAGGGCTAGGTTGAATGCATTAAGCTTTTAGCCGATATTGATATGCCTCGATTACTTGGAGTTGAAATACCGGGAGATAAACGGATTGAAGCGTCGTTGCCTTATATCTACGGCGTCGGGCCGAAAACCGCCCGCAAGATCCTGGAACAAGCGAATATCGATCCGAATGTTCGCGCTAAAAATCTTACACCGGAGCAGCTCGGGGAAATCGTGCACGCGATCAACGGCAGCGGCTTGTTGGTCGAGGGTGATCTGCGCCGCGAAATTCAGGGCAATTTGAAGCGGCTTCAAGCGATCCGCTGTTACCGGGGCATTCGCCACATTCGCGGTTTGCCCGTCCGAGGACAGCGGACCTCAACCAATGCCCGCACGAGAAAAGGTCCGCGCAAAACTGTCGGCGTTCAGCGGAACAAGGACGCCAAAGCGGGGAAGGTATAAGCGGGCTTTAGTGAGATTTTATTCATGGCTGACGAAAATGTGATTCCAGCATCGGAACCGGTGGCGGCGACAACTCCCGCCGCGGAGATTCCCGCGTCTCCGGCCTCTCCCGTACCGGACGGGCCCAAGGCAGCGAGATCTCCCAAGACCAAAACGAAAAGAGAGGGGGCGGAGAAACCGTCACTGTCCCTCAGCGCGAACGAAGGCGACAAGTCGAAGATTATCAAGGCGAGGGGCAGCAAGAATGTCAGCTCGGGAATAGCGCATGTTTTGGCCACTTTTAATAACACGATCGTCTCCATCACCGACCCGGCCGGTAACGTGATTGGCTGGTCAAGTGCGGGTAAGGTCGGGTTTAAAGGCTCGCGCAAAAGCACGGCGTATGCGGCTCAACTTGTTGCGCAGGACGCTTCCCGCCAGGCGATGGGCCACGGTCTGAAGGAAGTGGAAGTCCTGGTAAAAGGACCAGGCGCCGGGCGCGAATCAGCCGTGCGCGCCATGCAGGCAATCGGACTCGAAATATCGGTTATTCGCGACGTCACTCCGGTCCCGCACAACGGGTGCCGGCCGCCAAAACAGCGGCGTGTCTGAGAATCAGGAATTTGGAAGATGGCTCGTTATACAGGTCCTAAATCAAAGATAAGTCGCCGCTACGGCGTCGCGCTATTTGGCCCGAGCAAAGCGCTCGAGCGTAAGAATTATCCTCCGGGAATGCACGGACCCAAAGGTTCGCGACGCAAGCACTCTGACTATTCGGTTGCGCTCGGAGAAAAACAGAAACTGCGTTTACAATATGGACTGATGGAACGCCAGTTCCGTCGCTATTTCGAGACCGCTCTGCGGAAACGCGGAGTCACTGGTGAGACGCTCCTGCAGATGCTGGAAACGCGGCTGGACAATGTTGTTTACCGGCTGGGTTTTGCGAATTCGCGAAGCGGTGCGCGACAGTTGGTTTCCCACGGACACGTATTGGTCAATGGCCGCAAGGTGAACATTTCATCGTTCAACCTGAAGCCGGGGGACCTCGTGACGATCAAAGATCGGCCCTCGTCCCGGCGCTTGACGACGCGCAACATGGAGCTTACTCAGATCCTGAATGTGCCCGATTGGTTAGTCGCGGATAAGGACCAGTTTCAGGGAAAAATGGTTCGAGTTCCTACCCGGGAAGAAATCGCCCCGATTGTGAATGAGCAGCTCGTCGTCGAGCTGTACTCACGCTAGGCAGGCCTGTAGCGTGGACAAGTCGTGGAGTGCGTGCGACTTGCCGCCGCTTTGAGACCGCGCAGAGCGCGGTCCTCGACAAGCGGGTCCTTTCGCCAGAGAGATCCTCACTTCGTGGTTCCGCCCTTGGAGCAGGCCGCATTCCGCGCGGATCCTAAAACCGCGACAAGTCGCACGCACTCCACGACGCGCGGCGAATGAATTAAAACCGGCTTACCAGCGGCTGCCGTTTTCTTGCAAAAAGCCTTTTTTGCGACAAGGAACATGGCAGAAAGATCAGGGTGCAGTTCCGTCCGACTTATTTACTCTGGTATATCGTCGTCGCACCGTTCCTCACGTTGGCCCTGGTGATAGCCGGGTACCTCGAGTCGCTTTGGATTCTCTGCCTTTCCCATATCGCTCTGATCACCACCACTCTGTGGCCTTCGCTGCAGGGCTTTGGTCGAGTTGCGACAAGCTTTCAGACGCAAAGCCGAGGAGTTTGGCTGACGATTGATGACGGACCAAATCCGTGTACCACCCTGGCCATTCTCGATCTGCTCGCCGAATTCGATGCGAAGGCGACCTTTTTCCTGGTCGGCGACAATATCGCGCGATGGCCGCACTTGGCTCAGCAAATCGCTGCTGCAGGTCACAGCTTAGGCAATCATACCAAGACCCACCCGCGCTTTTGGTTCTGGTCTTTTGCCCCGCAACGGCTTCGCTGGGAGATCGACGGTTTTGAAGCAATTGCACGAGAGTTTGCACTGCCGGTTCCCGGACTTTTCCGAGCTCCTGCGGGGATGAAGAATCCATTTGTTCATCCCATTCTGGCGGCGCGTTCATTGCGGCTGATCGGCTGGTCGGTGCGCGGTTTTGACAGTGGCCACACACGTCCTGAGCGCATTTTCAACCGAATACAGAATGGGCTGCGTCCGGGAGCAATCCTGTTGTTGCACGAGCATTCTGCTGTTTCGGTGGCGGCCCTGAAATTGATCTTGGAGCAGATGCGCTCAGAGGACCTGCGGGCTGTCATACCCGCTTCCTCGTCGCTGGGCTGAGCCCAATGGCCAGAGCCGTCCATCGCTAGCAACTCCCTACGGATTTGTTGGCGATGCAGGCTTGCTGCTGGACTGTTTGCTTTCGGCTATCAGCGGCTCCAGGCGGTGCGATGTAGACCGGAACAAGGACAGGGCGACCAAAAAGGCCGCCGCCATCACGATTCCGCCGACTCGAAAAGGGCTGTTGCCATACTCAATATTTGGCCGCGGATGGTCGCTGGTCAGCAAGACACCGCCGATCACTGGACCGAAAACACGACCCAGACTTCCCGCTGACTGCAGTGAGCCGAGGACTCGTCCTTGGAGCGCTGCGCTTGCGCCTTTCGAAGCGATTGCATTGAGCGTCGGCTGGGAAAGGCTGTTGCCGACGGCCAGTCCAATGGTGAAGATGACGAACATCCAGAGCGAGCTCGCCAGTGGCATCAAGCACATGCTGACGGCCATAATCGCCAGCCCGGCGCACGCCAGATGCAGATCGCCAAATCGTCGACTGAGCCGTCCAATTCCTCCCCCCTGAATCGCGGCCCCGATCAGGCCCATTAACACGAAGAGATAGCTGATTTGACTCTGGTTCAATCCAAAGCGGCGCTCGCTCACTTGTGGATATATCATCGTCACAATGGCAAACCCGGCAATCGCGACGAAGTAAGTCAAGATCAAGACAGCCAACCGCCAGCTGCCGGCTTGACGAAGGACTTCCGCGATACCGGCACGGCCGGTGCGTTCGGCGTGACGAACCGGCTCCGGGAGAAACGCGATAACTGCCAGAGCGTTCAGGAAAGAAAGCCCCGCGGCAAACCAGAACGGCGCGATCACAGAGAAATGACTCAGGATGCCTCCGATCGCGGGTCCCAGCACAAAGCCGATGCCGAATGCCGCGCCAATCAAGCCGATCCGGCGCGACCGGTTCTCCGGCGGCGTGATGTCCGCGATATAGGCAGATGCGGTGCCGACGCTGGCGCCCGCTATTCCGGAAATTATCCGGGCGGCAAAGAGCAGCGCGAGCGAACGGGCGTTGGCCATCAGGATGTAGCCGATCATCGATCCCAGCAAGCTGCAGAGTAGAACCGGTCGCCGGCCGAACCGGTCGGACAACCATCCAAGAACCGGTGAGGACAGGAACTGCATGAAAGAATAACAAGCCAAGAGAATCCCGATCTGCCATTCGGAAGCCTGAAATCGCGCGGCGTACAGCGGCAGGATCGGGATGATCATTCCGAACCCGATCAGATCGATAAAAACAATACAAAGAATGGTTGTCAGGGGTGGTCTTTTCATGCCGTTGCGGTGCGCGAGGTCAGTTTCGAGTACAACGGAAGTTCAAGGAAGTTCAAGGAAGTTCAAGGAAGTTCAGGGAAGTTCAGGGAAGTTCAGGGAAGTTCAGGGAAGGCGAGATGACAGAGGCTACTTCTAACAGGAGGCTTGGAAGGTTTTCGGTAGTTGCATGACGAAGCCACTAACGAGCTGAACGCTGTCTCTGGCCGAGTTCCTTTTCCCCGAACTTCCTTGAACTTCCCTGAACTTCCTTGAACACCGGCCAATTCGGCGATAACTAGATTGGCGGTGGATTACTATTCGGACTTGGCGAGCAACTTGCGGTGCCGCTTCGGCATTATCCGGGATGCGGAGCTGAAGCGGAATCCGGCCGAGCAACTTTCCCGGCTCAAAGCAAACTCCGAAGAGCTCGATCGGCTGAAAGCCGAGCTGCCGACGGACGCCGACCCGATGCTGGTGCATTTTTTGCAGCGAATGAGCTTGGCCAAGGCTCTGGAGTTTCTCCAGGACAATCACCTGGCGTGAGCGAATTTTCGTCGCTGTCTTTATCCTTCTCCTTGACTTGCCGCGCCAGCTTGTTAAATCGCGAGAGGTTTTTTCATGACGAAGCTTTTTGCTTGTTTTCTGCTCCTCACGGCAACCGGTCTAGCTGCGGAGGACGCACAATCCCCCGTGATCACGATCCGCAAGGGGACCGCGATCGTTTGTGATCTGAAGGAGGTCCCCGGCCCGAGCGGTCCGGCGGCGACTGGTGTTTTGCGCAACGACATCGAGCTATCTGGCGCCCTGACTGTCGGTGATCCCGCGAGCGCTACGGTCACGATTAGCGGGGGCGCCAATCCGGAGAGTTTCCATGGTCAGGCGATCGACAAAACCGGTGGCGTCGTTCTGGACAAAACCTACTCTGGAGAAGGACGCCGAGTCGTCCACCAGTTTAGTGATGATCTCGTAAAGACATTGACCGGGAAGCCAGGGATCGCCACGTCTCGGATCGCTTTCGTCGCCAGCCGGACTGGGCACAAGGAAATCTATGTGGCCGATTATGACGGAGCGAATGCCGTTCAGCTCACTCATGACAATGCCATCAGTGTCCACCCCTCCTTGTCGCCGGACGCCCGAAAATTGGTGTACACCGGCTACCAGAGCGGTTACGCCGACATTTACCTGGTTGACCTCATGACGGGCGCGCGCAATCGCATCGTCAAATTTCCCGGTACCAATACCGGTCCGACGTTTTCCCCGGATGGGAGAGAAATCGCGTGCACCTTGAGCAAAGATGGCAATCCGGAGCTTTACATATTAGGAATCAACGGAGACTCGCCACGCCGCCTGACCCATACCCCTGGAGTGGAGTCATCGCCGACATTTTCGCCGGCCGGTAACGAACTTGTCTACACTTCCGATGCTGCGGGAACTCCGCAGCTCTATCGCATTTCCGCCGCTGGCGGTACCGGACGTCTGGTGGCAACCGGCTTCGGCTATTGTACGGAGCCGAGTTGGTCGCCTGACGGTACCAAGGTAGTCTTTAACGTCCGGAGCGGCGGCAGTTTTCAGGTCGCGCAGCTCGATCTCAACTCGGGCTCGGCCAAGGAGTTGGTCAGCGACGGGGAAAATCCGGTTTGGGGTCCGGACTCCCGGCACATCCTTTTTTCTCGCGGCAACGGTTTGTACATGTTTGATACTGCCGCCGGTCATGAGATGCGGATCATCGGAGGTCTGGGGAGGATTTCTGAGCCGTCTTGGTCGCGTAACGGTTGATCGCATTTGATCTGATGAAAACAAACATCGTTCTCGGCTTATTGTTCCTGACTGTGTTGGCTTTCCTGGGCGGCTGTAAGAAACAAGAGAAACAGGAATACGCCGGCATCAATGGTGATACCGTCACCGGTACTCCGTTACCTCCGCGACGGGAAGGCGTTTCTTATCTCGGCAACAACGTAGTCAAAGGGCAATTCGCCCCGATTTATTTCGCCTTTGATAGTGCGAACATCAGCCCTTCGGAGAACGGAAAACTGCAACACATTGCCGGTTTCATGAAGAGCGAGCATAAGAACGTCATCCTGGCCGGTTTTACCGACGAGCGGGGAACGGAGGAATACAACCGAGCTTTGGGCGAGCGCCGGGCGGAAGCTGTCCGGAATGAACTGATAGCGCTGGGCGCTTCTCCCGGAAGTATTCAGACGGTGAGCTTTGGCTTGGAGATGCCGGCCGACCCCGGTCACGACGAATCCGCCTGGGCGAAGAATCGCCGGACCGAGACCGGCGTCGTCCGTTAGCCTGCATCGTCATTCGGTCGAAAGGGAATGAGCTATGCAGGTTGTCAAAGCAGAATTTTCCGGCTGCGCGGGTGAATTCTGCCGGGGCGAACGGGCGCCATCGCGGGTTTGCTTCAAAATAGATGAGTCCTAAACCTTCGTTTCGAACTATTCTCTTTAAAAACGCAGTAGAACTTGCCGGCGTAGCCGGAGAATTCTGCTGCCATTGCCTGCATCTCTCGCAAATTTCCAAAAAATTTGCGAGAGATGCAGGCTGGCAGCGATGGACGAAGCCAACTTACCGGAGGACGAAGAACTTGTGCGGCAGACCCAGCAGGGGGATACCCGGGCGTTCGACCTTTTGTGGCACAAATATAGTCCGCGGATTTACTCCCTCGTTTATAACATGACCGCGAACCACGAAGACGCGAACGATCTGCTGATGGAGGTTTTCGCGAAAGCCTACCGGTCGATCAACGGTTTTCGCGGGAAATCAAGCTTTTACACGTGGATCCACGCGATCGCCGTCAATATGACCATCAATTTTGTCAAGAAACGGGGACGCAGATTTCAAATGAGTCTTGACGATATCGATTCCAACGTCCAAAACGATAAGGAGTTTCTGGAGCTTACGGCCACGAATACTCCCATTAGGGAAGCAGATCTGACCGAGCTCCAGCAGAGATTGAACGAAGCGATGATGAAGCTGTCTGTTGAGCATAGAGCTGTCGTTACGATGTTCGACATTCAAGGAATGCCACACGCCGAAATCGCCCGTATTCTCGGAATTCCCGAAGCCACGGTTCGGTCGCGGCTGTTCTACGCACATCGACAGTTGCAGAATTACCTCGAAGAGTTTAGAAAAAAATGATGCTCGACGAAACACAAGTACAGAAATTCATTCGTCTCAAACGTTTCGAGCAGCCTCCCCCTGGATATTACGAGCGCAGCTTACAAGAATTTCATCGTCGGCAACGAGCAGAGCTCCTTCGTCGTTCGGCGTTACAGATCTGGTTTGACCGGCTGTCCTCCGGGTTGTGGAGCTTCCGGATGCCGGCCTACGCGTATGGCGGAGCGTTTGGGCTTTTTGTCGTGATGGCGACTTTGTTGTCCACCGGGGTGGTCGGACCGAAATCGGCAGAGCGATCTTTCCCCGTCGGCCTCACCCAGACGGACTCCAAATCCGCTGCTCCTCGCTTCGCGCTCAATCGAGACCTGGATTGGTCCGGCCTAAGCCAACGCCCCTCGCTCTCCAGATCAAGCAGCGTACCGACGATTGAGCCATCCAGTTCATCGCTTCCTCGATATATCCTGGATGCGCGACCGGTGAGCTACGAAGCGTCGTTCAATTTTTGAACGAACTGCCGGGAAGGCTTGACGGCGTTGCCAGCGGACCTCTGGTCGGAATTCAGATATTAAAACAGAATTGATCAAAGTAACCTGATTCTGATGCTTTTTACCCAGCCCGCTAGGGTGTTTTTATCCAGAATAGGCGGGCAAAGGAAAAGACTGCTGTTCCAAGGCAGTATCGCGCTGCAGATCATCGCCGTCTTTGGGCCCGGTCAGCGGCTGTGGGCTCAGGATCCTTCTGATGTTTTTCAGACGGATCTACAGCGGGTGTACGAGCGCAGCAAAGACGCCGTCGTGCGCATTGAGGCGCAAGATGACCACGGCCGCCTGTCTGGAAGCGGGTTTTTCGTTGATCCTTCTGGAACGATTTACACTGCGTATGAAGTCGGCGGTGATGCGCACGATATCGTGGCGGAGTTCGGTTCGAAGCGGTATCCGGCGCATCGACTGGTAGCTGATCCGCGCAGCGGCGTGGCCGTGCTTAAGATCGATGCGGAGACACCTTGGCTGCCGATTGGGTCTTCCGACGATCTCCGCGTCACTTCCCCCGTCATTACGATTGGCTATCCAATGGATCTGCCGGCTACGCCAAGCTTTGGCATTGTCGGCGGATTCGACCTTAAGTATCTGGACCGCTATTTCAGCACAACGCTGATCCGGGCCAACATCAGCGCGCAACGCGGCGAAGCGGGCTGCCCCGTGCTGAATCTCAAGGGACAAGTGGTCGCTATTCTGATCAGCAGCATTGACAACCGCACCGCTTGCTATGCTTTGCCGATAAAGGCGGCTGAGAAAGTGCGCACCGATTATTTGCGCTTTGGCAATGTCCGTCCCGGATGGCTAGGGGTCAGCGTCCATGACGCGGCTGAGACTCTCCATGATTCCCGGGTGACCATTTCTGGTTTTGTGGAGGATTCACCGGCCGAGTCGGCAGGCTTGCAGATCGGTGATGTCCTCCTCCAAGTTGGGGACGTAAAAATCAAAAATGCTCCTGATGTGATTAATGCCTCGTTCTTCTTGACCGCTGACGAAACTGTTCCGGTCAAGATTTTCCGTAATGGCCAGGAAGTGACCCTGAAAGTGACCGCGCGAGACCATCCCGCATTCCAAGTGGAGCGAACGCCTTTTCCCCTCAACGGGTTGCCTGCGGCTGATCTCGGTTCGCCTTCACCCGGCGAGCCGTAGCTTGCGGCGGGAGCGGAGGGCAGCTGAACAGTTTGGAAGGTGACAGTGAATTGAGCGGCGGGCGCGGCGGGAGCGGTTTCAGCGGAAGGATGTAACGGTACAGTGGAAGAACTCCGAACAGCTTAGCATCCTAGAGGACCAAATACCTCGGAGTTATTCCACGCCGGCATGGTTGGCCAGTTGTTCAGTTCTGAGCTTTAGCGCTACCTGCTTCCGCTGAGACCGCTCCCTCCGCTAGCTACGGCTCCCTCCGCTCCCGCCGCTGTTTTTATTGGCTTTCCGGGCGTCGGCGGCTAAGGTTGCCAGCTCTAGGCATGTCGCAAAAGGATTCGGTAGACCCTGAGCTTTCGTTTGAGGTAGCCATGGAACGGCTGGATAAGATCGTCGAGCAGATGGAGTCCTCCAAGTTGCCCCTGGAAGATCTGCTCAGGCGATACGAAGAAGGTATCCGGCTGGTTGCGATCTGTAATGAACAATTGGCATCAGCGGAGAACCGGATCGAAATGCTCAATCGAAATGCCTCTACGGCCCCCGTTGAGCGGGTCAAAGAATTAACCAAGGAAAACTCTGATGAAAGCAGCCTCTTCTGAAATGATCAACGGCCGTCTTCTGGATCGCGTAGACTCTCCGGCCGACCTCAAGCGGTTTGAGGAAAACCAGCTCCCGCAGCTTGCCCAGGAAATCCGCGACGAGTTGATCAACGTACTTTCCCAGACTGGCGGTCACCTCGGTCCAAATCTCGGAGTGGTGGAGCTGACCATCGCTCTGCATCGTGTATTCGAAACGCCCAAGGACAAGTTCGTCTTTGACGTGAGTCACCAAGGTTACGTCCATAAGCTTCTTACCGGACGACGGACCCGGTTCAACACGATTCGCCAGTACGAGGGACTCAACGGATTCCTTTTACGCACCGAAAGTGAGCACGACTGCTACGGAGCGGGACATGCTGGCACTGCCCTCTCTGCCGCGCTTGGTATGGCGGTGGCTCGGGACCGTCGAGGCGGGAAAGAGAACGTGGTCGTCGTCGCCGGCGACGCCGCCTTTACCTGTGGGCCGAGTTACGAAGCCTTGAACAATGTCGCCGATAATACTCGGCGTTTTATCGTCGTCTTGAACGACAACGAATGGTCGATCTCCAAGAACGTCGGAGCGATCGCAAATTATCTGAACCAAATCGTCACCAATGACGCTTACAGCCATCTGCATGAGAAGGCGACAAAGTTTGTTGAGATGATCGGCGGGAAGTTTGCCACCGATCTCGTGCACAAAGTTGAAGAGGGCGTGAAACATCTGGTTTTGCCCAACGTTTTGTTCGAAGAGTTCGGGCTACGCTATTATGGACCGATCGATGGACATGATATCCCGCTGCTGATCCGGATCTTTGAGTTCCTGAAAAGACAAAACGAGCCGGTCCTGCTGCACATTATCACTCAAAAAGGTAAGGGCTATCCGCCGGCACTGGCCAAACCGGACAAGTTTCATGGTCTGGGCAAGTTTAAACTGGAGACCGGGGAAACGGCTGCGGCCAGCACGCCTACCTACTCAGAATTGATCGGCAAGACTCTCGCCAAGTTTGCCGACAATAATAATAAAATCATGGCCATCACGGCGGCAATGGGTCCCGGCACCGGACTCATCCATTTTGCCAATCGTCATCCGGCGCGCTATTTCGATGTTGGCATCGCAGAAGAGCACGCGGCCTTGTTCGCCTGCGGCTTGGCGACCCAGGGTTGCAAGCCGTTCTTGACGATTTATTCGACGTTCATGCAGCGAGCGTACGACATGTTAATTCATGACATCGCGCTGCAGAACCTGAACGTAGCGATTTGCATGGACCGCGCCGGTCTTTCCGGCGATGACGGGCCGACTCACCACGGTCTGTTTGATATTGGCTACATGCGACACATTCCAAACCTGGTGCACATGCAACCGAAGGATGAGGAGGAGTTTGCCGACATGCTTTGGACGATGGTCAATTACCACCAGGGGCCGATCGCAATCCGCTATCCGCGAGGAGCAGGCACCGGAGCAAAACCAAAGCCGCAACCGAAACTGCTGGAGATTGGCAAGGCTGAGGTCGTTCAACATGGCCGCGACGTTGCTTTGGTCGGATTGGGAAACATGTTCTCGATGGCCGAAGAAACCGCGAAACTGCTTGAGGCCGAGGGATACTCGGTAGCGATAATTAACCCGCGCTGGATCAAGCCGCTGGACACCGGGACCCTGGAATTCTTTGCCCGTAGCGTGGAAGCGATCTGTACTTTTGAAGATCACGTTTTGCACAACGGCTTCGGGTGCGCGGTCGTCGAGTACTTCTCCGAGGCTCGCATTCGGACGCCGGTCGTCCGAATCGGTTGGCCCGACCAGTTTGTGGAACACGGCTCGATTCCGGTGCTCCGGAAAAAGCACGGGGTCAGCGCGGAGGCGGCGGTGGAAAAGATTCGAGCGCTGGTCAAGCCCAGCGCTCGGGCGAAGCAATCCAAATCAGCTGCTTAAAGAACTCCGGGAGAAGTTTCGCCGAATTAATAAGCACGATTGCCTTGTGGGGGTACGAGGCCGAAGCGTAACTGCAAGATAGTCCGCGCCGTTTCTGCCAACGTAGGCAGTGTCAAACCACTGGTAACCAAATCCGGATGCGTACCTGTCTGGGCATCAATGAACGAGACAAAAAACTCATTTTGAGACAGCCTAATGACAACAGCGTCGCCGGGATGCTCAGGACATCAGGACTCAAGCCCGCGGCAGATGGCTCTGAATGATGAGCGCCGCGGCGTAAGCCGCGCCAAAACCGTTATCGATATTGACGACCATCACACCGCTGGCGCAGCTGTTCAACATCGTGAGCAGAGCGGTGATTCCGCCGAAGCTTGTGCCATAACCGACGCTGGTAGGCACGGCGATCACCGGCTTGCTGGTGAGTCCGCCGATGACACTTGGCAGTGCGCCGTCCATGCCGGCTACGACAATGACCACTCCAGCCGCTTCCAGGATCGGTTGCGCGGCCAACGTCCGATGGACTCCCGCTACGCCGACATCTTGGATCGTATCGACGCTGATGCCAAAAAGCTCAAGGGTCGACCGCGCTTCTTCGACGACAAAGAGATCGGTGGTCCCGGCGCTGGCGATGGCTACCCGACCCGGCAGCCGTTTGAGTGGCGTGCGCTCCAGGATAATGCAGCGCCCAATCGGGTCGAATCGAGCGTCGGGCAATCGTTTTTGCACGGTCTCGAACTGTTGCGCGGAAGCCCTGGTGGCGAGAGCTACGCCATCATATTCGACCAGCGTCTCCAGAATGGCAGTCAGCTGGTCCCCGCTCTTACCCTGAGCAAAGACCGCCTCCGGAAAGCCGCGACGCCTCCGGCGCGAGGTATCGACTTTGGCAAAACCAAGATCGACAAAGCTTTCAACGGCCATAACCTAGCGAGGTCGCGTCTCAGGACGACGAGATTCGGCGGAAAAAAGCGGCTTACAAATCTTGGCCTCCTTGTTTTGAACGGCCTCGCTGTACAGAGTCCTTGAAAGGCGAAGCATCCGACCGTGGATAAAAGCCTTTCGAAAAAAATTGATTCATCCAATCACCTTCCGGTTTTCAAGGAGCTAGTGCGCCGTCTCATATATAACGATTGATGTCGCCGCAGGTCAGTTGGCTGTTTTTCAAGGCGGTCCGAGCCGGACTGGCAGTAGAAGCGTCCATATCTGGATTCATACGGATCGAGCGAGCAACGCCGAAAAACAGCCGACTGGCCGCGGCCCAAAGAGTTGTGTTGAAAATGGGCCGGCGGCGGCGTTGCTCCTCGGTCACGTATCGCTTCAGATATGCTCCCTCCTCGCGCCTTGCCGGCGGCCCATTTTGAACGCAACGACATCATCGGTATATATGAGACGGTGCACTAGGTCGGACGATGAAGCTCAGCGGCCGCGCCCAGCCACAGTCGCATTGGCACCATGTCTGATCGTTCAAACCCGTATTTCTCGAAAAAAGCCAGCGATTCATCACTCATGCGATCGGTCAGAAGGGTGATCCGCAGAAAATCCTTTTGCCTGGCATAATCAATGGCGTACTTGAGCAACTCTCCGCCGAACCCTTGATGGCGAAAGTCGTGATTGATAATCAGGTCTTCCAACAGCATCACAAAGCCTCCCTCCGCGGTGCTGATCGTAAACAGCAGGTTGATCATTCCGATGATTTTGCTGCTGCCGCGCAGAACAAATATCCGTCCGCGACTGGGCTGCTCGAGAATAAAGCGGAGACCACGGATCTGATTATTATAATTAGGGCGAAAATCCGATTCGTGCGCGAAAAGGTCCATCAGGAGTTCCGCGAGCACTGGCAGGTCTTCGATCGTGGCGGGTTCGATGCGGGTAAGATCGTGCATGCTGTGCTGACTTTTCTGGATAATACCGATAAAAACATATTAAACAATGTTAGCGCACCTGAGCTGGATATTGATTGCACTGACGAGCTATTTGGTAGGCTCGATCCCGAGCGGTTACGTGGTCGGGCGATTCCATCGCGTTGATATACGAAAATATGGAAGCGGCAACATCGGTGCCACCAATGTGCTTCGCGTGCTAGGCAAGCGTTGGGGGTATTTTGTCTTTGTCTGTGACGTCCTGAAAGGTTTAGTGGGTGTGCGGCTCGGAGCACTTCTAGGTGCGGCCCTGCTTGCTGGAGAACTCAATTTCACCTTGGGAGGATTGCTCGGCGCGGTCGCCTGTATTCTGGGACATAATTATCCAGTCTGGCTCGGCTTCAAGGGAGGTAAAGGGGTCGCGACCTCAGCCGGCGTCTTGCTAGGCTTATTCCCGATCGTTACCGTCATTCTGGTTGTTCTTGTTTGGGTACTCGTGTTTTATACCGGCCGGTACGTGTCTCTGGCTTCTATTACCGCGGCGATCGCCCTGCCGCTCGTCATCTTTTGTATTCTACCGCGCGAGCGCCCCGACTTTTTGTGGTTGTTTGGTTTCTCGCTCCTGATCGCCGCGTTGGCCGTCTGGAGGCATCGGACGAATATTGAGCGGCTTTTGCACGGAACGGAATCCCGGTTCGGCAAGAAGTAATGGATCACGTCTCCAGAGCCCGAGGAGATTCCGTTGGGGTAATCGGGGGCGGCAGCTGGGGTACAGCGCTGGCTGTTCTGCTGGGCGCCAGCGACAGGCCGGTCTGGCTGTGGGTACGAGACGCGGCGCGGGCCGAGAGCATGCGATACCTCCGCTGTAACCAGACATATCTGCCAGAGGTGCCATTACCCGGCACAGTGAAAGTGATCTCGGGCGCTGCGGAGTGCACTTCCAGCGCCTTCCTTTTTTGGGCAATTCCCGCCCAGAACCTGCGCGAACTTGCCAGCACGTGGCGAAATACGGTCCGGATCGAACCAGACACCGTCCACGTCTGCTGCAGCAAAGGTATTGAACTCGGCACCGGGAACCGGATGAGCCAGGTGCTGGCGGCTATTTTCCCGAATAATCCCATCGCGGTTTTGTCCGGACCAAATCATGCCGAGGAAATTGCCCGCGGCGTGCCGGCGGCCAGCGTTCTTGGTTGCCGAGATAGCGTTGTTGCTGAGCGCGTTCAGAAGCTTTTGGCGCGATGGAATTTCCGGGTTTACACCAGCGCGGATGTCGCGGGAATCGAACTCGGAGGTGCTCTAAAAAATATCTTTGCCCTCGCGGCGGGCATCTCCGATGGACTCGGGTTGGGCGATAATTCAAAGGCCGCGCTCGTGACGCGTTCTTTGACCGAGATGGTACGCGTTGGGACCGCCCTCGGCGGCCGCCGCGAAACCTTTTACGGTCTGAGTGGTATCGGCGATCTAATGGCAACCTGCTTCAGCCGGCACAGCCGAAATCGCCACGTCGGCGAGCGCCTCGGTTGCGGGGAGTCGCTCGATCGCATCGTGCATTCGATGCGCATGGTTGCTGAGGGTGTGTCCACGGCACGAAGCATCCGGCAGACAGTTGCCGAGCGGTCGCTCACGGCTCCGATTATCAACGAGGTCCATGGGATCCTTTATGAAAGCCAGTCGGCGGCCCAAGGGATGCGGCGGTTGCTTGGTCGCGACCTTCGCCCCGAGCAGGACGACGGCTAATACTTCTGGCCAAGGTCTGTCGCCGAACGATCTTGCTGAATTTCGCCAAGTCCTGACGGATCCGTGCGCGCGTTCAACCGATTCTCGGCACAGCGGAAACCCAGCCGGGGTCCTGAACAGTGAAAGACCCAGCTTAGTCGTTGAAACTCGGCGGCGCCTCGTGGAGTTTCTCGGCTAGGACATCGACGCGTTCGATGACTGGCGCTTGGGAAAAGAGGTCGCTCGCTTTCTCCATCAGCGCAGCGGCGACCCTGCCCGAAAGATGAGCTTGTCGGCCGGCTTCATCGGGAAAGGCGTCGAAGATGCCAAAAGTGGAGGGTCCGAGGCGGATCCCGAACCAGACTACGGTGGCCGGTTCCTGTTGAACGAGAGGTAAGCCCGCACGAAGGAAATCCGCAACTTCCTCCTCTTTTCCGTGCTTGGCTTCGAGACGAACGAGTAGGGCGACTTTAAGCATATTCTGTTTCTTCCGCCGATCTGTCAGTAGAGGATAACCACAGATTTCGCAGATTTACACAGATTTAGGAAGAGATGAGCACGGGACCATCGACTTTGCGCGATACGCTTTTGAGTAAGCGGGTGCCTCCACTTTAGAGCAGGGAAGCGGGCGAAGCCGCGGTCGGCAGTGATCCATTCGCATCCGCGCTCAATAGCTAATGCGGCGAGGTATGCGTCAGGGATAAAGTTGCCGGTCGCCCGTGTTGTTCGGCAAAGCGTTGAGAAAATGTGCCAGTGCCGTTCTCCGGCGCGAGCAAAGGTAACAGTGTCGGTTTCCAGCAAGGTATTCACCCATTTTTCAACCTCAGCGAACGTGAAAGGATGAGTAATAATGCGCCGGTGAGTGAGAACTCGGAAAAATCCGGCGAGAACCGGTTCAAATAGGATTAATGGGCGCGTCTGTTGCCGGACAGTTTCGAGCCAAGCGCTGTAGGCGGCATGATCCGTTGCTTCGTTCCATGCAGCGTATACGAGCACGTTGATATCTGGGGCGATCACCGCAGGGTTTCCGCAGAAACGTCGCGATCCATCCAATCAGAGCATGGGCAGGTGCCTGGGCCGTGGACCGAGCGGAAAAGCACGATCAATCTGCGCGATTTCATCATCCGTCAGGTGAATCTTCGCCGCCCCGCCGTTGTCTTCCACATGTCGAATGTTGCCCGCCTTCGGGATGGTAAAGACCGAAGTTCGTCGGTTGAGAAAGCTCAATGCTATTTGTCGGGGAGTGGCGCGATGGCGCGCCGCGATCTGCTCCAACAACCGTCCGCCCGCTAAGCGCGGCCCGGGAAAGTGTCCGTGTCCGAACGGACTGTAAGCGACGACAGCAACACCGTTTTCCTCGCACCGCGGCAGGACCGCATGCTCGATGGCACGTTCTTCCAGATGATAGAGCACCTGGTTACAGGCGAGCTCGCCTTCGTCCGCAAGATCCAGGGCTTCCTGTAAATCGGAAACATCGAAGTTACTTACGCCCCACGCCAGGATTTTCCCTTCCTTCTTCAAGTCTCTGAATCCGGCAATGGTTTCGTCCAGCGGGTACGAGCCGCGCCAGTGCAGAAGGTAGCAATCCAGGTGATCCGTCCGGAGGCGCGCCAGCGAATAGTTGCACGCCTTGATGGTTCCCGCGCGCGAAGCATGTTGGGGAAGCACCTTTGAAACCAGGAAGACTTTGTCTCGCTGGCCGGCGATCGCCTGACCGACGATCTCTTCAACCGCGCCCGATCCATACATCTCGGCCGTGTCGATATGGTTCAGACCAAGATCGAGGCCACGGCGCAGAGCGGCAATCGCACCTGCCGGACCGCCCTCATTAGTCTCAAGATACCAGCTGCCTTGTCCGATTACGGACACTTTCCGCTCCGTCGGACCAAACTTTCGTCGTTCCAAGCAACTCTCCTTTCCAAGTCCCGGGTCCCGAGTCGCGGGTAACGAGTCCCGGGTAACGAGTCCCGAGTCCGGCTACCTCGCTCCGAGCTCGCGGGAATTTTCATCCGAGCGCCCGGCCGGCTCTCGATTGCGAATGAACAAATCGGGCTTTGCTCGGTTGAACGCCCGGATGTCATCCGGTTTCCTGCTTTGCCAGATATTCTCAGGGTCGATCCGATCTCTTGCTAGGCATTTCTTGGCTTAGGTTTTTTTTCAGCCATTGCCTCAGCAACGCGCATTTGGACTGGCGACGATCTAAAGCCGGGCGGATAATACGGGAGCAGAAAATCAGGAACACCATCATGGACGATCCGCAGGTCGTTAATCATATAAACGAGCTCGCGCGCGAGGAACACGAACTTTTCTCGCGTGAGTCGCAGGGTCTCGGAACTGATGCTGATCGCGACCGGCTCCGAAAAATTCAGGTCATGTTGGATCAATGTTGGGATCTGCTTCGGCAGCGGCAAGCGCGACGAGCGGCCGGGCAGGATCCGGACCAGGCGCGCGTTCGCGATGAGAAAACGGTCGAAGGTTACACCGGCTGAACAAGTCGGCTCTGGTCAAGGGAGCGCTTCATGAAAAAAGACGTCACGATAGAATACTGCAAGGTCTGAAACTACGAGCCGAGGGCTGCCAGTTTGGCGGCGAAAATTCGTGAGACGACCGGGATTGACTCGGTCAAACTCATTCCTTCGAGCGGCGGCGCTTTCGAAATTCGCGTCAATAACGAGCTGCTTTACTCCAAGCTTCAAACCGGCGAATGGCCGGACTTCGACGCGCTCGCGCGACAGGTTAAAGCGAAATTGTAACGAATCCCGGAGCGAACACTGTCAGGTGTTCACGGCTCGGATGAGTTGCTGCATGCCGGAAGCAAGAAACTGGACACCGATACAAACCATCAAAAAACCCAGAACCCGACTGAGCGCGATCAAACCGTGCTCGCCCAGTCGGCGGGCGATCAATCCGCTGCTTTGCAGGACCACCCAGACGACGATGGCCACGATGAGAATGATCAAGACGGTCAGGAGATATTTGGCGATCTGTTCAGACAAAGAGTGGTCCTGCTGAATCACGGTGGATAGCCCAATCACGACGGCCATCGAACCGGGCCCGGCAAGCGTCGGTAACGCGAGAGGAACGAAACTATAGTCTCCCGGATCGTCAGCCGGTTCCAGATTCCGGTCTTTCGGGTCGTGATCGTGAGCCCTGGCGGGAAACAACATCCGGAAACCGAGAAAGGCGATGATCAGGCCGCCGGCGACTCGCACTGTGCCGAGCGATATGCCAAAGACTTGGAGGATCAGACTCCCAAACGCCAGAACGCACCACAGAATAAGCGCGACATTGAGCGCCACCCGCAGCGCTTGTTTTGATCGCTCCTGGGGCGTCAGTCTCGCTGAGAGCGCCAGGAAAAGTGGGATCCGATCGGAGGATTGACAATCGCGAGCAAACTGGCCAATGCACCGAAAGCGTAAGTGAGAAGGTCGTTGACTTGCACTGGAGTTCTGATCGCTTCCCGTGTCGCGTTTCACGCTTCAGGTGTCAAGGCGAGGGCGATTGAGCAAGCCTGGAAAGGATTTATCATCACGTCCGGCTGGTGCGTCGGTCAGAAAATGCGGTCATCCTCACGAAGTTCCAAGTGGGGCGTTATCATTCAGGCAAGGTGAGCGGAGGGCACGGTGCGCATGGACCGAGTGAAATATTGGAATTTGCTTCGTCGGTCGGGAATCTGCTCTCGGTGCACGCCGAAGCTCTCGAAGGCGGAAAGTACCGCCTTCGAGCACTGCGCCATGTACTTCTGTAAACGCTTCTGAACCCTGGGTGCTTAGTGGCCCTTTTCTATCGTGACCGGGCCAACCTTGATGAATTCATGGTGATGATGATGATTGCGCCAATAGCCTCGGTCACCATGCCAGTATCCGTAATGATTGTGATGCCAGTACTCGTCATTCCAATCATGATCACGTCGGTCCTCATCAGCAAACGCGGTCAGGCAATTCCCTAGCACCGATCCAAACACGACAGCAGCGATCAATGTTTTTTTCATATCAGGTTTTTTACAATAAAGTTCAGAACGTCTTCAAGGGGGTTGATTTAAGCCAGATCACAGCCTGCCTGTCCGCGCCAGGTTCGATGATGAAGGCATTGAGGGCCATGGACGACAAGTCACGGCCGCGAATAATGCTGAAGCGAGCTAAAACTCAATCGATCCGAACGCCCACTTGGTGAGAAACGCGTTCGAGTTCGATGTCCGACCAATGAAAAACAGACCTGATTTTCTCTCTGGACCCGAATCCTTTCTCCATCAGCAGCATCAGCATCTTGCGACGCTCAAAGCTACTCAGTGGTTCTCCTAACCCTTCGGCAAGGACGAACCACTGGCGAACTTTGTCCCACTGCTCTCCTTCCACAGGTGTAGTTCGTCACAACGTTCTACAAGGATCTGCTAAAGGCGCGATTTTGAACCCGCGTTCTTAATAAATCCAAAAACCCCCCGATACTTAAGAATAGAAGAGGACCGGATTGCTTTCATTCTGATTCGTTCTCTTTGACGGAACTCATTAGCAAAGTTTCAGAAAAAACCTGCCCAGCGGCAATATTTCTGGGAAAGGCCGGTCGCGGCATGCCTTTGGAGGGGCGTTGCCAGGGAAGCAAAACGCAACTTGTCGAGGTTAAAACAAACAAACCCAGGGAACCATACGGGAAGGTGTTCTAAGGGAGCGGAAGGTAGCGCGGGCAGGCTGTTGCGCACGCTTTTGTCTCGACTGTTTTGCCAGAGCGGACTCATACCGGGGAGGGGATTCGAACCCCTAAGGATTTCTCCACCAGATCCTAAGTCTGGCGCGTCTGCCAATTTCGCCACCCCGGCCTCGGGAAACTCAGAACATTACGAGACATCCAGATGCTGGCAAAAGCCCATTTTACTGGAAGTATATGTCAGCGGACGCTCAGAACCTTCATCCGAACCCCAGTATTCCGTCGAATAGGCTCGTGTCACCCGACTGAAAGTACGACCCTGGCTCCCTGTACGAGAAATCCCCGATTCCGGAAGTGAGGGTTGCAGAGTTGCCAGTGACGGTGTTCCCGCCAGAAATGGAGCTTTACCATGTTTTGCCCGAGTCCGGGAGATCCTAGAGCGACTCGTCAGCGTAGCGGAACCCGCTTATCTCGGGAGCGGCCGTCCCTTTGCTCAAAAGGAGAAACTTGAAAGTCATTCCCATCGTGCCCGGTAGCATCAGAGTCTTGTAGGCGCGCAGAAACTTGGTCTCTGCCGGACTCGGGCCCATTCGGCTTTTCCAGGGTCCGCAAGCGGGCTTCACCGGCCCCGACCATGAAGTGGTGCTGGTCGGCAAAGCCGACGACACCCAGCACCTCGGCGGTCGCGGCTTCGACCACGGTGGTGAAGTCCACGTGCGCGGTCATGTCCATCTGACCGGGTGCTTCGAGAGGGTCGTAGGTCTTGTGGTGTCCCCGATAACAGGTGAGCGTTCCAGCCGTCCTTTGCGGACTGTAATACTCTTCCCGGCAGTAGCCGTAGTCGATTACGAGTACAAAGCCGCGCTCCACAGCTCGCCCAGTCTCCTGCATCCAGTCGGCCGCGCGAAGATTGACCTCCGTTCGGTAGGGAATAGCCGTCGGGATCGGCAGCTTCTCCAGGTGTTCAGCCAAGGCGGGCTCCTCCACCGGCCATGGCTCCAAACCTAGCCGATTGTCTGACCAATTGACGCGCAGTTCACGCCACTCCTTTCCGAAATGCTCGACGAGGTGCACGGGAAAGGCATCCAGCAGTTCGCTTGCGAGCACTACTCCTGTCTGTGGCCCGATGGATTCCATGGTCTCGACCCAGCGCATTTGCCTGGTAAAATTCCCCAAAAATTGCTTCTGCTGACGCTGTTTTTCCGGGAAAGGCTCAACGATGACATATTCGTAGCCGGATGTTTTCTGATCCGGTGCGATCCTGCCCAGAGACGAAAGGATGTCGGCCGCGAGTTGGCCATCTTCGGCGCCTGCTTCAACGATCGTGAACTTTTCGGGTCGGCCGAGTGCTTCATGCATCTCCCGGATCTGTTCGGCCAGGATCAGGCCGTAAGCCGCTCCAACACTGACGCTGGTGTAGTAGTCGCCACCGATGCCCACCCGGACACGGTCTTTTCGGTAATAGCCAAACTCCGGGTGATAAAGCGCCTGCTCCATAAACCAAGGAAATGGGACTGGCCCATTGGCCAGGATCTCACTGCGAAGGAATTCCAGGAAGCGCGAGTCGGCAGGCACAACGAAACTTCAACGCGCGGCTTTAATGTTCAACAGCCAGATTTGCCAGAAGGATTCCGGCCAATGTCACTGCCTGTCCCGGAGTCCCATAGCTCCTGCGAGTCGTACAGGTCCTGTGGGTTGCGACCGCCAACTGGCACCGGCTCTCCATCGTCGCGTCGATTGAGGTCCGTTGAACTTTTAAGTTGATCCGGCTGCTCCCTAGTGAAAGCTGGTACCCTGTTGGATGTTTATGCGTAAACCGAAAGGACATCGGCTAATCTATCTGCGACCATGGTTTCTGGGTTTGGCTTTTCTGGTCATAGCCGGCGGTTCCGGCGCCGCTTGGGTCTATTTCAATTATTTCCTCCGATACGAGCGGAAAGCTGAAGAGTTCGATCTTTCCAAGGTCGGCGATCTCGAGTCGGCGAGTGTTGTTTACGATCGGCACGGAAAAGTGTTCGGACGGATTTTCGTCCAGAATCGGCAACAGGTGAGTCTGGACCAGATTTCCCGTAACCTGATCGATGCGGTCGTTTCGGCGGAGGACAATCGCTTTTATGAACACGGCGGCATCGATTTTTTCGGAATGTTCCGGGCGGCATTGAAAAACACCGAGGCTGGTCGGATTCGGCAAGGCGCCAGCACGCTGACGCAGCAACTGGCCCGCAATACGTTTGATCTGAAGGACCGTACCTACGATCGCAAAATCCTTGAGGCATTTTTGGCGATGCGAATCGAGAAGACGCTACCGAAGGATCGGATTATGGAGCTGTACCTGAATCGGGTCTATTTTGGTGGCGGGCTGTACGGTGCGGAGGCGGCGGCGCGCGGTTATTTCGGAAAATCCGCTAAAGATCTGACAATCGGCGAGGCAGCTATGCTCGCTGGCCTCCTAAAGAGCCCGAACAATCTGTCGCCGTGGCACAGCCTCGAAGCGGCGACCGTCAGCCGCGATTTCGTCCTCAGTCGCATGGTCGAGAACAACAAGATTTCCAGCGAGCAAGCCAAAGCGGCTCAAAGCGAACCGCTCCAGGTCTTGCCGAAAGCAAATCCGGCTCAGCAATCGTATGCTGTCGACTACATTCGCCAGCAGGCTGAAGGCGACCTGGGCTTTGAAGCCCTGGAGTCCGAGGGATACAAAATTCATACAACCCTCGATTCGGACCTGCAAAAAGCGGCGGAAGCCTCGGTGCAGCGAGTGCTGAACGAGGTGGAATCGCGCAGCGATTATCATCACCAAACCTACGCCGATTATACGCGGATGCTGAAGGATTTGCGGTCGAGGCAACCGGGTAATAGCGCTGCTCCTACTCCCGACTATCTGCAGGGAGCGGTAATGGCGGTTGACAATCAAACGGGCGGGATTCTAGCGATGGTCGGAGGGCGGGATTACAGCCAAAGCGTTTACAACCGCGCTCTCCAGTCAAAGCGGCCAGCCGGCACCGCGTTTACTCCGCTGGTGTTTGCCGCGGCTTTGGACAAAGGAGTTTTTCCGGGAACGCTCTTTGACGACTCACCGATTGACAATCGACAAGTGATGATCGGCGGTACGACCGGGATCTTAGGTGAGTGGGGTGTGGAAAGCGCGGAGAATCGCTATGAAGGTGCCATCCCGATGCGCAAGATTCTGGTCGACTCAAAAAACGCCGCGTCGGTCCGCGTAGGCTTTGCTGCCGGGTTGGACTCCGTGTTCAAGCTGGCCAAGCGAGCTGGAATCCAGGAGGACCTGCGATCCTACCCCTCGACTTTGCTAGGGAGCAGCGAGGTAACGCTGAACGACATGTTGATGGCTTACCTGATGTTTCCAGGGGAGGGCTCCCGGCCTGAGCATTGGACGATTGTTACACGAATTGAAAACTCCGACGGGAAAGAGGTGTACCGGGCCCAGCCCAAGCGAGTGGCAGTGATGGATCCGCAAGCCGCCTATGAGGTGCATTCGTTCTTGAGCGATGCGCTGAATGTCGGGACGGGCGCAAAAGCGCGTCGCGAATACGGGCTGAAAGATTTCCCGGCCGCCGGAAAAACGGGAACAGCATACAACTTCACCGATGCATGGTTCTTCGGCTATGACAGCGCGATCACTTGCGGAGTGTGGGTTGGATTCGACAAACCGCAGACAATTTATCGCGGCGCCTTTGGGAACGAGCTGGCCTTGCCGATCTGGTGCGATCTGATGGACGCTTCGGTTGGCCCTGAGCGGCCGCGTCCATTAGCCCGTCCGATCGATCTGCAGCGAGTGGAAGTCTGTCTCTCAACGGGGCTGCCCGCCTCTCCAAAATGCTCTCTAACGGCGGACGTTTCGGACGACCCGAATTTTCCTCCGCGCAAGGGAACGTTTGTCGAGTTTTGCTCGGCCAAGCAGCTGCCGAAAGAGCAATGTTGGTTGCACGGAGACGACCGGCGATCTTTTGTACGGCGCCTGAAGACGCCGACGCAAGACGTGCCGCGCGCGACATCCGCGATAGATCCAGCCCGAGCAGTTCCGGTTCAGATGCGCGAGCCGACCCTTCTTGGTAATGATCCGTATCAGACCGTCAGGCCACGGATGGAGGAAACACAGCTGGCGCAAGCGAAAGCCGGCTGGACCCCAGCCCCGCGCGCTCTTCCGGTAACTACCCCGGAGCCGACGGTACGCCGGGCAGAGCCGATTGGCCCTCTCGATCACCCATCGAGTTCGGCGAAGGTGGATTTGCCGCCGCCGGAACCGATCGATTTAAGCAGCGATCCGACGGGGCTGTAAACGTTTCGCGTTTCACGTTTGATATCGCGGACTCTTGGAGTGCTTCTGGTTTTTGTATTTGGTTCCGGCATACGAACTGGAATGAAGATGCCGGATCAGACCACCGATTATTGCACTCGTACGAAGCCCCAGATCATTCAAATCCGCTAGAACGACTTCGGCGAACATTCCTTAGTCGGAACAATAGATCAGCTGTGCTCGCACTTCGCCGATTGATCCCTTCGCAATGCTAAGAAATTGGACGAATTCTTGCCGTCCGTCTCGTTCATACCCCTCTGCTATATTCGAAACCACGGATAAGAGAGCCCGTTCTGTTTGGGCTACCATGTGCGTTCTTTTAGCAGAGCTCGGCGTGCGCAACAATTGGCCAACTTTTCGGGTGAACTCCCGCGCAACTTGATAAGCCTCCAGGTCTTCAAATCGAGTAATAGTCATAACTCTCAATAACCTGGTTATAAAAGCTTCGACATGTCTACACTGAATATGCGCAATGGAAAACGCGCACCGCGCGCGCACGCGGACAACGCGGAACGTGAAACGCGAAACGCGAAACGTGAAACGCTACCGCCTATCCTCCCGCAATCGCCGGCACGATACTGATCTCGTCTCCCGATTTTAATCGGGTGTCAGTGTCTTCCAGGAACCGGATGTCCTCGTCGTTAACAAAGACGTTCACGAAACGGCGGACGTTGTTCTCTTCGTCGCAGATGCGTTCCTTCAGACCGGGAAAAGCGATCTCCAGATGGTTGATCACTTCGCGGACAGTCCCGCCTTCGACCTGCACAACCTCCTGGTTGGCAGTCAATTTACGGAGCGGGGTAGGGATTCGAACGGGTACAGGCATAGGATGTTTTCCTCAGTTAATATTGGCGAAACGTCGATCGGCAAGCAAGGCCTCGAAGTCTTTGAGCGTCGGACGAATGACCGGAGGGAATTCCATGTGTTCGGCGACCGCTTCCTGGGTTTTCAGCCCATATCCAGTGATACAAAGAACCGCTGATTCATGAGGCTGAATTCGGCCCGCCTCGATCAACTTGCGAGCGCAGGCCACGGTTACCCCTCCCGCGGTCTCGGCAAAAATTCCTTCCGTTTCCGCCAGCAACTGAATCGCGGTGACGATTTCAGCGTCGGTGCAGTCTTCCGCAGTCCCGCCACTGTCTTTCATGGCCCGAATGGCATAGTACCCATCCGCCGGTGTGCCGATGGCGAGCGATTTGGCGATCGTTTGTGGTTTGGGTACCGGGCGGACGACTTCGCTATTGTTTTTCACCGCCGTACTGATCGGCGAGCAGCCAGCCGCTTGCGCTCCGTGAATCGAGAATTCTCCCTCGGATACCAGACCAACCTCGATAAACTCATGATAGGCCTTGGAGATTTTGGTTAATAACGCTCCGCTCGCCATCGGGATCACGGTGTGCCTGGGCAGCCGCCAGCCCAGTTGTTCCATGATCTCGAACCCCATGGTTTTTGAGCCTTCGGCGTAGTAGGGCCGCAGGTTGACGTTCACAAAACCCCATCCGTATTTCCCGGCAATTTCCGCACAAAGTCGGTTCACCTGATCGTAAGCGCCCTCAATGGCGACCAAGTTGGTGGAGTACACGAGCGAATTGATCACTTTGCTTCGCTCCAGGTTCGAAGGAATCAACACGACGCTTTTCAGGCCGACCGAAGCGGCATGAGCGGCTACGGCGTTTGCCAGGTTGCCCGTCGACGCGCAAGCCACTGTGCCGATACCGAGTTCACGAGCCCGGCTGAGCGCCACCGAGACCACGCGATCCTTGAACGAGAGCGTCGGATGATTGTACGCATCATTTTTCAGGTAGAGTTCCCGCACACCCAGTCTCGCGGCCAGCCGGTCAGCACGCACCAGGGGAGTTGAACCCGTATACAGGCCCACGGTTGGCACGTTCTCGATCGGCAGAAACTCACGATAACGCCACATTGACCGGGGACGCGCCGAAATGGTTTCGCGTCCGATCGCCGCGCGAATTGCGGCATAATCATAAGCGGCTTCGAGCGGACCAAAATCAAACTCACAGACGTGAACGGCTTCCTTGCGGTAGTGTCGACCGCACTCGCGACACTGCAGGTGCGAAAAGTACGAAGGTGTATCCATGGCAAGAGCGGCTTTTTGGCTTTCCACCAAGAGTCACGAAGCTCCGGACCCATCTTCCCTCGAACCGTTTCGAGGCTGGATTTGGCACCTGGTCACCCTGGTTGCCCAGGATCGGTTGCCGTGGCTTCGTCGGGCCAGTCCCTCTGCCACTCTTGATGGAATGTCGGCGAAGCTAGGAGACGGTCACCCGTCCGTCAACAGAAAAGTCGAGGTTCGAGGCAAACTAATCCTTGTGCCGGACACCGATGATGTGTGAATTGTGTGCACCATGGATCCCGATCGTAAACGCCGCTGGAATGAGTTTTACCGTGAGCAGCTTGCGGTCCCGCTCGCTGGTTTTGGGATGGCCGCCATTCTAGTCGGATTGTTCATTTTGTTGATGACGACCTTATCGCACTACGTTTACGTGGGCGGGATGCGTTAGGCTGCGCCGTTCGTCTGCCGCGGGGGAAGATTTGCGAGCAACGCAGGCTGTGGCATCATCCCGGTTTGACGAAAGTCTATGTCCGCCAAGTTTCGAGTTTGCCGGAGCGATCGGGAGCCAACCGAGAAGTTTATCAGCAATACGGCGACGATTGGACGGACAGCGGACAACACCATCATGCTTCCGGGCAGCCATGTCTCCCGGCAGCATGCGATCGTCCGTTGTTATAACGCCTTCCAATACCAGATCATGGATCTGGGAAGTCGAAACGGTACCTTTGTGAATGGTCGCCGGGTGATCACCCCCGTCGTCCTGGAGCCGGGAGCAAAGGTGCGCATTGCGGATTATGAGTTGATCTTCGACCACTTACCAGACGAGGGGACCGAAGATCAGGTGGACGCTACTTTAGCGGCTCAAGGCAGCGATGCAGGTCAAAACTCTCTTTCCGCGGCGATGCTGGTCTGCGATATCCGCGGCTTCAGTACGATGACGGAGCGGCTCGAAGAGCGCGAGTTGGCCCGGATCATCGGCAATTGGTTTCGCGACATTGGCAACACGGTTCAGGCCAGCGCCGGAGTGATCGACAAGTATATCGGCGACGCCGTGCTTGCCTACTGGCCTGCTCATGACGAACGCGGAACGGAATGTGCCACTTGCCTATCGACGGCTCTGACCATTCGGGAGTTGGCCGTCCGCCGGAGCTGGCCGGCCGGCGAAACCTTTCGGATCGTTCTCGCTCTTCACTTTGGGAGAGTGACCAGCAGCAATGTCGGGCAGATGGCCGTGCGCGATGCAACAATTCTCGGCGACGCGGTGAATACAGTTTTCCGATTGGAAGGCGTTGCGAAAGAACTCAACCAGCAACTGGTTTGTTCCCAGGATTTTGTTACTGTTCTGCCGGCTGGACGCAAATTTCAGCCCTTCGGCGATTTCCAGCTGAAAGGGAAAAGCCAGCGGGTTGGCGTGTTCGGTTTGATTGAGCCGGCTAAAAATTGAAAACGGCTAATCTGGAAAGATCAAGGCGGCGCCGCTCATTCAGACAATTCTCGGACTTTTCCCCGAGCGTCTATTGCCGATGATAGTCCGCTTCTGCACTCTCGCGCTACCTTCCTCCACCAAACCCGCTCGCGCCGCTCCCGCCGCTCTCATTCATTCCCGTTCTTTCCTGGCCAGAAGGAGATAGCTTGCGACGAAACTGAGCACGCTCCACAGAACTAAGCACGCGTAGCCTGACCACAACGAGCCCGTTTCGATGAAAATTGTTCCACTATGCAGGCGTTCGCCGGTCCGCTGGCGGTGCAATTCATTCAGGTTTGAGTAGGGGAATCGGGAGGTCCCGGGCCAAGGCGCCCGTGATCTGTTTGTTCAGAAGAAAGCCGAGATCACTCACCCGCTGCGCGGCGAAGGTGGGTACGGCATGCGCGATCGCGGCGACCGGACCCGACATGTCTCGGAGTGGAACCGTAAAGCCCGAGAACAAGATCTGCGGAATCAGGATCAGCGGCACCAGCATGGCTGCTGGCAGCGCCGAGCGGGCGAGGGTGGAAATGACCAGCCCGATACCCGTGCCGGCAACGCACAAGAGCATCAGTCCGACAAAGCGAAGACCGGTGCCGGTCGTGGAAGCCCCCTTTTGTGAGAGCGGTCACCAGCACGATCAAGGTCGTTTGACTGCCGTTAAGGAACTAAACCAGAGAAATTTGCTGAGCAGGTAACTTGTCCGCCTAAGCCCAACCAGCCGTTCCCGGCGATAGATCGGCAGTTCTTTCACGATCTCCTGTGGCGCATTGCTGCACCCGAACCAGAGGGCGGAGACATAAGTGAAAACTTCGATGAGGGGCGGGTCGCTGGTCACCCAGCAAACTAGCAAACCGATAATCAGCGGCTGTCCAATCAGGAGCAAAATGTTTTTCGGGTCGGCCTGGTAGATGGCGATAAGGCGGCTGAGTAAGATCGAAAGATAAGGTGGGCTGTTTTTCCCGGGAGCTTCGACCGCCTGCACCGGTTTCTCTTCGGATTTTTCCTCCCACAGAGGCGTAACCGGCGGCAAATCGGCCGGACCAAGAGATTGCAAGGCATCGTAGAGAGAGGTAAGACGAGCAACCGAAAACCGGGCACGCGCGGCTTCGGGCGAGCCTTGAAAAACCAGGCGCCCGCCAACCAGGACAGCGATCTGATCCATGAGATAGACGTTCTCCATCACATGGGTTGTGCAGATGATGGTGCAACCGGTATCGGCCAAACGCCGAAGCAACTCCATCAATCGGAACTCCGCAAGCGGATCAAGTCCGGAAGTGGGCTCGTCCAGAAACAAGAGCGGGGGACGATGAAGCAGTTCGACTCCGACACTGACGCGTTTGCGCTAACCGCCGGATAACTGAGCAATGCGCTCATCCCGGTGATCGAACAGGCCGAGGTTGGCCATGGTGTGACGAACGAGCCGCTTAATCTCCAAAGTCGGAGTATCGGCCGCGAGTCGAAGCCGCGCGGAATAGAATAAGGCGTGGAGCAATACCGGTCCGAGAGAAATGCGATCGCCCGGATGAAGAACTTGTTTTCCTTCGATTTTGACGCCGTTGGTTCGGGTGCCGCTCCGACTCCCGAGATCTTCGGTCCACCAATCGTCGCCTTCCTGAATAAGCCGGCAATGACGTCGCGATATCTCCGGATGGGCCAGTACCAGATCTACTGCCGGATCCCGACCAACGACGACGGTTGGTTCATCGATCTGCAATTTTCGCGGGGCCAGCCCAGAAAGAACGGAAATCTCGATCGCCAAGGGAATACGTTTCGCGTTTCACGCTCGTCAGCAACTTGAAACGCGACACGTGAAACGTGAAACGCGAAACGTGAAAAAAAGCCCGTCAGAGGACTACGACCACGAAGAGCATACTACCGTTGCTGCATTCCTGCCCTGGCGGGGTTTGTAAGTCCGCGTTCCATAGCCCCTGACGGTTAAACCACAAATGGCACAGATTTTCGTGGATTGAAAGACAACTGTCGTTTTCTGCAAGTGACAGGCGCAACTCAGCAGTGAATCCTGCGACCCGCCGTTGACTGCGAGCCGTCTTCGCTGAACACTCAAGATCGCATTCCCATGATGCGGTTTCTGTTATCGATTGCTTTTTTGTGCACACTGTTTTCGGGGGGACTCGGATTTTTCAACCGGACTAAATTGAACGATCTGAACAATGAACTCGCCCGAGTGCGGCAGCAATCACAGAACAGCCAGAACCAGCTGAAGGATACTCAAGAAACACTGAAGCAAACGCAGGAAAGACTGCTCACCCAGGAGCGACTCACGCAGGAAGAGCGAGACAGTCGAAGCGCTGAACTCAATAGCACCAAAGCGAAGCTGAACCAGGTGACCGATCAATTGACGATGCGCGCAAACGAGAATAAGGCGCTCACCGCCGCCTTGACCGAGGCGGGTCGCAACCTCGATCAAAAGCAGCAAGCCGAGAACGACCGGCAAGCGCTGGCCGCCCGGCTCATCCAAGTGGAAGCGAACCTCAATGAGCTGAGTTTGAATGCACGCCATGGCACAACGCCGATTGAACTGGAAGGCAGCATTCTTTCGATCAATCGCGAAGCAAAAGCCGTAACGGTGAGTTTGGGCAAGAATGTTGGATTGGCAGCGAACACCCGCCTTGACGTTCGGAAGGATGGCCAGACCGTCGGGCATTTGCGAGTCGTGTCCGTGGAAAGCAATACTTGCGTCGCGGAATTTGTTAACCCGACTCCCGATAATTTTGCCCGAGTTTCGGTTGGAGATACCGTCACACTAACTAAACGATGAAAAAAGTAGTGTTAATTGTTGGGTTTGCGCTGGTGGCGACCGGTTGTCAGGTCGATCCCGACGCGGAAAAGACAACACGGACCCCAGAGTTTGGTAAACCGACTAGCACTATCCCCTGGAACAAACCAGAGGACTGGGAACAAGGTGGCCAGTTAGGCTCGATGCCTGGGATTGGGCAACCGCATTAGCACGCGAGGTCGCGGTTTTGAGCGCGGGGGCTTGCTTGAAAATCTGGGTCGAGCTGTGCGCATTCTGGTCCTGCGCGGGGGAGCGCTGGGCGATTTCATTTTGACGCTGCCTGTCTTAGCGGCGCTTCGGCGAGCCTTTCCTGCAGCAAGGATTGAGGTCCTGGGAACAATGCCCCAAGCGAAACTCGCCCCGGCCGATGTTGCCGATTCCGTGCACGACCTGAACTGCCAGGATTTGCTGGGCCTCTTTATTCGGGGAGCTGACTTCTCCGCCAAATGGACGGAGCGATTGAGAAAAACAGATTTGGCCATCAGCTATCTGGCGGATCCGGAAGACGTCGTAGTGAGTCAACTGCAAAGAGCTCGAGTCGGCCAGGTTGTCCGCGGACCTTATCGCTTTGACAGCCGGATGCACGCTGTCGATCAGCTGGCAGCACCTCTTTCCGGCCTTGGTATACCACTTGGGGATCGGTTTCCCCGCTTGCCGCGAGTCCAGTCGGACGACTTCCAGCCAACTTTGGCATTGCATCCCGGGAGCGGTTCACCAAGGAAGAACTGGCCGCTCGAAAGATGGATGGAATGTCTGATCGAGATAGAACGCGATTGGCCGAGGATCCTCTTGATCACTGGCGAAGCTGATCTCCCAATCAGTCGGGAGATGCGCGCGTTCCGTTTGCCGCCGCATGCGATCAGGCTCGAGCTCCCGACCCTCGGAGAGCTGGTCGCGGCGCTGAGTAGTTGTCAATTGTTTCTCGGGCACGACTCTGGGGTAACGCATTTGGCTGCCGCGCTCGGCCTACCAACAATCGCTCTGTTTGGTCCCACTGATCCATCGATCTGGGCGCCTCTGGGAACTCGCGTCATCGTGCTCCAAAGCGCGACTGGAGAGATGGAAGGGTTAAGCGTCGAACAGGTCCTCGCGGCGATTCGTTCACAGCGGACTCTGTGATTTGGCTACGGCTCGGCCGCTTCGTTCCGGATAAAGACCTTTTGCCGATCTATCTTTGCTCCTTGTTCCAAAAAGAACTGTTTCAGTTCCGGGGTGTAATGCCCGTAAGACTCTGGGTTCAGACTTAGAAAGATTTCTCCCCCCGGGCTGAGAACATTTTTCTGAAGATCGTCCAGAAAAAATCCCCACTCTTCTGGGCCCCAGACCTGATCCGTCTCGTGGGCATTGAAGCAAATCGCGAAAGCGGTCACCAGATCGAACCGGCCGTCCAGCTCCGGCAGGGGCTGAAATGGTTCTATCCGCCAGATCACTCGTTTAAGCCCGAGCAAGCGGAATGTCTCGTAGTATAAGGGCGGCCAATCTAAATCCAGACCCAGGCCGGTGTGACCAAGGTGCTTGCAGACAAACAAGAAGTAGCCGGCGCCGCTGCCCAGATCAAGGATCCGGCAGGGTTTTCGGCGGTCCAGGTGAAGCTCTTGGGCCTGCTCGATCGCTAAGCTCAACCACCGTTTCTGATCGACGTACTTCTGCCAGGCCTTGGTTTTGCCGGCAACGCCGTACTTGATTCGGAGCTGTTCGAAATCGCCGCTCGGAAGATTGCGCAAAAGCTGCGGGACGGTGAGAGACCGGGCGAAACGATAGTAGGAGTCGAGCGCGCTGTTCCAGGCTTCTCCGGTGGTCAACTTATGGATTTTACGGGACAATCGCATGGTAAATCAACTCACGGTTGACTGACTCAGCTTCCGCTGAGGGTCAAGTGGAAGTTAGCGTCTTGCGTATCGGCGTCTGCGTGTCAGCATGCGATAACGTCGACAGCTCCGCCGACACGCTTATTCGAGCGCCAAGGCCGGCTCGGCCAGAGGACGGCCGCGGTCGAGAATCTTTTTCAAGAACGGAGCGGTCCGGCTGACCGGGTGTTCGGCGATGAATTCCGGTGGACCGGCAGCCACGATCTCCCCTCCGGCTTGCCCGGCTTCCGGCCCGAGATCGATAATGTAATCTGCTTCCGCCATGATCTCGGGGTTGTGTTCAATCACCACCACGGTGTTTGCTTCAGTCACCAGACGCTGCAGTACCTCGATGAGCAGCTGGACATCCGCCATATGCAATCCGATGGTCGGTTCTTCCAGGAGATAGAGATTCGATCTTGGCGTCCGGTTCCTGCGGATTCTTTCTTCGATCGCTCTGCCGACTCCTCCGCGCAACTCATTGACGAGTTTGAGCCGCTGAGCTTCGCCGCCTGACAAGGTCGGACTCGGCTGACCGAGTTGCAGGTAGCCGAGGCCGGTCTGTCGCAGAAGGTCCAAGGCTCGATAAATACGAGGTTGCGATCGGAAAAATTCGGCCGCTTCCGCGACGGTCATTTCGAGGACATCACCGATGCTTTTGCCGTTGTACTCCACGCTCAGCGTCTGTGTGTTGAAACGCTTGCCGCCGCAAGTCTCGCACGGCAAATAGCTGGTCGGCAGAAAATTCATCTCCATTTTGATGACACCTTGCCCGGCGCAAATCTCGCAGCGTCCTCCCTCGCTATTGAAAGAAAATCGAGCGGCCGAATAACCGCGGATTCTCGACTCCGGCAGCTGGGCAAATAGGGCGCGAATCTGGTCAAAGACTTTGACATAAGTTGCAGGGATCGAGCGAGACGTTTTACCGATGGGTGATTGATCGACCTCGTACACGTTTTCGATCGCTTCCAGGCCGCTGATCGCGGTCCACGCGCGCCCGTCCGGCAAAGAACGCCTTGAACGCAGTCCTTGCTGGACGGCTGGCAGGAGAGCGGAGCGCATGAGGGTACTCTTTCCGGAGCCGGAAATTCCGGTAATGACTGTCAGGCGCCCTACGGGAAGCTGCACATTGACATTCTTCAGATTGTGGGCGCGCGCACCGTCCAATCTTATCCAGCGGACGTCATTGAGACTTCGGCGGGTTCCGCCCAACGGATGCCGCGGAGGTGAGTCCAGAAATTTGCCGGTGACGGAGTCAGGGTTTTTCTGAATGTCGCTCAGCGTGCCCAGCCCCACCAGGCGGCCGCCCTCTCGACCGGCTCCGGGACCAAGATCGACTACGACATCGGCTCTTCGCATCGTCGCCTCGTCGTGCTCAACGATGACTACGGTGTTTCCTTTGTCCTTCAGGGCGGTCAATGTCCCGAGAAGACGTTCGTTGTCGCGAGGATGAAGCCCAATTGTTGGTTCATCCAGAACATACAAAACGCCTCGAAGGTTCGATCCAAGCTGAGCGGCTAGCCGGATCCGTTGAGCTTCCCCTCCGCTCAGCGTTTTCGCCGAGCGATTCAGCGCCAGGTAATCCAGCCCGACCTGTTTCAGAAAAGAGAGCCGCTGCTGAATCTCGGGCAGAATCGGCGCTGTGATATTCCGTTCAGCCGATGAAAAATCCAAACTGCGCAAAAGAACATCGGCTTGCTGGATCGAACTCGCGGCGATCTGCTCGATCTGCAGGCCTTTCAAGCGAACCGCGCGACTGATGGGATTCAGCCGGGTTCCCGCGCAGTCTGGGCATTGTTCCAGCGTTGCCTCTTCGATCCAGTCGCTCCGCCGTTCGACCGCGAGTTCCGCTTCGAGAACGGATTGGGTACTCTCGCGCTCCGCTGAAAAAGGCAACAAGTAACCGAATCCTTCGCAGGTCAGGCACCAGCCATGGGGCGAGTTAAACGAGAAGAGCCGCGGATCGAGTTCTTCAAACGCCGTTCCGCACGACGGACAGCTCATCTCGTTACTGAGCACAACCTTCTCAAAGCCAGGCTGCGCTTTCGCGCTTCGGCCATTGCCGCGTTGCCCCGCTCTCCTGAGCAGAAGCAAAAACGCGGATCCGCCACCGACCCGCAAAGCGGTTTTCAGAAGAGCTGGCAAATCAGGTGGGCCGCCCCGTTCCAGCTCAGCGACGACGACCTCGATCGAGTGTTCCCGATAGCGTTCCAGGTCGGGGAACTGATCTGTCGAGTACCGCACTCCATCAACGATCAGGCTTTTATAGCCGTCCCGCTCCGCGGCCTCGGCAATTTCCCGGTGAAACCCTTTGCGCGCCTTCACCACTGGGGCAGCCAGGAGAGCCGAGCTGGCGCGCAGCCGTTCGAGCACAATCGACTGCATAGCGGCCAGACTCTGCTTCTCGACCGCGATCGCGGCACTTGGGGCAAAATTGCGCCCCAGTTTGGCAAAGAGCAGCCGGAGAAAATGGTATACTTCCGTGACTGTCGCGACGGTGGATTTTCCTCCACCGCGGGTAACTCGCTGCTCGATCGCGACGCTCGGCGGCAAGCCTTCGATGTGATCGACATCCGGGCGTTCCAGCTGTTCGACAAATTGCCGCGCATAGGTCGACATGCTGTCGAGAAAACGGCGCTGGCCTTCGGCAAAAAGGATATCGAAGGCGAGGCTCGACTTTCCCGAGCCGCTCAAGCCGGTGATCACCGTCCATCTTCTCGCGCGGCATCGGACGCTTAAATTTTTCAGGTTGTGCTGGCGCGCGCCGTGGACCGCGATCGCTGGGTCGAACCTTCGGAAACTCGGCGATTCTCTCGCGAGATTCAGTATAGTCCGCGCGATGACGCCGGCAAGCCGCTCGCTTCAGGAATATCGCGATTCGTGAATGTTGGTTTTTCGCGACCTCCTCCGGAGTGCCGGTCGCGACAATCTGTCCGCCGCCTTCGCCGGCCTCCGGCCCGAGGTCGATGAGGTAATCGGCTGACTGGATAACTTCGAGATTGTGCTCGACCACCAATACGGAATTACCGGCTGTCGACGAGCTCGTTGAAACATCGCAAAAGCGCAGCGATATCATCGAAGTGCAGCCCGGTCGTCGGTTCGTCAAAGATCAGCAGGTTGCCGCCGTTTCCCTTTGTTGCCCTCGGCTAAATGGCCAACCAGTTTCAGACGCTGCGATTCGCCGCCGGAGAGGACGTTGACCGGCTGTCCGAGCCGAAGATAACCGAGACCAACTCGCCGCAAGAGGTCCAGGGGGTCGGCAAGGGGAGTTTTTCTTTATTGCCTGGAAGAACTCGATCGCTTCCGTCACCGTCAAATCCAGGACCTCGTCAATGGATTTTCCGCTATAGCCGGATCTTGAGAATATGCGGTTGATACCGTCTGCCCTGACATTCGGCGCAACGAACATACTGGTCGCTGAGAAATTGCATCTCGACCTTCTCAAAGCCGAGTCCCGCGCAGCGCTCGCAACGGCCCGGGCCAGAGTTAAAAGAAAAGGCCGCGGAGCTCAGACCCGCAGCAACGCTTCCGGCACCGCGGCGAAGAGTTCGCGGATCTTATCAAAAACCCCGAGATACACTGCCGGAGTCGAGCGAGGCGAGCGCGCCAGCGGCGACTGGTCCACCAGAAGATCTTGTTCGACCAGGTGCGCACCGGTGATTCCGCTGCACGCGCCGGCGCTTGTTCAGAGCCAAGGCCCTTTAGTCGCAGCAAATTCTCATATAACACATCCTGGATGAGCGTGCTTTTCCCTGAGCCGGAGACGCCGGTTACGCAGACAAAAGCATTAACGGGATCGCGACATCGATGTCCTTGAGATTGTGCTCCCGCGCCTTTTTTACCCGCAGGTACCGTCGAGGTTGTCGGCGTCGGCTTGGGATTGGGATTTCCTTGCGGCCGGTCAGGTAACTCGCGGTGAGCGACTCGGGCACATTCGCACCGATCTGACAGCGGCCCGGCGAAAACCAGATGCCCTCCGCCTCGCCCCGGCCCGGCCCGAGCTCGAGCAGAGTTATCGGCGGCGCGCATCACCGTTTCATCGTGTTCGACGACTAGAAGCGTGTTGCCCTTGTCCCGCAATCCATGAAGCACGCCGACTAATCTTTCGACGTCTCGCGGGTGCAGTCCAACGCTGGGTTCATCCAGGACAAAGAGAGTATTGACCAGCCACGCCCCGAGGCAGGTGGTCAGATTGACCCGCTGAATTTCGCCACCGGAAAGCGAGCGGGTCGAACGATCGAGCGTCAAGTAGCCTAGCCCAACCTCAACCAGATAACGGAGTCGCGCAATGATTTGGGATCGAATTACCTCCGTCGCGGAGTCGCTGCCTGGCAGGCTGATCAGGCCGCTCTCTCCACCAGTTCGTCAATCGGCATTTGCTGCAGCTGCGGCAGACTGAAAGAGTGCTCGCCGACTGCAGACACGGAAATTCAAGGTCTGGGGTTTCAATCGCGTTCCGCGACAGTCCGGGCAGAGAGTGTAAGCGCGATAGCGGCTGAGAAAGACGCGCACATGCATCTTATAAGTGCGGGACTCCATCCACTCGAAAAACCCGCGGACACCATACCAACCACCGCTTTCCCAGATTTCCTCTGCGCTGGCTTCGGGTCGGGTTTCACCTTCGATCACCCATCTCTGATCGGCTTCCGGTAAGTTCCTGGAATGGGAGATGGATGTCGATCTCTCGTTCCAGCGCGCGCTTGATCAAATCGCGCTGGCATTCATGCATTTGGGCGAATTGGAACGGCTTAATCGCGCCGTCGGCGATGCTCAGTTGGCGGTCGGGAATCGCCCGATCCAAATCGATGCCAATGGTCCGGCCAAACCCTCGGCAAGCCGGACATGCGCCTACCGGATTGTTGAAAGAGAAAAGGCCGGGAGAGGGTGGGCGGATGTCGAGATCGCAGTATGGACAATGCCAGCCCTTGGAAAAGCGATGTTCGTGCATTGGTTCGAGGCTGACGATCATGACCCGCCCCTTGCCGAAGCGAAGCGCTTGTTCGATCGCTTCAATCAGGCGAGGACGGTTTCCGCCGAAATCTGTAATCGATCCTGAATCACCGGCACGATTGCCGGGAAGCCGCTTGACATCGTGTCGCGAGTCGGTCCTGACGTTTCTCGATTGAGCCAAACGCGCAAAAATCCCTGCTGCCCAATGAATTGGAAAAAGTCTCGCGGCTTGGTTCCCGGAGGCACGGGGACGCCAAAGGTGATCAGAGCACGGATTACCCGGGACAATCGCGCAAAAGCTGCGGTGACGACGCTGTCGGGCGTCTCGGGCGTAATCTCGCGCTGACAACTGGGACAAAACGCCTCGCGCCACTCTCGCCATGAAGAGCTTGAAATAATCATTGATGTCCGTCATCGTGCCGACCGTTGAGCGGGTCGTGCGAACCCGGTTCGCTTGCCCAATCGCTATTGCCGGGCGGAATGCCCGTTACTTCGTCCACCAGCGGTTTGTCCATGCGATCGAGAAACTGCCGGGTGTAAGGGCTGAAAGTCTCGACATAGCGGCGCTGCCCTTCGGCGTAGATCGTGTCGAAGGCCAGACTCGATTTTCCACTGCCGCTCGGGCCTGTGACCACGTGGACTATTCAGCGCCAAGTCCAAGTCGATGCCTTTAAGATTGTTCTGGCGCGCGCCGCGAACGACGATCGCTGCTTGCGTCGGAAAGACCGCTTTGGCCATAAGATTGGCAAGCTAATACGAGAGCCCGTGTGATTCTAGTGGGCGGGAGAAAAAACGTTGGAATGGCGGTGAACATGACAGCAGAGGACGTTATCCGGCTTCTTGAGCTCGAACCGCATCCGGAAGGCGGTTGTTATCGGGAGATGTTCCGGGACGAGAAGGTGGTTCAGGGTCGGGCCGCCTCGACCGCGATTTACTTTTTGTTAGAGATGGGGCAACGCTCTCGCTGGCACCGCGTCGATGCGGCAGAGGTCTGGCATTGGTATGCTGGGACCGCTCTCCGTCTCCAGACCTGGCGACACGGCGGTGCGATCCAAAGTGTTCGCCTTGGGACAAACCTCCGAACGGGTGAACGTCCTCAGGCTGTGGTCATCGCCGGTGAATGGCAAAGCGCCGAGCCGCTTGGTGCGTGGAGCCTCGTCGGGTGCACCGTTGCACCCGGATTTGAATTTTCCGGATTCGAGCTCGCACCGGAGGGCTGGGAACCGGGATCCTGATTGCGGAACACGGGACGGGCCAGGTCGTCCGAGACTTCCCGGAGCCCGATCTCACACAAAGAAAATAGCTGGCCGGCGAATGAAAGTAAGGCAAATAAAAAAGGTAAGGAATTGCAATGCGCCGTTCAACTGTGACAAGCAAAGGACAGACGACGATTCATTTCGTGGATTGCACAGTTGCAGCGAGCGCCGCAGCGGAGGACATCCCGATTGCGACGTTCGACGCCGATTTTAAAGGATTTACGGATATCCGCGTCGAAATAGACTGAAGCGCTACGCAATTAACCGACGAAATCAGAATCGGGCTGGTGGGATTCGAACCCACGGCCTCCACGTCCCGAACGTGGCGCTCTAGCCAAGCTGAGCCACAGCCCGTTTATTGGGAGTGGCGAGGTTACATCGACGGTCAGAGGAAAGCAACGAGTACCTCATAAGTATTAGCGAATAAGTAATCTAGCGAATTTCAAGGACTCTTCTGTTGAACGTATTTCACCAATCCTTCCGCGATACCATTCGCGTATTCCTCAAAAATGTTCGGTCGGAGGACGCCCTGGAACTCCCGTACCCCGGAATATTCGCCGGCCAGGAATCGTTCAAAAAAACTGCGGCTATTCATCACATAGCACTCGATATAAATCACCGGGCACTCGTACAGCCGGTTGGCGAGGAGGTTTCGTGCCCAGATGTAGCCGCTCGAATCCGCGGCGACCGCGTTGGGTCCGGAATAGCGAAAGGGCGGCAACCCTGTCGCGTTTTTCAAGGCAGCGGCGATTGATTCCGAGACGGCGAGTTCCACGTCGTGCGAACCGTTCAACAGTTTTATAAGCATCGCGAACCGCACGTCGTCATTGCGCAGTTCCGCCGCCTGGTAAGCGCCGTTGACGATGAGATGAAGATGATTTGCCTCCACCAGAGTCGGTTCCTGAGGATTGCCCCAAGGCTCCGCGTTAAAGTGCAAACAAAGAACCAGGTCCGGCCGGATCTGATCGTTGACCCGGTGCGCCCGCTCGCGAATCTCGGCGACCCGGTAGAACAATCGCTCCGCGTCTTTGCTGATGATGGTCTTAGCGGCCAGGACGGCGTCGCCCTCTTGGATTGACCCAAGAAACGGCGCGAGATCTTTTCGTTCATCCATCGCGGCTCCGGCCAGTTGTTCCGGGCGAAGATTCGTGAGGGGTTCAAGTTTGCTGCGGACCAGTCGAACATCCGCACCGAGCGTCTGAAGCCGGGGTGCGAGGATCTGGGCAACCCGCAGAGTGAGATTTCCTTCCATTACGGGTGGGAGGCTGTCCAACTGGAACCAGCGCTCCTCCATTTTCGCCCATTCTCCGCCCAGATGCCCGGGATCGATCGCGATCGTCAGTCCGCGCAACGGTCTTCTGGCTCCGCCCGGTCTTTTGTGCGGAAACGCCCAGTAACGCGTGATTGACCGGCAATCAGCTCGTTGCGGCGCGAACTGAAGAACAAAATCCGCACCTTCCCCCGTTTGAATGATCGCGCGATCGGGTTCGATCCGGAACCAGGAATCGGCCGCTCCGTTTGGCGCGTAGACATTTCGCAGCAAGCCCAAAAAATCGTCGTGTGCGACAGTTTGTTGAAATTCGTTTAAGCGATTCCAATCAGGCTTCACGGCGAGGGGGCTGAGCTGGCTGGACCATACCAGGATTGGCCAAAGGAGAAGGACGATACCTCCGGGTAGATGCGCAGCCGAATGCGGGCAGGACTTCACTGGTCGACAAAGAGAGTGGAGTTTGTTTTTCGGAAGCAAAACAATATCTTCCGTCGTTGGGGGTCAACCATGCTAAAGTAGACGGCGGGTATATAACTCCAGGGGCATTGATGCTTCGACTTTTATTTCTTGGTGATATCATCGGTGAACCTGGGCGGAAGGCGGTAATTGATGTGGCGCCTCGCTGGAAGGAGGTATGGGACCTCGATTTTATCGTGGCGAACGGGGAGAATGCCGCTGCCGGTCGAGGGATCACCCCAAAAATTGTAATCGATCTGCTGCGCGCCGGCGTCGCGGTCATTACTAGCGGCGATCATATCTGGGATCAGAAAGAGATTGTCTCGTTTATTGATACTGAACCTCGGCTCCTGCGTCCGGTGAACTATCCCGATGGCACTCCGGGCAATTCGTCCATCGTGCTCGAAACCGCGAAAGGAAAAGTGGGGTCCTGAACGTCCAAGGCCGTACCTTCATGTTGCCCGCTCTGGAAAACCCTTTCCTCCGGGTTCGTCTGGAAGTGGAAAAACTGCGTGAGGAGACGCCGATAATCTTTGTCGACGTCCATGCGGAAACTACCAGCGAGAAAATTGCGATCGGCCGTTTTCTCGACGGAAAGGTCTCGGTTGTGGCGGGAACGCACACCCACGTACAAACTGCCGACGAGCAGATTTTCCCGGGCGGCACGGCTTTTATCTGCGATGCGGGAATGTGTGGACCGGCGCATTCGGTGCTCGGTCGTGAGATTCAACCGATCGTCCAGCGTTTCTTAACGAGCATGCCGGTGAATTTTCCCGTGGCAAAGGGCGACGTGAAGCTGAACGGGATCATCGCCGAGATTGACGAGACTACTGGGCGCGCCCAGTCGATCCGACGAGTCTCTGAACTGTACATGCCGTCCGAACCGGAACTGGAAAACGCGGGCGGCGGGGCGTCTTTGGATCGCGCGGGTTCGGCCGACCGGAATCGTTAGCGAGCCCGCACCTCAGATCGGGGGATGGAGGCGCTTTCCACCGTTTTAGAATCCTTTTGACGGTCAGGCACTCTTTGTTAAGTTTCCGGCTCGCTTGACGGACCTTGGGCGGCGGTCGACCTGGCTTCTGATTGGGACTCGATTAGAACTGCAGGGGCGTTCTGATCCTCGGATACGACAATGCGGAGAGTTCAGTCTAGTCAGGAAACGGCGAGGCTGGCTGAGTAAAAACATTGCCCATGTAGCTCAGTTGGTAGAGCACGTCCTTGGTAAGGACGAGGTCACCGGTTCAATCCCGGTCATGGGCTCCATGCCCTTGGCCTGAACAACCAGACAATTTGAAACAGCAGATAGAGTAAGAAGGAGACCTTAAATGGCGAAGGATAAATTCGAAAGATCCAAACCGCACGTGAACATCGGCACTATCGGCCACGTCGATCACGGCAAGACCACTTTGACCGCCGCGATCACGACGGTGCTGGCCGAGAAGGGCATGGCGCAGGCGACGCGCTACGATCAGATCGATAATGCTCCCGAAGAAAAAGAGCGCGGCATCACGATCAACACCGCGCACGTCGAATATCAAACCGACAAGCGCCACTACGCGCATGTGGATTGTCCCGGCCACGCGGACTATGTGAAAAACATGATCACCGGCGCCGCGCAAATGGATGGCGCGATTCTGGTGGTTTCCGCCGCGGACGGCCCGATGCCGCAGACCCGTGAGCACATCCTGCTCGCGCGTCAGGTCGGCGTGCCGTCGATCGTTGTGTTTTTGAATAAGTGCGACATGGTGGACGATCCTGAGTTGCTCGACCTCGTCGAGATGGAAGTTCGGGATCTGCTCACCCAGTACGAATTTCCTGGCGACACGATCCCGATCGTCAAAGGCAGCGCCTTGAAGGCGCTTGAAGGCGATCCGAAATACAAGGAAGCGATCTTCCAGCTCATGGCGGCGGTCGATGAATATATCCCGCTGCCGGAGCGTCCGATTGATCAGCCGTTTCTGATGCCGATCGAAGACGTGTTCAACATTGAAGGTCGCGGCACGGTCGCGACCGGTCGAGTCGAGCGCGGGTATCCTCAAGAAAATGGAGGAAGTTGAAATCGTCGGCATGCGCCCGACTGCGAAGACGACCGTCACCGACATCGAAATGTTCCGGAAACTGCTCGATGAAGCGCGCGCCGGCGACAACGTCGGAGTGCTGTTGCGCGGCGTGAAGAAAGAAGACGTGGAACGCGGCCAGGTCGTCGCGAAGCCGGGCACGATCACTCCGCACAAGAAATTCAAGGCGGAAGTCTATGTGCTGAGTAAAGAAGAAGGCGGCCGGCATACGCCGTTCTTCACGAACTACCGTCCACAGTTTTATTTCCGCACTACGGATGTCACCGGCACTGTGAAGCTGCCGGAGGGCGTGGAGATGGTTATGCCGGGCGACAACGTTTCGATCGAGGTTGAGTTGATCACCCCGATCGCGATGGAGAAGACCATCCGGTTCGCTATCCGGGAGGGTGGCCGAACCGTCGGCGCTGGTCGAGTCGCCGATATTCTTGACTAACGGTTTAAATTCGGAGATAGGCTGACAGGAGTGGTCCGGCTGCGGCCGGACTGCTTTGTTTTTGCAGAAGTGAATCTTTTTGCGGAATTGACAGGTCAGTAGCTCAATTGGTAGAGCAGCGGTCTCCAAAACCGCCGGTTGGGGGTTCGAGTCCCTCCTGACCTGCGCGATTCGGGCAAAAAAACAGATGATAGGCCGGGCAAGACAGTTTTTAACTGAAGTACGAACCGAACTCGGGAAGGCGAGCTGGCCTTGGGACCCGAAAGAGAAGGGAGTCCGAAAATACCGGGAGCTGATCGATTCGACGACCGTGGTCGTGATCGCGATGCTCCTGCTGAGCGGCTACATCGCGTTTTGGGATTTTGTAATGGTAAACTTGGTGAAAATGTTGGTGCCTTGATGGGTTGCCGAGAGCAAAGAGCGATCTGGTCGACAGCATTTGGCACTGAAGTTGTTTAAATATGAGTGAGCCGGACAAAAATCAATGGTATGTCGTGCACGTTCTCTCCGGCCAGGAACAGAAGGTGTTCGATAATATTTCCCGGCGAATTAAAACCGAGGAAATGGGCGACTTGGTTTACGAGGTGTTGATCCCGACCGAGCGAGTGTCGGAAATTAAACGGGGAAAGAAAACCGAGACGACCCGAAAGTTTTTTCCCGGATACCTGATCGTCAACATGTATCTGCTCGACAAGCAAAACCAGTTGGTCGACCGGACCTGGTATTTCATTCGCGAAACGCCCGGTGTCCTTGGCTTCGCGGGACCAAAGGACAGACCGGTTCCCATGCGCCCGCAAGAGGTCGAAAACATGCTGGCGCAGATCCGCGAGAGAGAAGACAAGGTCAAACCGAAGGTCAGCTTTGAAGTGGGCGAAACCGTGAAAGTAGCCGACGGGCCCTTCCAAAACCAAAGCGGCGTCGTTGAGGAGATTGATCCCGACCGCGGAAAACTGCGGGTCTCGGTCAGCATTTTCGGCCGATCAACACCGGTCGAACTCGAATATTGGCAAGTCGAGCGAGGATAATTCTCGGCAGAAGAAAATTTAGCGAGATTACGCAAATTTATGGCGAAAGAAGTTGTCGCAACGATCAAACTGCAAATTCCTGCCGGACAGGCAAACCCGGCGCCGCCCGTCGGTCCTGCTCTAGGCCAGAACGGCGTCAATATCATGGCCTTTTGCAAAGAGTTTAACGCGACGACGCAGAAACAGGCTGGCGATATTCTCCCGGTTGTCATCACCGTCTATAAAGACAAATCATTCACTTTTATCACGAAGGCGCCACCGGCGGCGATTCTTCTGAAAAAAGCGGCTAACATCGCGGCCGGCGCCAAAGAGCCGAACAAAGGGAAGGTTGGCCAATTGACCAAGAAACAGGTTATGGAGATCGTCAAAGTCAAAATCAAGGATATGAACGCCGGTTCGGAAGCCGCCGCCTTCCGCACTCTGGCCGGGACCGCTCGCCAAATGGGCATCGAGATCATTGATTGAAAATCAAGTCTCGGCTGAATTCCGCAGCAGGAGATCCATCGGGATCGCTGGAACTGCTACAATATGAAGACAAAAAAACGCAGTAAACGTTATCGAGCCAGCTTGGCGCTGGTCGACCTCAGCAGATCTTTCTCGCTCCAGGAAGGGATTGGAGCCTTGAAACTGATTCCCGCGACAAAATTTGACCAAACTGTCACGCTCTCCTTCAAGCTAGGGGTTGATCCCCGGCAGTCTGATCAGATGGTCCGCGGCACTTGTCCTTTGCCGCATGGCAGCGGCAAAAAGGTTCGAGTGCTTGTTTTTGCGCAAGGGCAAGCCGCGGAAACCGCTCGGGAAGCCGGCGCTGAGTACGTCGGCTTTGAGGACCTCATCAAGAAGTGCCAGGAAGGTTTTCAGGATTTCGATGTGGCCATCGCGACGCCATCGGCGATGTCCGAGGTTCGGAAGCTCGGCAAAGTCCTGGGTCCGCGCGGATTGATGCCCAACCCGAAAACCGGTACGGTGACCGACGACACTGCTAAGGCAGTCCGCGAAGTCAAGGCGGGCCGGGTGGAATTCAAGCTTGATAAGAACGGCAATGTCGCTGTGCCGGTTGGCAAGTTCTCCTTTGAGCCGCAGGCTCTCGTCGAAAATGGAACGGCGGTGATCGATGCCGTCGCCAAATCCCGGCCGCCCTCCGCGAAGGGCCGGTTTCTTCAATCCATCACTCTCAGCGCGACGATGAGTCCGGGAATCAAAATCGACGCTGGACCCTATTCCAAGTAATCCGGAGCTAAAAATGAGAGCTGAAAAGACTTCCATCGTCGAAGAACTGACATCGCGCTTGAACGCGTCGCCCTTTTTGATTGTAACCGAGTACACGGGCATGAACGTGGGCCAGCTGTCAGAATTGCGAACTCGCCTGGCAGGTGTCGGAGCCCACTGCCGGGTAGTTAAGAATACCTTTCTAAAAAAAGCCGCGGTTGAAGTGGGGTTTCCTGACCTGGGATCCAGCTTGGCCGGACAGACTGCGATTGTCTTGGGGACGAGTGATGTTTGCGCGGCCGCGAAAGTTCTGAAGAGCTTCTCGGCTGAGTTCCAAAGGCCATCGGTCAAGCTGGGAGTGCTTGATCACGTCGTCATCTCAAAGGAACAGATTCAGGCCTTGGCTGATTTGCCGAGCAAAGATGTCCTCCGAGCGCAGTTGCTCGGCGTCTTTACCGCTCCCCTGCAAAAACTCATGCGCGTGTTCGGCGAACCGGGCGCATCTCTGGCCCGAATCCTCCAGGCAAAACTAGACCAAGGAGGCGAGCAAAAGGACATTTAACGTCGTCCCAAGGTCAAGCCTGCGGGAGCGGATTTCCGTGCCTCGAAGGTTTGTTCCAGTCGGATGGCACATCATCGCTCTGCGATGGAAGCCGCGCAGAGCGAAAATCGCAAAAAAAAAACCGGTTCCTCGTCGGGACCGGCGGCTGCCGGTTCTTAAATGCTCGTGAGGCTTCCGAGCGCGACGATACCAAGCAAGAGGAAAACATGGCAGATACAACACAATTAGTAGACCAGCTAAGCGGCCTCACCGTTTTGGAGATCGCCGACCTGGTCAAAAAGTTGGAGGAAAAATGGGGAGTCAGCGCGGCTGCGCCGGTAGCCGTGGCGGCTGCCCCGGCTGCGGCTGGCGCGGCGGCGCCTGTGGCGGAAGAGAAGACGACATTCGATGTCGTTTTGACGGAGGTTGGCCCCAACAAAATCGCGGTCATCAAAGAAGTGCGCGCATCCGTATCCGGGTTAGGCTTGGCGGAGGCGAAAGCGCTTGTTGAAGGAGCTCCGAAACCCGTCAAGGAAGGAGTCACCAAAGAAGAAGCGGCCGAGATCAAGAAAAAGATTGAGTCGGCCGGCGCGAAAGTCGAGGTCAAGTAGACCATTGCTCCAAATCGAACCTTGCAAGGCGCTCGCTCTGTGCGAGCGCCTTTTTTTCAGGAGTCCAGGAAAGGTCCGGTTCACCCCGGAGTGGATAAGGCTGACCCGGGTGGCGTGCTGTTCCGGTAGGTCGAAAATCTAGCGATTATCTCGCAACACCCCAAGGTCGGTAGGTGCAAGCTCCCGCTTGACCTCCTAGCATTGGATTACGTCTCGATCTGGACGAGCAGGCCGCCTTCGCACGGTTACGGCGCGCCCTCCGGTCAAGCGTTTGTGCCATTCCATGTCCGGGCCGCGACGAAGGCTTGTCCGTAGTCGGAAGCTCAATCTCTACTGGTCGACTCCATGTGACTCCTCACAATCCCCTTGCGTCTCCGTTTTTCCCTGCTAGAGTGCCTTTCCGTTATCCGCGGGGGAACTCGAGATATCGCTCGCACGTTTAACAACAACGTTTTAGTTTGTCGGCTCCTTTTGCGTGGCTTATTTGACAAGCCATGTGACTGGGGCTACTTCTGTTCCCCTTTGCTGTTGAAATCCCACCTCCACAGGTAGGCGTTCCCCAGGTTTCGACGAGCAAGTGCCGGTTCGGCTTAGATTAACGATCTCGTATGTCAGAGCGCATTTATTTCGGAAAGATTAAAGAAGCCGTTGAGCCACCAAACCTGATTGAGGTCCAGCTCAACTCCTACGTCGAGTTTCTTCAGAAGGATATCCCGCCAAGCAGACGCAAGAGCGTCGGCTTGCAAGCAGTTTTTCGAGAGGTTTTCCCAATTCAGAGTTACGACGACAAGGTCGTTCTCGATTTCGTGAGCTACGACATCGGCGACCCGAAAATGTCCGCTCTGGAGTGTCAACGGGAAGGTCAGACCTTGAGCGCTCCTTTGCACGTTACCTTTCAGTTGAAAGACGAAAAAGGCACTAAGGAGGAGAAGGTGTATATGGGCGAGATCCCGCTCATGACTCCGCAGGGAACCTTCGTGATCAACGGAGCCGAACGGGTCGTTGTCAGCCAGCTGCATCGCTCGCCCGGCATTGCCTTTGAGTCCTCGATTCACCTGAATGGGAAGGTCCTTTACAGCTTTCGTATCATTCCGGATCGCGGCTCATGGCTTGAGGTGCAGTTCGATACCAACGATCTCCTTTACATCTACCTCGATCGGCGAAAAAGGCGTCGGAAGTTCCTCGCTACAACTTTCCTGCGGGCGATCGGCTATGGATCAGACGCGGAAATCATCCGGCTTTTTTATAACATCGAGAAGCTGCCGCTGCGCAACGATCTCGAAGAGGAGGAACTGACTACCAAAGTTCTGATCAGCGATGTTCGAGACGGCGAGATTACCGTGGCCCGAGCTTTTGAACCCCTCACCAAGGCAACTATTCAGCAGATCCTCAGTCTTGGAGTCACCGAGGTAGAAGTCGTCGACACGAAAAATGATGATACGATCATCAAATCCCTCAAGAAAGATCCAGCTCACGACGAGGAAGAGGCGCTCAAAGATATCTACCGGCGTTTGCGCCCGGGCGATCCGCCAACCGTGGCGAATGCGCGGGGTTTGCTGCGTCGCTTATTCTTCGATCCGAAGAAGTACGACCTGGGTCGAGTGGGACGCTACAAGATCAACCAAAAACTGGGCATCGACGTTGACCTGGCTGAGCGCACCCTCACCAAGGAGGATTTTATCGGCGCGATGAAATATCTGGTCACCCTGCGCAAGGGTGAAGGGCTGCTTGACGATATCGACCATCTGGGCAGTCGCCGCGTTCGGACGGTGGGTGAATTGCTCGCCAATCAGTGCCGGGTTGGTTTGGCCAGGACCGAACGCCTGGTAAAAGAGCGAATGACTCTCTTTGACGTCAATATCGACGGAATGACTCCGCAGAAATTGATCAACCCGAAGGCTTTGAGCGCGGTGATCCGCGATTTCTTCGGACGTTCGCAGCTAAGTCAGTTTATGGATCAAACCAACCCGCTTGCCGAGCTCACTCACAAACGCAGGCTGTCTGCGCTCGGGCCAGGCGGATTGAGCCGTGATCGCGCCGGATTCGAGGTTCGTGATGTCCATCCCTCCCACTACGGGCGGATTTGCCCGATCGAGACGCCGGAGGGTCCGAATATTGGGCTGATCAGCTCGATGAGCACCTTCGCGCGGATCAACGATTTCGGGTTTATCGAGACACCCTATCGCCGAGTCGAGAACGGGCGGGTAACTGATCAAATCGAATTTCTGACGGCTGATCGCGAAGAGAATTATCTCGTCGCGCAGGCCAACGCCCCTTTGGATGCGCGCGGCCATTTCGTCGACGTCAAGGTTTCCTGCCGTTACCGCGGCGATTTTCTTGAAGTCGAGCCGAACAAGATCCACTACATGGATATCTCGCCGAAACAACTGGTCTCAGTGGCCGCGGGCCTGATTCCCTTTTTGGAACACGACGATGCGAACCGTGCTTTAATGGGCTCGAACATGCAGCGTCAGGGCGTCCCGCTGATTCGATCGGAGGCCCCGCTGGTCGGAACCGGATTAGAAGGAAAAGTCGCGCGCGATTCTCGAGCGGTTATTGTGGCCGAGGCGGACGGGATTGTTGCCTCGGTGAGCGCCGAGCACATCATTGTCACCAAGGACGGCAAAGCGCCCGACAGCAAACGCCGGCTGGTCAGCCGGCCCGAAGCCGGCTGCTTTGTCTACGAATTGCGTAAGTTCATGCGGTCAAACGCGGGGACTTGCATCAACCAGAAGCCGATCGTACGGAAGGGCGAAAAGATCGAGGCCGGGCAGGTAATCGCGGATGGGCCGAATACCGAGAACGGTGAGTTGGCGCTCGGCCGAAACGTTCTCGTCGCGTTCATGCCCTGGAATGGCTACAACTTTGAAGACGCCATCCTGATCTCGGAAAAAGTGGTCAAGGAGGATATCTATACTTCCATCCACATTGATGAGTTTGAAATCGGGGCGCGTGATACCAAGCTCGGGCCAGAAGAAATCACGCGTGATATCCCGAATGTCAGCGAAGAGGCTTTGCGTAATCTCAGTCCGGACGGCGTGATTCGGGTCGGTGCAGAGGTGAAGCCGGGGGATATTTTGGTCGGTAAAATTACTCCGAAAAGCGAAACCGAGCTAGCGCCGGAAGAACGTCTGTTGCGAGCGATCTTTGGTGAGAAGGCCGCCGACGTCAAAGACACTTCGCTGACCGTGCCTTCCGGTACGTACGGTATTGTGATGGATGTCAAGGTCTCTTCACGCAAAGAAGTCCAGAAGCAAAAACTGACTCCAGCGGAGACCAAGCGCCAGGCGAAACAAATTTCCGAAGATTACCGTCAAAGGAAGGAAGAGTTGCACGAAGAACTCACGGAGGCTCTTTCCAACGTTCTTCTCGGCGAAAAGATTCCGCTCGATGTGGTGAACGCCGAGACCGGCGAAATCATCATTCCGGCCAACCGCAAGATCACCAAGACACTCCTGCGAAAACTGGCCGGAGTATACGACCATATCGACATCGATCCGAGTCCGATCCGTAACAAGATTCGGGAGATCATCAGCCAGTTCGAACACAAGTTTGCCGAGCTCGATCTCGAGAAAGAACGCTCTCTGGATCGAATCGAGAGCGGCGATGACATTGATCCGGGGATTATCAAACAGGTCAAAGTTTACATTGCGAGCAAACGCAAATTGAGTGTCGGCGACAAGATGGCAGGCCGGCATGGCAACAAGGGCGTGGTTGCGAAAATCGTGGCGGAAGAGGACATGCCATTCCTCAGTGATGGTACGCCGGTTGAGATCGTGCTGAACCCGCTTGGAGTGCCGAGCCGAATGAATGTCGGTCAAGTCCTTGAAACACACTTGGGTGTAGCGGCAAAGGCATTGGGCTTCAATGTAGCCACTCCGGTCTTCGATGGAATTGAGGAACCGGAGATTCGCAAGTATCTGACAGAGGCGAAGAAGAAGAGTGGGTTCGCCTGGGTCAACGAGAACGGCAAGTCGGAGTTGCGTGACGGCCGTACCGGCGAGCCGTTCGATCAGAACGTCGTGGTGGGCTATATTTATATGCTGAAGCTTGGCCACTTGGTCGCGGACAAGATTCACGCGCGTGCGGTGGGACCTTACTCGCTGGTCACGCAGCAACCACTGGGCGGCAAAGCCCAATATGGGGGTCAACGATTTGGGGAAATGGAGGTCTGGGCTCTGGAAGCCTATGGTGCGGCCTATACCTTGCAAGAGTTGCTGACGGTTAAATCCGATGATGTGCAAGGCCGCACCCGGATCTACGAATCGATCGTGAAAGGCGATAACTCGCTGGAGGCGGGTACGCCGGAGTCTTTCAACGTTTTGATCAAGGAAATGCAAAGCCTCGGCCTCGACGTAAAGGTTGGGGGGCGACCGCAAACTTATCCTGATCCTTCTCTGGAGTTGACCGCCGCCGCCGTGTAGGCCTCGGCCGGTCCCGAATCAATGATCACAATCCAATCAGTTATTCTTTTGTTCAGCCAGGCGGGAAACGGGAGAGCTGCAGCAAAATTTTCTAATAAACCAGTAGTCCGCGAATTATGAACGAAACCAATCTTCGCGAAATTTTCGGTGAAGAACGCTCCGTCGGGTTTGACCAGGTCGGAATCAGTGTCGCTTCTCCCGATGCCATTCGTTCCTGGAGTAAGGGCGAGGTCAAAAATCCAGAAACAATCAATTACCGAACATTCAAACCAGAGAAAGGCGGTCTATTCTGCGAACGTATCTTCGGACCGACCCGGGACTGGGAATGTTCCTGTGGAAAATACAAACGCATCAAACACAAGGGCGTCATCTGCGATCGGTGCGGTGTGGAAGTCACCCTCTCTCGGGTCCGCCGGGAACGGATGGGTCACATCGAACTCGCCGTGCCGGTCTCGCACATCTGGTTCTACAAGTGTATGCCTTCGCGGATCGGCTTGATGCTCGACATGAGCTCTCGGCAGCTTGAGCGAGTGATCTATTACGAGGATTACATCGTCATCGATCCGGGCCAGACGCCGCTGCAGAAATGCCAGTTGCTCAACGAGCAGGAATATCGCGAAGCGCAGGAGCAGTATGGCGATACGTTTGTCGCCGGCATGGGAGCCGAAGCGATCAGGCTGCTGCTTACCCAGGCCGAATTACACCAGCTCAATCGCGAGCTCGAAGAAGCGATCAACAACACCAAGAGCAAACAAATTCGCAAGAAGTTGGCCAAACGCCTCAAGCTTGTGCAGGGTTTCATGAGTTCGCATTCGCGTCCGGAATGGATGATCCTGGATGTTCTTCCGGTGATCCCGCCAGATCTGAGGCCTTTGGTACCGCTGGAAGGCGGCCGATTCGCGACCTCTGACCTAAACGATCTCTACCGGAGAGTCATCAATCGAAATAACCGGTTGAAAAACCTGCTCCAGCTGAAGACTCCCGATGTGATCATCCGGAACGAGAAGCGCATGCTGCAGGAGGCGGTCGACGCCTTGTTTGATAACGGCCGGCATGGGCGCGCCGTTACCGGCGCCGGCAACCGTCCCCTGAAATCTCTCAGCGATATGCTGAAAGGCAAGGGCGGCCGCTTTCGCCAGAATCTTCTTGGTAAACGGGTCGACTATTCCGGCCGATCGGTGATTGTCATTGGGCCGGAATTGAAACTGCACCAGTGCGGGCTTCCGAAAAAGATGGCCCTCGTCCTGTTTGAGCCGTTCATTATTCGCCGTCTGAAGGAACTGGGATACGTGCACACGGTCCGGAGCGCCAAAAAGATGATAGAGCGCCAGACACCGGAGGTCTGGGACATTCTCGATGAGGTCACCAGAGGTCACCCTGTGTTGCTGAATCGAGCGCCGACTCTGCACCGGCTTTCGATCCAGGCGTTCGAGCCCATGCTGATCGAAGGTGAAGCAATCCGGGTCCATCCCCTGGTCTGCACCGCCTACAATGCTGACTTCGATGGCGACCAGATGGCCGTCCACGTCCCTCTATCGGTGGAAGCGCAAATGGAGGCTCGCCTCCTGATGCTGGCGCCAAACAACATCTTTTCACCTTCGAGCGGCAAACCAATTACGACTCCGTCCCAGGATATCGTGCTTGGCTGCTACTATCTTACCCAAAATCCGCGCAAGGGCGCCCAGAACGAGGAGCGCTTGCGGCTCTTCGCAAATGCGACGGAGCTGGAGTTTGCTCTAACCGAAGGCGCTATTCGTGTTCATGACCGGATTCGTTTCCGGAATCCGGATTTTGGCCGGCAGACGATCTACGGAAATTCTGAGAACAAAACGCTCGAAACGACTGCGGGCCGAGTGGTATTCAACGGGATCTGGCCGGCGCAGCTTGGTTATTTCAACAAAGTGGCCGGCAAGAAACAGCTGAGCGACATCATTTGGCGTACTTACCAGGTAGCCGGCCAGAGCGGTACCGTCGAGACACTGGACAAACTGAAGGAACTCGGCTTCCACTGGGCAACGAAAGCGGGCGTGTCTATCGGCATTACCGACATGATAATCCCGGAGGAAAAGAAGATCGAGCTGGATAAAGCCTACAAGCAGATCTCCCTGGTCGAGCGTCAATACCGCAGCGGTATCATCACCGACGGCGAGCGTTACAACAAGATCATCGATATCTGGACTCACGCCGGTGAGGAGATCTCCAACGTGATGTTCCGTACACTGGAGTATAACGAAGGACGGCGCGAGCTGAACCCGGTGTATCTGATGCAGGACTCGGGCGCTCGAGGCAATCGGCAACAGGTCAAACAGTTGGCCGGAATGCGCGGTTTGATGGCGAAGCCTTCGGGGGAAATCATTGAGCGTCCCATCACTTCCAACTTTCGGGAAGGTTTATCGGTCCTGGAGTATTTCATCTCCACTCACGGCGCCCGGAAAGGCCTGGCTGATACCGCTTTGAAAACGGCAGACTCGGGTTATCTGACCCGGAAATTGGTCGATGCGGCGCAGGACGTCATCATCGTCGAGCCGGATTGCGGTACGGCCAACGGCATCGTTGTTCGCCCGATTTATGAAGGCGACGATGAGGTAGTCGACTTGGCGACGAGGATTGTCGGGCGCGTCAGTTGTGAGACGATTGTCAATCCAGTCACGAAAAAGAATATCATTAAGGTCAACGAGCTGATCGAAGAGCCGCATGGTCAGGCCCTTATGGATATCGGGGTGGAGCAGCTTAAGATCCGGTCGGTCCTGACCTGCGAGTCGAAGCGGGGCGTTTGTGCGCGCTGCTACGGACGCAACCTGGCTACCGGGCAAATGGTGAAGCTCGGGGAAGCAGTCGGTATCATCGCCGCGCAAAGCATCGGGGAGCCGGGCACTCAGCTCACCATGCGTACCTTCCACATCGGTGGTACGGCGACGCAGCTTTTCAAGCAACCGATCATCAAAGCAAAGAACGAAGGGACTCTTCACTTTAACGAACTGAGGGTCGTCAAATCCGTGGATGGCAACTACATCGTGCTGAACAAGAACGGCTCAGTCTCGGTTCACGCCAAGGATGGCCGCGAACTCGAACGCTATAACGTCGTTGTCGGTTCAGTGGTTTCCGTCGGTGACGGCCAGCCGGTGAAGAAGGGCGACACCTTCGTGCAGTGGGATCCTTATAACGTTCCGATTCTGACTGAGAAAACGGGGCGCGTTGAGTTCCGGGACATGATTCCGGGCGTCACGGTGAAGCGCGAGATCGATGAAGCGACCGGTGTACTGGGTACAGTGGTGATCGAGCACAAAGAAGATCTGCATCCGCAAGTGGTTATCGTAGAGGATGGCAAAGCGCCGACGCACACCGTGCTGGCGAGCTATTCGATTCCTGCGGGAGCTCATATCGTCGCTCAGGAAGGCAAGAAGGTTCTCGCCGGAACGCTCTTGGCGAAAACGCCTCGGAAAATCGCCAAGACAAAAGATATTACGGGTGGTCTTCCTCGAGTGGCCGAGCTGTTCGAAGCACGCCGCCCGAAAGACGCAGCGGAAATTGCGAAAATCGATGGCACCGTTGAGTTCGGTGGTACGGTTCGCGGTAAGCGGCGACTGATTCTGCGGGATCCGACGACTGGACAGGAGGAAGAACACCTGATCCCTCTGAATAAGCATATCATCGTCTTCAAAGGCGATTTCGTGCGAAAAGGTTCCCAACTGACAGAGGGTCCGATCGTTCCGCACGAAATTCTCGAAGTTTGCGGACCGCAGGATCTCCAGGAACATCTGGTCAATGAAGTGCAGGAGGTCTATCGGCTACAGGGTGTCGAGATCAATGACAAGCACATCGAGATCATCGTCCGGCAAATGCTCCGCAAGGTGAAAGTCACCGAACCGGGCGATACCGTTCTGTTGTGGGGCGACCAGATTGACCGGCTCGAATTCGAAAAAGAGAATCGGCGAGTAGTCGAGCAAGGCGGTAAACCGGCCGAAGCCGTGCCGGTACTTTTGGGTATAACCAAAGCATCACTCGAGACGGACAGCTTTATTTCTGCGGCCTCGTTTCAGGATACTACCCGGGTGCTGACCGAAGCGGCCACGCTCGGCAAAATTGATCACCTGCGCGGTTTCAAGGAAAACGTGATCATGGGTCATCTCATCCCGGCGGGCACCGGTTTTAGCGACCACCGCGCCATTCGCATGGTCGAGACCGGAGAACCTGTTGCCGAAGCACCGCTGCCGGAAGAGGAACCGGCGGTCGGCTAAGCATTAGGCCCCTCGTCGGTTCATTGGCTCTGCCAAAAAAGGTGTCAATTGCCACGAAAACCGGTGACGCCGGCCAGACGGCGCTGATGTACAATCGGCGGGTGCCGAAAACACAGCGCCGGGTGGAAGCTTACGGTACTGTCGACGAGTTAAATGCGGCCTTGGGGATGGTCCGGGCGACTGTCAGCGAACCGCTCATCGGCAGTGCGGTTCTTTCCATCCAGAAAGAGCTGGTCATCCTGATGGGTGAACTGGCGATCGCCGATGAGGACCGCGAGCGATACCAGAAGGACGGCTATGAATTGGTGGCTGCGGGTATGGTCGACCGGCTCACGGCGATTGTGGATGATCTCGAGAAAAATCATCACATCATTTTTAAACATTGGGCGACTCCCGGTCACACGCTGGGGTCCGCTACGCTCGATGTTGCTCGAACCACTTGCCGGCGAGCCGAGCGGCGGGTCGTGGCACTGGCCGACAGTGCCGAACACGTCAACCCCGATGCTATCCGGTATCTGAATCGACTGTCTGATGTGCTCTGGCTCTTCGCCCGTTACGCCGAAACCCACGGATGAACGAGCATGTCTCGCAACGTGGCACCAGCCCTTGTTCCGGTAGGGCGAGAATTCATCTGAGCCTTCGGCGAAGACTCGTTCGAGCCGGGCGCTGGAGCTGGCCACGCTACAGACGGCTCAAACAAGTTCTCGCTGAGGCTCGAATAAATTTTCGCCCTACCGGAACAAGGGCGAAAGACACGCTGCGAGATGATCTTTCGACTCTCGGCCCCTGCTAACCTCCGAGATTTTCCCTTGCGGATGCGGGCCACCTGCAGCATAGTCTCCGGCTCCGCGCGGAAGGCCTATTTGAATGCCTTCCGGTTCTCACAGATATAGCTATGTCTTCAATGGAATTAATGACCGAACTCCTCGAAGCCGGAGTTCATTTTGGGCACCAGACCAAACGGTGGAATCCAAAGATGAAACCGTTCATCTTCGAGCAGAGAAATTCCATTTACATCATCAACTTGTCCGAAACCGTCAAGCAACTGCAAGCCGCCACTGATTATCTGGCGCAGGTTTCACGAGACGGCGGCAAAGTGTTATTCATTGGCTGCAAAAAGCAGGCCCAGGAAGCGGTTAAGGAAGCAGCGCAAGCTTGCGGTCAGTTTTATGTCAACCAGCGATGGCTTGGTGGTACCCTGACCAATCTCGCGACCATCCGCAAGAGTGTCGGACGCCTGACTTATCTCGAACAGATCGAGCAATCGCCCGAGTACTCGAAGATGGGAAAACAGGAGCTTTCGGCTTTAAGACGCGAGGCGGAAAAGCTGCGGAGGAATCTCGAAGGGATCCGGACCATGGATTCCCTACCCGACGTTTTGGTCATCATTGATACGACTCGCGAGGCTATTGCCGTGGCGGAAGCGCAACGGCTCCGGATACCGACGATCGCCGTCGTGGACACCAATGCGGACCCTGAGAAGGTTACCTATCCGATTGCCGGTAACGATGATGCGATCCGGGCGATCCGGGTTATCCTGCAGAAGCTGGTCGATGCCATCTACTCGGCTTCTCACGAGTCGGCCAAGGAAGAAGCAGCTACCCTGGCGGCCGTCGCCGGTTAAACCGACACGGCGCTCGTCTTGAGGTGTGCTAGTCGTCAAAAATCGCGCAGAGGCCGAAAGCGACGTTTATGGCTGATGTAAATCCTTCTCTCGTTAAACAACTCCGGGAAAAAACCAATGCCGGAATGATGGATTGTAAAAGGGCACTGGTCGAATCTGACGGTGATCTCGACAAGGCCGAGGATATCCTCCGGAAAAGGGGAATCGCCACTGCCTCCAAGAAAGCAAGTCGGTCGGCCAAGGAAGGCGTTATTGCTTCCTACATCCATCTCAATGGCAAGGTCGGCGTGCTGACCGAGATCAATTGCGAGACCGACTTTGTTGCGAAGAACGAAAAGTTTCTTGAGTTCGTCACAAACATCACGCTACACATCGCGGCTGCCCACCCGATGTATGTCAGTCGGGACCAGGTGCCGGCAAGTGTGATCGATCGAGAAAAGGACATCTATCGAGACCAGGTAAAGGGCAAACCGGAAAACGTCGTAACAAAAATTGTCGAAGGCAAATTAGAGAAGTTTTTCTCCAGCATGTGCTTGCTCGACCAGCCCTTCATCAAAGATCCGGATCAGACCATCAAAGACTTGATCTCCAAGCAGATCTCCGAAGTCGGGGAAAATATCGTCATTCGCCGGTTCAGCCGCTACGTCGTGGGCGAAGATATGAACGGTTAAAAGAGAGGATCTGGTGAACCACAGATTTTACCGATTCTCACAGATTCAGAAAGAGTTTGCGAACTGCCCTCCGATCGAATTTCTGGTTTCGGGCGACGATGCACGGCTTTCCGCGTCACTTTCCCCCAGGTACAAGACGAGAGCCCCGGGTTACTTTGGCCGCGCGGGTGACGAAGCGGTCACGTCCCGAGTAGCTTCCGGCAGTCATAATCTGTGAAATCTGTGGTTCACCTCGCTGTTCCTTAAAACCGGAATTGCAGTTTGTTCGCCGGTTGCTAGTATCGCCGATTTATGAAGCGTTTGGTTATTCTTTCGGCGTGCCTGATGGCGGCCTTGGCCGGTCCGGCGATCTCTCAGGAGACAATCAAGATCGGAGAGTTTGGGTCGTTGACTGGAGACAACGCGAGTTTCGGAACATCCCAGAACAACGGCGTCCAGATGGCGGTCCAGGAGATCAACGATGCCGGCGGCGTTCTCGGGAAAAAAATTGATCTGATCGTCGAGGATAATCAGACAAAGCAAGGTGAGACGACGACTATTGTTCGCAAACTGATCTCTCAGGATCACGTCGTCGCTATCATCGGAGAGGTCGCATCTTCCAAAACGCTCGAAGCAGCCCCGATCGCTCAGGAGAGCAGAATCCCCTTGATCGCGACCGCCGCAACCAACCCGCGGGTAACGCAAGTCGGCGACTTCATTTTCCGCGTCTGTTTCACTGATGATTTTCAAGCCGTGGTTATCGCCCGGTTCATCCTGGAAAACCTGGAGAAAAAGCGGGTCGCCTTCATGACGGATGTCAAACAGGACTACAGTGTCGGCCTGACCAATATCGCGAAGAACTACCTGGAAAAGCGTGGAGGCGAGGTGGTCAAGCAACAGAGTTACAGCTCCGGTGACAAAGATTTCCGGGCGCAATTAACCGATTTGAAAGCGGCTAATCCGGATGTCATCGTCATTACCGGCTATTATCCGGAAGCTGCCTTGATTGCCAAGCAGGCCCGCCAATTCGGTATTAAGGCAACCCTGGTCGGCGGTGATGGCTGGGACGGTGCCTCGCTGATTCCGGTTGGCGGCAAAGCAATCGAAGGCGCCTTTTTCTCCAATCACTTCTCGGTGGATGACCAGTCGCCGATCGTGCAGCAGTTCGTTTCCAAGTATAAACAGAAATATAACGCTTTGCCCGACGCCTTCGCCGCGCTCGGCTATGACGCAGCCAAGCTCCTGGCCGACGCCATTAAGCGGGCGGGCGGGACCGATCCGGAAAAGCTGCGCGACGCAATCGCCAGTACAAAGGATTTCCCGGGCGTTTCCGGAAACATCACGATCAATGCGGAACGTAACGCCACAAAATCGGCCGTCATTCTCACGATCAAGAACGGTGCGATGCGTTATTTTCAGACCATCCAGCCACCCAAGGCCACTTGAGGCTAGGGAAGTTCAGGGAAGCGAGCTTAAGTTCTGGTTCAGAAATTCAAGCGAGAATTGATAGAATCGATAACCGCGAAGGAGAAACCTACGGCGAAACGGAACATCAGAATTCGGGAGGTCGCACTTCCAGGTACTCAATTGATTGCAGTATGCGATGCGTTCCCTTTGTCTGAGCGCTGAATTCCGAGTTCCCTGAATTCCCTGAACTTCCTTGAACTTCCCTGAACTTCCTCCTCTCAGCCGGATCCTTGCCGCTGTTTTCATTCTGCTCGCGTTCGGTTCCATCAACGCGCGAGCCCAGATCGAAATCGGGGAAATTAATCCACTCAGCGGTGCGGTTTCGCAATTCGGGATTTCCAGCCATCAAGGCTTTCTTCTGGCTTTCCAGGAGATAAACGGCGCTGGAGCAGTACTTGGCCAGGAAATCCAGCTGATCAGCGAAGATAACCAGTCCAAACCTGGTCAGAGCGCGACCGGTGTACGCAAGCTGATCACTGAGGACCATGTGATCGCTATCCTCGGAGACGCCACATCTTCCGCTACCCTCGAGGCTGCGCCGATCGCCCAAGCCGCGAAAGTTCCGATGATCACCCCGAGCGCCACCAATCCTCGGATTACCGAGATTGGCGATTACATTTTTCGTGTGTGTTTTCTTGATAAACTCCAGGCGCGAGTCATCGCGCGGTTTGGGTATGACCGCCTGCACCTCACCCGCATTGCTGCGCTAGCGGATGTGAAACAGGATTACAGTGTCGATCTCGCTCGCTTCTTCAAGGAGGAGTTCACCAAGCTCGGGGGGCAGATCGTCAAGGAGCAGAGCTATGGCAGCGGCGACACCGATTTTCGAGCGCAGCTCAGCGATATCAAAGCATCCCGCCCGGACGCTCTTTACATCCCGGGATATTACCCGGAGGTAAGCCTCATTTTGAAGCAGGCGCGCCAGATCGGGTTGACCTTCCCGGGACTGGGCTGCGATGGCTGGGCCAATGAAACCCTGCTCTCGGTCGGCGGGAAAGCAGTGAACGGTTGTTATTTTACCAACCACTTTTCGCCCGACGACCCGTCGCCGATTGTCCGCCATTTTGTTGACGAGTATCGGGCGAAATTTGGGTCGATTCCCGATACATTCGCGGCTCTGGGCTACGATGCGGCGCGTCTTCTGGCGGATGCGATCAAGCGGGCCGGTAAACCAGCGTCGAACGCCATCCGGGATACCTTGGCTACCACGAAAGATTTTGCGGGTGTCACCGGCACGATCACGATCGACGAACACCGAAACGCCTCGAAACCAGTCCTCGTAATCGCCATCGAAGAGGGCAAATTCGAGATCGCTGATCGCGTGGCACCTTAGCATCTTGCTGCCAGAACGTAGCGCGGACGGCATCGTCGTATCTGCCGCCTTTGCACAAGACGTTTCTTTACAGAAGACCGCGAAGATCACAGCGCAGCGTAGCCGCAACCAAATCCTGCTCTGCTCGTCGTTGTAGCCCTCTCGGGAAAAGAGAGACGGCGTCTAGCAGACGACTTTCAACGATTTCTCTTCTTTGCACTGCTTGGGAGCTTCTGTTCAAACTCTTCAGCATTATCGGCTGGAAACGAGAACACCGAAGAGGTCGAACAAAAGATCGCAAAAATCGCAAAGAAGGCTCTCCGCGAAACGTAATAGCCGTCTAGCCGCGCGTGATTCCAACGTAGACAGTAAATGAAAACAACCTTGTCTGGCTCCTCCGAAATCTTCGCAGGAAAACATCACATAAGAAGAAAGTAGTACGAACAAGAGAAGCCCAGGATTGGTGCAAGCGAAACGAATCTCTGCTGCCACGGGTACCACCGGCGAGCGTTCTCACAACATTTCCCGGTTCACACATACAAATACTCGTTCTTCTACCGGCGAACCCCCGACGTGGAGGGCCTCAAGCGCACTGATCAGCTCGTGTTCAGCTTTGGTAAATCTTTCCCGCGCTAACAGATAGCCGTTCCACGAAGGCAGCATCATCTCCATCCGAAAAACGTTCGATCGGCTGAGATCTTCGTGCAGATGCCAGCTAAACGCTCCGTTGCGTAAGTAGACCAGCCGGATTTTTCGAACGAGATCCGCCAATTCAGGTCCGCCCTTTCGATCGATTTCAAATTCACGGGTGACAAGGACTGGACCGTCTTGCGGTTCAGGCATTTCAATCAACCTATGCGAGAACGTTGTTACCGTGGCGGGCGTCAAATCCAGGGCGCTGGTGAAATCGATGGAAAATCGGATCGCCAAGTAGAGGCTAATCGCTAAGAGAACCGCAGCCACCAGCAACACCGGACCCGTACCCGCTTCGGCCGCGGTGCCGCCCCAGACGATCCCGCCCAGAGCCATCGCTCCTTGCGACCCCATAATGATTGTGGCGTTCATCCGACCCCTGGCCCACGGCGGAGCTGCTCGCTGACTCGCCACCCAGAGTTCAGCCGCGCATAATGTCCATCCGATTCCAGCAAGAGCGGCTACCAGAATGAATGCGACGTGATCTTGGACAAATGCCATCAGCAGGTAAACCACAATCACCAGCGTGTTAGCGATGATCGTGATCCGATTGGACGAGAAACGGGCGCGTAGCGCCGGGATCACAAAAACAGCGCAACCCACTGACCCAATGCCCATGCTGGTAAAGAGGAATCCCAGCTCGGAAGCATCCAGATGCAGGCCTTTCAGAGCCACCACCGGCAGGAGAGCGGGGATGAGCGAGATGAAAAACGCGAAGAGAACGTTGCGCCCGACTACAACCTGGATCCCTGGAGTAAAGCGAAGATACCGGATCGCCGCTGTGAGGGATTCGAAGAAGCTTTCCAGCGGCAGATGCGTGGCGGTCCTTTGTCGGCGCCATCCCAGGAGCGCAAGAATCACTACCACGAAACCTGCGGAGTTCAGAGCGAACAGCCCGTTGGCGCCGACGAGGGGAATGAGCAGCCCACCTAACGCCGGCCCGATAATCCCGGACATGTTCAGTTGCAATCCGCCCAGGGCAGCGGCGGACGGGAGCTCCTCGTTTGAAACAATCTCCGGAATGACCGAAGTCCAAGCTGGAGCATTAAAGGCGAAGCCGACTCCCAGCAGGAAAATACAGCCGAGAATGAGGTAGGGATTGAGCAGGTTCAACCAGCCAAAGGTCGCCAGAAGCCCGGCGGACAAGGCAAGCCAGGTATTCATGACCGAGATGAGTTTGCGTCGATCAATGATATCGGCCAGAGCGCCCGCCGGCAGGGTGAAAAGAAAGAAGGGCAACGAAGAAAAGGTCGAGATCAGAGAAAGAAACATCCCGGATCGCCCCAACGAATTCATCACCCAGGTCGCGGCAGTCTCCTGAGCCGCGACGCAAGTCCCCGACAGCAGGGTGGCAAGCCAGAGATTGCGATAAATCGGATTTCGCAGTGCGGTGAAGGTGGAGGTCGTATTCATTCTGCTGGGGGAGAGAGAAACGCGTGCTCCTTAGCAATCGCCAACGATTCCTGAACGGTCTCGATCCAGAAGGGGAGCAAGGAAGTCCGCTTGAGTTGTTGGTGGGGTATAAGCCAAGCTGCTTCGTACAGCTAACTCATCTGAGGAGAGAGTCCGCAACTGAATTCCAAAATAGAGCCAGCTGAGGCGTTGGCCTGGAATGAATCTCAAATGAATCAGCAGCGCCGCATCCTTAGAGCCATGAGAGCAGGTGACTTGGACAGTGCGACCTCTCGCCGCGGCCGATCCGGACTTGGTCGATGCCCGTGACAAGGATGGTTCGACCTCGACAGACACCACTTTTCCGCCCCTTTTAATGAGAGAGTTCCGCGCCGGTTATCCCACCTGAGCCGATGCCATCCCCCTTCCGCCTTATTCGCCCGTTCTCTTCACTCCGCTCCCAGCATACCGTGTTCTTCGATGAACTTGACTATCAGAGGCAGCCCTTCGCCCTTCTTCAGATCGGACATCACAAAAGGACGAGTGCCGCGCATCTTTTCGGCATCGGCTCGCATGACTTCGAGCGAAGCGCCAACGTGAGGTGCCAAGTCGATTTTGTTAATTACCAGCAGATCCGATTTGGTAATCCCCGGGCCGCCTTTGCGCGGAATTTTTTCGCCGCCGGCAACGTCGATAACATAAATCGTCAGGTCAGACAGCTCGGGGCTGAAGGTCGCCGCCAGATTATCGCCGCCGGATTCGATGAAAATGATGTCGGCATCCGGAAAGCGGCCGAGCATCTGGTCCACGGCCTCGAGATTGATCGAAGCATCTTCGCGGATGGCAGTATGAGGACAACCGCCCGTTTCCACGCCCATGATGCGCTCAGGCGGCAGCGCTCCGGCCTGAGTTAACAAACGTTGATCCTCTTTGGTGTAAATATCATTGGTAATAACCACTAAATCGTACCGGCTGCGGAGGTTCTTGCAGAGAACCTCAATCAAAGTCGTCTTTCCGCTGCCAACGGGACCACCTACCCCGAGACGCAGAGGAGGGTTGCGCTTCGTACGACGGGTTTTAGTCAGGTCGCTCATGAGCGAAATAGTCGCGTATAGAGGCTTTCATGTCGCGCGCTGAGAATCGCCAGGTGCGGAGCGTAAGTCGTGATTTCCGCGAGCCGCAGCTCGCCTTGCGCAATGACCTCGGCCAAGCAAGGTCGCAGCGCCGCGATAATCTTTTGGCCTTCCGTTTGACCAAGCGGCACCGCTTTCAGCGCAGTTGCGACCTGGTTCTCCAACCAGCTAAAACAATACGCTGTCGCTGCGGCTTTTGGATCGAGCAAAAAACCGTGCGCGACAAAGGCGTAAACGGTAGGGAAACTGACTGGCCGGATCGCCTGGAGAATATCTCGGCGCTGCGCGTCGTTTATATCCAGGCTCAGAGCAAGCCGGGCGAGGGACCAGCCCAGCTGTTCCGTCTCCTCGCGGAGTTCCCTCGTTTCCCGGGATGCCAGGAACCACCGATTCAGATTTTGCAAATCGGCGGCACAACCGGCTTGCCACGCAGCGAACTGATGAAAATACACGGGCAGCTCACACCGGCCAAGCACCCATCGCAGACCCGATTCAATCCAGGAGCGAGTGGTTACGGCGTTTCGGACCACTCCGGCTTCAATCGCCGTCTCTAATCCGTGAGAATAGCTGAAGCTGCCCAAAGGTAGCGCCGGCGAGGCCAGTTGAAGAATCTTGGCCAACGCTTCTATCCGGAAGGAGTCGGGACTCAGGAGTCGGGAGTCAGGAGTTGGAGGAGTTCGGGAGTTGCAGGAGTTCAAAGAGTGCCAGTGTCAGTGCTAGTGTCAGTCGCTCAAGTCGCTCAAGCCGCTCAAGCCGCTCAAGCCGCTCAAGCCGCTCAAGAGTCACGCCCGTGAAAAACTTCCTGGGCACGCTCGCGCTTCCCCTTCTCATCAATATCGTGCTGATGACCGCCGCCGTAGGCGCCTTGTTCAGGCTCAAACGGCTCCGACCGTTCCTCCACCTTGCCACCCAAACCGCGCAGCATTTCTTCCAGCACCGAATCGTACTCGAGCCGGAGATAACCTTCTCCGAGTTCGACAGGTGTATGTCTGTTCCCCAAGTGATAAGCCAGGCGGGCAAGCCCGATCGTCGAGTCCGCGGTGACGACCAGTACTCTTTCCGGCGTAGCCTTGACGACCGCGACTCTTCCATCGGTTGTCTCCAGGAGATCGCCGTCCTTCAGCCGGGTGCCGTGCGGGAGAAACAATTGCACGGTTTCTCCGGAATCGAACTGGGCCTGCTGCCGACTTTTCTGGCGGAGGTCGAAGGGCAAGCGCAGCATCTCCATTTTGGCCGGCGGCAGGGTCCCGGTTGTTTCGGTCAGGATTTTCTCGATCCGAACCATCGTCATCGTCTTCTTAGAAAAGAAAATAGCGCTGAGCCATCGGTAGCACCTCCGCCGGTTCGCAGAGGAGCGTTTCGCCGTCAGCGATCACCTGATACGTTTCTGGATCCACCGTGATCCGCGGAGTCAAACCGTTGTGGATCAGGTCCGATTTTCGCAACTTCCGGACATCTTTCACCGCTGCGATTTGTTTGCGGAGTCCGTAACATTCCGCAACTTTGTTTTCCGCGGCCTCTCTCGAAACAAACGTAAAGCAAGTACGGGCCAGCGCTTCTCCGCTGCACCCGAACATGTTGCGGTACCGGACAGGTTGCGGGGTAGGGATCGAGGCGTTCGGATCGCCCATCAGCGCCACGGAAATCATGCCGCCTTTTAAAATCAGGCTGGGTTTTATGCCAAAGAAGGCGGGCTGCCACAGAACCAGATCGGCCCACTTGCCGGTCTCAATCGAACCGACTTCATGAGCAATGCCGTGGGTCAAAGCCGGATTGATCGTGTATTTGGCGACATAACGTTTTACCCGAAAGTTATCGTGGTCAGCCGTATCGTCCGGAAGCCGTCCTCGCTGTGTCTTCATCTTATGGGCCGTTTGCCAGGTTCGGAGGATGACCTCGCCAACCCGGCCCATCGCCTGAGAATCGCTCGAGATCATCGAGAGCGCGCCAAGGTCATGGAGGATATCTTCCGCGGCGATCGTTTCCCGCCGGATCCTTGATTCGGCAAACGCCAGATCTTCCGGCGATCGCGGGATCAAGGTGATGGCAGACCATCAGCATATCGAGATGCTCATCCAACGTGTTGACCGTGAATGGCCGGGTGGGATTGGTCGACGACGGCAGCACATTCGGTTCGCCGCACACCTTGATAATATCCGGAGCGTGGCCGCCGCCGGCCCCTTCGGTATGATAAGTGTGAATGGTCCGACCTTTGAACGCAGCGACGCTCGTCTCCACAAATCCAGACTCATTCAGCGTATCGGTGTGAATCGCGACCTGCGTGTCAGTATCGTCGGCAACTCCGAGACAGGTATCGATCGCGGCGGGAGTCGTTCCCCAGTCCTCGTGCAGCTTCAAACCGATCGCCCCCGCAGCAATCTGTTCACGGAGCGGTTCCGGCCGGCTGGCATTGCCCTTGCCAAGAAATCCCAAGTTCATGGGATAACCTTCGGCGGCCTGGAGCATGCGTTCGATATGCCACGGACCGGGAGTACAGGTGGTGGCGCAAGTTCCGGCCGCCGGACCGGTCCCGCCGCCGATCATGGTGGTAATACCCGAAGCAATCGCTTCCTCAATTTGTTGCGGGCAGATGAAATGGATGTGCGTGTCGATCCCGCCGGCGGTCGCGATCATCCCTTCGCCCGCGATGATCTCGGTCCCTGGTCCGATCACGATCGTTATGCCGGGCTGAATATCCGGGTTACCGGCTTTGCCAATCCTCGAAATGCGGCCGTTCTTGATCCCGATGTCAGCCTTGACCACGCCCCAATGGTCCAGGATGACCGCGTTGGTGATGACTGTATCCGCTGACTCGCGGCTGGTCCGTTGAGACTGGCCCATCCCGTCGCGGATCACCTTGCCGCCCCCAAATTTCACTTCCTCGCCGTAAACCGTGGAATCGTGTTCGATCTGGACAAAAAGATCGGTGTCCGCCAGACGAATGCGATCGCCCGTCGTGGGACCAAATATCTCGGCATAAGCGCTTCGCGTCATTTTCATGATCGGCAAAAATTCTTTTAGAGTTTTCCCATCACGCGAGCGTTGAAGCCGAAGACCACTCGATCGCCGGCCAGTTCGATCAGCTCAACCGTGCGCTCCTGTCCTGGCTCGAAACGAACCGCGGTGCCGGACACAATGTTCAGCCGGTATCCTCGCGCTTTCTCGCGATCGAAGCACAGCGCGTCGTTGACTTCGAAAAAGTGGAAATGGGAACCAACCTGGATTGGCCGGTCGCCGGTGTTCGCTACTTGAATCGTGACGGTTGAGCGGCCTGCATTGAACTCGATGTCGCCGGGTTGCGGAATGATTTCGCCTGGGATCATATGCGTTTATGGAATTGGATGATGAACGGTCACCAGCTTCGTACCGTCGGGAAAAGTCGCTTCAATCTGGATCTCCGGAATCATTTCGGGCACCCCGGTCATGACCTGGTCTCGCCGGAGAATTTTCGTACCCAGATGCATCAGTTCAGCCACTGTCCGTCCATCCCGGGCAGCTTCCAACAGTGCCGCGCTCAGAAAAGCCACGGCCTCGGGATGATTCAGCTTTAGTCCGCGAGCGAGACGTCTTTCCGCGACCAGTCCAGCCGTAAAAAGAAGCAGTTTGTCCTGTTCACGCGGGGTTAAGTTCATAGCGGCAGAGTTCTCATTTCAGGTGGACCAGAGGCGCAAAGGAGCAGGCAGCACCCCGAGAATGATGGGTCGAAGATCTGCTCTCCAGTTTGTCATCGCGATACGCAACGTCTCCATTTGACGCGACACCGCTCTGATTAACAACACATTTCCGGGAAGACAGGTTGCGCCTGACCGGATCTGATCACTCCAGGGACAGGTCACCCCCTGAGCGAGAGCGGGTGTGCAGTTCGGACCATATGCCCAGAGTGTCCCGAAAACGGGAAATCCGGCCAGGATGTGGTCAGCATTGAGCACGTCCGAATCAGCGGGCAGCACAGCCTGTTCAGCCCAGAGCAGGTCACCATCTTCGCGCACAATTTCGCTTTTCATTTCAAGCGATCCCTTGTGCCAGGATTCGCCGGCCGCTCTCCTCCCGAGACTAAACATATCCCAACCCAGGGCGCAGGCATCGTCGCCGACAGTGATCTGGAGATCCATCCGCGGATGGCTTTGATCGAAGAGGATATTCTCCTGGGGCAACCATTCGAGCCGGGCTTTGCGGCGGGCTTGCAAGGATACCCGCTGTCTGCTCCAGCCGTTTGGCGCCTTGTACCATTTCGTGGCGGCAGGGGTGCTTAGAACAACCTGGGCGGACGGGCCCACCTGAAAGTCCAATGCAAGATCGTCGCCTTCCGCCAGGCCGCCGGGCGGATGCAGAATTGTTGCGTGACAAATTGAGGGACCCTCGGGGTAAAGCGCCTTCTGAATTTGAAGCGGACCGCAATGTTTCCGGTCGGTGATGCGGGTGCAGTTTGCGACGAATTCGAAACGGGCGCCGAGCGTGGCTTTCCACCCAGATGCATAAGCTTCCAGCTTGTCAGCGCAGGTTGCCGGCAGGCACGGCGCATACATCGTTAGGCCACCTCCTGCGGAATACTAAATCCAAAGTCCGACACGAGCCCGGGGGAGGATCTGTCGGACTTTAGCTCTCGTCCCGAAGGGACATCAGGACTCAGCCCGCGGGTTTTTAACCCCGAGAAAAACCGTTCCCCACATATCGCCCTGAAAGAGGCGTAAGATTTCGGTGCTCTAATCCCAGTCAGCGCGTTCATCGAAAGCAATACCGTGCTTGTGCAGAATCGTGCGGAACTCTTCTGCGCAAGATCGCCATGAGAACTTGGTAGAACTTGGTAGGGCGAGAATCCAAAGTTTGTCGCCCGACATCGCGCTGGCCACGGCCGGTAGGGCGAAAATTCATTCGAGCGCCAGGCGAGAACTTGTTTGAGCCGTCTTTGGGGAGTGGCAACTCCAGTGCCCGGCTCGAACGAGTCTTCGCCGAAGGCTCAGATAAATTCTCGCCCTACCAGCACACGGCCAAGGCCAGGTTGTGAGACAGTCTCTAAATTTTTGCCCTTCCACAAGACAGCCGAAGTCACGTTTCAAGGCGGCCTGCACGGTAGGATAAGCTTCCAGCTTCTCATGGCTTTGAATGGGCGGGATCTGCATTTCTGACCTCGGCAGCGGTGACATCGGACGAACAGACTAGGGCTATCTCACGCAAGACCTCAGACCGCAATCATCGACCGCACACCATCTTTCTCCATATCGACGCCTTTGCCGTTAGCGACAATTTCGCCGCGGTCCATCACCAGATAGTGGTCTGCCAGAGAACGGGCAAAGTCATAATACTGTTCGATCAACAGCACCGTGATCCCGGCCTCGGCGACCAGACGGCGAAGCGTGACCGCCAGGTCCTGGATGATCGAAGGCTGAATGCCTTCGGTCGGTTCGTCCAGCATGAGACACTTCGGCTCGTTCATCAGCGCTCGGCCAATCGCCAGCATTTGTTGCTGGCCGCCGGAAAGATCGCCGCCGCGCCGCAGCTTCATGGTGCGAAGGACCGGAAACCATCCATACACCCGTTCGAAAAGCGATTCGGTTTGCCCACGCTTGGCGGCTGCGCCTACCAGAAGATTCTCTTCAACGGTCAGTCTGGGAAAGACTTCGCGACCTTGGGGTACATAGCCGATGCCGCGCGCCGCGCGTTCGTAAGGGGGCAGTTTCTCGAGGTGCTTTCCGTCCCACACGATCGATCCCGATCGTATCGGGAGCAGGCCGATCAAGCAGCGAAGAAGCGTGGTTTTGCCAACCCCGTTTCGGCCAAGCAAGACGGTGAGTTCACGCGGAGCAAGCTCAAGATTCACGTCCCGGAGAATGTGGCTGCCGCCGTAATACTGGTTCAGCGCTTTGGTTTCTAACATTTATCGGCCCAGGTAGGACTCAATGACGTGCGGATTGGCTTTGATCTCCGGCAGTGTGCCTTCGGCGAGAATCGATCCTTCAGCCATCACCGTGACGCGTCCGGTGTCTCCGCTCAATGCCGCCACAAACTCCATGTCATGCTCCACGACAACCATGGAGCAGGTTCCTCGGAAGGTGTTCAGCAGACCGATCAATTGTTCTGTCTCTCGGTCGCTCATGCCAGCCGCAGGCTCATCGAGCAGCAGCAGATGCGGTTTTTGCATGAGTAGCATCCCGATTTCCAGCCGCTGTTTTTCGCCATGGGATAATTCGCCGGCCAACCGATAAGCTTCGCGGGTCAGCCCGATGAGGGAGAGAGTTTTCTCGATGTGTTCCTGCGTCGTGGCAGCCAGCGAATGAGCCAAGGAATCGTGCCACGCCCGGTGTGTAGCCATGGCCAACTCCAGATTTTCCCACACAAGATGCTGCTCAAAAACGGTCGGTTTCTGGAACTTGCGGCCCACCCCGACGCGCACAATCTGATGTGGCCGGAGTCGTCGTAGATCGAGCCGTTGTCCGAGAAAGACGGTTCCGTGGTCCGGTCGCGTTTTTCCCGTGATCACATCCATCATGGTTGTTTTACCCGCCCCATTCGGTCCGATTACGCAACGCAACTCGCCGTTATCGATCGTGAGATTCAGACGATCCAGGGCATGGATTCCATCGAAGGCAACGGAGACATCTTCCAGGTAAAGAATCACTCCGTGGGAGACGTCGATCGTTGAGGCGGATTGGTCCGAGATTTTCACCGTCTTACTTTCGGGGCCGATTCCAGAACTGGCCCGGGCAGAACATTGGTTCGTTTGCGGCGCGCCAAATGGAGAAGCCCCACGACTCCTCGCGGTAGCCAGATGGGCACAATCACAAAAAGGAGGCCCAGAAAAAAGAGCCAGTACGAAGAGAACGCGACGGTCAGATAGCTCTTGGCTCCATTGACGATAAACGCGCCAAGAATAGGGCCGAGCAACGTGCCGCGTCCGCCGAGCGCTACCCAGATAGCCATCTCAATGGAACTACCCGGCGACATTTCGCTCGGGTTGATAATGCCAACCTGGGGTACGTAAAGCGCTCCGGCCAACGCGCAAATCACGGCGGAAAATGTCCAGAGCGCAAGCTTGTACCGAACCGGGTTATAACCCAGAAAAATAATGCGTTGTTCAGTGTCGCGGATTGCGCGAATCACCCGGCCAAACTTCGAGGTCACAATGATCCGACCGCAGAGGAACGTCAGTACCAGCAAAAGAAAGCTCGCCAGAAATAAGGCTGTCCTCGTACCGGTCGCCGTGATGGGGAAACCGAGGATCCGTTTAAAGTCAGTGAAACCATTGTTTCCGCCAAAACCTGTCTCGTTACGATAGAACAACAGCATCATGGCGAAGGTCATCGCCTGAGTGATAATGGATAAGTACACTCCTTTGACTCCGGAGCGAAACGCGAAAAAGCCGAAGACCCAGGCCAGCGCTCCAGGCACGGCGATCACCAGCAACAGGGCGTAAAGGAAATGCTCCGTGCCATGCCAGAACCACGGCAAAGCTTTCCAATCAAGAAAGACCATAAAGTCGGGCAGAGGACTGTGGTAAACGCCCTCCAGACCGATCGAACGCATGAGGTACATGCCAATCATGTATCCCCCGAGCGCAAAATAAAGGCTGTGCCCCAAGCTCAAAATCCCGCAGTAACCCCAGACCAGGTCAAGCGCGACGGCCGCCGTCGCAAAACAGATCATCTTGCCGACGAGCGTCATCGCATAGGTGGAAAAGAAAAAGGGCGATCCTGGCGGGACAACGAGTGAACAGACCGGCACCGCCAGCAGGACCAGCCCGGTGAGACTTCCGAGCAAAATCCAACCGGCGCGGCCGAGAACTGTTTGACCGCCCAACCGCAACGACGATGTGCCGACTGAATCAGTATTCACGCGTCAGAGCTACGTCCTTTCAGCGCAAAAATACCCTGCGGCCGTTTCTGGATAAAGAGGATGACCAAAACCAGCACGGCGATTTTGGCCAGAACCGCGCCCCAGAACGGTTCAATACTTTTTGTCACCAAGCCCAGGCCGAGGGAGCCAACAATAGTTCCACTGAGCTGACCAACGCCGCCGAGCACAACCGCCATAAAAGAATCGATAATGTAGGTCTGACCAAGGTCCGGCCCCACGTTCCCAATCTGGGAAAGAGCACACCCTCCCAGACCGGCAATGCCCGCTCCGAAAGCGAAGGCGTAACAATCGACCCGCCACGTCTTTACACCAAGACACGAGGCCATTTTCCGATTCTGGGTCACCGCCCGCACAAAAAGTCCCAGCCGCGTCTTTTGCAGCACGAGCCAGGTCAAAAGGACCACGGTCAGGGCGAAGACGATGATGCAGATTCGGTTGAAGGGTAAAATCAGTCCGGGCATCGCCTCGATTCCTCCGCTCATCCAGCTCGGGTTGGCGACCTGGACATTCTGGGCGCCGAAAATTGTTCGAACCGTTTGGATGAGAATCAGACTGACCCCAAAGGTGGCCAGAAGAGTCTCCAACGGCCTCCCGTAAAGAAAACGGATGACCAGGCGTTCAATCGCCAGACCGACGATGGCCGCCGAGCCGAACGCCACCGGCAGCGCTGCGATCGGATACCAATCGAGGAACTGGGGCCAGTGACTCGAGAACTGCTGCTGCGTCACATAAGTCGCGTATGCGCCGATCATCAGGAACTCGCCATGCGCCATGTTGATGACCCCGATCAGACCATAGATGATGGCCAATCCGAGGGCCGCGAGCAGGAGAATGCTTCCAAGACTGATCCCGGCGAAGGCGTTCGCGACCCACTGCGTTTTTTGTTCGTCGAATTTTAACTGATCGATGGCTGTTTGAGCGGCTTTGCGGACCCCGGCATCGAGTTCCACAAAACGGCCGTCCGGCCCCTTCTCGAGAAGCGGAGCGATCAAGGTTCGCAATTGCGGGTCGTGCCGCCGCGCGATCAGCTCGACCGCGGTCGCCCGACGTTGGGGGTCAGGATCCCGGAGAGCGGTCATCGCCCAGAGCTGATCCAGGCGTTTGCGCAGGCCCGGATCGGTCTCATGTTGGCGCGCGGCTTCTACCGCTGAGTTGAAGGCCGGATCAGGATCGCTGAGCAGCGTCGCGATGGCCTGCGCACGGAGAGTTTTGTCAGGCGATTCCAAGTCGACCCGCGCGAGTCCTCGCGTGACCCGTTCCCTGAGGACGTTACTGAGGGTGACCGGTTGCGCCGAATCAGCAGGGATCGCTACGGGCGCATCGGTGAGCGCGTCGTGAAAAGAGTCGCCCACCTGGATCAGTATTTGCCCGGCATCGGTCGCGTAAAGCGTGTTCTGATCGAGCGCCTGCAGAATTCGTCGCGCCGCGGGATCGTTTGGGGCGACGATCTGATCCAGTGCCTGGTTCTTGGCGTCAAAATCATCGCCTGCCAGCGGTTTGAGCTGCTCCTGGGTCAAGGCGCCGGCGCTGATCTTCGCCAGAACCAAAAAACCAGCCACCAGCCACAGTGTCAGCCACTGTCGCCGGTGGAGCACACACAAAACGCCATACATAGGGAAGGCCTATGGCCTGCCGATGCTTGCCAGGTAAGCTCCGATCGGATCCGCTGATTCCGTCCCAGCGACCCTGTCCGGTTTATTCTCGTTCCCCGGGATGAAAGGACTCCACGGTTGCGCCCGGATGGTTCCTTTGGTTTTCCAGACAACGTTAAATTGTCCGTCGGGCCGGATCTCCCCGATCATCACCGGCTTGTGCAGATGATGATTGGCGTCCATCTCCAGGGTAAATCCGGATGGAGCCGGAAAGTCTGTCCGATCGTGGCCGCCCGCACTTTGTCGACATCGGTCGAGCCCGCTTTCTCGACCGCCTGCTTCCACATATGAATCCCGACATAAGTCGCTTCCATGGGATCGTTCGTGACCCGTTTGTTGCCGCCCGGAAGATTGTGCGCGGCAACGTAGGCGAACCACTTTTTCTTGAAGGCGTCATTGGTCGGGTTTTTCAACGACATGAAATAATTCCAGGCGGCCAGATGGCCGACCAGTGGCTTGGTATCGATGCCGCGCAGTTCCTCTTCGCCCACCGAGAAGGCCATGACTGGTACCTCGGTCGCCTTCAGGCCCTGGTTCCCGAGCTCTTTGTAAAAGGGCACATTCGAATCACCGTTAATCGTCGAGATAACCGCCGTCTTGCCGCCTTGCGCGAACTTCTTGATGTCGTTCACGATATTCTGGTAATCGCTATGCCCGAACGGGGTATAGACCTCAGCGATATCCGAATCCTGAACCCCTTTGCTGTGCAGAAACGCCCGCAGAATCTTGTTCGTCGTTCGCGGATAAACGTAGTCGGTTCCCAGCAGGAAAAAGCGCTTGGCGCCGCCGCCTTCCTTGCTCATCAGATATTCCACCGCCGGAATGGCCTGCTGGTTTGGCGCCGCACCGGTGTAAAAAACGTTCCGCGACATTTCCTCGCCTTCATACTGCACCGGGTAAAAGAGCAGACCGTTCAGCTCTTCGAACACCGGCAAAACCGATTTGCGCGAAACCGACGTCCAACAACCAAAGACCGCGGCAACCTTGTCTTGAGTCAGCAACTGACGCGCTTTCTCGGCGAACAGCGGCCAGTTCGATGCCGGATCGACCACGACCGGCTGAATCTTTCGTCCCATGACCCCGCCCGCGGCATTGATCTCGTCAAAGGTCATCAAGGCGACATCTTTGAGCGAGGTTTCCGATATCGCCATGGTTCCTGATAAAGAATGCAGGACACCAACTTTGATTGGCTCGCTACTCTCGGCCGACGCGGAGATGGCCAGTGAACAGGTGAGAACAGATGCGGCGAAAGACGCGTTTAACAGTTTGGGGATTTTCATGGGCGATAGGGTGAGACGATGGACACTTTTGACATGAGGGAACAACGCGCTTGCCATAGCACGCCATATGCCAACCGAGCCGAGTCTCGGCCCGGAGAGCAGGCTTCCAGCTTGTCACCCCCTGTGTGACCGGCAGGGATGCCATCTTCCGCCAGCGGTCGCTGCCGCGGCCGGTCCATGAAGGAAAATTTTTTCAGCAGTCCCGCTGCGCACAAGAACGCTCACAATCGGGCTCCAGTGTGAGCAAATTTCGTCAGCATCATCGCATGCTGAGCAAAAATCATCACCCTGGAGCGTTGCCTTGACTTGTGCCCTGCGCGTGAGCGACTAAAAGGAGTACTTCTATGGTTAAATCGTTGGTTACCCCTCTCTCCCCTCAGGAAGCTTTGGAACGTATTCGCAAAATCGGCGATCCAGCGATCGTTGACCCCTCGGTTCCCAGTCTTTACCGGGGCACTCGGCCCATTGTGTCGGCCTTTTCCGGTGAACGGTTCCGTCTCATGCGGCGGATCAGGATGGCCTGGGTATGGTGGTTCCTGACGCCCGGCAGTTGGTTTCAGCCGCATATCTCCGGAAAAGTCCTGCCGCGAGACCACGGATCGGAGCTCGAGCTCGAAGGAGGGGCCAATCTGGCCTTCAAAATTGGTTGGGTGCTGACGTTTGGGATTCTAAGCGGGCTAGTCGCTATCCTGACAATTTTTCACTACCCGGCCGGCATCAATTTTACCCCAGAACGGACTCCCGATCAGATCCGACTCGGCTTCCTCGTGCTAAACCTGCTCGCCGCACTGACGATCATCGTGCCATTGATCGGTTGGCTGATGACCCGCAAGGATTTGCCGTACCTGGTCAGCGAAGTGCAAAAGGAGCTTGGCGCGGAAGAAGTGCCGCTCCGGTCATAGGGAAAGCTTCCGGGGCGTATCCGGCTTCAGGAGGCTCTTCCGCGCTGAAAGCGGCGAGTCAAGCTAGCCTGGGGTGCAGCCCAGGAAAACGCATAAAGACCGCAGAGCTCTGAAGGAGCGCGGCAACGAGCGCTTGTCAATCCTCCCAAGAAACCAAAGTCCCGACACCATTTTTCAGCTTGTCCTCTCTCTCCGGACCGGCAAGGATGCCGGCCTGCGCGATACAAAGATTAAAAAAATTTCACACGGACTTTTCATTGTGATCTGCCGCCGGGTTAACCTCAACGATTCAAACAACTTACAAAATGGAATTCGATTACCCAGCTGGTTTTCATGTCAACCAAAGACACGATTCGCCAAAAGTAATGCCTTGCAAAACTTATCCGATTCTTTAATCTCGCAGGTCGCTCCTATTAGAAACGCACAAAAACTTAGTTTGGATCATTGTTAACCGGAGTTGTCGGGAGATTCCGATCTTATGTTAGTTTATCGTCACAATCTTCAGCGAAGAGCTCAGACGGGTCTTACCTTAGTGGAATTGCTCGTGGTGCTCGCAATCATTTCCGCTTTGGCTGGAATCATCTATCCCGCTATTATTAACTCCATCCAAAAATCGGAGGCGGCCATCGCCGCCCAGCGAATCGATGCGCTCGAGAAAGCGAAGCTCCAATATCGGCTGGATCATCAGGATGATACCACTCCGGTAAGCAATGCCACCTTTGATCTGTTTAAAGGATATCTGGTCCGCTTCGGCCAGTCTGTTACCACCCAGGATCAGTTGAATGAGGGGACCGGTGGAACAGTTGAGCCTGGTGACTTGCTCAACTGCGCGTATTTTGCGCCGAACGACAAAAGCGCCAGTTTCGCGGCTCTGCTGAAGAAATACAACGTCCCACTCATTGCCCAGCCAGAGGCTGACCCGCTCTCAGAAACGACGGCAACCGGGGCGTCCGGTACGCCGTAGGCGTTAACTGTTTATCGGCGTTCTGGTTTGACTCGCTATGCCGCGCTTTGCGTACGTTACCCAGGCTCAACGAGGAGCACCTTTTGTGCGCGCAACCGGCGATGCGCCGTCCGCCGCCATTCTCAACAAAAAACTTTTTCGGGCGGATAAAGTTGTTGTTCGGATTTTCGCACAATCAAAACCGTCCAAAACGAGGCGGTCGTTCCGGCCCAACCTGCGCACCAAACTTACCTTTCTCGAGCAACTCGAGGCCAGTTCATACCTGGGCATGGATTTTCGAACCGCTCTCGACATCTGCCGGAAAACCACCGGCCAGAGAACAAAACAGGGCCGGATGATGGCTGAGATCATTCAGGATCTGCGAGATCGACTTTCCCGCGGTATCTCCTTTGCCAGCGCAATCGAGAGCTATCCCGAGATTTTTGACGAAGTGGCCATCGGTTTGCTTACCGCCGGGGAGGAGGGAGGTACCTTCGGTCAAGCGCTTACCAATGTTCGCAAGATCTGGACGCGGACCGAGGAACTGCAGCATCGGCTGAGCTTAATGTCTATCTATCCCTCGATCGTCTTGGCGGCAGCCTTTGGCGTGGTCTGGATGTTGATGGTGCGAGTGGTTCCTCAATTTGTCCATGTCCTGGCGGAATTGCACGCGGACCTCCCACTGCCCACCCGTATTCTGCTTAGCTGCTCGCGATTGGTCAGCGGTCATCCATTCACGGTGTTAGCGATGGGCTTGGCTCTTTTGACCCTGCTGACCAGGATACCGCAACTCATTCGCAAAACGCCGCGGACGCATGGTTTTATTCTTCATCTACCTGGAATTGGCAAACTTCTTTGCCTCTTATTGCGTGCCAACTTTAGCCGGACGTTTGCGCAACTGAAGAGCGCCAAAAGCCGGACGACGGATGCGCTTCTGCTGTGTCGTGATCTGAGCTGGAATTACCAATACCGCTCGTCGGTGGCACGCGCTCTCGTGCGAGTCCAACGTGGTGATTCCTTGGCGGGCGCCATGGCCGATGAAGTACACATCTTCGGCGATTTGCTGGTCAATGGGCTTTCATTCATGGAGATCTCCGGGGCCGGCACGGAAGGTCTCTTCCGGTTGACTGATCTTCTGGAGAGACAGGTAGACAGCTCGCTGACCGCGATTCGCCAGGTGCTCGATCCACTGTTGATTCTTTTTCTCGGTGGGGTGATCGGCGGTATTGTGTTTGCCACGTTTCTGCCGGCAATTGAAATTCTTCAAAAGATATAGAACACCATAAATACATGTTGTTATATTCTGTGATTTAGATCATTGTGATGGCGATGAAGTATTCGGTAACGCACTATCTCCGGAATTTTCCTTGGAAATACTATCTCCAGGGTGGATTGATCCGATCACAGGATCCGACTCTCGCAATCTATTTGTCGGACGAGTTTTCGGCGATCTTGATTTCGCGCAAAAAAAACCATCTCGGGTATGAGAGAGCGATCAGGGAGTTGCCGGATGCTCCCCCGTTCCCGGGCGTGCAACCCTTGAGCTCGGAGGTCGGTCGCAGCTTTACGGCCAAACTGCTCTCCCGATCGCGCGTGCGTGGGGCGCCACAGTTCTGGTTGTTGCCCGACCTGAGTTCAACCGAGTTATATTGCACGATTCATCGCACTACGAATCTCCGCGAAATCACCGTGGAGGATCTTCTGGAGAGTTTGCAGGAAGAACCCAAACAAGTCATTGGGAGCTGGGATGATAGTCGCGCGTTCCGCTGGGCCGTGTTTGGGTCGGAATTGCAAGTTTTCTCCGGGCGACTTGACCAAGCAGGTTCCCAGATCATGCTGGTTGGATTACCGGCGGATTATTGTGAAGAGATCGAAAACTGGGTCGAAACGCAGAATGGCTCGCTGTTGGGGATCGTGCCCGTTCCGATCGCTGTGCTCGCCTGGCTTTTACGCCAGCTGCCAGTTCAACAAGAAACAGCTTTTGTGCTTCTTTTGCTTGCCCGGTCGACGGTCCTGGCAGTAATCGAGCACGGCGAGGTGCTTCTTTTGCGACAACTTGCGGAAGGCCATGAGCATCTGGTGCGCGAGGTGGCGGGTCTCGCCCGGGACCTTCACTTGATTGCACCACCGTTGTACGTGTGGAGCGCAAACGATCTGCCGGTTCATTTAACCAAGTCTTTGAACGGCACAGAGCTAGCCGGCCCAGTTCTTTCCGAGATCGCCGGATCGCAGGTGACGTTTCGCCGGAACGGCACGAACAAATTTACCACGGACGATCAGGTAGCTTATTTGTTGCGGTGGGTGACTCGAGATCTGGTATGAAGTTCTTGTTTGTCTCTCCAGAGAAGGCAATCCGACATCGCTACCAGCGCGGGCCGCTCTATCGCGTCGCCGGAGCCTTAGTCTTGGCCTTCGTCGGGTGTCAGATTCCTTTGGTTTTTTCGGGCGTTCTTATCTGGCAGAAACAGAGCGATCAGAGTGCGCGTCGTGCTGGCTTGCTCTTACAGGCGGATGAATTGGAGCGACAGAACGGGTCGCTCAGGGAACTGCGCCAGCAATTGACGCAGATCCGGCAATGGGAACCGATTTTGCGGCGGCGCGTTCCAGTGAGCGCCCTCTTGGGTCTGATCGAGACGACTATCCCGGACAATGTGGTGATCGGCTCTATCGCCATCGAAGCGGACCAGTACGATCGGGTGGAAGTGATCGGCGGAACCTACCGGATTCCGACGAATTACAGCGTGTTGGTCCAGGGCAAGGCTCGCAAAGCTGCAGTCGATCCGGTGCAGACATTTACCGACCGATTACAGAAACGTTTACCCGCCGGAACGGAGCTGGTGAGAGTCGAGCATCTGGAAAACCAGCCAGGGGAAGTTGTGCCCTTTGTCCTCCAGTATTCCCTGAAGCCCGGCGGCAACTATTTCGGGCTTGGCCTCACCAAGATTAGTGATCGGAATTCACTTTGATTAAACCATGAGATTTCCCGAGACCAGCAGCGCCGCGTTTTTCGCTTCGATTTGCTTGCTGGTCTTCGCAACTTTGGGAGCGGAGCTTTTCCTGTTGCGGCATCTGCACCGGAAGCTGGCCGAGTCGACCGAGCAGAATAACATTTCTCAAGAAGCTAATGCGCGAAGACAAGCGGAGGTCCTCGGGTTGAAGATGAGCCAGTCGCGGGTCAAGGCCCTCTACGTCAGGTTGCGCGACGCGATCTACATCCGGCCAGGGAACATTACTCGGGGAGTCGCCAACAACCGATTCCGCTTACTGGACCAGGACGAGACGCCGGGCTTGTCCAAGAGTTTGCTCGAGGCCGGAATTGTCGCTCGACCAGATAGAGTGCCGGCCGGCGAAAACGCCCTGATCTATGAAGCTGGATCGTCCAAGCTCGAGTTGCAGCGTTTGATCCCGCTTTTGGCGGAACAGGAAAATTCGAATGCTTTTCTTTTTCTAGACAGGGTTGTGCTGAACCGTCCGGTTAATGTGCCCGATTTTTCTTCAGACCCGACGTACCTGGATGCGCGGTTCACCATTCGCCTGCTTACCAGCCGATGAAAACAATTCTCCCTTGCTGCTTTCTTGCCCTGGTTATGGCGGCGCGCGCTCAGGAAATCGAACTACCGCGTCTACCCGATCTCTACATCTATCATTATCAGCCAACGCGCCGAGACCCTTTCATCCGCGCCCAGGCCAAGCGAACGATTGTTTCCGGCGACGCGGGCCCAACGGGCATAGATTCCGGTGAGATTGTTCAGCAATACTTGCAGACTATTGCCGGTGCCATCCAGCGCAAGCTCTTCGTCGGCGGACTCAGCACCGGCGACGACCAGACCCGTGCGATGGTGATAATTAACGGCGTCACCTTCTCCCAGGGCGATAGAATCCCATTACCTTTGCCCGCCGAAAAGTTAGCGCAGCTGGAGGAACTGGCGCGAAGTTATGGATTACCGCTTGAAGTTAACCAACCTCGTCACGATAGCATCACCGTTTTGGTTGGCTCGGTGCACGCGACCGGCGTGTCGATTGTGCTCCCAGGATTCAAGGCTGCGCTATGCGAGTTACCCTTCGAAGGAGATGTTCCTTCGCAACAGATCCAGCTTGAGCGGAAGCCCTCAGTGAGCAAGAAATGAATAACGCAGTTCTTACCCTCTTTGTCGCGGTTGGGTTAACCTCCACTGCTTTTGGTGAAAACGAACCGCTCCCAGAAGCACCTCCGTCAACTTCTCCCGCGGAACCCGTTCCTTCGCCTTCGATGGCCGTGCCGGGCCCTTCTCCCAATGATTCGGTTGTTGACGAGATCGAGCGTCTCTTGCGGGAACGCGAGAATGCCGAAGCCGCGGCGGCTGCCCGGATGCCGCCAAATGAGCCCAGGACTCATCGTTACACGAATCAGCCGCTGGCACGCGTGCTGCGAATCTTGGCTGAACAAGCGGGGATTAACTACATCGAACCCGATCTGCCGGGCGATGAGCATATTTCTGTCACTCTGACCAATCTGACACCACTCCAGGCTTTCTATGATATCGCGCAGTCGCGCGGGTTTCAGGTGGTGACCGATGGAGCGACCTACACACTGCGCAGGTCAGATATCGTGACGCCGAGCTTTTTCTTAACAAAACGCTATCCAATCCATAATCAGCCCGCTGAGTTTCTGCTCCAGGCCGTGGCTAGTCTACTTGGAATCAAGACGGTTCCCGCCGCCGAGAGTTTTCCAGCCTATCCTAAACCGGCTAATGCCAGAGTCGGTCCTGACGCGCTCTCGGCCACGAACGCAACGGGTAGCGATCAAAGCCAACCGCGTTTTCAGCCTGGCCTGCCTTTCGACGAACCTCTGTCGACCGGCGGTTTTAAGAAAGAGGGGCAGAACGCGGTCTTTGTGGAGCGGAGCAGCAACTCACTGGTCGTTCGCGCGACGCCGGATGATCAGTCTCTGGTTGCCGACCTGATTGAGCGACTAGATCGCCATGAACGGCAGATCCTGATTAAGACATACGTCGTTGAAGTTGACGACACAAACGGGTTAGGAGGAGGCGTGGACTGGAGTCAGGCACTCGGTTTGCAGCCGGGCCAGGGAGCGAGTTTTCGCTTGCAGGGCAATCCCACCAGCGCGACCAGCGACATTCTTGGTAAACTGACTCCCGGCGCCTTTTTCACGAATGGGCTCATCCTGGATGTTAGTAATATTCAGGTAGTCCTTCAGGCGCTGAAGCAAAGAGGTCGGGTGCGCAGCAATAATTCACCAATGACCATTGCCAAGAGCGGAATGCCGGTAACTATTCGCTCAGATACCAAACAGACTATCTTCCTGCAAACCCCCGGCACTCAACTTTACGGACCGAGCACAACACCCTACACCTTCACCACCGGCCTGACGATTGATATTGTTGCCCGGATACTCGATGACGGCTTGGTCGACATGAATCTGAATCCGACCCTTTCCTCGGTGGTGGGTAGTAGCCCGGCCCAACCCGGTACTACCACGACCGTACCGATCGTCTCAACGCGCAGTACTACCGCCAACGTGACCGTGCGCAGCGGACAGGCCGCGGTGATCGGCGGCATCCTGCAAGATAACAGCCAATTTAACCAGAATGGTATTCCGGGCATATCCCGAATTCCAGTGCTTGGTTATTTGTTTAAAACAAAGTCAATCACCAATGCCCGGACGAATCTGGTCGTAATCGTTTCACCGACCATCATTCCGGCCGCGAACCGTCGTCGCGATCGGTTGGGAGAGAATGAACGCGATATCCTGAGCGAGTCTTCGGATTTGCCAGGTGAACCTCCGCCGTTGCCCTTGGAGCACTCCGGGAAACAAGTCAAGGATTCCAAAGCGGTGCGCCGTGAATGAACCCGAGCTTTTCCAGGGGATTTTCTTTGGTTGAGGTGCTGGCGTCAATCGTGGTGCTCTCGAGCGCCGCCGTTGGAATCACCGCAGCTTGGAAATTAATAGACGAAAAGCAGCTGGCCGGCCGGCTTGACCATCGGGCTTCCCGGATTCTGCGCGAATATTACGAGTTGCATGCCTTTGCACCGAGCTGGGCGGACCCGCTTTCCCCAGATTATCTGGGAAATGACTCTGGCGCGGATGATCCGCTCCGCGGGTTTCTTTACCATCCGCTCGGAAAACCGGCCTCGACGAACGGCGTCTCACAATACACCGAGGCAGTTCCTTACGTTGTTGCTCTCAGCCCTGATAAGAAAGAATTGTCACTGGTCTATCAGATGGCGGCGGCGAACGGCAACGGTTCGGGGTCACTCACAAAGACGATCGAACTCTCGAAATGAACTCTCGGATCAGAGTAAACTCGGGCGCCGGCTTTACGCTGGTAGAGATGTTAGCAGCCGTTATCTCGGTGGTGGTCATTTTGTCGGCGGCGATCGGCTTTCTGCTCACCGCGATCGAGCGGCAGCACTCTTTCCTGCAGGGCTCTGAGCTTGAGTCGCAACACGACAATTTGGAGGAGCTGCTGTTTGCTTCGGTCAAAACTGCGGATGATTTCCAGATTTTTCCCGGGCCGAGCACTACCAAGCCGGTGGAGGGTGATCCGGGCGTAGCGCAAGGCAACCTCCTGGTCTGCTGGAAAGACGGCCAACCGAGCGTCTTTGAGTTCGCCGGCAATCAGATCATCCTTTCTCAATCTGTACCCCGGAAAACCAGCGTTCGTTTTATCAACTGTACGCTGGCTGATCCGCCGAATCTTTTTCGCATGCGCCTCGGCGTGATTGAAGCGTCCTGGAATGTCAACACGCAGTCGGAATCTATCCCTTATCATGTTTACGCGATGCCTCTCGCCCTTCATTGATCGACGTGAGGATCGGAAGAGCCGGAGCGCTCTACCGTTAAATGGCAGGGCTTGCCTGAATCAGAATGGATCCGTCTTTGTCGTTACTCTGGCTGTCGTTGTGATCGCCTCGATCATCGTGAGTTCTTGTCTGGTTTACATCACGAATCAGCGCGAGCGGGAAGCGCGTGTTTCCGATCAAGACGCCAAGACAGCTGTACTTGAAGATGAAATCCGATTGGCCAAGGAAAATATTCGATACCAGGCAGTGATCTCCGGGCAGGTCGATCTTTCTTTGTTCACCCCTCTGCCGACAAATGATTTAACCGCTGTTTCGCTCGCTTTCCTGGCGTCTGGGTCAGAGGACAAGACGATAACAATTCCGGCCATCGCTCCGCTCAATACCGCCGCCCTTTCTCAAAGCGGGGTGCGGCTGGAAACACCGTCCGACCCCTTTGCCGGAGCAACTGCGGAAGTCGCTCGGGTGGCCGTCGCCGCAACCGCCATGGACAAAACAGCGAGTAGCGCCCGGATAGTCGACAAAACCGTAACCGCAGCACCGGAAATCGATATTCGGCAAATACCGATATCCGAATTCACTCTCTACGCGGCAGGGCGCGCGGATCTTCAGTTGGACGCGGTGATTTTTCCTGAGGGAATCGGACGAGTTTTCGCCGAAGGGAATGTGGACGTGCGCGGAGTCATCTCCTCGGCCTATCCTCTGGTCAGCGGCGGCGTCGTCAACGCGAATGGCGCCGGCCGGATCAATTTCAGCGATCCGCCAGGCATTGCGCTCACCGGGGCGGCCGGCAGCATTGGCGACGCTCAGTGGGTCGACAATGCGAGGACGCAATTCGCCGCGAAAATCGTTACACCGGACGTTCTGCCGGTCGACCTCGCGCCGGCTTTCAGCGTTCTTGCCTCGAATGCGGCGGATAAGGGAACGCCGCAATTGAACATAACAGGCTTGGGCGCGCTCTGCGACATCACTATCATGGTGAACGGTCAGGGATCTCCCCGAATCTTCTGGACCCGCACTGGCCAACCGGTCCAGGGATTGACTGAAGTCAGTGCGAATAACAACAATGAAATTCGTCGGCCTGCTAAACCCGGAGTGCCAAGCGTGGTGCTCGGGAGTTATTCGGATGAGGGAGGGGTTCGACAAGCTGTTCTCGCGCTCAACTACGCCACTTTGCCGACCGCATTACCGATCCAGTCGGTCTATTTCGTCGCCGCGAATGGAGCCGGGCAGCCCGACGCGCATGCGTTGGTCTTATTACGCAGCGCTGACGTTCTGCGGTCGAATTTCTCCGTCGTCACACCGAATCGTTTGGGCATTGAAGGTGACTTTAACGCTGGAACAAACTCCGCGTTTGGAGCTTCTTTAATCACTCCGCTCGATGTCGAGACCTTTCCCGCAGGAAGCTTCAGTCAACTGGGCGCCGCTCGCTAGTTAGTTAGCCAGTTTTATGCGCGCCGCCGTCGATAACAAAGGAGTTGCGCAGGAGTTAAGTTATGCGCTGCAAGCGCACCTCGGCCGACTTCTGGGAATTTGCGAGGGAAATCCGCATTTTCGTTACTTCATCGAGCATCTTGAATGGATTAGCGAAAAGGAGGTACCCGACGTTTGGCGATTGGAAACCTTTTTCGAGCACTACAGTCAACGGCTTGATCTGGATCTGGGTGCCGTGATTGCCAAGCTTCTCCGCGAACGGCCGGCTCCCGCAATAGATTTGGCGCTTTTTGGCCCATCGTTACAGGCGGTCCGCGTGCCGCCACTCAAGCATTTCTTATTTCCGATCGGTCAGCGCGGAGACGAACTGACCGTCGCTTCAGCTATCCCGGGATTAGCCGACCTGCTTCGTCAGCCGGCATTTCAAGCATTGAATGCTTTCTGGGGAGTTTCCCGGGTTAACTGCGTCTGGTGTGAACCGGTACAGATGCGAGACTGGTCGCGGCCGGACGAAGGACGGTTTCTCGTTGAACCGTTCATCAAGCAAGAGTTTCGCCCGATTGAGAACGGCGGCATCCCGTGGATTGATCTCGATGGCGTGGCGCCTAACGATAAGATTGGGCAGTGGTTCAGTCCGGTGCTGCAAAGACGGTTTGAAGCAATACCGATCTATTGTGGAAGACGGATATTGACTCTCGCGGTCGCTCGACCGCTTGACCCGGGAACCAAAGCAGAGATTGAAGGCGCGCTGCGGCATCGGTTTTTTGTGCAGCAAGCCTTGGCGGAAGAAGCGGCCATCCAACGCGTGATCAGTGCTTCCGAAAGCCGGGCGATCAATACCGGCGGCTTGATCGCCGCGATGAGCCCGCCGGATCGGCCTGGACGCAACCAGGAGGCTCTCGAAGTTATCCGCGTCGATCAACTGCGCCGGACAGGCAGCCGGGATCGAGTTGACGAGCAAGCAGTGATCAAGTTCGTGCATTCGATCATTTACAAAGCGGTCGATATGGGCGCGAGCGATATCATGTTCCAGGAGTTTCCGCAAAAGCTGCGAGTCCGCTATAAGCTCGATGGCGGCTGGTTTGATGAGAACGGTGAATTTCCCGGCTACATCGCCAAACAGGTGATCTCGCGAATTAAGGTCATCTCCGGTTTGGAAATCCAGTATATGAGACTGCCGCAGGATGGAACCTTTCCGATCAAGATTTGCGATCGCCGCTACGATTTTCGGGTTAACACTTCCTATCAGTTACAGGGCGAGCAGGCAGTTTTGCGCCTCCAACGTGATCAGCGTTACATCAAATCTCTCGCGGAACTCGGTATGCCGGCTCGTTCTGCCCGGGCGATCGATGAATTGATGAACAGCGATCATGGTTTGCTCATCCTCTGTGGGCCGACCGGTTCAGGGAAGACTACCACTATCTACAGTATTCTCCGATCAATCGACCGCATCAAAAACAACGTTCTTACCGCGGAATCGCCAATCGAAGTTTTTCTCGATAATATTAGTCAGACACAGATTGACGATAACGGTCCTTACACCTTTGCGGCTTGGGCCCGCGGCATCCTGCGGCAAGCGCCGGACATCGTGATGATGGGCGAGATCCGGGATGAGGAGAGTGTTGAAGCCTTAATGCGGCTTTCTTCTTCCGGGCACCGCGCTATTTCCACCCTGCACACGAATTCGGTCTGTGAAGTGCCTGCTCGTTTCTCCCTCTTGCGAGCTCAACCTTTTCTGGTGGCTGATAGCCTGAAAATCGCGGTATCACAGCGGCTGGTCAAAAAAATCTGTCCGCGTTGTGCGGTCGATCAGCCAATTCCGTCGGAGCAACGCTGGCGAAGATTGGGGATTGAACCTTGCCGAGTCCCGGCCGAGGTAAGCCTGCGTGGCGGACGAGGCTGCGACTTTTGCCGGGGCTCCGGAGTTGCCGGACGAAAAGCTATTTTTGAAATGCTGATCGTCGACGACGAAGTCAGAGCGGCTATCCAGGAGGGAGCACCGAGCAGTCAATTGCGCAAGATTCTCCAGCACAAAGATGAACCGTCGCTCTTCGATCAGGCGCTGCAGGAAGCCTTTTCCGGGGCGATCTCGTTGGAAGAAGCTTGTAAATTCCGGGAGATCTGAATCGCGACCCGCCTGCCGAGGAACGATGCCGCGCATCCACGACTTGGCTCAGTCAGCGCTTGTCGTACTCGTCATGGCGGCGCCACCAGACGCCCTCATTCTCGTTGCGCCCCTTGGGTGCGCGGTCGAGCCACTGGTACATGCCCCAGAGGCCGTCCAGTCCGCGCGCATAGGTGGAATAGGTGTGGTAGACGACGCCGTCGTCTTCGAGCACGAACGCGCTCATGCCCGGCCTCTCGCGCGTGTACGTGGCTACGTCGGTTCCGGTCATGGCCGCGTTCTCGGCGACGGGCTCAGGGACCGATGTCGCGTCCATCGCGTGGCCGCCGCGCTCGTAGTTGTATTCGATGCCCCCCGCGCGCTGTTGCTCCTCGGTGAACGAGACGTTGAAGTCGAAGTTGAAGTCGGTGCCGAGCGAGGACGCCCAGGGAAACGTCCACCCCAGCCGCCGCTTGTACGCCTGGAGCTTCGCGAGCGGCGCCCGCGACACCGCTGAAAGCGTGACGTCGTGGTTCTCCAGGTGGACGACGAAGCCGTCGAACCCGTCCGCGATCGTCGAGCAGGTCGCACACCCCGCCTTGTAGTCGGGCCCGAACATGAAGTGGTAAACGAGGAGCTGCGAGCGCCCTCTGAAGAGGTCGGCCAGCGTGGCGCTCCCTTCATCGGTCTCGAATCGGTACTCCTTGTCGACCCGGACCCAGGGCAGCTCCTGACGTCGCCGCGCCAGCTCGTCGCTGCGCCGCGTTAGCTCCTTCTCGGCCTCGAGCAGTTCGCGCCGCGCTCTCAGCCACTCTTCACGTGTCCCGGTTATGTGTGTCGTCATCGTTCTTCCTTTCCGTTTGTAACCGCCGCGTCTACTGGTCGTACTTACAGTGGTAGCGCACCCAGTCCATCGAAAATTCCAGTTCGGCTTCATCGCGTCCCTTGGGAACTAAATCGAGGTAGTTATATGCTGTATTCAGAATATCGATGCCGCGCGAATAGGCAGAATAAGTGTGATAGAGATTTCCATCTCCGTCTTTGAAAAAGACGCTCACCCCGGGCCAATCTGACGTGTCTGTTTCCATCTTCGCATAGTTGTACTCGATCTGACCCTCCAGTTCTTCAGGCGTAAACGAAACATGATAGTCACGGTTGAAATCATTGTTGCCGGACGATAGCCACTTGAAATTCCAACCCATTCGCTGCTTAAACGCCTCTAACTTCTCCGACGGCGCCCGCGAAATGGCGACCAAGGTAACATCTCGATGATTCAGATGAACACCGATCTCGTTGAAACTATCAGCCCAGAAAGAACAACTAGGGCATCCCTCTTCCCAGTCCGGGGCAAACATGAAATGATAGACCACTAGTTGGCTTCTGCCCCCAAACAGCTCTGCCAGTGTCGTCTTTCCATCCGGCCCATCAAAGACATAGTTCTTCTCTACCTTGACCCAGGGCAATTCCCTGCGCTGCCAGCTCAATTGATCGCGGAGATGAGTAAATTCTTTCTCTTGGGTCAGAAACTGTTTTCGTGCCTCGAGCCATTCGTTCAGCGAAACGACCTTGTGGTTTTTTAGGTCAGTCTTGATCATATTGTGATTTCTGTTGTTCAGGATTTTTTGGTTAACGCACAACTTTTGTCGGCGTCGCGCCCGTCGGCCCGAAGGGCAGCGGCAACAGCGGGCTGATCAATGAAGAGAAAGTCCAGTATTTTGGGTGTCCTTCGTCGTTCGGTGAGTACTCGATACGATGTGCTGGTTTTTGGCCATGAGATAGATTAGCGCTGGGCATTGAACGGTGGGAGTGACAAGTGTGGCGGGATTTCAGATGGACGCGCTAATCACGGCCGCGGCGCGTGCGCTCGCGGCCGGTGATCCCCTTGGCGCACTGAACCGGGTCGCCTTGCGCGACGACGCGCCTGCGCTCGCGCTTCGCGGCATCGCGATGGCGCAGCTCGGCGATTTCGTTCGAGCGAAGGCTCTCGTGCGAAGTGCGGCGCGCGCCTTCGGTCCGAAAGAGGCCGTGGCCCACGCGAGGTGTGTGGTCGCCGAGGCCGAGATCGCGCTCGTCTCGCGCGACCTGGGCTGGCCTGCGAAAGCGCTCGACGCAGCGCGGGCGACGCTCGAAGAGCACGGCGACCGAGTGAACGCCGCGCATGCGCGGTACCTCGAGGTCCGTCGTTTTCTCCTGATCGGGCGCCTCGACGAGGCCGAGCGTAGGCTCGCCGAGCTCGACCCCGCGACCTTCCCGCCCGCGTCGAGGGCCGCCCACGAGTTGGTCGTTGCGGGGATCGCGATGCGGCGCCTCCGGGCGAAGACGGCCCGCGCTGCGCTCGCTCGGGCCGAGCGCGCCGCGCGCCAGGCAGGTATCCATGCGCTGACGGCGGAGGTCGAAAGCGCATCCCTCGTTCTGGACACGCCCGCGGCGCGCCTGATCGCCCGTGGGGAGGAGCGACTCCTCCTGCTTGAGGAGGTTGAAGCGTTACTGGCATCGAGGGCGCTCGTCGTGGATGCGTGCCGTCATGTCGTGTGTAACGAACGCACGGTGGTCTCGCTCGCAAGGCGTCCGGTGTTGTTCGCGCTGGCACGCGCGCTCGGCGAGGCGTGGCCCGGAGACGTGCCGAGGGGCACGCTGCTCGCGCGGGCATTCCGAGCGAAGCTCGCCGATGAATCGCATCGCGCGCGGTTGCGAGTCGAAATCGGGCGGCTACGCACGACGCTCCGGACGCTGGCCGGCGTGAGCGCGACGAAGCGAGGATTTGCGCTGGTGCCGCGCCGCGCATGCAAGGTCGTCGTGCTGGCACAGCCCGTTGAAGAGGAGCATGCGGCGGTGCTCGCTTTCCTTGCTGACGGTGAGTCGTGGTCAAGCTCGGCCCTGGCGCTTGCGCTTGGAGCCAGCCAGCGCACGGTACAGCGGGCACTCGATTCGCTTGCGGCAGCAGGCAAGGTGCAGTCGTTTGGTCGCGGGCGAGCGCGTCGTTGGATGACCCCGCCCGTGCCGGGATTCACGACGACCTTGTTACTCCCCGCTCCACTGCCCAGTGACTAGGATGGAAACATGAACCGATCAGCGGCCGAAATCGTCCGGGAGTACGGACCCTTTCCGGGTGTCGACAGTGTGCATGGGGTCACATTTGACGGTCAGCACGTCTGGTTTGCGTCCGGAGACAAGCTGAATGCCTTCGATCCTGCGAGCGGGAAGATCTTGCGCTCGATCGATGTCGGCGCGCACGCAGGAACGGCTTTCGACGGCCAGCACCTGTTTCAAATCGCCGAGGATCGCATCCAGAAGATCGATTCGAAGACGGGCCGTGTGCTCGCCACGATTCCGGCGCCCCTCGGCGGCGGTCACTCGGGGCTCGCGTGGGCCGAAGGGACACTCTGGGTGGGGCAGGATCGGAAGATCCATCAAGTCGATCCCCAGACAGGGGCGATTCTTCGCACCATCGAGTCCAACCGCTTCGTCACCGGGGTCAGCTGGATCGACGGCGAGCTTTGGCACGGCACCTGGGAAGGTGACGAGAGCGATTTGCGGCGAGTCGATCCTCGAACGGGAGAGGTCCTGGAGAGCCTCGAGATGTCGCCTGGAGTAGGTGTGTCGGGGCTCGAGTCCGATGGCCGCGATCAGTTCTTCTGCGGAGGCGGAAGCAGCGGGAAGGTGAGAATCGTTCGCCGACCCAGGCGAGGCTCGGCGGCTGGCAGCGGCTCCGAGATCCCCCGATCAACACTTTTCCGGACCAAGCTGATTTAGCTCCTGGAGCGCAACGATCAACATCCACCCTGCGAATTCAAAGCAATCAAACAAGATAAACATCGGATCCGATCAGAAATGTCGTGGGCTACCGCATCCCAGGGATGAAACCCAGCTCACGCGCGCCCTTGCGAGTCGATTGATTCTGCGACGGCTTTGCGAACAGGCTTGAGATCGAAGTTCGCTCTGATGGCCTCCTTGTCCAACTGATCAGAAAGCGCATCGAGGCCAAAACAAAGCGCGCGGGAAGCGCGGGTAAATGATCCGACCGAGGAGTTCCTGCGCCGTTTGCGAACTTGCTTTCGCCGATAGCCCAAACGTCTGCTTCAGGTAAGCGCTCAGTCGTTCCTGGACTGCGGAGAAGATCACGTCGAAAGACCGGGCGGAACCTTCCGGGAATCTTACGGCCTCAGCAACGCTCATGCGGCACCACCCTGGCGAACAATAATCCGGCCCGGAAGTGATCCAGTCTACGATTTAACTGCAATCGACACTTAGCGAGATTGCGGTGCTACCATGCTCCACGAAGGTTCCAGAGGGATGTGGTAGCTCACCATTTCCCCGACATGATCCTTCAATTTTGCCTGAACGCTGAGCACGGGATAGACAGTCTCTAGAAAGTTGCGAAGAGCGTCACTGCTACTCCAAAAGGTCGTACTAGCGAAGCGATCCGGCAGTCGTCCCAAACGGGAGAGCGTGTTACCGAGCATCTCGCCATTGGAGATCAATCCAGGCCGCCAAATATCAAATTGCATGGCTAGAAACAGCGGCGAAGAATCTTGCCGCAAAGTGATATCCGAGACCCGCATGACCCCGGTCTCCGCAATCGCGACTCGCGGATCTGCTTCTTTGATCGTCAAAATGACATGACCGGTGTTGACCCGCAGCGCGGAATAGGTATCACGCTGGCGATCGGCAAACGAATCATATTGTTCCCGCATGAAATCGGCATAGGACTGTTCGTTTTTCCAGTAGGCTACGATAACGGCACAGTCGGGGCGATCATTAACCCAGCCTCCTATCTGTGCGACAAAGCCGGGCACTGATTCCAATCCGCTCCATCCTGATGCCTGACTTTCGCTGAATTTGGCGCGGCGGTCATTTGGAACGGTCGCAGTAATCAACTTGAAGAGCATTGGAACGAACTCCGCTCGAACGACATCATCATACGCCCCACAGCTTTATACATAGCTAGTCACTGCCGCAAGCCACGCCTCAACAGCAGCTTTAGATCCGAAAATGGTATCCAACTCGTTTGCTCGAACAAATGGAGTTTCCGCGCTGCGCGCGTCCGGGATGGGCGCGTTCGCATCCGAATTCTTCAAAAACGGCGTATTCGTGTGGTTTCGCGGGCGCGCTGCTGCTGTTCGACGGACTGCTGATCATCGCTTTTCACCAGTACTGGTCGAGCGTGGCGGCGATAATGATCTCGCTGTTCGGCTGGATCCTGGCGCTTCGAGGCTTAGTGCTCATGGCCGCTCCCAACCTGTACGAACGCGCCGCCATGTCTAGAACCAAACATAACACAGAGAGCAACGACCAAAGGCTTCATCATAATCCTACAAATAGTTGCGGTTTCTGACGCCAGAAAGCGATAAGCTCCGCGGCCCGCAAAGGATGCACACCTGATGGACAACGAAACAAAGAAAAAGATCCGGCGTAGCTACAATCGTCTAGCTGACGAGTATGTCAGCCGGATCTATAATGAGTTGCAGCACAAACCGTTGGACCGGCGATTGCTGGACCAATTCGCAGTCCGAGTCAGAGGTACCGGATCGGTCTGCGATCTCGGTTGTTGTCCCGGACACGTAGCCCGTTACCTCCACGAGCACGGGGTAGAGATTTGCGGTATTGATCTATCGCCTGAGCTGGTCGAACGAGCGGTACAGCTGAATCCAGGTATAGAGTTCAGGCAAGGCGACATGTATGCCCTGGATTCCGCCGATGCGACATGGGCCGCCATAATTGCCTTCTATTCGATCATTCATATTCCCCCCAGCGAGCATCTCCTTGTCTTGTCCGAAATCGGACGGGTGCTTCGACCGGGTGGTCTTCTGCTGCTGGCATTCCATATCGGAGATGAAATTCTTCATTTTGAGGAGCTGTGGGGACAAGCCGTATCAATCGATTTTCATCTTTTTCGTACGGAGGAGGTGGCTGACTCGCTTCGGTCCGCGGGATTTGAAGTAGAAGAAATCGTCGAGCGAGATCCCTATCCTGACGTCGAAGCTCAGACTCGCCGAGGTTATATCCTGGCGAGAAAGCAAAGGGTGCAGGGTTTGCCTCCCCAGAGGTGACTATTCTTTGTCTTTGCGACTGTATCGCACCGCGGCCAGCCTTGAATGCATGTGGTTTTCGCCTAAGGGGACACTTGAAATGATCGAGTCAAGTCACCCCGATCCCGATTGGAATACCCGCACATGAAAACAGTGCGATTTGCAAAAATCGTCGACGAATGCGGCAAACCGGAGATCTATCTGGTCTTGAGTGACCCGGCCAGAGACAAAGCGTTGCAGACCGCTATACGACAGCATCGAGTTATGACCATCCACCAGGAAGCATCCGGGGCGAAGACCGACTATGGGACTGTCGGTTTCGAACCGGGCAGATCGCGTCAGTATCTTATTTTCCCGAAGTCACTGCAGCGTTTTGCGGACGAGCGGGTAGTTGGCGTAAAATTTGAGCTGATTGATTCTACGCTTACATCAACTTCCACCCCCAAGCCTGAAGCGAAGACCAAGCCGGAAACAGCGTCCGTCAGAAACGAGCCAGTAGTGGACGATCGAAAGTCTCCCGAGAAGCAAACGGAAAAGCTAGTGGCTGATAAACTGGTGCAGCTCCCCGCTTCTTCCCCGAGCGAACGGTCGGCTGCGTCCCAGTCGCTCGACGACCTGAAAAAGCGAGTTCGCGAAGCCATGGAGATATTGGAACAAGGGAAACAGATCCAAGCTTTTAATCTGCTGAAGAAGATTGTGGAAGGCTAACCCAACCCGAGCCTTTGGCAGTAGAACTCCGTCTGAAAATTCCAGGAGGCCGTGCGTCTTGGAGTGCAGTCGTGGATTACGAAGTAATCCTAACTGAACCGGCTCGGGACGAGCTTCGTGAAATCGGCGCTTTTATCGATTCGCATTTTCAGTCGCGAGGCGAAGGCAGCAGTCGCGTGATGGCCAATGAAGGGAGCTTTTCCCGCGCTGGGAAGGGCGAGCCTTGGACGGTTGTCAGCGTCCCACTGGAGCCGATGCGGTAGGCGGAGATGTCATTGCTGTCAATGTTTGCGACATAGGCGAATTCAGCCATGGGATCCACTGCCACCGAAACCGGCCCGGCTCCCGTTGCGAAGGGCGAACCAGAGACAGGGGTCAGGGCCCCGTCGGAACCGATGCCGAAGAGCGAGATGTTGTTATTATCAAAGATTGCTATGTAGACGAACCTCGCCGTGGGGTCCACTGTCACTGAGTAGGGATCGTATCCTCCGCGAAGGGCGATCCTGGAATGGGGGTCAGAGCCCCGTCGGAACCGATGCTGAAAGCCGAGACGTTGCTGCTAGCTCTGTTCGCCACGTAGACGAACCTGGACGTGGGGTCCACCGCCACTGAATTAGGATCGTATCCGGCTACGAAGGGGAACCCCGGGACCGGCGTAAGGACGCCATTGGATTCGATGCTGAAACCCGAGATGTTCTTGCTGGCAGAGTTTGCCACATAGGCGAACTTGGACGTGGAGTCGACCGCCACTGAAATTTGCCCGACCGCTCCGGCATCTCCGAACGCCGAACCCGGTACAGGCGTCATGGCGCCGTTGGTACCGATGCTGTAGGCCGACACGAGGCCGCTGTAAGAGTTTGCTACGTAGGCGAACTGCGGCCGCAATGGTGCTGCCTGCTTGCACTCCACCAGGACAAAACCGACAGCTACTGCCAACAAAAGCTTGGGCCAACGTCTGCTCATTGAGCAACTTTCACGAACCTCTGCGACACGGAAAGTTTGTCGTCGAAGCATACTACGCCCCCTCTGCCCTCGGGGATTCCCCTGACTGCCGGGCAGTCGGCGGAGTTAGTCAAAGGTTCGGCGATGACGACGCAAGCCTTTCAAATCAATTATGGCTTGACCATGACCTTGATCTTCTTGCGTGAGTCCATCGCGGCATAACCTTCCGGAACACCCTCAAGATCGACGCTCATTTCCAGAACCGGCGATGGGTCAATTTTTTCGGCCAGTACCTGGTCCATTAAATCAGGAATGTAGGCCCGTACCGGTGCAACCCCACCGCGCAAGGAAATGTTGTGACTGAACATTCGATCAAGGTCGATCGGTTCGGTGACATGAGGAACCCCGACGAACCCAACGACACCGCCCGGTCGGGCAACCGCGATAGCAAGATCAAAGGAGGATTTTAAGCCGACGCATTCCGCTACCGACTCGGCACCGCCTTCAGTCATCTGTACGGCTTCGGCGACAACATGTTTATCGTCGCGGCTACTGATGATGTCGGTGGCCCCAAACCTCTGTCCAAGCTTCAGCCGGCCGGCATTATGCCCGATAAGAATGATGCGTCCCGCGCCGAGAATCGTCGCCGAGATGACCGCGCATAGTCCTACCGCACCATCTCCGATGACGATAGCTGTTTTGCCGGGTTGCAAATGCGCCGAGACGATGGAGTGGTAGCCGGTGCCCATCACGTCGGTGAGCGGCAAAAGGCGAGTGAGGATGGCGTCGTCGCCGGCGGCGTTTTCCGGAATCTTGACTAAGGTTCCATCGGCAAAGGGCGCTCGGATGGCTTCGGCTTGTCCTCCCGGATTTTCTCCTCCCCAGAATCCGCGGTGCACACAGCTTGTGAAAAGGCCTTTTTCACAGAATTCGCACTTGCCGTCGCTGAATGCGAAAGGTGCCAAGACCCAATCTCCCTTCTTGACAGTTTTGACCTCTTTCCCAACCTCTTCAACGATGCCCATCCACTCATGGCCAGTTCGAAAACCAGGTTTCCAGTCCGGCTCGTAACCGCGATAAAACCACAAATCGGAACCGCAGATGCAGGCGTGCGTAATTCGTACGAGCGCGTCAGTCGGGTCCTTGATTTCAGGATCGGGAACACTTTCGACACGAATGTCTCCTTTGCCGTAATAAACAGATGCTTTCACGCAAAAGCGTAGAACCGGCTGCCGCACCGGTCAAAACGGTCCAAGCGAGCGCACTCGCGTAGCGCCGCCCGGCCGATTCCTCTTTCAATATGCTCCCAGCGTTCTTTAGGATCTCATGTAGCCGAGCGCTTTGAATTATTTCTTTTCGAGCGTACCAAGTGACGTTCCGTAAAAGCCATGGAAGATCCTTTTCCCCCCAGTGTCGAACCGCATGAAACACGCATCCAGAGACTGGGCGGCGCTGTTCGGCTTTGGTTCATCGTTTCGGTCATCGGCCTGTTTGTTCTCGCTTGTTTCTACACGCTCAAGCTCGCCGTTAATCTCTTTTTGCCGATCGTCCTCGCCGGTTTTCTCGGGTTTCTGCTGACGCCGGTCACCCGCTGGCTGAAAAAACGAGGTTTGTCGACGTTTATGGCGCCGCTGGTTGGGACACTCGGATTTCTGACGATTCTGATCTGCCTTTTCAGTGCCTTATGCGCCTCCCTGGCGAGGTTTGAGCCCGAACTGCCCGACTACCTGGATCACCTTCACGAACGGTTGGCGCCCTTTCTACAGGGGCTGCAAAGGAGCACTCCGGCTATCGATCGGGTCGGCGGCTGGCTCAACCCGAGTCATAATCCCCAGGTAACCATCAGCGGACCAAGCTTTGTCGAGATTGCCCTGAAGCAAGCGCCAAACATCCTGGCGATGCTGATCATCGTGCATGTCCTGGCTTTCTTTCTACTGCTCTACGGTGCCCGTTTTTTGAAGAAGCTGGTCGACATGATCCCAGGCGGTCCGGAGAAGCAGAACGTGATAGAACTCGCGGCCGAGATCGAGCAGATCGCAGCGCGCTATTTCACGTCGGTTACGCTGATTAATGCCGCAGTCGGGGCGAGCGTCTGGATAAGCGTGGGCTTGCTTGGCTTGCCGCATCCTTTGCTCTGGGGTTTCGCGGCGTTTTTGCTCCATTACATTCCCTTTGTCGGAGCCACTGGGGGCATAATCGCGATGGCGATCGTTTCTCTCATCCATTTCGATTCGGTCTGGTACGCTTTACTTCCGCCGCTCGCCTATCTCTTCTGCGCAATGATCGAAGGGAACCTGGCAACTCCTCTTATCCTGGGGCGTTGGATGACGCTGAATCCGATCGCCATCGTCCTCAGCTTTCTTTTCTGGGCCTATCTCTGGGGCCTGCCGGGTACGTTGCTCGCAGTACCCATCCTGGCGACGTTCAAAATCTTCTGCGACAGAATTCAGCAGTTGCGGCGCCTCGGGATCTTTCTTGGACAGCCGTAGAGTTCTTGAAAGGCGAAGAATGGAATCAGTGGAAAAAACCGCATAAAAAAACTTGATTCATCTACATCGAAAAGGACTCTAGTGCGATCACTCGTCAGCGCGCGCGCCGTGAACAAGTCTTTCTACGGCGTGAAGGTCTTAAAAGATGTCAGCTTTGAGCTTGGGCGCGGAGAGGTCCACGCTTTGCTTGGGGAAAATGGCGCCGGCAAATCAACGTTGATAAAATTGCTTTCGGGGGCTTACCGGTGCGACTCCGGAACGATCGAGATCAATGGGAGAGAAATCCCAGCTCATTATGGTCCGAAGATCGCCGAAGATCTGGGAATCATTACCATTTACCAGAGTTTCCACCTCGTTCCTCATCTCAGCGTTGCTGAGAACCTGGCTCTTCGGCAGTTTACCGTGCAGCGTTCCGGGTTAGTCAATTGGCGAGCCATTAATCGACGGGCCAAGGAGATCCTGGCGCGCCTCGGGTTCGACATCGAACCCGAAGCCAGGGTCAAAGATTTGAGCGTGGCAAAAAAGCAGATGGTGGAAATCGCGAGTGCGCTTTCCAAGAATGCCAGTGTGCTCATCATGGATGAACCGACGGCAGCGCTGACGAAGCGCGAAACGGATATCCTTTTTGAGATCATCGGGCAGCTGAAATCCAGGGATATCGGCATCATCTATGTCTCCCATAAATTGGAGGAAATCAGGCAGATAGCGGATCGCGTTACGATTCTGCGAGACGGGAAAGTAATCGCGACGCGGACATTCAAAGACACGGCGATGGACGAAATCATCCGGCTGATGATTGGCAAAGCGTTGATCAGCCATTCAGCTGGAAGCAAGCCTTCTCAGAACCAATCAGTGATCGTGCTCGATCGGATTCAGAACCGGAAGTTTTCCACTCCTTTGAATCTGGTTCTCCATGAAAATGAAATTCTCGGAGTAACCGGGCTGACCGGCTCCGGGAAAACGGAGCTTGCTCGCGCAATTTTTGGAGCAGACAGGATCGATCGCGGCACGATTTCTTTTCAGGGAAGACCCGCCAGACTGGCGAGTCCTCGTGATGCCGTTCGCCTCGGTATCGGTTATGTGCCGGAAGATCGGGATGCCAAAGGCTTGTGTCTCAATCTGGGTGTCGCGGAAAATATCACGCTGGCGCGCCTCGCCCAGGGACGAGGGCTTGTCTTCTCGACGAGATCGGAAAGAAGGCTGGTGCGCGACACGATCAAATCCATGCGTATTCAGACTGGCGGCGCGGCGCAGCCGGCCAAATACCTGAGCGGCGGTAACAAACAAAAGGTAGTACTCGGCAAATGGCTGACTGCTCGGTGTCGCGTTCTTATTCTCGATGAGCCGACAATCGGAATTGATATCGGCGCACGCAGCGAGATTTACGCTATGATCCGTCAATTTAAAGAAAGACCGGGCGCCGCGGTGATTTTCATCTCCAGCGATATTCCCGAAGTTCTCGACATTGCTAACCGCATTCTGGTGATGTCGAAGTATCGGGTAGTTGCCGAGTTGGATCCGCGCCAGACAACAAGGGAAGAGATCACTCGCTACTGTCTCGGCGCGGTGGGCGGCGGTTAACCGTAGACGGTGTACTAAACATGGCGAGCCGCTCGGAACCAGCGCGCACTAGCCTGATCAAAGCGCTTCGGACATTCGCTCGGAATCAAGCGATCTCGATGTTGCTGATTTTGGTGGCGATGTGGTTAGTGCTCTCCTTCCTTTCGCCCTACTTCCTGACTTTCGGGAATATTTCGGAGATCACGTTACAGACCGCGGTGATTGGGATAATTGCGGTCGGTCAAACACTCGTCATTTTATCTGGCGGAATCGATCTCTCGGTAGGGTCAGTCTTTGCGTGTTCCGCAGTAGTCGGCGGATTGGTTTTTCAGGCAACGTCAAACCTGTTTTTGTGTTTGACCGCAACCCTCCTTGCTGGTGGTGTACTCGGCCTGTGCAATGGAATCTTCGTCACGCGCCTCCGCGTGCCGCCCTTTATTGCGACGTTGGGGATGCTGGGCATAGCGCGGGGATTGGCCCTGATTCTGTCAAGAGGCATCCCGATTTTCGGCCTCGACGAGCGTTATCTGTGGATCGGCCAGGGACGGTTGTTCAACCTCGTTCCAGTTCCGACCTTTATTTTGCTCGTGGTTTACCTCGTCGGGTTCCTCATCTGTCGCTATACTCGGTTTGGGCGCTTTACCTATGCGATCGGGAGCAACGCCGAAGCGGCTAGTCTCTCCGGGATCAATACCAAAGCAGTCCGGTTGACCCTGTACATTGCCTGCGGTCTGCTTTCGGGAGTAGCGTCCATTATCGAATCAGCCCGTTTAGCGACGATCCAGCCCGCCGGCGGCAACGGTTACGAACTGCTGGCGATCGGCGCGGTGGTGATCGGAGGCACCAGCTTATTTGGGGGCGAAGGAAACATTTTGGCGACCCTGATCGGCGCCATCATCGCGACGACGATCAGGAACGGATTGAACATCTTGGGTGTGAATGCCTTTTGGCAATACGTCGTGAGCGGTATCATCATCGTCGCCGCAGTCTCAATCGATCAGTTCAGAAGGCAGACTTAGAGATCGGGGCCGTCGTGGAACCGGCATCCTGCCGGTCCGGGAAACGTGACAGGCTGGAAGCCTGTGCCACTTTTCCGAGCGGCAGCACTCGGGGACAAACGATCACCCATTACAAATTGATTTCTTGCCTTATCCGATGGATAGAAAAGCTTCTTGGAACCCCCCATCAAATACAATGAGAAAGCGCATTCCCGCAGTCCTCTTCCTTCTCGTCATCCTCTGCAGCTTTAGTGTTCCCCATGATTCCCTCTTTGCTCAGGCGCAGAATCAAGGAACGATTGTTTTCATCCCAAAATCGACTTCGGCAACGTTTTACCTGTTCCTGGTCAAAGGAGCCAAAGATCGGGCGAAAGAACTCGGCTACAAGATCGACTATCAAGGTCCTGCTACCGAGACCGAGATTGCCAGCCAGGTCGACCTGGTCCGGAACGTTGCCCGATCCAAGCCGGCTGGCATCCTGCTGGCGGCGCTCGATTCCAAAGCCCTGATTCCACCGGTACAGGACGCGATCCAGAGTGGAGTACCGGTTGTCATGGTGGATTCCGGCATTGACAGCGATCTGCCGGAAGCCAGCGTGACCTGCGATAACTATGATGGAGGTTTCCGAGCGGGCCAGGAGATGGCCAAGCTCCTGGGCGAGAAAGGTTTGGTGGCGAACCTCGGCATTCAGGCCGGTTCAGTCAGTTCGAAGCGAAGCACCGGGTTCAGCGACGCCATCGCGAAGTACCCGAACATGAAGGTGCTGCCAACCCAATGGACGAATGCGGACGCCGCGACCTCATTGAACATTGCGGCCGATCTGCTGAACGGAAATCCAAACATTGCGGGCTTCTTCTCCGCCTGCGCGCCAACAGCGGTCGGAATCTGTCAGGCAGTGAAAGCAAAAGGCCTGGAGAAGAAGGTAAAAGTAGTCACGTTCGATCCGAGCCCGGAAGTGCTTCCTCTTTTTTCCAATGGCGCAATCCAGGCCATCATCGCGCAAGATCCCTACCAGATGGGCTACCAGGGTGTCGGTTACATCGATATGGCGCGGAAACATCAAGCGGTTGAGAAAAAGAAAGTCGAATTGCCGCCAGTCTTGATTACTCCGGCGAATTATCAAAGCCCCGAAGTGCAGAAATTACTTCAGACACCCGGCAAGTTTTGATGGAAACAACCCGGTTAAAACGGCCGCTTTTCACTTTCCAAGCCCATGCCAATTAACAGCATGTCTTGGAGTGCGTGCGACTTGTCGCCGCTTTGAGATAGCGCGGAGCGCGGCTTAGACCGAGAACGAAACAGCGAGTGCCGAATTCTTGATTGAAGGCCGCGCTCCGGTCCGACAGCGGCGACAAGCCGAGTGCACTCCAAGACCGGTTCTCTGTGAAAGCCAACGGAATGTTGTGTAAATGCCGCAGATCAAAAAAAATCACAAATGCCACAAAAGATGAGGTCATTTTTCGCACTGCTTGCGGGTTCGAAGGCAGGATCTTTTATTGTGGCATTCGCAATATTTAAACCTTGTGGTGAATCGTGTGATGCCGTTCCAGGTCGGCTTTCGCCGCATCAACGGCACTGTCAATGTCGGCGGCGGGTTTATTAGTCGAGCCGCCGGTATTGCATTCCTGGCAGTTCCATGTTCCCCAGCGAACACCATCGTCTGCTTGTTCCACATGAATGGTGTAGCGGGTACCCTCGCGAACATAGTCAAGTCGATGAATTTCCTTTGTCATAGGGGTTACGATAGTTTGCTAACAGTCTATCGATTGCTTCGCCGTAGCAACATTGTAAATGCCACAAATCAAAAAATGCCACAAATGCCACGAATAAAGAGAGCGTTCTTCGCGCGATCCACAGGTCCGAATGAACGATCCTCTATTTGTGGCATTTGTGGCGTTTTTTGATTTGTGGCATTTACAATGGTTCTCGCCTGACCTCGGCCGGGTTCTTGTCGTCCCGCAAACCCAGGTAAGCGGGTTGCCGCATAATACCTTCGCCGGTCCACTCTTGGAATGCGACTTCGCAAATCAGTTTGGGTTCGAGCCAGAACGTTTTGCCATTAGTCTTGGGGCGGGTGGCAAACGGGCACTGAGCACTGATCAAAAGTTTAAACCTGCCGAGCAGATCATCGATTGTCTTTTCCGTAAATCCCGTGCCGGTATGCCCCGCGTAGCGCAGTCGCTCGCGGTCATCGTAGACACCGAGGATGATAGAACCGAAACGGCTTCGTGACCCTTTGCCTTCGGTATAACCGCAAATGATCGCCTCTTGCTGGGCTCTGGCTTTGATCTTTAGCCAATTGCTCGTGCGCTTCCCCGGCTCATAGAGACTGGCGCCTTTCTTGGCAATCATCCCTTCTAAACCGCGTCGCGTCGCGACGGCAAAAAAGTCCCGACCGCGCCCAACCACATGATCACTGTAACGAACATTGGCGCCGGCCGGCAGAAGTTTCCGCAATCGTTCCTTCCGCTCCAGCAGCGGGAAACCGGTCAGGTTTTCGCCGTCGAGATAAGGCGCATCGAATACTTCGTAAATGATCGACTCAGCCGGCGTAGCAGCCGAATTCTGCAGCAGCTGAAAACGGGGGATCCCTTGAGTATCGACCGCGACGATTTCCCCATCCAGCAAGCCGGTCAATCCTGATTCGCGCAAGGCGTTCACAATTTCCGGGAAACGATCCTGTAAAGACTTGGCGTTTCGCGAAACCAATTTGAAACCGTTGGGTTGCAGAATGGCAATCGCGCGGTATCCGTCCCACTTGGGCTCGAAGATCCAGTCCGGGTCGTCGAACGGAGCCGAAGAGGATTGCGGGAGCATGGGGCTGAATTCGGCCGGGATGACGGTATTCTTTTCGGTATTTTTTTTTCGCCGGCTGATCCAGCGCTTTGGCGACTTCTCCTTTTTAATCATGGCCAGAGTCCGCCGCGACAGTACCGAGCGGTGATCGGTGAGAGGCTCGGCCGAAGCAAATTCGTCGTTGGCTTTGATGAGCAGCCAATTGCGTTTGTCGGCATCGTTCTTGAGACGGACGAGCGCAAACTCGCCTTGCAGTTTTTCGCCCTGGAGGATCACCGTTACGTGCCCCTTCTCTATTCCGGCTGAAACCGGATCGCCGACCGGCTCAAAAAAGCCGCGGTCCCACACGATCACCTGGCCTGCTCCGTAATTTCCTTCGGGAATAATGCCTTCGAAGTCGATATAATCGAGGGGATGATCTTCGACTTGCACGGCGAGACGCTTGTCCTTGGGGTTGGGCGATGGACCTTTGGGTACTGCCCAGCTCTTCAGCACACCGTCAGCTTCCAACCGAAAATCGTAATGCAGACGCGTCGCGGCATGCATTTGGACAACAAAGCGGGGGTGTTTTCCGGCGGGCTGAATTTTCCCCTCTGGCTCCGGTGTTTTCGCAAACTTCCTCTTTTCCCGGTAGGCCTGGAGCTGGCGAATCGATTTTTTCATTGGAAACGGCGGGGTGGATCTGGTCCAAGGGGCGCTAAAAAGTAGTCGCCCTGGTGGATCCTTAGAGCTTATTATATGGGGCTTTTTATTCCGGCGCACGAATCTGAATGACGAGCAATTTGGTTCGTCCAAGCTGAGATGAGCGAGTTCGCTTTTTTTGAGTCTACGGCCGAACTGACGGGCACGGGCCATGGCAGTCAATCGGATCAGCCAGGGGAGGTTCTGCGGTGCGTGGCCAAGGTGAAAATCGTCGACCCTTACGGACGTAGCCGGAATGAACCGGAGCTGGCCGAAACAGCGGCTGATTTAATTCTGATGGCAATCAATCCCGGTCCAAATCGGCAGATTGGTAAGTTTGAACTTCGCCGGATCTCTGACCTGCCGCACCCAGACTTTGGACCACCCACTTCAATCCACCGGGTGGGGGAGTCGACTATCACCTTCTATTGACATGCCTTCGACATCCTCCAGAGACCTCCTCCCCAGTTGACGCCTTATGAGGCCCATTGCACATGACAATTTTCACAACCAGCGAAGGCGCCCGGCGCGATTGAAACTTGTCTGGTATACTTGTTTGGGATGAATAGCGGCTTGGCCAGTTTAGAAAAACGCGATCCTTCGCTGGCCGGGACTGATCTTCCGGTGGAGCAGCCGGGCGAAGCACCGCCAACTCCGTTTCCGGAGTCGGTGCAAACTGCCGCTGCTTCTCCCGCCAGTATTAAGTCAATCGCGATAAGCGGCTTATTTATTTTAGCAGTTTTTTACACGCTGTATTTCGCTTCCGAATTCGTTCTGCCGGTTGTCCTGGCGGTCTTAATGAGTTTTCTTTTGATGCCGATTGTTCGCTTTCTCCGAAAGTTTCATATTCCCGCGCCGCTCGGGTCCGTTCTGGCCGTGCTGATTCTGCTAATTTGTCTGCTCAGCGTTGGGTCGTTGGTGAAGCAACCGTTGGCTGCCTTTATGAGTGATTTCCCGACATATATCGGGAAGATTCAGAGTAAGACCGCCTTTTTACTCGGACCCTGGCATGAGCTAGGCCGAACCTCCCAGCAGGTGGAACGGCTGGTGCGCTCAAACGAGGGTTCTGCGGCCATGCTGGTCGCCTTTCGCCAGAATTCCCTTCTACAGATTCTTTTTAGTCAAACGCCCGCATTTCTCGCCAGGGTCGTTGTTGTTCTTGTCCTGGGCTATTTCCTCCTGGCCCACCAACGCTCGACCCTGTTGAAAATCGTGAAGGCCGTCCCGACATTTGATGATAAGCGGCGCGTCGTGGAGATTGCGGAAGAAATTCAGGGGTTAATCTCGCGTTATTTGACGTCGGTAACCCTGTTGAACCTTGGCCTCGGGTTCTGTGTCGGTCTGGGCCTGACTCTGCTGGGCTTGCACAATGGCGTGATGTGGGGCGCGGTCGCTTTTCTCTTGAACTATATTCCTTTCATCGGCTCAGCCTGTGGGATCGCGATGGTGGCCGTTGCGGCGCTGATCCAGTTTGACAGCGTCTGGTACGCGAGTCTCTGCCCAGCTCTCTACCTGCTTCTCAATGCGGCGGAGAGCAACTTTATCACTCCTCATATTCTTGGCCGGTGGATGACCCTTAATCCGCTCGCGATCATTCTTTCTTTCCTCTTTTGGGGCTGGCTTTGGGGAGTTCCCGGGATGCTTTTGGCGGTTCCGATTTTGGCTACAACCAAAATTCTGTGCGACCGGATCCAAGCATACGCGATCCTGGGCGACTTTTTGGGCCGGTAACGAGAGCTTGATGGTCCACCTGTTGGATCTTTGCTCTCGCTCCGGCTGTGCCCGCCGAAGGTTTCGCGAAGAAGGAAGGAGGTGCAAGAAAGTAGGCCTGCGCTTCAGCGCCGAGGGCCGCTCTCAAGCGATTGTCTCGCAACTACCCAAAGTCGCCAGGGGCAAGCTCCAGCTTGACCTCCTAGTGTTGGATCGCGTCTCGATTTGGACGAGCAGGCCGCCTCCGCAAGGCTATGGCGCGCCCTCCGGTCAAACGTTTGTGCCATTCCATATCCGGGCCGCGGCGAAGGCTTGTCCGTACTCGGGAGCTCATCCAGGACGGGCGACGATTTCCTTCCGCCATCCATTTTCGGCGTTGGCATCTTCGCCTCGATACTCTACAACGCGAGAGGTCATGACAATCTGGATCAACCGCGCCGGACAGAACGTTGGCACGTTTTCGCTGGAAGAGGTGCAACGCCGCTTGGAACAAGGACAACTCGTTCCGACCGACCTCGCATGGCAGGAAGGGATGCCGGCCTGGAAACCTCTTTCGGAACTTCCTGGAGTACGGATTCCGCCGCCTGAACCGGAAGGAGCCGGACAGGCGATCCCTGCTGTTCTCCCCAGTGAAAGCGCGCCGCAGGCTCAGCTGGTGGCGGCCTCGACCGAACCCGCTCCGGCTTGGGAGAATCCGGGAGGCATGCCTCTGACCAAAGCTTTTTTCACGACTTTCCGTCAAGTGCTCTTTGAACCCGGTCCCACCTTTGCCCGATTGCCGGTGAACGGGCAGATCGGGCGTGCCACCGGGTTCTACGCCATCATTATCGGCTTATCACTACTTGTTTCGGTCCTTCTCAATCTGGCGTTTTTCCCTTTGAGCCGGAGCTTGGCGCACGCCAATGAAACGGATCTCGGCTTGGCCACCCCGACTGCTTTCCTGCCAATCGTCGCCGTGCTCGGCTTTTTCCTGGCTCTCGCGTGGAACTTCGTGGCGTCCGGGATTTATCACCTGGTGCTCATGCTGGTCGGCGGTAATCGACGTGGCTACGCCGCCACCTACAAAGTTGTGAGCTACTCCAATGCCGCGAGCATTTTTACCATTGTACCGTGCATCGGCGTTCTGGTGAGCATGGTCTGGTTTCTCATCGTCGGTGTAACCGGGCTGCGCCGGGTGCACGAAATCGAAACGTGGAAAGCGGGTGTGGCTCTGCTTGCCCCATTTCTACTCTGTTTTGCCGCAGGAATCGGCCTGGTTTTCTTTGCTCTTAGCCAAGCCCAACGAGATCTTCATTAGGCCCGCATTGCTCGCAAACCTCTTCGCCTAGGCAGTCGAAGAGGTTTGTGAGTAATGTAAGCTGCGGCAGCCGAAGTTTCCACTACGCCGAAGATTTCTGCTGCTCTTTGAAGGAAGAAATTCTAAGCATTTTGGAATCGTTTATTTCAAAACCGGCTTTTAACCAGAGCGCAACCGACTCGGCAGCGCAGAGGCAAGCGATCGCCTGGTTCCTCGCCGGTACAGTCGCTTTCGGAGCCGGCTGTTTAGGTTGGCTGTATCTCGGTTTGCCCTGGCCGAAGTGTTGGCTACGACACCTGTTTGGAATCCCTTGCCCAGCCTGCGGATCTACGCGCTGCGCGCTCGGACTCGTCCACGGCCAGTTTGGACGCGCTTTTCTGCTCAACCCACTCATGTGCCTTCTTTTTTGCGCGGTGCTGCTGGTCGATCTTTATGCCGTCGCCGTACTCACTTTGCGCTATCCGGCTATCCGTTTGCCGGTGAATGGATCACAAATCAAAAAGCCGTTGGCCGTCGCTCTCGGGGCGGCGATCATGGCGAACTGGATTTACCTTCTCCTGCATCGTTGATCGCGGCTTTCTCTCAATTTGGAAAGCAGGACTCACCTGATGCTGGCTGGCACAGTGCAACTCGAGGTCGGCCAACCCCAGCGCGTCCATCGCGGCAAGAGCCAGATCGGGCGTGTTACACTCGAGGCTCAGGTGTCCCAGGATGACCCGGCGTAAATCGTTGCCGGCGATCTCCGCGACAAATCGGGCCGCAGCGCCGTTTGACAAATGACCATGCCGGGAAAGGATCCGTTGCTTGACTGACCAGGGACGGCGAGCGTCGTCCTGGAGCATGCGTTCGTCGTGATTCGTTTCAATCACGAGGGTATTAACATCGCGCAACCGTTCTCGCGCGAGTCGAGGCGCGTAACCCAAGTCAGTCAAATACCCGATTGATCCGCACCCGTTGGTGAACACGTATGCAACAGGATCAACCGCATCGTGCGGCACATAAAATGTTTGAACAACAAGATCCTTCAGTTCGAAAACCGATCCGGTCTCAAACAAACGCCAAAAGCAATGCTCCGCCAGCCCCCCATAGCTCAGTGATTCCGCTGTGCGGGCGTTACAGTAGACCGGTACCGGATATTTCCGGCAAAAAACCTCCAGCCCGGTCACATGATCCGCGTGCTCGTGTGTGACCAGGATCGCATTGATCGACTCTGGAGAGACACCAACGTTCTGCAGTCGTTGGCAGATCTGGCGCGCGCTGAGTCCGGCATCGATCAGAACGCGGCAGGTCCCGGTAGCTAGGAGCGCGCAGTTCCCCGACTCCCACTGCCGAGAAGGGTCAGACTGAACACGGTCCTATCTTAAGCGCATGCGAGCGGAAAATACTACTTCAAAGCGGACGGAATGTGAAGGAACGGAGCAGGATGAGCAGGATTACAGGAGTCGCAGGATGTCCGCGCCGATCCATATCAATGCGAGATTTTCGCCCGGGTCGTCAGCCGCAGCCCTCCTTGACGAGTCCGGCAACGACCCCGAGTATGGATTTCCTCCGATGAAGCTGCACGTGACAGTAATGCCGAAACAAACCGTATTGGATCCTCAGGGCGTGGCGGTGCGCAACGCGATCCGCGAAGTCGGTCTCGAAACGATTTCCCAGGTGCGCGTCGGCAAATTCCTGGAACTCGAGTTCAGCGAAGCGCCCGACAGAGAAAAGCTCGAGGAAATTTGCCGAGATCTTCTCTCCAACCCGGTCGTCGAGGACTATGCGATCGAGCCGCCCTCGGAGACCGGTGCAGCTTCATGAAGATCGCCGTGATTCAATTCCCGGGATCAAACTGCGACCAGGACTGCCTCCGCGCACTCACGGACGGTCTGGGCGTCGAGGCGCATTACGTCTGGCACAAGGAAACCAGTTTGGAAGGCTTTTCCGCAATCGTCCTACCCGGTGGTTTTTCCTACGGTGACTATCTGCGATGCGGCGCGATCGCCCGGTTTTCACCCATTATGCAAGCGGTCCGGGAAGCAGCCGAAACGCAAATACCAGTAATTGGTATTTGCAATGGTTTCCAGATCCTTTGCGAAGCCGGGCTTTTACCCGGCGCGTTGATCCGAAATCGTTCTCTGGAATTTGTCTGCCGAAACGTCTGGCTGCGCGTTGAAACCCAGGATACTCCCTTTACGGTCGGATTCGAACGCGGACAGCTCTTGCAAATGCCGGTCGCGCACGGCGAAGGCGCCTTTTTCGCAACTCCCGAATCAATTGCAGATCTGGGAGCCAATGAGCAGATCGTTTTTCGTTACGTGAATGCCTCTGGCCGGCCTGATGACAAATCCAACCCCAACGGGAGCGTGGCGAACATCGCGGCGATTTGTAACCCAGCGCGCAACGTTCTGGGCATGATGCCGCACCCTGATCGAGCTTGGGATGCGCGCCTCGGCAGCGTCGACGGGCTGTTGTTATTCCGCTCGATGATGCAGCTCGCAGCGTGAAACGTAAAACGTAAGGGTAACCACAGATTGCACCGATTTTCACCGATTCAAACTAGCCAAAAGTTTTTGCGAATGTTGGAAGCCGCGAATTGCTGTCGCGTTTGGCCCGAAGCCGCCTTCGTCTTCTCCGAATCTGTGAAAATCTGTGAAATCTGTGGTTAACCTTCTTCCGACGCGAAACCTGAAACGTGAGACGTCAAAGTGAACCCTGAAATCATCCGTCAGCACGGTCTGTCGAGCGACGAGTACGATCGCATCAAAGGGATTCTCGGACGCGAGCCGAACTTCACCGAACTTGGTGTTTTCTCGGTGATGTGGAGCGAGCATTGCTCCTACAAAAATACCCGGTCGGAGTTGAAAAAGTTCCCGACTACCGGTCCAAGCGTGCTGGTGAACGCCGGAGAGGAAAATGCCGGCGTGATCGATATCGGTGACGGCTGGGCAGTCGCGTTCAAAATGGAGAGCCATAATCATCCCAGCGCGATTGAGCCGTTCCAGGGCGCGGCGACTGGCGTGGGCGGAATAATTCGCGACATTTTTACCATGGGCGCGCGACCGGTCTTTCTCCTGGATTCGCTTGCGCTTCGGTCCGATCGAGGGATTCGTCCGCGCGGCACCGCCAAAATCGCCGGCTCTTGCGCGGAGTCGTCAGCGGGATTTCGCATTACGGCAACTGCGTCGGCGTGCCCGACCATTGGCGGCGAAATCTATTTTGACGAATCGTACGAGGGCAATCCGCTAGTCAACGTGTTTTGTCTGGGCGTTCTGCGCCACGAGCAGATTGCTCGCGGAGCGGCACAGGGGATTGGCAATCCAGTCTTCTATGTTGGCGCCGAGACCGGGCGGGATGGTTTGGCCGGAGCGGCCTTTGCCTCGCGCGATCTGACCGAGGAATCAAGGCAGATCGGCCGGCGGTGCAGGTAGGCGATCCCTTCAAAGGCAAACTTCTTTTGGAGGCCTGCCTGGAGCTTCTGGCCACGGTTGCTGTGGCGGGAATCCAGGATATGGGCGCCGCCGGACTGACCTGCTCCACTTGCGAGACCGCTAGTCGCGGAGGCACCGGAGTCCAGATCGATCTCGCTCGTGTTCCGAAACGCGAGCCGGGCATGACGCCCTTACGAAATTCTCTTGAGCGAATCGCAGGAACGGATGCTGATCATCGTCCAAGCGAGGGGCGAGGAGGGTCTCGTCGAGCAGATCTTCGAAAAATGGGATCTGCCCTATGCGATGGTCGGAGAAGTCACCGATGACGGATTCATGCGCGTTTTGAATGATGGCACGGTGGTCGTCGAAATTCCGGCCGACAAGCTGGCGGACGATGCGCCGGTTTACGAACGCGGGAAGCTCAGCGCCCGCAAGCGCCCGGAGAACTGGATCTAGTCCACGGCCCGCCGAAGCTGATCCGGAGCAAAGCCTTTACCGACTTGTTGGCGCATCCGACCATCGCCTCGAAGAACTGGGTTTACCGGCAATACGATCATACCGTCCGGGCCGGAACCGTCGTCGCGCCGGGTTCGGACGCGGCGGTGTTTTACGTTCGTGAGGCAGACAAATTCTTGGCGGCGACCAGCGATTGCAACGCACTCTACTGCAAGCTCGATCCGCGAGAAGGAGCCCGGATCGCGGTCGCCGAAGCCGCCCGGAACCTGGCCTGCTCCGGGGCGACTCCGCTGGCTGTGACGGACAATCTTAACTTCGGCAATCCCTACCGGCCCGAGAATTTCTGGCAGTTGCGCGAGTCGGTCGAAGGACTGGCGGAGGCTTGCCGGGTGTTTGAGCACACCGGTCACCGGAGGAAATGTCAGCCTCTACAATGAAAATCCCCATGGTCCGGTCGATCCGACGCCGACGGTTGGAATGGTGGGGCTGATCGAGGAAGAACGCTGGATCACGCGTCAAGGGTTCCAGACAGAGGACGATGCGATTTTCCTGGTGGCGAGATCGGTGACGAACTGGGCGGCTCGCAATATCTGAAAACAGTTCACGGGAGGAAAGAGGGGCGGCCGCCGCGATTGATTATGAGCGGGAACTGGCTGTCCAAGCGGCGGTCCGGCATCTGATCCGGGAGGCACTTGCCCGCAGTGCGCACGACTGTTCCGAAGGCGGCTTGGCCGTTGCGTTGGCGGAGTGCTGCTTGTCCGGCGCTGCGACGGATCGGCGCGGCTGTCGAACTCTCGGTGGAGAGCGCCCGCCTGGACCAGGTTCTCTTCAACGAGAGCCAATCGCGCTGCTAGTGAGCGTTTCTGTCCGAGGACGTGACTGCGGCGCAGTCCATCTGTGCCTGCCTTGGGTGTAGCCGCTTCCCGGCTTGGGGATGTCGGGGGTAGTCGATTTACAAATCGAGACGCAGGGTCGACTACTAAGGTGGGGTGTGGAGGAACTCTTCCAAAGCATGGTATTTTTCTTTGGCGCGTCTGATGGCCACTCCCTGACCGGTGAAAAATTCGCATAGACCAAAACATGAGTGCGGCGTTTTCGGCGTTTATGGGCATCCAAACGCCGCGTTGCTGACCTACTACGGGCTCTTTGCGCTGCAGCATCGCGGGCAGGAGAGCGCCGGCATCGTGACCGCGGAGGGGCCGCATCAGCCCGTTCAATATTCATCGCGGAATGGGGCTGGTCGCCCAGGTCTTCGGCGAGAGGAGCTGAAACAGCTCAAGGGTGACGCGAGCCATCGGACATGTGCGCTACTCGACGACCGGATCGAGCACACTAAAGAACGCCCAGCCGTTGGTGGTCGATTGTGCGCGAGGCCAGTTGGCCATTGCGCATAATGGCAACCTGATCAACGCGGCGGTCTTGCGGGAGGACCTGGAGTCCAAAGGTTCGATTTTCCAGACCACCGTCGATAGTGAGATCAGTCCTTGCACCTGCTCGCCCAGTCCGGCGCAGTCGACGTGCTCTGGCTGCTTTGCGGCAGATCGAAGGCGCTTTCTCGTTTGTGTTGATGGGCGAGAAGCGAGATCATCGGAGTGCGCGACCCTTTTGGTTTTCGGCCGCTCGCCCTTGGGCAAACTGGATGGAGCGCTTATGTCCTGGCCTCCGAGACCTGCGCCTTGGACCTGATCCACGCGGAGTTTATTCGCGAAATCGAGCCGGGCGAAGTCGTTATCATCGACGAGAACGGGATTCGCTCCGAATGGCCCTTCAAGGAAGAGCGCCCAGCTTTCTGCATGTTTGAATACGTCTATTTCGCTCGCCCGGACAGCCATGATTCAGCGACAGGAACGTCAGCCGGGTGCGAGTGGCGATGGGACGGGAACTCGCCCGGCTTGCACCCCGTGGAAGCAGACATCGTCGTGCCTGTCCCCGACTCAGGCAATTACGCGGCGCTCGGATTCAGCCAGGAACTGGAGATTCCTTTCGAACATGCATTTGTGCGGAACCACTACATCGGACGCACTTTTCTCCAGCCGACCCAGCTTATTCGCGATTTTAATGTGCGGGTGAAACTGAACCTCATCAAAGAGCTGGTCGCCGGTAAACGCGTAGTCGTGGTCGATGATTCCGTCGTGCGTGGCACGACAGCCCGGGCAAAAGTTGTAAATCTTGCGCGAGGCCGGCGCGAAGGAGGTGCACTTGCGGATCAGCTGTCCTCCGCATCGGTTTGCCTGCTATTACGGCATCGATTTTCCCGACCCGAAGAACCTCCTGGCCAACCAGCTATTCACAGGAAGAGATTCGCGAATATCTCGGAGTCGACTCAGTCGGTTATCTGGATCTAGACGGGATGGTCCGGGCGACCGGGCTGCCAGAGAACGAGTTCTGTCTGGCCTGTTTCAACGGCCATTACCCCGTGCCGATCGATACCGAGCTGGACAAGTTTATCATGGAACGCCGTCAGACGCGCCCGCGGCAGCTGGCGGAATCCTTGGCCCATCCTGAACTTTTTGCCGAGTCGAAAATGACGCCGAGCGGCCAGAAAAAAGCCTACGCCGCGGCCGGAGTAGACATCGATCTCGGTAATCGGGTCAAACGAGGGCTACATGAAAAGGTAAAAACCACCTTCGGTCCGGAGGTTCTTGGACGTTCCGGTGGCTTTGGCGGCTTGTTTCGGGCCGATTTCAGAGGATTCAAGGACCCGGTCCTCGTGGCCAGTATCGATGGCGTCGGCACAAAGCTAAAAATAGCGGTTGCCTTGGGCAGGCATGACATCAGTCGCGCAGGATCTCGTCAACCACTGCATCAACGACATCGCTGTGATCGGTGCGCAGCCGCTTTTCTTCCTCGATTATATCGGCGCCGAGCACCTCGATCCAGCGGTATTCGATCAGCTGATTTCCGGATTTACCAAAGCCTGCAAAGTGAGCAGCTGTGCTCTCATCGGCGGCGAAACCGCCCAGATGCCCGACATGTACTCGGCCGGGGAGTATGATTTGGCGGGCTGCATCGTCGGCTTGGTTGATCGGTGCAGGATGCTTGATGGTTCCCGGATCGTTCCCTCCGATGCATTGATCGGCCTGCCCTCCAATGGGCTCCATACCAACGGGTATTCGTTGGCCCGGAAAGTTCTGTTGAACCAGATGCGACTGGATCTGACAAAAAAGCACGAAAGCCTGGGAAGAACGCTCGGTGATGAGTTGCTGCGCACTCACCGAAACTATGAACCTGTCCTTTCGGCGATTCCTCCAGGGAAAGTTAAAGGGGCCGCGCACATCACTGGTGGCGGTCTGATCGATAATTTACCTCGCATCCTGCCCGGCACCTGTGACGCACTGATTAATGTCGGTTCCTGGAAGGTGCCTCCTATTTTTCGGCTTATTCAGAAGGGCGGCAACATCGTCCCGGAAGAGATGTTCCAGGTTTTCAATATGGGTATCGGAATGGTTTTGGTGGTGGCTAAACATCAGCAAAATGAAGTGGTTAGCCTGACCCGAGGCAAAGTGATCGGGCAGATCACGCCGGGCTCAGGCAAAGTGTTGCTCAGCTAGCGCGCAGTCCGGTGAGAGAGTCAGGGAAGTCATGCGCAAATTGCTCGGTTTCCTCAAACGAAAGCTCTTGAGCCTTGGCCTCGGTGCGGGAATGCTCGGTGCGCTGGTCGTCGCTGTGCGTTTGGCCAAGCAACCCCGGACCCAAATCAGGATCCCCGAAAGCATTTCGCCTGCGATTTTCGCCACGAGGATGCTGTACACCAGTCGGGGGCAAATGGTTTACCATGAATCCGGCCAAGGCGATCCGCTGATCTTCCTGCACGGTGTTTACCTGGGTGCATCGTCCTATGAATGGTCGAAGGTTTACCCGCACTTCGCCGATCGATTCCAGGTGATCGCACCGGATCTGGTCGGGTTTGGCGAGTCGGAGCGCTCAAAACGGAATCTCTCGCTCGAGGACCATATCCGATCGCTGGGAGAATGTCTGCGAGCGAAGTGTGGAGAGGTTAGGGCCGCCATTGTGGGCAGCGGGCTGGGGGCGGTCGCGAGCGCTCTGCTCGCCGAACAGCATCCCGAACTGGTGCAGAGGCTCGTGCTGTTCATGCCAGTCGACGATCGAGATCTGCTCCAGCACTATGTGCCACAGCGCCTCCGGACCTTCGCGAGATTAGCACTCCGGAACGACGGCTTTTATCGCCGGCACCTTGCCTCGGAACGACAGATCCGAGATTGGCTGAAACGCTTTGGTTTTGCCGAACCTGAACGAATCGATCGCGAGACGATCGATGTTCTGACCAGGAGCGCGCAACAGTTCGGAGCCCAGCGGGCCGTTCTGCAATGGCTTCGGCGCAAGGACCATCCCTGCCTCGAACGCATTTTTGCCGGGTTAACCCAGCCGGTGACGCTGCTTTGGGCCGATAAAGCAATTGGTCAGGATATCGAGCTCGGTCGTCGCCTGCAGAGAATTCCGCGACATTGCAGCTTGGTGACCTTGGAGAATTGCGGAATTCTTGCCGCCCTCGAGACGCCGGCGCAAATGATTCAGGTTCTTGATCAAGAATTGAGCCCTGGCCTCCGGCTTTTCACCGGATGAACGGAGATCGTCGAGGACTTACCGTCGATGCGACTTCAGATCAGAATCGAGTTCTTTGCGCGCTGAGTCGATTAAAGTTCGGAGCTTCTCCGCACCAATACAGTGAGCCCCGAACGACAACGCGGTTTGCTGCTCGAGCGAGTCCTCCGTGGCTACCGTAATCGAATACATCTGAGAGTACTTCGCGGTCAGACGCTCGACGACATCGTCAGCGGTTCGACCTGCGCTGGAATAGAAAACCTGGATACCGTTTGGCTCGCTCATTTCGTTGATCGATGAACCCTGACCATCAAAAACCAGAACCACACGCACCCCGGTAAAATCCTGGAAATCGGTCAGCAGTTTGATCAGACGGTCCCGCGCGTTAGCAGTTCTTTGCTGATGAAGAGCCCGGAGATCCGGCCAGGCAAAGATGATGCTATGGCCGTCAACAATGAGAAATTCCGCCGGCATCTTTCCCTCCAACAAGGTAGGGAATACTACGTCGCAGCCTAGCCGCAAACAAATCCTCGAACATATCGGGCTGCCACAATCTTCGCCTGAAGCACTCCAGTGGCGCGGAACTTGCCGCGCCGTATTCCGGCGAAGCGGCTACCCGTAGCGCGGAACGGCCTCGTCCGCAATCGGAAGACCCTGCGACTCGTGCGTCAGGCTCACCGAAATATGACTGACAATTGCCTGTCGTGGTAGTAACTCTGGTGACATGTCGGATCTGATTGCGAAAATCGGCTTGGCCGTCACCGCTTTCAAAGCCCGCCAGCAAGACATCGCCGGGGTGAGTCTCAGAGCTTACAAGGATCTTTTTGCGGCAGCAAACGCGAGTCTGCTGTCCTCCGGTGTTCATGATCTCATTCAGCAATCTTATCGAAAGCTGATCGCGCCAGATTCGCCAAAGACGTCGCTGCTGGCCGCCATTTCGCAACATCACACTGAAATCATTGCTGGGTGCCGGGTGTTAACTCAGGACGAGGGTATTCTGCGCGCATTGACCGACGCAGCGAATGCCGCAATCGCGGACGCGTTTCGATTCATTTACCAAGAAACGCCGGAAAGTCCTGCGCCATCCCTCCGGCGGTCAAAAGCAAAAAGCGTATCTCTACCGGATCAATCCGCAAGAACAAGAAAGCCAAAAACGCCTAAGAAGTCGTCAGGCTGAATCGAGTCTGAGGGTGAGCTCTAATTAGCCGCAACCGCATTGTCCTCGGTCTCGTCGGCGTCCTCGTCCTCGAAGATACCCGGCTGCCGCCAAGTTGAAGTGAGAGCACTCGCGTAGCGCGGACGGCCCCGTCCGTATCCCGGGAGGTGACGCACGAGGCCGTGCGCCTTACTCGAGGACGAGGACGAAAAATCCTCGCCGTATGAAAATCATCGCGAACTTGCGTGAAGTTCAACATCAGTATTACAAAGATCGCAGAGATCGGAAAAATGTGATTGTCTTTATCTTTGCGATCTTTGCGACCTCCGTGTGAGTCCTATTTATTTCTAAGTTAGAACCTCTGTCGATAGCGGTTCCCCAGGCGCCGCAACCCATCACTGCTTCACACTTACCGGGATCTCGGCCTGTCCCTCGCCAGCCGGGCCTCTCCAGGATAGGTTTACAACCCAGTCGCCTGACATTTGCAGTTGCAGCTTTGCCTGATAGACTCCTGGCTGCTTTGTTTTTGAGACGTCGCCTCCCGAGTGCATAACCATTCCTGTCATGTTCATAGCGAGGTCAGTCTTCACCTCGCCAACGTCTTTTGACTGCCCACCGAAGTCCTTAAACTCGATTAGAATCGCACTTGGCCCGTTGTGAAGATCGCCATATAAATTAACCTTCAGCCCCTCAGCCGTCCGACTCGCGAACGGCACCCCCTTGATCTGCGAAGTTCCCTGCGTATGAGAACTCCACCAGTTCCACCCAGCATAGCCACCACCAAACAGGACTGCTGCGATTAAGCCGACGATCAAGAAACGTGCTAATCCTCTGAGCCCGCCCCTGTATCCCTGGGCGTTAGTCGCGGGAGTTTCGCCCAATGGCAAACCGGCGGACGGTAGTTGACGCTTGCGCCAGATAACATAAATGACCGGGTAAATCAGAAGGTTCAGAATTGCGGAAGTCACGACACCTCCGATCATCGGAGTAGCGATTCGTTTCATCACATCGGCGCCCGCCTGGTAAGCCGGAGACCACATGATTGGCAACAGTCCAAACAAAATTGCGCAGACCGTCATCATCTTGGGTCGGATTCGTTGAACCGCGCCTTCCTTAACCGCCGCGTATAAATCCGCCATCCCATTCATTCTTCCCTCCCCGCGATATTTATCCCAGGCCTGGTCGAGGTAGAGGAGCATCACGACACCCGTCTCCGCATCCAGACCAGCTAAAGCGATCAGTCCGATCCAGACCGCAACGCTCATGTTATAGCCAAGAAGATAAAGGAGCCAAAACGCTCCCACGAGAGAAAATGGCACAGACAGCAAGACTATGAATGTCTTGGTTACTGAGCCAGTGTTGATAATAGATGAGGACAAAGATAATCAGCAAGGTAAACGGAATGAGAATCGATAAGCGCTTCTCGGCCGCTTGCAGGTATTGAAATTGGCCGGCCCATTGGATGTAATAGCCCGGTGGAAACTTAACTTCCTGATCGATCTTGTGGCTCGCTGCTTTGACGTAGCCATTGATGTCGGTGCTCGTGATGTCCACGAAAACAAACCCGACTAGCTGACCGTTCTCGGTCCGAATCGATGGAGCGCCTGTTCGATAGCTGAATATCGGCCAGCAACGAAATCGGCACCTGCTCTCCGGTTGGAGTCGCCACCAGCACGCGCTGCAATCGGCTGATATCATCGCGGATAATCGCGGGCATAGCGAACACTGATCGGATAACGCTCCCGACCTTCGACGGTCGTTCCAATCGTGTTTCCGCCGATCGCGGTCTCAACGATTTGATTAACATCTTCGATTCTCAGGCCGTAGCGCGCCGCGGCCTGACGGTTCGGGGTGAAATCCAGGAAATAACCTCCTGTGGTCCGCTCAGCAAAGGCACTTCGAGTGTTCGGAAAATTTGAGAGCGCTTTTTCGATGGCGACAGCAACGTCCTGAATACCTTTGAGCTCCGGGCCAAAATCTTGATGCCTAGAACCGACCGAAACCCAGTGGTCAGCATTTCCGTCCGCGTTTGAATCGGCATCCAGAAGATCTGGGCCATACCAGGCGTCTTGCTGACCTCGTTCATTTCGGCAATCAGCTTTTCCCAAGTCATTCCTGCAGGCCACTGTTGCGGCGGCTTTAATTGCAGGACGGTCTCGAACATGGAGAGCGGTGCGGGATCAGTAGACGTATCAGCTTGTCCGGCTTTACCAAAAACGCTCTCTACCTCAGGGAACTTCCGAAGAATGCGATCCTGGATCTGCAAGACTTTGGTTGCTTCGGTAATCGACATCCCGGGAACTGCCGTCGGCATATACAGGAGGGTCCCTTCATTCAACGGAGGCATGAACTCTTTCCCGAGCCGGCTGAAGGGAATATAGGTCAGAGCGAGCACCACCACAGCCAGGAAAAGTGTTAACCAGCGAAAGCGAAGGACAAAGTTAACCAGTGGTTGGTAGGCCCAAATCAAAAAGCGATTAACCGGGTTCTTCGTTTCCGGTGTGATCTTTCCACGAATGAGCCACGCCATCAGGACCGGCACCAGGATCACTCCCAGGATGGAAGCGAAAAACATGGCAAAGGTCTTCGTGAACGCCAACGGGCGAAATAATCTTCCCTCCTGTGCCTCCAGGGAGAAGACTGGAATGAAACTAACGGTGATGACCAGAAGAGAGAAAAAAAGTGGCCGCCCGACACTCTTGGCTGCCGTCAAGATAACTTCGAACCGTTCTCGGCCACGCGCTTCATGCCCATCCTGGATTCGAAAATGCTCCAGTGCCTTGTGAGCATTCTCGACCATGATGATCGCCGCATCGATCATTGCACCGATCGCAATGGCGATCCCACCCAACGACATGATGTTTGAAGTCTGTCCCAACCAGAGCATCGGAACGAATGAGAGAATGATGGCAATCGGCAGGGTGATGATCGCAAACAAGAGCGGACCGGACATGCCAAAGAAAAACAATGGATACCAGGGCAACCACAATGCTTTCTTCGATCAACTTCTCTCGAAGTGTATCGATTGCGTTGTGAATAAGGGTGCTGCGATCATAGACGGGAACAATCTGCACACCTTCCGGCAGCGCTTTTTTGATCTCCGCAAATTTCCTCTTAACCCCATCAATGACCTTCAGAGCGTTTTCGCCATAACGCATGACGACGATTCCACCAACCGTCTCTCCTTCCCCGTTGAGTTCGACGACTCCGTACCGCAGATCAGGTCCGAGATGAACAGTGCCCACTTGCTTCAAGTAAACCGGCGTCCCATTTTGGACTTTGAGGACGATATCTTCAAAGTCCTGCACATTCTTGATGTAGCCGCGACCACGGACAAAAAACTGCGTCGTTGATACCTCGAAGGTTTTCCCTCCGACGTCCTGGTTGCTCATCCGGATCGCATTGGCAACGTCTCCGATTGGGATGTTGTAGGCCAGAAGCTTGTTCGGATCGAGATCGACTTGATATTGCTTAACAAATCCGCCAACCGGCGCCACCTCAGCCACGCCTTCGACCGATTCAAGGGCGTATCGGATATTCCAGTCCTGCAGGGATCGCAATTGCGCCAGATCGTGTTTGCCGGTCTCGTCCACGAGGGCGTACTCGTAGACCCATCCGACTCCAGTGGCATCCGGACCGATGACCGGATTCACACCCTCCGGCAAGGAACCGCGGACCGAGTTCAGGTACTCGATCACTCGGGACCGGGCCCAGTAAATATCGGTGCCGTCCTGAAAAATCACGTAGACGAACGATTTGCCGAACATCGATTCACCGCGGACAAACTTGACCTTCGGTGCCGCGATAAATTTGGTCGAGATGGGGTACGTGATCTGATCTTCGACCAGGTCGGGCGAACGTCCTTCCCAGTCAGTATAGACAATCACCTGCACATCGCTGAGGTCCGGAATGGCATCCAGCGGAGTTTGGGACAAAGCGAAGATTCCGGCGGCAATTCCGAGGATCACCAACACGACGACCAGGAAAGGATTCCGGGCGCTCGCGGAAATGATTCGCTCGATAAAGGTCGGAGCAACTTGCTGAGTAGTTGTCGTGGCCACGGCTGTTAGTTTCTGGAGCCCAACCGCTCTTGAATCTGACCACAGTCAGTCATCGTTTTACCCAGGAAAGGATTCTTGATCTCCGCACCGCTCTGAATCCAGCGGGCCGGCGATTTCTTCCACATCGGGCATTCGACCACATTCCAAGATCCCTGGAGCAGATCGGGATCGACCTTGAGCATCGCGATCAATTTGTCGCTGAGTTGTCCGAATTGGATTCTCGCTTCTTCAAGAGTTGCGGGATGGAACTTCTGCACGAGTTCATACAAACTATCGAGCACTCGGTCGTAAGCGGCAGGATCCGGGGCAAGATCGAGCAACTGCCCATGAATGGTTCGCAGCTGAACCAGCAAGGCGCTCGCCGAGTCTTGTACCCCGGCCAGCGAATCGGCCGCCAACCGGGCGTGCATGACGGAATACGAACCGAGCAGATCCTGAACAATTTCGTTCCTGACTGACCGGCGCCTGCTGGATCTACCACCTTTTCGCTGTGCACCTCCGGCGTCGCGGATGACTCCGGTCCTTGGAAATCCTTGAGCGCTCCTTGGACCTGGGATTCCGCATCGATCAGAAAATTAGCGCTGGTGACAATCCGGTCGCCTTCTTTCAATCCGCTCACTACTTGATAAAAACTCTCCTCCTGTTGGCCATCGAAGGTCGTAAAAGATCGACCTACCTGTACATAGCGAGGCAGAAGTTTTCCCTGGCCACGATCGAGAAACACGAGCATCCGTTCTCCGGTCGGGAGGGCCGCTTGCACCGGAATCGTTAATCCTTCTCCGTCATCGATCTTCACGTCGACGTTTGCATACATGCCAGGCCGCAACTGACGCTTCGGGTTCGGTAGATCGATTCGAACGCGAGCCGTTCGTTTCGTCGGATCAATACTCGGATTGATGACCGCAATCCATCCCTGGAAGGTTTGGTTTGGAAAGGCCGGTAGAGCTACGTCGATCGGCTGTCCTGGCTTGAGTAAGCCGATCTCGTTTTCGTAAAACTCGGCCCAAACCCACAGGCTTGACAGGTCAAGGACGCTGACAAGTTTGTCACCTGCCTTGACTTTCATTCCGGGTCGGCTCATCACTTCATTGACGACACCGTCGAAAGGCGACCGCAGGACTAATTGGTCTGACGGTTTCCGACTTCGCTCGAGGTCGGCAATCTCCTGATCGCTCACATTCCAAAGCTTGAGTCGCCTCTTGGAGGCATCGATCAACTGATCGTCGGAACCGCGGCTGGCGCCAGCACGCTCGCGATCGTTCAAAAGATTGACTAACTCCTGCTCCGTGCTGTGGAGGTCAGGACTGTAGATCGTTATCAGCGGCCGGCCAGGCGACACCTGTTGCCCGGGTGAATTGACTTTCAATTCCTGGACGTAACCGTCGACCCGAGCCACATAGTCAAAGATCTTTGAGCTGTCGGGCTCCAGTATTCCAACCGAACGGATTGCAAATTGGATTGGTCGCTTTTTTACCGTGGCATAGGTCACGCCAATTTGCTGTTGTCTTTCGACCGGGACCGTGAATTCGCTCGATTCGCCGGGTTTCTGGCCGGCCGAACCCATCTTCATATCTCCCATGGACCCGGCGCCCGACTGCGCGGTGGCTACGATCTTCGTTTCGGTATTCCCAACTTTCTTCTTTTTTACCGGCACCAGATCCATGGAGCAAATCGGGCATTTCCCCGGTGTCCTCGAATGGACCGACGGATGCATTGTACAGGTGTAGTAGTCGACGTCCTGATCAACAGCAGCAGCCGTTATCGCCGGCTTCGAGCAACTGCTGAGCAGGCCAGATCCCAGGAGCAAGATGGGCAAGATTGCCGGTAACGGGTAAAGACGAGTTTTCATTGTCTGCTGTGCTCCTGGCGGTGTGAGCGATCGGCTACGTTCAAATCTGTTCCGATGAGAGCTTCTAACTCGGCAATCGCGACTTGGTAGTCCGCCGTATCCTGGTAATACATTGTCTTAAGCTCCCGGAGGTTGTTCTCCGAGATAAGCACCTGAATCAAAGTTGTTTTGCCGGTCACGTAATCGGATTGATTTGCCGAAACTGTCTGAGCTGCGCTCGGCAGCAATCGATCCCGGTAGAGCTCGATGTGATGGTGGAGCGTCTCGAGCTTCTGCAGCTGGTCACGCAGCAAACCCAGCGCCTCGGTCTGCGCACCATCGAAGGTTTGTTGGGCAGCAAGCAAATCGCTCTCAGCTTCGCGTTCACCTGCACGGTATTTTTTACCATTGAACCACGGCAGACTGATCGAAACTCCGGCATTTAGTTCGCTGACGACTTGCGAACCACCATTGTAATGCTGTGCTCCCAAACTAACCGAAGGATCAGGAATCCACTCTCGGTGGGCGAGTTGAACCTTGGCCGAAGCGGCGGTCGTCATTGCCTGCGCTTGTCGAATTTCCGGGCGGTTTGCCAGGGTAAGACTTCGTAAGCGCTGATACGAAAGATCATATTGCAATGGCTCCGGCGAAACCGGGTGACCCAGCGACGAAAAGGGATCTCGGTGCATCAGCACTTTCAGGGTCGTTTGTTCGTCCGAGATCTTCTGCTCAAGGTCGCGTCGTGCTTCGATGATTTTCTGCAGTTCAACGTCGGAGGTTAATAGATCTGCCTGCGACTCGGCTCCGACTTCGAATTTTGCATTACCTGCCGCCAGGGTTTGCGTGAGTGCAGCCTGATCCTGGCGGTTCAAATCCAAAAGTGAGTAGAGGTTGGCTAGCCGAAAGTAACTTGCTTTCGTTTTCGCAACGACGTCCAGCTCCTGGCGTCTGAAGTCTTCGAAACTCCCCAGCGCTTCTGCCGCGGCGACGCGTTCCCGGCTGCGGTTCTTTCCAGAAAGCGGGATCATCTGTTCGACGCTCACCATTTGGTCGCTGAAACCGTTTCGCGAGACGTCGACAAACCGGCCAAGCAGCGTATTCGCGCCCAGCTTCGGATCTTCCCAGGCCGCTGACTGCGGGACTCTTTGCTTTGCCGATTCCCATTTGGCTCGGGCAGCTTTAATCATCGGGTTATTCTGCAAAGCAGCGGCGACGACGGTGTCTAACGTCAGTTCATCAACTTTCGTGGCGCCGAAAGTTTTCGGTGGCTGCTTGGCCAGAATCGTTGTGCCAGGTGCAAGGAGGTAGATCAGAAGCACGCCAACTTTTATCTGGTTGAGCGAGCCTGCTTCGGTGGTTTGAGCGAGCCCTACGCAGGAATTATTGGTTCCGCGTACGGCCGGCACTGAGCATGTTCCTGAAGGAAAAATGATCTTCATCGTGTGAGAGCGCGAAATACAAGATATGGCTCCTCGAGCGGAGGAACCCGGGCATGCGGAGCACCGGTCACCTCATTCCGCGAAAGAAGCGGAACCCGGGCCGGTCCTTGCTCTCACAACAACCGCGCGCAGTGCGTAGCTTGAAAATCGATGGCGGGTGGCGGACTGAGATTGAGGGCTCGTCCGATCACCGCCAGAACTAACGGCAGAAAAATACGCGGCAGATCACCGGGCGCATCTGACGTCAAATCCGATACTACGGAGCCGCTGGCGCTTACCGCTTTGATCGGACTGGCGGTCACGGCCTTATCGACCGTCATCCCGCAACTCGCCTGATGATCGCCGCAACAGGAATGGCAGGCTTTCTCCGGGGCAGCACAAGGTAGCCTGCAGATAGCAACCAGTGTTTGAGCGTGGCCGGCATTCGGCAGGGCTATAACCAGCCATGCCATCAGCCAAAGACGGAAACGCCGACCGAAGAATGCCATTAAACCGGATATGATAAAGCGATAAGCCTCTTCCGCAAGAATCATCTTGGCACCGCCGCCGTACAACGCTTCGAGCTCGAACGGGCGCGCAGGAGAAGCGAACTTGAAAAAATACCATACCGTGGTATGTTACTTCGCCGAAACGTGAAACGCGCAAGTCATGGCACACACGATTCAAAACAAAAAGAAACTCCTGGCCAGAATCAGCCGCATTCGCGGCCAGCTCAACGGTTTGGAAAAGGCCCTCAATGAAGAACGGGAGTGCGGCGATATACTTCTTACTTTGGCCGCCTGCCGCGGCGCTCTGAACGCGCTGATGGCGGAAATCCTCGAGGGCCATGTCCGGCTGCACCTCTTGCAAACCGATTCTCAGAAGAACGCCAGTAGAGCGGCTGCCGGCGAGGAGCTGATCGAAGTCATTAAACGATATCTGAAGTAACCCATTACCTCGCGATGAAGACTACGAGCAAAACCATGGATCCCGCCGGCCACCTTGCGGACACCGAGCACGGCCATGAGCAACCTGACGCTGGTCATCATCATCGCCATGGCGATGATCACGATCATGACGACCATGATCACCAGAACGGCCCCGCGGGATACATTCGACTGGCTCTGATGGGTCTCATCGTCGTGGCCAGTGTGACAGGGTGGTGGCTCCCATTCATGCATCGGGACTGGCTCGCATTCGCGGGAACGGTGATTGGCGGATTGCCCATCTATCGAGAGGCTTGGGAAAATCTCCGCAAGCGCCGGATGACAATGGAACTGTCAATGACGATCGCGCTTCTCGCGGCGCTTGCGATCGGACAATTTTTTACCGCAATTGTTATCGCATTCTTTGTTCTGTTCGCGGAGTTGCTTGAGGGCTATACGGTCAGTGGCGGACGCCGAGCCATCGAAAAGCTCATCAATGCACTGCCGCGCCACGTGACCGTTCGTCGGAATGGTCAGGAAAGCGAGCTGCCGGCCGAAGAACTTTCCGCCGGAGAAGTAATCGTGATTCGTCCAGGAGAAAGAATCCCGGTCGACGGAACAGTGACCAAAGGCAGCAGTTACGTTGATCAATCTTCGATCACTGGCGAGTCGCTTCCAATTGAAAAGACTGAACACAGCAAGGTCTTCGCCGGAACCATCAACAAGAACGGAGTGTTGGAAGTTAGCGCTGAGCGGATCGGACGCGACACGACCTTTGGAAAAATTGTTGAGATTGTCGAGCAAGCCGAAAAATCGAAAGCCCCGGCGCAGCGAATTGCCGATCGTCTCGCCGCCGGTCTGGTCTACTTCGCGCTGACGGCCGCCGTCCTCACTTTTGTCGTGACGCGCAATCTCACTTCCACCATTGCCGTGATCATAGTGGCCGGGGCATGCGGCGTTGCAGCTGGTACGCCGTTAGCCATTTTAGCGGGTATCGGAAGTGCCGCCCGACGTGGAATTATCGTCAAAGGCGGGCTCTATCTGGAAAAGCTCGCGGGCATTGATATCATCGTTTTAGACAAAACCGGTACACTAACGATGGGCGTCCCGGAGGTTACCGGAATTCGGGTCACCAACGGTGCGACGGACAAAGACGTACTGCAAAATGCGGCCATCGCCGAACAGCACTCAGAACATCCTCTGGGCGAAGCCGTCATCCGCAAGGCCAGAGCCGCGCAGCTCTCTCTGCGCGAATACACTGATCTTCGGTACATCCCGGGCAAAGGCCTGACTTGTCTCGATCAGGGCAGCAAGATCATCGTGGGAACACAGGCGCTCCTGAGGGACAACGGAATTCGTATTGCGACAAACGCCGCGGGATCGTTCCAGCCGGAAACGAAGCCCGGAGAAACGCTCATCTATGTAGGCCGAAACGCGACGCTTTTGGGAGCGTTGACCGTTGCTGACCAGCTTCGCGAGGAAGCCGTTCAAGCCATCGATGCACTGAAGCGAAAGGGCTATCGCACTGTGCTCCTGAGCGGTGACAGCAGCGAGGCTGCGGCGGCAATCGGAAGTCAGCTCGGAGTTCACGAGGCCATCGGCAATCTGTTACCTGAGCAGAAGCTCGAGAAAGTCCGGGAACTCCTTCGACAAGGCCGCAAAGTCGCGATGATCGGAGACGGAGTTAATGACGCTCCGGCACTGGCCGAAGCGACCGTTGGAATAGCAATGGGCGGCGGCAGCGATGTTGCGCTCGAGACCGCGGATATAACCTTGATGACGAGCGATCTCTCACGTCTTACGGAGGTACTAGCGATCGCTAAAAGATGCTATCGGGTAATAATGTTCAACTTCTGGGGTACGATTGTCGTCGACGCTGTAGGAATAGGATTGGCATTCTTTGGTCTGCTTGCGCCGATTATCGCGGCGCTGATCCATGTGGGTTCGGAGCTGGCTTTCATCCTCAACTCGGCTCGCTTGTTTCGCTCTTCGGTCCGTCCATAGCGTGGTTCAACTGGCACATGAATCATTTGATTTTGCCCGATCTCCTCCAGCAAAATTCGCCTGATTTCTGCGACGGCCAGAGGGCTTTTCATCGAACCGTGATCGGTCGGCACGATGATCTCGGATTGCGCGGACTCAAGGTGCGAACTCCAGTAAGGAACCACTCCATCGGAGCTGTTTGGCGTGTCGCCCCGGCCACGGTCACCAATGATCGAGTTGTGCGGTGCTTCAATCGGAAGCCTGTTCATCGCAATGAGCAATGGGCTCTTGGGTGACAGACCGCTGATACTGGTCGGTAACCGGTATTTTCTTGCTTTGCGATCGGGCGTAAGTGCTGCCAATAACGATTGAGGAATAGCGGTGACAATCCGGGATGGTAACCGAATCAGCCGGATGCCAAGAGCTCCGATCCCGCCAGAGGCCAGGCTAGCGCCGCGGTGTGGTGTGGACAGAAAGATGACGCGTTTGATTGCCGGGTTAGCTCGAAAGAGCAACGCCCGCTTGATCAGCGACGTTTCGGGTAACTCCGCGTAGAGCTGGTTGGCTTGTTCGCCAAAAGCCTCATCCCAGGTTTTCCGTCCGGAATTAGTTACCTGCAAACGCGCCAGGATCCCGCCCATGCTGTGACCAATCAATATCAGTTGCTTGAATCTGAACGCTTGCTGAGCGCCGGCCAGGTCAGTTCGGAGGAGGTAAGCAGAGTAGGCAATTGGATTGCCCGTCGAATACGAGAAAACCCAGAATTGGTAGTGCCGGCGGATCCTAGGATCCGCGGTCAGCGAGTTTACAACGTTTCTCCAGGTGTAACTCGTTGCGAGCAGACCGTGGACCAAAAGCACTGGAATTTTTTTGGAATTATAAGGGTCAGCAAACAACAATCCGGAAGAGCCGCGCATGTGCTGACCGCGCGCCATGTTCAAAAAGCCGATCCAGGTTTCGTTAATCGATCGGTAAGAGCCGTAGGTAGCGGAATAATCAGCGGCCAACCCTCGCGGTTTTCCCGCCAAAGTCGTAGACTCAACTTTGTCGGGATCGAGGAGCCGAACGCGAGCAGTGGTCGGTTTACTGGCCTTGTCGAACTCAACAATCGCAGTCATCGGTATTCGAAAACCTTGCAAAGGCTCGAAACGCGGCGGCGGCGTCCCAACGGGAAAAGTGTGATGTACACCCACAACAGGGCCACGAAACCCAGCGTGAGAAACATTGACGTTAAGTCCTTTCTTTTTAACGCGCTGAGCCGTCAGAATTTGCTGAAAAAAATCAGGCCGATATTCTTCCGAACGACTGAACTCAAGTCGCAATAGGAAGGCTTCTCCTGTCTGCGAGTTACGAACCGCGAAACTACGGGAACCCGGATGTTTGCGGAGCAGGGCAGGCAAACTGCTTGCCAAGTCAGCGGACGCACGGTCGTACATGAGGACCGGCTCGGCGCTTGGAGAAATCGGCGATCCGGGACGCTGCTTCGGTTGATTCTCGGCGGTTTCACAAACGGCCAAGTATTGAGCGGTTCGTTGCTCCGGAGGGAGCTCGCTGCGTTCTGTCCGCGTGAGAAGGCGTTCGGCTTGGTTCTGCGGTGCAGCTTGGCCTTGCCGCTGAGCGACGCAACCGCCGAAGAGGAGGGGAACTGCCAAGACCGCGCTCCAGAGTCCGTGGCAGTAATCGGCTACGAAATGTCCGGGCTCCCTAAACACCAGCCTTTCTGGCGATCTGATCGGCGATCAACTTCGCCGTCTGCTTAACGCTTTTTTCGAGGTCATTTCGTGAACGAACAAACTTGATGGCCATTGCGTAGGGATTGTGTGTCGCCGCAGCCAAGGCTGCTCCACCGGGAGCCCTGGAGTCTTCCTTATTGGTTCCAAACAGGAGAATGGGCCGTTGTTTTCCGTTTCGGATTTCATCCAGAGTAACCTCAACTTCCACTACCGGGGAACCCGCGCCGAAGCCAATTTCAGAACTTGCCACGCGATTGCCTTGCTCAAGCGTTTTGTACCTGCCTTTGACGATCCACCCGGTTCTCGGTGTGCGCCCCACCGAATAGCGTTGCGCGCTGAGCTGCTTCTCCTGTAAATCCCGGACAATCGAATCCGCCATGAGATTCACCAGCGATTGTGCACGTCCCTCCGGGCTGCTGTCCTGGCCACGAAACTGGTTCAAACGCTGTCTCAAGGCACCGCCCTGTTGGATTTTTTCCTGAACAGGATTCGAAGACTGAAGTTGACCAGGGTCCAAGGCGAAGTCCGTGACATAGATAACGGCTGGCTTTTGTAACGCGTGACCGGCTTGAGTTTGATGAGTTAGCTTAGCTCGACCAAGTTGCGCGACGCTTGCGGTTGGGGCGATTGTGAGAAACACTCCGAGCAGGAAAGCGTGAGCGTACTGGGTATTGAACGGCCAAGGCGGCCGAGAGGCGGTAACAACCTCGGGCAAGTCACTGCTTACCAAGAATTTGATCATCCAGCATCTTTTTTGACACCAGCCAAATCGCCGGTCAAATCAAAACCCGGGACGGCATTGGGACGTTGTCCGAAAGATGTAAGCAACGGATCATAAAAAGCACATATCCGTGAAGCCCATATCCTTCTCTGCCGGGGTAAGGAACGCGTTCTTCGCAGCGCTCCTTTTTGGGGCGAGCGCGCCGTTGGCAAAGATTCTTCTACATGGCTTGTCACCGATCGAATTGGCGGGCGCGCTTTACTTCGGCTCCGGGCTGGGACTGGCCTTGTGGCGATGGATTCAGCCATCTCGCGAGAAGGCGCCCGCAGCAGAAGCAGCGCTCGACCGCTCAGCGTGGGGGTGGCTGACTGGAGCTATCATCTGCGGCGGAATTATCGGTCCGGTCTTGCTGCTCGCCGGCTTATCAACAACCCCCGCATCCAGCACTTCTCTATTGTTGAATTTGGAAGGGGTGCTCACCACGCTACTCGCCTGGTTTGCGTTCCGCGAAAATTTTGACAAGCGTATCCTTTTTGGAATGATCGCCATTGTCGCGGGAGGGTTTCTCTTATCCTGGAAACCGAGTGACGCGCTTGGTTTCTCCTGGGGGGCCTTAATGATCGCCGGCGCATGTTTCTGCTGGGCAATCGATAACAATCTGACGCGTAAAGTCTCCGGGTTCGATCCATCGCAGATTGCCATGTTCAAAGGACTCAGTGCTGGAACAGTCAATCTCGCGATCGGTCTCCTGATGAGCGGGAAAGCGCCGCCGATGATCTCCTTGGCAAGTGCGGGGCTACTCGGCTTCCTCAGTTACGGGGTGAGCCTTACTTGCTTTGTCTTAGCCTTGCGCGACCTGGGTACGGCACGGACCGGCGCCTACTTTTCGACCGCGCCATTTATCGGCGTCCTCCTTTCGCTGCTGCTGCTGCGTGAAGTACCCCAGCTTCTTTTCTGGCCCGCGCTTTTACTCATGCTGCTCGGCGTTTGGCTGCATTTGACCGAGCACCACGAGCACGAGCATTTCCATGAGGCCTTGGAACACGAGCATCCGCATCGTCACGACGAACATCATCAGCACGAGCATCGGCCGACCGATCCGCCCGGAGAACCGCATACACATTGGCACCGGCACAAACCAATGGTTCATCGCCATGCTCACCTGCCCGACCTACATCACCGGCACGGTCACCGCGGATACAATTGATACGTCAGCTTTAAATGACTCTCGACGAGCTCGATCGTATCATTGAGTGCATCGCTAAAGGAAAAGAGGACCTCGCACGGAGGCCACGGTGTACACGGAATGATTGAAAATATTACACCTTCTTTGTTGGTTAGATGATGATAAGCTTTGTTCGTTGATCCTGGGTAAACCAGGCTCGTTCACGGTTTGTTTGAATCTAGCTTCCAGATTTTAGCAAAGCTCAGCTTACGACTGCCACAAAACGCTTGATCAACGGCAAGGCATGCTCCGTGACCTCTGTGCGCAACTCGATAGTTATCAATTTACTTCTGCTGCTTTGGGATCGGCGCCTGCTCGACGTAAGCTTGCAGCAGGGAGAGGATCTGAGGCCATCCTTTATGACTTGCGCGGGAACTCTCACTCGCAAGGCCGGAGTGTGTCAAACGGACCGTCGTGACGCCATCTTTCTCCTCCAGATCAAAGCAGACCATTGTCTCGGTCGCATCCGCCTGCCAACTGGGAAGCCAGCTAAACACGAGCAGTTTGGGTCGATCGATTTCGCGATATTCTCCCTCGACGGTGAAGGGCTCTCCGCTCAAGCCGATTCCACACATGATCCGCTTGCCGCCAACGCGCAGGTCAGACACTACATGAGTAGTCTGGAACTGTCCTTTGGCCCCCCACCAACTGACCAGCTGGCCGGGATCTGTCAGTGCCTCGAAGATGTATTCCGCTGACCCCCTGATTGTGATTTCCTGGACGATGATATCGCTCGTATTCGTCGGATTCATAACTTCTTCTCTCTTTGATGTTCGGTTTTCTCGATGTAGCTCTTTAGGTTACGCAGGCTCTCTCCCCAGAACGCTTCGTAATCCCGGAGCCACGCGTTAACGGCGCGCAACGGTTTGGCATTCAAATCACAGATACGGGTCGTGCCGTCTTTGTGACAGACCACTAAACCCGCGGCGCGCAGCAGACGAAGATGCTTCGAGATTGCCGGACGACTGGTGCGAAAGTTTGCCGCGACCTCTCCGACGGTGAGGCGACCGTCGCGCAAGAGCCTGAGGATCTCTCGGCGAGTCGGATCGGCAATGGCGCGGAAAACCGCGTTGCTTTGCTGGTGCCTTGCTGTAACCATTTGGTTACGAATACCGTAACTGATTCGTTACGAATAGTCAAGGCTCGCCGACTTGGAACAGATCAATCAGGCCCTGCAGGTTGAGATCGATCAGCGGAAAAAAGCAGAGGAAACGCTCAAACAAAGCGGTGGCTGCGAATGTTTCGTCTTCTAATCTTATGGGCCTGAGTGATATCCATCACCTGACCGCTATAGCTCAAAGCAAAGGCCAAATCATGAGCACGCCGCCCTTTCGCTATATCTATCGACCGGGTTCCACCTCAAACCGCTCCAGCCTTCTATTGTTGCATGGTACGGGCGGAGATGAACAGGATATGGTACCTTTGGCGGGTGAAATCGCGCCCGGTGCGACGGTGATAAGTCCCCGCGGTCAGATCATCGAGAGTGGAGCGCCGAGATTTTTCCGACGTTTTGCAGAGGGTGTTCTCGATGTTGACGATTGGCGAGAGCGTTCCGAAGAGCTGGCGGATTTCGTCACGGCCACTTGTGTCGAACACGGAATTCTCCCGGAGACACTTACCGCAGTGGGCTACTCGAACGGCGCGAACATCGCGCAGGGCCTTCTTTTGCTTCGTCCCGAGGTGATTGGCGCGGCAATCTTGTTTCGTCCGATGTTCATTACTGACGATATTCCGGCGACCGATCTCACGGGCCGGCGGGTTCTTCTGCTTACGGGTGACCGCGATCCGCTCATTTCGCCCGGCGACTCCCAGCGCCTCGCCCAACAACTAATACACCACGGCGCCAACGTGACGGTCAAGATGCTCGGTGCCTCGCACGGACTAGTGCAAGACGACATCGTGCAAGCCCGAGCCTGGCTTTGATCCCGCCACGCGCCTGTGGAGAGCTCACCACATCAACGGTCTCGATTTCAACGTCTTCACAGCGCAGCAGAGCCGCAACCAAAGCATCCGCGCAGACTCCACTGACCGGCCGGAAGTGCGTGTCGGATTTTGGGTAATTTGTAGCGCGCCGCCAAGCGATTGGCGGTAGGGATGAGCTCCTGGATGAGCTCCCGACTACGCACAAGCCTTCGTCGCGGCCCGGATATGGAATGGCACCAACGCCTGACCGGAGGGCGCGCGGTAGCCTTGCGGAGGTGGCCAGCTCGTCCGGATCCAGATCTGATCCAACATCAAGGAGGTCAAGCGGGAGCTCTTTGCGTCCCAGTTGCAGACGGAGCGATCTACCGATAGCCTTGTCTTATGGCACTTGTACTCCAGGTAGATAACGAAGGCCAGGCGCACCCAAAAATACAGTGTGATTCCTGTGGAGGGGTCATTGAGAATTACGCCGACGGAGTTGCCCTGTTCGATACTGAAGAACTGAACCCCGGGGCTATTGCTGCGCCTCTTTTTCACTGCGCAGGTTGTGAGAAGAAAGCGAAAGAGACAGAGACAGGGAGGGCATCTCGGCGCTCGATGCCGATTGATCATTTCATGCTCTACGTACTCAACAATATTCAGCTCATGCCGAATGCGCTCGAAGAAGCGGCACATAGTCTGAAGTCTCAAACCGGTCTGTAGCGATTGATCTTCATAAAGTGGGGCGGGCTATTATCCTTATTGCGTCGTCCGGACCGTTTTAGTGGTAGGGGGTCTTTGCGGCCGGCCAGGGCCGAAACGCGATGGCGGCGGGGGGAACCGCAGGAGCTGACGATGTGGCGCTTGAAAAAAGCATAGTGATGTACTCGTTCGCGCTCGCCAAACTGAGGTAAGCGCGGTCCATCAAACCAGCACTAATTTCGTCCGCGCCAACTATTGCACCGTCTCGCCTATAATGATGGCATCGCCGCAGGTCAGTTGCCTTTTTTAAGACACCGCCTATGCGACAAAGCCGAACGCGACGGGTTCAGTCGTTACCAAAGAATTCACCGAGGAGGTTTTGAGCAAGCCAGAGAGCTATTTCATCGCCGATGTTTACGGCGACGAACTGAACGACGAAGAAGGACGGCGGAGCAAGTCCGCCGCCCTTCTGCCCTGTTATCTTTAGCTTTTGAAACTAGCGGCATCGTCGGCTTCCAGGTACTCAACCAGAGTTGAATTCTCCGGTTTGAGCCCCACTTTCGCGCATTCTTCGGAAAACCAGTCTCTCTTTTCCGGATCGTCATAAGGACGGTAGCCTTCGACTTGGCTGGACCATGCCTTGATTTCCTCGGCCGTCTTCTTTTCGCCATGAGTGTCGAACCAAGATACGACTTGCTCGTCACTTGTGCCGGAAGCAAGCAGCTTCTTAACTTCGTCGGCCTGTACGCCCTTAAAGTTAAAGATCATTTGGTCGAGCGGACAGGCGAAGTGATATTCGCCGACAGTACCTTGAAGATCGGCACGGCCTTTGTCTATCATGCGGGCCATGAGCGCATAATTGCCGAGGTGATAACGAGGGCTGCGCGGCGGTTCTTTGGTCAGATTCTTTGCGGTAGTCATGATGGGTTCCTTTCGATTTGGGTTTAGACTGTCATCAGTGAGATCGGAAAACGACAGATGTTGTGAATACATCATTGGACGGAAAGGTTGTCAAACGCTACCCTGCATGCATGCCGGTCGCACCAGCGAAACTTGACCCGCGCATCCGGCGCACCAGACAGATGCTCTTCGATGCGTTTCACTCACTGCTCTCGGAGAAAACCTTCGACCTCATCACAGTGCAGGACATTGCCGAACGCTCTACGCTCAACCGGGCTACCTTTTATGATCACTTCACGGACAAGTTCGCCCTGCTCGAAGCCATGATGGGCGAGCGATTCGGCGCCTTGATCGCCGCGCGGACGGCGGGAAGCGAAGGCACTTGCGAAACGGCGTTGAGGCAATTGATCCTGGCGGCGTGCGACTTTCTGGCTGAAGTCTCTTCCGGCTGTCAAAAACACCAGCGTCAATTCGAGCCGATGGTTGAGTTCCAGGTAAAGTCTGTCATGCGCGAGTCCTTGATGGCCGGGCTTCGTCAGCGTGGAGCCAAGAACCCGGAACTCAAGGCGACGATGGTGAGCTGGGCGATCGCCGGCGCCGCGTTACAATGGAGTCGCGAAAAAAAGAATTCGGCCGACGAGCTGGCCGATGCGGTTCTTCCCACCGTGCATATGGCCTTGAAAGCGGGAGAGTAGCCCCATTTTGCAATTCCCCGCGTCTCGCAGAAGAGTCTCCTTACTCTAATGAAACCGACCAGCGACACCCGCGCGACTGCTCAAACGAATCTCGGTGGCAGCTTCACTCTGCCCGGTACTTCCATAACCGTGAACCGGTTAGGATATGGTGCCATGCAGCTCGCTGGGCCGGGCGTCTGGGGGCCGCCCCGCGATATGGATGCAGCCGTTGCTGTGCTGCGCGAGGCGGTAGCACTCGGAATCAACCATATCGACACGGCCGACTTTTACGGTCCGCACATCACTAACCAAATCATCCGGCAGGCTCTTCACCCCTATCCAGAGGGGCTGGTGATTGTCAGTAAGGTGGGCGCTCGCCGTGGTGATGATAAGTCGTGGGTTCATGCACTGTCCCGCCAAGAGCTGATCGGCTCCATTCATGACAACCTCCGAAATCTAGGACTCGATAGGCTTGACGCAGTGAATCTTCGAGTCGGAGGAGTCAACTGGCCATCAGAGGCTTCCGTTAAAGAACCCTTGAGTGTGCTTGCCGAACTCAAAGTTCAAGGATTGATTCGTCATCTCGGTCTGAGCAATGTCAGTCCAGGCCAGTTGGCGGAGGCTCAGAAGGTAACCGAGATAGTCTGCGTGCAGAACCTGTACAACGTGGCGCAACGCAACGATGACGGATTCATCGGGGAACTCGCGCACCAAGGCATAGCGTATGTGCCGTTCTTTCCGCTAGGCGGGTTCAATCCTTTACAGTCATCGGCACTTGAAGCAGCAGCAGCGTCACTGCAGGCAACGCCCATGCAGATCGCTCTCGCATGGCTGTTGCAGCGGGCCCCGAACATCCTCCTGATTCCCGGTACCTCGTCCGTGAAGCATCTCCGCGAGAACGTCAAAGCTGCAACGCTCCAACTGCCTCCGCAAACGATCGCCGATCTCAACTTAATTGCCGCAAATGCAGGCCGGTGAAGATAGATAGGGGAATCGCTCCGGACCGGCATTGATGCGAACGAGATAGTATCCCTCCCACTGCACGGTAACCGCGTCAGTCTGTTGGAACAGAAAGGCAGCGCTGCTGTCACTTCGATCACAATCGCATCGCGTCTGGTCCAAGAAGAGGTTAGTCAGGAGTAATCCAACGGTGACGAACCTGTTTTTTTAGGAATCCAAGACGATGTCAAAATTTTTGCCTAGTCAAATGAGACGAACAATCGCTTCGTGTGCCGGACTTCTGTGTTTGATAGCTTCCTGGACGATCGCCGCCGGGCCTCGCGACGAGTCCCTGCCGCCGCCAAGACCGCTGCCGCCAATTCCCAACAAAAAGCTTGTCGTCGGCTTGGCTGTTGGTCCGCCATTTAACATCCGAAACGCTGATGGTACCTGGACCGGGATAAGTGTTGAGCTCTGGCGCCAGATTGCTAGCGAACTGGGACTCAATTTCGAGATTCGCGAGACAGATTTGAGCGGATATTTCGCTGGTCTTGCAGAGGGCTGGCTCGATATCGCGGTCGGCCCCCTGACGATCACGGAGCGCCGCGAAGAAGTCTGCGACTTTACTCAGCCCTACTACAGTTCGAGTCTGGCTGTCGCTATACGGCCGGACCGGTTGTCCGTCGCCAGTTTGCACATCCTCCGAGCGTTTGTCCGAATCGTGCTTGGCCTTTTGTTGGTCATGGTGGTCGTGGCAGCGCTAGTCTGGCTCTGCGAGCGCAAAAAAAACCCCGAGCAATTCGGCGGCAAAAGAAGCGCCGGTTTCGGCAGTGCTGTCTGGTGGTCGTCGGTAACGATGACCGGGATTGGCTATGGCGATATTACTCCCAAGACTTTAACAGGACGGGTGATTGCCGTTTCCTGGATGTTAATCAGCGTGGTGCTAATCTCGACATTCACGGCAAGCATCGCTTCAATCCTCACCGCGGAGCGACTCGGACGAGAGTCTGACATTCGGGGTCTTGATGATCTTCGACGGATTCGTGTTGGCACATTCGCGAATAGCTCAACGGCGGAATACCTCGAGGAAAACCATATTGACTATCAGGCCTTTTCCCGAAACGACCTATTTGCGGCACTCAAAGCCGGGAAGATTCAGGCCGTGTTTTATGATGAGCCGTTCTTGCGCAACATCATCCGCAGCAAGTTTCGCGGTCAGTTTATCGTTATCCGATTGGATCTGGAGACTCAACTTTATGCCTTCGCGCTCAAGGAAGGCAGTCCTCTGCGTGAAGGAATAAACCGGGTGTTATTGCGCAAAATTCACGAACCGGCTTGGCGTGACCTCCTCTATCAGTATCTCGGGACCACTCCAAAGTGATACGAATATGTCTTCAGAAGTAATTGACCGTGAGCCATGGACGCGCTTTCCACTATTTCTCTGGCTTAACCCCTGTGCTCTGGCTCGTCGAAAAGATCGGGCTGCGTGGCGAGTACCCCATCGCTGTCCGGCTTCCGCGCTATCAGTAGTGACTGCTCGCGCCCATTGGTGCTAAGCTGGCCGCGATATTTACCAGATCCTTTTCTTTGAATTCTGACGAAAACCCTTGCTTCTCGAAGAAGGCGTTTAAGGACCCACCACAATGAATCTAGGTATCGGAGTGATTGGCATCGGTAATATGGGAGCCGAACACATTAACATTATTGCCTCCGCGATTTCTGGAGCAGAAGTACGGGCGATCGCGGATATCGACCTGAAGCGTGCCGAAAGCATGGCCGCACATGTTCCCGGTGCAAGAGCGCTCGCATCAGCTGAGGACCTCATTTGGTCGCCTGAGGTGGACGCTGTGATCATCGCTTCGAGCAACACGACGCATGCCGGCTACGTCATCGCGACTATCGCCGCGCGCAAACCAGTTCTTTGCGAGAAGCCGCTCGCACCGACGGTGACCGAATGTGAGGCTATCCTGCGTCATGAAGAGGCTGCAGGGTTACGTCTTGTGCAGGTGGGATTCATGCGGCGATTTGATCCAGGATATGTCGAACTGCGTAAACAAATCGTATCGGGAATAGCCGGCACTCCATTGCTGGCCCATTGTGCGCACCGCAACCTCCGCGCACCGGCGCGCTGGACCGCGGAAGACACGGTGATCAGCTCGGCTGTGCATGAGTTTGACGTGATGCCGTGGCTATTCGGCCGGGAGGTGGTCGCGGTGAACTGGTTTTCCCCAATCCGAGCGGCTGGCGGCAAGTTGCCGGACCCGCAGGTGATGATTTTGGAACTTGAGGGTGGCGCGCTTGTCATCGTCGAAATCTTGATGCGATCTAGATATGGTTACGAGATCCGATGTGAAATCGTCGGCGAGAAAGGTACAGTTGAGTTGGCTGCGACTGCACGGACAGTTGTGCGCTCTGGTTTGAAAATCTGCCAGGACATCCCCCCGGATTGGCGAGGCCGCTTTGCCGTGGCATACCGGCTTGAGTTGCAGAGCTGGGTTGACGCAATTTTTCGTTGGCGTTCGGGTAATACCGAAGGAGTTCCGGTAGATGGGGCCGATGCGTGGGACGGCTATCGCGCGGCGACTATAACGGAGGCAGTACTGGTTTCCATGTCCAACGGTGGCCGGGCAGTCGTGAAATCCCTGCCGTTGCCTGAATTGTATCGCCGGAGCCGGGCCTCTGCGGCGAGCGCCGCGTAGCAGTTCCGTGTTCCGAGTCCCGAGTCCCGGTTCCCGGGTCACTCGGGACGAGGGACACTCGTCACCTCACAAGGTTCTGTGTCCATTCGGCGAGCACTTTCAGGTGCTGGGGCAGCGCGATCTCGGGCTTTTCGATCTCCGGGTGCCAGTACTTTTCCCACTCGACCGAGAGATACCCATCGTAACCACCGGCAGCCAGCAATCCGATTATCTCCCGAACCGGTACCTCTCCCTCGCCCAGAGGTACGAGCTGCCAGCCACCTTTGTGCTCCGCTGAGCGTCGGGCATCCTTGACTTGCACGTGCAAGACCCGAGGGCCGATGTGCTCGTAGACCTCGGTCGGACGATTCTCCCATCCGGTGAGGGTGATGGGTGTCCCACAAGGCGCCGACCCACTTCGACTCTACCATTGCCAGCAGCTCCGCAACCACCGAAGAGGCCGAGAAGGCGTCGTGGGTCTCGATGGCGATGGCCACACCGAGCCGTTCGGCGATGGGGATCGCTCCCTGGAGCACCCTTGCCGCAGCCTCCATCTGTGTCCGGCGTGCCCCCGGCTCTTCGGCCAATGGACCGCCGTAGACGCGAATGACTGGCGATTCCCATTCGTTCGCTAGTTCGAGAAACCCACGGAGTTGGGATCCAGCATCGTCGGCTGTGAGAAGGATCGAGCTGTCGACGGAAACAATCGGCAAGTCGGCGGCAGTGCACGTCTGCTTCACCCGACGCGTTCGGTAGCGGGCATCGAAGATCAATCAGTTGGCCATCGATGAGCCGCAGCTCGACGCCAGCGTAGCCCCAGGAGCGGCCAAGCGAAGTAGCCTCCGCCAGGGTTGTGTCCGGGAACGCCAAGGTGCTGAAGGCGATGGCAAGGGTCCATAAGCATTGTCTTCACTCGCATGAGCGCAAATTTGCAATCGGATTTGGAACGCATTGGACGGTTCGCGGCTTTTTCGTTTGGAAGCGGCGACGTTGCGGGCCATACGCAACAATCTCGTTGGCTTGAACTCCGTGTTTTAACTCCGGCTCATGGGATAATGCCGCTCAACGAACGATTCCTAAATCTTAACTTTAGATTTCGTCATCATTCATGAATAAGAAGATGCCCGCTGTTGTTAACTATGGGCCCGAACCTCACAGTGTGGAGCTCCGCGAAGTTCCGGTTCCGGAAATCGGCGATCAGGACGTGCTGTTAGCCGTTCAAGCGGTCGGCGTGTGCGGCACCGATATTCACGTGGCCTATGAGCAGCATAGCTGGAAAATAAACTATCCGGTTATATTAGGCCACGAGTTCGGTGGGGTAATTGCTCAAGTCGGCAAGAACGTTCGCGGTTTCAAGGAAGGCGATCGAGTGGTCAGCGAAACCGCGGCGTTCATCGATGAAAACTCGCCTTTTGTTCATCGCGGCCTCTATAACCTGGATCCCGGCCGGCGCGGGTTTGGGTTCGGAGTTGACGGCGCCATGACGCACTACACGAAAGTGCCGGAACGCGTCCTGCACCACATTCCCGTTACGCTGCCCTTTGAAGTCGCAGCCCTGACCGAGCCCTGCTGTGTTGCTTACAACGCCACGTGCGGCAACGCCCGCATTGCTCCCGGCGACGCGGTAGCGGTCATTGGACCTGGGCCGATCGGTCTGCTCTGTGCCGTCGATGGCAAAGCTCGCCGGCGCCGGTGAGATAGTTGTCATCGGCACGCCGCGGATACGCGTCGATTGCAGGTCGCCGAGCAGATCGGCGCGTCCGCGACCCTCGGCGCCAACGGCGAAGACATTGTCGCGTGGACCCGATCGCTGCGCGATGGGTACGGTTTTGATGTCGTGCTCGATGCCGCTGGGGTTTCCGCCACGCTGAAGCTCGCCATCGATATTGTCCGGCCTGCCGGCCAGATCAGCAAAGTTGGTTGGGGACCGCAACCGTTCAATTTTTCGCTCGATCCGTTAGTTCAGAAAGCCGTGACATTGCAGGGCAGCTTTTCGCATAACTGGCCGATCTGGGAACGGGTCATCCGTTTGCTTTCCTCGGATCAATTGGATATCGGTCCGGAGTTCAGTCGCATTTCGCCTTTGGCTGAGTGGCACGACGCATTTGAAGCCATGCATTCCGGCGAAATCGTGAAAGCGGTTTTGCTTCCGGCTCAATGATTGTCATGTCTCACCGACTCTGGCTTTCTGTGTCAGCCCCTCGCAAAAGCCCCCCTTTACGAGATGAAACACCGCTCGGCGTTTCGGTAGGAGCACTTGTCTGCGCGCCACCCCGGGCGAAAGCCGCGTTTGGATCCGTTGTTTCTGCCTTCGAAGTGGCATTTCCTCCGCTTTGGCATGCGACCAAAGAAGTTATCAACCCGACCACGATCGGTCCTGCTGCACGTACAACTTTCTTTCGCACGAGAAACGATTCGCGGACAAACTGCGGATGTAAACAGATCTTTACGTGTGCAATCAGATCAGTGTTGGTCTGAGTTGCTGAATGGAGACCTTAAATACGAAGCCACTTGAAGCCCGACTCCGCGAGCGGCTTTCCGAGCCGGCGATGCTGGATCTTACGCAGCGTTTGATCGCGATTCCATCGGAAAATCCACCAGGGAATCAATATGAGGAATGTGCTCGGCGGCGTCATCTGGAATGCCAACCGCGGAGCCATTTCGCTGCGGGCCACCATGCAGGGGGAAGGCGGCGCACGTCGGTCGGCAATTCGAAGGCCTCAACGCGTTCGAACGCGCGCTGCCGGCAATAGTGCGGCTTGTTGAAATTAAGAATGAAGTCGAGCTCCGCGAAACGCAGCAGGACATCGCTCCGGCGGCGGCGCGAAGATCGATCCTGATGCTCGGCGGGCGGGTCGAAGCAGGTACGATTTTCAACGTCACGCCCGATTTCTGTTCCTTCACGGTTGATCGTCGCATTAATCCCGAAGAAAACCTCGAAGAAGAAAATGTCGGTTGTGCGACGCGTTGGTAGGTTTCGAAATCGAGACGCTTCAGGAGGAAGCCGCGGCGGCGACTCCGGCGCAAAATCCGCCCGGCGTGATTCTGTCGCGTCAGATCGCGAGCCTGACCGGTAAAGAACCCACGTTCGAGATGTGCCCGGACCTGCTCGAAACGCGATTCTACGCAGCTCACGGCATTCCCGCGTTCGCCTATGGGCCGGGATTACCGACTGTCTCCCACGGACCGAACGAGTTTGTTCCAATCCGCAATATTGTCCAATGTGCGAGGGTTTATGCGCTTACGGCGGCGCAGGTCTTGGGCTGCACCGGGCTCGGCGTTGTTGTCCATTGAGTCGCGCACGGAGGTCACGGAGTACGCCGAGGGTGTTTTTCAACACCTCCATGCACACCGTACTACTGTCCGTGAAAATCTTTTTTTCATGCGAGGATTTACGAGGAGCTGAACAGTTTGAAGGCTCACGGGCAAAGATGCCGGTGTCACGGCGGGAAAGTGGCACAGGCTTCCAACCTGTCACTGGACTCTGCACGGCCGCTCTGGTTGCGGCTCCGCGGCGCTAGTACTTAGTTGCTTTAGTTCTTTATATTTATGAAAAATTATGATTTGTTGGATGGATGGCAACGGGTCGCATCAAACTTTCTGTGGAAAAGCGCAAGCTCTTGGAGGGTTGGAGTCGAGCGCAACGGGTCGAACACCGGCTCAAGGTCAGGAGTCAGATTATCTTGAAGGCGGCAGCGGGCTTGAGTGGACGTGCGATTGCCAAGAGCCTGCGCATTCCCGAGGTGACGGTGAGTAAATGGCGGCGGCGCTTTGTGCGCCAAGGCCTGGCTGGCTTGGAAGACGCGCCACGCAGTGGAAAGCCGGCCAAGTATGATCAAATGACGGTCAAGCGGGTCTTGGCGCTGCTGGATGAAGATCCACCGGCGGGCTACGGGCGCTGGAATGGGCGACTGCTGGCGCAGAGTCTGGCCGATGTTTCCTCCGATCAAGTCTGGCGCATTTTGCGCCAACAAGGCATTGAATTGGAACGGCGCCGCAGCTGGTGCATTTCCACCGATCCGGAGTTTGTGCGCAAGGCCGCTGACATTGTCGGTCTTTATCTCAATCCGCCCCAGAATGCGCTCATCTTGGCCATTGATGAAAAACCAGCCATTCAAGCCCTGGAAAGAGCCCAAGGTTGGATTCGCTTGCCCAATGGCAGGGCGCTGACGGGTTTTAGCCACGAGTACAAGCGCCATGGCACCTCCACTCTCTTTGCCGCCCTCAACATTGCCAGCGGCCAAGTGCAGGCTGGTCATTACCGGCGCCAGCGCCGACGGGAATTCCTGGAGTTTATGAACCAGGTAGTTGCCGGAAATCTCGACAAAGAAATTCATGTGGTCTTAGACAACCTTGCGACCCATAAGCCAAAGCAAGATCGCTGGTTGAAGGCTCACCCCAATGTGCATTTCCATTTCACTCCAACCCACGCTTCTTGGCTCAACCAGATTGAGATCTGGTTTAGTATCTTGAGCCGCCAAGCCCTCCAGGGGGCAAACTTCGCCAGCGTGGCAAAGCTGCGCAACGCCATCGACACCTTCATCAAGAACTACAATAACAATGCGGCTCCCTTCGAATGGACCAAATCCCAGGTACATCAGGGGAAAGTCGCCATACATATAACTAACTTACGCAATTAGGCACTAGGTCTCCGCGCGAGGCCCTCTTCTGGTCCGCTGGTGGTTTCTTCGGACATTAATGCGCGCGGAGCCGGCCGCATGGGCAACTCCAGCTCAAACTTCTCAACGACCTCCTCGCCCGATCGGCTACAATAACTACCATGAAAGTTCCTTTCACGTTAGGAACAGTCGGTCATTTCGGATTGGCTGTTCGTAATCCAAAACGCAGCGCGGAATGGTTCGAACGCGCGTTGGGCTTGTCCCCTGAATTTGAGTTTGAAGACGGCGTTGCGGTCGGCAACGCCAACGTGACGATCGTGTTGTTCAAGGGAACGCCCTCGCCGAAAACGCTTGATCACATGTCATTTCATTTGCCTAGCATGGCGAAATTGCGAAAGGCACTCGAACATCTGAAGCAAGCTGGCGTTGCGGTCGAAGATCCGGGTGACGAAATCGGACCGGAGGCTCCGGGCTCAGCCAACATGGGCTTGTGGTTTCACGATCCGGACGGTTACCGTTGGGAACTCTCGGTCCTCGCAGATTCAGCGTGATCGCCGGCTTCGCCTTAGAAAGGTGGCACAGCCTGTGCGCAACCCGACCATAGCTCCTCACCAGTCGGTCTTATGCTGGAACACCCCGTTACCGCTCCTCGTCCTCAATCCTCAGCGCGTTGGATCCAGCTCGGCTTCGGCGTTGTTTGCATGATGGCAATCTCCAGTCCGCAGTACGTCTGAGCATTATTTACCACCCTCGCTGGCTTATCGTCAACGATTTAAGGACGGTCGGTTAGAAACTATGAACAGCTGCGAGACCGCGGCGATCCACATCCTCTTGAGGCCCGCCCGCGTTCTAGCTAAAGGCTGTTGCGAAATGGTTTTTCCCCTCGGCGTGGCGCGGCGGAGGGCGAACGAGTAGTTCTTCAAAGAAATTTTGATTTTGTTGTTGTCGGGAGTTACCTAATCGACTATATCGATTAGGTAGTGATCGGTAAGACCGTTCGGCCAGCTTCTCTATTTGCTTTCGCTTTCTTCAAGGAAGTAGCCACCATTACTGACCCGGTGCTCGATTCGGTTGATGGGCTGCTTGACGACCCGGGCTTATTGGCTTTGAGCACTCGGGCTTTGACGAGCCGCTCGCCAGGCTCAGGCAAAGTTGGCCGCGAAGGAATTGCGCCGGATCGGCTGCTGCGCTGTGCGGTGCTTAAGCACATCAAAGGTTGGTCCTACCGTGAACTGCACCACGAACTGCGAGTCAGCCTTCTCTATCGACGCTTCACGCGCTTTTATGAGGATCCGATTCCAGATTTTAGCAATCTGTGTCGGGCTTTTGCGCTCTTTGGCAAGGAAGGCACTCCAGCAGATTCACCAGCAGATCGTAGAGCAGGCCAAAGAGGCGACCATCATTGCCGGAAAGAAGCTGCGCACCGATACCACCGCGGTCGAAACGAATATTCACCACCCAACCGACAGCTCGTTGCTGGCCGATTCAGTGCGGGTCATGAGCCGGTCTTTGCAACGTATCGCCGGAGGTTGTCAGGAATCGGAGCTTCGCATTGTCCATCATGCTCGGGCGGTCAAACATCGAGTGTTGGAGATTGGCCGAGCGGCCCGGACTTGTACGCAAGCAGGCCAGGAGCAGTTAAAGCAAAGCTATAAAAAGCTCATCGGACTGACCCAAGGAGTAAGGACTCAGGGCCTATCGGTGCTTAGGGCTCTCAAAAATGGCCAATTAGTTGAACCTCCCCCGAATTGGCGGACACGGGAACTCAAAGTAAAATGAACGAGACCGTGAAGAAGAGTAAAATGGCCCGTCGATACGGGGAAGAATTCAAACGCCAAGCGGTGGAACTGATCATCCACAGCGGCAAAACACAGCGGCAAGTGGCCCGGGAGCTGGACGTCAGCGCGTACAGTTTAAACCTCTGGAAAAAGGCGTATCTGGGCCAGCAAGTGCCCGCCGAGATCAACGGGGAGATGAAAAGTCCTGAAGAAATGGCGGAGCTGATTCGGCAGCAGCACAAAGAGATTGAGTATCTCAAACGCCAACGGGAAATCTTAAAAAAAGCGATGAGCATCCTGGGGGAAGAACCGAATCCCGGTATGCGATGATTGAAGGGCTCTCGGTTCAGTATGGCGTCAAGGAAAGTTGCGCCGCTCTTGGGATATCGCGCAGCGGGTATTACCAGTGGAAAAAAGGGGAAGTCACCCAGCGCGCCCGAGCAGAAGCTCAATTGCTCAGCGAGATTCAGGAAATCTTCGCGCAAAATGAGCAACGTTACGGCAGTCCACGAGTCACCTTGGCTTTGCGCGCTGCCGGCCGGCGAGTGGGGAAGAATCGGGTCGCTCGGCTCATGCGGGAGCAGAAGCTGATGGCTCGGAAAAAACGTGCTTTTCGTCCCCGGACAACCGTGGCTGGCCAAGAGGCCGAACCCAATCGGATTGCGGAGCTTGTCTCCGAGGGGCCAGATCAGATTTGGCTGAGTGATATCACCTATGTCGCGACGGCCGAAGGCTGGCTTTATCTGGCGATTATTCTGGACCTCTTTAGTCGCCGGGTGGTGGGCTGGAAGCTGGCCGAGAGCCTGGAGGCCAGTCTGGTGGTCAGAGCGCTCCACAACGCCCTGGTGCTGCGCCAACCACCACCGGGGCTATATTTTCACACCGATCGGGGCTGTCAGTATACCAGCCAAGCAGTGCGCAAACCGCTGGAGGTCATCCAAGCCTGCCAGAGCATGAGTGGCGCCGGCAATTGCTATGACAACGCCAAGATGGAAGCCTTTTTCAGTACGTTAAAAACCGAATGTTTTCCGGTGACCAACTGCTTCGCTTCCAAGGCTCAAGCCCGGAGTACCATCTTCGAATACATCGAGGTCTACTACAACAACAAACGTCTCCACAGCGCGTTAGGATATCAAACGCCCCGCCAATACGAAGCGGCTTACCAACAGAAACAGAGAACAACTTTTTCGAAGGAAAAAGTGATGGCTACCCCTTCCGCAGAAGGTGAAACGAAGGGCAAACGAGCAAACGGAATAAATGGCAGGGGCCCGCGCGAAAGCGCGGGAAGGCTGCCGTTTATGCCGGATTGCGACCTTGCCCGAAGTGCAGCCTTCTGCCTTGCAACCCACGAGAAACTAAGCTAACCAACCGATCATATTTCGAGTCCGTTTTTTCGGGGCAAGTACAAGTGGCCCGGCAGGAGACTTCTTTGAAGGTCCTTGCAGCAGAAGCTTCTCTCAAACATTACCTGCCCTTGGTTGAGAAAGTTATCGCTCAGAGTCGGGCGCGAATTTTCCAGGCACAGACGCGCCATCCGGAGAAAATCTTGAGCCTCTTTGAGCCCCACAGTGTGGTCATTCGCAAGGGTAAAGCTCACAAACCCAATGAATTTGGTCGCTTGGTCCGGATCGACGAAGTCGAAAACGGGCTGGTCAGCAATTATGCTGTGGCCCCGGGCAACCTTTGCGATCGGCAACAGTGGATGCCGGCGCTGGAAACACATCTGGAGCGATTCGGTCGAGCACCAGAATTGGCTGCGGCTGACCGAGGCTTCTGGAGTAGTGCCAACGAAAAGGCTGCGCTTGGAGCTGGGAGTCAAGCAAGTAGTGCTGCCGAGCTGCGGTCGCTTAAGCGCCGCCCGAGCTGCGCGACAGAAACAGCGCTGGTTTCGGCGTGGCCAAGGCTGGAGAACAGGCATTGAAGCGCGGCTGAGCACGCTCAAACACTGTTTCGGCATGCGGCGGGCCTTTTACAAGGGTGAGATTGGATTTGAAAGACACGTTGGCTGGTGCATCATCGCCCACAATCTTGTGGCGATGAGTCGAGCCCGTGTGAAGAACGGCAATGAGCGCTGTCGTAGTGGGTGAAGCGATGCCAACGACCAAAAACCAAGCTTCCGCTGCCCGGCTGCAACTGCTCAGGCAGATTAGGCAATTGGCACAGGCGGCCATTTACGGATCGTTATCTGAGACTTATCGCCCGATGTGGAAATCCAGACTGCCGCTGCCACCATGGCGGCCCTAAACACGGTCCACATTTATATATCAGCTATCGCGGAAAGACCGGAAAAACCACCGGCTACTATGTTCCCCACCATCTAGAGGCTCAAATCCGGCTGGGAGTCGACGCTTGGTCTCAACTTCAGGATCGTTTGCGCGAACTTGCCTCCTTAAACAAGGAGCGACTCATCGCGACCAAGGCGAAAAAAATTTAACCATTTCGCAACAGGCTTTAGCTAGATGGCGAGTCTCGATCGCTATCAGCGAATGGTTGTCCCGGTGACGAAGCACCAGCACGGGGTGGCCGACGGGACTCGAACCCGCAACAGCTGGAACCACAATCCAGGGCTCTACCATTGAGCTACGGCCACCGTTTTCCGAGGAGAAGCAGATTAGCGCATCCTGGGAGGAGGCCAAGCGGATTTTGTGGAGGAACATGGTCCGAGCTCCGAGCACCACTTGGAAGAACTGACGCAGGCTTAAATGCTTAAGTGAGAAGTTTCTTCGCCGGACGGCACCAGATACCGATTCGCCAGTTCCTCGGTGGCGTGTTGCCAGGTCTGGCCGAGTTCCCTTCCAAAACCGTGTCAGTGAACTGACACCAGCCAACTAGAACCGACCTCGAAGTTGAGCAAACGGTCTCGCGTCCGCGGCTAGGTTGCGCGTGGTTTCTTGCTTCATCACCTCCTGCGAGGAAAAACGCTTGCCCATCGCGTAGGACGACTCGCCGGGTCTGCAAGGGTCGCGCATAACTTAGTTAGCCTTGCTCAGGGGAGGCGCTTATTGATCGAGGTGATTGGACGGCAGTCTCCCCTGTCCTAACTGCCTTGTTAAGAACTTCCTTCTGCACAGACAGAAAGATCCATTCCTCCGGAGGGTTGGGATCGGTTCGCAAGCCACGAAGCTTGAGCAGGACGTCCTTTTCCTGCTTTGTCATCCGCTCGCGTTGGAGTAAGTGTTGCTTCCAGGAAGGCACCACCACTTCCATCCGGAATTTGTTCGGCTGATGAAGATCCTCGTACAAATGCCACGGGAAGGCGCCATTTCGCAAAAAGATCAGGCGGGCGTCGCGCATCAAGTTGATGCATTCGTTTCGGCGCGTCGGATCAATCTGGAATTCGGCGGTGACGGATACCGGCCCATCTTCGTGCGCAGGCGACCGGCCCGGCTCAAGGCCTTGGCCGAAGATGGAGACCGGCGTCGACTCAAACGTGAGGCTTTGGTATGTCGATCGAGATCTGAAGGCGGGGAACTACACGGACCACGATCATGATCAAGGTGCCCACCACGGCACCTCCCAGGAACGTGGGAACGACCCCCAGAAGATGCGCCGCCAATCCCCAGATGATTCCGCCCAGCGCCGTTGCCGCCTGCGAGACCATGACCATGGTCGCGTTCATGCGTCCCCGTGCCCAGTCCGGCATCGCACGTTGGCTTGCTGCCCAGAGCTCGGAAGCCGAAAGGGTCCATCCCATGCCCGCGAGCCCGGCAACCACCAAGAATACGTAGGGTCGATGGACAAAAGCCATTAGGCAGCAAACCAGCAGCAACACGAAATTCGCGGCGGTCGTGACCCGTTGCGGCGAATACTCGGCGCGCGCCCACGGAATGATGAAACTGCCGCTGATGACGGCGCCGACGGCCATGGCCGTGAACAGGTATCCCAGGTGGGAAGCTTTCAGGTGTAATTCCTTCAGACCCACAACGATCGGGATCGTGACGGGGGTGCCCAGATTTGGCGCCGAAATTCCTTTAGTGCAGCCTATCCTGCTTGAGTCCTTCAAGGTCGGGAGTTTTTGGGGCGAGACGCGGCGATGGAGGAACTATCCCGCCTTCAGCGGTCAACGGGAAATGGATGCGAAAGAGAGCTGCCAGCATGGCAACAGAGTTGTCGCTCCATAATCCGCCATGCCCCCAAATAATCTCTTTCGGCACGCGCACAATCCAGCACGGCACGCGGGCATTTCCAGAATAAACAAATTGCCACCGGCGCCATGTTTCTCGTCCGGTAACAGGACGTATTTCATCGGGGTTATAGTTTGAGCCGTGGCAGAAGCGGTCCTCGTGGCCGTCGTTATGCTCGCTCGTATAAAAAGTATAGTTCGGGTGGTTCTCCCTGATATTGGCTTGGAACGCCCTGTTTTCGCCGGATCGCAGGACTGGCGGCGGCGTAGCTCCTCCAAGTGGAACGACGTGGTAATTGACCAGGTACTTATTGTTGCCGGGTGTATGGGTATAGAATTCTCTCTCCGACATTTTTTGTCCGTTGCTGCCGGGCAGAGGAACTCTATCCCAATGGGCACGCAGATTTACGATATTAAAGAGTTCTGTGCCCATCGGAAAGAATTGACCTGTCGCTTTGTCGTTTTCAGATTGGAGAATGACAAGGAATGGACGGTTTTCGCCCAGGACGTCGCCCTTTTCAGCTCCGGGAGATCGAGCGACGTACCCATGCCGTACCGGGTCGTACTGATAAAGGTAGTCGAGTTCCGACATCAACTGCCGGGTACCGATAGAGCTATCCGCCGGGTTAAAGGCCACGGCCATGTCCCATGGGCTGGTATTGCGCGAACCTGCGCTGCTGGCATCAAGGATAGAATGAGAAATTGTATTCTCCAGCACGAGTCCGCCAAAAGAATGGCCTAACAGCACGCAATGGTGAAACGTCTTGTCAGGGGCGCGCGCTGCCAAGGCGAGTTCGCTGATCGCCGCCAGGATGCCGTTTTGTGCGGCGATTGTAGAGCCAGCGGACTTGCGGCTCCAGAACGTAAGAAATTTCGCTATGGGTAGGGTAATGTCTTCGCCGCGCCACGCGATATAGACCCCAATCACGTTAAGCTTTCGCCCCGTGACCTCGGGAAAGCGCGACATTGTATCAATGAAGTGCTCGAAGCGGCAGACATCGCCTGAGTTTGCATTGTTCTGCCAGCCGTGAATATAGACAAAAAGCATCGGGCGTGGAGCTTGGTGGATGATATCCAGCGCAGCTGTTCGCTGGGATGTGTCAAGCGCCGAACCTTGATCACCGAATTCGACGAAGGCCAATTTGTAGCGGCCATCGGCGGGTCCCCGGACTGAATTGAGCGGCTCACTGGATGTATTGGGGTGGTAGGGTCCATATGCGGCACAAGCGGCCAATAGCAGCGTAAAGGCCAAAGGAAGGAGGGGCAGCAACCGCGCTTTCTTCCTGGAAACCTGCCTTGGCGTAGTCGCAAAGTTCCTTTCCGTCGAATGATTCATAGTTAATTCCACCTGTTTCAGAATACGTCTATCTTTGTCGTTGTCGCACTTTAACCTGGTATGAGTTCGGGATGGCTTCCGTAAAGAGCGCGCTCCGGGGCGCTCGCGCGCCACTGTTCCGTATCGGTCCATTATCTTAGCCTTACCCATCCCGCGCCTCCCCATCCGCCCCACCGGCCCCAATCCATCGATGCATCCCGGTTAATCTCCGCGGCTTCGAGATTTTCGTTAGCCAATTTATTTGCCAAACGGAGCTGCTGATAAGCTTGATGCTGTGCCAAACCACCAACATAGGCCAGGAGCTCATCGTGGGCTTAATCGTTCAGCGCTCGAGGTGGAAAGGGGCGGCTGGATCGCTGCGTGACAGCGAGGAGCGGATGAGCCTCGCTGCGGAATCGGCGAACCTCGGGATGTGGGTGTAAGACATTCCGCACGACAAGATTTGGCGACGGCAAAATGTCGCTCGCTTTTCGGCTTCGAGGCGAGTGAACGGCTCGACTTTCAAAAATTTATCGATCGCGTACACCCCGAGGATCGAGCACCGACGCCGGAAGCAGTAATGCGCTTGCTGCAAACCCGGCGTGGGTTTGATACGGAATATCGGATGCTGCCCATCGCGAATATGTTACGTCACCGCCGCGGGGTTCTCGCTCTCAGGTTCGCAAGACTATCCTGGCCGCAAGATAATTTTGCCGCGGGTCCGGCCGCTTTGAGAAAACTGATGCGCCTTCCTGACCTCCGCCAACGGTAGAACCATTGCGACATGGGTTTTCAGTTTCCCTGCAGCAATCAATCGGTTGATTTCACCCAATTGCTGCGCGCTCGGCAGCACGCTCACGCCGACCGGAACGGCCGCCGCGTTTTCAAAATCGAGACTTTCCGGCAGCGTAGCGGAAGAGCCTAAAAAATGCGGGCGTTGAACTTTATGCCTCCCGGCGATATCTTCTCGGTTCTCAACCTGCCTGCTTGTGCTCTGAAATCTTAATGCGGCGAGAGTCCCGGTTTAAAAGAACGCAGCTCGTATTCTGCAGGGCTGGTCTCCGCGTTTTTTTGCTGGCCGCCGCGTCGTTTACCTGCCAGCTCGGTCCAGCGCAGTTTCTGATCCGCGATCGACCATTGGCGAAAGATGAGATCCGCATCGGGATGTCGAATTGCCAGTCAGGCCGATTCGGGGCCGTCGGTTCCGCTCTCAAACTCGCCACGGAAGCCTATTTTGGCCGAGTCAATCGGCAAGGAGGCGTCCACGGGCGAAAACTGAAGCTAGTTGCTTATGACGATCGGTACGAACCGTTGAACGCGGTCGTGAACACCGAGCGATTGATCAACCAGGATCGCGTCTTTGCTTTGTTCGGATATGTGGGAACCGCGGTTTGCGACGCGGTCCGGCCGATGCTGCGCGAAGCGAATATTCCGCTCGTCGGGGCTATTACGAACAACTCGGAATCGGACGATCCCGCGCAATCGCTGGTCTTCGTTAATCGCCCCACTTCCCGGCAGCGGATCGAAATGATTGTCAGCCATCTGACGAAAGATCTCGGCATAACCCGCATCGGTCTTTTTCGACAGGATGACGCTTTTGGCGATGCCGGTCGAAACGCGCTCGAGGAAGCTCTCCACCAGCGGGGACTCGAGTTAGCCGGAGAAGGCGTTTACATTCGCAATTCGGTGGATGTCCAACCCGCGCTCGACCAACTGGTGCCGGCCAAACCCGAGGCGGTCGTGCTGGTCGGAACTTATCAGCCCTGCGCCAATCTGGTTTCGGCCATGCGAGCCCGAGGCTTAACCGGCGTGATCTTTGCCTGTTTGAGCCCAACCGGTACAGAGAACCTGATCAAGCTGCTCGGGTCCGCTGCCGACGGAATGGTCATTGCAGAGGTTGTTCCATCGCCGGAGAATCGGTCGGACCCGGTCGTGCGCGAATACCAGGACGATTTGCGCAGTGTCGGTTCGCAGGACTTTACTTATGCTGGACTCGAGGGTTACGTCAACGCGAGGGTCCTGGTTTCCGCTTTGGATAAAGCGGGTCCAGAACTGACCGGACAAAGCTTCCTGAAAGCTTTGCAGAATTCGGATCTCCGGGCAACGAAGAATGAGGCAAGTGCGGCGAGAAGCGATCATCCCGTGTTTCTCACTCAGATCAGCGGAGGCCGGGCGAGGGTTGTTCAGGTGCTGAGGCGACCTGCTTTGGTCGGCAAACTATGACGCGCACGACCATGGACTCGGATTCGCGGGAAAGTCGGTTGCGTCCGCGGGGACCGTCGATCCGAAGTAAGCTGCTCTGCTTTGTTATTGTCCTGTGCGCTCTTCTCTTGGGTGTGTTGGCGGTCACCACCTTTTATCTATCCATCTTTTCGCTTCGCGACGTGCGCTTCGGGGAGTTGCGAACTCTGCGCCGGTCAATTTCACTGGCGGTCAATACGTTTCTGACAAACCAGCGCCGCGATCTGGCTACTCAGGCCGATCTGCAAACCTTCCGGTATGCCATTGGCGAACTGGGGTCAGCCTACGATCATCTGCTGGACGACCTCGACGCTGGTGGATTCAAGGTCGACGACGCTTTTATTGATAGTCTGCGGCAGCAATTGCGAGAGCAGTACGATCAGTCGCTGCTCCCAGCTTTGAAAGGACTGGGACGCCCGCTGGAACAGGCAGAAGCTGTCGACGCGCTGACCTGGCAGGGCGTACTGGTGCAGTATGTCTATATCCTGCGGAATCCGGCGCCTCAGGGCAGTAAGTTCCTCAACAACTTCTCGGGCGATATCGCTGCTAACGAAAACTTGCCAAAAGATTTCCGGCAGGCCTTTGCCAAAACGATGTATGCTCGCGCGATCGATCGTTACCAATCGTCGTTCGAGATGGTGATGCGCCGCAACGGTTATGATGATCTCATCCTGATTGATGCCAATGGTGATCTCATTTACACCTTCAACAAGGCTTGGGATTTTGGGACGAATGTTCTGAAAGGATGGCAGAGTCATGGCGCGCTGAAGAAGGCTTTTTTGGGCGCCTGGTATATGCCTTTGACGGGTGCCGTTCGTTCATCGCCTGAACTTGTCTCGCTCACCGACTTTGAGCGCTATCCGGCAGCTTACGATGCTCCCGTCATGTTTTTGGGTAGTCCGATCGTAAGCCGGACAGGCTCACGAATCGGTATCGCGGTGCACGCGCTCAGGACTTACCAGTTCACCAATATAGTGAGCTTCAGTCAGCACTGGACCGAGGCTGGCTTGGGCGAAACCGGGGAAACCTACATCGTCGGTCCCGATCGGAAGCTGCGCACTGAGCCTCGGTTCCTAAACCTGTTGCCGGCGGAATACAAGACTCGGACGTACTTGAGCAACGGCACACCGGGTTCACCGAGCGCCATCCTGAGCCTGCCTCTGATGAATGCCGCCGTGAACCGGGTTTTCTCAAGCGACGAGCTATCAAGCGTCGGGGAAACGACTTTTGTCGATGAGATCGGGCGTGAGTCGCTCAGCTCTTTCGGGCCGCTCAACATTCCTGATCTGGACTGGGGGTTGGTCGTTCGCATGGATACGGCAGAGGCGTTTGCCCCGGCATCGCGAATGGTTCGCCTGGTTGTCGAAGGCGGATTGGTCCTTTTGCTGGCCGCGATCTTGGCGACTATTCTCGTTTCCCATTTCCTTTCCCGACCCATTTTGCAGCTGGTGACGGCGGCCGAACGGATCGCGGCCGGGCATCTCGGAGTGCGGGCTCCCGTCAGCAGCCGGGACGAGATCGGATTTCTTGCCAGCCGCTTCAACAAGATGATCGGTCAAGTCGAAGATCGGAACCGGCAGGTTCGTAAGATTCTGGAAACGGTGAACGATGGATTGTTCCTGATCGACAATAATTTTGTGGTTCAGCCGGAGTGCTCGCGCGCGACGGAGGAAATGTTCGGCGGAAAAATCGAAGGGTTGAATTTCCTGACTCTACTCGAACGGGGTACCGCTGGCGGTCTTCGACCGAAGATCTCGGACGAAGTCCGGGAATCTTCAAAGCATTACCTGGAATTGCTTTTGAATCCGCGTGTGAAGGAAAAGCTCATTCAAAAGACGAATCCACTCACCGAGGTCGAACTGCAGTATTTGGACGCGTACGGTAAGATGCGGAGCCGCTTCATCGAATTTCGGTTCAACCGAGTCGTTGAAGGCGATGAGGTCGCCCACATCATGGTGACCGCGCTCGATGTGACCTCACGTGTCTTTCTGAGCAGAGAGATCCGCGAGAACGAAGCAAAAGCGCGGTCGCAGATCGATCGCCTGTTCGGTGTGCTCCATGTGAACTCCGCGGTTCTGGCGGAGTTCCTCGAGACAGTTGATACAAAAATTGGAGAAGCGCTTCGCCTGCTCGAAGCGGAACATCTCAGTGCTCGCACAAGCGAGACGGAAACAGATCGCTCGGCCCGCTATCGAATCCTTTTGGACAAGATTTTTCGTACGGTTCATTTGGTAAAGGGCGATGCCGGAATGTTGCAGCTGCCTTTCTTTGAAGAATTGGCTCACGAGGTCGAGGACAAGATCGCGGATCTGCGAGCCGCCGATGTTATCACCGGCGAGCAATTTCTGCCGATTACATCCGGACTGGCCTCAGTGCAGGACCAGGTGCAGATGACGCGCGATGTCCTCCATCGGCTGAATCGGAAAGAAGCTCTGCCGGCCGAGCGAAATGGTACGACAGATCATAATGCCTTGGTGAGCCTGGCCCGCGATATCTGCGACCGGAGCGGAAAACAGGTCAGAGTCAGCTTCAATGGAAATTCGCAATCCGAGCATTTACCGGAAAAGCTTCGGGAGCCGATCCAATCCATCCTGTCCCAGTTGGTGCGCAACGCGGTCGTCCATGGAATCGAAGCGCCGGTCGAGCGCGTCGAAAAGAAAAAAAGTCCGGTCGGAACGATCCAGATTGCTTTGCTGCAGAAGAATGATCAACTTGTTACCCTACTGGTGCGCGACGACGGCCGGGGCATCAATTACGAGGAAATTCGGGGACGAGCCGTCGAGCTAGGCTATGCCACTGATTCGGAAATAAAGAATTGGAGCCAGGCAAAATTGGCCAGTATTTTGTACCGACCCGGTTTTACGACTTTGCGAACCCCGACTTCGGATGCCGGGCGCGGAGTGGGTTTGGATGCGGTCAAGGATTTGGTCGCTCGTTTGGGTGGATCGCTCGGGTTGGAATGTCAGGAGGACGCGTACTGTGAATTTCGCGTTGAGTTGCCCTGCACATGAAGCTCTTAATCGTCGATGACTCGTTGGTTGTCCGGCGCGCAATTGAACGCGATCTGGGGCTGGGAGCAATATCGGAGGTCGACCAGGCTTCAAATGGCGAAGAGGCCGTTCGTCTTTACCAGGAAAAACATCACGAAGTCGTGACGATGGATATCACGATGCCTTTGATGGATGGACTGACCTGTCTTGATCGCATTATCACATTGAACCCTGGGGTCAAGGTGCTCGTAATTTCTGCGCTGCGCGATCGAAGTACGGCGATCGACGCGATCAAACGCGGCGCGAGCGGCTTTCTTTGCAAGCCGATTCATCCGGACGAACTGCGCGAATCATTCCAGTTGCTCATGGATGACTCAATCAGATGAAGGACGACGAAATCCAGGTTTTCATTGCCAACATTCACCGGTATTTTGAATCCCTGGATGAGGATGATCGGGTAGTCATCGAGCCCCCTTTCCTGCGCGATCATCCCGAACCATTGCTTGAATACACCGGGGTCATTAACATCTCGGGTCGGGTTCACGGCATTGTTTGCTTCACCGCGAACAGCCCAATGCTCCGCCAAATCCTCTCTTTGCTTGATGAGCCGGAAACCGGCGAAACCGCTAAACGGGATCTGGTCGGAGAGATTGCCAATACTCTCAGCGGAAACGCTCGCGAGCAGTTTGGCAGCGACTTCCGCATCTCTGTCCCTTTCATGATGAACGGCTCCGATCAGTTCCCGAAACGGCAGCAGAGGAGTTATGTCGTTCCGGTGAACTGGCACGGGCAAACCGCCTATCTGCTGGTCTGTCTGGCAGAGGGATCGAAGGGCGAACAGCATGGAGGCTGACGGAGTCCTGTGACTCCTTCCTTAGCTACCTCAAGAACGCCTCGCTCAGACCGCCATCCACCGCGAAGATCTGTCCAGCAGTCTGCCGAAAGCGATCCGACAGCAGGGCGAAGTAGGCCTCCGCTTGATCGGCCGGAGTGATCGGCACATGCGTCAGGGTGCGATCGGCATAAAACTGCGCGAGCTTCGCCGTCAATTCTTCAGTGGATTCAGTCTCCAAAAAGGTGATCTGGTATTTCTGCAGAGATCCTCTTACGCGTTCGCGAGGAAACATCCCGCTGCCCTGCACCACAGTCGCCGGAGCCACGGCATTGACTCGGATGAGCGGCGCGTACTCGATCGCGAGTTCGCGGACCAGGTGATTGGTTGCCGCCTTGCTGATGTCGTAAGCGATGCTGCCCTTTTTCGCGACGATGGCGTTGGCACTCGACGTGAGAACGATTGAAGCCGGCAAACCTTGTTCAACCAGAATGGTTCTGCCTTCGTCGGCCGCAATATAGGACCCGGTGATGTTCACGTTCAGCGTCGCGGCCCATTTCGAATCGGACAATTTTCCAGTTGGATCCGGCGGGAAAAAGACCGCAGCGGTAATCGCGATCCCGTCAAATCCGCCATAGGCCAGAACGGCGTTCCGGAAAACGCTGCGGACCGAGGGACGGTCGGTAATATCGGCCGCCAATCCGACGGCCGGACCTGCTTGCGAAACTCCCGAACCTGCCACCCCGATACCTTGGCCGTAAGTCTGGATAATTTCGTCGGCCGTGTCGTTCGCGGCATCCTGGTTCAAATCGACGCTCACGAGGTGTGCGCCATCGCGCACGACCCGACGGCCCACTTCACGCCCGATTCCACTGCCCGCACCAAAAACAACAATGACCTTGCGGGCAAGTTCCTTTTCGGGAGGCATACGCCGCAGCTTGGCCTCTTCCAGGCGCCAATATTCGATGTCGAAAGCTTCCTGTTGCGGCAGGGCAATGTACTCGTCGAGCGTTTCCGCACCGAGCATGACTTCAACCGCACAATTATAAAATTCCGCGGTAACCCTGGACTCGCTTTTGTCTTTGCCCCACGCCGCCATGCCAAGCCCGGGAATGAGAATAACGGTTGGATTAGGATCGCGCATCGCGGGAGAATCGGGGTGGCGGCACCGGTTGTAGTACGCCGCATAATCCGCCCGATACTTCTCCAGACCTTCCGCCAGCATTCTTTTGAGGAGCACGAGATCTTTTGCCACCGGATCCCAGTCGACAAAAAGGGGCCTGATCTTGGTGCGCAGGAAGTGGTCCGGACACGATGTACCAAGTTCAGCCAAACGGGGCGCGTCGTGACTGTTTACAAACTGCAGAATAGCGTCATCGGTCTGGACGGTTCCGATCAAGCGCCGCCCCTGGCTGATTTGACCGCGAAGCCAAGGCAGGATGCCAACAAGCAGATCGTCACGTTCGTCCGGAGAGAGGCGGGAATACTTTTGACCGCCAAAAGGACTCGCTGTTGCTTCATGTTCAATGTGGGCAGCGGTCTTTTCAATAAGTTCGAGGCTCAGATCGTATACTGCGCGATCGTCATTTGCCCAGTTGATTAAACCGTGCTGCCCGAGAATCGCTCCCTTCGCCTTTGGATTGCGAGCGCAAGCCTCGGCCAGCATCAGCCCAAGATCGAATCCCGGGCGTTGCCACGGCAGCCAGACAATCTCATCGCCATAGATCTTCTTGGCGATCGCTTCACCATTCCTCGACGCTGCCACCGCGATCACCGCGTTGGGATGCGTGTGATCGACATTCTTAAAAGGAACGAAGGCGTGCAAAGGAGTGTCAATCGAGGATGCGCGCGGGTTAAGATTGTACGTGCAGTGCGGGTAATTGGACACCATCCGGTCCTCAACATCTGTTTTTGGACCTTTTTTGTCGGATCGTTCATAGATGGTCCGCAGACGTTGGAGGCAGGGCATCGTCAGGCTCGCGAAATTCTCTGTTTTCGCCGTGCGCAAATCGCCGCCCGAACCTTTCACCCAGAGCACCTCGACTGGTTCGCCAGTCAACGGATCTTTCTCTTCAACCTTGGACGACGTGTTACCGCCGCCGGTATTCGTGATTCGCTGGTCAGCGCCCAGCAGGTTGGATCGGTAGACCAGTCGCTCCACCGCGCTGAGCCGCGCGGCGTAAGCTTCGTCCCAGAGATAACGTACAAAGCGGAAGTCAGATTTCATGAGATAATCTTTCGGTAGTAAGCCAGCGCCTCCGACCATGGATCAGGATTGGCCGGCAGAAACGTCTCCAAAGTAAACGAGTTTCGAATAACCTCCCGAATATCGTCCTGCGAACCTAATTCACCGGCAGCGACGGCTTGGACTAAGAGATTGCCCAGAGCGGTCGCCTCGACCGGACCCGCTGAAACCGGTATTCGTGAAGCGTCTGCCGTGAACTGGTTCAGCAGACGGCTTCTACTGCCTCCGCCGACGACGTGCACTAGTTCGATGGAGGTCCCGACCAGCCGCCGGATCTCTGCCAGCTGATCCGCATACGAGAGAGCGAGGCTTTCCAGGGTACACCGCGCAATCGCTCCCGGATCGCTCGGCACGACCTGTCCGGTCGCCCGGCAAAATTCCTGGATCTTTTCGATCATGTGCCCGGGCTTCAAAAAAGGCCCGTGATTCGGATTAATAATCGAGACGAGGGGAGCACTTTGTTCCGCCAGGAGATTGAGCGCCGGATAATCCAGGTTTGACCCTTGATCAGCCAATTCACGTTTGACTTCCTGAAGAATCCAGAGTCCCAGGATATTCTTAAGGAAACGCACTTTCCGTCCAAAGCCGAGTTCGTTGGTGTAATTGGCGGCAAGACTCTCGTCATTAATGACTGGCTCCGCCAACTCTACGCCGAGGAGCGACCAAGTGCCGGAACTGATAAAAGCCCAATTTTTTCCGCGCGCGGGAACGCCAGCGACCGCTGCCCCGGTATCATGAGAGCAGGTGGCGCAGACCTGGCAGTCGGCCAGCCCGGTCATCGTTGCGACGTCAGGGCTCAGTTTACCCAGGAGTGTTCCGGACGGGACGACGTCGGGAAACAGCGAACGGGGCACGCCCACAGACTCGATCAGCGCGTCCGACCAGCGACCCGTCACGGGATTGAAAATCTGGGTGGTACTCGCCGAGCTGATCTCGGCCGCCGGATGCCCGCAGAGGAGGTATTGGAGGTAGTCGGCGATTGGTAGGAATTTTTCAGCCAGCCTCAGCAACCCAGGCCGATGCAGAACATCGTCGTAGAGCTGGTAAAGGGTGTTGATCGCCATGAACTGAATTCCGGTTTCCCGAAAAATCAACTCTCGTCCCGTCTTCTTCAGCAGCTCCTCCGAAGACGAATCCGTTCGGCTGTCCCGATAATGAAAAGGTAGGCCAAGAAGGGGCTCAGAACGCGAGAACAAAGCATAGTCGACTCCCCAGCTGTCCACGCTGATCACAGCCGGACGGTTGCCTGCCGTCTTGGTCTTGCGCAGGCCGTCTTTGATCTCATCGAAGAACCGAAGAATGTCCCAGCGCAGAGTTCCTTGCACCGTTGAAGGCCCCGTGGCGAATCGATGAACTTCCTCCAGGGTGACCTTGCCGCCGTCCAAACGGCCGAGAACGATGCGTCCGCTTTCAGCTCCTAAGTCGCAGGCAATAAAGGGTTTAGCGATCACGATCGTCGTTTCTCAAGCTAATCGTCTATCGGCTGTACCGCCTTCCTTGGGCTGCCAAACCCGGAAGGTTAAATCTGAATCATTCGAAAATAAAAAGAAGAAACTTTGAACGGCAGGGCCAAGGCTCATGTCTACTTTGATCGGTTAAGGCGATTCGGGTTTGCGCACGGTTTCTCTCGACTCTACTCCTTGGCGTGCGCAGCCCGAATCATTTTTTTTGTCAAACCTTGATGGCTTCGAACCCATTCGATAGGGTGCGAATCCGATGCGGGACACAATCCTGGTTGTCGATGATGAACCGGACGTAGTCGATCTTGTCCGATACCATTTGCATCGGGCCGGCTTTAACGTCCTCGTTGCTTTGAACGGTCCGTCGGGGCTGACCGCGGCTACGCAAACCCGACCCAACGCGATCGTCCTCGACATCATGCTGCCTCAGATGACTGGGACGGAAGTCTTTGAGGCCCTTCGCAAGAATAAAGGGACTTGTGATATCCCGATTTTGGTTCTGACGGCAAAGGCAGCGCCGGCCGAGCGCCTTGCCGGTCTGGAGATGGGTGTCGACGATTACATCACCAAGCCCTTTAGCCCCCGCGAGTTGGTCCTGAGAATTCAAAATCTCCTGCGTCGGCTGCGCGCCGTGCAGAGGTCGGCCGTCGTCAACGTTGATGATTTTCACCTGGATAAAGCCAACTTCGGAATCACCGTCCGCGGCAAACGTCTCGACCTGACCCTCACGGAGTTCAAATTATTGGCAGTCATGGTCGAGCGACGCGGCCGAACTCTCACCCGGGAAATGCTTTTGCAGGATGTCTGGGGATACGAGAACCCGATCGACACGCGCACTGTGGATACCCATGTTCGACGATTGCGCGAGAAACTTGGCCCGGTCGCTAATCGCATCGTGACGGTCAGGGGCGAAGGCTACCGGTTTCTGGCACAGCGCGAGTCGTGATGCTCTGGTGGATTATCTTATGGGGAGCCGTGAGTCTGCCTCTGGCGATCATGGCCTGGTCCTGCAGACGGCAGCTGATTCAGCTTCGCCAAGCCGTCCACGGCTTGGCCTCCGATGGCGAATTGAAAGCGCGACTCCAAGGCTCCCCGGTTATCCAGGACATTTACCGCGATCTGCAACGGATCCAGGCGCATCAACAAGAGATTGCGCGCCGGGTCGCTGACGAAGACTTCAGCCTTCGCGCCATCCTGAGCAGCATGGTCGAAGGTGTCCTCATTACCGATACCGAACTGCGAATCCGGCTGACCAACGAACGGCTGGGTCAGATGTTTTCTCTGCCCACCGCTCCTGTCGGTCGAACTGTCATGGAAGCGTTTCGCAATCATCAACTCCACCAGCTGGTCAGTCGAACCGTTTCCTCCGAAGAAGCTCAGTATGAAGAGCTGCAGGTCGAGCTTCAGGAAAGCGGGCAATTTCGCCAACGGAATTTTCAGATCACTTCCGTTCGCCTCCGGCCCAGGGAACACGAACCGCTGGCCGGCGTTCTCCTCATTTTTCACGATGTTTCGCAGGTACGTTCTTTGGAGATCGTCAGGAAAGATTTTGTGGCCAACGTATCTCATGAATTGCGAACACCTTTATCGGTTATCACCGGCTATCTGGAAACGTTGCTGGATGGAGATGCGGAACCAGAAATGACTCGTCGTTTTCTTCAGGTCATGCGGAAGCACGCCCAACGTTTAAACCTGCTGGTCGAGGATCTTCTGACGCTCGCTCAATTGGAGTCGCAGAAGCTCAGTTTGCATTTCGAGCCAGTCGATATTGGTGAGTGCGTTGACCGAGTCGTGGAAAGGCTTGAGACGATGATTACCGCGCTTCAGGCGGAGGTTTCGGCGGAACTACCCGACTCGCTCCCGGTGATCGAGGCTGATCCTTTGCGACTCGAGCAAGTTCTCTTAAACCTGGTCGACAACGCTTTGAAATATGGCCGCGTGCCCGGCACCAAGGTCGTCATTACCGCCGGATGCGATAAGGACGATCTTGTTCTCCAGGTCAAAGACAACGGACCAGGTATTCCGTTGAGCGATCAACCGCATATCTTCGAACGGTTTTATCGGGTTCACAAAGATCGATCGCGTGACGCGGGAGGGACCGGGATCGGTCTTTCGATCGTCAAACACACTGTGCAGGCGCATGGCGGTACGGTCGCGGTGGAGAGCCGGCCCGGAGCGGGCGCGACGTTTACTGTGCGACTGCCTTTACAGCATGAGTTGCTGGCCGACGGCCGGGATAACGGCGGCGAAACGAAAACGTGAGGATGGGCCGAGTAGCGCGGACGGCCTCGTCCGTGTCGGACTTTGACCTTTGCGCGATCCCTCGATTCATCGACGACGCATCAGGCCCTGCGTAAGACGTTGCGTAGCGCCGACGGCCCCGTCGGTACTCCGGTGAACACGCCCAAGACGTCGCGCGATCTACTTGATCCGGTGATGCTCAAGGCCGCGCTGGGCATCTCCCCGGAGTACCGACGGGGCCGTCGGCGCTACGCAACGCACACGCCTTTCTGGGTCACGGGATCGAGGGCATCGCACGACACGCTGGGCGATCCCTTCGTCCCGCGATAACGCACCGTGGCCAGGTAAGGCAGACATGCCTCCTTCTCGGACGACCCCCTTTGTTAGAGCTGGCCTCTCAGGTACCATCGGTCGAACCGATTCAGGATTTCCGCCGCCAGCGCCGCCCGACTGAGTGGACGCGCGGCGTAGTGATCCGCAAAGGTCGTCGGATACTCTGGCATTGAAGGAGAACTCCGCACGTTAACGCCAAATCCCAAGACGCGACAAGGAGGAGTAACGACACTTTCCAGGAGAAACCCACCAATTTTAGCGCCGTCGATCAGCAGATCGTTCGGTAGTTTCAGACTGACTTTCACCGGTAGCAAGGTTTCGAGAGAGTGGAGTGTCGCCTCTGCGGCGCCGCGGAGAATCGCGTCACTTTCTTTCGCCGGATCAGAGGCGAGCAGCAGCGAGCCCCAGAGACCGGCTCCTTCCGCCGAGACCCAACGTCGGCCATGCTGTCCTCGCCCCGTCGTCTGTTTTTCGGCAAAGATGACCAGACCCGCTTTTTCACCACCGAGGGCGGCCTGCCGAACCCGGTCATTGGTCGATCCGGTCTCACGGAGGACGACGACCTCCCGCCCCACAAATTCGGTTTCTAATCGAGCGAGGATCGTCGCCGGGATCAGCTGGTCAGGTTCACGCACCAGACAAATGCGTTGGTTGTTCCGGTGGAAGACGATTCCGGCGTCCTGCAGGGACGCCAGGTTGGTCTCCAGTGTAGGTCTGTCCCAGCCAAACTGCGTTTGTAGTTCGGTTGACGTCCGCTCTCTATGAAGAAGAAAACGGAGCAGCTCACTTTCGCCCGATTTCTTCATCGAGCAGCTCCAAGGAAAAATCAATCGCGCGAGCCGAATGGGTCAGTTGCCCGACCGAAATGTAATCCACCCCCGTTTTCGCGATTTCCTCAACCGTGTCCAGGCTAATCCCGCCACTCGCTTCGAAAGTCAGGTTCGGTCGGCGCAGCGCGACACACGCTCTCAACGCAGTCGGCGACATATTATCCAGGAGGATGCGGTCGACCCCGGGCAATTGGACAAACGTTTTTACCTGATCCAACGAATCAGCCTCCACCTCGATCATGACGTCGGGATGAGTCTGCTTGAGAGCGTGGATGGCCTCCGCCAGTTCTGGTCGAGTGAGGAGATGATTATCCTTGACGATAACGCCATCGAACAAACCCATCCGATGGTTCTGTCCACCGCCTGCTTTCACCGCTGCCTTCTCCAGGCGGCGTAGCCCGGGGGTGGTCTTACGCGTGTCGAGGATCTTCGCACTTGTTCCGGCGGTTCGGCGAACAAACTCTCGCGTCAGCGTAGCGATCCCGGAGAGTCGCTGGATGAAATTCAACGCCACGCGTTCACCAGTCAAAATCGAACGAGTAGTTCCACTGATTTGCAACACGGTGTCACCCGCCGAGACAGGCGTGCCATCTGGAATAGTGATGACTACGTCGAGGCTTGAGTCGACCGTTTGATATACCTGCTCAGCCACTCCGGTGCCGGCAACAACGGCTGGTTCCTTGGCGAAAATGCGGGCCCGCGATCGCCGGTGTTTTGGCACGAAGAAGGTCGAGGTCAGGTCCCCCGATCCGATGTCTTCGGCCAAGGCAAAAGCTATTGGATCATTCTCTGGCACCGGCAGCGAAAATACCGGGATTAAAGCCCCCGACAAGTTGGAAACTTGTTCGCTACAGGTCCTCTGATCCATCGGTTCTATCGAGGCGCCGAGTCGCGCTCAGCGCGGATCTACATATAACACTTAAAAATCCAGTAAGAATTATCTTGCCACTTCTAAACATACGTTTATAAATAGAGTTATGAACAGAGCATCGTCCACAGCGCTCCCGCGAGCGAGCCGGCCCGGAGTGCTGAAGCTTTTCGCGGGCTTGCTGGCAAGCCTTCTTCTCCAGGCAACACCGATTTTTGCTCAAACCGGTCAGGCTGCCAACCTGAGCAACTTTACTAATCCGCTCCAGAGCGGTCTGAATCTAATCACCATTTTTGGCTTCATCGCCGGCTGCGTGATGGTAATGGGAGGATTTCTGAACGCGAAACGGGACGAAAACTGGAAGATGACAGTCGTCTACGGAATCGGCGTGGCCGGCGCCGTAGTTTTGATGAAGGCGTTGTTCGCGCTCTTCAGTGGCGGCAGCCCCACCGCGAACGCGGTTAGCGGATTTTAGGTCACGCTCGGTATACCGCGACTCGATGAAAGATAATCTGATCTACACCGACACCCGGCCACGGGCGAAATCGACAGGACATGCCTTTGGGTTTGAGGGGAATCTCGGCATGCCGGTGATCGTCGCGGGCATGGTCTCGGTCTTTGTCCTTACGATGCTTTTCAGCGGGCGCAATATGCTCCCTCTCGCCGTCAAATTCATGGTGTCCCTGGCTCCGACCGTTTTGACCGCGGGCTACATCATCTTGTTCCGCAACCGGCGCCCTCCGCGTTTCGATCGTGATCTGCTCGCTTCCTGGGTGAATGGCCCGGCGTTTCGTCCGGCAAAAGCCCAACCGCACCATCCTTTCCTCTTCCCGGAATGATCCAACCCCTTGTCAATCTGGGGAGTACGATTGCCTGCCGGATGACCGGGAGGCGGGGCGCACCGAGCTCGCGCGTGTTGCGGCACGGCATGCCGAATGGTTTCTTCCTGCATGACCTGCTCTGGTTCGGCGACGGCGCTTCCCGGCGAACCGCGATTTCCCGCGGATTCAGCGTCGAGCCGGGCGAGGTGAACACTTTCAGCGTGACCCAGCTCAACGATCTTCACGAGCGGCTCCGTATTCTCGTTGGCACGATGGGTGAAGAACACAGTTTGCAATTCCAGTGGAGTATCGACAGCGACTATCGACACGAACTCGATCAATATCACCGGGAGACACTCTCGATTCGGCGGAAAGACCCGGTTTACGGGCAGTTTGGTGTGCTGGTCAGAGCGGAACGTTACGAACGTTATAAAGCGGCGATGGAAGAAGGGCGCCTCCGCCGGGAACGGCTGACGGTTTTTGTTACTCGTACCATTGAGACGCACGCCCCGCTGACGACTCCGCGAGTTTTGACCGAGTATTTCGATACGCTGGCCCGCAAAGAAAGTCGGGCGCTGCTCGATTTTGGTCTCGGAACTTTGAACCGCTTGTTCGCGGATTGCCGGACAGCGCCGCTTTCTGATCGAGATCATTTTCTCTTTTATTACCGGTTCCTGAACACCAACTTCGGCGTGACCGAGATCAATCCGATAGAGCTTTTCGATCCCGGCGTTTCCATCCAGCAGAACTGCCTCCATACCGATGGCATCAGCCCGTCACATCTTCCTGGTGTCTCTTTTACACTCGGCTCCTATCACCACGCGATTTTCGCGGTTCGCCAATGGCCTCGGCGAACGTTCCCCGGGATCGTCACGGCGTTGACCGGCATGGGCTTTCAAGAGTACGGAATTACCCTCAACGTTTACCCGAAAGCGATCGATCGAGTCATCGAACGCGAGGAGGGCCATATTCAACGACTCCAGATCGATGCCGCTTCCGAGCGAAAGCAGTCGTTAGTCGCCGATCTGATCGCGAAACAGGAGAAGGTACACGAAATCCAGCAAGGCAAAGTTATTCCCCTTGATTGCCTTTACGTTGTTCGATTGTGGCATCAGAATCCCGACGCGCTGGCGGCTCGTTGTGTCGCGATGCGGAACGCGTTTATCGCGATGGGCGGTGCCGTGGTTCATCACGCAATCATTCCGGAAAACGCCCGCCAACTATTCTACCAGACCTGGCCCGGCTGGACCTGCGGCACCTATCGGGAGTTCGATCTGCCAGCGGAAGACGCCTATCTTGCCGATCTGATACCCTGGTCGGCGACCTTTACCGGCCATTTGGACGGAGCGGAAGCCATTTACAATGGCGCCCGGGGTAACCTGGTGGGGATCAAGACCCGCTTGGGAAACACTCCGCAGCACGGCGTGGTCTTTGGTATGACGGGCGCTGGTAAGTCGGTTATTATCGGTGACCTGCTGGCCCAGATCGGGCACCGATTCGGTTTTCGTTTAGTTGTTGAAGAGGGCCTTTCTCATGGCGTTCTTACTCAGACGCAGGGGTGCAACCCTGTCGTGATTAACCCGAATGGAAACTTAACAATTAATTACCTTGACACCTGCGAGTCGCCGCTATCCCCCATGCATCTCGCTTTTAGCGCCGGACTTTGCCTGCTCTTTTGCGGTGACCACGGTTTGGATAATGAACGGAAAGCGCTCCGCCAAACGATGATCGTGGAACATCTGCAGCAACTTTATACCGATGTTTTTCACGATTGGTTAGTGGCCCATGAAGCAGCCGGCGAGGAACTCCGGTGGCGCGCCTCGGCTATCGACAGGTATTTGCGGACAAAAATGAGAAGTTCGCAATTTAACTTTGTCGATGCGTTTGCCGCTTTCCGGGACTGGGAGAAAGCGTGCGCGGACGAGGCTCATGTCTTCCTTCAATCACAAGACGAAAATGAAGTAGCGGAGTTCGCCAAAAATCCGGCGACGGCATCGCTTGTGCGCGATTTAGCCTTTGCCTATTTCCGACCCGAGCAGTTTCCCACGCATAACGCGTTGGTCGAACAGCTACTCTATAGTTCAAGCGGCGGAGAGAGGGACCGTCAGGAAACCGATCGGGTAGGGAAATTGCTGCGAGCATGGAGCCGTCACGGTGAGCGCGGAAAGCTTTTTGACGGAGTGAGCAATATCCGTATTGATGGCCGGGTTGCTCACTTCGAATTAGGTCAGATTCCCGAACACGCCATCGAATTGCGCGCGGCCGCTAACTTTCTGGTCGCTAATTACGGGCGCCAAAAGATTATCTCAATGCCGCGTGCCGTCCCAAAACTAGCGATCTTTGAAGAAGCGGCCCGGACACTCGATATCCCCGGAGGAGTGAAGATGATCCAGGAGTACTATCGACAGATGCGCAAGTTCGGCTGTAACATCCTGGCTGTCGTTCAGCAGTACGACATTCTCAAACAATCACCCGTTCGCAGCGCGATGATCGGAAACTCAAAGATGTTTCTGATTACGTCTCAACAAAGCAGAGAAGATGCCCGCGATATTGGTGAAGCACTCAGTCTGTCGGAGAAAGCGGTTGAGACGATTCATAACTATCCCTTGCCCGAGCTGATGGATCCGAGGGAGCGCTTTAGCGCGTTTACCTACGTGGCCAACGATAAGAACCGACGGCTCGTCGGTACGGTTAAGAATGTGGCTTCCCGGGAGCTTCTCTACGCGGCTTCGAGTGATAATGAGATCTTTGATCTGCGCACCCTTACCCTGAGCCAGTACCGGAATATTGTTGCCGGGATTATTGCCGAATCGGAGAAGATCGACGCTGCCAGCGAAGAATGCGCGACCGAGCCAATCTTATGAAGAAGTGGTTTGTGTTCATTGCCGTGCTGGCCACTGGGTGCACCGTCGGCCCAACTGTGCCTAAAGGCCAGCAGACGATGCAAGGAAGAGGAGCGGAAGCGCTGACCGACCAAGGTGATCCGCTGCTGGCTGATGGTGAGAACGCGCGAAAGGTGCCAATCGAATTTGCGAAAGGCTACACCAAAGGTGTTTCGGACCAGATCAAACGCAGCTATTGGGCGCAGCAACAAAACCAAAGAACAAGTCAGCAAACTGATGAAGGCCATATTCGTTATTACAACGCGACCGTGCCGGAACATGAAGACGGTACTGGGGTTATCCGGGTTTCTCGTGAAATCACGATTCCAATTGTCGAATAAGGGCGGCCTTTCAGCGGCGATCTTCCTAATGGCTTTAGCCGGGTTGGATCAAGGGAAAGCCACGACCGTTCATGACCCGATCCACACCGTCCTCAACATCCTTCAACAAACGATTGGCCAGGTAAAGGAAGCCGGGTATCACGCACAGGACGTAGCCAAATACAGTGAGATGATCAATAAACAGGCTCAACAAATCCAACAACTGACGCAGGTCATTAATCAGAGTACGGAAGCGCTCAAGCGTTTCGGCAGCCCGGACTACTATACAAACATGCTCGGACTCGATGCATTGCTGGCCGATGTAAACAAGATCAAGAGCGGAGTCGGACAGACAATAGGCGAAATACGAATAACGGCCAACGGAGTCATGGCGTTAAAAAATACGGCAGGAGGGTTGTACGACGATTTATCAAACCTGCCGGATCGATTCGGTCAGAAGGTTCAATTCGATGCGAACAGTTTCAAACGATTCGGCGCGGTGCAGGACTTGTACGAATCTTATAATACTGAGATGCTATCAGCCAATGAGTCCCTTGCCCGGTTGCAGCAGGAAAAACACCAGAGCTTGCAGCAGTTGAACGCGGCCGGCTCCCTGGTGGAAACAGAAAAATGGCAGGCAAAGCTTGAAGCGGTGCAAGGCAGTCTTGACAACTGGTCGTCCCGCCTTCATGCCACGGCTATGAAAGTCCTGGTCCAGCAGGCCGCGAACCAGAACGACGAGGCGCGACAAGCATTGGCAGCGAAGCAGCAAGCTGCTCAGGGTTTTGCCAGCGACACGGCAACGCTATTAAACGGCGGACATCAATTTTTCCAGAGTGCCCCTGAGCTGTCGGGGCGCTGAAAGAGTCTTCCAGAAGTGACGCGGGAGCTCTGCCAATGACGAGCAGGCAGACCGGAAGCCCATTAGGAAAAAATCTATCGATTGTACTGAAGAAAGATGTTTGCCGGAATCCAGGGTTTCTTTTTGTTTGCCGCAACCACGGCGCCCAGTCCTTTGCCTGGTACCGGGTCCGGGTCCGCTTTCACGGGTTTTCTGGATGTCCAGAAGGTAATAGACACGGCACAAAACTTTGCCGACAACCTGGCGGAAATCAGTCTTGTCATCGCGTTCGTTCTGCTGGTGGTAAGCGCTGTCCAGAATTTTCTACGAGCGGATCAACGCCACTTTTTTGGAACAGTCCTTCGTCTAATGCTTATCACCAGCCTCATCTTTGGCGGGAAGACCTGGAGAAACTGGCTGGATCAGGCCGCGAACGGAATTACCAAATCGACGGTAGCGACGCAGATGCAGCTAACGAGTACCGGCAAGCCAGTGATGTTTCAATACACCCTGCAACCAGATCTGGCGATGATCGATGATGTTCTGAACAGGAAATATCCGAACCCGCAAAACACGACGAACTCGAACGAAACCCCAACCGGCCCGAACAGCAGTCAATCAAATGATAAGTCACCTTCAATCTTGCAATTCAACGCTTGGTTTGCCTGGCAACTGATGCATTCAGGGTCGTTTGAATGGGCGATGGGCTTCGTCCGCAATCTGCTGCTATGGCTGGTGCTCCTGCTTTTTCGCTCGTGCGATTTTGTAGTGCGGTTGATGCAGCTGCTCCAGCAAGTTATTCTCATTTTTCTTTCAATCTACCTGCCCATCGGATTAGCCGAGCTGACCGTTCACTCGCTGCGCTCGCAAGGCGTGCTGTATCTGAAAACCCTGGTCGGGGCGTATTGCTGGCCGGTGGGCTGGGTCTTTGTCAACATCATCACGGTCGGGCTACTCGACGGAATGTCCCAGATCGATCCGCTCAATTTGGGCTCGATCTTGCTGGGTCTTATCGCCATTATTCCGATTTTCTTCTGGACCTTGATCGGTCATTTTCTGGCACCCTTTTATGCGCAAAAGATCGTTACGCACGGCGGAGCAGCACTACAGGGCTTCGCCGGGTCCATGCTCGCGGCCACCGGTCCACTGACCGGCGCGGCCTATAGCGGGATCGCCTCAACTGTCGCCGCGGGGATTCGTCAGGTCGGGGGCGGATTGTCGAACATGGTCAATGGTTTCGGTCGTGGACTCTTTGGGGCAAAGAACTCTCAAGCCGGCGCAGCGAACTCTGTCGGCCAGGATCGAGGATTGCCGGCGTTGGCCGATGGTCGAGCGTTCGCTTCAGGTCTGGCTAGGACAGAGTTCCCCGGGAATCGGGGCGGTTCGAGGGGTGGGCGAACATCGTCTTCTTCCAAGGCGAAGAACCTGGTGGGCGGGATAATTACTGGTGCGGCCGATGCCTTGGCGGCCCCCCTCGACACGGCCGACTCCTTGACATCGGTCGGGGGAAACTTGATGGGTTCATTGGGCTCACTCACTGCGCACGCCGCCGGAGATTCCGTCGGCGCAGCCCACGGTCTGAGTTCCTTCGGCGCGCTAACTAAGCGGAACGGACGCGTCACAAATTCTTCGAATCGAGCCCAACAGTACATGTGGGACTAGTACTTAGTTGCTTTAGTTCTTTATATTTATGAAAAATTATGATTTGTTGGATGGATGGCAATGGGTTGCATCAAACTTTCTGTGGAAAACCGCAAGCTCTTGGAGGGTTGGAGTCGAGCGCAACGGGTCGAACACCGGCTCAAGGTCAGGAGTCAGATTATCTTGAAGGCGGCAGCGGGCTTGAGTGGACGTGCGATTGCCAAGAGCCTGCGCATTCCCGAGGTGACGGTGAGTAAATGGCGGCGGCGCTTTGTGCGCCAAGGCCTGGCTGGCTTGGAAGACGCGCCACGCAGTGGAAAGCCGGCCAAGTATGATCAAATGACGGTCAAGCGGGTCTTGGCGCTGCTGGATGAAGATCCACCGGCGGGCTACGGGCGCTGGAATGGGCGACTGCTGGCGCAGAGTCTGGCCGATGTTTCCTCCGATCAAGTCTGGCGCATTTTGCGCCAACAAGGCATTGAATTGGAACGGCGCCGCAGCTGGTGCATTTCCACCGATCCGGAGTTTGTGCGCAAGGCCGCTGACATTGTCGGTCTTTATCTCAATCCGCCCCAGAATGCGCTCATCTTGGCCATTGATGAAAAACCAGCCATTCAAGCCCTGGAAAGAGCCCAAGGTTGGATTCGCTTGCCCAATGGCAGGGCGCTGACGGGTTTTAGCCACGAGTACAAGCGCCATGGCACCTCCACTCTCTTTGCCGCCCTCAACATTGCCAGCGGCCAAGTGCAGGCTGGTCATTACCGGCGCCAGCGCCGACGGGAATTCCTGGAGTTTATGAACCAGGTAGTTGCCGGAAATCTCGACAAAGAAATTCATGTGGTCTTAGACAACCTTGCGACCCATAAGCCAAAGCAAGATCGCTGGTTGAAGGCTCACCCCAATGTGCATTTTCATTTCACTCCAACCCACGCTTCTTGGCTCAACCAGATTGAGATCTGGTTTAGTATCTTGAGCCGCCAAGCCCTCCAGGGGGCAAACTTCACCAGCGTGGCAGAGCTGCGCAACGCCATCGACACCTTCATCAAGAACTACAATAACAATGCGGCTCCCTTCGAATGGACCAAATCCCAGGTACATCAGGGGAAAGTCGCCATACATATAACTAACTTACGCAATTAGGCACTAGCGCCGGCTATGAGTACGTCGCCAAACGCCGCTGTTAATCGCAAATCCCCGGCTTTGCCGGAGGTGCCGATCACTGCCTCCGATGGTGCGCCCACTGGCCCGGAGTCGTGGCTGCGCAGCCAGCAATTAATCGAATCGGAGGTCAAACGGATCTCAGACTCTGCCGCGGCCGTTGAGCGACATCGCGCTGCCAGTCAACTAGCCTCGGGTCGCCAGAAGGTCCGCCTTCTTTGGGCGGCCCTGCTGATTTCCCTGGTCGCGCACCTCATTATTCCGACTTATCTGGTCAGCGTTATGCGTCAACCGGAAAAAGTAGCCCTTCTGGACGGTACCGAATCGTTGATTATCGCGCCGCTGGTGCCGGCGGAGCAGAGCCGGGAGGTCCTCGAGTCGATTTCTTACTGGGCGGCGAAATCGTTTCTTGACCGAGGGCCTCAAGGTTTTGATGCGCCCGAAACCCTGGAAAGAGTTTTTCTTCCGCAAGCCTTCGAGAAGGCAAAGAAAGACTTCGAAACGGCAGCTTCCGAATTTCGCAAGAAGAGCATCCACCAGAAACTGGAGATTGGTCGGCTAGATCTGCAGCGGATTGACAATGGGACCATCCTCGCCCACATCGTCGGCCAGTTGTTGATCCAGGCGGAGATAGACGGTGAGCAGATCACTCAGCCGCAGCCTGTCTCCTTGAATTTGAAGTTAGTCCGAAATCCTTATCTCGGCAGAAATCGGCGATACCCCTTTGCGGTGACGGATTATAACTTCGGACCGCCTGAACAATTACAACTCCAGACCACTGAGAAGAAATGATATGCGTAAAATCGTTTCGCTCCTGATCGCCACCTTACCAGCTTTGTCGTTCGGTCAGCCTGATCTGAGTTCGAAGATCGTCCACCTTTCGCTGAACCAGAATGAGCCTTCGATAATTCAAGTAGGAATCCAGGGAATCACCACGATGGAATTCCCTATGAAGGTCGAAGCTCTTGATGGATACGGATTTTCTTTGAACCCTTCGCCCGATGGTCCGGACCTATTCCAGATCTCTTTCAATAAAGGAACGAACTTCCTCTCACTGAAAGCGGTGTCACCCCGGCGCGGAAGGTAATCTTACGTGTTGTACTCGACAGTAAAGTCTACTCACTTTTCTGCAAAGAAGCGGCGGACGCGTCATTTGTTGTTATCTTCGATGAAGGCCCGAGCCGGCATTCGACCAAGCCTGCCGAAACGCTGGCGAAAACTAAAGTCGCCTCCCCGGCCAGGGTGATAGGGTTTCTGGACAAGGTCAAAGGTTTTCCGGCTCTAAAGAACAGCGCTCCCGAAATGTTTGCTAATCTCGAGATCGCCGAGCCGGAAAACCGCACGGAGGCCAACGGAGTTGGTATCGTGCTGAGGCGAGTGATGCGGGATGATGCGCTTGACTCAGTTGGCTTTGAAGTCGAACTCATTAACCCGACCGATCATGATTTCCTTTACGATCCCGAAAGCTTTGGAGCACGGGTTGGGGATGAGGTTTACGCGCAGGCGGTCTCCGATGCTGGCGGTCTGGTGCCGGCCGGAAAATCTCAGATTGTCTATTTTGTTGTCACCGGCTCAGCCGACGGGAACCGGAACGATTTGGCGGTGGCGAATAAATTCGAGGTCGTGCTTCGTCAGGTGATCGCTGAGATCGATCCGCAGCGGAAGGTGTCCGCAGAATGGCAGGAGCCCCCGGACAGCATGCCGAAGAGCCTGCGGTTCGTCCGATCAATCGCCCACGAACGAACCGGCGGAGAATCGGCCACCAAGACCGATACCGAGCCCTCTCCCGTCATCGCAAACGCTCCTCACCACGGGTCCGGTAAGGAGCAAAAGGTGGCTCAACATGATTAATCGTCGCACGCTGTTCGTTGGCGGCACGGCTGCGCCCTGTTTGGGCGGTGTATTTGTCTACGCGCTTTTGCAGCGCGGCGGAGTTCGCCGTCTTAATCGGCGTCAAGACGAGATCCTGCGAGACGCCGGTAATATTACGGACTCGATGACCTCCTCATTAGGAACTTTAACCCTGTTCTGCCCGAACGGCCTAAACCGGTTAAAAATCCCGGAGTGTCGTCGCTGCTACCCGGTCAGCCTCTGAATACCCATCCACGTCGGATCCAGCCGCTTCTTCTCTACTATTCTGGCGGCCGATCCTCAGCCGGCACCGGCGCCGGAGCGAGGTCCAAAAGCCGACTATGCCCCGGCGTTTCGGATGGTCAAATGTCAATTGGTTAATACCGTGGACTCCAGTAATCTTACTACGCCGATCATCGGCTTCGTAAACGAAGACGTGTGGTGGAACGGCAAGGTGATTATTCGGGCTAACTCGGAGGTTCATGGGTTGGCGAGTGTCGATACTGTCCGGGAGCGGATCGCGGGCAACGGTGAATTTACGTTTGTGTTGAACGAGCCCAGCGGGCTGGGACGTGAACTTGTCGTTCGAGCCATGGTGCTCGACATGGAGCACGACGAGCAGATTGATAGTTACGGCATCACCGACGGTAGCGCCGGACTACGTGGTGATGTGATTCGGACGTCAAATAGTGATGTCATCAAGCTGTATGCGGCGTCTTTGATTAATGGTATTGCCGGAGCTTTCTCCAGTAGTGCGTCCGGGCTGCTCGGCAACCGCGTTTACACGAATAGCAATTCCCTTGGGTTGAGCGCCTTGCAGAATGGTGTGGTCAATCCCGCCTGGGGAGGCACTCAGGCGGTGCTGGATCGTTATGCTTCCCAAATTGCTTCTTCGATCGAACGGGATGGTTTTTTCTTCGAGTTCCGGCGGGCAAGCAGTTCTATTTGTATTGTATGGAAGCGATCGACCTGGATCGCGCCAAAGTGGCCGCAGACGATGAGCGCATCGCTCGAGATGAAGCGGATTTTCAAAGGAAGAAACTGCGGGAAGAAGTCCGTCGGGCCCTCCCCGTAGATCCGACAGACTTGGTCAAACCTCTGCTTCCGGCATTGGAAGCAACAACTCATAACGCAAATTGAAAATGCATCGTTATTGGTAGTCTTGGTGCTCGGCTGTATCCTGGTCGCCTGCCGCACCGCAACCCCGAAGACCACCTCGTTGGCTCCGCAGCCTGGGTAAGGAAATCGTAGCGCGGACGGCCTCCCAGTATCCAGCAACGGGGAGCATTCCGGGGCAAGCCCGGACGGGAGCATTCGTCAAAATGGAGTAGTGAAGGTCTATGGGGTCAATCGTTATGTCGATCCGGCCGATTCGAGCATGATGCATGAACGACATGCCATTTATCGGCTCGAACAACAGCCCTCCTGGGTAACTCGCTCGCCGCAAGCTGCCGTCCGGAAGTTCTGCTGGGTCCGATTGTCGGGCTGAAAAGACCGGAGTACGCACCCCACCGTTGCCTGGCGAAACAGTCCAACAAATCGTTCAGGCCCGCCGAGCGGCCGAAGAATCGGCCAGAGAGATCGAAGCAGAAAGACGGAGTCAGGACAAACTCGCTGGTCAAGTGGCTGGGCTGGCCAAGCAGACGGCTGAGACCGAACAAAAGCTAACCACTGTTGTTTCTCTGCTCAATGAGCGAGTGAAACGGCTGGAAGGCGACAACGGCAACAAGCGGACGCTTCGGCGGCTGCCGGTTCCGGAGAGTCCCCTGACGCTTGTGTCACCGTGCGCGGTCCGCAATGAACAAGTGTTCTCTTTCTCGTTGTGAGAGCCAATTTGACGATAGCGGCGAAACCCATCCCGCTCTTTTTGGAAGCGCTATCTCGGCCGGCTGCAGCATCATCTGGACGGCCTGATTCTCGGACAGACGGACGCGATCGCGCGAATCGCCCGGGCTTTGCAAGCGTCCGAGCTAGGGTTAAACGGATTATCTGATCGGCCCAAAAGCAGTTTTCTTTTCCTCGGACCGACGGGTGTAGGAAAAACCGAATCAGCGAAACAATTCACCGAATATCTGTTCGGGTCGGGCGTGCCGCTGGAAATTCTTTTCATGAACGAATATTCCGCCGAGTCCCGGTTTTCTGAATTTGTTGAAAGGACTGAGGCTGCCATCAGGCGAAATCCCTCGGGAACTACGATTCTGTTTGATGAAATCGAGAAGGCCAATCCCCGGGTGATCGACATCTTTCTTTCACTCCTTGAAGAAGGACAACTGACTAACCTGGACGGAAAAAGGTTGGCGTTCGCCAGTTCTATGTTGTCCTGACCAGTAATCTGGGAAGCGGCGATTTCGCTAAAATGGAAAGCGCGCCGTACACCACGATGGAGAGCGTGGCGCTCGATATCGCCAGTCAGTTCCTCCGCCCGGAACTCTTTGCTCGGATCACCGAGCGGATTGTGTTCCGACCACTCGACTTGGAAACACAGAAACAGATTCTGGAAGTGTTGATCGCGGCGAAGCTTTCGGTGCTGGACACTTATTTTGAGCGGTCCTTGCGATCGACCGGGGCCCCGTCATGGCTTTCTTACTGCGAGCCGCTTACAACCGGGCGCAGGGCGTGCGCTTGCTCCGGCAGGAGATCGATCGCCAATTTAATCAGGCCTGCCTGGCGTGGGCTTTGGCGAACGATTCCCGAAAAGGGCATCTTTACCTATGACTCAAACGCGGCTGTCTGGTATTGAGCTAGACTTAGTTAGGGGACTCACCGCACTCCGGGCGCGTTTCGAAAGCGAGAATTCGCCCTTAGCGCACCAGTCGCGACCCAGAGATTGTGAGGCGGAAATTCATCTGAGCCGCAAATCGCTTCCCCACCGAAGGGTCGCTCACCACCAAGTACTTCCAAGGTCCCCAATAAGGGCCGAACTCTGGACCGAAAACCTCAAGAGAGGTTTCCTGATTGATCTGAGCCGCGTGAGGTTTTCTCGGCGATCGACTGTTGTAACCCGATTGTTTGTAACGCTGGAATTCGCTCTCGCCTCCGATGTAGACCAGATTCCTTTGTTTATCGGCGTAGGTATAAAGAACCTTCCCGTTTCTCTCCCGACGCTCGATTCGGTACGGTTGCATGTTATTGAACATCGCTAATTGTCCAGCGGTGCTCGGCATCCGGGTGCGAAAGCCGGCGGCAGAAAGGAGAGACTCGGTGTTCTGGGTAGTCGCGCAGCCATAGAAGCTGGCGGCGAGAACCAGCAAAACCGCCGTAAGAAAAAGGGGGAACTACGGACGCTCGCCGTTTTTCATTGCGACCTCTTTTTCAACAAGTTCTCCGCAAGCATGTCAAGGCGGTTCCGTCCCGCTCTGGTAGCGCCTCGCCGTCTGCATCCGGGATTCGACGCACCTACCCGATTGCTCTTGAGTACGTGCCGTGACGAAGATCTTCAACCAACGGGTGGTAGATCGAGCGGCGGTGAAGAGAGCAATGGCGACAATCTAATCGCAATCTATGATCGTGCCGTGGCAGGCGCGTTTGCGATTGAAGCAATTCGTTTGGTTGACCATTATCAATTTCCGCGCGGCGAAGAGATTGGCGACGAATCCAACAGTCGTTTTCTTTCAAAATTTCTCCTTCGTCGTGCAGCTTCCGCCATGGCTCTTTCGATCAGGAGTGTCGCCAGATGCTGAGTTCCTTCGTCCAGGGCGGCGTTTGCTTTTTTCAACTCACCGACGTTGTGACCTCTTTGGGCAACCTCAACTCTCTCTAAGAGTTCCTGGATGTGACCGCGTTCTGTTTTCGAGATCTGATCGCCTATCATCGTCAAGGCGCTGTGCACTGCCGGAACCAGTTCGTTGCTCTTCAGTAACGTCTCTGTCCAGACCCTCTCGCTCATGTCGTCAAACGCGTGATCGAGAGATTCCGCAATCATCATTTCAACGGCTTCGTCCGAGACGTCCACCGCGCTTTCAACTCTAAGATCTCTTCTTTGCCGGTGCGGGTGTCGCGTGCCAGAACTTTCAACATTCCGTTCGCATCGATTTCGAATTGAACGCCTACTCGAGCTACTCCTTTTGGCACTGGTTCGAAATTCAGGGTGACGCTGCCCAGTTCCCAATTATCCTTGGCTAGTTCACGCTCTCCCTGCAGACTTTTACCCCCATGACCGTTTGGTTGGCGACAGCATTGGTAAACATTTCGCCGCTTTTGCAAGGGATCGTCGAGTTGCGCGGAATGATTACGTTCATCAGACCGCCGAATGTCTCGATCCCGAGGGAGAGCGGAGTTACATCGAGCAGGACGATGTTCTGGATATCGCCCGAGAGAATCCCGGCTTGAATGGTCGCTCCTATGGCGACCGCTTCGTCGGGGTTCTGACTGACGTTGGGCAAACGCTGAAAAATCTCGGCCACGACCTGTCGAACCAAGGGCATCCGAGTGACGCCACCGACCAGGATGACTTCGTCGATCTGCTGAGGCGCAAGTTTGCATCTTCCAGCGACCGCAAACAATGCGATCTTGTCTTGCGAATCAGCGGTCGAACGAGCGCTTCGAGTTCCTGTCGGGTCAGCATATAAGAAAAGCTTTGCGAAGGTGCCAGGAACGGAATTTCAACCGGGACAACCTCTTCGCTCGAAAGTCGTATTTTCGCGTTGCGAGCGATTTCACGTAATCGAGCCAGCGATTGCGGCTCTTCAAGATCACGACGGAGTTCCGGATACCGGGCTATTACTCGCTCTTTCAACAAGCGGATCAATTCGCGATCGATATCATCTCCCCCGAGACGAGTGTTGCCGTTAGTTGAGCGAACCCGAAAAGCACCTTCGTTGAGTTCGAGGATAGAAATGTCGAATGTTCCGCCGCCTAAATCGTAAACGGCAACATGAGAGCGGTCAGTGAGACGCTCAAGACCATAGGCAAGTGCGGCTGCGGTCGGTTCATTGATGATCCTTTCAACCGTCAAACCGGCGAGTTCACCGGCCCGTTTTGTTGCTTGGCGCTGGAGTTCATTGAAATAGGCGGGAACGGTGATCACTGCGCGGTCAACTTCGTGCCCGAGCACACGTTCGGCATCGTATTTCAACTTGGTAAGAATGAGGCCCGACAACTGCTCGGGCCGAAACCACGCTCTCCGATCTCGATGATAGACTGACCCTCGGCTGAACGAACGCGATATGCTGGTAAAATCGTCTTTCTCGGACTCACCTGGACGCCGTCCCATCAGGCGTTTGATCGAGTAGATCGTGCGCCCAGGCTGCAGCACCCGCATCCGATCGGCGGTCGCGCCGACTATCCATTGATCCCTTTCATCCAAGTGTACCACCGAGGGCGTTAGACGCGAGCCGTTTTCATCTGCCAAAAGGATCGGAAACCCGGAATCCATCACTCCAATCAGCGAGTTAGTGGCTCCCAGGTCGATTCCGACGATGTCGCTCATGTTTTGGATCTCTGATCAGAGCGTGCTTAGTGTACCGCCTCGCATGATTGGTGACGCTGGTGGCTGCCGGGAGGTTACCTGCGAGATGATATACTAGACGAGTTCCTCGAAGCGCAAAGTCCGCTCCCGGATTTGGCCGGACCATTTTTGGAGAAAACTAAGTTCGGCGGCGATCTGGGCAAGGCGCGGGCCGCATCTCTCGCGATGGGATGCCCATTCGCGGTCGATCTCGCTGAGTTCATCGTGCAACCGTTGTTCCTCCGATTCGACGGACGTTTCGGCAGTCTCCAGCTCCTGCCGGGCCGTGGCTAAGCCGTGCATCCTGATTGCGCGTACTACGAGAGAATTCTCGGAGTTAGCCGAATCAAACCTTCCATCGAACTCTTCGATCGCTCGCACGACTGTTCCGAAAAGCTGTGCAAGTTCAAATTGGTCTCTGTCGTTGGCAACTGGACTCTGCTCGAGTTCGAGAAGATGCCGAATGCGCCTGCTTGGGTTTTGGAGAGCACGAAAGCTTCGTTTAGAACTTGCAATTCAGCGGTCGCATCCAGTTCTTCGACGGAGTTGTTCACTTTGGCGAATAAAGACTTCTTTTAAAAGGTTGTTGTCGAGCACAGCACGGCGAGGCATCCCGAGTAAAGCGAAGTAATCCGTCATGCAGAAAAACTCTCTCCGCACGAACAATGCGCGACCGCATTCGGATTTGTGACCTTGAATCCACCTTTTTGGAGATCGTCACTGAAATCCAGCATGGAGCCGCTGACAAAGAACGCGCTTTTCGGATCAACCACGACGCGGACGCGATTTGATTCTACCAGGATGTCGCGATTTGCGGGACCGTCAACCAAGTCCATTTTGTACTGGAGTCCGGAACAGCCGCCGCCGATCACCGCAACGCGCAAAGCCCCTCCAGGTCTTCCCTGTCGTTGTAAAAGTTGCGCGACCTTCGCGGCGGCACGCTCAGTCACCTTAACCAGCCGTTCGTTGCCAATCTTATACTTAACTTGCGTCTGGCAATCACGCGCGAATATGGAATCCGGTTGGCCTAAAAGCAAATGAGGTGAGGTGAAATGAAACTGCACTGACAGACCGGCAACCCTGTGCCACCGTAGCCGCCCTGTGTCGCGGATCCGTCTTTTCCTGTCTGAACTGCGCAAAACTGTTCAGCTAGCCCTGCCGATGATGTTCGGACAGGCTGGCCAAATGTTAATGGCCCTCACTGACACACTGGTTGTTGGGCACCTCGGGGTAACCGCGCTCGCTGCCATTGCTTTCGCCAATTCCATTGTCACCATGCTTTTCGTTTTTGGGCTTGGAATACTCGCGTCAACCGCGATCATTGGCGCTCAAGCGCACGGGGCTGGACTAATCGAAGAGAGACGGAAGCTTTTGGGAACTTCGCTCTGGCTTTCTCTTGGTTTGGGAAGCGCCTTGGCTCTGCTGGTCTGTTTTTCTTTTCCCGTTCTTCCCGTGCTTGGCCAGCCGCGACTGGTTTTAGCGGCGAGCAGCCCCTTTCTGATTATTGTGGCGTGGTCCTTGGTTCCTGGCCTTGGCTATATCGCTGCACCATCGTTCTGTGAATCGCTGGGGCGACCCACCGTGCCGATGGTGATTCTCTACCTCTCGGTTGTGCTGAATTTTGTTTTGAACGTCGTTCTGGTTTTTGGTTTGCTGGGCGCGCCAAGGCTGGGACTTGCCGGATCGGCGTATGCGACTTTTTGGTCGAGGTCATTCGCGATGCTCGGCACCCTTTTCTATGCGCTCCGGATTACCGGCATCCGTGTCAGAGACTTGTCCCCCGGATTGCTCGATAGCCGGCTATTGCGATCTCTTCTAGCCATGGGGATTCCCGTCGGATTGCAATACCTGGCCGAGGTGGGGGCTTTCAGCTTCAGCGCCGTCATGATGGGCTGGATCGGCGCGAGCACCTTGGCGGCTCATCAGATAGCCATCACCTGCGCGGCGACGACGTTCATGTTTCCGCTCGGGATTTCCCAAGCAGTCACCATTCGCATCGGTCACGCGCTCGGCGCGGGTCAACAGGCGTTAACGCGAATAATCGGTTGCGGCGGACGGCGGCAGCGGTCGCAGTGATGGGGTGTTCTGCTGTTGCCTTTGGATTTTGGAATCATCAAATCCCGCAGCTGTTCTCGATCGATCGCGAAGTCGTGTCCATTGCCAGCTTGCTTGTCCTGGTCGCAGGAATCTTTCAGCTAGCGGACGGGGTCCAGGTCACAGCGGCAGGAGCGCTTCGTGGTATGGCTGACGTCCGCATCCCAATGTGGATTTCTTGCGGATGCTATTGGGGAGTCGCGATTCCCTTTGCCTATCTCTGCGGGTTTGTTATGGGTTTCGGCGCTCTTGGTGTGTGGTGTGGGCTGGCGCTGGGTTTGTTCGTCGCCGCTGCGGTCTTCACCCTGCGTTTTTTTCGGTTGAGCCGTTTTCCCGGGGTATCAGAACCCCCGATCCATTCTCAACTGGTCTCGTGAGCCCCGCCTTCAGACCGAGGAGTTATTCGTGCATATAGGGGAACATTGGTTAAATTCGTCGTTTCAGAGATACCTTGAGGCACGACTCCCAGACGCATGATCAATGGTTGAGTTTCCACAGCGCGCGGATGCGCCAGATCGCTATCGATTGGTTAGCCGCCCTCGAGATTCAAGTGGGCGATCTCCAAGCTGAACCGGAGAACCAGCAAGCGCCGGCGACAGCACCGACCTCCTCGGACGAGCTGCCCAGGGAACGGGAAATGGGGGCGAGCACGACCTGGCAAAGGAGGAGGAATGGGAAGCCTGCGAGGATGAGTCTTCTGTGCTCTCGGACGAAGAGGAAGCGGAGATGATGCAGTTCCTCGAACCGAACCCTGGGGAACGAATCAGTATAGCGAAACTGCATGGGCTATTCACCGCGATCGCGGCGGGTCCAGAAAAAGCATCTATTGCGGATCGTCTGCCCATCACTCTGAAAGCGGGCGGACTGAGCGCGATCCGAAACTGGTTCGAAGACCTGCGCCGCGAGAAAGCCATCGCCGTCATTATCGCGACGGCTGATCCTGAGATGTGGCGAGCAATCAAGGTTGCCAATACCGAGGAAGGAGCCGCGGTAACAATTGGACTCATCGGCGATCTGGTTCCGCTGATCTCGAGGTATTGGCAGTTTGAGGCGGAGTTGGACGACTTTGTGGAACCTCAGCAGGCGGTCGCCGAAACCCAGGTTCCGCGCAACGCCCCCTGTCCGTGCGGCAGTGGGAAAAAGTATAAGCACTGCTGCGGAAGCCCTACCCGACGATAAGTTCTAGATCGGTTGCCTTCCTTGCCCACACGAGATGCTGTTCAGCGATCAAGTCCAACTCGGCCAGGCTGACGATTTTTTGGAGTTCAGCGCGGAGTAGCCGGCTTTCGGGCATCCCTTTGGAATAGGCCATCAGGCGTCCTCGCAGCGAAGTCATCGTCGCGTTTTCGCCAGTGCTCTCGGCAACCGCCAAACGACAATGGGTCCTGATATGCTGCCATCGGTCCTCCAGGCTCGGATCCGGCAAAGTTTCCCCATTTATGAGAAATGCTTTGATTTGGCGAAAAAGCCACGGCGCAGTCATTGCGGCTCGCCCGATCATAAGACCAGTCACCCCTGAGCCAGTCCGGCGGTCTGCGGCGTCTCGCGCAGAACGGATGTCACCGTTTCCGATTACCGGAACTCGGACGGCCGCAGCCACCTCGGCTATTCTATTCCAATCCGCTTCACCGCCGTAAGACTGCTCTTTCGTCCGGCCATGCACGGCGATCGCCTGAATACCTGCTTGCTCGAGAATGCGCGCGGTAGTCACGGCGTTAATCGAATCGCTGCTCCACCCAAGTCGTATCTTTGCCGTTACGGGCGCAGGAGAAGCAGCTTTCGCTACTTCTTGTGCTACCTTCGCCAAAAGCGGGCAATCCCGGAGGAGCGCCGCGCCGCCGTGCCGGCAAACCACCTTGTTCACCGGGCATCCGAAATTCAGGTCAATAAAATCCGGTTCCGTCCAGTCGAGCACCGCCCGGGCGGCCTCCGCCATTCGGGCTGCTTCTGAGCCGAAAAGTTGAACGCCGATCGGCCTTTCTGCGGGCACGAAACGAATCATCTCCCGGGTTCGCTCGTTCCGCCGGAGAATTCCCTCCGCCGAAACAAATTCGGTGACCAGGACATCAGCTCCCTGTTCTTTGCACAGCCGGCGGAAGACCGAATCGGTTACCCCGGCCATCGGCGCCAGATAGAGGGGACACTTACTATTCGTGAACCAGGGTAACATGCGGGGCCTACTTTACGTTGCGTCGTCGCGGAATCAACGGGGCCGATGGGTCGTCCCCCGCCGTAGCATCGGCATCCCTGCCGGTCGCTAAAACCCGGCAAGCTGGAACCTCGTTCTACAGCGGATCAAGTTGACCTGTCCCCTTTGCGGACTCCCGTATTGCACCAGGTCTTTGGCCCTATGCCGGCTGGTGGTGTCTCAGCCGGCGGCGAGACGAGCGTAAATCTCGCTTTGAATCTTCTCGAGCTCCGAAAGCTGCAATTGGGGATCGGCGATAAGGAACACTTCGCCGGTCTTGGCATGCTCGTAAACCAAAAGGCGCCCTGACTCCAAAGCTCGAGCATCCACCTGGCGAAGCACTTTTTTCCTTTCAAGCATCAAGGCAAGGATATAGCGCGTATTGGCGTCCTCCGGCCGATCTTCTCGAAGCAAACGGCGCAGTAAGTTTTCGCCGGTTTCTTTTGGAAGAGTCTCCGGGGCGGGTGGATCCGGTTCTTTATAAGCAGAGCGCCAAAAAGAGAAAGGTACCAGTTCCGCTGGCCGAGTCGCCCAAGCCGCCTCGGAAATATCTTCCCGCCGGAAACCGCCGCCCTGACGGAAGAGGAGTGTGTAAATCGGTTCCCCGTCACGAAACTGCTGGCTCGTCCGCGCGCATTTTCTTCCTCGAGGCTTGATCTCCCATTCGGCAAACATCCAGCGTATTTTATCAAGCGGCAATGGGGAGGAAAGATCGAAAAAAGCCGTGCAGAGAAGGAAGTTTTCTCCAATGTGCAGGCTATGCAACAGGTGATCCCGCCGGGCTCGATTATTGGGCTGCTTGGCGGCGGCCAGCTTGGACGGATGTTTGCGATCGCGGCCCGTAGGATGGGTTATCGCGTGCACACCTACGAATCCCGGTCGGATAGTCCGGCTGGGCAAATCTCGGACCGGGAATTCTGCGGATCATTTTCTGACGATGATCTTGTCACCGAGTTCGCCGAATCGGTCGACGTCGTCACCTTCGAATTTGAAAACATTCCGACGAAGGTGGTAACGCGTATCGCCCAATCGAAGCCAGTGCATCCCCGTGCGGAGGTGCTCTTGAGCTGCCAAAACCGGAAGCGGGAAAAAGCCTTCTTGCGCGACCGGGGTTATCCCGTCGTTCCATTTGAGATTGTGGCGAGCCAACGTGAGCTTGATCAGGCCCGCCGGAGGCTTGGGTCTGAGGTTGTCCTTAAGACGGCGACTTTTGGCTATGACGGAAAAGGGCAGGTCCGTCTCCCGAAAGGCGAACCGTTCAATTTTGAACGCTTCGCGGGAACGATCGGCGTTCTGGAGAGCTGGTTGGACCGTACGGCTGAGCTGTCGGTAATCTGCGCTCGGGGGCTTGACGGCGCGGTCACTTCGTTTCCGGTGGCCGAAAACGTGCACGCCAATCGTATCCTTGACCATACGATTGTCCCGGGCAGGTTTTCGCCGTCGGTCAAAAGAGAAGCGCGGCAAATCGCAGAATCGATCGCGGTCGACCTGGAGATCGTGGGTGTTCTCGCAGTTGAATTCTTTCTACTTCCGGACGGCAAACTTTTTGTCAATGAGCTGGCCCCGAGACCACATAATTCCGGTCATTATAGTTTCGACGCATGCGTGACCAGCCAGTTCGAACAACAGCTGAGGGCGGTTTGCGGCTTGAGGTTCGGCTCGACCGATCTTCTGCGGCCCGTTGTCATGGTGAATCTCCTTGGCGATTTGTGGCGCAACGGTCAACCACCCAACTGGACTCCGATCCTCAACCATCCAGAGGCGAAATTGCATTTGTATGGCAAATCCGAAGGTCGGCCGGGAAGAAAAATGGGCCATTTCTGCGTGCTCGCACCGACGGTGAAGAGAGCGCTCAAGGATGCTCTGGTGTTGAGAGAGCAGATTGTGCAAGCGACGCGGCTTGCCTCCTCGGAAGAAAGGTCCGGCGCGTGAGGATGATCTTACCGCGAGCAATCAGAGCGGTTTGCCTCCCCCTGTTTTTCCTCGTCGCCGGATGTGGCGAAAAGGCGGAAACAAACGCCTTTGGTTGGAAAACCGTTCGGCTTCAGGTCGGATCAGAACCAATTGTCGCAGAGGTGGCTGACACACCGGATAAAGAGGCCACCGGCCTGATGTTCCGCGATTCCTTGCCGGAAGATCATGGGATGATTTTCGAATTTAAGCCGCCAAAGCAGGCTCAGTTCTGGATGCGCAATACAAAAATCCCGCTGTCGATCGCTTTCATCGATGCATCCGGCAAAGTCCTGGAGATTCGTTCGATGAAACCATTCGATGAGACCAACATCCAGAGCCGATCTGACGAGGTCGCCTTTGCCTTGGAAGCGAACGAAGGTTGGTTCGCCCGGCATCGGGTGGAACCCGGCGCGGTTGTCGCCGGCCTGCCGCGCAGCTGAAAGTTATGCCAACGGTCAAAAAATCCGAGACGGCCGATTTGCTGGAGACCATCGCGCGTCTGCTCGAGATCAAAGGAGAAAACGCTTTTAAAATTCGGGCGTACACTAACGCGGCGCGCGCGATCGAATCGTTCTCCGGCAATCTGCTCGAAGCAGTGGAGAACAAGCGGCTGAAGGAACTTGTGGGAATTGGGGACGCGATCGCGGCAAAGGTATCCGAGTTCGTCCAAACCGGTCGTTTGGCATACTTCGAAGAGTTGCGCGCCACCTTTCCGGAAACCATTTTCGAACTCTTTGAGCTGCAAGGGCTGGGAGGGAAAAAAGTCAAGGCGCTTTACGACAAACTCCAGATCGCAACGATCGACCAGCTGGAGAAAGCCTGCAGGGACGGGCGAGTTGCCGGGTTGCCCGGGTTTGGAGAGAAGACCGCAGATAACCTGCTCCGCTCGATTGAGCGGCGCCGGCAGCACGCTGGCCGGTTTCTGCTCTCGGATGCGGTCGACTGGTCAGACCAACTCCTCGAACATTTTCGCGATCATCCGGATGTCTTGCAAATTAGCGTGGCCGGCAGTTTGCGCCGGAGCAAAGAGATCGTTGGCGACCTCGACTTTCTCGTAGCAACGAGAGCGCCGGGAAATGTCCTGGCCCATTTCGTGGCCTACCCTGCAATCGATCGAGTTCTCGCCCAAGGAGATACCAAAGTGAGCGTGCTGCTGCGCTCTGGTATACAGGCGGATTTGCGCGTAGTGAGCAATCAGCAGTTTCCTTTTGCTCTTGGATATTTCACCGGCAGCAAAGAGCACAATGTCGCGCTCCGCGGACGAGCCCTGCTTAACGGCTGGACCCTGAATGAATACCGGCTCGGCCCGGATCCCAACACAAAACGCGCGGTTAAAGAAATCCCAGCGATCAACACCGAGGCGGAACTCTATCAGGCGCTTGGCCTCGCATTTATCCCGCCCGAGATCCGGGAATACAGCGGTGAGATCGAAGCGGCTGAGTCAGGCGGCCTTCCCAAGCTGATTGAGTGGTCGAACTTGCGGGGGACATTTCATTGTCACACGACTGAATCCGACGGCCGCAATTCACTGATCGAAATGGCGGATGCGGCCTGGGAACTGGGCCTGAGTTATCTGGGCATAGCCGATCACAGCAAGAGCTCGGTTCAAGCATACGGACTTGATGAAAAACGGCTGCTGGACCAAGTCAGCCGGATCAGGGAAATGAACCGGCGCTACGGGGATGAATTCCGGATCTTTGCCGGAGTGGAATGCGACATCCTCCGCGATGGAAGCCTCGATTTTTCCGACGAAGTCCTGGCGCAGCTGGATTACGTAGTCGCTAGCGTCCATGCCGCTTTCACCCTTTCCGAGAAGGAAATGACAGAGCGAGTGATTCGCGCGATAGAAAGCCCTTTTGTCACAATGTTGGGACATCTGACCGGGCGGATGCTGCTCTCTCGCGAACCGTATGCGCTGGATATCCCGGCGGTTATTAAGGCCGCCGCCCGAACCGGGACCTTGATCGAACTCAACGCCAATCCGCGGCGTCTGGAGTTGGACTGGCGGTATTGGCCGCTCGCCAAGAAGGAGGGAGTGAAGTGCGCAATCAATCCGGACGCCCATTCAACGGGGCGGCTGCACGATCTTTGGTTCGGCGTACAGATCGCACGGAAAGGCTGGTTGACGCGCGACGATGTCGTTAACTGTCTCCCCCTTGACCAAATCGGAAGCGTTTTACGTCGGAAGCCTGCGTCGCTCAAAAATCCCCCGGATTTTTGAGCGACGCACTAACGGCTCAGATAAAACTGGTATTCTGCCGGATCAACCAGGTGTTGGACTCCTTTGAGGGCGCTCTGAAAATCGATCATACCAATATCGCGTCCAGCCAACATATGGCTTATCAACTCCTGTTCATCGCCTTTCAAAATCACCGCTTCTACTTTCGGGATCTGTAAACAGATCTCGCGCACGGCGAGACGACCGCCGGCGCGTTTCCTGAGAAGCCGTTGGTTAATCAAGACCCGCAACGTGCGGGCCAGGATATAGCGCGTCTCGTTCATTCGCTCGGCTGGACCAAGCAAAAGATAGCGGGAGATGGTTTCTACGACGCTCGTGGCGTGAAGACTGCCGATCACTAGGTGACCCGTTTCCGCGGCTTGCAGAGCGGACAGCGCGGTATCCCGATCCCGGATCTCTCCGATCACAATAACATCTGGATTCTGGCGCAGGCTTTCCCGCGTCGCAACATCGTAAGAAGCAGTATCACGGCCAACTTCCCGTTGAATGATCTCCGCCCTCCGGCCGGTGAATTGAAACTCGATCGGATCCTCAATGGTAATAATTTTGACTGGCCTTGTTTCGTTGATTGCTTCGACGAAGGCCGCAATGGTCGAGGTCTTCCCTGACCCGGTCGGACCGGTGACCAGAACCAGGCCGTCCCGCAAAGCCGAAACATGCTGCAGCAGCTTGGTCGGCAAACCAAGCTCAGAGCCGGCCGGGGGAGCATCGGGTAAAGGTCGCAGAGAGGCAAAAGGCGAGCCTTGCGCTCGGGCGATATTTATCCGAAACCGTTTCCCAAAAAGCTCCAGCGTGAAGTCCTGAGCCGACAAAGAACTCTTGGGCGGCGAGCACGGGTTGCGCGCTAGCAGGTAAGCGATCAGCTCCTGAATCTCTGTGCTGGACAGAGCGCCCTCTTCGGAGAGGCGGATCACTTGCCCGTCGTCACGGGCCATGATGTGGGTGTCGAATAAGGAGACATCACTGACCGGATGATGCCGGACAAAGCTGACAATGGAGCGAAGTTTGTCTTCGATCGCTTGCCTGGTCGCGTGCGGTGGAGGAGTCACTTTCCAGAATTGAGCAGCGCACTATTGTTCTGATGGACTCGGCAGGCGACCGGCGCGTTGAGATTGTAGAGGTTTTCGTAGTCTTCCTGCGGATTGTCGGGGCACCGCGGGATGGAGAATTTGAAGTAACGCGCGAACTCCACCGGGTCGATCGGCTGCCCGACATGATCGCGAGCATACTCATCCTTGGCCGCTTCGATCATCGTCATATTGTTCAGACACATCTTTTCGTCCTGTTTTGTGAGTGTTCGACCGACGGCAAAGCTGATTAACCCTGCCATCGCCGCGACAATGGACAGAACAACCAGCAACTCCACGAGAGTGAAGCCTGATCGGGAAGTGCACGCGGTGCGCCAGTTCGGGGTGAGCATCATGTCCAGAGTCCTTAACGACTGGCAGGATGTGAATGAATCACCTTTTTTAAGCAACTTTTTTTCTTTCACGAATCGTACTTCCCCTTTCGTCCAGTAAATCTCGCCGGTCTGAGGTACGCCTCGTTAGCGGTAAGCCTCGTAATTTTCGAGATCGTCTTTGACTAAAAACTCGCGCAGGACGCGCTGACTCACGTCATTCAGCGCGTTGAATACGTTGGTACCATCAAGGCAACTGCCGGCAAATCGCGGAACCCGTTGACGCCCAGTCAAGAGCAACAGATCCAAAGCTTCGACCGGGGCGATCGTCTCCATCGGCAGATCTCTCTTGTTGTAAAAGAGGATCCACGCGATCTGGCTGACGGAGGAATTGAGTTCAGCCAGATTCTCTTCCAGGTTCCGCAAACTTTCGATATTGGCTTCCATGCGTTCCCACTGTGATCGGCGACGAAAACGATCCCGTCCGCACCGCGCAGCACCAACTGACGGGTCGCATTGTACATCACCTGACCCGGTACGGTCCAAAGCTTGAAGCGAACCTTGAAGCCTTTAACGCTACCTCCATCAATCGGTAAGAAATCAAAGAACAAGGTTCGATCGTTCTGAGTTGGCAACAGCAGCAGGTCGCCGCGGTCATTCGCGTCGACCCGTTCATGGATGTAACCCAGGCTGCTTGTCTTTCCGCCAAGGGCGCAGCCGTAATAGACGATTTTGAACTCTACCTCACCGGTAACAAAATTGATGAACGACATGTGTGGCAGTTATACTCAGCCGAGGAATTGCGTTTTGCTCATTTCCTAACAAAATGATTGAACGTATTCAAGGCGGCTTTGCACTACTTGCGATTTGCTCCCTCGGCCGGGGAGATTGGTTTGGCCGACGGCGCCTGACCGGCCAAGCCGGAAGCTGGTTTTACCGTTCGAAAACCGATTCGGCCATCCCGATGAAATGGCGAAAGATGGAGGACGCGTTCAGTAATGTCGCCCCCACCATTTTCGAAATTACCTCCGCGAACGATCGGTGAACCGTCCGCGTCCAGAGTGCCAGACCATTCAGAGAGGTTTCCGGCCAGGTCATAGACTCCCATGGAGCTTCGATCGTTTGGATTCGATCCGACCGGCTCGGGACCGCCGAGCTGCGTCGGCCGGCCGGACGATGCTAGCGCCGGATCTTGGGCAAGTTCGCGCGATCGAAGGTCCGGGACACCTTGGGCCGCTTTCTCCCATTCTTCCTCCGAAGAAAGTCGGCGACCGCGCCAGGCAGCGAAAGCGTAGGCGTCAAACCAGTCGAGATAGGCGGCTGGATGGTTCGGCGTCAGTTTCGTGCCGTGGAACATTTTGAATTGGAACGCGGCCTGTGAGTACGCGACCCACTCCGGATTGCTGTGTGTCTTGGAAGAAGGTTGGTCGGGATGATCGAAGGCATGACTCGGGCCGATTGCATCGAGGAATTCTTGGTATTGCCAAATTGGGACCTCGACATCATCTATTTCAAAGGCAGGCAACGTCACTTCGCGGCCGCGTTGGTCGATAAAGCTGCCGGCTGGTATGGCGACACTGCGGGGTTCCCGTTTTTTCCACCCGAATAATCTGTTATTCTTCTGCGCAAGAAAAGAGCTGTTCCACCACGACGACAGCAACGCTGCCCGGTGCCGGTACAAGTGAATGCCGCCCAGAAGAAGACCGGCGCAAACCACCAGGACTCCGAGCCGGAACAAAAGATGCCGAATAACCGCACGCTGGTTGGCTCGGCGGATTTTCTGCAATGCCGCCGGGCTCAGGCGACGAGCTAATCCCCCGGCAAAACGCGGTCGCTCGGCCCAAGGCAATTTTTCGTCCCGTTTCCGGATGGCTTCCATCAACGCATGCTCCCAGGAGTTGGTGATCGTTATTCGCCCGGGCTCAGAGGTTTGGGTTCTGGTGAAGCGAAATCGGCCGCTTCGCCAGCAGAAAATCTCGACCAGAGCGTCTCCGCCCGAGAGATAGCCGGCTTGAGCGTCGATGATACTGCCGCCTTCGAGAACAACCATTCCCCGGCGCCGTTGGTGCCTGACGAATAGCCGTCCGGTTTGTTGGGCCAGGCAGGCCATTTGCAATACGTCGAACAACTCGCAATCGTCGAGTGTGCCTTGAAAACTCTGCCAGTGGGCAGCGGCCGGCTTCCGCGATGGAGCTGTCTTAGCGGCCATAGCGGACGGTGATCGTAGCCTTGCCCAGAGCATGCTTGGACACCAGCGCGGCCACCTGTCCGGCGCTCGCGTTCGGCGATATGGGCAGATCTTCCACGTCGAGCGCCGTCACGGTAAGAACGTACCGGTGAGTGGCTCCGGCGGGCGGGCATGGTCCGCCATAGCCGATCGATCCGTAATCGTTGCGTGCTTGCTTTGCTCCGGGGATTCCGGCGGTACTCGCACCGGCTCCGGCGGGAAGGCGCACCATCTTCGGGGCCAGATCAAAGATAGCCCAATGCCAAAAGCCACGGCCGCCAGGAGCATCGGGGTCGAAGAAAGTCACCGCGAAGGATTTTGTTCCCGCCGGGGCGCCGGACCAAGCTAAAGCCGGAGAAAGGTTGCGGCCGCCGCACTTTGTCAAAAGATGCTCAACCGGTACAGAACCGCCGTCCCGCAAGCTTGGGCTTTGCAGGCGAAAATCGGCTGCAAAGAGCGGGTTGATCGACATACAGAAAAGAACCCCTAAGATTTGAGCTTTCATACGACGTTGAAAAACCTGTGCGGACTATTCAGCCGGTTTTTGATAAGAAATCAACTCCAGCAATGAACCATCCGGATCCCGGAAATAAATCGATGTTCCTTGTCCGCCTCTCCCGGAGCGAGCAGTCGGGCCCAATTCGATCGAAACGCCGTGACGTCTGAGATGATCGATTGCGTCCTCAATCGACCCTGTCCACTCGAAACAGAGATCGCTTCCTCCGGGGGCGACTGGAATTCCGGCCAGCGGATGGGAGTTCAGGCCCGGACCGTGTAAATTCAGCTGAGCGTTGGAGAAACGGTAAGACCAACGTCCCTGAGAACTCTGAATGAGTTCTGCTCCGAGTATCTGGCGATAAAACTCATTGGAGCGGGCCCAGTTGGAAACATGAACAACACAGTGATCAAATCGAATGGGCAGGGGCATGTCACAGTTTGCCTCGACAATGCTTAAGTGACGATAATTTATTAATCGCCGGCGGAGCAGGATTCTTCGTGCGTGTGCGCTGGATCTCAGCGCCCCGTGCCGGCGTCAGTCTTTATTGACTGCGCTGACCCGGGGAGCGCTCCGGCGAATTACTCGTTGCTCGTCGGCTGGAGCGAATTGCAACGAACCGGTCTTCGAGAGGAGAATCGCGATCCAGCGAGTGGTCCGAAAATTCGAGAGGATAATGACAAGAATTACGGTGAGAGGAACACAAAGGAAAGCACCGGTAATCCCCCAAAGTGTTCCCCAAAATATCAGAGCCATGATAACGGCCAGTGGACTAAGATTCAAACTTTCTCCCATAATGTTGGGTTCAATGATATTTCCCATAACCTGAGCGATGGCGGTGAGTCCGATGCCAATGATGAGGACTGGGCCAGAATAGTCGAATTGCACGAGAGCAAGAGCGGTCGGCAGGAAAACCGCCACAATCACTCCAAAAGTTGGAATGAAATGCAGGACAAAGACCAGCAGAGCCCAGAATTCGGCAAAGTCGAGGCCGACAAAACGCATTAGGGCATAAGCCAGGATCGCGCTTGTAAAACTGACGACCGTTTTCACCCCGAGATAGGTATGAATATCGCGGTCGATCCGTTGCATCAGGGCGAGCGCTTTCGTGCGTCTCTCGGGATCGGGAAGAAGAGCGTTTAGTTTCGTCCCGGCAAAGCGAAGTTCGAGAAGGATAAAAAATCCGTAAACCGCCACCAGACTGATGTTTTCCAGAAGACCAGCGATGCCGGCGGCGACGGTCGTAAAGACGGTTCGGAGATCGAGTGTTCGAATGAGCTGCCGTATTTCCGCTGGCTCCTCGAGACCTGCTGTGGCAAATAGCGCTGCTTGTAAATGCTGGAAGCGCGCCTGGTAACGTGGCGCCGCTCCCGCAACGTGTGCGGCATTATTTGCCAAGATCAGAACGAAGCAGTAGCCGAGGCCAAAGATGACCCCGAACGCCAGGACGAGGGAAAGAAAGGTTGTCAGGTGCGCGTGACCGATCCGCACCTGGCGGATCGCCCGAGCCAGTATTTCGACGAGGTAAACGGCAATGAAAGCGATTGCCAATGGGATGAAGAAACTTTTGCCTTTACCGAGAATGAAAAAAGCGGCGAGGAGAATCCCGAGGGTCAGAGCGACGGAAACCAGCCGGCGATTGTCCAGGCGAGGATGAGGTGGGACATTTGCCGTCATGTTGAGAACATGAGCAGCTTACAAACAGTCCCACCAATTGACCAATAGCAAATCAGAGATCGCAATCCGGAAACAAAAAAGCCGACCGGAACGTTCCGGTCGGCTTAATGATCTTTTCGTAATCGGTCCTTAAAACGCGTACTTCAACCCAAAGTTCGTTTGTAAGTAGTTGTTTTTGGGACCGTCGACAACATCATACTCGCACTCGCCAAAAAGCCCGATATGAGGTGTGAAACGGTACTCGAGACCGGCGCCGAAATCTCCTAAGACCCGATCGTCCGTATTATTGTTGCGGCGAAATCTATCGCTGACGAAGGTCCCGAAGCTGTCCTCGGAAACGAAGACGCCGCCCACGCCAGCATACGCATAGGGCGCAAGGTGCAATTTTGGATTTATCAAATCGAGAGGATAGCGTAAAACGAAATCCCCGGTTACATCTCCGACCGTGTTATCTTCCGGTTTCGCATTCACCACGCTTCCCTGAGGCGAAAGCCCGCATAGAGCCACGGAAAATAGCTGACACTGACACCGCCGCCCCAGGCGTGTGAACCCGTTACGCGGCGATTCTTATCCCACGTAGCATTATAAGTTGCGAATGCGCCCAAGCTCCACTCGTTGGCACGAAAGTAGGAGGTTGGGGCCGGCGGAGGCGGTGGGGGCACGACTTCTTTCGATGACGTAACCGGCTCTCCGGCAAATGCGGCAGCCGACTGAAAGGCTACCATTACAGCTAAGGCACTTCTTTGTAACATATGTTCCTCCATGGTAACGACTAGGCCGGAAAAACTTCGCGTGCCCTCCAGGTTTGCAAAGGGAAAAGACCTCAGCCGAGACGGCGGAGAGAACTGACCGGAGCAGTGAATTCGAGCCTCCTGATAGCACCGATGGTGCAAGAACGAGCGACGCGAAACTTGAAACGCGAAACTTGAAACGCGAAACTTGAAACGTGAAATGTGGCCACTATCCCCAGCGCGAGTACCAGCGAGGCGTGCGGCCCTGCGGATCCAATGGATGGATCCGGCGCCGCACAAAAGGGCGTTCACAATGCTTGATAATCGCCGTGAACTTGGGAAGGCTCATTATCTGGTATGGTTTAACCAGATATTCTTCTTCGCGAGAACGGGTCGTGCTGATCCCGCCTTTCGCGCGCGTGTACGATTTTTTCCAGAACAGGTGCCGGCCAATGAAATCAGCCGAGCTTTCTGCACAAACGCGGTCAGCTGCCTTGAAGATTATCCGGTTACGTAGGTTAAGGATCGTTACTTCGGCTTTCTCCCGGCCACCCAGCACTGGAAAAAAGGAGATCTTTGATTGTGTGGCCATAACGGTGGTCGCATTGCTCTGCCGAAGCACATCGACATTGCCGTCCGAGTCAGTAACGAATCGTTGGGCCTCGTCCTGCCAACAGATCAGAAGGTTGTCCTGTTCGCGGCTCCGCTGCCGGTTGTCGCGTGGATCGAATCGACGCAGGGCGTGTGTGTAAAAAAGAAGCTTCAGGATGGTGGTGACGTAGCGGCGCTCAGTCTGATACTTCTGCGGCATCGATAAGCAGATGATCGCTCCTCGATCCAGAGCTTTAAAATCAAACGTGTTTTCCTCGGTGCCGAATACCTCGGCAATATCCGGATTGGTGAAGTAATTCAAGTAGTTATAAATCGTCGAGATAACCCCGCCCAGTTGCTCGGCTGGCTGGCGCAGAAAACCATTGAGGAAATGGTCATGACAATCGCTAGCGTCGGGATCGCCCGCGTTCTTTTTTGGTTCCAGTTCCTGTAACATCGCTTTCAGGACCGGCTGGTACTGCAGCATTTCCAGCAGATGATGCATAGTCGGGCGCAGGCCGAGAAGGCGGAAGAGCTGGATACCGCGGCCGATATAAGAGTGGGCTTGGGTCTTAAAAAAGCCTTGATCCTCTTTCCCGGTGTTTAAAGCAGACGCGGTATCGACGATCACAGTAGCGTAGGTGGAGGGGGGAATCGTGTCATCCGACAGCAGATTGTATCGAGCGGGGGGTGCCCAATTATCCCGCGCCTGGTCTGGCCGGGTCTGCAAAAGGAGCAGATCATTTTGACGGCCGTAGTGGCGCACCATGGCGGCCAGGATTTCGTGATAAACCCCTTTTTCATCGCAGCAGAGACCGCCCCAATCGGGTTCGTGCTGAAAAACAGAATGTAACAACGCATTAACGGCAAAGGTCTTGCCGGACCCAGTATCGCCGGTGATGAGCCAGCCGCGGCAAAAGTCATTGCGATCCCAGGCGAGCCCGGCGAGGCGGGCTGAGGTCTGCGGTAGCCGTCGCGGCGGCGCAAAAGTCCAGGCGAGAGGAGAAGAAACCGCCAGGGGCAACAAAGCCGACCACGCGATGAGCGGAAAGAGAAACCAGGCGGCAGCCAGGCAGCAAAACCAAAGTAAAAGCAATGCCGGCGAAAGGACGAACGCCACTCGGTCTCCCAGCCGGCGCTGCCGCAGCCAGCTTCGCGCAGTTTGGCGCGCTTCTTCCAGCGAGATTTCGGCGGTGCTCCAGGTGCGAGCGTGAATGCAGGTTTTGCCCTGATAAATCCGCACGCTGAACAGACAACCGGCGCTGCCGGCCGATTGCCCGCTCGTCTCCAAAAGCGCAGCGCAGATTCGGAAATCGCCATGCTGCTCGAGAACGATCGGAGCTGACGCCGGTTCGAAAGACAAACGAATCAAAGCGCCCTGCGCATTTCGGCAGCTCAGTCGATCGAACTGTGGCAGGGACTGGACCCGGGACGGTGAACCAAGCGCAGCAGTTTCGGCGATCATTAGGAACTATATAAATAAATGTAATAATATTTGTCAAGGAACATTGTTATTCGCGACTGCAAAGTCACAATAGACAGGCGAAGAAGCTATGAGGATTTTGGGTTGGCAACGCAAACCCAATAAGCTCTACACAATCTAGAAAGAGTTATGCGCGCTGCCCCGTAGGTTCGCTGAAGGTGTACTACCCGATGCGACTGATGGGTTCCTCAACGTCCCCAGCGGTTGACGACCGCATTGGTGACCGCTTCGCGCACGGCGTCGTGGCGCATTGCCCACTGGAATTGGTACACCGGGTTGTCGTATTGCTCATCAAATTCCCGCTTCATTGCCTCGGCAATCCGCGCCGCCGAAACCGGCCCTTTCATTCGCGAGACCACCTGTTCGACGATTTCCAGGCAATAAAGGATAAGCATCCGAGCGGCTCGCTGAGAAAGGTCGTCCAATTCTTCAGTGCAAACCAAAAAGAAATTTTCCCAGGTAACCTTATTCACTCCTTTCAGCCATTGCTCCTTGCCTTCGAAAAAAGTCCCTTGCTCGCGGTAGCTATCAAGGAACTCATCCAGACCGAGTGGTTTTCCATCAGCGGAAAATGACCACTGGGTAGCTTCGGTTGTCGTCGTCGCGCGGCTTTCTTTGGTGCTAACCATTTTTGTCTTCTCTAAAAATAAAAAATGTATAGAATGTTGTAACACTCTAATCCAGAGAAAGTAAAGTGCGTAAATACAACAAAGTTTTCGGTACGTTGCCCTCAACCGAATCGGCCGAGCAACTCGGTTTCGGCGACGACCTGATCGAGGCTTATTATAAACTCAGTCCAGACGAGCGGGCGATTGTCATGAGTATCGTTGATCGTTTGAAACCGGGATTGATCAGTTTCGAATGGACCGATCTCAAGCTCGAACCGGCGGCCCTGAAGCTCCTGACCTATCACCGGCTCGTTTTGCATAACAACGACCCGCAAAACTCGGTGTTGTTTGCCCGCTGGTTGAGTTCGATCGTGATGGTCGATAAGAAGATGTTCCTGCATGTCGATCCGGGTCTCTTGCCGCATTTCGAGCGTCTGAAAGCGCACCAGAAGGTCGATTCGGAAAGAGCCAGCGTGAAATTGGCCAGCCAATATTCCATTCGCCTCTACGAATGGGCGTGGCGCTGGCGGCACGTCGGGCTGAAACGGATTTCGATTCCTCAGATTCGGAAGATCCTGGGTGTTGACGAAGTCAGGGACGCCGAGGGCAACGTAGTCAGCGAAAGATGCCTGGTTCATTGGCCGAATCTCAAGCAGCGGGCGATTGATCGGGCTCTCCAGGAGATCAACAAGAAAACTGATCTGGGCATCCGGTTGGTTGCGGTTGGCCAAGCCAAGTATCGACGGGTCTTGTCGCTGGCTTTCGAGATCAAGGAAAAGAAGAAAAAAGCTCGCGCAAACGGATCAAAGCCGAGCGCCTGAGTCCCGCGGTACTGGGATGAATGATCAAGACCGTCGGACAAACGTCCCAGGCTTGCGTGATCTGACCGCGGACGAACTGCTGGATATCCGGTCGATCTTGCCCGAGCATACCTATAATTTCGCGGAGCCGCCGGATCCGCAAGTCGAAGTGAGCCTCAGTGATTATCTGGCCAATGCACGATTCCCGTTTGCGTTCGCGGATGCCGGCGACAAGTGGGAGGTCAGCGTTATCTCAATGGATAATTTCGCGCGTCTTTTTAGTGCCGCACAAATGGGCCGGCCTGGATACTTGAGTGTGATCAGCACCGCGAAGCTGATTGCCTTTTGCCTGCAAATCGCGGAATCGACCCGCGAATCTCTTCCCGAACTGCGCGGGATATTGAGCCCGACCGCGGAAGACGTTATGGATCAGCTGTTGGATTTAGCACGGAAATTCGATGCTTTGGAGGCGCTCTCGCCGTGGAAGCAATTCTTTGTCTGTGCAAAAAATCCCGTCATCCGGCGCGCATTGAATAACGCCATTATGAATCGCTGGGGAATTCGCCAGAGGTCGAGCGCTTCGCCGTAAATTGACGGCTTCGCATCTTCTTTGCCCAAAAACGCGGTTTAGAATTCGACCGATTTATCGACGAATGGCTCCGCCACGATGCGGAGACGCAGCTGTGGTCCTTCCCGCACAAGAGCCACCCGGAAACTGGCCAGATCATCCAGAAACTGGCGTTTACCGGAAAAGTCGCGCCCGAGAGAAACTTCGACGTCGGCAAACGAATACCGCACGGTGATCAAGCGATCGCCCAGGGAATCGATAACCAGGAGATGACTGTAAGGGATGGTTCGGCTCCGCGGTGGCGCGGCGAGCACAAAACTACAAGTCTGGCCGGGCTGACTACCGGAATGACAGAGATAAGCCTGCAACTCCGGACGCAGGATCTGGTGACGGCCGACCATTCCCTCAATCAAACAAATAGTAACCATCTATGCAAATGTTATTGTAAACTCGGCTGATAATTTCCCGAAGCTGGCTCAAATATCGCAAGAAGTTCCCCGACGAGGAAAAGAGAACCCGTTGCCAGAATCATTTCGTGGCGAGACCGCAGCTCGGCGAGAGCAGCCGGTACGGAGGAAAAGGATCGAAGATCCACGTCCGGTCCTGCCAGGGCTTGGATCTCCTGCGGAGAAGCGGCCCGGCGGCTATTGACCGGGACTGCCGCCAACTCGGCGGCCAGAGGCTTCAGGAGAAGCAGCATTTCCTTGATCGCTTTGTCACGAAGTGCGCCAAAAAGAATCGCCGGCTTCACCGGGCCGAAATGTTCTTCCCAGGTCTGAATCAGTTGAGCAATGGCTGATGGGTTGTGGGCGCCGTCGAGGACCAGGTTTGCATCGATGCATTGGAAACGGCCGGGCCAGTGGACTGTCGCTAAACCCTGACGGACCGCGCCGTCCGAGAGGACAACTTGAGCCGATTCAAGCGCGCCAATAGCGATCGCGGCGTTCAGCCGTTGGTGAGATCCTGCGAGAGCTATCGTCAGTTCTTCGACGGGCTTCCTGATAAATCTCACCGGCGCGGAGTGTCGAAGCGCGACCTCTCGAATGATGCTCTCCACCTCGGGACACTGCGGCGCGGAGACGACGGGAATTCCCGGCTTAATGATACCGGCTTTTTCCCGGGCGATCTCCGCGTGCGTGTTTCCCAGCAGTTTTTGATGGTCCAGATCGATCGAAGTCAGAACGGTGACCAAAGGCGAGACGACATTTGTCGCATCAAGTCGTCCACCCAGTCCGGTCTCCAGCACGACAAGGTCACACCCCTCTCGGACAAAGAAGTTGAAGGCCAGGACGGTGGTGATTTCAAAGAAGGTGGGATGCGTCTCGGGTTCGATCGCCCCACGGATTTGCTCCAGCCCCTCAACGACGAAATCATCGGTGATGGCGTGGCCGTCGATGTTGATCCGCTCATTAAAGCGAACCAAATGAGGAGAGGTGAACAATCCGGTCCGCAGACCTTGAGCTCGGCAAATGGACGCCATCATGGCGCAGACGGAGCCTTTGCCATTAGTGCCGGTGACATGGGCGCAACGGAGCCGACGGTGGGGGTTGTCAAAACGAGCGAGTAACCGCCGGACATTCTCGAGACCGAGTTTCACCCCCCGGTCCTGAGTGCCATACAACCACTCAAGCGCCTTTTGGTAGGAGTTCATTTAGTCACCGGCGTCCGGCATCCAGGTAGCCGAGTAAGCCGCTCAAAGCACTGCGCATGGATCGGCGGTGAACGATGAGGTCAATCAGACCGTGTTCCTGCAAAAACTCGGCTGTCTGAAATCCCGGCGGCAACTCCTGTTGGGTCGTCTCCCGGATCACCCGTGGTCCCGCGAAGCCGATCATGGCTTTCGGTTCAGCAATGATGACGTCGCCGAGTGAAGCGAAGCTAGCCATAACGCCGGCGGTGGTCGCATGAGTCAGCACGGCGAGGTACGGCAGCTTCGCTTGATCATGCCGGGCCAGAGCGCCGCTGGTCTTTGCCATCTGCATGAGGCTGAACATTCCCTCGTACATCCGGGCACCCCCGGAAGCGCAGAAAATAACGATCGGACGGCGGGCCTCGGTACCCTTCTCGATCAGGCGCGTGATTTTTTCGCCGACAACCGAACCCATGGTCGCCGCCAGGAAGTTGAAGTCCATGGCGGCCAACGCGATTGGACGCGACTCCAAAGTGGCGAAACCGGTAATGACCGCATCTGTAAGACCGGTTCTTTCCTGGTAATTCTTGAGTCGATCGGTGTAGGCGACCACTCCGGTGAAATTGAGGACATCGACCGATTCCAGATTTGGATCAAGTTCGGTAAACGAACCGAGATCGACCAGGCTGGTAATCCGTTTCTCGGCCGAAAAGGTAAAATGATGGTCGCACTTTGGGCAAACCTCGAGGTTCTGCGTAAGCTCGAGGTGGTGAATCACCTCACCGCAGCTTGGGCATTTCTGCCAGAGACCCTCGGGCATGTCGCGTTTCCTTTTTTGTCCGGTTTTAAGACTTGGTTTTGGAAAAATTGCCATACTTAGGCTGCGTGATCAAAAGCCTCTCCGTTAGAACATTCACCCACGGGCGATCGTAATCGCACTGACCGATTCGGCCCCGGCTTCCAGCAAGACACGAGAGCATTCATCCAAGGTAGACCCCGTCGTGAAAACATCGTCGACCAGCAGCAGTTTTTTGCCCGCGAGCGAAATGGGGTCGCCGGCGGCCCGAAAAGCGGTTCGGAGATTTCGCATTCTGGTTGCCCGATCGAAATGGGTCTGGGTCTCAGTGTAGCGAACCCGGCGCAAACACGTTTGCAGGGGGATGTTACTTTTTTTTGAAAGGAGTTCGCCAATGGCTTGGGCTTGGTTGAAGCCCCTCTCTCGCTGTCGCGCCGGATGGAGCGGCACCGGGACTATAGCGTCGAAGCTCGATTGTTGCAGCCGAGGATCTGCCAAACCCTCAGCGGCCCACCTGGCCAAAATGTGGCGCAAATGAAAATCACCGTTGTACTTGAAACGATGGATTAACTCGCGCACGATTCCGCGCGCGCGATAGGGAGCGACGGCGCAGGCAAACCCAAAAGATTGGCTGATGCAGTTTGGGCAGGAGAAGGGAGCGGGAATCTGGCCGTCGTAAGGCCGGGAGCAAATTTCGCAAAAGGGTGCGGTCACCTTCTGAGCCGTCTCGTGGCAGGATTTACAGAGCAATGGCGCGACGGTCTGGGCTGACCCGCAGACGACGCAATGTTCTGGATAAAAAAGCTCAAGCGCTGTGTGCCACATCGGAGGGAAGGGGTCTGCTCACCCGCAGAATAAACCAGACGGCACACCAAAGGAAAACGATGATGAGAATAGCGCCCAAACCGACCGTCAGGTCTGCGCCAAACCAGGGGAAAAGGTCGCCGGATCGTTTAGTGAGCTTGTTAAAGCCCATTTTGGCGAAGACCACGCCGGCGTGAAGCCCAACCGGCAGCCAAAGTGAAGAGGTTTTAATAGTGGCATAACCCAGGACGAGTCCAAGCAGAAGCAGGGTGAGGCCGGCGCCCGCTACCAGCAGCGGATCCGCGAAGCGAAAAAACAGTGCGTGCAGAAGATCAAAACCAGAGTGCCAGCTGACCAAGGACACCGTATTGTCCGCGGGTTTCAGAAAGTGCACGATAGCAAACAAGAATGAGGAGACCAGGAGGGCGCCCCACACGGGCAGGGAGCGCCGGAGGAGCCCAAGAATCCCCCCGCGAAAGAGGAATTCCTCGAGCAAAGCGACAACGAATGAAGATAAGAAAAGACGAGGAAGAGCGTTCAGGGGCGGATGCCATTTCACCGCATACGCTCCGGCGGCTAAGAGTCCGCTGCCAAGCACCGCAATAGTGAGCGCCGCCAAGCCAAAGCCGATTACCAAGTCCCGCCACCGGGCGGGATTGCGGCGCAGCCCGAGCTGGTCGAGGCGGCTAAGTCCGGTCCAGCGAATGGTCGGCCAAAGCAATACTAGAGCCGCCAGGAGAACCGATCGATCAAAGAATCGGCTGAAATCGCTGTCGGCGAGCGCCGCGAACGGAGGCCAATGCGCGCTCCATTGGCCGGCTTCGTAGAGCACCGGCGCAAAAGCAGCCCCCAATAGAACGGTGAAAAAGAGATAGCAAAGTAGCTTTAAAATCAAGGGAAGCAATTACCGTGGACGAACAAGGGCCGCAAACTAAAGTTCAGCCGATGCGCAATCAGCACATTTGGACTGAACGCACCGCGGACGGATTCAAACGGGAGGTCCGGGTCACCAAACAAGCAAAGCGCTGGCGTTTCCAGGCAAAAAGGTCGGATGAACACGCCTGGACATACTACGACAGTCCGTTGGTGGAAGATTTGCGCGAGTTCAAAGAGCGGCTTTTTCGCAAGTATCAGCATCGGCGCGCCTCGTACGAGGACTACGTTTGGGCCGAACGTGAATTGGCGCGCCAAAGCCGAAACTCTGGAGATGAAGACTGCTAAATCCTTTGTTGCAGCTGATAAAGAGTTTGTCTGGCACCCGTTCACCCAGATGCTGGATTGGCTTCGGCCGGAGTACGAACCCCTGATGCTCGTACGCGGACAGGGAGCCTGGGTTTTCGACGCGGATGGAAGGAACTACCTGGATGGTAACTCGTCGATCTGGACTAATATCCATGGGCATAATCATCCGTCGATAAACCAGGCAATCCGCAATCAGCTGGGCCGGGTGGCGCATACCTCGTTTTTGGGATTGGGCAATCCACTTGCGGCACGGCTGGCCGAAGAACTCGTGAACCTGGTTGACCCGGCTCGCTTGAGGCGGGTCTTTTTTTCCGACGATGGCTCAACGGCGATCGAAGTAGCCATCAAGATGTGTCTCCAGTATTTTTTTCAGAATGGATTCCCAAAAAAGAAGCGTCTGGTGGCTTTTTCAAATGCCTACCATGGTGACACCATGGGCGCGTCGAGCCTGGGAGGCATCCCGGCGTTTCATGCCAGGTTTGCCCCGTGGCACTTTCCGGTTCAGCATATCGCGGCGGCGACTGACTTGCTCGCGCTGGACCCCTCTGAGATTGCGGCGGTTGTCATCGAGCCTTTGATCCAAGGCGCAGCCGGCATGCGACTCTGGCCGCCTGGGCTTCTCGGCAAATTGCGATCATGGTGCGATCAACATAAGGTCTTTCTCATTTTCGACGAGGTTATGACCGGCTTTGGCCGAACCGGAAAAATGTTCGCCTTCCAGCACGAAAGCGTCGCCCCGGATTTCCTGGCGCTGGCCAAGGGGCTGACCGGCGGATATCTGCCGCTGGGCGCTACTTTGACGACGGAAAAGATTTTTCAGGGTTTTCTCGGCGGAACGGAACGAACTTTTTTCTACGGGCACAGCTATGCAGGCAATCAGCTTGGCTGTGCGGCGGCTCTCGCGAACCTCGACGTTTTTCGAGCGGAAGGCACGCTCGACGGGCTTCTGCCCAAAATTCGGCGATTAGCGGACGGGCTTGAGCGCATCGGCCTTAGCCGCTTTGTTCGGGCGACGCGCCAATGCGGGTTCATTGCGGGAGTTGAGCTCGGGAAGCCGGACGGCACTGCGTTTTTGCCGGAAAAACAAATAGGCGCCCTGATTTGCCAGCGGGCGCGCGCACATCAGTTGCTCACCAGGCCGATTGGCGACGTGATTGTCCTGATGCTCCCGCTGTGTGCAACAGAAGAGGAGATTGCTTTGGCGGAGTCGGCGCTCAGCACGGCCATCGAAGAGGTATGCGGGACCGGTCACTCGGGACCCGGGACTCGGGACTTGGGACCCGTCACTTCGACCTGACCCTCTGCGAGCTCGACGGCGCGCTGTTCGGCGAACCGAGCCTCATCCGAGCGGCCGATCTGCGCGAGTGTCAGCGCCAGGTTTGCTCCAGCTTGCCGCCGCTTTTGGAAAAATCTCGGTCGATCGGCGAGCGGCATCTGCTGCGGCTGGCCACTGGCCGAGCTCGGCCAGGCACCAGGTCAATTCGAGCCACGCCTCTCCATTTCGTGGATCGGCCTGGACGATCCGATCAAAGAAAGCGGCGGCGCGCGACCAGTCGCGCAGCATTCTGTTCCCCAAACCGGAGACATAAAACCAGGGTCTGATGATCACCGGGCTGCCGGGCAAAGCGCTCCGCTTTGGCCGTCAGCCTGCTGATTCGGTTTTCGAGATCGGCTACTCGGGAGGTCTCCGGTCGTGCACTTGCCAAGTCCGCGCATTGCTCCAGATCCCAAAGGTAGTTTCCGATTTCGCGAAGCTTCTGGTCGTAATCGGCGGCCGATAGTGCGGTGTACTTCATAAAAAAGCGCGTGAGAACGTGCGTGTTGGTGACCAAATGGAAATAAATCGCTTGATCGATCGAGCTAACTCGGCGCGTTATAATGGGGCTCGCGGATGAGCGCAACAATTCTCGCTTTTATCAATTTCAAGGGAGGCGTTGGCAAGACCGCCACGGTAGTTAACATCGGAGCGACTTTAGCCAAGCTCCATGGAAAAAAAGTATTGGTGGTGGACCTCGATCCGCAATCCAATGCCAGCCTCTGGCTGATGCGGCCCGATCGATGGCGGGAGCACGTCGCCAAAGGGCGCAGGTCGACCTTTCAAATTTTCGATGACGCGATCGAGGGCAAAGAGAAGTTTGGCTTTGACGAGACGCTGGTGCGAGGGGTTGTCACCTGGACCGGCTTTGTTGACTTACCGCGGCTGCATCTCCTCCCCGCCTCGGTCGAGTTGCTGAAGGCGGAGGAAGGATTGCATGAACTGCGGCCGCCGCGTTCTTACGAAGTGATCGCCAAGACACTGGGTCCGCGATTTAAGGATTACGATTTTGTTTTGCTCGACTGTCCGCCGAATCTCTACACCACGACGAAGAATGCCATGTTTGTGGCCGAAAGTTGTATCGTTCCCTATGTGCCTGATTACTTGTCCCTTTCCGGGTTTCAGGTATTAGCCGAACAAATTCGCGAATTCCGGCAGCGGTTTTCCGATCACTTTGCGCACAAGCATAGGCCGAATATCGGAGCGCTAATCGTCAGCCATTACCGGCACAGCGGAAATGTCTTTCGCTTGGCAGTCAACGAGCTGGAACTTGCCCTCGGTCAGCTCAAGAATGCGGGCTTTTTGTCGGCCAAAACCCAGGTTCTGCATCCTTATATCCGGCATTGTGTGCGGGTAGCGGAATCGACGAGCGAGCATCTTCCAGTCATTCTTTATGCGCCCGGAAGCATCGGGGCGCAGGATTATTGCGATTTGACTCAAGCACTCCTTGATCATCTGGATGGAAGACGATGAATTACCCGGAACTGTCCGAAAAACTTAGCCTGATCGCCGCTCGCCTGACCAAGCAAGCCGGCAAGATTGAAGGAAACGATTTTGCCCGCTCCGCCCGGCGACTCGAACGGGAGGTTGATCGGTTTGCCGAAGCGCTCGACGCATTCGTCTCGAGCCGTAAATCGGGCGAACTGATGCTCGAGATTCTCCTGCGCTCGCCGTCGGCAAAGCGTCACTTAACCCTCGATCTCTTGCGCAGGATGCTCCGCGAGGTCGCAGGCAAGCGAGTGAAAGCCGACAATCTCTCCGCGGCGAAACACGAATTTGTCGACACCGTTCACCGTGAGAACTGCGCTCAGGAGGTAGCCAAGCGCCTGCGAAACGAGTTTGCCGATGCTGCCCGCGTCGCTTCGGGGGGCAAGCAGAAGGCTGGATTACAACAGGAGTTTATCCGGCTGGGGCGATTAGCCGATGACGAATTTGGCGGCGAGATAGCCCGCCGGACGTTCGGCGAGCTGCGGCGGCTGGCTGAAGCAAACGGACTACGGTTTACCGATAAGACCTCAAAACAGCGTCTTATTCTAATGATCCGGCGGTATGCCCAGCGTGCCGCCTTGAATATTCCGCTTGCTGCCTGACGTGCTTGAAGCAAACTTCGCGGCACTCGATAAAGCTGTTCGGCAAAACGAGGAACAGACCGGAGCTTAAAACCGGAAGAGCGGGGCTGCCCGTCGGATCATTATCTCTGGAGGATGGTTGGAGCGGATGAAACAAGACCTGACCAGAATACTCTATCGAGAGGAGGAAATCGCGGCTCGACTCGACCAGATCGCGGCGGCGATCACCCGCGATTACCAAGGTAAGGATTTGACCGTCCTTGCGATTCTCAACGGAAGCTTGATTTTCATGGCCGATTTGCTTCGGCGCATTCCATTGCCATTGCGACTGGATTGTGTGCGTGTGCAAAGCTACTGTGGGGGTACGACGTCGACAGGCCGCGTCGAGTTTGATCGAGACGCACTACCCGATTTGCGCGAACGCCACGTACTGTTGCTGGACGATATCCTGGACAGCGGGCGCACTCTTTCGGTGATCATCGACGCGATCACTCGCGATTGTCGTCCCCGAAGCGTTCGCAGTTGTGTTCTCTTGCGAAAACGGAAGGATCGAGCCGTGCCGATCGAAGCCGACTATGTTGGTTTCGATATCGAGGATGAATTTGTCGTCGGTTATGGTTTGGATTACCAGGAGCAATACCGCAATCTGCCTCTGATCGGGGTTCTGGAACCATGAGAGTCCGTCTGCAATATTTCTCAGCGCTGCGGGAGCTTGGGGCTCCGGGCGAGTTGGATGTCCGCGAAGGTGCCACCATCGGTGAAATGCTCGAGCAGCTCTTCGCACGAGTGCCTGGCCTGCGCGGCTGGGACCGCCACCTCCTTATCGCCGTGGCGGAGGAGTACGCTTCCAGAAGTGACACTCTCGAACCGGACGATCTAGTCTCCCTGATGCCGCCGGTGCAGGGGGGGTGATTAAGGAGCCAGGTGTCGGGAGTCCGGAGTCGGGCGGTCTCGCCGGCTCGAGCTGCCGTCCTCAGAACAACTTGCCCGGAGGTTAGACGGCAAAGCAACAAACGACCCACACACAAAAAAGCCGACACTACCCGGGAGTGCCCTCCTCGACTCTGACTCCTTGAACTCCCGACTCCTGGACTCCTGCACCCCAGAGTTACTGCTAATCGCGGAAATTTTTGAAATTCAAACCAACCCCAAAATCGCGGCTGCGGAGGAATTGGATCACCTCTTGCAGATCGTCTCGCTTTTTTCCCGTAACGCGTATCTGGCGGTCTTGCAGCTGGCTCTGCACTTTCACGTCGAGATCCTTGATCGCCAGGATGATTTTCTTGGCTGTATCGCCGTCGAGGCCTTGTTTGATACGCAGCTCTTGGCGAGCGTGCCCGAGGGGAGAGATCGACGGGTCTTTCCGCTCTATGTTTCGTAGATCGATCGAGCGCTTGGCCATTCGGCCGATCACGATTTCCTGTAATGATTTCAAGCGAGCGGCATCCTCCGCATGAAGCTCCACCAGATCCGGACTTTTTATCTCAATCCGGGCATTGCTTCCTTTGAAGTCGAAGCGAGTGGCCAGCTCTTTGCGCGACTGGTCAAGGGAGTTGGTAATCTCCTGACGGTCGACTTCCGAAACGATGTCGAAAGAGGGCATACCAGTTCTTATCCTAGTGCAAGCTGGGCGCGAACAAAATCGGCGATTTTCAATGGAGATGGCCGCTGGCGGTTGTAGGGCGAGGAAGCAACACCGGAAACCTGCGCAAACGAGATAATCTGGTTATTGTACCAGATAAACGCATCCTTTCGGTAAGGGCCAACTTGTGCCGGATTGCTCCAGAAATGAATCGCCAGCAATTTGTGGGAAAGCGCGGCGGCCAGATGCATTGGACCGCTGTCGACGCTGATGACGAAATCGGCCTTGCGGAGCAGCCAAATGAGCTGGGCAATGTCGGTCTGATCGACTAGCCAGAGTGAATCTGCTGGTGCGCCGGGGGTAGGTGCGCCACGACCAATGACAACCGTTTGGAGGGGAAGCAGTGCCTTCCGCAGTTGAGTGACTTCCTGGAGGCTCAGTGATTTTCCTTTCCCGCGGGCAAACGGATGCAAGACGACCAACGGATTGGGGAGAGGAACTGCCGTGAAAGGTTTTCCGGCGGGAAGCTGGAAATCAAGCGGCCGTTCGGTCTCGGCGCCGGCCAGTTGAGCAAGACTCAAATAGCGTTCCACGGCATGCTGGTCGCGCCTGACCGGAGCGACTCCATCGTAGAAAATGCGAGCGCCTTCGCGCGCATCGGCCAACCCGTAGATCCGCTGCGCACCCGAACTCCGGGCCATCCAGGCGCTGCGCAGCAAACCTTGAAAATCAAGAACCAAGCCCGGTCGTAACCCGGCCAGTGATCGGCACCAGCTCAAATAACGAAGAAAAGCACGAATTCCCCGAAATTGTCTGCGGGGAAAGGGAATGACCTGGTCCACATGCGGATTGCCATCGAGCAAAACCTGCCACTCGGTGTTGATGATCCAGCGAATCAACGCTTGAGGAAAAGTTTGTTTGAGTGCAGCAACCGCAGGGAGCGTATGCAAAACGTCTCCGAGCGAGCTCGGTTTGATGATCAGAATCTCCAAGGCGCTCATCGGCCGAACAACAGTCTTTCCGCTAATTTTCCCGGAAGCCCGGCACGATAGATTTTTTCCTGGGTTCGGGTGATGTCGTAAGGGATACGGCGCAGCGCGATTTTTCCAAATTGTTGATCGAAAATGGCATATGAAGCCCTCCAGTCGCCATCGCGCGGTTGACCGACGCTGCCGACGTTAATCAGGTAAAATTTTTTGGGCTCAAGCCGGACCACAGTGAGTGGCTGTCCGATGATCGAATGGTTATGCACGTAAACCCGGGGTGAATGAGTATGCCCAACAAAACAAACTTGGGTTTGTTGGTAGGCGAAACTGGCCGCTGCTTCGGCTTGGTTGAGGATATAGATCCAGTCGGAGGGTTGCTCGAGGCTGGCATGCACAGCAGTAAATCCAGCTACCTTCATGACGAGCGGCAGTCCGTTGAGCCATTCCTTTTCCGCCGACGAAAGCGTCTTCCGAGTCCAACGGATCGCCGCTTCGGCGAGTGGATTAAACGAATCGAGTGACTCTTCGGTCGAGGCGTATTCATCGTGATTACCCTTCACCACCGCACAATTCATCGAACGAACGATGCGGAGACATTCGTTCGGATCGGCATTGTAACCGACAACGTCGCCCAGGCAGACATAGCCGGTGCACGCCTGATCTTTGGCATCGGCCAAAACTGCGTTAAGCGCTTCGAGATTCGCATGAATATCACCGAAGATTGCGAATCGCATTCTGCGCGCATAATCGTTTCGAAGTTCAGTAAGGTCCAGCATCGGTCACAAGTCTCTGAGGATTCGTGAGCAGTTCGGGCTAGTTCCCGGTGTTTATTTTGGTTACGTATCGAAATGATCGCGCAACTCATACTTTTTGAAGGTCGCGTTCAGGGTGTTGGTTTTCGGTTCAGCGTCAAAGAGTTGGCCCAGGGATATGACATCTGCGGATGGATCAGAAATCTGCTCGATGGCCGAGTCGAGATGTACGTCCAAGGCGAGCCTGCGGAAGTCGAGGCGTTCGTTGACGAAATTCAGGCCAGCTCGTTGCGGCCGTTTATTGCCCGTCTCACGAGGCGAGAAGTGCCAGTCGACGAGAACCTGAAAGGCTTTCGGATTCGATAGGAGCCTGCGTTGCTCGCAGATCCTCAGGCATTTGCAAGCGATGCAGGCCGTAGCAGCGCGGAATGCTCCAGCTACGCCGGCGAATTCCGCTGCCTTATTGCCTTTTCCCCTCTCATCTTCTCCAGTCGAGAGCGCCCTTTTTTATCGCGTAGACGAACCCCACCATCAGGATAGCAATGAAACCGAACATGCTGCTGAGGATGGTCAGGCTGCCGAACTGCGCGATGTAATCCCGATAGACCACCGCCCACGGGTACATAAACACGATCTCGATATCGAAAAGAATGAAAAGCATCGCGACCAGGTAAAATTTCACACTGAATCGCGGCTGCGCTTCGCCCACCGGGATCATCCCGCATTCGTAAGCAGAGTCTTTCGTTGGATTTCTTTTCCCAACACGACCGACTACGACGCTGATCAGGAGAGCAACAGCCGCGAATCCAATCGCGACGATGACCTGCAGCAGGATAGGGAGATAATCCCGGAGCATGAGTCGTTAGGACTTCGAAGCAGCCAAGGCTGCCGCCTGAGCCGTGTTTGCCGCAACCATCGCCGCCAAGGCGGAAGAATCGCCTTTGTAAATCTTCCCGGTCTTCTTCACGGCCCCTCGGGCTACCAGATTCTGCAGCTTCTCATAGGCGCGCAAACGCAACATTTCTTCGCCACCACTTGCCGCATTCCGCTGGCGGAGATTCTCGTGCACAATCTCAAACAATTGTTTGAATTCGAAGGATTTCTTTTGAGACAGAACTGACACCAATTCTTCGGTGACCAGGTCAGGGAGGCGACGAGAGAAAGCGTTTTTCTTCTGAATAGCCATAGAGGCCGGAAATATAACACAGAAAGGCCCGAAGACGAGGAGAAAGAAAACCGCTGATCAGTTGACAAATTGATGGCCGATCAGGGGATTTTCCCTTGGAAGATAACCGAAAGAGGGAAAATGTCAGCTGTTTGTCGCAGTCTTTTTAGCCTGGCATCGTGGAGTGCGTGCGACTTGTCGCCGCGCTCCGCGCGGTCTCAAAGCGGCGACAAGTCGCACGCACTCCATAATAAAAGAAAGCGGAATTTGCGCAAAATAGAATTGACCTGGAGAGAGCGAAGTGGATACAAGTGGGGTGCAGTGGGGTAAAATGGTTAATCTGACCACGCTGTACCTATGGAGTCGTCCCGGACAAGCCAGCCCATTTTTGCCGGCGAATTTCGGCACGCCATGGACGCCAAAAACCGGGTCACAATCCCGGCGCGGTGGCGGCGGGGGGAGCTAGACGAGTTCTTTGCCATTCCCGACGTGGAGAACGGATGTTTGATGGTGATGCCGCCCGAGGAAACTCAGCGGGTGGCAGAACGGGTGGAACAGGACGCCCGATTACGGCCGCAGGAAAGACGAAAGTTCATTCGGCAGTTTTATTCCCGCGCTCAGCATCTCGTGAGCGACAAACAGGGCCGGATCGTTCTCCCGGAGGAGCATTGCCGATCGCTGCAATTGACGGGTGAAGTGGTCCTTGTGGGTGGCCATAGCCGGTTCGAAATCTGGAACCCGGACAATTGGAAAGCAGCCTTCGATGCCGATTCACCCACGTTTAAACACGTTTTAGGAATGATCGGCCTCTGAAAAGCCGACGAGCAGAGGTCGAACAGGAACAACAGCAGTGATTAGTTTAATTGACGAGATCTCGATGACAGCAAGCAGCCAAGAGCCTGCGTTTCACCGCCCGGTGATGCTGCGGGAGACTATAGCTCTGCTGCAACCGGCGCCGGGCAAAATTTTCCTCGATGGGACAGTTGGGGGCGGAGGACATACTGAAGCGCTGCTCAGGGCCGGGGCTATGGTCATTGCCGGAGACCGCGATTCTGCCGCGTTGGCCGCCGCGGCCACTCGGCTGATCGCCTATTCGGAGCGTATCCGGCTGGTGGAAATGAATTACGCGGAAACCGCTGACCGGTTGCCCGCTCTTGGCGTCTCAGCGCTTGACGGCATTCTGCTGGATCTCGGTGTCTCGTCGCACCAGTTCGATAGCCCCGGCCGAGGCTTCAGCATTCAACATGAGGGTCCTCTGGACATGCGCATGTCGCCGTCGGCGAACCTTCCGACGGCGGCCGATCTCGTCAACGAATCGTCAGAAGATGACCTGGTCCGCATCTTCTTTGAACTCGGCGAAGAAAGACAGGCGCGCCGGGTTGCCGCATATCTCGTGAAAAGCCGAATCTCTCAACGATTCTCCACTACCGGCGAGTTGGCCCGAGCAGTCGAGAAGGTGATTCCCCGAAGGGGATCCCGGCATCCGGCGACGCGAGTATTTCAGGCGTTGCGTCTGGCGGTGAATCGGGAGTTGGAACATTTGGAGCAAGCACTGCCGAGCCTGAGCCGATTGCTCCGGCCCGGCGGACGCTTCGCTATAATCGCCTTTCACTCGCTGGAAGATCGGATCGTGAAGAATTATTTCCGATCGGTCACTCGGCAGTGGATTGACCGGCCGGAGTGGCCGGAGCCGCGGCCGAACCCGAGCTACCGGTTTCGGCTGATCACTGCGCATCCCATCGAACCCACAGCGCAGGAACTTTCGGAAAACCCGCGGGCTCGCAGTGCCAAGCTCCGCGCCATTGAGAGGATCGATGTATGAACAAACAAAAGCAGATTACCCATTCCATCAGAGCGGCCTCGATTCTTCGCGTCGTCGTTTGCACGGCGCTCCTGGCTCTGGCCGGCCTGACGTATGTTTACCTGAAGAACCAGCTCTACCAGTACGGAGATATTCAGCGCCGGCTGGAACGTGAACTGGCCGAATTGCGGTCGGAAAACGAAGTCGCTCGAGCCCAGATCGCATCGCTCAGTTCACGAGTGATTCTGGAAAAGAAGCTGACAAAAAACTCGCTCGGGCTGGTGCCGATTGCGAGCGAACAAGTCGTTCGCCTCAATCAGCGGCATGAGGCGGCTCAAAATGAACTCAGAGTCGTTGCCAATCGCGTTTTTAACTAATGAGGTGGGATGCACAAGCGCGCGCCGTCACCATTTGCTTCGGATTGGTCGGCCTTTTCAGTGTCTACTCGTTTCGGCTGATCGATTTGCAGATCGTGAAGCACGACGAGTACACCGCGCTTGCCGCTGAAAAACACGTTCACAAAGAAACTATCTATGCCAGGCGGGGAATTATCCGAGACATCCGGAACGAAGGCCTTACCGAGAACTTACCAGTCAAAACAGTCATTGCCGATGCTTCGCACGTACGGGACCCACTGGCTGTGGCTGAGGCAATCGCAACTCAGCTGGAAATGGATCCGCGGGAACTCGCGGAAAAGCTGAAAAGCGGCCGGCAATACATTGTCCTCAAGAAAGAAGTTCCGGAAGACAAAGCTGAGCGGTTAAAGGAGATCCTTCGGAACCAAGACCTCCGGGGCGTCTATTTCGAACAGGATTTCGTTCGTATCTACCCGAATGGATCGATGCTGTCCCAGGCTTTGGGTTTTCTCGATCACGACCATCGGGGTGTTCTCGGCATCGAAAAAACGATGCAGGAATTCCTTCATGGGGCCGACGGCAGCCGTTATATCGAGAGTGATCGCACTGGACGCGAAATTGTCCCGTATCGAGGCCTGGAAACGCCGGCCAAAGATGGTTGCGACATCACTTTAACCGTCGACTTAGGGCTTCAGGATATCGTCGAGAGTGAATTAGCGGCGGCTTGCGCCCAATACAAACCAAAGGATGGGAGCGCCGTGATGGTACGGCCGCAGACCGGCGAAATTCTTGCGATGGCCAGCTGGCCGACTTTCGATCTGAATCGCCCCGGGAACGCCTCGCCGGATCAAACGAAAAACCGGCCCATCGTCGATATGGTTGAACCTGGGTCGACGTTCAAGATTGTGACTACCTCCGCCGTAATCGAAGAAAAGTTGGTCACGCCGGAAACGAAGGTTTTTTGCGAGAACGGTCACTTCCTTTATGCCGGGCGGGTCCTCCGCGATGCGCACCCGATGGGGATTCTCAGCGTGCATCAGATCCTCGAAAAATCGAGCAATATCGGTGTAGCCAAACTGGCGCTGCAACTCGGTGACACCAAGCTTTATGAATACATACGCCGGTTCGGTTTTGGCGAGAGGACCGGGGTAGCAATGACTGGCGAAATTCCGGGACTGGTCAATCCGCCCTACCGCTGGAACAAGTTGGATATTACTCGCATACCCATGGGGCAATCGGTCGCGGTGACGCCGCTTCAGGCGGTGATGGCCATGTCGGCCGTCGCCAATGGCGGCAAGCTGATGAAGCCGTTGATTCTCTCCAAAGTCACGGATCCGGACGGGAGGATCGTCGCTTCGTTCGGGCCAGAGGTTGTTCGACAGGTCGTTTCGAGGGAAACAAGCCGTAAAATCGTCGCTGCCTTAAAGGACGTCGTCAGCAAAAACGGTACGGCGCAGAAAGCTGCGGTGCCCGGCTTTGCGGTAGCGGGCAAGACTGGGACCGCTCAAAAGATCGATCCGCGCGGCGGCTATCTTCCCGGCAGGTATGTGGTGTCTTTTGTCGGGTTCATGCCGGCTGACGATCCCAGGTTTACCCTGCTCGTTCTTTTAGATGATCCGGTCGCGAAAGCGGGAGAAGCTTACGGGGGTTTGGTGGCGGGACCGGTCTTTGCAAGAATTGCCGAGAAAGCTGCTCGCTACCTCGATCTCACCCCGACAGAACCTGTGCCGATGCCGCTACCCACAAAAAAGGTGGCGTTAGCCCGATTAAAGCGTGAGTAATCGATCGTTTATGCACTTGGCCGAATTAACGCAAGGTTTGGAGACAACGTCGGTTACAGGGATCCTTGATCGGCAAATCTCGGGAATTTATTACGACTCGCGGAGCGTTTTGCCCGGAGGCTTGTTCGTGGCGATGAGAGGGGAACACGCGGACGGCCATTCGTTTATTCCGCACGCGATCGACCGGGGAGCGGTGGCGATCGTTGCCCAGGAAACGGCCGCTACCGGCAAAGCCACCGTGATCCGGGTAAGGGATTCTCGCCGGGCGTTGGCGACGATTGCCGCGGCTTTTTACCGGAATCCGTCCCGGAAGCTGCAGATGATTGGCGTGACTGGCACGAACGGGAAAACGACGACGGCCTTCCTGATTAAACATCTGCTTGAACGAGCTAACCACCGGTCAGGTCTGCTCGGCACGGTAAACTACGAAATCGGCGAACGTATCCTCCCTGCGCAGAGAACCACGCCAGAGTCTCTCGACTTACAGCATCTGCTCGCACAGTGCCGGGATACCGGCTGCTCCGACGTCGTGATGGAGGTTTCTTCGCACGCGTTGGCGCAAGACCGGGTAAGCGAGATTGAGTTTGACGCGGGAGTCTTTACCAACCTGACCCAGGACCATCTGGATTTTCATCGGGACATGCGGGACTATTTTGAAGCCAAATCCGGCCTGTTTAGCGGCTTGTGCGAGAGCCGGAAGGAGCAACGCTGCGCAATACTCAACCTGGACGACCCTTATGGGCAGCAGCTCGTTGCCCGATTCGGGAGAGATCTTCCGGTTCTGACTTACGGCATGGGGGCGCGCGCGGAGTTTCGGGCCAGTAACTTCAAGATTGAACTGACGGGCACCTCCTATCAGTTGGATGCCCGCGATCGGAGCTATCTCGTCCGCTTACCCTTGATCGGGCGATTCAACATTTACAATTCCTTGGCTGCTTTGGCCACGGTAACTGCCTTGGGCCTGGACCTCCGCTCTGCTGTACTCGCGCTTTCGCGCGCGCCGCAAGTGCCGGGACGGCTGGAAGTCGTCCCGGCGAAGCGACAGTTTCACGTTTTTGTCGACTACGCCCACACGCCCGACGCCTTGATGAACGTTTTGGCCACCTGTCGCGATCTTAATCCTCATCGTCTCATCGTCGTATTTGGCTGCGGCGGCAATCGCGATCGGGCCAAGCGAGCACTGATGGGCGCGGCAGCTGAACAACATGCCGATTACTCGATCATTACCTCGGATAATCCGAGGAAAGAGGAACCGGAGAGTATCCTAAAACAAATTGAAGGAGGATTTCGCTCCCAACAGTACGAGAAAATATTGGATCGAAAGACGGCGATCACCCGGGCTATTTCCTTGGCTGAGCCGCGCGACATCGTGCTGATCGCGGGTAAAGGACATGAGAAGTACCAGGAGTTTGCCGACCACACGATTCCTTTTGACGACGTCGAGATCGCGGGGCGCGCATTGGAGGGGCGGCCGGTAGAATTAATCAGACATGGATCCTAAGAGCCTTTCTTCCATCGCTGAGGTCGTCCGGGGAAAGCTGCACGGAGAAAGCAATCTCGAAGTAACGGCCGTCTGTACGGATAGCCGTCGCGTTCTGCCGGGAGAGCTGTTTGTCGCGCTCAGGGGGCCAAATCACGATGGACACAATTTTCTGGCGGAGGCGGCTCAAGCCGGAGCAGCGGGAGCGCTGGTTGAGAGTCTGGCAATAGAGCTCCGGGCATTTCCCCAAATAGTTGTTTCCGATTCCGTAGCTGCCCTCCAGCAGCTTTCCCGGTCTGCGCGGAAGGCGTTGCCCACTCGTTTTGTTGGAATTACCGGCAGCAATGGAAAGACCAGCACCAAAGAAATGCTGGCCGCTATCCTCGGCGAGAAGTTCCGAGTACTGAAAACTGAAGGCAACCTCAATAACCATCTGGGCGTCCCGCTTTCGCTGCTTCGGGCAAATCGGTGCCACAAATTCGCGGTGATCGAGCTCGGAATGAATCAGCCGGGGGAAATCGCCGCTCTGACGGCTCTGATTGAGCCCGATTTCGGGTTGATCACCAATGTCGGCGTCGCTCATATCGAATTTCTGGGTAGCAAAAAGGCGATTGCCAACGAAAAAGCCGCGCTGGCCGAGCGAGTACCTCCGCAGGGGGTGGTTGTGCTCAATGCGAATGATGAGTTTACCCCGGCGATCGCGGCCCGCTGTCGGGCCCGAGTCGTACAAGCCGGCCTTGGCCGAGGCGACCTCCGAGCAACCGATCTGGTCCATCGAGCCAGTGGCGAAAGCTTCACGCTGCGCGGACCGGATTTTGTTTTCAAAGTCGAACTACCCGTGGTCGGCCAGCACATGGTAGAAAACGCGGTTTTGGCGGCGGCGATGGGGCACGCGTTAAACCTGTCGCCGGAACAGATCGCTGCGGGCCTGCACAAGACCGTTATTCCGGGCGGTCGCCTTAAGCTTCAAAAACTTGGTCGGATCACGCTGATCAACGATTCCTATAACGCGAATCCCGACTCGATGATCGCCGCTTTGCGGACTGCTGCGGAACTCCCGATCGCCGGCCGCCGAATCGCTGTGCTTGGACGGATGGCTGAACTCGGTCGGGAGGGCGTCGCCGGGCACCGGCGTGTGGGGGCCGCCGTAGCGGATCTCGGTTTTCAGTTCCTGGTGACGATCGGAAAAGAGGCGAGTCTAATCGCTGAGGCCGCACGGGAACGAGGCCTGAAGGATGCTTTGGCGGCGCCCGATCAAGCCGGCGGAGTCGCCGTCTTGAGCGACCTTCTCCAGGCCGGTGACGTTGTCCTTGTGAAGGGTAGCTTCTCTGCCCGAATGGATCGCGTGATCGCCGGCCTTGAAGCGGCGGAAAAGCAGGCTAAATGGATCGCGCCATGATGTATTATCTGTACTTTCTCAGCCAGGGCCCCAGGCCTTTGGAAACCGGATTTAACGTCTTCCAATACGTTTCGTTTCGCGCGGTTTGCGCGGCGATTACCGCATTTCTGCTGTGCCTGATTTTTGGAGACGTTATTATTCGCGGCCTGGTCTCCTTAAAATTTGGGCAGCCGATTCGAACTGCAGAGGAAGTGCATCGCCTGTACGAACTACACGGGGCAAAAAAGGGAACACCCACGATGGGGGGCGTGTTTCTGATGGGATCTGTCGTCGTGTCGACACTGCTTTGGGCGCGGTGGGACAATAGTTTTATCTGGCTCTGTCTGTTCACCATTGTCGCTACCGCGGCGCTGGGATTTGCCGACGATTACCTCAAGGTAACCAAACGGAAATCGAGCGGAATTCCTGGCCGCGTGAAACTGATCTGTCAGTTCGGGTTGGCCCTGCTCGTGACCAGTTTTTTTCTCCTGAATCCGACGCTCGAAATTCAGGCGAGGGAACTTTACATCCCGTTCTTCAAAGAGCCGCTCATCGAGAACCTCGGCTGGTTTACCCTCCTTTTTTTTGCCGCGGTCATCATGGGATGTTCCAATGCGGTGAACCTGACAGACGGTCTCGACGGATTGGCAACCGGCTGCACGGTCACAGTCGCCTCAGCTTACGCGATTTTCGCGTACGCCGCCGGGACTGTCGCCGTTGCGACTTATCTTGATCTGCCGTTTTACCAACAGGCCCAGGAGCTCACCATCCTGTGCACCGCGTTGGTGGGCGCCGGCTTGGGATTCCTCTGGTTCAACTGTCACCCGGCACAGGTTTTCATGGGCGATACCGGTTCATTGTCGATCGGCAGCACGTTGGGAGTGGTCGCGATTTGCTGCAAGCAGGAGCTGCTCCTGATTGTGGTCGGTGGGATCTTCTTTATCGAGGCGATGTCGGTCATCCTGCAAGTCTGCAGCTTCAAGCTTCGCGGCAAACGCGTTCTCTTGATGGCGCCGCTCCATCACCATTTCGAGCTCAAAGGTTGGAAGGAGAACACAGTCATCGTCCGATTTTGGGTCATGTCGCTCATGTTCGCCTTTCTGGGATTGGCCACCTTAAAACTGCGATGAATTTGCGGCAGAGATCAGTGGCAGTGCTTGGACTCGGCGTAAGCGGAGAAGCGGCCGCGAAGCTGCTGGCGCGACGAGGCGCGCGGGTTACTGTCTTTGATGATGGCGATCCAGGCGAGCTGGCGCCAAAGCTGGCCCGAATGCAGAAGTTAGGGGTTGTCGTGCGCATTGGACGTCCAGTCCGCAACATCGACGCGGGACAGTTTGACCTGCTTGTCTTGAGCCCGGGGATCGATCCGACCTCGCCTTTGGTCAAAGCCTTTAACTGGGTGCCGGCCGAGCGCATTGGCGAACTGGAGTTAGCCTTTGGCTTTTGTGCGAAACCCATTGTCGCGATCACGGGTACAAACGGGAAGACCACCACCACCCAACTCATCGAGGCAATGTTGAACCGAGCCGGCCGGAGGGCAATCGCTTGCGGAAATATCGGGACACCGCTGTCGGCCGCGCTTGATCGCCAGGACGAAATGGATTTCTTCGCGGTCGAAGTCAGTTCTTTCCAGCTGGAGGCAATCCGCGCGTTTCGGCCTCGTGTTGCGGTCTGGCTCAATTTTTCTCCGGATCACCTCGATCGTTATCCTTCGATTGATGCCTATCGGCGCGCGAAATTGCGTATCTTCGAAAATCTGACGAAGGAAGACTATGCGGTGGTGAATTCCTACGACCGGCTTCCGCCGTTTGCGGCGACTCGGATAACCTTCAGTGCCTATGACCGGAGAGCAGACCTTTGTTTGCACGAGAAAAGAATTCTGTTTCAGGGCGATCCGATTCTGAGCCTTGACGAGACGCGTTTAACCGGTCCGCACAATGCCGAGAACCTTATGGCAGCGCTGGGGGTGGCCGCCGCCTTGAAGATCCCGTGGTCGGAAGCGAGAGGAGGCCTGCTGGATTACCAACTCCCGCCCCATCGCTGCGAACTGGTCCGGACTAGCGATGGCGTTCTCTATATCAATGACTCCAAAGCCACGAATCCGGACGCTCTGGCCAAGGCCCTGGAAGCTCAAACCAAGCCGGTCATTCTGATTGCCGGCGGCAAGGACAAAGGGTTTGCCTTCCAGCCGTTGAGAGAGCTCATCCGCACCAAAGTCCAGCATGCCGTTTTGCTGGGGGAGATGGCACCGGCGATGGACGAGGCCTGGGCTGGAGCGATCAAAAGTTCTCGAGCCAAGAGCTTGCGGGAAGCCGTCGCTCAAGCCCGCGCCCAAGCCAAGCCCGGAAATGTGGTGCTCTTCTCTCCAGGTACGTCGTCGTTCGATATGTTTCGCGATTACGCCGATCGCGGAGATCAATTTCGCAAAATCGTTCAGGAGTTAACGCCGTGAAAATGACCCGAAGGCCGATGAGTCAAACACGAAAATTGCGAACCGCTGCACAACGTGCCGCCTCACGTTACGCCGATGCGGATCAGGAACTGGACGAACCCAACGTGCGTCTCTCGCGGGCATTTGTCGTGGTCCTTCTTTTGCACGTCGTCGCGGTCGGCGGAATTTTTGCTTTCAGCGCGCTGAAGGATCGCCAACAAACAGAAAATCGGGAAGGGGCGAACAATGCCATGGCAAAAGAAACAGCAGGAAGCCAAAACACCGGCAATGATCAGGCGAGCGGCATCAACAAGGTCGAGAACAGAACTCACCGGGTTAAGTCTGGCGAAACATTGGCTGGCATCGCATCGCAGTACGGATTGGCAGTGCGAGACTTGGAAAAGGCAAACAATTTACGGCCGGGGAGCAGCGTTCCGGTTGGCCGGGAACTAGTCATTCCCAACCAGTCCAGGCTCAAACCGGTCCCGCTGGACGTGCAAAAGTTGATTGATTCACCAAAAGTAGCGGCAAAGTCCGGGACCACTTCTCCGCCGGCAAACGATCAACTCGAACGCACTTATGTCGTGCAGCGGGGCGATAGCCCCGCCGGGATCGCGAAGCGTTTCAAAGTGAATTACACCGAGTTATTGAGGAATAACAACATCGCCGACCCGAAGAAATTGCAGATCGGGCAAAAGCTGCTCATACCATCGAACAACTAGTGCACTAGAGTCCTTGAACACCGAAAGCAATGCGTAAACACAGCGCCTATCTTCTCGTCCTTGCGGTAGCAACGCTGGTTACGATCGGGATTGTCATGCTGTTCAGCACAGGCGCGTATGCGCCAGATAGCCATGGTGATGAATTCAGTTTCCTGAAGAAACAGAGTTTCTGGTTGGTCATCGGTTTTCTCAACGCGGTCGTTTGCGCGATTCTCGATTATCATTTCTGGCAACGGACCTGGATAATCTGGCTGCTCGCTGCCGTCATCTTTCTGAGCCTGTGTTTTGTTCGACCCATTGGCATGCGGATCAATGGGTCATGGCGCTGGGTTCATGCGGGGCCGGTTACTTTTCAACCATCGGAGCTGGCCAAATTTGCGATAGTCGTTTTCGTCGCCTGGTGGTTCTCCCGGTTCGAGACCGAGCGTAACCAATTACTCAAAGGATTTTTGTATCCGCTGGCGACGGTGGGCGCAGTCCTGACCTTGATCATTATGGAGACAGATCTCGGGACCACTCTCTTGATCGGAGGGACGGTCTTTCTCATGATGTTCGTCGGTGGATCGAGTCTGCGCTTCCTTGGGCCGCTGGTCTGCTCAGGAGTTGGCGGAATTCTGCTGCTTGCCTGGCATATCTCGCAACGACAAGGCCGGTTGCTCGCGTTTCTGAACCCGGAGCGATACCAGGAGACAGAAGGTCACCAGCAGTTGATGGGTCTGATTGCATTCGGCTCAGGCGGTATTGAGGGTCTCGGTCTTGGAAACGGCCGGCAAAAAATGCTCTATCTTCCTTATGCGCACACCGACTTTATTTTTCCAGTTGTTGGTGAGGAACTTGGCTTGCGGGTTACCTTGATAATCGTCTTTTGTTATCTGCTGGTACTCACGGCTGGCACATTGATCGCGCTCAACGCCAAGGATCGATTCGGTCTGCTGCTGGGTTTTGGCTGTACATCCATCATTGGTTTGCAGGCGGCGATTAATATTGGAGTGACAACTTCGCTCCTGCCCAACAAAGGGCTCCCGTTGCCTTTTATCAGCTATGGCGGGTCGAACCTGTTTTTCTGCCTCATGTGTATCGGTGTCCTCATTAATATCTATCGCCAGGGCAAAGAGGAGAAGCCCGGAGGGCAGAATCAAATGATGGTTCGCGTGAGACATCTCTCACGCATCTGAGACGTCCGAGTGAGCAGGAAGCCGAATGAATGTCGCCATTGCTTGCGGAGGAACGGGAGGCCATTTGTTTCCCGGGTTGGCAGTAGCGGAAACTTTGCGCGCCCAGGGGCATCAAGTCTTGGTATTGATTTCTGAGAGGGAGATCGACGCCACCGCCGTGCGCGCCTGGCCGGAATTTCAGATCGACAAAATCCCGGCGGTTGGGCTGCCTCGCTGGAATTCGCTGCAGGTGGTCAGCTTCGCTGGAAAATTCCTGCACGGACTCGCTCGCTGCCGGGCTCTGTTTCGGAAATTCCGTCCTCAGGCTGTTCTGGGGATGGGCGGATTTACGTCCACCGGTCCGATTATCGCTGGCCGGCTACTCCGGCTGCGCACCTATCTGCACGAATCAAATGCGATACCGGGAAAAGCGAATCGGTTAAATGCGCAGTTCTGCGATCGGGTCCTCCTCGGCTTTGCTGAGTGCGCCAAACATTTTCCAGAGGCGGCGGTCGAAATTACTGGCACGCCGATTCGCAGTTCGTTACGTCGGCCGCTGGATCGCAGCGCTAGTCTCGCTTCTTTGAATCTCAAACCAAACCTTCAGACGGTCCTGGTGATGGGCGGCAGCCAGGGTGCTCATGCGCTAAATCAGGCTGTCCTCCAGCTGCTACCCCGGTTCCTGGGCTGGCCGGTTCAATTTGTTCACCTTACCGGCAAGGAGGATGAAGCCGCTGTGCGAGATCAGTATCGCCGGGACGGTTTACCGGCGTATGTTTCCGCTTTTTACCATCGGATGGAGGAAGTCTACTCGGTCGCCGATCTCGCGATTGCTCGTTCGGGCGCAGCAAGTCTGACTGAGATTTCTTATTTTGGAGTCCCAAGTATTCTCATCCCGTATCCTTTTGCTGCCGAGAACCATCAACTGCTCAATGCGGAAATATTTGCGCGCGGAGGCGCCGCCGAGGTAATAGAGGAGTCGCGCGTAAACGGAGGGGCGCTGGCGGGCAGCATCCAGGCCATCCTGAATGATTCGGGCCGAAGAGAGACGATGCGCGAACGCATGCGCGTGCTTGCTCCGGCGGACGCCGCTGCTCGGATCGCGGAAGTAATTTGCCAAAGTCGATGATGATACCCGACGGAATGATAAGCGCGACCAAACTGCTACTGGGCGTTCCGCGGCGAGTCCACCTGATAGGTGTTGCCGGTTCCGGTATGAGCGGCATCGCAGGATTGCTCCTCGAGCTGGGTCACCAGGTCAGCGGATCCGATCGGGTCAGTACGCTCGAGACCCGCCGCCTTGAGCAAATGGGATTGACCTTTTATCTACCGCAGACTGCGGAAACTGTTCGAACCGCGGAGGTTGTTATCTACTCGTCCGCCATCAGATCCGGCAATCCAGCCTACGACGAAGCAGAGCGCCTGGGTCTGCCGATGATCCGGAGAGCGGAAGCGCTGGCGGCAGTCATGTCGACGAAAAAGGGCGTTGTCATCGCCGGCATGCACGGAAAGACCACCACGGCGGCCATGGCGGCTCATGTTCTACGGGTGGGTGGAGCAAAACCATCCCACTACGTGGGAGCAGAGATCCCGCTGCTGGGGACAAATGCACACTGGGAAGCAGCGAGCGAACTGTTCGTCGCGGAAGGCGACGAAAGTGACGGTAGCTTGCGGAACTACTGTCCGGAATACGCCATCATTCTCAACATCGAGGAAGAACATCTCGATTACTACGAGGATCTGGCTGCAATCGAAAGGGTATTCTGTCAGCTCATCGCGCAAACCCGCAACACGATCTTCTACTGCGCCGATGATGTCCACTCGACGCGGATTTGCGGAGGTCTTCCCAACACCGTGTCATTTGGTTGTAACCAGGAGGCCGACTATCATTTTCAAATGATGACCGCCGACACTGCGGCATCGGAATTCGAAGTGTACCGCCGAAGCGGCGAATGTCTCGGCAGAGTCCGTCTTGGAGTGCCGGGAGTTCACAATGTCAGCAATGCGCTTTCGGTGATCGCTCTGGCGGACCGGCTCGAAATCCAGTTTTCGAAGATCGCTTACGGACTCGAGACGTTTCGCGGAGCACGTCGAAGATTCGAGGTGCGCTATTGCGCATCGGACTTTTTGGTGGTCGATGATTACGGGCATCACCCGACGGAGATTCGGGCGACTCTGACCACCGCCCGAGCAATGCAACGCAACCGGGTAGTGGTGATGTTTCAACCGCACCGGTACAGTCGTACCCAGGCGCTGCGGGAACAGTTTGGAGAGGCGTTTAACCTGGCGGACGTGGTTTACATCACCGATGTTTATTCCGCTGGTGAACAGCCGATCCCGGGAGTCGATGGTAACATCATCGTGCAAGCGGTGAAGACAGCTCAGCATCCGGCGGTATCGTACGTCGCTCGACGCGAGCTGCTGCATAGTGAAGTTGGGCGGATTGTTCGCCCGGGTGATCTCCTGTTGAGCCTGGGAGCCGGTGACGTCCACGAAGAAGCAGCCCGGCTGGCGGCGGATTTCCAAATTGCCGCGGAACTCCAGGAGAACATGGGCCGGGGCGAGCTGCGCCTTTATGAACCGCTTTCCAAGCATACGACCTTACGGGTCGGCGGACCCGCGCGGTTTTGGCTGGAACCCGAGACCCGCGGCGGATTAGCAAACGTCCTGGCGTATTGTTCCGCGAATCGGTTGCCGGTTTTCTTTGTTGGCCGGGGTTCGAACTTGCTGGTGCGCGACGGGGGGATTGCCGGTGTCGTCATTCATCTCAATCGGGGTCACTTCAGCGAAGCGATCGTAGAGGGAAACCGTATTCGAGCCGGTGCCGGTGTGCGCCTCAAGCAATTGGCCGCCCTGGCCACGTCAGCCGGGCTTGGCGGATTTGAGTGGATGGAGGGTATTCCCGGCAATGTTGGTGGAAGCTTGCGCATGAATGCCGGAGCCATGGGGCGAGAGACGTTCGGTCAGGTTGTGGAGGTGCAAGTGGTGAACGCCAAAGGCGAATTTGAGACGCTTACTCCAGCTCAGATGACGATTCATTATCGGAACGTTCCGACGCTCCGGGAGCAGTTTGCGGTGGCGGCTACGTTTACCGGTGTCCCGGTCGATCGGCGGGAGATTGACCGGCTGCTCGCTGAGTCGATGGCGCACCGCAAAGCGACCCAACCTGTCGCCGCGAGCGCCGGTTGCATTTTTAAGAATCCCGCTGAATGCCCAGCCGGACGTCTCGTCCAGGAACTAGGCCTGAAAAACCGCTCGGTCGGTTTGGCGCGAATATCGGAAGTCCACGGTAACTTTATCGTCAATGATGGAGGAGCCAGGGCACAGGACATTCTGAATTTAATCTCCGAGATCCAGGATGTCGCCAAACGAAGCCGCGGCATTCGGTTGGAGACAGAAGTTCAGATTGTGGGAACGGACGAGATAGTTTGAAGCGGTTGGCGGGAAAATACGCGATCAAGGCTTGGATATCCGGTGGGTCTCTGTTATAGCGACGAGAGTCGGCGGTGTCCTCGGGCACGCGCAAGGGTTCCCTGCGTAGCCGATGAGAGATGCGCAGCGGAGTAGGCACGCAAGAGAAGTAAAGGTAGTGATAGCGAAGAAAACAACGCGGCGACAAAATCGACGCCTGTCGACCTCACGGCAACGGCGTCAGCAACATCTTCTCGATGTCAAGGTTCGCGCCCGGAAAGCTTCGGCGAAACGAACCCAGAAGATGTTCTTTGGATTTTGTTTGTTCATTCTCCTTGGCGCAGGTGTGGGCGCCGTTGTCTTCGGAGCCAAGAACGCCCTGAATGCGCTTTTTTTCGCCAACCCGGATTATGCGGTCAAAAACATTGAGGTGAGCGTCGACGGTAAACTAACTCGTGACGCAGTTTTGCAGGCGGCGAAATTGAATGAAGGAGTTAACATTTTTTCGGTCAACCTGCCACAAATTCAGGAAAAGTTAGGCAGGCTTCCGCAAGTCGAGGAAAGCCGTATCGAGCGCGTCCTTCCAGATAAGGTCGTAATCTCGATTCGCGAGCGGCGGCCAGTTGCGTGGCTGATGCCGGAAGCAAGCGCCGGTTCGTTCAATTTCAATAATGCTTATCTCGTCGATCGACGCGGGATTCTCTTGAAGACCAAAACCTTGGTGCCGGAATACCTTACGTTGCCCTTGATCATTGGAGCTAACGTGACCGGCTGCCTTCCGGGGAAGCCGGTCGAGGCCGATGAAGTAAAGGCGGCCTTGGAAATATTGCGTGCCTCCTCCGAGATTCTGCCGGGCCGGCTTCAATTCCAGACGATCGACGTTTCTAAGGCCTACGCCCTGGTTGCGACGGACAAACAACACACGAGCATAACGTTTCGTCCTGACCAGATCGAGGAGCAGTTGCACCGGCTCGAGCCGATCCTGAACTATTGCGAACACAACGGCAAGGAACTGCAGTCAGTTAACTTAATGCCCGAGCGCAACATTCCAGTCACCTTCGTGCAGGCCGCCGAGCCAGTCGCGAGCCCGGGCTTGCCTGTCGATAACTCCGAAGAAGCGGCAAAAACGGTAGCTCCCGTAGGCGACCAGAAAGAGGAAAGGAAGGCGGAACCAGCCAAACCGCCGCGGACCCGACCACCCCGTGTTCGCCGGGCGTTGCCGGTGGAGAAAGCTCGAGCCAATGGGTAAAGAAAATATCTTTGTCGGCCTGGAGATCGGAACTTTTAAGATATGTGTCGTGGTCGCGGAAGCCAAGCACGACGGTTCGCTGAAGGTGCTCGGGGTAGGCAGCGCTCCTTCCCGGGGGGTCCGTAAGGGCGAGATTGTTGATTTTGATACCGCCCGCCGTTGCGTGCACGACGCGGTGGTCGATGCCGAAGAAAAAAGTGACGTTGAAATCAGCGAAGTATATCTGGGCATCACCGGCGGTCATATCCGAAGTTTTAACAATCGGGGCCAAATCTTGCTGGAGGAAGGGCGGGAGGAGATCGACGAACAGGATCTCGAAGATGTTCGGACCAACGCTCGGGAAGTCAGCCTGCCGGCGGAGGATTGTATTCTGCATACGATCATTCAACATTATTTTGTCGACGGGCAGGACGGAGTGCTGAACCCAGTGGGCCTATTGGGAAAGCGGTTGGAAGCGGACTTCCACATTGTCTATGGGATTCGCACCCGGGTGCAAAATGCGATTCGTTGCGTCAAGGAGCTGGAGCTGGAACCGGCGGACGTCGTCATCAATTCTTTCGCGACCGCACAAGCGGTGCTCGATAAGAATGAGAAACAGTTGGGTGCGCTGGTGATCGACATCGGCGGCGGGACAACCGATTACCTGGTCTATGTCGATGGCGCCGTAAAGCAAAGCGGCGTGGTCGCGGTTGGGGGCGACCACATCACGAACGATATCTCCATTGGCTTAAAGATACCCACGACCAGGGCCGAGAAACTCAAGATCGATGAGGGCAGCGCCACGTTAGGAACGGCGTTCCCGGGCGAAACTATTTTATTGAAAGATGAAACCGGATTCGCAGGCCGCGAAATCGAGCGGGAGTTGCTGAATCAGATTATTCATGCGCGGCTTCGGGAAATTCTGGAGATCATCAAACGCCAGACCGAGAGCGAACATAATCTGCACTACGTTGGGGCAGGCTTGTTTATCACGGGGGGATGCAGCCAGATCCGCGGACTGGAACACTTGGCCGCAGAAATCTTTGAACTGCCGGTGCGCATTGCGCGCCCGATACCAATCGCCGGCGTGACATCTGCCTTTGAAAATCCTCAATATGCAACCGCGCTGGGGCTGGTGCGCTATGCGCATCTGGTTCAGCTGGATCGACCCTCTTCCGCCGGCTTGATCCGACGCACATTCCAAAAGCTTAGCGGAATTTTTCGAAACTGACTGACCTATGGTGCAACTAAATCGGCAGTACGAGCGGGGCGACAGCCTGGATAGCTCAGTGACAATCAAAGTCATCGGAATCGGCGGCGCAGGGTCAAACGTGCTTGATCGGGTGATGCTGGACGGTGTCGACGGGGTGGAGATGGTCGCGATTAACACCGATGTACAGTCCTTGGCTGCGTCGGTTGCCGCGCAAAAGGTACAACTTGGGCGCAACCTCACGCGCGGACTCGGGGCCGGAGGAGATCCCGAAATGGGCTTGGCCGCTGCGGATGAGGCCAGCGACGAAATTCGCTCGGTTCTGCGGGGCGCTACGGCCATTTTCCTCTGTATCGGCCTGGGTGGCGGCACTGGCTCAGGTGCAGGTCCCTTTGTCGCGCGATTAGCCCGTGAAGAAAACGCGCTCGTCCTGGCATTCGCGGCCTTGCCGTTCGGATTTGAGGGCCGGCGGCGCTGCGCGCAAGCCGAGGCCGGCTTACGCGAACTGCGCTCGGTGTGCGATGCGGTCGTTTGCTTTGAAAACGATCGAATGGCAGAAATCGCTTTGCCTCGAATGGGTGTGCATGAAGCCTTTGCCGCGGCCGATCTTACGATCAGCCAAAGCATTCGTTCCCTCGCCGGCCTGTTGCAGCGGCCTGGTTTGCTCAAGATTGGTTTCGACGATGTTGCCGCTGTCCTCCGGCGTGGGGATGCGCGCGCGCTCTTTGGCTACGGAGACGCCGATGGCGAGAATCGGGCGCATGAGGCATTGGCGAAAGCCTTAAAGAATCCACTCATGAACCGCGGAGAGCTTCTCGAGAACACCTTTCACGCCATTATCCACATTCGCGGCGGCACGAATGTGACCCTGGGAGAGGTGCAAATCATCATGGAGGAGCTCAACAGGCATATCAACGATGCCACCCATCTGTTCATGGGTATTGCCGTGGATCCCCGCATGGGAGGACGGCTGGCCGTCAGTATTTTAAGTTCTCTGGGAGATGACTCCGAAAAACCGCTTCCACCGGCTCGAGCGGCGTTGCCCGAACCAAGTTCAGCCGAAGAGAATCGTCCAGCGCTTGGACCGCTCCGGTCCGAGCCCTCGGTGAATTCGATTCCCGCGGTCGAGATCCGGGCAAATACCGAGGCACCTGCTCCGCCCGCTCCTTCGAAGCCTATCGAAGGAGTGCTTGCGCTCGCTGAACCGGAACGGGCAGTCGCGCCGAAAGCTGTCGCCCGACCGGAAGTAGCAAAACCGCCCATTCCGAAAAAGCCCGAACCAAAGCAGGAGACTTTGCAGTTTGAACCCGTCTCCCGTGGGCGCTTTGAGAAGAGTGAACCAACTATCATCGATGGTCAGGATCTCGACGTGCCAACCTTCCTCCGCCGCCATATCAAGCTGAAGTAAATTGGGACGATTGACTCGCCCGCCATTTGGATTCACCGTGCTAGGTGTTAACCGAACTGCCGGAGGCCGCGCGTGGCATTTGAACGTACCGAGTGTGCGCTACATCAGATTTCTCCGTGGAGTTTTGCTGCGAAACGTCGCCCGGCACATGTCGGCGCATTAGTCCACCAGAAGACGACTAAGCTTCCCGACGATCTCTTCTGCGAGGCGCTGGAGTACTTGCGGGCCAGCGGTTTCCGAGTGACGAAACCGCGCGAGGTCATTGTGCGCGCTGCCATTGCCTTCGACGCGCCTTTTAACGCCGAGGACCTTTTGGCCAAAGCTCGGCAACTTGACCGGCTGACTTCGCTGGCGACGGTTTATCGGACGCTGCCGATGCTCTTGAACAGTCAGCTGATCCGTGAGATTGAGCTCAACCGCGAGCATCGATATTACGAAGTGAACCGCGAACAATCGCCGGCCGCTTTCCACATCATCTGCACCGATTGCCGGCAAGTTGTCCAGGTGCACGATCAATGTGTCACCCTGCGCGAACGATTTATCGCGAACAGCTTTGGCTTTATCCCAGTGAAACTGAACGTCCGGATTGAGGCCTCCTGCATCGATCTCCGCGAACGCGGACGTTGCGAGCGGAAAGAGAAAGCCTTCACCGCTCCTCCGGCCTGAGGGACGTGTCGGACTTTGATTTCTTGTTTGAGCCGGGTTGGATGGTGGCAACCGCGGCGTCCGGCTCAAACGAGTCCTCGCTGAAGCTCGGCTAAATTTTCGTATAGCAAGTCCGGAGTTATTCAGCAAGCTGTGGTCGGAGGCCCTACCGGTCGGAGCTCCAGCTTGTGAATAACTCCGCCCGGAGAAAAGAAAGCTTTGGAAAAAAGAAAGGGTTTTCATTGCCAAGGGCAGTCGGGCAAAATCCCGCGCTGCCCACGCGAAGAAGGACGCGCCGGCTGGCTACGAATAGGATTTTCGGGTCCGCGAGATCTTTAGGGCAGAGTTTCGAGCCAGCCGGTCGCGCTTTGATTCGTCACAACGAATACTCTAGTTGAGGTCGAGCACTTCACACTTCGACGACTTAACTATACGGATTTCGGACGGCCAAAGCCAAGCGGCTTTTTTCGCGCTGGGTAAAACCAGAAAAAAGGAGCAAGCATGAACCGATCAAATCCGTTTCCGGTCCCAGATCCCCATTATATGGTCAGCGTGGGAATCGATTGGGCTGATAAAGAACACGCTGTCTGTCAACGCTCTGGTCCGGAGGGAGGATGCCGGACATTCCAGCTGGGCGCCGATCCCGTTTCGGTTCGGACCTGGCTCGAAGAGCTCAAAAGCTTGGCTGGTCCGCAGGGGCGGGTGGCCATTGGTTTTGAACAAAATCGGGGAGCACTCTTTGAAATGCTTCGCACCCAGGGAGACTGGATCGACCTCTATCCGCTCAATCCTTTGAGTTTAAGCGAATACCGCAAGGTCTTCTTTACTAGTGGCGCCAAGGATGACCCCCTCGACAGCCAATTGATCGAAGAGCTCGTTGATCACCATCGGGATCGGCTCCGGCTTTATCAACCCCCGGAGCCGGTAGTGCGGGAACTGGATTTGCTCGGTCAGCACCGACGCAAAGCCGTCGAGGCCTCCGTGGTGTGCGAAAACCAACTCACCAGCTTACTCAAAGTCTACTATCCGCTGGCCCTGGAGGTCCTCGACGATCTGGACACGACCCTGGCACTACATTTTTTGAAACGCTGGCCGACCCTGCAGAGTTTAAAAAAAGCCAAGTCCCAGACCCTGCGCTCCTTTTTCTATCAACACCACAGCCGGAGCCAAAGCTTGATTGAGGAGCGGCTGGAAAAGATCGCTCGGGCCCAAACCGTCACCGAGGATCGTTCTCTGCTGGAGCCCTCCGTGCTGAGTTGCAAGTGTTTGGTCAGTCAATTGTTGCCGCTGCGAGATTCCATCAAGGCTTTTGACAAAGCCATCCACACTCTGTTTGCCAAACATCCCGATCGGCACATTTTTGAAAGTCTGCCCGGAGCCGGCCCGCAATTAGCCCCGCGCTTGTTGGTGGCTTTTGGCTCCAATCGGCAGGCTTTTGCCCAAGCCCTGGAGGTACAGAAAAAAAGCGGAATCGCTCCGGTCCAAGTGCGCAGTGGGCAAACCAAAAGCGTCCAGCGGCGGCGCTTTCGCTCCAAATTCCTGTGCCAGAGCTTCCACGAATTCGCGGCTCATTCCATTCCTTATTCCCAATGGGCCAAGCTCTATTATCAAGAGCAAATGGCCCGCGGTAAGTCCCACCACACTGCCGTGCGCGCCTTGGCCTTTAAATGGATCCGCGTCATCTTCCGGCTCTGGCAGGACCGCACCCCTTATGACGAAGAGCGCTACCTCCAAGTCCTCAAAAAACGCCACTCACCAATCGGTGAAAAACTTTAACTTTTTCCCTTGCCAGACCTGCTCAGATACTGCCCTACCCCAACAGGGTCAGAGACACGTTATGACATAATCTCTTCATCTGAGTCCTTCAGCGAAGACTCGTTCCAGCCCTGCCCTGGGATATGCCGCGCCCAGGACGGCTCAAACAAGTTCGCGCCTGGCGCTCGTCCGCCAAGGCGGATCGCCCTACCCTTCGCGCAGTGAATAACTCCACCCCAAAAGACTCGACAGACCATCTCAGACCCCTTCGGGACAGGATCAGAGTCCGACAGAGCCCTTAGGCCCGATCAGCGATGCACGCTAATCGTTGCTGCGGATTTTGGCCAGCAAACGCAAAATCTCGATGTAGAGCCAAACGAGCGTAACCGTCAGTCCGAAAGCGGCAAACCACTCGAGGCTTTTCGGCGCTCCATTCGCCACGCCAGTCGCAATAAAGTCGAAATCGAGGACGAGATTGAGCGCGGCAATGCCGACCACCAGGACCGAAAACCCGATAGCCAGCGGGCCCGTTCCCGTGATGAAAGAAAGGGGACGGTGAAAGAATAAACCCGCAACCATGTTGACCAAATAGACCACGAGAATTCCCCCCGTCGCGCCAACGATGATAGAACGAAAGGTTTGCGACGGCCGAATCAAACCGGTCTGATAAGCACCAAGTAAAGCGAACATCACCGCAAAAGTGAGGCAAACCGATTGGACCGCGATTCCAGGGAACCGCCTCTCGAGCGACCAGGAGATGGCGCCTATAAAGAAACCTTGCAACACCGCGTAGACTGGGGAGGTCACTGCAGCCCAGGATTTCTTGAATGACGTAATCACGCCCACGACCAGGCCCCCGAGTGCGCCGAAGATCGACGCGGTATAGGCCAGCGAAGGGTGCGCGCCAGCCACGTTCCAAGTCGCGATGGAGGACAAAACTACGAGCAACAGCAAAATCAACGAGCGGTTGATCACCCCGCTTAAAGTCATCGTTTCGGTTGCGCGCCCGCCGGCTTCGAAGGTCGAATCGGTCAAAATCGGATTACCAGTTCTCATAGAAGTGTGGAGGGAAGAATAACTCGGCGTTGCCTTTCCTCAAGAAAAAGGCCGCCCAGCAGGACGGCCCTTTTGGAAACTCGCTCGACAAGGAGTCAACCAGTTTACGACATTGCTTCTTGCAAAACATCGATCGGTCTCTCTTTTTTTCCAAGAGCCCGACGCAATTTGGCCAAGGCAATATTTTGCAGCTGCCGGATTCTCTCCCGGGTCACGCCAAATTTTTTTCCTACTTCCTCCAAGGTCTTTGGCTTGCCGCCATCCAGCCCGAACCGCTGGAAGATGATCTTCCGTTCGCGGTCGTCGAGCACTTCGAGCAAATCGCTGACCTCGTCGCGGAGATTCTTGTCTCGCAAGAGTTCGAAAGGCGTTTGGGCCTCTTCGTCTCCGACGATTTCACCAAATTCAGTCGAATCATCGTCACTGATCGGTGCATCCAAGGAAGCTGGACGGATCGAGACCGTCTTAAGCTGGGAAACTTTTCCGCTGGAGATACCGATTTCTTCGGCCAGCTCCTCATCGGTCGGTTCGCGTCCGAGTTCCTCGCTCATCTGCAACGACACGCGCCGCATTTTCGAGATCTTATCGACCAAATGCACCGGGAGCCGAATCGTTTTACTTTGATTTGCCAAGGCTCGTTTGATGGATTGTTTAATCCACCAGGCGGCGTAGGTGCTAAGTTTACCACCTTTTGCCGGGTCAAACCGCTCGACCGCCTTCATCAGGCCGATATTGCCCTCTGAGATAAGGTCCAGCAGAGGCAACCCCAAATTTGCGTAGTCGTGGGCTATTTTAACGACCAAACGGAGATTAGCCTTGATCATCAGAGCGCGCGCTTCGCGATCGCCCTTCTTGATTCGTGCGGCCAGCTCAATCTCCTCTTGGGGAGTCAGCAGTGCAATCTGCCCGATTTCCCGAAGGTAAATCTTGATGCCCGTATCTGAATCTTCACCTGCCATACGTGTATTGTTGTAGACCGACCAGTTGTTTTCTGGGAAATCCCGTCGTTTCCCACCCAAAAAGGTTAACTACCTTAAGCAACCTGTGCTTTGACACCGTTGCTCAATGCAGCGTTCAACGTATTTTTCTAAAATATCCTCCGCCACCCTTCCCCGTGCACGGCCGCCGCAACAGCACTCCCGCTGCCGCACCCCGGGACTGTTAGCCGGCAGCAGGTCTGGGGGTTACGCACTCTGCCATCCCCATCCCCCTGCTAGTTCGCCCCAGACTGGCAGATTTCTCCTAGAAATCGACGCAAATCGCCACAAATTTGGCAGAACCCCTACAAAGCACCATAAAAATCGGCTTGTCAAGCGATTATCAGGGGCCACTGCCATGGTCCTGCGCCGGTAGGCGAAAACCCGTTTAACGTGTCCGCCATAGCCTTGGCGAAGGCGGAGCCGCCTGGAGCGGGTGGCAACTCCTGCGCCAGGCTCGAAGGAGTCTTCGCCGAAGGCTCGAATAAATTCTCGCCCTACCGACACTGGCACTGGCACTGACCCCATCCCACCCTGAGCACGATTTTCCCCATGTGTTGGCCACTCTCCATCAGACGATGGGCTTCCTGTACCTGTGTCAGAGGAAATTCGTGATCGATCCAAACCCGGATCTTGCCTTGCTCCAGGAGCGGCCAGACGTGCTGCCGCAGATTGGACGCGATGGCCGCCTTTCGTTCCGCCGGTAACGGCCGAAGGGTCGACCCGGTTATCGTCAAGCGCCGAGTCATGATTGGCCGGAAATCCAGGCCGGCGACCATGCTGCCCTTGAGAAACGCGATTTGCACCAGCCGACCTTCCAGCTTCAGGATCTGGATATTTCGCCGGATGTAATCTCCACCAACCATGTCGAGCACGATATCGACGCCCTCGTTATCCGTCGCGCGCATGGTTTCCTGCACAAAGTCTTCGGATTGGTAATTGATCAGTAAATCGGCGCCGAGGTCGCGGCAGAACCTGGCTTTTTCCGGGGTGCCCACGGTAGCGAAGACCTTGGCTCCGCGGTTTTTGGACAATTGAATTGCCTGGTATCCGATGCCGCTTGAGCCGCCATGAATCAGCACCGTTTCTTCCAGCGCCAAGCGGCCCCGATCAACCAGGTTGGTCCAAACCGTAAACAGGTTTTCCGGAAGCGCCGCTGCCTCCGCTAAGTTCAGGCCCGCAGGAACCGGAAGGCAGTGCCTGGCGTCGGCGACGCAAAACTCCGCATAGCCGCCGCCAGCGACCAGTGCGCAGACTTGGTCCCCGAAGTCCCATGAGGTCACCTGGGAACCTTTGTCCACGACCTTCCCGGATACCTCCAGACCAAGGATCGGCGACGCTCCTGGTGGCGGCGGATAGCTTCCGGCACGCTGAAAAGTGTCCGGTCGGTTGACCCCCGCGAACGCCACCTCGATTAACACCTGCCCTGCTTGCGGCTTAGGTACAGGCATTTCGGCCAGGACCATCGCGTCCGGCCCGCCACCGGATCCATAATCCACAAACCTCATCAGCAAATCCGGGGCTATCGGCTATCCGGCTATTGGCTATCCGTTTAGCGAGTCTTCGCGGGTTCTTCTGCCTGGTCCTCCGGCTTTTCGGTTTGCGACTTCAGCACTTGGCCGGATCGCGCGTCAACGTGAATTTCCTTCGCGTTTTTCGAGTTCGGTTTCAGCACGAACACCGCCCAAAAGCGCTGCCGGCCGGCGCCGGTCAGCTCGGAACTTCGAATCTTGCCTCCGGGAACTTTGCTGAGAGCGATTTGTTCAGCTTGTTTTTGGGTGATCCGAGTGGCTCGATGGCTATGCCGAGTGGTTTGCGCGATCACGGTTGGGATGGACAACTCGAACGCAGCCACCGCCAGGCCCGTGCCGAACAGGAGGAGCAGGACGCTAAGAATTTTTGGTAATCTGTTGATCATTGGGGTTCGGTTCTTTCACGGGTTGCGGGCCGCTTTCGAGGCGTTCCTCCGTCAGCTCATCTGCCGGCAGCCCTTCTTCAACGGCGGTATGCTCGCTGGGAATAAACTGGTTTTCCAGCTTACCCGGAGGTGGGGTTGTCACTGGTGGCGGCTTCAGCGCCTCTTCGGGACGGACTTCCGCGATATCAGTCACTCGCTCGACGGGCACAAACTCGTGGTAATAGGCATTTACTTCCTCTTTTTCAACCTCAGCCAAACCTTGGTGCGGGATGGCAGTCGGCGCCTTCAGGACAATCTCTTCGTCCACGCCGAGGTGGACGCGGTCGTCGGCTGGATCGATTGATGCGCTCCGTGCCGGAACCAAATGGCAACCGCCAAACAGTAGACCTGGCCGAACACCGAGGAACTCAACTTGGTCGGTACTCGGATTGAACCAGTGAGCCGCCACAACTCCGATCTTTTTGCCTCGCCGGTCGAAAACATCTCTCCCCTCGAACGGTGTGGCCTGGTCTGGATGAAGTAGATCGTACGCTTGCATGCCGGATACTCCACTGTTCGAGGCTGCCCGGCGTTTTGGACTTTATATCATCTGGCGAAGCGTTCGCCCGATGAATTGATGTCGACCAATCTTGGAAACTTTGTCGTACGGCACCGAATTCGGGGATCTGAAATTGGAATCGCCACAATTGGGACGCCTCAAATAAGCTTTCGCTAAGGCTCGCATCCGGCGATCGGCGGTTTCGAGATTATCTCCGTGAATTTGTCGTCACCACCAATCAGCAAATGGGGTCACCTCGCCTTGGAATGGCCAATGAGCCACAGCGTCGCTCAAGCCGGCCCTTACCGGGTTCGCGACATATATTGGTACCTTGCTTCCGGGCTATCGTGGGCGCGAATCCGGTGACGGAACGACCCAGGCTGCCACTTGCACCCCCGGCTCAAACAAGTTCAAGGCTCGAATGAATTTTCGTATAGCAAGTCCGTATAGCAAGTCCGGAGTTATTCAGCAAGCTGTGGTCGGAGGCCCTACCGGTCGGAGCTCCAGCTTGTGAATAACTCCGCCCGGAGAAAAGAAAGCTTTGGAAAAAAGAAAGGGTTTTCATTGCCAAGGGCAGTCGGGCAAAATCCCGCGCTGCCCACGCGAAGAAGGACGCGCCGGCTGGCTACGAATAGGATTTTCGGGTCCGCGAGATCTTTAGGGCAGAGTTTCGAGCCAGCCGGTCGCGCTTTGATTCGTCACAACGAATACTCTAGTTGAGGTCGAGCACTTCACACTTCGACGACTTAACTATACGGATTTCGGACGGCCAAAGCCAAGCGGCTTTTTTCGCGCTGGGTAAAACCAGAAAAAAGGAGCAAGCATGAACCGATCAAATCCGTTTCCGGTCCCAGATCCCCATTATATGGTCAGCGTGGGAATCGATTGGGCTGATAAAGAACACGCTGTCTGTCAACGCTCTGGTCCGGAGGGAGGATGCCGGACATTCCAGCTGGGCGCCGATCCCGTTTCGGTTCGGACCTGGCTCGAAGAGCTCAAAAGCTTGGCTGGTCCGCAGGGGCGGGTGGCCATTGGTTTTGAACAAAATCGGGGAGCACTCTTTGAAATGCTTCGCACCCAGGGAGACTGGATCGACCTCTATCCGCTCAATCCTTTGAGTTTAAGCGAATACCGCAAGGTCTTCTTTACCAGTGGCGCCAAGGATGACCCCCTCGACAGCCAATTGATCGAAGAGCTCGTTGATCACCATCGGGATCGGCTCCGGCTTTATCAACCCCCGGAGCCGGTAGTGCGGGAACTGGATTTGCTCGGTCAGCACCGACGCAAAGCCGTCGAGGCCTCCGTGGTGTGCGAAAACCAACTCACCAGCTTACTCAAAGTCTACTATCCGCTGGCCCTGGAGGTCCTCGACGATCTGGACACGACCCTGGCACTACATTTTTTGAAACGCTGGCCGACCCTGCAGAGTTTAAAAAAAGCCAAGTCCCAGACCCTGCGCTCCTTTTTCTATCAACACCACAGCCGGAGCCAAAGCTTGATTGAGGAGCGGCTGGAAAAGATCGCTCGGGCCCAAACCGTCACCGAGGATCGTTCTCTGCTGGAGCCCTCCGTGCTGAGTTGCAAGTGTTTGGTCAGTCAATTGTTGCCGCTGCGAGATTCCATCAAGGCTTTTGACAAAGCCATCCACACTCTGTTTGCCAAACATCCCGATCGGCACATTTTTGAAAGTCTGCCCGGAGCCGGCCCGCAATTAGCCCCGCGCTTGTTGGTGGCTTTTGGCTCCAATCGGCAGGCTTTTGCCGAAGCCCTGGAGGTACAGAAAAAAAGCGGAATCGCTCCGGTCCAAGTGCGCAGTGGGCAAACCAAAAGCGTCCAGCGGCGGCGCTTTCGCTCCAAATTCCTGTGCCAGAGCTTCCACGAATTCGCGGCTCATTCCATTCCTTATTCCCAATGGGCCAAGCTCTATTATCAAGAGCAAATGGCCCGCGGTAAGTCCCACCACACTGCCGTGCGCGCCTTGGCCTTTAAATGGATCCGCGTCATCTTCCGGCTCTGGCAGGACCGCACCCCTTATGACGAAGAGCGCTACCTCCAAGTCCTCAAAAAACGCCACTCACCAATCGGTGAAAAACTTTAACTTTTTCCCTTGCCAGACCTGCTCAGATACTGCCCTACCGGCCCTAGGTCTGCCGAATGTTGCTCCACGTCACGTTAAAACGCGTACATACAATGTATAAAACATTTGCAATAAAAGTAATGAACATTCATTCTCCAGGCTGTTCATGGCCTCAAAGGTTTATTCCGCGGCGGTAGTTGGCGTCGATGCGCACGAAGTCGAAATTGAGGTCCATGCGGGCTGGGGGAATGTCGATCGGATTGCCGTTGTGGGTTTACCCGATACGGCAGTCAAGGAGAGCCGCGACCGCGTCACGTCCGCTATCAGTAATAGCGGTCTGCGTTGGCCTTCCGGGCGTCGCCTCACCATTAATCTCGCACCGGCTGATCTGCGCAAGGAAGGTCCGATTTTCGATCTGCCGATCGCGCTGGCCATGCTGCAACTTCAGGAGGAAAACCGGTTACCGCCACTCGATTCGTTCTTTGTCGCCGGTGAGCTGGCGCTCTCGGGGGCACTGCGACCGATCAAAGGCGTGCTGGCCTTGGCGCTCGAAGCGCGGCGCAGCGGCCGGCCAACTATGGTCGTTCCCGTCCAGAACGCGGCGGAAGCGGCTATCGTGCGCGGCGTCACCGTTTATCCGGCCAGTTGTCTGGCTGAGGTCGTCCAGTTTCTGCGTGGTGAAGTTGAGCTGACACCGGCGGTGCCGCGGGAAGTCAATGGCGCTCTCTGCCCTTCTGAGTGCGATTTTGCGGAAGTGCGCGGTCAACCGCACGTCAAGCGGGCGGTCGAGATCGCGGCCGCGGGCGCTCATAATTTGCTCATGATCGGGCCGCCCGGTTCCGGCAAGTCAATGATCGCCAAGCGTATTCCTTCCATCCTTCCTCCGCTGACGCGGGAAGAAGCGATCGAGACGACCAAGGTACACAGCATCTGCGGTTTGCTTGAGAGCGGAAGGGGTCTGGTGACCGAACGACCTTTTCGCAGCCCGCATCACACGATCTCGGACGCGGGCCTGCTCGGAGGCTCGGCTCATCCTAACCCAGGCGAGGTGAGTCTGGCTCATCATGGCGTCCTGTTTCTGGATGAGTTGCCCGAGTTTCATCGATCGACCCTCGAAGTGATGCGCCAGCCTTTGGAAGACGGGCGGGTCACGATCTCGCGCGCTGCCGGGTCGCTGACTTTCCCGGCCGAATTCATGCTTGTTGCCGCGATGAATCCCTGTCCGTGCGGTCATTTCGGAGATAGCCGTCGCGAGTGCCGGTGCGCGCCCACACAGGTCCAGAAGTATCGGAGCCGGCTCTCGGGTCCATTGCTGGACCGAATCGATATCCATATCGACGTGCCCGACATCGATTTCCAGGAACTCACCTCGGCGCACCCGGAAGAAGATTCGGAAGTCATTCGTTCGCGCGTTGCGCGAGCGCGCTGCATCCAGCAAAAACGATTGGCGCGCGAGCCGCGCATCAGTTGTAACAGCCGGATGACGCCTCGGCTCATCCGGCGGCATTGTGCGGTCGACGCTGCTAGTCTCGACCTCTTGCGACAGGCGGTCAGTTCGCTCAACCTGAGCGCTCGCGCCTACGATCGAATTCTCAAAGTCGCGCGAACGATTGCGGACCTCGCCAATAGCGAATCGATCAATGTCGAGCACCTCTCCGAGGCGGTACAATACCGGACGCTTGATCGGAGTTTGTGGTGAAAGGCACCGCTCAGTTACCCCGTAAATCTTGCCAACAACCCTGTCCAATAACACGGACTGACCCCCCCGAAGCGTCGCGGACTTTAGCGTGCGAGGATCCGGGAGCTATCATAGTGGGTAGGGACGAGCTCTGGACGAGCTCCTGCTCGTCCTACTGCCAGCAATAAATTGCCGGCTATTAATCCATTGTCCCTGCGGGGACGGGGATTGTCCTTCCGGACAATTGTCACTGGGACGAGCAGGAGCTCATCCCTACCACACCATGATAGCTGCGCACCGGTAGGGACCGGCTCCTGCCGGTCCATACTCGCGCTCTGCCAGTCTCTTTAGGAGCTATACGGCCTACCTAAGCACGCTACACCATCATCCCGCCAGGACGGCGATCATCGGCGCGCCCATGAACCATAGTCCCACACGCCCGGTCCCCGTCTGTGCCCGGCGTTCTGGGCGGATATGCGAAAGATTCGCGACACACACTCTCGCTCGAAAGTTAGTTCCTCGGCTGCTTTTCACGGGGTGACTTCGTCGTTCTCTTCTTTCGGTTCATCGCTTACCGAACAGCCACAAGCCGATCATAAAGCCAAGCTTTGGTCGGGGAGTGACTACTCATTGCGCGAATTCCGCTTTTCCGTCAGCCCGGGCGAACATTCAAATTGCGCAGCACCAGGAACGCGATGTCAGGACGATCTACCTGTGCAACCCCTGCAGCAACGGAGGGTTCCGCTTTGCACCGTAAAATCCGTAATTTCTGGAATTGCAGTCTCTCAGCATAGTCGGTACGCTCGCGGCAAATTCCCCCGACGCGGCAATCCTCCTGGCGGCAGCGTGCCGAGTGGCACTTCCCCGACTGCGGGAAACGCCATAATCATGAATGCCGGGAGCACGGACTTTTTCACCGGCTCAACAGCTGGGAACTCCACGATCACGACCATGTCAGGTGGTGTGACCACCTTTCATGATGAGGCGCTTGGTGGGACGGCTACCATCTTAATCGAGAGCGGGGCGGTCACGGATTTTCGCAACGGCAGTTCGGCGGACCATGCGAACGTCACCACGAACTCGGCCGGCCATGTTAACTTTTTTGATACCTCAACCGGCGGCCTGGCGGCCTTTGTTACCGCCTGTGCCACTTTTCCACCCTGACACCGGCATCTTGCCGGTCAACCTTCAAACTGTTCAGCTCCTCGCAAATCCTCGCAGGAAAACAACATTTTTACGGACAGTAGTACAGCGCGGCGTAGCCGCAACCAAATCGTCCTCGTTCTCGAACATATCCGGCTGCTGAAAAGGGTTCACGCGAGCGCACCGGCGTAGCGCGGACGGCCTCGTCCGTATCCCGGGAGGCGATGCACCCGGTTCGATCCCTTTTGCGATCGAGACCAGCCAAGGCGCGGCCGTCGAGCAGTTATTGGAAGCCGGGATGAAGGTTTATCCGCTCAACCCTAAAAGCGCACAAGCTTACCGCCAACGCAAGGCGCCCAGCGGGGTTAAAGACGACCGGCTCGATGCCTGGAGTTTTGCCGACGCCCTGCGGATGGAGGGTCAGCACTGGAAGGCGCTTTGGCCGGAGGATCCCCTGATTAAAGAGCTGCGCTTATTGTGTCGCGATGAGGTCAGTTTGATTGAACAGCGCACCGCCTTTGTCAATCAACTCCGGCATGCCTTGGCCGAGTACTATCCGAGCGCTCTGGAAGCCTTTGAGGATTGGAGTGCCCTTGCAGCCTGGATGTTTTTGCAGCGTTTCCCCACGCCCCAACTGCTGGCCCAGGCCGGCCCGCGGCAGTGGCAAAAATTCCTGCACAGCCATCGGCGCTGGCGTACCGAAAGCGGCCCCCGCCGGATGGAACTCTTTGCCCATGCCACCCCAGTTCTGTGGCAGCAAGCCGGCGACCAAGGCTAAAAGCCTGCTGGCGCTGAGCTTGCTCAAAATGCTTTTTGCCTTAGAAGATCGGCTGGCCGAATACCGCCAACGGATCGAAGAACTTTTCGCTCCCATCCCGATCACGAGCTTTTTGGCTCTTTACCGGGCGCGGGCCCCAAGCTGGCTCCCCGCTTGTTAGCCCAGATCGGCGATGATCGCCAACGCTTCGAGGGCGGAGCGCAAAGTCTCCAGTGCTTGGCCGGCACGGCGCCGGTCACCAAAATCTCTGGCAAACATCGCCAATGCCATCAGCGCTGGGCTTGTGACAAGTTCCTGCGCCACGCCATCCATCTGTTTAGCCAACATAGTCTGAGGCGCTGTCCCTGGGCCCCGGACCTACTACCAAGCCCACCGCGCCAAAGACCACTCCCATGCCACCGCCATCCGCTCTCTGGGACAGCGTTGGCTCAACATCATCTACAAAATGTGGCTAGAGCGCACCCCCGATGATCCCGAGTTCCACCAACGCAACCAAATCAAACACGGTTCTTGGGTCCTTCAATTCCAACCAATTAATTGCAACCAATTTGCGCAAAATCTCCCTTGAAGACCAATAGAACGTCTTCCAGGGTCTGTCGGACTTTGGCCAATCTGTAGCTCGCGCAATCGAGCTAAGGTTCGAGACATGTCCCAAAGCGTCTTTGGTCCTGCGCCGGTAGGGCGAAAATTTATTCGAGCCTTAGCGAGAACTTGTTTGAGCCGTCTTCAGTGTGACCTGCCGCAGCGCCCGGCTCGAACGAGTCTTCGCCGAAGGCTCAGATGAATTCTCGCCCTACCGATTTCGGGATGTTGCGAGACATTCTCTAAATTTTCGCCCTACAGCCACAAGACAGTGCGGCATTCTGAGACGATCTCTAACCGCTCGGGCGACCAATCGCTTGGGTGGCTGCCGCAGATTTCCAAAGTCCGACAAGCCCTGGAAACCTGTAAGTGGAGTCTGCGCGGACGATGTGGTTGCGGCGCGGCCGCGCTGTGACCTCGGTGCGAGGCATCGGACAATTCCTGTTTGTGACACGAAGTTTCCCCAAACACGATTCTTCCCAATCCTTGGGCGCTTGCGAGAGTTCTTCGCCGTTAGAAGCTAAAACTAATATTACCCGTAACACCGTTCGCCTCGTAATTGCTCCGGCCTAGTTGTCCCTGATAGCCGACATAGGTTGAGATTCTCGGTGTCCATTGAACCCCGAGACCTGCATTGATAATAGCGCTATCATGACCTTGGCTCGGGCCGAAAAACGTTGCCGTGGCTCCCGGAAAAGCCGCGGAACTGACGGTTATCGGCAGAGCCGAGTATTTGAATTCGTGTTCCCAGGCAGCTCGTACGGATGGGACCACCAACATGCTTCCACAATGCCAGGTGTAAGAAGCCTGCAGGCCAAGGTCTGTTCGCCAGGACTCTTCCGAATCAGAATGGATTCGCAAAGGCAATAACGAACCCTGTTCGCTGAAACCGTTAACATGCACGTTGGTGTATTGCACCGAGGCGAGCGGGCCAACCGCTAAATTTCCGAAATGAAAGTCGTAGCCACTTTCAAGGAAGGTGCTGAATTCGTAGCCTTCGGTGCTCCCGGTGGCCAGCGCCAGCAAACCTTGCCGGCTGGTGTCATAGCTGTTGTAGCCGCCAGACGCCGAGCCATTGACATAAAACCCGCGATCGAAGTAGGTAGCATACAGACCGCCGCGTCCGGTGTTGACGTCAATGTCTCCAGCGGGTTGAAGATGGGTCCAGGTATGAGCGTAGCTACCAAAAAGCCCGATCGCCAGGTGGTCGGTGAACCTGTAATCAATGCCGACGGTCGCCCCTCCCGTGGTGAAGTCATAGCCCTTTGCGCGGTTATCGCTATCGACTGAGACGAAATCACCCCAGCCGTTGACCCACACGCCCCAGCGGTTTTCCGGTGTGGGCTGAAAGACCGGTGGTTGAGAGACGACGCCCTTCCCATCTTTTTGAAAAATGGTCTCCTTACCGGAAGGCGAAGCCGCTGGTGGAATCGTGGACTCAAATCCCGTCGAACCTCTTTGGATCTCCGCGAGACGGTCTTCCAGATTGAATCTTTGGGAATTGGCTCCCGAAAAGCTGATTTCAAAGAGAGACGTTAACTGTTCGGCAGTCGGGTCCAGAATCGCAAGCAAAGGCGGAATCGGCAACGGTTCCTCGGGATTTACGGGCGGAAGCGGCTCGGGGATGACATCTATAATGGGTGGCCTTGGAGTTGGACTAGGCGTCGGTGGTGTCGGCGCGGCTGCCACGTAGACCAAAGCTACTCCATTTGGCGCGTAGACATCGATCCGTTGGAGGTTGGAATTGTTATTCAAAGAATCGTTGACCTGGGAGAACTGGCCGCTCCGCACGCCGTTGGTATGAAGTACTTCAAAGCCGTTTCCGGTGGAAGGACGGAAATTATTTAGAGAACTCACGGCCAGCGTCCCGTTCAAACTCGCATTACCTCCAACCTGCACGTGATCATAATCCTCCCCATTGATGCCAGCGACTCCGAGCGCCAGCGTCCCGCCGGGACCTTGTGTATAATTGCCGCCGACATTGATTGTCAGTGGCTTGCCGGTCTCCAAACTTGACGTGCGCAGGGTTCCTCCCTGCAAAAAGACGTCTCCTGCACCTAGCGCGAAGGATACTTCTTGAGCGGCGTTTGGTGTCCCTGCAACCAGAGTACCGTCTTGGATGGTAGTCCCGCCGCTATAGGTGTTGTTGGCAGTCAGAGTCAATGTGCCGGCGCCTATCTTCACCAAATCACCGCTGCCGCTGATCACGCCGCTAAAGGTCACAGGATCTCGCCGGTCAAACTCCAGGGTTCCGTTATTGGTGACATTCCCGCTGATGCTTCCGGTCGTTCCGTCGTTACCAAGCTCTAGCGTTCCGCCGAGGATTGTGGTGCCGCCGGAGAAGGTGTTGTCCCCGGTCAAGATCACCAGGCCGGGGCTTATCTTGGTGAGACCGCCAGAGCCTGTAAACGCGCCCGAAAACGCCGAATCAAAACCGTTCGAATCGAGAATAACGCCACCCCCAACGAGCGTCGCGTTGTTCGGAAAAGTGGTATCGGCCAGGGTGCGGATTGTGCCGCCGTTGACGGTTAGCGAGGTGATCAACCTAAAACTGGCGCCGACTGCCAGTGTCCCGGTGTTCCAGATCGTGGTTGCTGCGGCGCTCACCGTACCACCGTTGGTGATCTCCAGAAGACCGGTTCCACGCGGCCCGGCTACGATGCCGCCAATATAGAGATTGCCGGTGTTTGTCCAGGTCGAGTCCGTCCCGTCCACCGCCACTGTACCAGCCGAGCCGGCGAAAACGCCGATCTCCCCGCGGGAATTCGTGACGTGGCCGCCATTGTGAATGTTCAAGGTGCCGGTGCCGAAATCGCCGACAAACAGCCCGCCAGCGCTTGTCCACATCGAGCCCGCGCCATCCACCGTCACTGTTCCAGTTGAGCCGGGAGTAGCGCCGACAGATCCGGCATTATCTGACACCGTGCCGCCGTTCTGAATGTTCAGGAAACCATGGAAACCATTACCAGCACCAACAAGGAGGCGGCCAGAGTTGGTCCAGGTCGAATCTGGACCGATGACGTTCACCGTCCCAGTGGCCTCCGTAGCGGTGCCAAGGGTGCCAACGACGCCGGTGCTATCGGAGTCCTTACCGCCATCTTGGATGTTCAGCGTGCCGCCCTTCACGACCGTACTGCCGCTATAGCTGTTCACACCGGTCAGAATCAATTCGCCGGCGCCATCCTTGGTGAACCCGCCGACACCGCTGATCGCTCCGCTGAGCCTCGAGGTCGTGCCGGCATCGGCCAAAAACGTGCCGTCCCCGGCATTGAGCATGACCGCTTTGGTTGAAGTAATATCTCCGAGTGCTTCGAGCGTCCCGCCGTTAAAACTGAGCGGCCCGGTTCCCAGATTGGAGTCGCTGTTTACTGCAAGAATTCCGCCATTGAAGCTCGTGCCGCCGCTATAGGTATTCGTTCCGGAGAGCGTCAGCGTGCCGGCGCCAGTTTTGGTCAGCCCGCCGACCCCCACGATTGCCTGTGAGAGTGTCGCGTCATTCCCATTCGTGTTGATTGTTCCGCCTGAGGCATTCAGCGTGATGAGGCGCGTAATTCCCAGGTTGACGGCGTTGTTGAATTGCAGTGTCCCGCCGTTGAAGGTCAACGATCCGATTGTTGAGCTGCCCGTTATATCCCATCGGCTACCCGTCTCGATTGCGACATTATTTGCGTTCTGCATCGCCCCGGTTAACACCGAATTACTAAGGAGGTTCACGTTCACCACGCTGTCGGGCCCCACCAACACATCCCCCTCCAGGGCCACGGTCCCATCCGCTGTCAGATTCAAGACTCGCGGCGTGCCGCCTCCGGTCCCGGCAAGCGCACGCAATAACACTCCGTTCCCGGGAACCACCGTAGTCCCGTTTGTCAGGCTGACATTCGTATTGGACTGGCCGTCCCAATCAATTCCATCCCCCTGCTGCGTGGTCACGTTGGTGCTGTTCAGACTGACTACGTCCGTGACGGTCAGCGGCACGCGGCCGCTTACCAGGATTCCTTCCCCGTTTAATCCATTAGTGCTTACCGTGCTGTTCGTCGCCATCAACGTCGAGCCTTGCGTTGGGGCAGGAATCACCTTCAGTCCTACAGCGTTGTCTCCAGTGGTCGTTACTATGCTATTTTGCAGGGTAAGCAGTGCACCTTCGTGCGCTAAGGCGCCGCTGCTATCCGTCCCAGTCGTTGTCACCGTTAAGCCTACGGCCGTTAGGGTGCTCCCCAGACCGTTGGACGAGATACCGATAGAATTGCTGCCAGAGGTCGTCATCGTTCCGCCTGTCTCATTGATGTGGGCTCCATTAAAATCGGCAGCTCCAGAAGCTGAGGAACCAACAGTTTCGATGTTCGTATTGGTAGTCGTGATCGTTTTGCCAGTACCGATTGCAATCAGCCCGGTCGCGTTATCGCCCTCTGTATCGATTGTAGCATTTGTCAGGCTAATCGTTGCAGCATTCGTACCTTCCGCCCGAGCGCCAGAGCTCGTCGGTCCGAGTGTTCTAATGGTAGTGCCGTCGACAGTGATCGTGGCGGGTCCTGCGTTGCCGTTAGCCTGGAGGCCTAGCGCAAACGAGCCGTTCGTGGTAATCGCGCCGTCTACCAGAGCAATTGTGCCACCGGCCGATACAATAGCGTGGGCATTTGGTCCGGTTGAATCGAGCGTGAGGTTGGAGGCACGAACAGTCCCACCGACGCCCGCATTGATACCGACGGCCCTGCCATTGCCGATCGCCGTCGCGTCGATACTTCCCCCGAACAAATTGACGGCCGCGGCACCGGTAGGTGTGCTGGTAGCATTGACGCCAAAAGTAAAGGAAGTGCCCTGGAGATTATCGTTTACGATGGTGACGCCGGTCGCGGTGATCTGCGCGTTAGCGCCCGTTGCCAGCAAAGCAGCAATCTGGCCTCCGCTAATGGCATCAAGCGTGACCGTTCCACCCTCCAGCGTGATTATTCCGTTGGAATTCGCGGTAACGGTCGAAGTATCCGTCGAGCTGAAGGATTGATCGATGTGAGGTCCGAGATTGGGAGGCGCGATTAGCGGGGGGAGCGCTTTCGTCGTCGAGAAGGCCGTGGCTAAGACGGTCATGGCCAGAACGGTAGAGGACATGCGCAGAAGGGGAACTTGCGTGTTCATCATGATCCTTAGGGTTAGTACGTCCTTTGCGTTACACGGAATGCGTGCAGAAAAAACCGTTAAGAATCCTATCAATTGCAGTAACGAATTGGAAGCTTTAAATGCAGCCTGCATAGCACCGACGGTCTCATCGTCTCCTGGGGCAGTCGCGCCGGACTGCTCCGCCAATCACTCTATGACGCTTTTTCATGGGTTGTGTGTGTGGAGGGGCACTGACGTATTCTGACAAGCGTTAGAGTCCTTCTGGGCGTCAGCCAGCCTAGCTTACGCGAGTGTGCTGACCGGAATGCAGTTCACGATTATCAGCTCGACGGGCGGGATCGCCGTGGACTTCAGCTCAGTCGATTTCGGCGGGACGGCGCGTACGGTGGATTTAGCTGCCGCTTTCGGGTCACAAAAGCGGGGGAATCCGACTTACGTCGGCGCTCGGTCTTACCTGGTTTGCCGGGGTCCCGTTGGCCTATTTTTCCCCAGCCCCTCCGGGGCGGCAGAAGCAATGCGGTTACGACTACGCCGGGCTGTGACGTCGCGATCTACTGTTAATTTCTTACGTTGTCTCGTCCCCAGCTTGGTTTCACGCGCAACACAGCTTCGCCGAAGCTATAGGCGAAGCTGTGATGGCCCCTGTCGAATGGGCAGTTTGCAACCGGTAAGAGAGCGGTTAACCCTAAACCTTCAGGCAGACAGATTTAACTTCGGTGTAGAGTTCGAGCGCTTCTCTGCCCATTTCTCTTCCCCAACCGGACTGTTTGTAACCGCCAAAGGGTAATGCGGCATCGAAGACGTTATAACAATTAATCCAGACGGTACCAGCCTTCATGGCGCGAGCCATGCGGTGTGCCTTGCTAACGTTTTGTCCAGATGGCGCCGGCCAGACCGTGAGTTGTCTGGTTCATTTGCGTTGCTACCTGGTCCAATTCGTCAAAGGGCGTCGCACAAACGACCGGCCCAAAGATCTCTTCATCGACGACTTTCATCCCCGGACGCGTTCCGGTGAGAATCGTCGGTTCGACGAAGTAACCTCGATCGCCGATTCGGTTGCCGCCTAACACCGTTTTGACCCCATTGGCCTTCCCGGCTTCGAGGAAGCCGAGTACCCGGTTCAGTTGTTCTTCCGATACGAGCGGCCCCATGTGAGAATCGGGGTTAAAGCGGCTCACCTTGATAGAGTTTCACTCGTTACTCGGGACCCGGGACTAGTGACTCGGGACTCGCACAAGCTGGAAACTTATGCTACTCGGGATTACCCCGAGACCCATTGCCGCCAATGGTCGTCCGCCTGAGGTACTAGCTTGGGGGCATTTGCCTTGAAATCAGCCGCGGCTGCGGGTGTCGAGCAAACGTAAAGTTTGTTCTGGTAAATCGCGAACGCGTTCGGGTCGATATCGGCCATTTTGCCGTGTGCCATCGAATGAGCACACCAGGCGCCGAATTGGGGCTGGTATCTGGTCGGGTCCTTATCGAACTCTGCTTTATTGGCAGCGGATGAAAAAAAGTACGTGACTCCTCCAAAGGAACTCTTGTGAGCCGGACTCCCTTTAACCGCCTTGCCTACTTTGAAATAAGCAACCGGATCGTAACCCTTCAGGATCACGCCATGCTTATCGACGTTTGGCCGGACTTTACCCGCCCTCATTTTCGCGGCCGGGGCGTTCTGCGCGAGCAAAATGGACTGCTGAGGTTGTGCTCCCCCTTTGTCCGCAGCAAGCGCCGTCTGGCATACTGCCAAGGCCAGGACAACGAGGGCCGAGGCTGCCGTGGTATTTAGATGCATTTTATGTTTCATACCTGAATTCATATTAAACCAATAAAACTGACTGGGCTGCCGGTATTGCCAGGCTGGACCCGTCCTGGCTCTCATTTACCAACGAGTGATTTTCTTCCGAGAAAATTCCAACGAAGATTCTCTCGAAAAGCGAGCCGAATCGGATTCCTCCGCGGGTGCAGGCACGCTTTAAGCCCAAAAAACTCGGATTGTGGCATTTTTTTTACAATCACTCACCAAACAATTGCCAGCAGTTCACAGCGCGGCTATTCCGCGCTGTGAAATTCAATAACCCCGGGATGCTTTTCGATGCTAGTATTTCGCAATGAGCCAATTGGCCACCCCTGCCAGCCGGCTGCGTGAGGCAATCAGGGCCGAACAACCCCTCCAGATTGTCGGGGTCATCAATGCCTTTAGCGCGAAGCTGGCCGAGCGCGCTGGGTTTCGCGCTCTTTACGTTTCCGGAGCGGGCGTCGCCAATGCTTCCTTCGGCCTGCCGGATCTCGGGATAACAACGCTGAACGACGTCTGTGAAGATGTCCGCCGAATCACCGGAGCAACCGAACTTCCCTTGCTCGTGGATGCCGATACGGGCTGGGGGAATGCCTTTAATATCGCCCGATGCATTCGCGAACTCGGGAGAGCCGGCGCAGCCGGCTGCCACCTGGAAGATCAAGTCGCCGCCAAACGCTGCGGGCATCGGCCGAACAAAGAGCTGGTTACTACGGAGGAAATGGTCGATCGAGTCAAAGCCGCCGTTGACGCCCGCCAGGACCATGACTTTCTCGTCATGGCGCGAACGGATGCAGTCGCGACAGAAGGCCTCCACGCCGCGATCACTCGTGCTCAAGCGTACGCCGCCGCCGGGGCCGACCTGATTTTCGCGGAAGCGCTTACGTCACTCGACGAACTACGCAAGTTTGTTGGCGCGGTCCATGTGCCGGTGCTGGCGAACCTGACGGAGTTCGGCAAAACGCCCCTGTTCTCTCTGGCGGACCTGCGGAGCACCGGGGTCGGGCTGGTGCTCTACCCACTCAGCGCTTTTCGCGCCATGGGCCACGCGGCCGAGCGCGTCTATACGGCGATCCGGCAGACGGGAACCCAGGCGAGCCTGTTGCCGGAGATGCAGACGCGAGAACAGCTCTATGAGATACTCAACTATTATCAATTCGAGGAAAAGTTAGATGCACTCTTTGGCAAAGATTTATGAATGAAAAATCTTCTTCACCCGCCAGCACCGGCCTGCGCGGTCAGTCTGCCGGGAGTACCGCTATTGCCACCGTGGGCAAGGAAGGCGTTGGGTTAACCTATCGCGGCTACGCGATCGAAGAACTAGCGGAGCGCGCCACTTTCGAGGAGGTCGCTTACCTGATTTTACACGGAGCACTGCCTAAGGCCGCCGAACTCGCGGATTTTCGTCAGCGGCTCAAGGAAGGGCGAAGCCTGCCTGGTCCTCTGCGCGCCGTATTGGAACAGATTCCCGGTGATGCCCACCCGATGGATGTGCTGCGGACAGCTTGCTCAATGTTAGGAACCCTCGAACCGGAACACTCGTTTGCTGAGCAAGATCGCGTGGCCGAAAGACTGCTCGGGATTTTTCCCAGTGCGCTACTCTATTGGCATCATTTCAGCCGGGGCGGACAGCAAATTTCCACGGAGACATCCAGTGAGTCGACCGCGGGCCATTACCTCACCTTGCTCCACGGGCATGAGCCCGACGATCAGGCGCGACGCGCTCTGGATGTATCGATGATCCTCTATGCCGAGCACGAGTTCAACGCCTCGACTTTCGCCGCGAGAGTGTGCGCCTCTACCTTAGCCGACTTTTACTCGGCTATTACTGCGGCGATCGGCACCCTGCGCGGCTCTTTGCATGGGGGAGCAAACGAGGCGGCGATGGAGTTGGTCCAGCGTTTCCAAACCCCGGACGAGGCGCGCGCCGGGGTACGCCGACTGCTGGCCGCCAAAACCAAGATCATGGGGTTTGGTCATGGTGTTTACAAACATTCGGATCCGCGGAATGCGATTAACAAAGCTTTGTCCAAAACCCTCTCAAAAGGTGCGCCGGATGGCTATTTGTTCGGGGTTTCGGAGGCGATTGAGCAAGTGATGAAGGAAGAAAAAAACATCTTTGCCAATGCCGACTTTTACAGTGCGACGCTCTATCAGTTTCTCGGAATCCCCACCTCCCATTTCACCCCGCTTTTCGTCATGTCCCGGATAACCGGCTGGTCGGCACACGTGAAGGAGCAACGCCAAAATAATAAGCTTATTCGACCGAACGCGGATTATGTCGGGCCAGCGCAACGCGCCTTTGTGCCGATCGACGCTCGGTGAAGACGTTTCGCGTTTCGCGTTTCACGTTTCACGAGGAGCTAGGAGCAAGGATCTAGTGCACCGTCTCTCATATAATGATGCCATCGCCGCAGGTCAGTTGGCTGTTTTTCAAGGCGCGAGCGAAGCACCCATATCTGAATCATACGGGTCGAGCGAGCAACGCCGAAAAACAGCCAACTGGCCGCGGCCCAAAGGGTTGCGTTGAAAATGGGCCGGCGGCTGCGTTGCTCGTCGGTTACGTATCGATTTAGAGATGCGCCCTCCTCGTGCCTTGCCGGCGGCCCATTTTGAACGCAACGATGACACCATTATATGAGAGACGGTGCACTAGGAGCTTGGAGTGGAGCAGCGGCCAGTTTCCGACTTATTTCGTTGAAACCCTGATGACTGCTAAATCTACTAGCTCCCAGATTCTAGCTCCTAGCTCCTAAAGGAACGCCAAACGTGAAACGTGAAACGCCTTCCCCGGATCTCATCTTGCGAGAGATCGCCGACTATGTCTGCCGATGGGAAGTGGGGAGCGATCTAGCCAGGGAAACCGCCGCGCTTTGTCTGATGGACAGCCTGGGTTGCGCGATCCTGGCTCTCGGCTACGCCGCTTGCACGAAACTCCTGGGGCCGATCGTGCCGGATGTCCTGGTGGCGGGTGGCGCTCGGGTGCCGGGGACAGAATTCGAACTCGATCCGGAACGGGCCGCCTACAACATCGGAACAGCGATCCGCTGGCTGGACTACAACGATACCTGGCTGGCAGCCGAGTGGGGACATCCTTCTGACAATTTGGGAGCGATCCTGGCGCTAGCCGACTACGAGTCGCGCCGTGGGCGGCCCTGGAGAATAGCTGACGTGCTGACTGCAATGATCTGTGCGCATGAGATCCAGGGTGTTCTTGCGCTGGAGAACGGTTTCAACCGGGTTGGCCTGGATCATGTTCTTCTGGTCCGAATCGCCTCGACCGCAGTAGCCACTCGGATGCTTGGTGGCAGCCGGGAACAGATCATCAACGCGGTATCGAACGCGTTTCTCGATGGCGGCGCCTTGAGAACATATCGACAAGCCCCCAGCACGGGATCGCGGAAAAGCTGGGCGGCGGGTGACGCCGCCGGGCGCGGCGTCTTCCACGCCTATCAAGCTTTGCGCGGAGAAATGGGCTATCCCAACGCGATCACCGCCCCTGGCTGGGGTTTCCAGGATGTTGTGCTGCGAGGCGCTCCTTTAAGGCTCCCGCAGCCTTTCGGCAGCTACGTCATGGAAAATATTCTCTTTAAGATTTCTTATCCGGCCGAGTTTCACGCTCAAACCGCGGTCGAGGCAGCGGTCAAGCTTGCGCCCATCGTTTCCGAGCGCTGCGCCGAGATCTCGCAGGTGACGATCGAGACGCAAGAGTCAGGCAAGCGCATTATTGACAAGACCGGGCCGCTGCGCAACCCAGCCGACCGCGATCATTGTCTCCAGTACATGGTAGCGATCGCTTTGCTTAAAGGCTCCTTGTCAGCCGATGACTACGAAGACCGTGTTGCCGCCGATCCGCGGATCGACGAGCTACGGGCCAAAATGACGGTCCGGGAAAATCCGGGCTTTACCCGCGATTACCTGGAGCCGGGCAAACGGTCGATCGCGAACTCGGTCCAGGTAAGATTTCAGGACGGCAGTGAGACGCCGGTCGAGGTAGTAGAGTATCCAATTGGACACCGCAGGCGGCGAAAGGAAGGCATTCCTTTGCTCAAAGAAAAATTCGTGCGAAACCTCGGGACGCGCTTTTCGCAGGAGCACGTTGAGGGGATTGTTGCCGCATTCAACGATCCGGTGAGTTTAACCAGACTGACGGCGGCCGAACTGATGGACCTGTTTGTTAGGTCCCGAGTCCCGAGTTCCGGGTAGCGAGTCCCGAGCTGCGTCCCGAATCCCGCGTTCCCAACGTGGTTTGGCCGGGCGCCGCTAGAGATGAGTCTCCGGGCCATGGTCGGTCAGTGTGAGCAAAAGCTAACGCATGCCCGTGCGTCTTACGTAGCGCCGACGGCACTCGTCGGTAGACCGGGGGAGATGCCCAGCACATTGTGCAATCTGTCGATCTCAACGAGCACGAGACTGTGGGTGTGATATGTAACGCCGGCGACGTCGTCGGTACATTGCGGGATCCACTGGACAATCTTGCAAAAAAGAAGTCAGAAACTCTTGGATACTTCGTAATGACGCCGAATCACGTCCATGTTCTGGTCATTCCATGGCAACCATTAGAGAAATTGGTGCAAAGGTGAAAGTCTTGCTTTTGCTGGCGTATCAACACACTCCGCGAGGTTCGGGAACTCTGTGGATGCGGGAAGACTTTGATCACATCGTTCGTGATGCTGTCCGGCTGGAAAGGTTTCGCGATCATCTTCGAAGGAATCCAGGCAAGGCCGGTCTTTAGTCCAGATGAATGCACGCTCTGGACTTCTGCATAGCGCGGCCTTGAGCGTCACCGGATCGAGAGGATCGCGCGACGTCTTGGGCGTGTTCACCAGAGTACCGACGTGGCCGTCGGCGCTACGCAACGCACACACCTTGCTGGGTCACGGGATCGAGGGGATCGCACAACGCGTTGGGCGTGCTCACGCGTGTACGGACGTGCGCGCGTTCCTGGTTCCTGAGTGACGCTGGCCGGAACGAGAGGATGTTCAAAGACTCGGAACTCGCAAACCCGGGACTCGGGACTCCATGACCCGGGACTCGGGACGCAAAAAGATATGGCGCTGGCCGGACGCGGCAGCTAACTAGAAAACCAGCGATGGAGTGTCCCCGCTGCCATATCCAGACTAATGCGGATTTTTGTCCCGGTTGCGGGCTAGACTTGGGGTTGCGGCAAGATCTGCAGCGACTACGGGAAGAATTTGAAACCCTCAAAAAGTCCTTTCCACCCGCTGTAAGTGTTCTGAGCGGCGGTCCGAGCCGGACTGGTGGTAAAGCGGAGCCGCCGCCGGCGACTGCTGCGGCGGAAGATCGCCAGCGCGCCCAGTCCTCTGAAAAGAGACAGCCACCTTCAATCAAGGATTCCGGAGCGACTGAGCTGGCGGTCGGTCAGAAATGGTTTCTCGGTCTGGGCGTTCTCATCTTGCTGCTCGGTGCCGGGTTTTTTCTGAAATACGCCTTTGATACTCAGCTGTTGGGGCCAACAACGCAGGTGACCGCGGGCTTTGTGGCTGGCGCCTTCTGTCTCGCCTCTGGAGAGGTTTTGCGGCGTCGTAACTTGCGTGGTCTGGATGTTGGCATCGCAGCGCTCGGGTTTGGATTGATTTATCTGTCCGCGTACGCAGCTTCGCAGATCTACGATCTGCTGCCCGCCTGGTTGGCTTTGACGTTGATGCTAGCCGGAACCGCTTTAGGCATCACGCTGGCCTTGAACTGGAATTCCCAAGCTTTGGGCGCGCTCAGCCTGGCGGGCGGATTTCTTGCCACCATCCTTTTTCATATCTCGCCGGTTGAACAGGTCCTTTTCTTTTCCTACCTGATCGTTCTTAACATTGGCGGACAGCTGCTGACCTTCATGAAGCGTTGGCCATGGATCGATTTTTTCCGGTTTTCGTTGACCTGGATCGCTTATGGCACCTGGATGTTCTCTCATCGTCAGGAGGACCACTGGCTCCTTTGTTTCAGCTTTAACCAGTTCCTTTTCCTTTCTCTATCAATTGTTCCGTTTCTCCAAACGGAGCTTGATTCGCGCCCTTGGTGTTTCGTTGTTGGTGTAGTCAACGGGTTGTTCTGCGCGGAGAACTCCGGACATTTGCTTCACTTTGAGAGGTTACCGACCTCGCTGGTGACCTTGGTGTATGCTTTGCTCTGCTTTTCCCTTGCGGTAGGCGCCTGGCGTCAGGCACGGCCCGGTCTGCGGGCGAGCTGGCTCATCGGGAAGGGTGCGGTTTTCCTGTTGATTACGGCCGCGACCATTCTGCACTCCGAGTGGATCACGGCTTTCTGGGCGGCTCAGATGGTCGTTTTGTTTTTGGTCGCCGTCCGGACACAGGACCGGTTCCTGCGAGGTTGCACAGCGGTTTTAGCGCTGATCGTCGCGCTCCGTTTTGTTCTGTCAGATACGCTGGGAGTTGCTGATTGGCCCATCGGTTTTGCCGGTCATCATCCGTTCACGACTGACCTGGTCTTGCGCTGGCTGACAGCGGCGGTGGTGATTGGCTCTTTAATTTTTATCGCCGTTTCGGAGCGATCGTCGGGTCAGTCGGGGCGCTACGCCGGCTGGTTCGAGCTTCTGGGAGTGATAACACTATTCGGTTTTCTGAATGGTGAAGCGGCCCGGTCCAATGTCGAATTTTTTTCGCGCGCATGGCTAACGGCGTATTCCGTTCTCTGGAGCTTTTTTGGTGCTGGTCTCCTGGGCTACGGCTTACGGCGAAAACGCCGGGTTTATCGAGTAACCGGGATCGGCCTTCTATTGCTTACTGTGGCCAAGGTCCTTGCTTTCGACACCGCCGAGGTGTCAACGCCTTGCCGGGTTCTGTCCTGTCTGGCCTTGGGCGCGGTGCTGGTCGGACTATCGTTCCTGTATCACCGGTTTAGTGAGTCCGTTTGACATCGATTACCGATGGCCGATGACCGACGACCGATGAGCAATGATCGACGGCGTCGTGCCCTGTTCACGACCTTTTCCGCGGTACGTAAGACGGTGGATCCCATTATCACGTGGATAGGAGAACATCCGCTCGGGGTTCTGGCTCTGCCCTCGTTCTGGTTGTTGGCCCGATACTATCCGTTTTGGAAAGATGTCGACGCCTTTGCGCAACTGCTTGAGCCGGCCGGCGCGACGAACATTTTGCATTTCCCGCCGCTCTACGGTTTTCTCTCTCGGGTTCCATTCTGGATTTCCGGCACACTGGAACACGGGACCCTGTCCTCGATTTGGGGGAAGCAAGAGCCATCGCTTTTCGCGCTACGGAGTTTGATTATCCTGCAGCACTTGGGACTTTGGGCTTCGCTCCGCTATCTCCTTTTCTCGCTTGGGTGTTCCAACCACCAGCGTGGTTTGGCGGCCATTTTACTCAGTTCTTTTGCAAGTCTATACGCTTTCGCGCACACGGCCGGATCGGAAGCATGGACCGCCCTGACGTGGATCGCGGTTTTTTCGGTGGGGCTTCGCACTTTGTTTCAGAGGGCTCGCTGGAACGACTGGATAGTCTATGCGGCTGCATTATTGCTCGCGATCGGATCGCGCAAGGTGAATGCACTCCTGCTGCTTTGGCTACCCGCCGTCGGCGCAAGTTTGTGGTTGTTTGAACACTGGGTCCGTGCCGGTAGTGACCTTGTCCGGCGTCGATGGTTGCGCGCTGCCGCGCTGGGAATGACGATTGGCCTGAGCGTTGCCGGCTGTGAGCGCGCGATCGTTTTCCTCTTGAGCAAACACTTCTCCGTCATCGAGCGCCCGACCGACGGAGCAACTTTCAGCGACCGGTTTAATCGCGTTATCGCTGAGCTGTCTCCGGAGGGGAATGCTCGATTTCGCGAAAGAGCTCTGGCTCTGACAAATGAGGCCAACGTCCGGCTCGCGATTGAAGCGCAGTTCAAATTCGGATCGTATAACCGCGGGGGTGATCAAGCCATCGCACACGCCTTGCTGGCGCAGGGTTGGAGCGGCGAGGAGCTGGAAGCGGAGAAGGATCGCATTATTGTGCGAGCAGCCTTCTGCCTTTACCGGGCGGCGCCGCCAAAGCTGCTTGGCATCATCGCCAAGGAATTTGCGCAAAGTTGGGCGCCAACCAGCGACTTTCGGGTTGCCCGGTCCGGCCCATTTGCGACTTGGATTTTCGCCCGTGATATCCACCAGACGCCGGCGGATTGGCGTCAGCTTCCTCCACTCCCGATTTTTCAGCTGAGCACGGCGCAAGCGATGCTGAAGAGAGCAGATTCCGATCTGCTGATCAACCACTGGCAAGATGTGCCAATCGCATTGTGGTGTTTGCTATTTTTCTTTGCCGGCATTTGGCGGCTTCGTCGCCGTCGGTTGAATCCCGATCTATTCCTGGTCGCACTCAGTTTCATCGCGGTCGGGGCTCTCGCTGATCTGGCGAGTTGCGTGTTCGCTTATAGGCACCCGCGTTACACCCTGCCCCTCTTGATCGCGGTTCTGAGTGCGGGTTGCGTATTTCTATTTGGAAGGACAGACGAGGAATCCGACCCAGTCGAACGATTCATTGGGGAGGACCAGAGCGTCGCAGCGGCAAGGAAGCAATGCGGAGACTCGGTTTAACGTTGAACCTTGAATGCCACAGATTGAACGTCGAACGTCGAACCCATGAACCGTTTGCAAACTTCTCCCGAACGTTGCGGTCGGCGCGGCGCAGCGCTGGTTGCACGCGCCACGTTTGCTCAGGCGCTCGCGGCCGGCGCGACCGGGGCGGCGGCCGTGGGCGCCTTGGCGATTGGAACCCTGGCCGTTGGCTTTGTGGTAATTGGGCGGCTGATCGTCCGGAAAATTCTCGTGCAGGAAATTCATCTCAAGCACTTGAAGGTGGACGACTTGGAGGTGGAAACCCTGCAAGTCGGGAAGCTCCAGGTCAGAGAACAGAAGCAGGAGCCCTGACACTTTCCGTCGTGACGCCGGCACTCTGGGCGGTTCTGGAACCGAGCGAGTATATATAAAGAGACCCTCCCGCAATGTCTCACGGCTCGGTGTCCGGTAGGGCGAAAATTTATCCGAGCCTTAGCGAGGACTCGTTTGAGCCGGACATAAGGGGTGTGCCACCCCTCCAAGACGGCTCAAACAAGTTCTCGCTGGCGCTCGAGTGAATTTTCGCCCTACCGGTCGTGGGTCAGCGGATGTTACGAGACATTCTCCAAATTTTTCGCCCTGCCGCCACAAGGTCAAATCAAAGCCACTGCGCGAGAAATGCTTTTCTTTCGCGCTGCTGAGCCTCCTCGCTATACTCTCCGATCGCCCGATGAGCGGCGGATGATTAACGAAGTTTCGAAGCGCACGACCGGAGCCGGCGCTCTTGGGTTTCCGAGGCGCTTCAGCAATTCCTGCATCGCTCTTTGACCCATTTGATAATGTGGCTGATCCACCGTTGTAAGCGTTGGATCGTACCACTCAGAAATCTGGATATTGTCGTACCCAACCACCGCGACATCTTCCGGCACGCGACGATGGAGCGCTTTGATTTTGAGAATTGCTCCGATGGCGGCCAGGTCATTTGCGGAAACAATAGCCGTCGGCGGTGGATCCAATTGCATGAGGTACGCCGCCGCGCGCTGGCCGTCCGCGACGTGATATCCGCCAGGAGCCAGCAATTCGGGTGCGACCGCTCTGGCGTACTGCGCGTGCGCCTTCAAAAAGCCCGACACTCTCGGACTCTCGTTGGGTGGCTCAGGCGGGAGGATCATCGCGATCCGACGATGACCGAGATCGATCAAATGCGATGTAGCTTTCACGAAACCGGCTTCGTCATCGACGTTTATCTGAACTAATTTGTCATTAGGCCGATAACCGCCGAGCATGACAACCACCGGAATTCCTTGGGCGGCCACGTTTGTCAGCGCTTCTGTCCAGGCTGGATGGACCTTTACCGTTACCGCAATCAGGCCCGCAATCCGGTGACGACGCAGGAGGTGAAGGTAGCTGACCTCCTTCTCTGGATTTTCGTCAGAATTGCACAAAAATAGCGAATAACCTTGCCGCTGAGCCTCGTCTTCGACGCCGCGAACCAACTCCGGATAGAACGGGTTGGTAATACTGGGAATAACCACTCCAACCGTCAAGCTATGTTGCGCCCGCAAGCTACCGGCCAGTAGATTGGGGTGGTAATCAAGTTTTGCGACGATCCGCCGGATCCGCGCGCGCGTCTCCTCAGAGATCCCGGACTTGTTATTGATTACAGCCGAAACTGTCTGTTTGGACACGCGGGCAGCCCGGGCGACATCGTCCATGGTGAGTTTGGCGCGGCGAGACATAAACGACAATTCGAGGTTAGCCAGCAAAGTGATTTCACGCACTTTGCTAGTCAGTACTCACGCATCAGGCGAATCATCTCCGCAAACAGTTCGAGGTCATGAGCGAAATCGCGCGGGCTGCTTTTGGGCGCTGTCCTCATCGTGACATTTCGATAGAAAGCCCTCCACTGCTCGACAAAAGGATCGCCCCATGAGGGGTGAGAGTTTTTGTGCAAGACTCCACCCCGTCCGTTTTCCTCCGTGACAAACAAACGGATCGGAAGATTGCGGATATAAGGCGTATCGTATTGCACCCGGACCACCTGGCGGTCTCCGTAGATCTCCAGGTGTGCGTCAAACCGCGGGATTTGGTCGATGCCGGTTTCAAAATGACAGACGTAATTGCCGTAATCGAATTCGGCCGTCAGATAAGGGCCGCTGCCCCGACAGGCCGCAAACAGTACGCTCTTCGGCATACCCAATAACTCACGCATGGCGGAAATATCGTGACTGCTAAGACCAAGCATCAGGTTATAGGCCTTGATCAGTATTCCAGTGGATTTCGCGCCGAGCGCTTCCTCCACCAAATCTTTTTCACGCCGTTTTGCCTCATCTTTCACCGCTTTCGGCAAGTGTTTATCCCGAACCACGCGCGACGTTGGATTGATGATTAGCGAGTTCCTTCCCAAAAAATCGCGGACCCGAGCAAACTTGATTTCGTCGATCCTTTTGACAGCCGCGCACGCTTCCAGAAAAGCCGGTGCATACCGGCGCATGTAACCAACCTGCACAACAACGTTGTGCCTTTTTTGTGCGTCGATAACTTCCGCCGCCTCCCGCCGGTTGATGCACATCGGCTTTTCAACCAGTACGTGTTTGCCGGCGTTAATTGCATCCATGGTTGCTTCGGCATGGAATGCGTTCGGGTTGGCAACAAGAACGGCGTCGACGTCTGTCCGTGAGATCAGCTCTCGATGATCTGTGGTCAAGTTCTCGATGTTCCAAAGACCGCCAAGCTGCTCAAGGATAACCGGGCTGACGTCGCAAAGAGCGGTAACCTCGTATTGATCAGATAATTGGCCCAGTGTCGGCCAATGGATGATCTGGGCTACTTCCCCACACCCGATAATACCAATCCGAATCCTTTGTTTTGCGGAAGATAGGTTGATAGGTTCCGTCTCTGGGTGGGTGGCTTGTCTCGGCATGGTAGATATCCTGGTCTCAGCCTTTTACGGCGCCGGCGGTAGCGCCGGAGATCATGTATTTCTGGATAAACAGGAACAGAATCAGGGTCGGGATCATGCCCAGAGTGGCCGATGCCATCAAGCTTCCCCAGTCCGTGGAATACTGCTGCATGAACGACTGAATTCCGACCGGCATCGTCATCCTGCTTTCGTCCCGTAAAAAAACACTGGAGATAAAGAATTCGTTGTAGGAAAACAGGAACGAAAAAATCGCTACTGCCGCGATCCCGGGAGCAGCCAGGGGAAGAATGATCTGGACAAACCCCCTCAGCGCTGAGCAGCCGTCCATCTTGGCGGCCTCGTCCAGTTCTTTGGGTACGCTGTCGAAGTAGGAGCGCAACATCCAGGTGGCAAACGGCAACTGGGTAACGGTATAGATCAGAATGACCGGCACGAAATTATTAACCATGTCCAACCGACGGAAAAAGATGAATAGCGGGATGATCGCCAGGATTAATGGGAACATCTGAACGATCAGTAAGCCTTGATCATAAAAGGCAAGAAGCCGGGCGCGAAATCTTGACAGAGCAAAGCCGGCCAGGGCGGCCAGAACAATTCCCAGCCCGGTGCTGGCCAAAGCCACGATTGAACTGTTGAGCAGAAACGTCCAGAACCGAGTTCTGGTGTTGATGTAGATGTAATTCGCCAAAGTGGGTTCGGTCGGAATGAGGTTATTGGAGGAAAGAATGTTGTCCGTCGTTCGAAAGGAGTTAAGCGCGACTGTCAAAATGGGAAAATCAATGACGAAAACAATGAGCAACGTTAATAATAACAAAAGCCATTTGTGGCTTGCCTTCATATTCCAAAGGTTGCTAGAGAATCTTTCGCTGTTGGCGCAACATCAGACAGGCCAGAATCATCAAAAAAACTAAGCTGACTAGCGCCACGGCCGATCCGCGACCGACATCGTTTCTGCCAAAAGTATAGCGGTAAGAGAGCAAAATCAGATTTTCCGTGGCATTGGACGGACCGCCCTGAGTCAAGAGGTACGGCGTTTCGAAGTCATTAATGCTCCAGATGATCATGAGAATGGCCTGGATAATCGAGATATTCTTTAAGTGTGGCAGGGTAATATACCAGAACAGCTTCCAGGGGTTAGCGCCGTCTAATTTGGCAGCTTCATAGAGGTTGCGATCGATCACCTGGATTTGTGCGAGCAGGCTTAACATCATGAAGGGGAAGCTCCGCCAGATCTTAATCGCGATTACCGCGACCATCGCCCAATTGCTGTCGCTCAAGAAATAAATCGGCCCGAAACCGAAGCGAGTCAGGATGATATTAACCAGGCCTCCGCGATCGGCAATCAGCCATTTCCAACTGACGATCGAAACGACCGCGGGTACGATCCACGGGATAAGGAGGAGGACCCGGCACAAGCCTCGACCGGGAAAATGAAGGTTCAAGAGCAGAGCCAGTCCGAGTCCTATCAGATAGCTGAAGCCGACATTGAAGAGGGCAAAGAGAAAACTGAAGTAGAGCGAGTTATAAAAGTCCGGGGAATTGAAGAGTCGTATATAATTCTGAAGCCCGACGAAGGCCTGTGTCCCAAGAAGCGAACCTTTATGAAGGCTGTAGGAAATGCCGGTGACGAACGGATAGAATTCGATGATAAAGATGAGAGCGAGTGAAGGAGCCAGCAGAAGATAAGGCAAGGCGGGTCCCAGTGGTGCTCGACGCGGGCGAACCGAGCTCGCGGAAGCGGGCGAACTGGGTGGCCGAGCTGTGACCGAGGACATCGCTGCTAATACAAAAGACTTGTGAACACAGGCTCAACCAATGTGGCTGCGGCACCACCGCGTCCTTAAGAAGCTTAGCTCTTCCGGCAGGAAGCGTGGCCCCGCAACTGTGGCAAAGCTGGTCATTCTTCCATGATGGATTTCATCCGAGCGGAAGCCGCCTTGATCGAGGTATCTAAGTCTTTTCCCTGAAGAATATTTTGAGTTAGCGTCTGCATTACGCCTTCGCCTTCGATGTCATTGAGTTGCGGGAAAATCTCTTTAGCGTGGGTTGCCGTGGTTTTGGCAACCGGCAAATAGTTTTCCAGAATCAATTTAGTTTCGGCGTTGTTGGTGAAGTAGGAGTCGGCCGCAAATGATTTTCTTACAGGCAGCTGAGTAACGTGCCCCTTGGTCCAGAGATCTTTTTCATGCTCAGACCACCATTCGAGAAAGACCTTGGTTTCGGCGGGATGCTTGCTCTGTTTGTAGAGCATAATATTGTTGACCCAAAAAATAGTTCCTTTGTCGTTGTGCGGCCCAACGAGCGGGTTTAGCTGACCAATCTTGTCGCTTAATTTTGGCAGCCGGTTGCCCAGACCCGGAGCATGCAAAATGATGGCGGCTTTTCCTTGGCTGAAGGCGCTGACCGCATCCTCATCGTGATAACCGGCGCTGGCCGGATAGACTCCGTGACTTTGCACCAGATCGGCAAGAAATCGCAAGGCCTCCACGTTTCGCTCGGAGCCGAGATCGACTTTCCGATTCGTCGTGAACAGGCCTCCTCCGTTGTTCAGGATCAGGGTGTAGAGATAATGTGATCCCAGGGTATCCCCGCAAGCGACCAGTCCATACTGGTCGCTGGCAGCTTTGGTGAGCGCGAGGACCGCTGACTTAAACTCCTGCCAATTCGTTGGAGGCTGGACGTTCGCCTGCTCGAAGAGATCTTTGCGGTAATACCACACCCGAATGTCAATCGCCCACGGCAACGCCACATAATGATTGTCGTACTTCAGGGTTTCGACGGTATTGGGTAAAAAGTCGTTCAGTTTGCCGTTGGCTTTTAACTCGGCGATGACGTCGTCGATCGGCAGGATGGCTCCCTGGTCGTAGAGCTGGACGGCCTGGTAGCCTGCTCCCGTACTCAAGTCAGGGGCCGTCCCCGAACCGATGGCGGTCAGAAAGGTTTGATACCAATTGGACCAGGGTACCGACCGGTAGGTGACCGTGATTTCCGGATGTTCCCGGTTAAACTGGGCGACCAGGGCTTTTCCGGTGTCGATATACTCAGGCGGTCCCCAGATCATGTCCCAAAACTGAAGATCCACGTGGTTTTCGCCGCGGGTGATCGCGGGAAAGCCAGCGCCAGTGAACAGTGTCACCAGTATAATCGCGATCCATGGTGACTTAGCTGATGGAGAGAGCAGGGTTTTCATGATGTGGATGGGGGTAACGCGACGCCCATTTTGGGCGGGATGTGATGAAAAACTTAGACGACAAAGAACCAAATAAGGGGGACGGTTTAGGTTACGTGATTAATCACGTGACCGATCATGTAAGCTTGCGGTTTTGCCTTGTCAAACCTGGGTGGAAACTTTCTGTCCGCAAGAAGGCCTCTCTGCCTTCGTGCGCAGCCTCCTCCGACGCCCGGCGTCGCGCTTCAGCACGCGTGCAGCATCGGTCTGAGTGCGCGCTAAGGTCAGAACACCGTCTCAAGCATTCGCGATCGCGTTTTGATACGCGGTGTAAATGTCCCGGTTAAAGCACGCAAAAATCACTTTTTCGGGAACGGCCTGTTTGGCGAGATAGTCCATCGTTTCGTGAACAGCGATTTGGACCGCCTGATCGATTGGATAACCATAAATGCCGCAACTGATTGCGGGAAATGCGATTGTCTTCAACGAATGATCGGCAGCCAGCGCTAACGAGTGCCGATAACAACTGGCCAACAGTTCTGGCTCTCTTTTAGTACCGCCGCGCCAGACCGGTCCGACGGTATGGATCACATGCCTGGCTGGTAAATTGTATCCCTTGGTGATCTTCGCTTGTCCGGTCGGACAGCCACCCAGTTTTCGGCATTCGGCGAGTAAGTCCGGGCCGGCAGCGTAGTGAATCGCCCCGTCGACGCCGCCGCCTCCGAGCAATGATTCATTTGCCGCGTTCACGATGGCATCGACGTTAAGTTCGGTGATATCGGCCTCAACGATCTGGATTCTATTCTCGGAAGCCATACAGCATCGCTGGAAGGAATCTGGTTTACTTTTCTGGACTCATCGCCCGTTTGATCTGCTCTCTCTTCATCTCCGGATCAGCAATCGAGATGGCGACGCGTTTGTACTTATAGCCCTCCAGTTCCATAACGAGCGCTTCTCTACCCTTGTACAGGGCGGTGAAGTCGCGTTCTCCACGATATCTCCGAGTTCCAAGAGCAATCACTCCAGGCACGCCCGTCCCCGGGAGTCGAAGTCCGCGTATTGGGACAAATGTATCTGCCACTGAGACCTCGCGAATAGCAGAGAGCGGCACTCGTAACCCGCCATGGAGGGCGCCAAGCTTCTCGAGAAACCCAAGTCTGACAACTACCGTATCGTCCTGTAACGTTGCACTTGCCATCACTTTAAAGGTAGCGAAAGCCTTTTGGGAATCCATAGCGATGTTGGCTTGTTTGTCCATGTGTATCTCGGCACGACGCCTGTGAGGTCGAGTTTGTAACGCTGGCCGGCCAGACCGCTACGATTGTTACCGCTTCAACGGTACCGGGAAAAAGTGTCAATCGAGGAAGCGGCGCAGGCCGCGGGTCTGAGCCGCAGGAACGTCGGATGTATATCGTTTAACGACATACCGTTTCAGTGGTATACTTTGGCGTTCTCTTCGAATTCGTCGTTATATGAATGGCCGACGACACCGGCATAAACAGAGGCAAGGACCGCTCAACGGATCCGGTGGAGGGAAGCCGGAGGATCGCCTCGATGCCGCGGAGCATCTCACTCCGAAAAGCGCGGCAAACCAACTCGGAGGCACCGATGACGCTCGTTGAACAGCTCGCCGGATTCGTGGTGCGCGCCTCGTACGATGAAATGTCAGCGGCGGCGCGCGATCAATTGAAGATTCGCATCCTGGACTCGCTTGGCTGCGCGATGGGCGCGTTGAACGGCGAGCCGATTCAGTTAATTCGTGCGCTTACGGAGGATTTCGGCGGTGTCAGCCATTGCACACTGATCGGTGGAGGGCGCACGGCGCCGGATCGCGCAGCATTCTACAACAGCGCACTGGTGCGCTATCTGGATTTCAACGACAGCTTTCTAGCCAGCGGCGAGACCTGTCACCCCAGTGATAACTTCGGATCGGTTCTGGCCGCCTCTGAGTATGCGGGTCGAAGCGGACGCGACCTGCTCACGGCACTGGCCGTGGCGTACCAAGTGCAGTGTCGCTTGAGTGAAGTCGCTCCGGTGCGCGCCAAGGGATTTGACCACACCACGCAAGGGGCTTACGCGGTTGCCGCCGGGGTATCCAAGGCACTCGGGTTGAACCAAGCGCAAACTGCAAATGCCATCGCCATGGCCGGAACCGGGTTCAATGCGTTGCGTGCGACACGAACAGGGACGCTCTCGCATTGGAAAGGGTTAGCCTATCCGAACACGGCCTTTGGCGCGACGCACGCGGCATTCCTGGCCAAGTGGGGCATCACTGGCCCGCCCGAGGTCTTCGAAGGAAACAAAGGTTTTATGGATGCGATCGCCGGCCGTTTCGAAATCGACTGGTCCAAAGAGAACCTGGAGCGAGTGAATCGCACCATCGTCAAGAAGTATAACGCCGAAATCCATTCGCAGTCAGCCATCGAAGGCGTGCTAGAACTCAAAAACGAACACCAGATTGCCGGCAAGGACATGGATCGAGTAGAGATCGAGATTTTCGACGTGGCTTACAATATCATCGGCGGCGGCGAAGAAGGTGACAAGACTATCGTACGCACAAAAGAGCAAGCCGATCACAGTCTCCAGTACATGGTGGCAGTTGCCATTCTGGACGACCAGGTCATGCCCGAACAATACTTGCCGGAACGAATTCAGCGTTTCGACGTACAGAATCTGCTGCGGAAAATCGCGGTGCGGGCGTCTCCAGCCTTTAGCGCTCAATTCCCGAACGCGATGCCATCCCGCATCATCGTTCACCTGCGAGAAGGGCGAACGTTGATCAAGGAAAAACATGATTACGAAGGATTTCACACTCGGCCGATGTCGTGGCCGACCGTGGCCGATAAATACGAGCGGCTCGGCAGCGACTTTGCTGACGCCGCTTTGCGCGAAGAAATTCTGGATGCCGTCACTCGTCTGGAATCCATTCAAATTGCGGACTTAACAGGGCTACTAACCGGGTGCATCTAAACCATGAACCGAAGAATGCCACCATGACTAAGGCAAAAATTCACAGCCAGGATCGTGCCTTTGACTTCCTAAAAATTAATGAGCGTCAGGCCAAGCCGCGGTCGCGCGGCGTAACAGAGATTCGTGGGCCGTATTACACACCAATGGGAAAGTACTACCTGCAGGATGTTCTGGAGACGATGGGCGCGTATGTGGACGTGCTCAAGTTCGCCGCTGGATCATTCAGTTTGATGCCACCCAGAGTGGTGAAGGAACTGCTTGACCTCTGCCATGCGCACAACGTTCTGGTCTCCACTGGCGGTTTTATCGAGTACGTGCTGACGCAAGGGCCGGACGCAGTCACTCGCTACATTGAAGAATGTAAGCGACTTGGCTTCGATATCGTGGAAGTCTCCACCGGCTTCATCACGATCCCGACCGACGATTGGCTGCGGCTGGTGGAGAAAGTGCAAAAGGCGGGTTTGAAAGCCAAGCCCGAGGTGGGAATCCAGTTCGGGGCGGGCGGAGCAACTGCCGCGGTGGAGTTGGAAGCCGAAGGAACGCGCGATCCCGAATGGGCAATCGCGCAGGCGAAACGTTTTGTCGATGCCGGTGCCTATATGATTATGATTGAGTCGGAGGGCATCACTGAGAACGTGAAGACATGGCGAACCGGTGTGGTCGCCAGGATCATCAGCGCTCTAGGACTGGAGAAGCCGATGTTTGAAGCGGCGGATCCTGAAGTCTTCTCGTGGTATATCAAAAATTACGGTGCGGAAGTAAACCTCTTTGTGGATCACAGCCAGATCGTCCAGCTCGAATGCCTGCGTTCGGGCATCTGGGGAACCAAGAGTCTTTGGGGCCGCATCCTTACATACAAAAGTTAAAGAGTGCCCGAATTCGTCAGGTCAAACTGGCCAGCGTAGTCTGAAGCAACTCGGTGAATAGCGCGGGGTACCGGCATCAGGACTTGAAGACTTGTTGTAGGAAACTGTTGAGCGCAGGTCTCCAGACGAACATGCTATGGGTTCCGCCGGGTAAAAGCGTATAGACGTGTTGGACGTTTGCTTGCTTTAGCTGGTCCTCGAAGTTCCTCACATCTTCTCCGACGATTTTATCGTCATCGCCGGTGACGATGTCGAAAAGGAGTAGATTTTTATTGATCTTGTCCGGCTCCATTAGGGCGTTTTTAAACTCCTCGGAGAGCGCCGCGGGACGAACGCCAGGGCTGAAGGCACCGATCCAACGAAAATAGCCCAGGTGCACGATTCCGGTCTCAATCGCCTGGAGTCCGCCCATGGATAGCCCCGCAATGGCTCGGTCCCGGGGCTCCTGGCTGATGTTATAGTGGGTGTCGACAAAAGGAATGATGTCGTGGAAAAGCTCTTCGTCCACCGCCTGCTGATTTTTCGCCAAATAAGGTGTGTTGTCCGTGCCAGGAATATCCTCAGGAGGTAGCGCGTGCGCTTCCGGGACGACCACGATCATCGGAACTGCTTTTCCGTCAGCAAGTAAGTTGTCCAGGATTTGCGCCAATCTCCCTTCAGTTACCCAGGAGTAGCGCGTGTCCCAGAAGCCGTGGTAGAGGTAAAGGACAGGTAAGGGAGCGCGAGAACGGTCGTAGCTCGGCGGGGTGTACACCAAGACCCGCCGGTTCTTGCCAAGCGTGGTCGAATAGTAGGTCTCATCGCGCATTGTTCCATGCGCACCGTTTTGGACGTCCAGGAAATCAGGGGGCGTACCGGGAATTAACAGCAGGCTCGTGTCAACCTGCCGCTGCGGTTTGGGCATGTCGTTGCCTGGATCAGAAATTTTACGCCCATCGAGGCTGAATTGGTACGCGTAGAGATTCGGCTCTAAGGGCCCCAACGTCACGCTCCAGAGGCCGTTCACATCCTTGGTCATCGCGGCGGTCGTGGATCCTTGCGGCTCGTAGGGTCCGCTTTTGATGCCGATAATGACGTCCACGGCATTCGCTTTCGGCGCTAACAGCCGGAACGTTACGCGCCTGTCCGGTAGCACCTCGGTCAATTTATTTCGCAATCTGGGCGTGGGTGTTGGCTGCGCGGGGGCTGGGGTTTGGGCGGGAGCCGGTGCTAGCGAAAAACCGAGCGCGGCATGCGTCAGTAAAATGAGGCGCGTAATCTTGTTCATAATTTTATGTTCAATATCGTTTTTTGTTTGTCTTACCTGAAGACGAGAATCAATTCTTAACCGGTCCTCGGGCCGGTTCTCTCGTCGAGGGCCGCAGGCACAACCACAACTATCGGCCGATTTCGCTCGCCGGCTTTATCGTAGAGTTATTCGATCCCGAGCCCGTAAACAGGTCTTTGTGACCTTCGAGAAGATAATGTCTGAAAAAGGCAAAAATTAGAGGTTCAACCAGTGGATCTTCAAACAAGCCGACACCGCCCCCGCTTCCTTCGAAGTTAGTTTTGGATGCATTGAAATTGAGTCCAAAATAAGGATTGTGCCCTGCGCCAACTACAGTGTGAAAATAGAAAGGTGCACCAGCTTTTTCCATTGCGTCGACTAACCGCTCGCTTTGAAGAAATGGAACTAAGTGATCGGCTGTTCCGTGGATGACAAGCAGGGGAGGTTGGTCGGCGTGAATGTAGTAAATCGGGCTGGTTGACCGGGCCGCGTCGAGATGGTCTTGAATCGGGCCTCCCAGCAAAGCGAGGGCGCCTCCATCAGAACTCATCTCAGGCGCCGTGAAATCTGCCGGCCCAAATAAGTCGACTGCACAGGTCACATCACTTGAGATATCAAGGTTTTCACCGACGTCAAACTTGTTGCTGCCGCTAGTAGTTCCTAGCATCGCGACCAACTCTGCGAAGCGCGCTGGAGTACTATTCACGGAGGTAGCCTTGCGCCGGTCCGGCGGATGGCTTTGACCTTTTCTTTCGGTCTAGCCCGCTTCCTTCCACTGGGACGGGAACTAAAAAGCTGGTCAACGCGGGCACTCACCAGCCAAAACAGCGCTGTTTACCCGCACAAAGCATCGAGTTCAAAAGGCATGCAGGGGACTTCCGCGATTTCTATTCCGCAGCAGAACAACAACGTGCTCAGAATGTCTCGAAAAGTCGAAGTTACCTCAAAAAACGTCCGCCGCTTCTTCTGATAATCCATAACGTCCTTCAGCCTGCGCCGTGGGGATTCTGCCAATGGCATATTCGGAGAGCGGTGGTACTGGTGGGAGCGGGTTCAGCGGAGGGAGGTAGCGCGAGAGCAGAGCAGTTGCAAGCTGGTCAACCCTTGTTCCAAGAGAGGTCGCATACCGGCGTTTGTCGTCTACTGCCCGCCGATACTGAAGCCAGCGCGCAATCATTCCGCGGCTCCGGCAAACCGAAGCTGACAGGCCGCAAGCTAATCATGTACCAGCCTCCCCCGCATCAACCGCGTCGTTCTTGTCTACGCCGAACCGAACTCTCGGCGTAGACCACGCTCAATTGTCCAACTACCTCCCTCCGCTGAACCCGCTCCCACCGCTCCCGCCGCTTCCCACACTGTCCCCGGCGGGAATCGAACCCACATTTAAGGTTTAGGAAACCTCCGTTCTATCCGTTGAACTACGGGGACTGTTGACTTGCGACGACTTAGCACAGATGACCGCAAAGGTCACAGAGATTTACTTCGCTCGGCCCTGACTTCTCTTCTTCGGACTGCTACCTTGGGGCTCGCCGTTGCAATCCGGCGATCCGCGTTTTTCATCCCTGTTCCAGTTCGCTCGAGGCCAGAAAACCAATGGAAAAACTATCGGTCAAAAATGGAACTTCCGGCCCCACTGGAAACGTCGCCGCCCTGGCACTGACTGCGCTTGGGATCGTCTTCGGGGATATCGGCACGAGCCCGCTTTATACGCTGAAGACCGTGATCGAACTCGCCGGTGGCAAGCCGTCGCCGCAAGTGGCCCTCGGTCTCTTGTCATTGATCATTTGGACGCTGCTCATCGTGACCTCAGTCAAGTACGTCAGCCTGGTCATGCGTGTCGACAACGATGGCGAGGGTGGCATTCTCGCCCTGATGTCTCTGCTGGGAGTCAAGAAGGGGCATCGGACGGGGATCATCGCAATCGGCCTTTTCGGAGCGGCGCTCATTTATGGCGACGGAGCGATTACCCCCGCGATCTCGGTTTTGTCGGCGATCGAGGGCCTGAAGATCGTAGAGCCAGTGGTGACACCCTTTGTCCTGCCGGCTTCGGTTGTTATCCTGGTGGTGCTCTTTGCCGTACAATCGCAGGGCACCGCCCGCATCGGCCATGTATTCGGGCCGATCATGATGCTGTGGTTCATCTGCATTGGCTTCCTTGGGCTCTGGGGGGTGATACAGCATCCTTCGGTACTCCGGGCCTTGGATCCACGCCTGGGCTTGACCTTCCTATTTACCCATGGCGCCAGCGGTTTCTTTGTGCTCGGGGGCGTGTTCCTCTGCGTGACCGGGGCTGAAGCGCTTTACGCGGATATGGGGCACGTCGGCGTCCGACCGATCCGCGTGGCGTGGTACACCTTGGTGCTTCCCGCTCTGCTCTTGAACTATGCGGGCCAGACGGCGCTGGTGTTGGCGGGCGCGTCGATCCAGGACAACATCTTTTATCGCCTTTGTCCGGCTCCATTACTACTTCCCTTGATCGTCCTCGCCACTGTCGCAACGATCATCGCAAGCCAGGCGATCATCACCGGTGCATTCTCGATGACGAGACAGGCGATACAGCTCGGCTGGTGTCCGCGACTGCGGATCAGCCAGACCTCATCGGAAGGCTATGGTCAGATTTACGTCGGCGCCGTCAACTGGCTGCTGATGATTGTCACGGTCGGTTTGACCGTTGGGTTTGGCTCCTCAGATCGCCTCGCCGCCGCGTATGGTATCGCGGTATCGCTGACGATGCTTTTGACAACAATGCTCCTGTTCGTTGCGATGCGCGAGATCTGGCGGTGGAGCCTGGCGCTCAGCGCTCTGGTCGCCGCCTTGTTCTTCTGTGTGGACGGCGCCTTCGTGGCGGCGAATCTCCTGAAGGTCGCGGATGGAGGCTGGGTTCCGCTCATGCTCGCGGCTGGAGTGTACTGCATCTTGACGACCTGGCATCGCGGAGCGTCCGCGGTTTCCGAAGCGCTCCGTTGCCGCACTGAGCCGGCCGCCGAATTCATCGCCCGCATTAAGGAGGCCGGCGTTGCCCGAGTGCCGGGTACTGCGGTGTTTCTTACGAGAGCGACGAGCGAAGTGCCGCCGGTCATGGTCTGGCACGTTAAACACAATCGGGCGCTCCATCGAAAGCTGCTTGCGCTGACCCTGATTACGGAGTCCAGGCCTTGGATACCGCAGACCGATCGGCTGACGATTGAACTTGTTGCGCCTGATTTTTGGAATGGAATGGCGCGCTACGGCTTTATGGAAACGCCCGACATCCCGTCGTTGCTGCAGGAGACCCTACGCTGCGGGTGCACGCTCGAACTCTCTGACGTGACCTACTACGTTGGTCATGAAAGAGTCCTTCGCCGAGCAGATCGGCCGCGTCTGCCGATGTGGCGAGAAGCGCTCTTCGCCTTCTTGCAGCGCAACTCCGCCCATGTCAGTGAATTCGTTAACCTGCCCCGTGGCGCAGTGGTAGAAATCGGTCGCCAAGTCGAGATCTGATTTGGTGAAGATCCGCCCGGCACAGGAGTGTCGCCGAGCCGAGAGGTTGCTGGCCGGCAACTCAAGACGAGGCCACCAGAGTGATCTCACTGATTTCCGGCGGGCAATCGAAGCGGAAAGGCAGCTCTACCATCCCGATGCCGCGGCTGGTGTAGACCAGGCTCGCGCCAACGCGGTGCAAGCCTTCCACGTACTTCCTTCCGAGCGGTGGAAGGATGATGGGGCCGAGGTAAGGAATCCGTACCTGTCCGCCATGGGTGTGTCCGGATAACTGCAGGTCGACCGAAGCCAGACGGCTCAAGGTGTCAAGATAATCCGGTTCGTGAACAAGCGCCAAAGTAACCGGCTCCGATCGACGAGAGCCGAAGGCTTTACCGGGATCGGGAAATCCCTCCGAGGCCGAATCCGAGGCCGGCCAGGAAGATAGACTTTCCGCCCAATGCCAGGACAACGCCTTCATTCATCAGGAGCTTGATCGCGTTCTCGCGAAAGGCTGCCTCGACGACGGGTGCTCCCCGATAGTGATCATAATTTCCGAGCACGGCAAACACGCCGTGCCTCGGACTAAGCTTTTTGAGCATCGATCCGAGTTCGAAAGCAGCTTCGGCAAAGCCGCAGACAAAATCGCCTCCCAGCAGAACAAGGTCCGGTTGCAACGAGTTGGTCAATTCGATGGTTCGTTGAATCAGAGCCGTCGACGTGAACGGATGAAGATGCAGGTCGGTCAGGAGAACGATTCGGAAGCCATCAAACGAACTCGGCAGCCGCGCTAACGGCACGTTTGTTCGAGTGATAACCAAATCATTCGGCTCGACGGCGGTGGCATACCTGAGCGTTGCTCCACCGAGAGCGGTGGTTACGGTGGCGGCGGTAGTGATCCGAAGAAAGTTGCGTCGACTGATTGACATCTTGCGAGACCGTTTACATCGGCGGTTTTCGTAAGGGAAGTTATCTCGCAAGTCGGCTTTGCAAAGGACAACTTGAGGCGTACTGAAGTCGAGAGCCACTTTGGCGCTGTGCCGATAGGGTGAAATTTCATTCGAGCCTTAGCGAGCACTCGTTTGCGCCGTTTTCGGACTGTTGGCACCACAAAAGGATGTGTCTTCCGTAGGCTCTCGCTCGAACATATCCGGCTGCTGAAAAGGGTTCACGCGAGCGCACCGGCGTAGCGCGGACGGCCTCGTCCGTATCGCGGGAGGCGACGCCGAGGCCTGGCGCAGGCGGCGCTAGCCAGGCAGCTCTCGTTGTGAACCGGAATAACGCTGAACCGAAGTCGACACTACCCAGGTGCACCTCGAGATCGCCTTTCGACAGCGCTACACGGCCGAAGGAAACATTTGAGCGGCTTGACGACGCGTACGACGAGGTCATAGCTTGGATCGTCAGGATGTTTGATCGATCTCTCTCCTGGACCTCTCGCAACAAAAGAGGAACCGGGCGTGCCTTTTGCTGACCTGTAACCTTCGCCCATTCGCCCACTCGCCGATTCATACCACGTGCGTCTTCAACAATGAAAAACTCCCAACTCGCCGTCATCCTGTACACCGTCCGTCACACCTGCCAGACCGCTCAGGATCTGGCGATCAGCCTGCAAAAGATCCGCGAGATTGGCTACGAAACGATCCAGGTTTCCGGGATTGGCCCGATCCCGCCCAAAGAGGTGGCGCAGATTGCCGCCGATCAGGGTCTGCGGATTGCGGCAACCCACGAACAAGCTCAGCAGTTGCTAAAGGAGCCCGCCCAAGTGATCGAAAAGCTGGCTATTCTGGGATGCCAGTTCGCCGCCTATCCCTATCCGGCCGGATTTGATCTGGCCGATCACAACGCGGTCGTCTCCCTTCGCCGAAAAATTGCAGAAGTCCGCCGAAGAATTCCGATCCGCCGGAATGATTCTCGGATATCATAACCATTCCCTTGAGTTCGCGAAATACGGCGGAATGACTATTCTGGATTTCATTCTTAATCATGCTCCCGATCTTGCTTTTGAGCTCGACACTTATTGGGTGCAACACGGCGGCGGTGATCCGACCGCTTATTGCCGCAAGTACGCGGGACGCATTCCCGCGCTCCATTTAAAAGATTATGTTATCGTGCATGGTAAGCCCGATTATGCGGAGATCGGCAACGGTAACCTGGATTTTCACCGAATTATCCAGGAGGCGGAAAACGGAGGCACCAGTTTGTTTATCGTGGAGCAGGATACTACGCCGGGAGACCCGTTCGACTCACTCCGGCAAAGCTATCAATATTTAGTCAGCCAGTTCTGTGCCGAGCCAAAAGCTGAAAAGTAGGAGGTCGCGCCGCCATTATCATCTGCTTGAAAACCGAGCAAAGCTCGCCGGAGATTTGAACAGAAGATCACAGCGGCGGCGGGCCGCGTCCAAATCGTGCTCGTGCTCGAAATTATCCGGCTGCCAAAAAGGCTCACGTGCGCGCACTCGCGTAGCGCGGACGGCCTCGTTCGTATCCCGGGCGGTGACGCACGAGGCCGTGCGCCTTAACCCGAGGGCAAAATCGTCGCGGCATGAAAATCCTTGCCAAATTGATCGAATTCTCAAGACAGTACACAAAGAAGAGGAATCTTTTAGAATCATTCGGCGGATCAAGCCAATTGGGGTCGTCTCCCCACGACGGCGCCAGCTGGCTTCCGCTCATCCCCAAACAAAGGACTAGAATCATGAATCCCTCGCAAGCTGAGACCAGAGCGAGACGGACAGTGTTCGTTTCGGAATTGACTGACGGTATCCTGAATCCTGCTCAACCGATGCTCGGTCCCTTAGTGCCCGGTGGAACGATCATGGGTAACACGGCGCCGGGATGTTGGGGTCCGATGATTACCCCCAAAATCCGCGGCGGTCACGAAGTGACCCGTCCGGTATTCGTGGAAGGAGCCATGCCAGGAGACGCGGTTATTCTGCGGATTCGCGAGATCAATGTCACTTCGGTCGCAACCGCCTCGGGTCACGATCGATGGGTGGAAGGCCATTATCTGGGAGATCCTTACGCGGCGCCTCGTTGTCCGAGTTGCGGGACGCTCTACCCCGAGACGTATGTGGAAGGAATCGGTCAACAAGCGGTTCGCTGCGTGAAATGCAATACCCCCGTCACTCCCTTTCAAATCGTGCACGGCTATACCGTGGTCTTTGACGACGCGCGACAGGTCGGGGTTACGGTCCCGCAAGAAGCGGCCGAACGGATTGCTCATTCTGCCAACCAGTTTGCCGCATTACCGGAGAGTTCGGCGCAGCATTCGATTCTTACATTTGCTCCGCATGATCTCGTTGGCGTTGCCGCCAGGCTGCGGCCATTCCTTGGTCAACTCGGAACAACTCCGGGTATTCGAATGCCCGATTCCCACAATGCCGGAGATTTCGGCTCTGCGTTAGTTGACGCTCCGCATGAATATGCGATCACCGCCGAGCAGCTCGAACTGCGAACTGACGGGCACATGGATATCGATGCGGTCCGGCCGGGCGCGATTCTCCTGGCGCCGGTCAAGGTGGCTGGAGCCGGCATTTACTTCGGCGATATGCATGCGCTCCAGGGCGACGGTGAAATCGCCGGCCACACGATGGATGTTTCCGGAACGGTGACATTGGAAGTCGATGTCTTAAAAGGGCGAACGCTGGAAGGGCCGGTGCTTTTCCCACTCGTCGAGGATCTGCCGCCTTTGGCTCGCCCATTCAACGACATTGAAAAAGCGAAAGCACGCCGGCTAGCGGATAAATGGGGAGTCGGCCAGATCGAGGAATCGGCGCCTATCTCGGTGGTAGGATCCGGTCCGGACTTGAACCGGGCGACTCAAGTCGGTCTCCGTCGGGCGGCGGAGCTATTATCGATGAGCGTGGCGGAAATAATGAACCGGGCAACGATTACTGGAGGGATCGAGATTGGCCGGCATCCGGGCGTCGTCCAAGTGACCTTCCTGGCACCCCTCACCGCCCTGAAGCAGGCAGGTTTGCTCCCCTTTGTGCAAGAACAATACGGGATTGGATAATGACGTTCCGTGCTCCTGTGTTTATGCTCGGATTCCGACAAATCGTTTGTAGATCTCCTCGTTGAGCCAAACATCGAGGAGCGCGTCTTCACCGCTGGACCGAAACGCGGCGCCGGTGCGGAGAGCGGTCACGAAGTGCCGGGCTTCTTCCCGGTAATGCCACATCGGAAGTGGCGCCGGGACCGGATAAGTATAAGACGGAACGGATCCGCGTTCGTAAATTTCCACCTCCGAATAGGCGGATCTATTGAATGCCGGAGGCACCACGGTCTTCAACCAGCCTCGCTGAAAGTAAACCTGCGTATGTTCGTCCCAAGCGTGAAAATCCGTATTGGCGCTCTCGATCACGCAGCGAACGTTTGCGAGGTTGAGCACAACAACAACAATCAAACCATTCTCGTCGAGACTAACGCTCTCGACCCTGACCTGCTCAATCTCCTCAGCTCCTAACAAGTAACGTAGCAGATTTATATTGTGAGAATACTGCTGCAGGTAGGCGATGTACGCAGATGCCTTTTCTTGCGGTAGCCATGGCGGCAACCGATCTAGTGGAGAAACACGCTCCAATACTTCATCGGTAGTGATTAGCAGATTCGGTTCCAAAGCAGCTAACCAGTCACCGCAAAACCCGTGATTTCGCGCATACAGGATTTCACCCATTTGTTTATCGCTCTTCCAGCGATCGATGGTGTCCCGCAAGAGCACGTTGCCCGCGTCATAACGCTTCATGTAGGCAATCATTAACCGAGCCCCAGTCGAGCGAGCCCCTTCCAGAATTCGATGCGCTTGGTTCAGGGAAACCGCCATCGGCTTCTCCATGAACACGTGTTTCCCGGCTTCGAGCAGATCAGCCGCGATCTCTCCCTGCTCGGCGTACCCTGCGGAGAGTGCCACTGCGTCAATGTTGAAATCCTCAGCCAGTTCAGAATGATGATTGTAGGTTGTGGGAATTCCATAGCGCGCCGCCACCTTTCTCGCGAGTGACGGACGCTTTTCGGCAAGAGCAATCAACTCGCAATTCTCCAGTGCAGCAAAATTCGGCAGATGGACGTTCTGCGCCATGAAGCCGCAACCGACGTAGCCGAGTCGAACGGCTCTCTCAGAGAGCGGATTCTCGGGATGGGGGAGAACGGAAGGAGAGCTATCTTTTGCGATCATATGAAACAAGGACAGTTGAGTTTGCGGTCGGCACGGCCTGTCCGTGCTATAGGTCCTAAAGGTCCTATCGGTTGCAACTAGCACTGGCACTTAGCCGAGCCCCATGACAGAGCCGAACTCTGGATCGTATAAGCGCCGATAAGTCCGAATTGCAAAACCGTCCGTCATTCCGGCCAGGTAATCGCAGATGATTCGGGCTCGACTGGCCGCGTCGGACTTTGACCGGAGGATTTGATCGAAGCCTTCCGGCAACAGACGGAGCGAAGATCCGGAGCGACTTTTCTCCAAGTAACTTTCGGCGAAAGCGCGAAAAATGCCTTCGAGAATGATGTGGCTTTTCCGCTGCAGTTGGTGCAGTTGCGAGTGATCAAAGACGAGATCCTGAGATACTTTTTTGTAAAGGTCAGCTTCAGCCCGGATCGCCGGATCAACAAAAAGGCCGAAACGGTACCTGTGCGTACGGAAACTCAGTGGGTTGGAACGCTCGATGAGCGAGGTTGATCGAATAAAGAGACCGATTCGCCGGCTGAACCGGGCCTCCGCCTTGCGCTCGCGGATCGCGGACAGGATGTGCTCAATCAGTTGGGCCGATTCACGCGACAGACTCTGCGTCTCGGCCCACCGCTCCAGACGTTCCGCGGGCAGAAATCCGGCATTGATGCTGTCGACCAGGTCATTCAGGCAATAAGCCGTGTCGTCGGCCCAATCCATAATTTCACACTCGACACTCCGGAAATCGTTCAGTTCGCCGATATCTGCCGGACTCACCGAATCCAGAACGAACTCACGAAACTGTTCTTGTTCGGAATAGATGAAATGGTTTTGCGCAGACGGATCTTCGCGAAAAAGACGTTTGTATTTCAAAATCCCGTCGACAAACGCCCGAGTCGGATTCATCCCTCGCCGGGCCTCGGCTCCCGGGTAAATCGTTTCGGTAATAATGCGGAGACTTTGCGCGTTGCCTTCGAAGCCGCCAAAGGACTCCATCAACTCGTGCAAGGTCCGTTCACCAGCGTGCCCGAAAGGCGAATGACCGATATCATGGGTAAGGCAAACCGCCTCGACCAGATCAGGATCAATAAAGAACCCGTCGTTCAATGTGGGAGAGGTCTGTCTGAGAAAGGAGCAAATTGAGCGGCCGATCTGAGCGACCTCAAGGGAGTGCGTCAGGCGTGTTCGATAGAAATCGAATTCGCCGGAAACGAAGACCTGGGTCTTCGCCTGAAGACGGCGGAAAGCCGAGCTGTAAATGATCCGGTCTCGATCGGTCTGAAAAGGGGTGCGAAAGTCGTCGATTCCGCGCGGCTCGCGCGAGGCGTAGTCAAACTGGCTGTAGAATTGATTGACGAGCCGGGTGTTCACGCTTTGAGAAGTAGTAGAATATATCCAACGCCGGTTCGGCGAAGAGATAAATCGAGCGAGAGGGCGAAGGGGTGGCCAGGACCGTAGCGCCGACGGCCTCGTCGGTATCTCGGAGGCGCGACGAGGCCCGTGCGCTTCACCCCCCCGATTTCGGCCTGCACCGGAGTACCGACGGGGCCGTCGGCGCTACGGCTAACTAAGGTTGCCCAGTCGCCCTCTCGCCCTCCCGCGAGGACAAAGGTCTCTTCTATCGCGGTACAGCCGGGGTAGCGGCGGAAGAGGGCGCGGGTGACGGAGTCGGGTGAGCGATAATCTCGGTCCGGCGCTTCAAGAATGGCTCCAAGCTCCAATCGGAGACGAGGTAGATCCACGATTGTAAATGCTGCTCCCGCGCGAGACGCTCTTTCAGCTTGGCCAAGTTCTCGGCGAACGCCTTGTCTTTCTTCGCCTTGTCTTCCGGTTTCTCATTTGGCTCGGGCGGACGTTGCTCCGGGAATTGCGCGCTGACATTCACGCGCAAATAGCGGGTGCTGCCGGGACCTTCCTTGCCGAGCAAGAGTTTGTACTCGAAACCGTCGAACGTTTTCAGATCAACGGTGATCGGCTGGGCGAGACTAGTCTCAGAAGGCGGAGTATCAGCGGTTCGAACATCCGTAAAACTTGGATTAAAATTAGCCAGATTGGCGGTAAACGCCTTGTCCAATGAATCGGCCGGACCGGCGTTTTCCAATTTCCAATCGGCCTTCGGATCGGACCGAGAGAGCGTCCAGGATTCATTGAGTCCGGTTTGTGTCACCTCTTTCAGGTTGTCGGCCGAGAAGAAAGTCTTGTCGAGCCAGGGACCGATCACTAACGGATCGATTGAGGAAAAAGAGTCCGTTACCAAGTCCACCTGGTCACCTTGCTTTGGATTAAAAACGAAGCGTCCAGCTGGTCCCGTATCTCCTGATTGCTCCATCGCTTTTCCGATGATCAGGCTTCCCAGCAATTGATTATCGGCCGAGGTGAGATCGATCTCCGTGCCGGTCCCATCGGCTGGAGCACTCCCTGGCTTCTCGATGTGCAGACGAGCATGTTGCGCCGGACCGGCATGAGTGACTTGACCAGCCTTCAATTCCCAAAGAGAGCGAAGCAGATCCCGGATCTTCTGGAAATCAGCGGGATAGCCGTGCCGGTCCATCACGCGCCAGGTACCTTGTTCATTCTTCAGGGTGAGAGTTTGACCCCCAGTTTTTACCGAAATGATCGCGACATTATTGACCGGTAAATCGGGCAGGACGCGGCGATCAGCGCTCGCGTCGTTCCACGACTGCGAACGGATAAGCTGGTAAACGATACCGGCCGTGGCCAAGACAGCGGCAACGATTACGAGGGCCAACAAGTGTTGTCGTTTCATCGAGCAGCCCGGTTGCGTTGTTTCACGCCGGCTAGCACCAAGCCGAGCAAAGTGACCGCGAGCGGCATCGCCAGCAGGTTGATCCATTTGAGGTTATTCTGCAGAGAGTTTATCTCCTGGCGTAGATCTTTTCGCACCTGTTTCAGCTCACGATTAGTGGTTGCCTCGGTCTCCTGGAATTTCTTGATCTCCGCTTGTTGCTCCGGCGAGAGCACTGTCTTCTGATCCGCTTGTTTCCCCGACTGAATTTCTGAAAGTTTTTCGCGCGTTTCGGTCAGATTGGTTTCCAATTGATTGATCTTGCTCTGATATTTCTGCTCCGCCGCCGCCTCCAACTTGTTGACCACGATAAACGGCCGGTTCGCCGTCCCTCGGCTGCGGATGCCGATGAGATTGGAGTCACCGGCTAGTTCCTCGAGACAGCTTTCAATGAAATTCAGATTGCCATTGGCTGGGACAAACACTGTTTGATTCAAGGCGTTTTCGACCCGGCCAGCGATTCCGTCGTAGACGAAATCTGAATCGCCGACCAGAATAACGACCGCATCTGCCTTGCCTTCCTTCAGCCCGGGAGCCGCTGCCGGAGAGGGAGTCGGATTGGCCGCGGGGGTGCTTGATGGATTCGTGTCCTTTGGCGCGGCGGGTTCTCCGTTGGGAAAAGCGGTCTTGAATCTGCCGGTCAGACGCAAACCAAGCGTATACTTATTCTTTGCCTGGAGACTTTTCCGCACCGCATCGGCGCCCATCTGTGCTGCCATCGCGTCGACGAGGCCGGCTTTCGCGCTGGAAGTGATCAACGTCTCTTCCTTCAGGTCCGGTGCAGCGTGGCCGGTGAAGGCTCCGCAGAATGGAAGCAAGAGGTCGGAAGTGGCCGCGCCAAGCGGGTCTTTCTGGTTAATACCTTCACGGGTTACCGAAAGAATGGTTGGGTCGGGGGACGATGAGCCGCCCTCCTCACGTTGGATCTGCGTAGCAAACAATTCATCTCCCACGACCTGGTTTTGCGTAAAAGTGAGGCCCCAGGCACTCAACAGCTTTGGGAAGTTAGACGAAAAACTTTCACCGCCCATCATGCCGCCTTGGCCGCTCAACTGCATGTCGACAAACGAAACAGGATCCAGCAGGGCGACTAACCGGCCGCCGCGTAAGACGAATTGATCGATCGCGTACTGTGCCTGTTCAGTCAGCCCTTTGGGGTGCACCAGCAAAAGCACCGAGATGTTGTCAGCAATTTTATCGGTGGTCAGCGGGACACTCTGCACTTGGTAGTTCTCTTTCAGCTCGCTGAGGAAGACCCACGGCCCGCTGGCTTGTTGCCGCTGCATCATCATCATTGGGGAAGATTGGCCCACTACGGGCAACGGGCTCATTACGCCGATCACCGCTTTCTTCGGGTTGATCACGCTCGAAATGGCGCGCGAGATATCGTACTCCAGCAGGTGCTCCCGATCCGGGCTCAAAAAAGGGATCGTGGCTTTCGCGTCGAGGCTGCTCACCGCCAGGCCCAGGTAAACCCGGTCGCTCAAATTTGTCGTCTGTCCCTCGATCCCATCCAGATTCGCGGAATCCTCGGCGTCGGAGTCCGGTTTTGGATCGAGTTTTTTGATCTTGATGTGCCCGTGACCCGCTTGCTCATACTCGGCGAGAAGATCTTGCACCTGCTGAGCATAGGTCCGGAGCGGTACCGGCATGGACGCGTTGTCTTTGCTGAAGTAAAACCGGATTTCGACGTCGGAGTCGATCTTATCCAGAATTCTGCGAGTGCCGTCCGAGAGGGTGTATAGATGGTGCTGCGTCAGGTCTGATCGGAGCTTGAGGACGTTGCCGAGCACGTTGATCGCCACCAGGATCACCAGCAGGGCAACAATGCCGATAATCGAATACAGCCAGTTTTTTTTCATGCGCGCCGGGCCCGAAGAACCACACTTGTGGTGAAAAGGAAAAAGATGATCACGCTGAGAAAAAAGATCAGGTCGCGAGTGTCGATGACGCCACGCTGAAAGCCGTCAAAGTGCGTCATGACTCCGATTCCCGCCAATGTGTCGATCAGCCATGCCGGCGCCCAGTTTACGACCGTGTCGGTTATCGGCGGCCAACGGCAGAGCACCAGGAACAAACAGGCAACCACCGCCAGGACAAAACTGACGACCTGGTTTCGGGTGAGCGAAGAGGTAAGCGATGAAATCGCGAGGAAGCTGCCCGCGAGCAGGAAGCTCCCGACGTAACCGGCAATGATTGGACCGAAATCCGGGCGGCCGAGATAAGCTACTGTGATAACGATTGGAAAAGTCAGAAACAAAGCGATCGCGAGGAAGAGCCAACTGGCGATAAATTTCCCAAGAATTGCTTGCCAGGGCGTGACGGGCATGGTGAACAGCAATTCGACGGTACCGAGCCGATATTCCTCCGACCAGAGGCGCATCCCCGCCGCCGGCACCAGAAAAAGATAGAGCCAGGGATGCCAGACAAAAAAAGGAGTGAGATCGGCCACGCCGCGCTCAAAAAACCGGCCGACCATAAAAGTGAAAAAGCCGGCTAGCAGCAGAAAGATCACAATGAAAACGTAGGCTACGGGTGAACTGAAATAGGCGTTCAGTTCTCGTTTGGCGATCGTCCACGCTGTCCTCATGCGATTCTTTTGGTATCGGGATGGGTGAGTGACCGGAACACTTCGTCCAGCCGACCTTCTTCGACACTGAGGTGAGCAATCTTCCATCCGCTGCGGGCCACCGTCTCCATCAGCTCAGGTAAAAGGTCTCCTTTTGGTTGTAGCCGGACGACGGTACTCCCGCCAGCGTCGTCGGATGTCAGTTCCGCCTTCGCCAGACGCCGTAGCTTCTGCAGCTGCGGTTCGAGCTCACTCCATCGGAGGCTGTGGACACCTAAAACAATGCTTCCGGCTTGCGCGGCAGTGGCGCGAAGCTCTTCCGGCGTGCCGTTGGCCACGATGCGACCCCGGTCAATGATCAGTGCCCGCGTACACACCGCATCGACTTCTTCGAGAATGTGGGTCGAAAAGACTATGGCTTTTTCCGGACCCATCCGTTTGATCAGTGAGCGGACTTCATGCTTTTGATTCGGATCGAGGCCATCGGTCGGCTCGTCCATGATCAAGACCTCTGGATCGTGGATGAGCGCCTGGGCCAGACAGGTGCGATGCCGATATCCTTTGGAAAGCGTATCGACGCTTTGTCGAAGTACCGATTCCAGAAAACAAAGGTCGACCACCCGGTCGATCGCCTGTTTTTTTGCTGAACCGAACAAGCCGCGAATTTCCGCGCAGAAACCGAGAAAGCCACGGACGGACATATCGCTGTAGATTGGAGCATTTTCCGGCAGATAACCTATCCGGCGTTTTGCTTCGAGCGGCTGTTCGACAACATCGAAGCCGCAGACAGAGACCTTTCCGCCGGTGGGCGCGAGAAAACCGGTGATCATCCGCATACTAGTCGATTTACCGGCGCCGTTTGGTCCGAGGAAGCCGAGGATTTCTCCACGCGATACGTGGAAGCTAAGATGATCAACTGCCGGCTTGGGACCGAAGTTTTTGGTCAACTTCTCTACGGTGATCATGCTGGGGAAAGGCCATAGACGAAACGCGGATGGTTAAATTTGTCAAGCGCGGCGGCTTGGCTTGGCGCCAGCAGGGCAAAGAATTAGCCCGTGTCTGGCAAAACGTTCTTGGCCCTGTGCCGGTAGGGCGAAAATTTATCCGAGCATTAGCGAAGACTCGTTTGAGTCGGACGTTCGAGCTGCCACCATCCAAAGGCGGCTCAAACAAGTTCTCGCCTGGCGCTCGAATGAATTTTCGCCCTACCGATCGTGGGGTCTTCGGCGGTTGCGAGACAGGCTCTTCATTCGAGCCTTCGCACTCACCCGGCATGATCTCTTTCCGCGGCTGCTCCAGCGCATCTAACACCTTGGAAGCAGAAAACCGAAATTCCTGAAACTGGAAGAGCCCGGTTCCTTAGTACCAATCGCCGGCTGCTGTTCTCCAGAGATCAGCAGCCCCGAAAAAAAGTAAAACGAGGACAAACCGTGAACATCTTTGCCTTCCAATCGACTCCGCACACGTTGCCGATCGAATACAGCGGCGTACCGCCCAAATCTCCCGCGACCTCGATCATCCTGGCAGCACTCGCCAGCCAGCAGGAGAACAGGCCTTCATTCCGAGCAAATCACTCCGCGTCTGTCGGGCGACAAATCGCCAGAGCACTGATGGCTGCCTTCAGGCTTCCGCCCATTGATTCGGAGGCTGATATCTCGATCGTCTACACCTCCGCTGGGCCACTGGTTTATCGCGCACGGAAACCGCAATCCTGAAAGCAGACCTTTCCGAAAGGTCAGAGAGATCTGTCAGTCTTTAGAAATGTGAATGTTTTACTCAGGTGCGAGCATGCCTGGCCGATAATGTCATTTGTTCGGTTCCGAGTGTTCTGGTAGGTTGCGGACCCAGCTTGTGATCTTCCGGTGAGCGATGGGCACACGACCGCTGACGACAAGGTGATCCGGTTCGAGACCACCTGCTGGGACCTTGTTTTTCGCTCAGCCGATCGTCTAAAGCCGGAACACGACAAAGCTTTCAGCCAGCTTTGCGCGTCATACTGGTATCCCCTGTACACCTTTGCTCGGTATCGAGGCTTCTCGGAAGAGGATGCCGAGGATTTAACTCAGGGTTTTTTTTTGCATGTCGTCGAGAAGAAGATGTTAAGGCATGCGCGCCAGGACAGGGGCAGATTCCGTTCCTTCCTGCTCGCCTCTTTCGAGAACTATATCCGCTCGAACCTGAAGCATGCCAGGGCCGCAAAACGGGGCGGCGGTGTTCGCCCGGTTCTCTTGGATGCGGAGAAGGACGAGCCCTGTGTTCCGGTCGAATCTGCCGATACCTTCACGGCGGCGACGATGTTTGACGCCTGTTGGGCGAAGCTCCTTCTGGAACGAGCGACCGCCCGTTTGTCCGAAGAGTTTTGCCGGACAGGGAAGGCCGCCGTGTTTGAGCGCCTGCGAAATTATCTGAATCTTACCGGTAATCAGACAGAGCCAAGTTATCAAGAGTTGGCGCGCTCGCTGGGTCTGAAAGTTTCCGGGGCTAAAACGCTGGTAAGCCGGATACGAAAACGGTTCAGCCTTTTTCTGCGCCAGGAGGTGGCTTTGACCCTCAAAGATCAGAGGGATGTCGATGCTGAGATCCATGCTTTGTACGAAGCGCTGGTCGCCGCGGAAGGGAGGTAAGCGATAGCTGTTCCGCTAAAAGGAGTAGTTGCCTGGGCCAGCGACGGAACGTCCAGCGGGGCGTCCTTTTCCGTCTGTTCCGGTTGTGGCAAGCCGTTGGCGTCCGGTCAATTTTCCCTCTGCCCGGATTGTCGTCTTGCGCCGGAGAGCAACTGGACCGCGACTACCGGGGTGTCCCAAGCCGGAGATTCATCATCACCCGGATCTGCGGAAGGCGCAGCTGCTTTGACCATTCTCCGCTTTGACCATTTTATCGTCGATCTGGATTCCGAAAAAAAGCCGCTGCAACTGGGGCGCGGCGCAATGGGAGTCACCTACCGGGCGCTCGACACCGTCCTGCAAAGACCGGTCGCTTTAAAAGTGATCGCTTCTCACCTGATCGGCAACGAAGCTCTCAAGAATCGGTTCCTGCGCGAAGCGCGCGCGGCCGCGTCGCTCCGGCATCCGAACATCGCGTCGGTTTTTTATCTGGGTTCGACTCAGCAATCCTACTTCTACGCGATGGAGCTGGTAACCGGCCAGACGATCGAACATTTGATCGCGACGGAAGGGCCGCTTGGGGTGCGGCAAGCGTTAGGGATCACCTCCCAGGTTGGTTCCGCTTTAGCGGCAGCCCATGAGCTGGGATTGATCCACCGTGACATCAAACCGTCTAACCTCATCGTTTCGTCAGACAGCCAGGGTCGCCTGAACACGAAGGTCATCGATTTTGGGTTGGCGAAACTCGACTCCGAGTCGTCCGAAGATTCGGCCCCCGGCGTTTTTTTAGGCACTCCCCGTTACGCCAGTCCGGAGCAATTTGCGGGAGAACCGGTGGATATACGGTCGGACATCTATTCCCTGGGGATTACGCTGTGGCAGATGGTCACAAATACGCTGCCTTTCAGCGGGTCACCGTCCCAGATCGCGGTACAGCATCTGGAATCGCGTCTGCCGATTGACAAATTGCGGCATTGCCCGCAACCGCTGGTCGCGCTGCTCCGGCAGATGCTCGCGCGCAATCCGCGAGATCGCCCCCAGACGCCGGAAGCGTTGCTGAAAATGGTCCAGGAAACCCAGGAAAAGCTGGGGCCGGGAGAAGCGCCTGCTCGGGTCCGGCAATTCGGGTCGCGCTGGCCAGGGGCGAACTCTGCTCGACGCTGGCTTCTGAGCGGAGTCGCCGCTCTCATTCTCCTCGCCGGAGCCGGCGGATTGTATCTGTTTCTGCGGCCGACCTCATCGAGTGGACTCCAGAAATCGGTCGCAGTGCTGCCTTTTGACAACGTGGGCGGCGATAGCCAGAATGACGACCTCAGTGACGGCTTAACCAACGAAGTTATTTTCGAACTATCCAAGGTCGCCGATTTACGGGTTATTGCCCGGAGTTCGGTTCTTCGTTACAAGGCGGTGCCGAACACCGGGCGAAAAGATATTCGAGAAATCGGTTCTGAGCTGAATGTCGGCGCGGTGCTGGAGAGCAGCATCCAACGAGTGGGAAACCGGCTTAAACTTGTTACTATTCTCTACGATTCGCGCAATGATCGCCCGCTCTGGGGAGCTTCCTACGATCGTCAGATCAATGACTTGTTCGCCATTCAAAGTGATTTAGCGGAAAACATCGCCGGGGCGTTGCATGCGCAGCTTACCGCGGATGAGCGCGAGAAGTTGGAGAATAGGCCGACGGAAAACTCCGATGCTTATGAAAAGTATTTGCATGGCCAGGCGCTCTACCACCTGAGTCAGAAAGATGACAACGAACGGGCCATCGCGCTTTTCCGAGAAGCGGTTGAAGTTGATCCAAAATTCGCGCTTGCGTATGTTGCTCTGGCCAACGCCTACATTGAGCGTGCGTCTCTCTTCGAGCAGGACGAATCCAACTTCGATCTTGCCGTTGATTTTGCTCGGCGCGCCGTCGCATTGGATCCTAATCAGGCACGTGCTTACGCGACCTTGGCGCGTGCTTTGAATTTCAAAGGTTCGGACGAAGAAGCACGAAGAATCAACGACAAGGCACTCCAGTTAGCTCCAAACGATTTTGAGCCGAACAGACGCGCGGCGTATCTGGCCGAGGTAGACGGCCAATTTAGCCGGCAATACGAATTATTGAGAAAATGTCATAGCATTGATCCAAATGATCCCTACGAGCCCTTTGCGCTGGGGTTGACTTGTATGATGGCGAGAGATCACGAGCGCGCCGACCATTGGTTCAAAGAATCGATCCAGGTTGAGGCCGACGCCGTTCGACGGAAGATTCTGGAAGCTAATCGTTTGATGTTTCAAGGGAAGCTTCCTGACGCAGAAGCAATTTTGCGGGGGTTGCCTTTAGAGCTGCGAGCTTACGGAAACACCGTACTGGAACTGCTGGTCGCTTGCGCTGCTCGCCTCGGCGACTGGAACACCGTCTCAGATCTAGCTACCAAGAGATATCAACAAGGCTCCGGCTACTGGAAATGGGACCGATGGTCTCTTATTTATCTTGCTTTGCGTGCGAGCGTATTCAACGACGCGCCTGGCGCTCGAAAAGCAGCTGAGCAAATTACTTCAATCGTGCGTCACGAAAACCAAGGATCCTCCATAGATGGCTGGGACGCCTTTGAGTTATCTGTTAGCGAGCGAGTTCTGGGTAATGACGGCGAAGCTTACAAATACCTTAAACCAGTCTTCCGGATTGCAACGAGGCATCTCCCGTTGATGATAAATGATCCGATTCTCGACGTTTTTCGAGGCGATCACAATTTTCGAGAATTAATAACTGAAACCGAGAAAGCTAACGATCAACTTCGGAAAGATATCGTGCAAATAGAGCGGCGTTATTAGATAGATCAACCCCTTTCGGGCGGCCGAATTAGGAGTGGCCAAGGAGGTTTCAGTCGTGACTTTTTTCCCAGCAGACAATAGAAACAATGATATGTCAAAACCTAAAGTAAAGGACTTACGAGCAGCTATCGAAGCACGGCTGCAACACGCCGTTGATCAGAAGGTTTACCTTAAGGGGAGCAAACAGCCAAAAAGCGCGCCCCCACCTCCGAACGACAACGATGACTTAGATACAATCGACCCCACGCAAAAGGCCGTTTCGCCCGGTGAACCACGTAATGGTTTAGAGAAAATAGTCGATAATTCAATGTCCCGTAAATGGGGTCCTGAGCTGAAACACGGGATTCAGGAGGATGCAACCTCCACGACCTTTGATGAAGTGATCAGGCGGCTAACTCGTCTCGAAGCCCAGATAAAGAAGCTTTCAGATCACCTGATAAAAGGTCAGAAATGACCTCCGATCAATGGCAGGGATAAAAACGCCTTTGTACTACTCCGTAGCGGGAATTTGTCGAGGCCTCCAAGTCCCTCACTTTGACGCGAAGACCTGCGCTTGATGTATTTGGTCCTTGGGACGACTTAACAAGAGCTACGGACCAAGCGGACCTTCAACTTCGCAAAGACATAGCGTCAATAGATCAGCAATATTAGCGAAACTTAAACGCAGCCCGACCCCATTGAGCAGTCATAATCTTTTCACCGCGACTTTTTTTGCATCTCAATACAGAAAGAATTATATGCCTGAAGAAAAAGACACCTCAACCGAAAAAACCGGTCCCCATAAAAAGCATTTGCGTCCCCATGAAAAGCATTTGCTTGCCCATAAAAAGCATTTGCGTGGCCTGGCTCTCTATCACCGAAGACGCAAAGAAGACAACGAACGGGCCATCGCGCTTTTTAGAGAGGCGGTTGAAATTGATCCAAACTTTGCGCTTGCCCATACTGCTCTGACCGACGCCTACATTGACCGTTTTGCTCCTTATGAGCAGGGGGACGAATCCAACTTGGATCTTGCAATCGAGTCTGCTCGTCGCGCGATCGACGCCTTTGATCACAATCAGGCACGCGCTTACGCGACTTTGGCGCGAGCTTGCAACTTCAAAGGACTGCATGAAGAAGCAAGAAAGCAGAACGACAAGGCACTCGAGTTAGCTCCAAACGACTTTGAGCCGAACAGACGCGCGGCGTACCTGGCAGAGGAGGATAGCGAATTTAGCCGTCAATACGAATTATTGAGAAAATGTCACAGGATTGATCCCAATGATCCATACCAGCCCTTTGCCCTGGGGTTGACTTGTATGATGGCGGGAGATCACAATCGCGCGGACCATTGGTTCAAAGAATCGATCCAGGTTGAAACCAACCCCGTTCGACGGAAGATTTTACGAGCTAATCGTTTGATGTTTCGGGGGAAGCTTTCTGGGGCAGAGGCGCGCTTGCGAGGATTGCCTTTAGAGCTGAGGGCCTACGGTAAGACCGTCCTTGAGCTGTGGGTTGCCTGTGCCGCTCGCCTCGGCGACTGGAACACGGTCTTAGACCTGGCGACTAAGAGAAAGCAACAGGGTCGCGGCTCCTGGGGGGAATGGGATCGATGGGCTCCATGTTCTATCTTGCGCTGCGCGCGAGATCGTTAAATGATGCCTCGGAGGTCCAAAGGAAAGCTGAGAAGATTTCTTCACTCGTTCGCCAGGAGGCGCAGGGGTCCGCCATTGATCATTGGGACGCATACTATCTTGCGGTGGCTGAGCGCTGCTTGGGCAATTACGAAGAAGCTTACAAATATCTTAAAGACGTTTTTCGCCAGGCGACGAGGCACCTTCCATTAATGCTCGATGATCCGAGCCTTGACGTCTTTCGAGGTGACGAAAGCTTCCGCGACTTAACAATGGCTACGGAGCAAGCGAACCTTCAACTTCGCAAAGACATAGCGGCGATAGATCGGCAATATGAGCTAAACTAAAAGTGCTCCGGACGCCGATAGAGCCCATTATAATCTTTTCACCGTGACTTTTCTCCATCCAACATAGAAAGAACCATATGCCTAAAGAAAAATACAGGACTTACGACAAGCGATCGAGCGAAGGCTGCAAAATGCAATCGATCAAGGCGTTTACAAAAAGGGCCAAAACCCGGCTTCAGATCCACCTGGATACCCGGATGACAACGAGGATTTGTGTATAGGGGCGCTGACACCAACCCCGGCGATCCAGCTCACAACAACCAATAGATTAGAGAAAATTGTTGATCATGCGTTCGGTCGCAAATGGAACGTGGAATTGTTGGTAGGTGGAATTCTCGACGATCCGGCTCATGGTAGCTTCGATGCAGTTGTCAGCCGACTGACTTCGCTTGAAGCACGGATAGAGAAACTTTCAGATCACTTGCTAAAGGCGGCAAGTGACATCTGATTGATGCACGAATCCAGTAAGCTAACTTTTAACCACCTAGTGTACCGTCTCGCATATAATGGTGATGTCGTTGCGATCAAAATGGGCCGCCGGCAAGGCGGTCCGAGCCGGACTGGCGGTAGAGGGCGCATATCTGAATCGATACGTAACCGACGAGCAACGCAGCCGCCGGCCCATTTTCATCGCAACCCTCCGGGCCGCGGCCAGTTGGCTGTTTTTCCGCGTTGCTCGCTCGACCCGTATGACTCAGATATGGGCGCTTCGCTCGCGCCTTGAAAAACAGCCAACTGACCTGCGGCGACGTCACCATTATATGCGAGACGGTACACTAGTAACGAGAATCTGCTGAGTCGGGCAGGCGCCTCAGTTTGCATTTTGGCAGCGGAGAAAGCCCGGTTGCGATGTATTTGGTCCTTGGGCGAAGCTGCCACCGGATCGCCAATTTGGTATTGGGAAACTTATTGAGTCGCGGGAAAAGCGTATTTTTGAGCTCTGACCGGCTATCGGAGGCAGGACCATTGACGTGCTGTTTTGGCGGAGACCGGTTTGTATCGCTAAAGCGAAGCGGCAGCAAGATCGACGGGGTGTTTGTTTGTACCGATGCAACCGAAATATGGAAAGCTGATCATTCCGAGAAAGGAGACTGGGTACGCCACGAAACTGCCGCGGCACTTCTGGCTTGGATTACAGCTGCACAATGTAAGGTGATTAATCGGTATCCAGCCATTTTTTGGTACATACCGAATCTACCCCTCGTATTCTGGAGCGATCTACTGAATGAGGCAAGGTTGCTTCCGGTAAACTCGATTGTAACTAATATGCCGGTGGACTTGCGTCGATGCGCGTCGATGGTCGTGAAGAAGTTCAGCTATGCTCCGTTGAGTAGCGGCAGTAAGTACCCGATCGATACGTCGAGTAACTGGCAAGACATCCAGCGGCTGCGTCAAATCGCTCCAATCCATCTCATGGAGTCGACCGCGGTTGCGCGACGAGTTTGTGTTGTCGGTTCGAAATGTTTTATCAACGAGAGCGACATTGCTTTGCCTGACAGGCTCAAGTCTCGTCTGCTTTACTTTTCGGCACTCGCAAAGCTTCCGTTGATCGAGTTTGAGGTGCATTTCGAAAAGCGTGAACCGAGGATTGCATCGATCGATGCTTTTCCAAAGCTCGGCTGGTTTGACCACCCTACCCGACTGGAGATCTCCAGCGCCATCGTCGACCTGCTTATCGAGTGAGTACTCCTTAGCTTCTCTGCGGGAAATGATTCTTGTCTGTGGATCGGCAAAAGATCGAGTAATTGAATACACTTTCCGGGTCTTCAACGTCAAAAGTGCGAGTTCCGGTACCTCGATCTATTATCGTACCCGCTGAGCTTCCAGTTCACCTGTCGTCGCAGTAGGCGATCTGTAACAGGTGGGCTCTCGTCTTCGGGTTTAGACCTGCGATGGGACCAAGTCACTGGCGCATTTGTCCGATATCCCGAACCAACGGCCTGCCGGATGGATAACTACGTTCCAGCAGAATCAAAGGCAGCAATATTCAGGGAACACAACCTGGCTCTGCAGGCAACGCTCGAGTCGCTTGGCTGTCCTGTGATCAACCCTCTGTCCAGCATTTTCTCCAATCAAAGCAAACCTTATCAGGCGCTTTTGATACGTGAAAGCGGATTCGAGTGCCACACTCGATCGTCACTAATGATTTATGGGAGAGTCATGAGTTTTTGGAGGCTTGCGGAGGTCAGCTGATCGCGAAACCGATGCACGCCGGCCCCCACCGAATTCGCGCATTCAGCCTCACGGACCTGAATAATTACGACTTCTCCGAACAGCCTCCGCTGCATTTGCAGAAGATTATTCGGGGTGACGACATTCGTGTTCACACTGTGGGCAAGCGCTGCTTCGCCGTGCGGATTCGTTCACCTGAGCTTGACTATCACGCCGTCGAAAGGCAGCACCTCAAGATGGAAGAAGTTTCGTTGCCGAAAAAGATCGCAGACGCCTGCCTGCGACTCTCTGCCGGCTAGGTCTGCAACTTGCAGGCATCGACCTCAAGGAAACTGACCAGGGCGAATATTATTGTTTCGAAGCGAATCCCTCACCGGAGTTCCCATTCTACGAGGTAGCCAACCAACACAGAATTGCTCGTGCGATTGGCTCCTGCTGTCGGGAAAATGCTAGACGTGGAAACCGGTCGAAGAATCGACAAACAAGGCGGGGTCTGTCGTTTCCTGACAGGCTCTACTGAAGAAATTCCTTGAAATCTGTGGTTTCTTTCTCGCTTTCTTAGCCGCCCTTCGGCCCTTCGCGCTGGATCCGACTTTGGAAATCCGTGGTTTGGACGGTTGGAAATCCGGATCGCCAAAATTCCAGAGCATAAACGCCAGGATATCGGCGGCTCGCTGAATGGTCGAATGGTCTGTTCCCGGGTATTTCCAATGCCATGCCCGCCGGCGTAGTGCGTAGTCGATATCCAGCAAGACAGGTTTGCCGCTGGTGGTATCCGCCTGGAATCGCGCGGCTGCTTTGGCCGACTCCCACACATCCACGCGCGGATCGTTGTACCCGTGGTAGAGGAGCAGGGCTGGATAGGCGGTATTCGGCTGGATATGTTCGTAGGTGCTCATCTCGCGAAGGCCCTCAAAGCCGGCCGATGAAATCCTTCCAGGTGTTTGGTTTGTTGAGTTTCTGCCCGGCCGATGCCAGGCGTCACCGTAAACACCGCCGCCGCGCACATGCGCGACCGCTCGCCACATCCCGTGTTCGAATGCCGCCAAGGTGAGGGGAGAGTAGTACGGTTCATCGATGATGCCGTACGAGCCGTAAGCCTGCAGCCAGACGCCCCGTGTACCGTCTTTCTTATAATTTTTTAAACCAAGGACCGAAAGGGGAACGAGTGTCCCGTCGTAACTTGGGACCTTTAGTTCCTCCGAGACGAGATCAGCCGGATGATCATAGGGGCCGGCTTCCGTTGGCCAGAAGACGTGGACGAGAAATCGTGGCCGGCTCGCTGTTTACCAGCTCGGTAATCCGGGCTTGAGATTGTTGTAGCCGGGCATGGAATCGAGCTTTTCACGAGTGAAATCAGCTTGCGCCTTCAACCATTTCTGCGCTTCCGGGTCTTGCTTGATGTTCTCCAACCAGCGATAGGGATCAGTTATCTTCGTCCCGAAATAGTCGTCCTGAACTTCGTGGACCGGGGCTTTGGGGGGCTGATCCTGCGCCAAGGAAAGCCAGGGAGCGAGCGTGAAAAGGAGTAACGCGAGTGGCCGACAATTCATGGGCGGGATAGTAGCGTAGGTTTGGGAGGTTGGCGAGGGGTACGATATTGATGTGAGATAGGCTTCCAGGGCTGTTAAACGAAGGACTTCACAGAAGGCAACAAAGGTCACGGCGTGGCGTAGCCGCAACCAAATCTGGTTCTTGCGCCCCGGAGCGGCGATTCGAAAATAGGCCCGAAGGGGCAAGAATCCTGCCAGGAAAACAAGATTTTGAGTGGAAGCAGTTGCGAAGAGTTCCCGCATTTCGGTTTCCGGCGCGATGTACGATTCAACCTTGCTGGATTGTCCAGAAATGGGAGCCACCGATGGCATCCGAGATTCCTGCCAAGATCTATCTTTCCAGGCAAGTCTGGACAAGGCTGATGGCGCAAAAAACTATGCGCCACCAGCCAGGTCCGTTGGTAGGCCGGGTTTGCAGACAACACGATCCGTCGGATGACGGAAAGCAGATGTCGAACCGGCACCGACTACCAGTCCCACCTGGGCGATCGATACACGAGCGGGCCGCTCGCAGTGAAGATCACTTCGACGGATGCCCTGGAGCCGACACCCCCGGCCTGCAGGAGCTCGAGAACCCGCCCGAAGAGTTGGAAGACCCTGAATCTATCGACTCGGGTCTGCTCCCGGGAGGATTCGAGCGCCGCAAGGATGACGGAAGTTTGAGCCGACCGGCATGGGACGCCGGTTAGCTCCGACCGTGTATCCACGGTCAACATCTCCATTGGTTGCGGGCTGATCATATTTCCTCCCTTCGTTCATTGTTTCCTTACCGCGATAAACCGCGCGGCTAGTTAGGCCGGAATGGTGCAATGGTTAAGGCGTTCCCACAATTACCCGATCGGGTCAGCAAAGGGCAATTCAGAGTGCGTTGAGTCAGAACAGGCTTTCCAGCCTGCGATCGAGGAATTTCTACACAGGGGCCCCGAGTGGGAATGGTTTTGCCGGGGTTGAAAACCTGTTGAAACCCCCGGGCTGAGCCCTGACGTCCCTTCGGGACTAATGCAAAGTCCAACAGGGCCGAGGCGGTCCGCCTTCGTGCCGGCTGCGCGGCACTACGGCGCGAGAAGTTCCGCGGCACGGTACTCAGCGTTGGTGGTCGCGGCTACTCCGGATCCGCGGCGGTTAGCTCCAGCTCAATGAGGTCAGCATAGTTCTGGCGGCGCCTGATCAACCTGTTCGCTTCACCCTCGACCAGCACCTCAGCCGGCAGCGGTCGAGAATTGTAATTGGAGGCCATGGTAAATCCATAAGCGCCAGCGCTCATCAGCGCCAGCAGTTCGCCTGGTTTCGGCTCCGGCAGGATCCGATCCTGGGCAAAGAAATCCCCGCTTTCGCATACCGGACCGACGACATCAGCCGTAATTGCCTTGCGCCCCGCGATCCGCTGTAGCGGAACGACCTCATGGTAGCCCTGGTATAGAGCCGGCCTGATCAGGTCATTCATACCGGCGTCAACAATCACGAAAACCTTGTTTACCGTGCGTTTGACGTATAAGACGCGGGTCAACAGCACGCCGGAGTTGCCCACGAGAAAACGGCCCGGCTCCAGCAAGATCTTGAGTCCCAATGTTTTCAACGGCGGTACTACTGCTTCCGCGTACTCCTTGATAGTTATTGCGTCGCGCGGCTCCTCCTGCTTCCACCAGATTTCGTCACCACTCTCCAGCGAGCCTCGATACACGATTCCGATCCCTCCGCCGATACTGAAAAAATCAATGCCAAACTCACGCCGCAGCTCATGAACCAGCGGGGCGAGTTTCTCGATGGCGATAGCGAATGGCCGCCCCGCGGTAATCTGCGAGCCGATATGCATCTGGATCCCGCAGACCCGCAGATTCGGCAGTTTTGCCGCGGTCGCATAGATCTCATGGATCCGATCCAAACCAATGCCAAATTTGTTTTCGTTCCGTCCGGTGGAAATGTATTTGTGCGTGTGGGCATCAACATCGGGATTCGCGCGGATGGCGATTGGCGCTTTTACCCCCAGCGATTGAGCGATTTCGCTGATCGTCGCTAGTTCCTCTTCGGATTCGACATTGAAACCGAAGATGCCGCAATGCAGCGCAAATTCGATCTCATCCCTGGTTTTGCCGACTCCAGCAAACGTGCAACGGCCGGGATCCCCGCCGGCCTTCAGGACGCGATACAGTTCGCCGCCCGAAACGATGTCGAAACCAGCGCCCCGTTTCGCCAGCAGCTGAATTATGGCGAGATTGGAGTTAGCTTTCAGGGCGTAGCAGATTTCGTGGTTGAGCTCGTGAAGAGCCGCGGCGAGGCGATCGTAGTGATCCGTGATGGTTTGGCTGCTGTATACGTATAGCGGGGTGCCGTAGTGCTCGGCCAAGTCGCCGAGACTGACCGATTCAACCCGCAACTGATCTTTGTGATAGTGGAATGAATGCATGGGATCTGAGAAGGAGGAATTCAGGGAAGTTCAGGGAAGTTCGGGGAAGTTCAAGGAACCCCAACGAGCTGGCCAATGCTCGCTTTTTACCTCTGGAGCTACATCCCGTGCTGAAGCTGCTTTCTCAGCTTTGCTCCTGCGGCGAGATGTCCGGGGAAAGTTGAACAACGGACAGCGGCGCGGCTTTCATTCCTCGAACTTCCCTGAACTTCCTTGAACTTCCCTGACTTCTTCCTGTAGTCCTGTTTGTTGCATGCATGCTTTCACCGTGTTGGCCATCAGCATAGCAATCGTCATTGGACCGACGCCCCCGGGCACCGGAGTAATCGCGCGAGCTTTGGGTGCGACTTGATCGAAATCCACATCACCGACGAGCCGCCAACCCTTTGGAGCTTTCGGATCGTCGATCCGATTGATCCCCACATCGATAACGACAGCGCCTTCGCGCACATCGTCTGGTCCGATAAAACGCGGTCGGCCGATCGCCGCCACCAGGATATCGGCACTTCGGGTTATGGCCGCCAGGTCGCGGGACCGGGAATGCGCGAGTGTGACCGTAGCGTCGCCACCCTTCGCCTTTTGCACCAAAAGAAGAGCGAGCGGCTTGCCGACCAGCATACTGCGGCCGACTATGACGACTTTCGCGCCCTCGATAGGAATCCCGGACTCGACGAGCAACCGTTGGCAGCCAAGCGGGGTACAGGGAACCAGCGCGCTGGGATCGCCCATTGCCAGCTTGCCGACATTGATAGGATGAAAGCCGTCGACGTCTTTGGCTGGATCGAGGCTCCGAATAATTTTTCCTTCATTGATATGCGCTGGCAACGGTGATTGCACGAGAATGCCGTGCACCAGCTGGTCCTTGTTGAGCTCCAGCACAATCCGCTCTAGCTCGGCTTCCGAGGTCTTTTCCGGGATTTCAATTTTGCGTGAGTAGAATCCGAGTTCCTGAGACGTTTTGTCTTTGTTCCGGACGTACGCCATCGAAGCTGGATTGTCGCCCACCAGGACCACCGCGAGGCCCGGCGTGACTCCGTTCCGAATCAGGCGAGCTACCTTCTCCCGGGTCTGCTCGTTGATTGTCTGCGCGATGTTTTTACCGTCGATGAGCTGCATGAGGGAAAGGATTTCGAGTGTCGAGTCCCGCGTCTCACGTCTCAGGTTTCAGATTTCTCTTCTTAGCGATCTTCGCGACCTTCCGTTCAAACTTTTCGACGTTTATCAGCAGGCAATGAGAACACCGAACAATGGAAAAGAAGATCGCGAAGATCACAGCGCGGGCGTAGCCGCAACCAAAGCGGCCGCGCAGTCCACTGACAGGCTGGAAGCCTGTGCCACTTTTCCACCCTGACACCGGCATCTTGCCGGTCAACCTTCAAACTGTTCAGCTCCTCGCAGGAAAACAACATTTTCACGGACAGTAGTACAAAGATGAGAAACCATGATTTCAGGTCTCACGTTCTTGCAACGTCTGCAATCTTGGCTGTGTCCGAGTCGGGCAACCCGTTTCTTTCTTCGAAGCACTCATCGGCCGCCGAAACGTGAAAACGCGAAACGTGAAACGTGCCTACTCCTCCATCCATTCGGTGTGGAAGGTTCCCGGTTTATCGATCCGTTCGTAGGTATGGGCCCCGAAATAGTCGCGTTGCGCCTGGAGGAGATTTGCGGGTAAACGTTCCTGCCGATAGCTATCGAAATAGGCCAGGGAAGCGCTGAAAGCGGGCACGGCGACTCCGGCCGGCGCCGCCGTCGCGACTGCCTTTCGCCAATTCGCCTGCGTCTTCTCAAGAACGGATCGGAAGAACTCATCGAGCATCAGGTTTTCCAGATTTGGGTCACGATCAAACGCCTCTTTGATGCGGTTAAGAAACTTCGCGCGAATGATGCAGCCGCCCCTCCAGATTGACGCGATGTCGCCGAAATGGAGATCCCAGCGATACTGTTTGGCGGCCGCGGAGAAGAGACTGAACCCTTGCGCGTAAGAGATAATTTTTGAGGCGTAGAGCGCGTCACACACCGCTTGGATAAAATCCTCTTTTTGGGTTTCCAGCTTGAATTTGCGCGGAGCGGACAAGATCTTGGACGCCTTTGCTCGTTGGTCTTTCATTGACGAAAGCACGCGCGCTTCCACCGCCGCGTTGATCGTTGATACCACGACGCCGAGATCGATGGCCGACAGGAGCGTCCATTTGCCGGTTCCTTTCTGGCCGGCTTTGTCGAGAATGACGTCGACTAGCGGTTTGCCCGTTTCCGTGTCTTTCCGGCCGAAGATCTTTGCCGTGATCTCAATGAGAAAACTGTCGAGATCGCCTTCGTTCCAGGTCTTGAAGACTTTCTGAAGCTCATCCGTGTTCAGACCAAGAACATCACGGAGCAACGCGTATGACTTCGCCGATCAACTGCATATCTCCGTATTCAATCCCATTGTGCACCATCTTGACGTAATGCCCGGCGCCGTCCGGTCCCATGTAACGGCAGCACGGTTCTCCGTCGACCTGAGCGGCGATTTTCTGAAAAATCGGAGCGACGATCTTCCAGGCTTCCTTTGTTCCGCCGGGCATCAGGGACGGCCCTTTGAGAGCGCCTTCTTCCCCGCCGGAAACGCCCATGCCCAGAAAGCTAAATCCTTTCGCGGTCAAAGCCTTCCCTCGCCGCTGCGTGTCGGTGAAGAGAGAGTTGCCTCCGTCGATAATGACGTCGCCTTTTTCCAGGTGCGGGATTAACTGATCGATGACTGCGTCGACGGCCGGGCCGGCTTTCACCATAATCATCGCTTTTCGCGGCTTGCTCAGACTGGCCGCGAATTCTTCAATGGTTTTGGCGGCAACGATACGTTTTCCTTTGGCGCGACCGGCCGCAAATTTTTCCGTGACTTCCGTTGTGCGATTAAAGACCGAGACACTGAATCCCTTGCTTTCCATATTCAGTACGAGGTTCTCGCCCATGACGGCGAGACCGATCAATCCGATGTCTGAGGTGCTCATAGCCGAAGAAGTTCAGTACGCCACGGCCGCGCGCCGCGCAATGGACGAAAGGGGGATGGGCGTGTCTTCGCGATAAATGCCGCGACGTATATTGGCTTGCGCCAAGCCTCGCCGAGATTTGCGCAAATGGATCTCGAAGATCTTTCGAGCTGGTCCGATATCGTGTAGCGCTCAACCAGACGCAACACGCCGCCGCCCCGATACGCAACACGCCGTCGCGCCGATACGCAATACGCCGATCCGCGGTTGAACGTTGAACGTTGAACATGGAAGCTATTCGTGTGCTTTCCCCTGACATCCTGGTCACATCGAACCCACTTCAAATCGTGCCTCCATCGTTTTCGCGCGATTTCGGCGCGGTCGTCGATTTTTTTGGCGTTGTTCGCGGACTCGAAAATGATCGGGCAATTGATGGCCTCGAATACGAGGCTTTTGTACCGATGGCTCAACGCCAGATGATGCTGATCACGGAGGCGGCTGCTTCCCGGTACGGGCTGGGCGAAATCATTCTCCATCACCGCATCGGGTTTGTCCCAGTCGGCGAAGCTTCGCTGCTTCTCCGGGTAGCGGCCCGGCACCGGAAAGCGGCCTATGATTCCAGTCGGGAAATTGTCGAACGGTTGAAAGTCGTAGTGCCGATTTGGAAACATCCGGTTTTCTCATCGATCCAGGTCGCATGAATGTACCGAACCAGCTGACCCTGCTTCGGCTGCTCATCACCGTTCCTTTTGTCGCCGCGTTGAGCGTGGCCTTTCCCGGTGCGAAAATCGTTGCCTTGATCCTCTTTCTCGTCGGCACAGTAACGGACTATGCCGACGGTGTGCTGGCGCGTCGTTTTCAGCTGATTACCGACTTTGGCCGGCTGATGGATCCGTTAGTCGATAAAGTCATGACAGTCTCGGCATTTATCTGCCTGGTGGCAGTCGGGTTGTTGCCCGCCTGGGCCGCGATCGTGATCGTCAGCCGCGAATTCCTGATCACTGGGCTTCGCCTGATCGCAGCGTCGCGCGGCAAAGTTCTCCCGGCTGAAGGTTTGGGAAAACACAAAACGCTGTGGCAAATGGTGACGATCATCTACTTCCTTCTTGTCCTGGCGATTGCGGAAGTGAACCACGACATCCTGCAGGTGCCTTTGGTAAAAACGGCGGGCGTTATTCTGGTGGCTATCGCCGTTTGTCTGACCCTGCTGTCCGGCATCTCCTACCTCGGGCGAAACTGGGACCTGGTCAGGGACAACTGAGGAGTGCCGGTGCTAGTGCTAGTGCTAGTGCTAGCGCTAGTGTCAGAACGCATGGGACCTATAGGACCCATAGATCTAAAGGTTGCTTAACATCGGACAGAGCACCGAAATCAGGACTGGCACTGGCACTGACACTAGCACTGTCTCCGGCCCTCTTCCTTCACGCCAACTTTTTCAGCGCCTGCCGGATCAGCGTCTCGGTGTCCGCCGCGGGCGTCTCGGCTTGGACCTCGCGCAGCACCTTTTGCACTTCGACCTGCTTAAAACCGAGCGATAGCAAGGCGAGGAGCGCGTCGCTGAACTTTGCGTGCTCGTCGGTCCGCGACGCCGACGCGGCTTCCCAGGCTGCCGCCACGCCTACCCGATCCTTCAACTCGAGAACGACGCGTTCGGCCGTTTTCTTGCCGACTCCGCTGATCCTGGCCAATGCGGCCACGTTCCGGTTAATCACGGCACCCTTGAATTGCGGAACCGACATGCCGCTCAGAATGGCCAACGCCAGCTTTGGGCCAACTCCGCTCACATGCTGCAGCAGTAAGCGGAACAGATCGCGCTCTTCCACGGTGGCAAAGCCAAAAAGAAGGTGAGCATCCTCGCGGACCACGAGGTGAGTCAGGAGACGTACGTTTGCCCCCAGAGCCGGCAATCGATCAAAACTTGAGAGAGGGATCTGCACGAGGTATCCGATTCCATGGACCGCAATGACGACCTGTGTCGGAAGCGCCTCAACCAGTTCGCCATCAAGAAACGAAATCATGGTAGTGCATCGTCTCGCATAGAACGAACCTTCAGAAAGTGCAAACCCGGTTTGGCGGCAATCCTGATTGTTTTGGCGTTCCTTGCTCCAGGTAGTCGCGGTCTGCGTGCCGCGGAACACGTCGCGATTCTGGACCCCTATTTCTACCGGGTACCAGTCTTTGATCCGGTCGAGGGCTCAAAGGAGACCGTTATCGCCTATTACGAGAAAAACGACGATCAACTGGCGCCGGTACCCGTCAACGAGAACACTCCTGAAGAAAAGACTCAGATTAGGGCGGAAAGCCTTCGCCGGGCCAAGGAATTTGTCGGGACGATTAAACCGTTCGTCATCCGGGACTCTCACCAGGTAATTACCGCCTTGCGTCTAACCGATCCGAGCCCGGAACTGAGTTGTGTGATCCTGTTGCCCGAGCTTGAAAATTGGTACGCCAACCTGCTCGGGCCGCGTTGTTTGGCGGCGGTGCCTAACCGGCGGACGATTTTTCTGTTTCCCCGTTCCGGATCCAGCATCCGCGAATTCGGCAATGAAGTGCTCAGTTATTTTCATAACGACCCCTGGCCAGTGTCGGCCGAGCTTTTCGACCTCAGGGCAGGCAATCCCAAGAGCATCCACAAATTCGAGGTAGACTGAAGCCTGCATCGCGCGCAACTCCTTAGAGATTTGCAAGCGATGCAGGCTGTTGCAGCAGAATTCTCGGACGGCGGGCGAGAATTCTGCTGTTTTTTTGAGAGAAGAGTGACAAACGTACCCCCGATCGGGATATGATGATCTTAGGGAAGACCAAGAGGCCGCGTAACGTCGATGCGCCTCGCGCGGCGGCCATCTTGTACGGCGATTGGGGCACAAGCAAGGCCTACGTCATCGGCTTGGCGTTCGCCGTTGCCGGCTACAGCTCTTTCTGGCTGATCGCGGCAATGTGTCTCCTCATGGCGCTGGTCGGCATCAACTACATGGCGATCTGCCGCCATTATCCGGATGGGGGCGGCGTCTACGCCAGCGTCCGCCATCGGTCAGAGATCATCTCGATTGTTGGCGCTTTCTTGCTGATCGCCGACTACATCGTGACCGCGGCGATCTCGTCGCTCTCGGCCTTTCAATACCTTGGAGTATCCCATCCCGAGCTATTCGCGGGAGCGTCCATTCTGGCGATCGGCGGCCTGAACTATTTCGGGCCGAAACACACCGGCGGAATCGCCGTGCTGGTCGCTGTTCCGACGGTCATCGTCGTCGTGTTGCTTGGGATTTTTACGATCCCTCACCTTCCCGAAGCCTGGCACAATCTGCAGCCGCTACACGGTGGTTTTTTCGCCAATTGGAATGGCTTTGTCGCGATTGTCCTCGCCTTGTCCGGGGTCGAAGCAGTGGCGAATACCACGAGCGTGATGAAACTGGATGCCGGCAGCACCGACGAGCATCCAATGGTCACTCGTACGGCTAATCGGGCGATTCTCTGGGTAATGTTGGAGGTCTGTATCTTTACCGCTTTGCTTGGGCTGGGCATGCACGCCTTGAACGGGCTTCACCTGCATGACGGGGATGTTGACGCCCCCGGCAATCCGGGCGTCAGAGACTTTATGCTCCGCTATATGGCGGAAGTTTTTGTCGGCAATGGTTTCGGGTCGGCGGCCGGGGTAATCGCCGGCTGGATCGTGCGCATCGTCATCGGGGTCCTCCTGCTCTCCGCGGTAAATACGGCGATTACCGGGCTGATCGCCACCTCATTCCTGATGTCGCGGGATGGCGAGTTGCCTGCGCAATTCGAACGGTTGAACAGCTTTGGCGTCCCCAACCTCGGGCTTATTGTGGCAACGATCATCCCCACTATCCTGGTAATTGCGGTGCGTGACGTGGCTGGCTTGGCTGAACTCTATGCGGTCGGAGTGGTAGGCGCGATCGCTACCAACCTTGGGGCGACCTCGACCGATCGCAAATTGGGCCTCGCTCGATGGGAACGTGCGTTGATGTTCTGCACCTTCCTCATCATGTCGGCAATCGAGATCTCCCTCTTTATCGATAAGCCGAACGCGCTCACTTTCGCTGCAGTCATTCTCGGGATTGGTTTGATCCTGCGAGGACTGGTAGCTGAGCGAGCGCAGCGGAAAGCGGCGACGCCTGAAGCTCTGAGCGCGGCGAGATCGGTGGGAAACGTCGGTTCCGCGACCACCCTGGACCTAAAAGAGGTTTCGGGGCCGCCCATCCTTTGCGCCGTACGCGGTATTGGCCGAACGCTGGACTTCGCGATTGAAGAAGCGAAAGATCGCAGCCGGCCGCTCTATCTCCTTTTTGTGCGCGAACTGCCGGCGCTTCTGCCGGAAGACCGGCGTCAGAAATGGGTCGACGATGAGGAGGCGCGCGCGATCTTTTCTTACGCGGCAGAGAAATCGAAAGGGTATCCGGTGCTACCGTGTTACGCGGTGAGCGACACGGCGGCGGATACGATCGTGGATATCGCTGCGACAGTTGGTGCCTCTCATTTGATCGTGGGAGCGCCACAACGCGGAATGCTGGTGAATCTGCTCCGGGGGAATATTATCCGGAATATCTCGAGCTTGTTACCCGAGGAAATTCACTTGCTGGTATACGCTTGACTGGCGATCGCCAGCGGAGCCGAAGAGGCCTCGCACGGAGACCGCAGCGCGACGTAGCGGTAACCAAAGCAGCCGCGCAGACGCCACTGACAGGCCGGAAGGGCGTATCGGAGTGAGCCAATCTACCCTTCGGCTACCGATATTGTTCCTGGAAGCGTCGGTATTTTGCAGAAAAAATCAATTGACCGGATCGCAACTGAGAATCATTCTCAGCTTACAGGCCTCATGAGCAACCAAGCTGCCGTCCTTCCTCAACCGAATCGGATCCTGGTTCAATGCTTTCTGGTGATTGGCGCAGCGTTGATCGGCTCGCTGCTCATCTGGCAAGGAATCACGGCCCACGGCGCCCCGGACCCGACGGTACCGCACACCAGTCGAGTTTCTGCTTTGCTCGACACGGGCGTTTTGGTTTTTCGCGAAGGTCTAGAGTGCATTCTGGTACTGACAGCGATTACCGCCAGTCTGGTGGGTGACAAGAGAGATCATCGGCAACCCGTGATCGTTGGCGCAGGACTCGGGTTTGGCGCCACCGTTGTCACCTGGTTCATCGCGGTCAGCATCATCGCCGACCTTACCGAGAGCGTTCCGGCGCTCGACTTACAAGCAGCGACCGGGCTCCTGGCCGTCGTGGTCTTGCTTGTGGTGATGAACTGGTTTTTCCACAAGGTGTATTGGGGCGGCTGGATCACCCTGCACAATCGGCAAAAGAAAAGGCTGATTCGAGACGCTGAGCAGGCCGAGATTTCTCGCCGGCGGTTGTTCTTGGGCCTGGCGCTGCTCGGGTTCTCTTCGCTTTACCGGGAAGGAGTTGAAGTTGTTCTTTTCCTGCAAAGCTATCGACTCAAGATGGGTGATGGCCTGGTTCTGGGCGGCGCTGCTCTCGGTCTGTTCGCGACTGGCCTGGTTGCCCTCCTGACTTTCGTCGCCCACCGGCGATTGCCCTATCGCAAGATGCTGATCCTGACCGGAATTATGCTCGGGTTTGTGCTGGTGGTTATGGTCGGTGAACAAGCTCAAGAGATGCAGCTGGCTCATTGGATTCCGACGACCACCATTCCGATTCTGGAGCCGATCGCCGGGGCGTGGATGGGTGTCTGGTTCTCGTTCTATCCCACCGTGGAAACTATCGTCGCGCAGTTGCTCGCCGCCGCGCTTGTGGTCGGGTCTTATTTTCTCGCCCGAAAGAGTACTCAAGCACCGCGGCACTTACTTTGACGAGGTGTTGATGGTGCTTTTCCTCGAGACTTCCTCAACTCGCGAAACAAACGACTCCGATCCCGCAGTTTCTCGAGGATTTTGACCTTTTCGACCATCGGTAGTCTCTTCCGCTGCCGTCGCCAAGCCTGCTTTGCCGCCAGGTGCTCCTCCAGTAATGCAAACCTTTCCTCTTTATGTTCCATCGTCAGGTGGGTGAATGACTTGCTGCACTCTTTTCCAGCGTTCCTTCAACCCATTTCGCTGAATAATTTGCCGGAACCGAGCACGATCAAATTGCTCAGATTCAAGCAACAAAGCAATCCGCTGAAGATCTTTTGGTCGGCCGATTTTCAGAGCCTCAGCAGCCAAATGCTCTGGCCGAAGCACTCGAACGGACAAATCATGATCGAAGGCTAAATATTGGGCTTCGGAAAGCGCTTCAAAGGTAAGATCATCCGATACAGGGAGGAACTGAACAGACCAGCCGCCAATGTCGACTCCACCGCCCGTCTCCGTCTTAAATCCCTTGTTTTGCAAATAGGAAAAGATCGGTTCCAAAGACACCAGTAAACTCCCAGCTGGTTGCAGATTCAGGAGAATGTCCACGTCCTCCGTGCTGAAAGGCTCAGTGTAGAAGATTGCTCCGACCGCGCCGGCTACCGCGTACTCCTGAATGACACCTTCGTGTTTCATTTGCTCAATGACTGCGAAGGCTTCTTTCATTCTCGAGAACGCCGTTCAGAACCAGCGAGTTATCTGCGGATTATAACACGTTATGTACTCAGCGGCCTGTCGCGAGCCGCTGCGAATCTTGTGCGTTGCGTGATTCCTTTTGACCGGATGATGCACCAGGACCCAGGTTGCGGACGGGCTCTTTTATTTGGGCCTTAACCGGCTACTAACGTCATTCTACAGCGATCGCTTCAATAAAGATCTCACTGACCGGGATTGACCAACCGTCGCCGATCGTTTCATGGTCAGCGCAAGGTTGATGCTCCAATTCTTTCCCATCCCCGGTCTGGCCAGAACGGCGATCGCCTCCGGCATTGCCGTTCTCACCTTGCTCTGCATCATGACCCGGCCATTTCGCTGGAACGAGCCAACCATCGCGATGGGCGGAGCGGCCTTGTTGCTTATCCTCGGTCTTGTTCAGCCGCTGGAAGCATGTCAAACGCTGCTGCAAGACTGGAACACTTTCCTTTTTTTTCTGGGTATGATGGCGCTTGCCGCTTTGGCGGAAGCCGCCGGCATGTTCGAGTGGCTGGCGATCGAGGCGGCCCGCCTCGCCGGGAATAGCGCTGCCCGGCTTTTCTTCAATGTTTTTGTCCTGGGAACGTTGATTTCAATGATCCTCTCGAACGACGCGACCGCATTGATTCTGACTCCCATTGTCTACGTTCTCGTGACGCGGCTTCGACTACCCGTTTTGCCGTTCATGTTTGCCTGCACTTTTATTGCCGACACCGCTTCGTTTCTTCTACCGATCAGCAACCCGATTAACATTATCGTGTTGTCGCGTCTGCCCCTGGACATCTTCACCTTTCTGCGCCTGCTGTTTATTCCAAGCCTGGTCGTTATCGCGATCAACACCGGCGTTTTCTTCCTTCTGTATCGACGGGAATTGACCCGACGATTTGACCAGAAACGCCTCGATTCCCCGGCCGAGGCAATCAAGAATCGCGCTTACTTTCGTTATACGGCGGTCATCTTGATTGGCGTGGCCGTGGCGTACGTTGTGGCTTCCGCGGTACAGTTCCCGCTTTCGATCATCGCGTTGAGCGGGGCAACGCTTCTTCTCGCCGGAGCGTTGACTTGGCGAATGGTCAACTTTGCTGGCCTGGCCAAACGGATTTCTTGGTCTATTTTTGGCTTTATCGCGGGGATGTTCCTAATCGTGCGCGCGATCGAGGATACCGGGTTGACCGCTCTTTTCGGGGCAATTTCTTCTCCGGTTGGCTCGCGATAGCAAGTTGGGATCGGTACTGGTGGGAACCGCCGGTTCGGCCATCGGAACCAATCTGATTAATAACGTGCCGATGGCAGTGGTTATGACGTCAGCTCTCCGGAACGTCCATTTTGCTTCTCCGGCGATCCGCAATGGTTTTATCGCGGCCACCATGTTTGGGTGTGATCTGGGACCGAACCTGACGATCGTCGGGTCCTTGGCGACTGTGCTTTGGCTGTTGATTCTCCGCCGTCAAAATGTGGACGTATCGGGCTTGGACTACTTCAAGGTGGGCATCTTGGTGACTCCCCTGATGTTGCTTGCCGGAGCGGCGGCGATCTGGCTACTGTTATGAATCCGGAGCGGCCTCGATGCGAGTGCTTTGCTGTCTAGACGGGACTAATCTTCATGCCTTGAGTGGCGGAGTTGCGCTTCTCGCCCAAGGGGAGCCGTTTAGGACCGCTTTTTTGTACGTCATTGACGTCGGTCCCCGAGAGGAATTGAAGTTCCGCCATCGTCCTCATCCGTTCGGCCGTCCGGCTTTGCGGGAGGGCGAGATACCGGAGGCCGAACGGGCGGCGGCAAAGGAAATCCTCGATGAGGCCGCGGAGGCACTGCCGGGAGCTGAGCTCATGCTCAAAGAGGGCAGGCCGGAGCGCGAGATTGTTAATGCCGCGGCTGAATGGCAGGCTGATATTATTCTTCTCTGTCCGCGCACACACTATGGCGAACGGCACCCCCTTGGACCCAAATCGGTCGGGCATGTAGCAAGATTTGTGGTTGATCATGCCCCTTGTCCGGTCCTGCTTCTCCGGTCGAGGACTCACGAAGCGTTTCCGATTGATCGTTAGCTGGGCGCCGTAGAACGACCTCGAAGTGCCAGCTGAGCCGAAGAGAGCCTCGCACGGAGGCCACGGAGGACACGGAGTAATTGACAAAGATTACAAGTTGTTTCGGTGGCGAAGCTCAGCCAGGCATCAAACGCTTGATCAACGGATAAGGCGCTACTCCGTGTGCTCCATGATCTCCGTGCGCGACTCGAGCGCTACCAATCACGCCAGAGCCGGGTATTGGCTATCGCTATGCCGCTTGCCCGATCCGCCAGCCGATCGCGACCGCCCCGAGGCAGAGTGCGGTGGAAAACAGAATATTGGCCAGCGCGGCGAGCCATCTGCGTTCCGTGATCAGATTCCAGGTTTGCAAGCTGAAAGACGAAAAGGTGGTTAATCCGCCGCAAATGCCCGCGACGGCAAAGTGCTGTAACGGTAATGCCCAGGCCGCGTGGCCGCCGTGCGAAATTCCACCGGAAATTGCGCCAATCAAAAGCGAGCCGGCCAGGTTAATGACTAACGTTCCAAATGGGAATGTCTCGCCGATGCGCTGAGCCACCAGGCCCGACCACCAGAAACGCCACATACTGCCGATCGCTCCACCAACGAACACAAGTATCAGGGCCGACATTCTCCGCAGTATGGTTCAACTTCGCAGGATCCGGCGGAGCCATTTAAACATCAGAGGAAAAGGCCTTGCCGCCAGAAAGCCCAAGGCGATTCCAGCCAAACAAAGCAGGTGCGAACCAGCGATGTTTAGCCACAGATCGAGTGAGTCTCCCTGCCGCAGCGCGAGATACGAAATGAGGCTGAATGAGCTGAAAGTCGTGTAACCTCCACAGAAACCGATTAACAGAAATATTCGACTATTTGGTCCTAGATAGATGTCGCCTCCGGAATCTGAAACAAAATTAAGGAAAGATATTATGAAACAGCAGGTCGCGTTGATCGCGAGAATTGGGAACGGCGACCAGCCGGTCAATGGCGCCAACCATTGCGCCAGCGCAAATCGAGCCAGACTGCCAATGCCGCCGCCCACTGCGACCAAGAAATACCCTCGCATCAATGGTGATCAGGATTGGTTAAGCACGTGGTTTGACCCGAATCTTGCCCTGACGCTTTTGCCGAAACCAGCCGGACTGCTTCGGAGGGGCTTGGTGGCTATAATGAATGATCTGGACTCGCTCCAAGGTAACCAGGCCGCCTTGGATCATGCCTTCCAGCAACGAAAGGAAGCCATTAATTTTATCGGCGACATCGACAATCTCAATGACAATTGGCAAATCTGTCGAGAGTCGAAGGCTCTTGGCGGTGTGCAGATGGCTCGACCGTCCGAAACTCATGGGCCCCCGGAGCACGGTGGCTCCCGCCAAATGCATCTCGCGCGCTTTCAGAACGATGGCTTCGAACAGCGGTTTGCCGTGATACCTGTCGGCTTCCCCCAGGAAGATTCTCAGAAGGAGAGCTTCTTCCGGGAGTTCGGGGGTGACGGGTGAAGGCGTATCGGATATCATCGGATCGCTCCGATCAGGATGATTCGTGGGCATAACTCGACTCTTTCTGTTTCAATATATCAGGGACTGAAGTTCTGAGCGACCGGCAATAGACAGCGGTCGACTCCCGACTTCTGACTTCCGGCTCCCGTTTTCACGAGTGCGTCCAGGCGCAAAGGATTTCGCGAACTATCGTTTGTGCCAAGAAAAACTACTATTCAGCGGGTGAAACAAGCAAAGCGGGAAGGGAAAGCCGCTTCGACGCAGGCTGGTGAATTTGTCCGCGAAGAGATTGAAGAAATCCGCGAAGGCAAGCACGGAGCGCGTTCGGCGAAACAGGCCATCGCCATTGGGCTGTCGAAGGCGCGCCGCGCAGGTGTGAAATTACCTGTGCCCCAAAAAGGCACAGTGCCCGAGTCGACCCGAAGACAGGCGGTGCGCGAAACCGAACGCGCACAGAAGGGCAAGCCAACCAAACCTTCGCCAAAGCGGTCTCGAGCAACGCTGCGCGCTCTCAAACGCGAGAGTAGTGAAGCTGCCTCTTTCAAAGCATTGTCCGAACACGCACGCGCAGTTGCGCGCCGGAAGAAGAAGAAATAGGGCCAGTCGCAACCGCTGGGCTGGCGCTTGGCGCTCGGCTATTGGCTATCCTCTTCCAACCCGTGTTCCTTCAGCTTCGCATAAAGCAGCTGCCGATGGATCTTGAGAAATCGCGCCGCTTCGGCCCGATTTCCTCGGCTGCGATCGAGCGCATTCTGCAGCAATCGCTTTTCGACGGCTGCGATCACCGAATGGAAGTCTGTATCCGCGGCCTGCGCAACTGGCTCGCTCGGCTCCCGTTCAACCAGCGGGAGCTCGGAACCCTCAATAACTCCGCTCCTTGCCGTAAGTGCAGCCGCGCGAATGCGGTTTTCCAGTTCGCGGACATTTCCCGGCCAGCGGTACTTCACCAACAATTCAGCCGCGGAAGTGCTCAGAGACTTCGGCGAGGAGCTTGTTTGCCGCAGAAAATGTTCCGCCAGGATCAGGACATCGGAAACCCGCTCGCGCAACGGGGGGAGTTCGATCGTCAGTACATTTAATCGGTAGTAGAGATCCTTGCGAAAGGTTCCTTCGACCACAGCGGGTGGCAGGTCGCGGTGAGTCGCGGCAATAATCCGCACATCCACCTGCTGAGAATTTTGTCCACCAACCGGAGTCACGTCCGGTCCTCCAATATCCTCAGAATCTTTGCCTGCATCTCCAAGGGCATATCTCCGATCTCGTCCAGAAAAAGGACCCCACGGTCCGCCTCGCGAAAACGACCGATCCGCGGCTGGATCGCTCCGGTGAACGCTCCGCGGACGTGCCCAAATAGTTCGCTCTCCAGAAGCTCTCGCGGGATCGCAGCGCAATTCACCGCGACAAACGGGTGCTTTGCGCGATCGCTGAACTGGTGAACGGCGCGCGCGACCAACTCTTTACCGGTACCGGTTTCGCCGCGAATCAAAACCGTCACATCGCCGCTCGCGGCGACGCCGATCTTCTTTTGGACTTCACGCATGGCCGGACTAAATCCGATCAATTGCCCGCCCGACGTAACTGGCGCACCGTGATCAAGCGGCTGTGAGGTTTGCAGGGCGGCCGACAAAACCCGTTGCAAATCTGAGCGGCCGACGGGTTTCGTCAGGTGATCAAACGCGCCGAGCTTGATGGCCTCAATCGTGTTGGAGCTGTCGGCGAAAGCGGTGAGAACGATCACTGGAACCTGCGGCTTAGCTTGGCGAAGAAAGTCGAGTCCGGATTGGCCGGGCATTTTCAGGTCGAGAAAAACCGCATCCGAATTTCCGATCAACGCAAAGCCTTCCTCGGCATCACCAGCTTCAATCACACCATAGCCCAGATCCCTCAAAGATTCGGCCAAGGCTTCACGAAACGGTTTGTCATCATCGACGATCAGGATTCGCGCCATGGCAATTGAATCCGCTATGGATCACGATTTGTGCCAACCCTCATCGCTGGAGCTTTCCAGCAAGACCGGCGCATAGCCCGGTGCGTTCGCCTGGGATTGTGTCTGGAAGTCAGACTTCTGCGAGTGAATTGCGGACATTTTTTGGAGTGCGGCGACTTGTCGCCGCTTTGCGGCCGCGGCTTTCAAATAAGAGCGGATTGCCTTCGCCCAAAGCACTGAAGGCTTTGTCCTTCCTCTCTCCGATCTGAGCAGCGCTCCGCGCAGTTGGAAAGCGGCGACAAGTCGCACGCACTCCAAAATGCTGTTGTCGGAGCGACAACATTGGCACGGGATGTGATCTGCTAAAGGCGTGATGAACTCGTCGCCATCGAAATCCAGTTTGTTTGGGTTGGATGGTCTGAATTTTCTGATGGCTGACGTTCGCGATGGGGTAGGGCCATTTCTTTCGGTGTTTCTCAAAGGCGGCCAGCATTGGCCTGCTGGGCAAATTGGTATCGCCATGGGCGCGAGCTCGATTGCAGCCGCTTTCTGTCAGATCCCCGCAGGTTTACTAGTGGATTCTATCCGTGCCAAACGCGGGTTAGTCGCGGGTTCGGGACTGCTCGTCGCGCTCGGTTGCCTCGCGATCGCTTTGCTTCCGAACCTGTCTGTGGTTGTCGGCGCCCAGGTATTGCTTGGAGCGGCCTCGGCAATCATTCCTCCTGCGCTCGCCGCGCTTAGTCTCGGGCTCGTTGGTCGAAAACATTTTCCCGCCCGAATCAGTCGTAACGAGGGATTCAATCACGGGGGCAATTTTACGGCAGCATTGTTAGCCGGAACGGTGGGACAGCGCCTGGGCTATCATTGGCTGTTTTATTTTGTCTGTGGATTCGCCGTGGCTAGCGCCTGTATTGTAACCCTCATTCAACCCCAGGAGATCGATCACGAGATTGCCCGAGGAGGAGAAGACAGGAAAAATTTCCCTCCGGCTAGGCAAGACAGCCGTAGCCAGCAAAGAGGCGGAGCGTTACCATTATCCAAGCTACTGCAAAAACGGGACCTGCTGATATTTTTGGCTTCAGTGATTCTTTTCCATCTCGGTAATGCGGCAATGCTGCCGATGGCTGGTCAAGTTCTCGCCCAAAAACATCCCGACGCCGACATAAGTGCCTTGAGCGCCTGCATCATTGCTGCCCAGCTGGTAATGGTCGGTGTCGCGGCGGCGGTGGGATGGGCCCTTCGTCGGGGTATCGGATGGAAAACGATCTTTTTAGTCGCCTTGGTGATTCTCCCGATCCGCGGCATACTCTTCAGCTTGACGGACAGCCCAATCCTGGTCGTAGCGATTCAAGTTCTGGATGGTGTGGCCGCGGGAATTTTTGGAGTGATCTCTATAGTCATCGCGGCAGATCTTATGCACGGAACTGGCCGCTTCAACCTCGCACAGGGTCTCGTCGCGCTCTCGACGGGTATCGGGGCAGGAATAAGCAATTTTACCGCCGGGTTCGTGGTCCAGTCGTTTGGTTATCCGGCCAGTTTTCTTACGCTTGCCGCAATTGCGTTGAGCGCGTTGGTCTTCTTCGGTTTGTTAATGCCCGAAACGCGTCCGGACGTTGCGAAGAAATCTCTAAATCGACACCCTAAGCGCGCAATCACGAACGCCTGACAAGGTGGAAGCTTATCCTACCGAGTGCCTTCAAACCGGATTCCCGCATGCTGCACTTCCTGGTACGGTAAAAGCCAAACCAGTGATTCATCATGCAAGTCGACAACGTCAATGCGATTACCAAACGGATCGCGAAAAGAACAGCCGAACCCAGGATTGAGTTTCAGCTTGTACTTGCTCACAATCTTTTGCCGTACCTCCTCGACTTGTGCCTCATCGCGCACCATCATTCCAAAATGCCAGGCGCGCGGTGGACTCAGCTGATCGACTTCCGCGATGGCGAGAAACTGGTGCTGGCCGAGTTGAAAAAAGGCGCGACCCTCACCGCTGGAGTTCAATCTGAGACCGAACACATCCTGATAGAACGCGATTGCTTTTTGCAGATCGTCGACCTCAATCGCTACGTGGTTGCAACCATAAACTTGAACGCTCATAGCTTCTTATTCGTTCGCACCTCAGCTGTGGGCTAGAACATTCGAGGGCGAGTCGCGCGCCGAGCGGATCCTAAACATCAGATTGGCAAAGGCTTTGCTGCGCATTATCGGCCATCCTCAGTCAAATAGCTTGCGCACTGTGGCGCCCACACTCACAGTGCAAATTGATTGATTGGAAGCCGCTTGAGAGCTTTCCAGCCGTTCCGCCCTTGCCTTATGTCCGCCAAAGTCGAAAGCGGTTTCCGGAATCGAATAATATTCTTTTACCTCTTTCTTGGGCTGGTGAACCTCACTGTGTGGTGCTGGGCTTTGCTGGTTTTTCAGGGAACGCCCGTGCTTCTCGGTATGGCCATTCTGGCCTACAGCTTTGGCCTCAGACACGGCGTCGATGCGGATCACATTGCCGCGATTGATAACGTCACGCGCAAATTGATGCAAGACGGCCAGCGTCCCGTGTCGGTCGGATTCTTTTTTTCCTTAGGCCACTCGACGATTGTGGTTATCGGATCGCTCCTGGTCTATATCGCCACGAAGACGCTGGAGAATCAGCTCGACGCAGTCAAGGACATCGGAGGGCTGATTGGTACCGCGATTTCGGCTTTCTTCCTGATCACGATTGCTTTGATTAATCTGATTGTTCTACGTGGAGTGTGGGCAAATTTTCAGGCCGTTCGCGAAGAAAAACGTTACATCGAGCAGGACAGCGACACTCTTCTGGGCGGCGGCATTATGGCACGTCTCTTCCGACCTTTGTTCCGTGCACTGGCGCGACCCTGGCATATGTACCCAATCGGATTTCTTTTTGGACTGGGTTTTGACACCGCGACAGAGATAGCCCTGCTCGGAATTTCCGCGGCGGCAGCAGCCAAAGGGCTTTCCGTCGGGGCAATGATGGTTTTTCCCGCGCTCTTTACGGCCGGGATGACCCTGGTTGACACTACCGATGGTATTTT
>CAWEXO010000010.1:0-12743 GCA_963813025.1 uncultured Verrucomicrobiae bacterium | reverse complement strand
AGTAACAGCCCGGTACGGACGAGGCCGTCCGCGCTACCTCCCTCCGCTGAACCCGCTCCCACCGCTCCCGCCGCGAACTACGCTGCGTCCTTGTCCTGTTTTCTGCGGATCAGCGGCGCTCTCTTGCCTTCCACGACGGCGCGATTAATCACGACATCGGCGATATCTTCCCGGCTCGGCACTTCGTACATGACGTCGAGCATGATTTTCTCGAACATCGAACGCAACGCGCGCGCGCCGGTGCCTTTCGTGACCGCCTGCTGAGCCAAGGCGCGTAAGGCATCACTTGGTGACGACCAGGTTGACTCCTTCCATCGCCAACAGCTTGGTGTACTGCTTGACCATCGCATTCCGCGTCTCGGTGAAAATCAGCATCAACTCCTCTTCCGTCAGCGCATCGAGCGCGGTGACGACCGGGAGACGTCCGATGAATTCGGGAATCATTCCGAAAGCAAGCAGGTCTTCCGGCTCGGTGCTTTTCAGATTTCTTCTGATCTGCTATCTTCGTCACCGCGATTTGGCGTTGTATGGAATCCGAGTACTTTGTTGCCCATACGCCGCTGATTATCTTATCGAGTCCGACGAACGCGCCGCCGCAGATGAAGAGAATTTTTTCCGTGTTGACCTGGATATATTCCTGGTGCGGATGTTTGCGGCCACCCTGCGGCGGAACGTTGCAGCTGCTGCCTTCCAGGATCTTGAGAAGCGCCTGCTGGACGCCTTCGCCGGAAACATCCCGCGTGATGGAGACATTATCCGTCTTGCGCCCGATCTTATCGATTTCATCGATGTAAACGATGCCGATCTCGGCACGTTTCACGTCGTAGTCGGCATTTTGTAACAGGCGCAGAATGATATTCTCGACATCTTCACCGACGTAGCCGGCCTCGGTCAGCGTCGTGGCATCCGCGATACAAAACGGCACATCGAGAATCCGCGCCAGGGTACGAGCCAAAAGGGTCTTTCCCGAGCCGGTCGGGCCGATCAGAAGGATGTTGCTTTTCTCGATCTCGACATCGGCGTATGGATCCATTGACGAGGTCCTTGCTGCCGTTGGTCTGCAGGATGCGCTTGAAATGGTTGTGAACCGCCACGGCGAGCACCTTTTTCGCCGGCTCCTGGCCGACGACATACTGATCGAGCTGGCGCCGGATTTCGGCCGGCTTCGGCACACGCAGACTCGTCGTTTGCCGCCGGGCGTCCTCGTTCAGTTCCTTGTCGAGGATGCCTTTGCAGACATTGATGCAATTGTCGCAAATGTAAACGCCGGGCCGGCAATGAGCTTGCGCACCTCCGCATGGCTCTTGCCGCAGAAAGAGCACATTGTGAGGTTAGATGCGCGAGCCATATTCTGTATCCTTAATTATCCGTCCAAATATGTGACTTCGTCCAGTTAGATAAACACTTAAGCGGGCAACGGCGTTGTCAGCCGTCAGCCGGCAACGGCTCCGGGAGCGACATCTTTGCGCGACTTCACCACTTCGTCGACAAGTCCGTAATCCTTCGCCTGCTGCGCGCGTGATCCAATAGTCGCGATCCGAATCGACTTGAATCTGTTCGTCCGTTTTGCCGGTGTGATGCGCGAGAATACTGATGAGCCGCTTTTTCAGCTTGAACATGTACTCCACCGTGCGCTCGACGTCGCTCGCCGTGCCTTGAGCGCCGCCGGAGACCTGGTGGATCATGATGTCGGAGTTTGGCAGCGCGTACCTCTTCCCTTTGGTGCCGGCCGTCAAAAGAACCGCGCCCATGCTCGCGGCCACGCCGATGCAGTAGGTAGCCACGTCGCAGGTCACGAACTGCATCGTGTCATAAATCGCCAGACCAGCCGTCACGGAGCCGCCGGGCGAATTGATGTAAAGATTGATATCCTCGTTTGGGATCTTCCATCTGGAGAAACAGCATCTGAGCGACGACCAGATTCGCCACATGATCATCGATCGCCGTTCCGATGAAAACGATTCGATCCTTCAGTAGCCGGCTATAAATGTCGTAACTCCGTTCCCCCCGTCCGGTTTGTTCGATGACCATCGGAACGAGAAGATTGCTCGGCGCGGAATGAACATTTTTTGACATGGGCGAAAGACGAAAAATCAGGGCAGAACCACTTCTCCAGAATTGCGTTGGACGTTAGCATCCGAGGTCAGGAAATCAAGGACCTTACCGATCAGGATCTCTTCCTTAAGAGCCGAAAGTGTTCCTTCGGATTCGAGATCCGCGCGTGCTTTTTCGTAACTGATCCGGTGTTGCTCGGCAAGGACACGTATCCGACTGGTGAGATCCGGCTCTTCCACCTTCAAGCCTTCTTTTTCGGCAATCCGGGCGAGGACAAATCTGGCTTTCAGGCGATCCCGGGCGTTCCGCGAGGCCGTATTGACGATATCTCTTTCATTTTCGCGCAAGGCATCGTCGGTCACCCCACGCAGTTGATTATGTTTGACGATGTCACTCATGATACGGCGTGTCTCGTTTTTGACGTACGACTGCGGAAGCTCGCACTCTACCCGACTAACCAGGTAATCAACGATCTGGTTTCGTTTGCTGGTCTCTCCGTTGTGCTCTTTCTCCGATTCCAATCGACGGCGGATCGTCTCCTTGAGTTTCTCCAGATCCAAGCCTTCGGCCACTTGCGCGGCAAAAGCGTCGTCGAGTTCCGGCAAATGCATTTCTTTGATTGCTTTCAGGGTCACGGTGAAGCCGAGGGTTCGATCGGGCAAACCGGCAACCGGATAGTCGCTCGGGACCGGCAAGGTGAAATTTCGGGTTTCTCCGTGTTCCATTCCGAGCAAAGCCTCGACGAATCCCTTCATCAGAATCTCTCCTTCGGCTTTAATCCAGAAATCCTCTTTTCCGTGAAGCATTTTAGGCGCCTGCGGCAGCGCTTCGGCCAATGGCTGGCCGTCCAGGCTGATCGCATAATCGATCACCGCAAAATCTTCCAGACGAAGCTCGCGGCCGGGCAGATCCGTAAAGGTGGCAAAACGCTCCCGCAGGTTGCGCAACCCGGCGTCAACTTCCTCATCGGTAGCTTCCGTTGGAGTGATCTGGACCGGAATATGGTGATACTCGGGAAGTTCAAACTCAGGTGAGGTCACCAAGGTTGCGGTAAAGCGCATTCGCCTTTCCGGAGTGAACTCCACGTCCTCAACCTCGGAGACTGAAAGCACCTTCAGTCCCTTTTCGCGAATCGCTTCGGTGGTCGTCTCGGCGATCAGCTTTCGGGTTAACTCGTCCTGAATTTCCTTCCGAAATTTGGCCTCAACCACACTCTGCGGGGCCTTTCCCGGGCGAAACCCAGGGATGCGCGCAACCTTGCGAAAACCTTGCGCGATCTCATCCCATTTTTTCGTAACCTGCTCCGGCAGTAACTCAACGCGCAGAGTGGCAAGGCAGTTCGGTAAATTTTCAACTTCCACGTTCATGCTTCTGACTGAGAGGTCCGCACGTTAGTGCGGTGCAACGAGGGATGCAAATGGGGCTCGGCGTCACAAGAAATCGATCCACGGTTGGACCGCATCTTTCTTGACCGGCCCAACCAGAGCCAGTCCCATCTTGACCGGCGAAAAGCAGAAGTTCGCCACCATCGTTATATCTTCCGCAGTGACGGCTTTGAGCTTTTCCTGCACTTCTTTCGGGTCGACGACGTGATCGTAGGCCAAAAGCGACTCGCCCATCCACATGATCTGGTTGATGGTGCTTTCCAGACTGAGTTCGTTCTGCCCAATCGTGTATTCCTGCGCTTGACGGGTCTCTTTTTTACTCGGGGCTTTTGCCCGGATCTTTCCCAATTCTCGTCCGACGGCGCGCATTGCGTTGCCCAGCTTCGGCAACTCCAGCCCGACCCCGATCGACACTAAACCGGAGTCCTGCAGAACCAGCGTGCCGCTATGCACCGAGTAGCAGTAGGCGTAGCGTTCGCGCAGCTGCTGAAAAAGACGGGAACTCATGTTCTCGCCTAGAATAACGCTCAAGAGCTTCAACGCGTACCGGCGCTCATCTGTCCGGCTCATCGCGTGATAACCCACAGCGAGGTGTGTCTGTTCCGTGTCTTGTTCCGCCACCATGACCCGCCGGTCACGGGAGTTTCCGTTCCAGGGTTCAAAACAAGGAACCCGGCCCCTGGACAATCTGCCAAGTCCTGCGCCGAAGGTCGCGACCACTTCCCGATGGTTACACCTTCCCGCCACCGTGACAACGGTCGTGGCTCCGTTATAACTGTGTTTGATAAAACGCACCAGATCGGGGCGCTGAATCGCTCCGATCGTCGTCAAGGACCCCGTCAAAGGGCGGCCAAGGGCGTGGGCGGGCCACATCGCTTCCGTCAACAACTCCTGTGAATATTGAGCCGGCTGATCCCGATACATCAATATCTCTTCCCGGATAACGTCGCGTTCGCGCTCAATCTCTTCCTCGGCAAGGACCGGGTTGAGGTACATGTCACACAAAACGTCAGCGGCCGTCCCAAGATGGTTCGCCGCGACTTTGGCGTAAAAGCACGTGTGGTCCTCGGTGGTGAACGCGTTGATAAATCCGCCGAGGCTCTCAATGTCCTCAGTAATCCGTTTGGCTGTTCGTTTCGCCGTTCCCTTGAACAGCAGGTGCTCGAGAAAATGCGAGATTCCGCAAAGCTCTTCCGGCTCATGCCGGCCACCGACGGCGATCCAGAGGCCGACACTGACGCTCTTCATCTCGGGCATCTCGCAGGTCGCAATCCGAACGCCGTTTTCTAAGATAGTTGATTGATATAACATCTAGCGAGGCCGCGCCTCAGAAGAACGAGTTATCGTGTGGTTAAAGAGCGCTGGCAGTGGCATCGGTTCGACGCAATGTAAGACGCGAGGGAAAAAGCGTCCTTGAAAAACTTTATTCAGGTACATCGACTTTCGATTTTCAGGATCTCGTGAAAGGCGAGAGGCGCGGGTAATGGCTCTCAAGCCCGTTGGGCGATACTGCTAATTAACAAGTTTTTCGGCTAAATCCAGGTCTCTCGGGTAAGTGATCTTCAGGTTCCAGGTATCACCTTGGACCAAGCGCACAGGATGCCCAATTGCTTGGACAGCTGAGACTTCATCGGTAACCGATTCGCTGCTTTCCATCAAACGTTTATATGCAGCTTCCAGCCAATCTCGACGGAAGACTTGCGGAGTTTGCATGGCCCACAGCCCGGACCGATCCACGTTGCTCGCAACAACGTTCGCCTGATCAGCAGATTTCAGCGTATCGACTACCGGGGTAGCCAGCGCAGCCGCGCCGTAGAGTTCCGCCTGCGCCACGGCAGCCTCGATATCCGCCACGCGGACCAGTGGTCGCGCCGCATCATGAATCGCGACAAGGTGGATAGGACCCGCCAAGGCTTGCAGGCCGTTCCAAACCGAGAGGTGGCGAGCGGCACCGCCCGCAACGATTTGGCGCACCTTTCGGGAGCCCGAGTCTTGAACCAGCGCCTCCGCGTCCGCGACGGACTCCCCACTAACGACTACAACGATATCGGAGATCGTCGCACAAGCTTCGAACTTCTCCACGGCCCAGGTCAGAACTGGGCGGCCCTTCAGCTTTGCGAAAGTCTTGTCAAACCCCATACGCATGCTGTGGCCGGCGCCTACGATGATCGCGCTAGCCCGCATCGCTCACAAATCTTTAGCGATTTGCGGGCGATGCAAGCTTTGGCGTTTCAATTCATCCTGGACCGCGTGGCTCAGGGATTTGCCGTCCACCCGGCTGGCCGCCTTTTGCGTTGCGATTTTCATGACCTGCCCCATTTGTGCCGGGGAGCTCGCGCCCGCCTCTTCGATCGCTTCTCGAACCAGCTGGGCGATTTCTTCTCCCGCCATCGGCCGAGGCAAATATTCCTCCAAAATAGCGATTTCCCGACGCTCTTTTTCGGCCATCTCCAGACGGCCTCCTTGGGCAAAGCCCACAATCGCGTCTTGTCGCTGTTTCACTTGCCTCCGAATAACTGTCAAAGCCTCTGGATCGCTCAACCCTCCTCGTACTCTGAGTTTTTCGATCACCGCGTTAATTAAGGCCGATTTTGCCATCCGCAGCACGGAGAGCTTCTCCGCGGCCCGGGCGCGCATCGCCTCGCGCAGGTCGTGGTCAATTTTTTCCTGAATGGTCATGGACGAATGAAGTTCGAGGAAGTTCAGGGAAGTTCAAGCAGCGGTTTGAGCGGCGTCAGCGGCTTGCGCGACATGAGCGGACTGCTGATTGCTGCGTAGCGCGGACGGCCTTGTCCGTACTTTCGTGGCACTGGCAGCGCGCCGCGACCGCTTTGACTCCAGATTATACCAGCAGTGCGGAATGCTTTTGTTGTTTGTGGTGGCTTCCCGCTCGCAAGGCTACGGACAAGGCCGTCCGCGCTACGCCAGCCGCTGATGCCGCTCAAACCACTGCTTGAACTCCTCCCCAGGAGTCGGCATGATAGCGCCATGCGGAGTGCCTTCTGGCTTTTTGCTCTGGCCGCATGCTGTCTCAGCGCGTTTTCTGGCCATGCCAGAGCCGCCTTGCCCTTCTCGACAGTTTTTCGCGGCGAATCTCGTTTCAATTCTTTGGTCGAGGAAAGCGAGCGGGAAAACTGGCGGTCTTTGCCCCTCGGCGATCGGACGGTCGTAGTGGGGAAGGCTTTGCTGGGAACGCCTTATCGCAATTATACCCTGGAGATTGATAGTCGAATAGAAGCTCCGTCGGTTAACTTTAACGCGGTCGATTGCTGGACTTTCTTCGAACTGTCGCTCGGTTTTGCTCGCATGCTACACGCGAAAGACGGCAACTATACCCCGCAGGATCTCCTGGCAACGATCGAAGCCGACCGTTATCGCGGAGGCCGCTGTGACGGGAGCTACACCTCGCGCCTCCACTACCTGGAGGATTGGATCTACGATAACGAAAAGCGCGGCCTGGTGCGCAACCTAACACGCTCGCTTGGAGGAGTTCCGATGCGCGGTCGTTACCTCAATGAGATGAGCCGCTTTTGGCGATCATCACGTTACATGCGAAACAACCCGGCTCTCGTTCCGCAGATCGCGACGATCGAGAACCGGATAGCCAGTCGGACGATCTATCACATTCCGCGAGCTTGGGTTGCGAGTGTCGAACCTTACATCCAGAACGGCGACGTAATTTGCATTACGGGTGCGGGTCCTGAAGGGTTTACCGAACACGTCGGCTTGGCATATCGCGATTATGCGGGAACATTGCGCTTTATGCACGCCTCCAAGGACGAGCGACGGGTAATCGTGGACACTCCGCTGCATGATTATATTTTTCGCTATCGCAAATTTGCCGGAATTATGCTCGTTCGTCCCAATGAAGTTGGCGAAGAAGCGGCTCGCCGAGAAATTGCGAAAAACAGCTGAACCAATAACCGGTTCTCCAGTCCTCATGTCATGGCGACCTCTTCGGCATAGCGCGGACGGCCTGGGGCGTTCCTTAGCGCCTATCGAATATGTTCATTTGACCACGTATGGAGGCCGGTCGATGTTACCGGATGGCGTCCCATCCCTCTAATCCAACGACAAAAGGACGCGGCGCTACGATCAGCCCGCCGAATCGTTTCGAGCGACTCCATTACGAGCCCGACGATTGGCTGGAAGACTCGTCCAGCTCCAACGACGCCTCCCTACAACCCTTGCGCCGAACCGAGTTCCTGCGGGACGACACCCAAACCATTCTCGCCCATAACCAAAGCCCCGACGTCGGGTTCGATGTGAGCTTGAACCCGTACCGTGGTTGCGAGCACGGATGCTCCTATTGTTACGCTCGGCCAACCCACGAATATTTAGGGTTCTCGGCCGGCCTGGATTTCGAGTCGCGTATTCTGGTGAAGAAACGTGCCGCCGAACTTCTCCGCCAAACGCTGAGTGCCTCTGGCTGGAAACCGCAGGTAATTACGATGAGCGGCGTCACCGATTGCTACCAGCCAATCGAACGCAAGCTCGCCCTGACCCGCGCCTGCCTGGCTGTCCTCGCCGAGTTTCGGAATCCGGTCTTTATCGTTACAAAAAATCGCTTGGTTGTGCGTGATCTCGATCTCCTGACCGAGCTGGTCCGCTGGAGTGCTGTCGGTGTGACTATCTCGGTGACAACTCTCGTTCCCGAGCTCGCTCGCAAAATGGAACCGCGAGCTTCCTTGCCGGCCGCTCGGCTGGATGCGGTGCGCACGCTGGCGAGCGCCGGGATTCCCGTCGGCGTCAACGTAGCGCCGGTAATTCCTGGCCTGAACGACCATGAAATTCCCGATATTTTGGCCTCAGCAGCCGAAGCCGGCGCCCGGTTCGCCGCTTACACCATGGTTCGATTACCCTTATCCGTTGCTCCAATCTTTACTGCTTGGCTCAATGCCCAATTTCCTGAAGCCGCCGAAAAGATCCTCGGGCGGATTCGCTCGATGCGGGATGGCCAATTGAACGATTCGCGTTTTGGGTCACGCATGAAAGGCCAGGGATTGTTGGCCGAGCAAATGCAGCGGATTTTTGAGGTGGGCTGCCGCCGGGCTGGTCTGCCCGAAAGACACTTGGAATTGAGCACTGCCGCATTCCGCCGAGTGCAACGAAACCAACTCGAATTATTTGGCTGAGCGTGAGGAACTGGCTCGAGCGGGTGAAACCCGCTCTGCGTAGCGCGGAGGGCCTCGGGTCTGTCGGACTTTGGTCAATCTGTAGCTCGCGCAATCGAGCTAACTAAGGTTCGAGACATGTCCCAAAGCGTCTTTGGTCCTGCGCCGGTAGGGCGAAAATTTATTCGAGCTTTAGCGAGAACTTGTTTGAGCCGTCTTCAGTGTGACCTGCCGCAGCGCCCGGCTCGAACGAGTCTTCGCCCAAGGCTCAGATGAATTCTCGCCCTACCGATTTTGGGATGTTGCGAGACATGCTCTAAATTTTCGCCCTACCGCCACAAGACAGTGCGGCATTCTGAGACGATCTCTAACCGCTCGGGCGACCATTCGCTTGGTGGCGTGCTACAGATTTCCAAAGTCCGACACGCCCGGCCTCGTCCGTACCTCTCGCCGCACCAGCGGGGCATAGTGAGCCTTTCTCGGCATGCTGGCTTTCCCGTTTTCTTCTTTGTGGTGACCGGTTCCGAAAAAGTTTCGGCTCTCGGTGAGCTTTGGAAACGATCTTGGCGGACCACCTATTCCAGCGGACAGTCGAGATTTACGGACGAGGCCGTCCGCGCTACGTCGCAAGCCGCTCGAGCTGCTTCAACCTGTGCTTGACCAAACGCGCGACCATATTATCGAATCTCCATGCGATTTTTGATTGCGAGCCTTTTGCTGCTTTGGCTGATCCCGGCTTTTGCCGCGCCGGAGGCGGACTCCCACTGGCAACAGCTCCAACAGTTGCGGCAAAGGGTTGATGCACCGGTGCCGGCCGGGGTGAACGCCGTCGAATTTCGTGCCGGTCCCAAAAACGCCCTGCACGAGGCAGCGGCCGCTTTCGTCCAACAATTCCCCGGAGATAGCCGTGCTCCCCTGGCTCTCGTCTGGAAGATAGAGACTACCGACTTTGCCGGCAGCGTTCCGGAGCGGCTTTCACTTCTTGAGCAGAATGAAAGAGACGTTCGAGCGCTTGAAAACGTCACGGCTTCTCCGGAACTTCGCTCCCAGGGCGCCCAGGCCGCGCTGGAAAACTGGATCGACAATTCCGACGCGCTATCCTCCCGCGAAGAGCTGTCCGCGTTGGAACAACGCATCGGAGCCTTCCTGGCCGCCCACCCATCCGCGGCCGAAACGGTACCGTATCAGCTCGCTCGGGCTGATCTCCTGTTCCGGCTTGACTCCAAAAAGGCGACTGACTTTCTGCAGCAGCTCTCGCGTTCCAGTGATCCAAAAGCGGCGGAGGCTGCGCGGGCCAGACTCGATCGCGCCCAGCTGATCGGGAAACCCCTCAAGTTATCCTTCAGCTCCTTGGACGGCAGCAACCTCGATTTGGGCAAACTGCGCGGCAAAGTCGTCTTGATCAACTTTTGGGCCACCTGGTGTCCCGATTGCATTCGCGAATTGCCGGCTTTGAAAGAGGTCTGGCAAAAATATCGCGACGATTTTGTCGTAGTCGGTATCTCCTTGGATCGGGATCGTCAAGCCCTGGAAAATTTCATTGCCCGAAAATCTCTGCCCTGGCCGCAATACTTCGATGGACAAGGCTGGAACACTGGGATTGCCGCGAAATACGGGGTCCACTCGATTCCCGAGAGTTGGTTAATCGATAAAGCCGGAATCGTGCGATCAACTGCCGTTCAGCCGGCGGACCTTGGGCCACAAGTAACGAAGCTGATGGCCGAGTGAATTCGGGCCAGAGGGGTCAACTTATGGCGGAAAACCTACCTGAACAAGGAGCTCTCGGACCGTTTCCTTAATCGTCCTGTATGCCGTGTCAATCGTGACATGGGGGCGATCCCAAGCTTGATATTCGCGATCGATTACCTCGCGCCAAACAGGTGGGTTCAGTCCTTCTATGTCGGGCATTCGAGTCTCAATCCGCCGGCGGTGCAAGGCCGTATCAGAACAGACAAACTCTACCTCCACCGCCTCTGTCGACGCGCGCCGGGCAGCCAAAAGCCAAGCATCGCGTGTACACTGCAGCGGATTGACTGAATCGGCGATAACGATCCGGCCCAGCCGCAGGTTGTCTTCCCCGTCTGGCAAGCCCCCAAACACAATCAACACTTTAGATCCTCTTTCAAACGATTGAAGAATCGTTCGAGCACTTCGGATCGGACACGGTAATGGATAAGCCTTCCACGGCGCTCCGCTGTAATCAAACCGGCCGTCTCAAGCTCTTTCATGTGGTGAGACAGGTTGGGCGCGCTGATTTTAAGACAATCGCGAACGGCTTCGCAAGCCAGCCCATCCCGACACCGCCCGATGCGTTTCAGTATCTCGTAGCGTGTTGGATCGGCTAGCGCTTTGCTGATCCCTTGGACCTGCTTCTCGGAAACCGTGCTGCGCTTGGGCCCTGACATCTACCTAGCATTCACTGGAGCCGCGACAGCCGCCATCAGTTTGTTTCCGACAGCGAAACGCTGAACAGGATTACTGAGCAGGCCGACCGATAGTCGGCCCCCCTCGACGAAGAACAGCCATAGTTTTACCGTAAACCGCCGGAAGCCAGCAGATGCTCGCCGGTCACCCAGCGGGAATCATCCGAGGCCAGGAATACCGCGATCGGACCAATGTCATCGGGCTGCCCCCCGCGGCCGAGAGGAGTTTGGGCGATCGCCTCCTTCGCGAAATCACTTCCTACGAATCCGGCAGCATGAGTTCCCTCCGTCTCAACAAAGCCCGGATTAATCGAGTTAACGCGGATCTTTCTCGGACCTAACTCCTTCGCCAGAACCGAGGTTACCGCATCGACGGCCGCTTTTGACGCAGTATAGATGCACGTATTCGGCGGGTTCGTCCGGGTCACGACTGATCCGATATTGATGATACTGCCACCAACGGCGGCGCCTTCGGCGGCGAAGCTTTTGGCAATCCCGGCGCCGATCCCTTTGGCTGCGCCGGTCACGAGGGCAACTTTATCGGACAATTTATTCATAAGAAACATCTTTTGTTCTTAAACACTTGTACAACTATTTAAGTCTTGTCAAGCGGGAATCTGGTGGGCTGGCCAAGGTCGAGGGGAGGACCGACGGAGCCGGTCCCTACCGTGCAGGAGCCCATCGCCGTCTGCACCACAAAACCGCTGGTCCGGTCTGCCGGGTTGTGCTTGGTTAATCGCTTTACCGATTTTCACCCGATGTCTGCTGAGAAGATTCGCATCATAGGTGCTCGCCAGCACAATTTGCAGAACATCAATGTCGAGTTGCCTCGCGAGAAGCTGGTGGTGATCACCGGAATGAGCGGCTCCGGCAAATCCTCCCTGGCGTTTGATACGCTTTACGCCGAAGGACAAAGGCGCTATGTCGAGAGCTTATCCGCGTACGCCCGGCAATTTCTCGATCAGATGCAAAAGCCGGATGTCGATTTCATCGAGGGGCTTTCGCCCTCAATCGCGATCGAGCAGCGTGGCTCGGTAGCAAATCCGCGCTCGACCATCGCGACCACGACCGAGATTTATGACTATCTTCGTGTCCTCTATTCGGCGGTTGGCCAGCCCCACGATCCCGCCACCGGCGAGAAGATATTCAAACAAACGCCCCAGCAGATTGTGGATCAGATTCTGGCCTACCCGGAGGAAACCAGACTCTCGGTGATTGCTCCAGTCGTGCGTTGCCAACTAGGCGAGTACCGCGACGTTCTTGAAAAAATCAAACGAGAAGGTTTTGTCCGAGTCCGGGTAGACGGTGAGATCCTGGAATTGAGTCGACCGGAGCCCATCCGTCTGACAAAAAATCGCCGGCACACCATCGAAATTATCGTGGATCGATTGATCGTCCGAGAAGGTGTGCGAACCCGGTTGGCTGAGTCAGTCGATACAGCTCTAGGCTGGGGCAACAATCGGATCATCATTGCGCAACAATTACCGGGCGAGAGTAACTGGAAGGATATCCCCTACTCGACGGATTTCTGTAACCCGAGGACCGACTTTGTTCTGCCACCGTTAACCCCAAAACACTTTTCCTTCAACAGCCTGGCCGGCGCGTGCCCCGCCTGCCAAGGATTAGGTACGGAGGCATTTTTCGATCCCGACCTCGTGATACCGGATCCGGAGAGATCCGTTCGGGGCGGAGCGGTTGCACCCTGGCGGAAGGCAGCCAAACGGCTGCAGTCCTATCGGAACGCTTTATTGGAAGCCCTGGCGCGC
>CAWEXO010000009.1:0-229148 GCA_963813025.1 uncultured Verrucomicrobiae bacterium | reverse complement strand
TTGTCTCAGTTACGAAATGAATAATTCCTCTTCTTATCGATAGAGGTCAGTTCCGTCGCCTATGGTTGGCGAATAGCGATCAGAAGAGAGGCAAGCTCGCGCCCCCGAGGCGAAGCGGCCAAGAAGCCAGACGTTGTCGTCAACCTTGTCAGGTACGACGCTGTGGGTTATCTCGGCGAAAACGGCTGTCATGTCGCCAATTAGGTGGCGCGCGAGATCGATGCGGTGGATCGTGAGGTCGATGATTGTGGCTCCGCCTGACTTGGCGAGGTCATAGCGATAACGCGTCGCAGCAGGGTAGACGTTCCAGCGCTCGGCGTAGACGGATCTCGCGGCATGGATCTCTCCAATGAATCCCGATTCTACAAGGCTTTTGGCGATTTGCACTTGAGGCCAATAACGTTGATTGAATCCGACTTGGAGAACAACTGCAGCATGCTCGCAAGCTTCGACCATGGCACGAGCGCTGGCAATATCGATTGCCAGAGGCTTCTCGCAGAGGACGTGCTTTCCCGCTGCGGCGGCAGCGAGAACTGCCTCCGGATGTACCACGTTTGGAGTTGCGACGATCACCGCGTCGATGTCTGAAGCTTCTAAAACGGCTTGGAGGTTGTCTGTATGCCGCGGTATCTCATAGTCGCGCGCGAGCGCTTCGGCTCGCTCCCGATCCCTGTCAAAGATCGCAACAAGTTCCGCGTCAGACGACCGTCGGATCGTCGGCGCATGCGACAAACGCATAATGGCACCAGCGCCAACCAGAGCGATCCTGAGGGGTTGACTAGAATGTTTCGGCATAAATCCGTGCAGCAAGTCTGAGGGTTTATTTCATGACGCGGATTTTGTCGCGGCGTATGGAGATGAGTACCGCAACGATTAGAACCGCACCTGTGAGAACCGTTTGCACATTGGTTGAAATCCCAAGCATGATCAGGCCATTCGCTAGTATGGTGATAACAAGACTACCTACCACAGTGCCAATAATCGACCCCATGCCGCCGGTAAGAGGCGTGCCCCCGATTACTACGGCTGAGATTGCCATGAGTTCGAACCCGATTCCAACCGTTGGGCTTCCAGAGCCGAGTTGCGAGGTGACTACACCGCCACCGAGACCGGCGAGTGCTCCAGATATCACGAATACCAGGAACTTAACCCTTTTAACGGGAAGCCCGAGTATCTGAGTTTTGTCCTCGTCGCCGCCGATGGCGAAGCAGTAACGACCAAATGTTGTAGCGATGAGGAAGAAGGCAGCGACCGCTGCGACAACCACAACGAGTACAAAGGGCACAGGTGGTGTGCCGAATTGATAAAAGAAGCTGTCGAATGGCACAGGAATAGACGAACCTCCGGTAAATATCACAGTCGCTCCGCGTGCCATCGAAAGCATCCCAAGCGTCACCACAAACGACGGTATGCGGCCAAAGACGAACAGTGATCCGTTAATCGCACCAATAAGAGCGCCCACAAGAGGTGCCGCGAAAAAGGCGTAGCCGCCCACCCCAGTCGAGGAGAGTGTTGCTGCGACTACGCCGGAGAACGCCATGACAGAGCCGACTGAGAGGTCGATGCTTCCGACGATAATGACGAACGTAATACCGATAGCAACAAGCGAAAGGACAGCACTGTTCTGTAGGACCACCGAAAGATTTGTAGTCGTCAGAAATCGCTGCGGGGCAGCACTGCCAAAGATCAAGATCAAAACAACGAGGGCTATATACGCGATATAGAGCCGAAGGAAATCGGCTAGAGCTGGTTGCATTCGCAACAAGCTCTGACCTTGCTCCCGTCCTTGGGGTGGTAGTACTGGCGGGGTAGATATTCTCATGCCGCTCAGTGCCGATTGACAAGACCGGCATCAAAAAGATTCTTCTCTTCAGGGCGCCTCTATTGAACCTGAAGAGGGAATGTCTGCCGGTCCGTCGTAGGGTTGAAACTCAGCATAAACTTCTTCACATCAAAGGGGGGAGGGTTATCAATGTATTCCTGCTTGAATTTGGCGAAGTTGCTACTATCCACGCCGATGAGGGAAAGTCGGATGTCATCTTTAATTGGAGGGTGACCCTTAAGTGCATCATAGGCGATCATCACTCCGAACCCGACCTGAAGCCAATGTCCGCCGGTTGAGTAGACGAAATTTGTATTCTTTTCAATAAGGCTGAGGGCCTCCGGCGTGAGATCCATGCCGCCAATAATGATCTCTTTACTCCGACCGGCTTGTTCAATGGCCCGATAGGCTCCCACCCCCAGCGCGTCGTTATAGCACCAAACCCCGTCAATGCTTCCAGCCGGATGAGCCGCCAGGATGTTCTGCATGGCATTGTAACCCTTGTCCTCCGATTCCCCCACGCCAACATACTGGATGAGCTTAAGGCCCTTAGCAGCTCCTGCAGTGACCGCTTCGTTTAATCCCTTCTGGCGTCCTTCTGCGACTGAGGAACCGGGTAACCCTCCAAGTCCAACAAGGTTTTTTGCGCCACGTTCGATAAGGAAATTCGCGATATCGCGTCCGGCGGTTACATCATCCGGCCCGATAAAAGCTAGATAGGGAGCTTTGTCATTCTTGGCCGGGAAACCAGGGTAGCGATCGACAATCATGATTGGCAGGTTTGACCGGTTTGCGAGGCGAATCAGACCAGGTGCGCTTGCGGTCGATTGAGGAGTGACTACCAAAGCGTTGACACCACGTGAGATCAGCGACTGAACATCGTTTAGTTGCTTTTCTTCTTTATTTTCTGCGCCGACCACAACTAATTCTACCCCAAGCGTACTTGCAGTGTGTTTAGCAAAATCGACGGCCCGCACCCAGAATGGGTTGTCGAGAGTCGGAATAGAGACGCCGATGGTAACGGCCTCCGCTGCGTGTGAGGACGTTATGATCGGGGACTGTGATATAGCAAGCATTAAGAGGGGCACCGCAAGAGCAGTGCGCCAGAAGGCTCTGGAAGGAAACTGGATAGACATTTTGTTTAATAGGGTTTGTCGATAGTGGCGGGATGCCGCGCGGTGTGCGGGGGGAACCGTCTGCTCGCCGGTAATCACATTTTTGGCATGGTATCTCTTTATTGTCAATAGTGTTGCGCATTGAGATCTGCATTAGCGAAGTACGGTGGCCAGCGAAGGGAGGGGTGTTTCATAACCTGCCGACTAGTTGACTATTGCGCATCGAACGGTGACTATTCAGCCAATCAGCCGTGATGGCTGAACAAAAAAAACATTTTTAGACATTGGAAATTCTTTCAGTATTAAAGGCGGTCCGCCTGCTTGAGGCTCTTGCCCGCGAGCCGGAACCGCAAGGCGTTACCGAGTTGGCTCGACAGCTCGGTATGGACAAGAGCACAGTGTCGCGGATGCTGCGCACGCTTGAGAGTGTTACTCTCGTTGCTCAAGACGGTGCAACCAGAAGATATGCACTGGGACTAGGGCTGGTCAATTTTGGACAAACAGTCCTCCGGCGCCTCGATCTTCGCGCCATCGGAGAGGATTCCCTTGTTGCCCTTGTGCAGAAGACGGGGGAATGCGTTCATCTCGCGGTCCTGTCAGGTGACCGGGCTCTCTACATCGCTCAGAAAACATCCGGCCTAGGGGTAAACGTGGACGCTCCCGTGGGGACCCTCGCACCGCTTCATTGTACCGCTCTCGGAAAAGTTCTTCTAGCCTTTCGACCAGAAAAGGAGCGGGAAGCGTTTCTCTCGAAGCAAGGTCTAGAGCCCTTTACTCGGCGGACCATCACCGATCCCACCGCACTTCGTATCCAGCTTGACCTGGTGCGAATGCGACACCTCGCATTTGACGATGAGGAGTTTAGCGTAGGTATCCGCTGCATCGCCGCGCCCGTTTTCCGGCACGATTGTTCTGTCGCAGGCGCCCTTGGGATCTCGGCCACAAGCCCGCGACTCAACGATCACCGAATCCACGAATGCGAGGAGGTCTTGCGCGCGGAAGCATACGCTCTTTCGCGCAAAATCGGTTGGATGGACGACTCCGAAATCTCCAAGATGACTGCTGTTTCGTTGTAGGGAAGCGTGCCTACTTGGGCGCAAAAAGAAGACGCGCGATTTTGGTCTAACAGCCGCAGAGCAGCCTGCCCCGAATTTTTGCTTGTGAGCAGTTGATGCACATCCGACAAACGTGTTGACGATATCGCACCAATGGACTAACAGATCCATCTATCGCGATAACCTCGGCATTGAAGGCGAGAAAACGTGGAGATTTCTTCAACTACGAAGGCTGTTAGCTTGCTCCCCAATTCTCCAGGCCCGCAATCATGGAGAGAAATCAGGCAAGACGTGCGTGCCCGTGCGCAGGCGATTCGTCAGGCCGGTAGCATTGAAGCCGCCCTTGTCACTGGAACGTTGCCACCTGAAATAACTGTATCAGTTTCCGAGGGGGTTATTCTTGGTCTACTTCGGCAAGGGGTTCGCAAGTATCTCGTCGTACTTGGTCACGGCAACACGGATTTGGGAGAGATTCTGCGTATTTATTCAGCAGAGAAAGTGGTAGAAACTTACAACTGCCGTAACGAAATCTCGATGTCCCACGCTGCGACGGCGTTGCGCTGGATATTTGGGGAGACTTCGGCCGTCGTGACTTCAATCGGTCCCGGCGCCCTCCAGGCTTTTGCAGGTTCGCTCGCAGCGGCCTCAAACGGTGTTGGGGTTTATCACATTTACGGCGACCAGACGACGCATGGTGAAGGATACAACATGCAGCAGGTGCCGAAACGAAAGCAGCATCAATTTGAACGTCTGACCGACGTCCTCGGCGAATCGTACACTTTGCACACTCCTGAAGCCCTCCGTGAAGCGATGCGCCGGGGCACAGCGCGTGTTCATCATCCCTATTTCGCGGGGCCTTTCTATCTCTTGCTGCCGATTAACGTACAGCCGAAGCCGATCGAAGGCTTAAATATCGAGACGCTGCCGGGTTGCCTTTGCGCTCCAAAAACAGCAGTGTTAGATGGCGCAGTTTACGACAGGGCTTGCGAGCTGATAGAAGACCATCGGCGAGTGATCATTAAGGCCGGCAGTGGTGCACGACAATATGGCGCTTCCATCGCAGCGTTGGCCAAAGCGACGAACAGCGTTGTGGTTCTCTCGCCCGGTTCAGTTGGCGTCCTTCCGGACGACGATGTTAATAATATGCACGTGGGCGGATCGAAAGGGTCAATCAGCGGCAACTACGCCATGGAGAATGCTGACCTGCTCATCGTTGTAGGCTCCCGAGCTGTGTGCCAGGCTGACTGCTCCGGCACCGGGTACCCGAACGCCGAGGCGGTGGTGAATATCAACGCCGATCTGAGCGATGCCAATCAGTACAACCGCACCGTGGCCTTGATAGGGGACATTGGTGTCGTGACCGAGAAGTTGGTCACGCGCATCGCAGAGCGGCGTCGGGTGAGTCCCGCCAATGGGCATCCTTGGCTCAATGCCTGCGCAGAAAAAAAGAAAGAGTGGGCGAGACTTAAATCGGAGCGCACCGTTGCCATGCCGATTCATGACCCGACCATGGAATTGGCAATGCTCACTCAACCGGCGGCGATCCGTGTTGTTTCAGAGTTCGCCAAATCTGTGGGAGCTATAAAAATATTCGATGCCGGTGATGTACAAGCAAACGGCTTCCAAATTGTTGAGGATCAACGGCAAGGTGAGACGTTCACCGAAGCGGGCTCCTCGTATATGGGCTTCGCGGTTAGTGCGTTGCTCGCCTCTGCCATATCCGAGACACACCGCTACTTGATTGCCTTCACAGGCGATGGCTCCTTCATCATGAATCCGCAGATCTTAGTCGACGGGGCTGTGCACGGTGTGCGCGGGATGATAGTGCTGTTAGACAATAGAAGGATGGGTGCGATCTCAAGCCTGCAAGTGGCCCAGTACGGACTGGATTTTGCTACCAATGACAATCTCGAGATCGATTTCGTCCGATTGGCAACGTCAGTCCCTGGGGTATTCGGCGTGCACGGCGGCGACTCGGAGGAAAGTCTCAAGGTTGCTCTCGGCAAGGCTTATGAGCATGATGGACTCTCTCTGGTCCACATACCGGTCTATTGGGGTGATGACCCGCGCGGCGGAATGGGTGCTTACGGACGTTGGAACGTGGGACCGTGGTGCCAGGAGGTGGAGTCCCTTTATCGCCGCCAGCAAATCTGAGCGGAGCGGCAGACCCTCAGTACAAAGCACGAATAAATAGAGGATCAGGCAATGCATAATATGTATGAATGCTATGGACTTTTCATCGACGGGAAATGGCGTGAGGCGTCTGACGGCGGAACAGTTGACGTTATCGATCCGGCCACAGAAGAGGCTATCGGTGTCATTCCTAGAAGTGCTCCCGCCGATCTTGACGACGCCCTGCGAGCAGCCGCGAACGGCTTTGAGGTCTGGCGTCGGACGCCTCCATTCAGTCGAGCCGGCGTGCTGCGCCAGTTAGCTGCTTCATTGCGAAAGCGTCTTGAGACACTGGCTACGCTAATGTCGGTGGAAACTGGGAAGCCTATTGCCGAAGCGCGCGCCGAACTTAACGCGGCTGCTGAGCAATTCGAGTGGTACGCTGAGGAAGCCAAGCGCATTTATGGGCACACGCTCGACGGTCGGGACCACACTATTCGCCTCCAAGTTCGTTTTGAACCAATTGGGCCGGTAGCTGCCATGAGCCCCTGGAATTTCCCGGCTCTATTGCCTGCGCGGAAGATCGCGGCAGCGCTCGCGGCAGGTTGCTCAATTGTGGTGAAGCCATCGGAGGAAGCTCCAGGAAGCACGTTTGGAATTGCGGAGGCTGCCAATGCTGCGGGCTTGCCTGCTGGGGCCCTGAACGTCGTCGTTGGCGATCCGGCTGCCATCTCGGCACACTTGCTTGGATCTCCAGTGATCCGGAAGATTTCCTTTACTGGCTCGGTCCCCGTCGGTCGAGAGATCATGAAGCGTGCAGCCCAGGATCTCAAGAGGGTCAGCCTTGAGCTAGGCGGACATGCGCCAGTTTTAGTGTTTGAAGACGCGGATCCTGAGCAGGCAGCGCAGCTGTGTGTGCGGACAAAGTTCCGCAATGCAGGTCAAGTCTGTATTTCGCCGTGCCGCTTTTTTGTCCATGCCTCTCAGTACAATCCGTTTAGCAAAGCGTTTGCTGCAGGTGCGACGAAACTAGTTGTTGGCCGAGGTCTCGATGCAGGTGTCGATATGGGCCCTTTGGCTAACGCCCGTGGGCTTGCTCGAGCCGAACGGCTCGTTGCGGACGCGCTCTCCCGTGGTGCCGAACTGTTAACAGGAGGAAAGCGAGTAGAAGGGATGGCGCGCGGCTTCTTTTTTGAGCCGACCGTGCTCGGGAAAGTGCCGGAAGAGGCGACGATCATGCAGGAAGAACCTTTCATCCCGGTCGCACCGATCGCAATATTCGAAACTTTTGAAGAGGTTATAAGTCGAGCGAACTCGCTACCATACGGGCTTGCGGGCTACGTTTTCACGCGCTCTCTGGCTACTGCGACTCGTGCAAGCGAAGCTCTTGAAGTAGGCATGGTTGGCGTAAATGACCTGCTTCTCGCAACAGCGGAGATGCCTTTCGGTGGAGTTAAGTCCAGTGGTACGGGCCGGGAGGGCGGGCAGCTCGGCATCTTTGATTATTTGGACGCAAAATATACCAAGCTCAAATTCGCTTGAGCGATCTGAGGACTGGACAAAATTCTATGGCCGATATCCAGCCGCAAGGCCTCACCCGCGGGCTAACGAACTATGGTGATGCTAATTTCAGTGTGTACCTGCGGCGCTCCTTTGCGAGTTCGATGGGCTACAGTCGCGAGATGCTAGATAGGCCGATCGTCGGCATTTGTCATTCGGCGAGCGGCTTCAACAATTGCCATCGCCATGTCCCTGAACTGATCGAGGCCGTGAAGCGCGGCGTTCTCTGTTCAGGTGCGTTGCCTATTGAGTTTCCAACGATCTCTCTTGGTGAGCTGTTCCTCGTCCCGACAAGCCTCAAGTTCCGCAATCTCATGTCCATGGACGTCGAGGAGATGATCCGCGCTCAGCCAATGGATGCGGTGGTTCTTGTCGGTGGTTGCGATAAGACGGTACCTGCCCAGCTCATGGGTGCGGCATCAGCTGATCTACCGACGATACAGCTTGTCACGGGACCAATGTCGACGAGCCGCTATCGTGGAGAACGATTGGGGGCCTGCACCGACTGTAGGCGCTTCTGGGCTCGGTATCGCGCAGGAGAGATTTCGGATAGTGAAATTGACGCCGTAGAGGGACGGCTCGCCGCGACTGCGGGCACATGTGCGGTGATGGGTACGGCAAGCACGATGGCTTCGATCGCGGAGGCTTTAGGCATGATGCCGGCTGGAGCGGCGGCAGTCCCAGCAGTCGATGCCGACCGTTTACGAATCGCAGAGCAGACGGGGCGGGCGGCGGTTGCGCTTATCCGCTCGCGACGTCGGCCAAGCCGAATTATCGATGAAGGGGCTCTGGAAAATGCGCTTCGTGTTCTGCTTGCCATTGGTGGCTCGACAAACGCTGTGATCCACCTTGCGGCGATCGCAGGAAGGCTCGGCCTTTCGGTTGATCTCAAACGATTGAACGACCTTTCCGACACAACCCCTGTCATCGTTAATTTAAAGCCCACTGGCCTTCACTATATGGAGGACCTGTCCGCGGCTGGAGGTATTCCCGCAGTAATGCGAGAGCTACGAGAACTGCTTCACCTCGACTGCATCACGGTCACCGGTGAAACCATAGGCGAACGCTTGGCGGCGTGGAACACGTGGGTTGACAGGAGTGTTATTCATTCGATCGATGATCCCGTTCTACCTGATGGTGGACTCGCGATACTCTTTGGCAACCTTGCCCCGGGCGGTGCGGTCATAAAGCGTTCAGCCGCCGACCCGCGACTATGTGAACAAGAGGCACGATGCGTCGTTTTCACGTCGCTCGATGATCTGGCTTCCCGAATCGACGACCCCGATCTGGATGTTGCCCCGGACGATTTTTTGGTGCTCAAGAATGCCGGTCCGAGAAGCACCGCTGCTATGCCTGAGGCAGGCTACTTGCCAATTCCAAAGAAGCTAGCTCGTATGGGTGTCAAGGATATGGTGCGGATATCTGACGCCAGGATGAGCGGCACCGCCTTTGGCACAGTTGTCTTACACGTGACGCCGGATGCCTCCTCTGGTGGACCGCTCGCTCTTGTTCGAACAGGGGATCGGATTCGCCTCAGTGTACGTGAACATCGGTTAGACCTCTTGGTTGAGGAGGACGAACTCGGTCGTCGACGATCTGCGTTTACGTTAGAAACAAGCTCAGCGGTATCCCATGTCCGAGGGTACAACTGGCTGTATGAGACGTTCATTACTCAGGCCAATGAGGGTTGCGACTTTGGGTTCCTGCGGAAAAGTGGAGTACCGAAAACGCTTGGAAATGGACAATGTCTTGGCTAGAACCAATCACCCGCAAGAAGCTCACTCGGTCGATTCTCTTTCTCCCCCAACGCCATTATTTAGTCAGGCGTTATCCGGTCCAGGGGATCGCTCGATTGCAGGACGCCCGTCTGACGAACGTAGCATCCTTCGTCGCTTCCGCTCCGAGATTTATTGGTTTGCCGTCATCCCCACAGTCCAACAAAAAGACCCTCGACGAATCGGTGGGGATGGTGAGACGCTTCCGTAGGAGAGAACCTGTCAGCTCACCACACCCGGTTGATGAGCGGTATGCCTTGCTCGAAGCGCCGCAAATTATCGAGGAAGTGTCTGACCAGCCGGACGGACTCATTGATGTGCCCGCCGCTAGTGTGCGGAGTGATATAACAGTTTGGCGTCGACCAGAGGGGATGTTCCGCGGGAAGCGGTTCCGGATCGGTTACATCCAGGTAAGCCGCCGCCAGCCGGGCGGATCGCAGCGCCTGGATCAGCGCGCTCTGATCCGTGGTAGTTCCCCGTCCGATCTAAGGTCTGACGGGCTGGGTCGACAACTCCAGAACGTATCTCTTGTTCCGGTAGATACGGTCTTGAATGTCAAGTCATTTGAGGATAGCAGCCAAGCGGGGATTGTAGGGTTGTTGGTGGCGAAGAACGCCGAAAACAATGTGGAGGAGTTTGCGCATGATCGCGCCACGGATGGCCAGGGAGTGTAGTTTGCGCGACTCAAGCTCTGCAGCCCATTGTCGGATGGGTTTGCACCAACGACGGGCCACGGCGGCAGGCAGATAGAGGGCTTTACGCAGGAAGGCGTTGCCGATTTTGCACAGCACGGTTTTGCCGTAGCGCGAGAAACCCGAACGGCATTCGGCGGGAGTGAGTCCGGCATAAGCGGCCAGTTGGCGAGCCGATTGGAACTCTTTACCGGCCAATTCGGCCAGCAACTTGGCGGCGGTAAGCTGGGCAATACCGGGAATGGAGCACAGCAGCTTGCTTTGGCGGCTTAAAGACTCATCGGCGGCGATCAGCTCCAAGAAGACTGACTCGATGACCGCAACGCCTGCCTGGTGCAGGGCGGCGACCAACTGCTTGCCGTAGACGCCAGTGGCTTCCAAGGCGAAGTGGATTTGGCGGAGCGGCCAACCGCGGGCTTGGAGTTGGGCTAAAAATGCTCCGATGCCCGCCGCATCATTGCTGAACTTCCCCCGCCAGAGGGCCGGTGCCGGTTTTGGAAAGCGCGCAAAAGTCAAAGGTTGCTTTTGCCAGGTCAATACCGATGCAGTAAGGTTTTTTCATCAGACAGGAATTCGCGTTGAATTGGTTCTTTGTTTGATGAAGCGCTTGGGCGCGCACCTTTCCGACAGAGCCTTGTCCACACAGGCTCATGTTCCAACCCTGTTTGGAACGGCCTAAGATACGGTTCGGTCTTTTGCAAGGTGCGGCACGAGGAGGGTGGACTAATCTAGCGGACAGGTTCTACCGACCTTTGGGCGAAGCAGTTTTCCACCCCCCTCGGCCAAGTTCTTCACCTCCAGAGTTCCGCCCTTGCGGGCGGCTTTAAAAGGGAAAAAAGTTGGTGGGGCAAGGTACAAGGGCGAGAATTTCATCTGAGCCTTCGGCGAAGACTCGTTCGAGCCGGACGATGGAGTTGCCATAGCCAAGACGGCTCAAACAAGTTCTCGCTGACGCTCGAATGAATTTTCGCCCTACCGAAGCCGGACGCCTCGTTTATTCGGAACTTCCATTCCAGTCCTTCAAAGGAATGCGGGGCATGTCGAAGAGGTCTGTGGTGCGAGCGTACCACCCGCTGCCGTGCATACGACCGATCAGGTGCAGGCTGGGCGTGTCGATGTAGTTTCTCTGCGCGTCGAGAACGGATTCGTCACAAACATGCATGGCCAAGACACGGGCCAGCACCAGACCGTTCTCGTTTCCCAACTCGACGATCTGCATCAGCTCGCATTCGAGCGACACGGGGCTTCCGGCGATGCGCGGGGGTTTTACGTACACAGAGGCGCAGGTTGTCAGGCCGGCTTGTTGCAGTTCGTCAATCTCTGGGGGAAATTCGATGGCGGTGATGTTCATTCGGTCCGCGACTTCCTGCGAGACGAGATTCAGAACGAACTGGCGCGTCTCGCGAATGTTGGCGCGGGTGTCTTTAGCACGGCCCGGCTTATGGCTGCCGATGCCGATGCCAACGACCGGCGGATCGCCGGCAAAGGCGTTGAAGAAAGAAAAGGGAGCGGCGTTGAGACGGCCGTGAACGTTCTGACTGACGATCCAGGCGATGGGTCGCGGCGTGATCGTGGAAACAAGCAATTTGTAGCGCTCGCGCGGCGGTAGTTTCTCGAAATCGAAGAGCATCAGAGGTCTGTTAACGCGGATTCGTCACTCAATCCAATCGATCATTTCATGCTCTATGTACACAACAGTCGCCGACATCAAAGCCGATTCTTGTCTTTGGCGGACCGAGCGCTCGGTTGACCAGGTGACCGTTTCTGTGTCGGCCCGAAGAGCAGCTCGAAACTCATCTCCTCGGCAACCTCCTCGAGTGCCCCCTCCCAAACCCGAAGCTTCCCGCCAAAACATTGCTGCCTCACTTAACTTCCAATTTCATCGTTAAAGCCCGGGCTGCGCGGAGGGGCATACGACGGATCGGGATCCCGCTGCACATTTTGTCGCTGGAAATAAGCCGATGACCGTGCGTGACGTGTGGGGTGAGCTTTTCGTTCTTTGGCTTGGGTCGACGTCAACCCCAGAAAGAATGGTAATAGTGGCAGGACTGCCCACATCATCGTCTGTTTCACCGAACGTTTTGCTATGTTCATATTGATCGTTTCCTCTTTAATCACTGGCTATTCTGTTTTTTGTCTTCGCAGTTAAAACGTGCGCCAGTAAGTGCCTGAGCCTTCCAGCGCACATTGTTTTCAGTTGCTCGGCCTGACTGGTAGGGCATTGACGGACGTTCGTAAATGGAACCAAAGGGCCAGAAGGAAACGCTCCTCACCCGTTCGGGTACTGTCGCCGAAAAAGGATTTGTCGATCTTGGTTACAGAACGCAATAAAAGAACCGTTGTAAGCGTCATACCCACATTCCAGTGAACGACCTGAACAAGAAAATTGCCGGTAAGGCTTTGCGGGAAGCCCAGATCGCAGAGCTGAACGCCATCAGCGTCAGACTCGGCGTACCGGTGGAAGAGGTTTACGCCCGGCTTGTCGAGCTGCTGGAGCGAAGATTCCCTACACCGACCTACTGTCACTTTTCCGCCAATTAGGACAATTACCCGGAATCATTTTGCGTGTCCGGCTGTCAGATCGGGTATTTGCGGCTGGCGGCCGGGATACTATTCGTCGGTGTCGAGAGATTGGCCAGACAGACGGGATGACAATGCGTCGTCAAAGGCGGGCGTGCGTTGGTGGAGATACTGGACGAAATCTTAGGGAAGAGAGATCCAGAGTCCAGTCGAGCGCAACCCGCAACATCTTTTCTATGCGGGGTAGTTTTAGCAAATAGATCGTTCGCCAAAGCCACCACGCGACGAATCCGGAAAATCTTGTTTTCCTGCGAGGATTTACGAGGAGCTGAACAGTTTGAAGGTTCACCGGCAAGATGCCGGTGTCACGGCGGTAAAGTGGCACAGGCTTCCAGCCTGTCAGTGGAGTCTGCGCGGATGCTTTGGTTGCAGCTACGCCGCGCTGTGAACTTTGAGAGCTTCTGTTTAAATCCTCATTTCGAGATGGCAATCTTTCGTGATTGCTATTTTCGGGCAAAAATCCCTATAATTCGCGCCAAACCCTTCCAAGGAGACTCTTCATGAAAACAAGGGATGGCTTTTCTCGGCTGTACCTGTTTCAGACGCGGCGGCAGGGCATGGCTGTGGCCCTGAATATAATCCTAGCTGGCGTCGCCTTTGGGCAGACAACGGATTGGACCGGAATAACCTCGGATGACTGGTTTACCGGTACTAATTGGGATACCGGGACCGTGCCGACGACGGGGACCGTCATTCTCGACACCGACCCACTCCATCCGACCCGAATCGCGGCAGAGAGCGTCGCTACGGCGGGTTCCCTTTAATTACACCGGTACCGACTATACATTCGCGACGAGGATTGACTCCGACCCGAGTTTCGGGCCCGGGAATGGGGAGGTCAACGTCCTTGCCGGCACGACTATCCTCACCGCCGACAACACCTACAGTGGTGGAACCAGTATCGATGGTGGTACTCTCGCTGTCGGGGTACCGGAGGGGTCTACTCAAGAAACATACATGGCGCTAGGCACAGGAGATGTTTTTTTGAACGGAGGAACCTTACGCAGTACAAGCTTCCAGACCGGCTTGCCGCTGACCATCAATGTCGGTGGCAATTATACGCAAGGGTCGGGCGGGACGCTTGCCTTGGGAGTTGGAGGCATCAATGGGGAGGAATATGATCACGTGCAGGTTGGCGGGACCGCCAGTTTGGACGGAACCCTGGCCGTGAGTTCCCTGAATAATTTCCGTCCCTCCGCCGGGAATGCCTTCGAAGTCCTTCACAGCACTAGCACGCGGAGCGGCGAGTTCTCCCAGGTGAACGATTCTTTGAATAACAATGCCAATCTGCAACGGATCGACGTCTACGCGCCAAATGGAGTGGCCCTGGTCTACGCAGCGCATACGCCTACGCCCACGCCGGCGCCTACACCCACACCGGCCCCCACGCCCACGCCCACGCCGACTCCGCCACCGCCCCCGCCAACGCCAACACCAACTCCAAAACCCCCAATCACTGAGGTTATTCCGGAACCCCTTCCGCCCGTCAATCCAGAAGCGCCTTTGCCGCCGGCGGAGGTAGTTGCAATTCTCGATCCGACGGCGGAACAGCTCACCTCTCTCTTTGAAATCTCCTTTTCGGGAGCCAATTCCCTGAGGTTTAATCTGGATGATCGCATGACGCAGATTCAACAGGGATCAACGGGCTTTGCGTCCCCGCTTCCGGCTCCGCCGCCTCCGCCCGAGGGCAAGGCGACTATAGGGGAAGGTAAAGGAGAAGGAAAAGGGGTTGCACCACCCCCCGTCTTTCAGCCTACCCCCCAAAATCGCTGGGGTGTTTGGGTGAATGGCTGGGGCGATTTTGTGTCAGTCGATACCGATCACTTCGCAAAGGGCTACGACTTCACTACCGGCGGAGTGTCGACAGGTATTGATTACAGGATCACCGATCACTTCGTTCTGGGCATCTTCGGTTCTTACGCCCATACCTGGACATCCCTGCAACCCTCAGGGAATATCGACGTCGACACCGGACGGTTCGGTCTTTACGCAACCTACTTTGACCACGGCTTTTACCTCAACACGGCCGCCTTCGGCGCCTACAATTCCTACGACACAAGGCGGCAGGGGCTGCTCGGGCCAGCCAGCGGCAGCACCGATGGCTACGAATTCAGCACTTTCCTCGACCTCGGCTACAACTTCTCTTTTGGCAATTTTACCGTGGGACCCACGGGCGCGGTGCAATACACCAACGTCCATATCAACGGGTTCTCCGAAAAAGGTTCACTGATCCCCTTACAGATCCATGAGGATTCCGAAGAATCCTGGAGAACCGACCTGGGCCTACAGCCCTCTTACACCTGGCATGTCGGGAATTTCTTGGTGATTCCTTCCGTCACTGCCGCCTGGGAACATGAGTTCAAATACTCGGCTCTGCCCATAACTGTCAGCGCTCCTGCCTTAGGCGGAGCGACAGCGACTTTCTTTGGCCCCAATGAAGGGCACGACAGCGCCATCATCAATGCCGGAGTCGGGGTTCTATTAAACCAACGGATTTCCGTCTACGTGGGTTACCAAGGACAACTGGGTCGAAAGAACTACGACGCGAACGGTGTTACCAGTACGATTAGTTTCAGCTTTTAACGTCCTCTTGCGTTCCGGGGGTGTAGTTACCTCGGATTATTGAGAGAGCCTCTCGGGCCGTTGGACAGCGGATCTTTGCCTGTGGCGCATATTCGCCTCTGCTTCTTGGAGCGCCGCTTGTGCGTCAGGAGACGAGGTGCACTTGAGGAAAGGCGTGCGCAAATAATTACCCTCTGGGAATAAATAGGCGCGCTTATCCTTCTAATGTCCTGGTGACATTGCGGTGAAGGGCCCGTTTTGCACGATGAAGCGCGTCAACAATCGCCATGAAAACCTGAAACGTTTCGGAGACCGTAAGGATTTGAAGACTTCTCCGACAAATGAACAAACTCGAATGTTTATGAACGAGCGGATTCCATTTCGTCGCGATCACCACGTCCGATCATGTCACACCGTGGCAATCCGGACCAGCGCGGCAACAGCCGATTCGCCCCACATTCGATTGCTAGCTCCAAGCATGAAAGCACTAGTTGATTTTAGTCGCCGCGGTTACGCACTCCTTGAGACCGGTGGTCGGGCTCTGCAGTCGCCATTTCTGCTTGTTTTGCGGCTTTACTTCTTCTGGCAGCTTTTTCTCACTGGAAAAGGCAAGCTGGGCAACATCGGAAAGGTTGCGGAGTACTTCACCAGCCTTGGGATTCCGCTGCCGACGCTGAATGCGTACTTTATTGGTTCTCTCGAGTGTTTCGGCAGCTTGCTGCTGATTATCGGCCTGGCATCGCGACCTGTGTCTCTTCTGATCGTAATGTCGATGATCGTTGCTTACTTGACGGCAGATTTCGAAGCCATCTCGAGCATCTTCAGCGATCCTGACAAGTTTGTGAAGGCTGACCCGTTTCCATTTCTACTGACTGCGTTGATCGTTCTTGTGTACGGACCCGGCAGATTCTCCGTGGACGCCCTGCTACAATCGAGAACGTTTGCGAAGAGGGGTCGGACCGCCGACGATCCGAATAGAGCACCCACCGGGCCGAGCAACGCCAAGGTTTGAGTTAGAAGGCGCAAAAATTAGGATGTTTTTGTAAGGATTTGCCGGCGTTCCCCGACTGAACTGCCAGCGGTAATAGGCTTGAAGCCTACCACGAAGCTGCGGACCGGATGAGCCAAGTCGAACGCTCGGATCGGGAAGCCGCAATTAAAAAAGAAAACCCAACCACAATAAAGGAAAGTTAATAGAAATGAAACCATCCAAAGCAGTATTGGCTAGTGCGGCTGTCGCCGGTCTTCTAACCGGATCGTTGGCGGTGCGTACTTCCGCCGCGAGCGCATCGAGTCAGGCGGGCGTTTCTCTCCACTCTATGGCCGACGCTCAGAAGGCCCTGCCCAAGCATGCGTGTAAAGGTCAGAACGACTGTAAGGGCCAGGGCGGCGGCCCCCATCCAGGCCAAAACGCCTGCAAAGGTCAAGGAGGGTGTGCCACCGACGGTAGCAAGTAAAAATCGCAAACGACCGCTCTCTCTGGAACGGTTAGTGCAGTTGCGCGGGGCTCGGAGTTTTCCCGCTTCAGCCCCTGCGCAAGACTTTTAACCAGCTTTTAGGAGAATCGAAAACTATGCCTGCGAACCCCTTCAATGGATTCACGGAATACGGTATCGGGATTGGCCTGCGTGTACCTCACTATCGACATATTCTGGCGGAAAAGCCCGTCGTCGATTGGTTTGAGATCATCTCGGAGAATTTCATGGTCGACGGCGGCCGACCGCTCGAAGTGCTCGATGCAATTCTCGAACAATACCGCGTTGTCCAGCACGGTGTTGCAATGTATTTTGGTTCGGCTGACAAGGCCGATCGCGAGCATCAAAAGCGGCTCAAACGATTGGTTCGACGCACGAACACCCCGTGGCTGTCTGATCATCTGTGCTGGGGTAGCGTTGACGGACGTTATACGCATGATCTGTTGCCCATGCCCTACACCTTTGCCGTGGCCCGCCACACCGCCGAAAAAATCCGTGCTGCGCGTGACCATCTCGAAGTACCAGTTTGCGTCGAAAATGTCAGCAGTTATGCTGAATACCACGCATCGGAAATGACGGAGTGGGAGTTCCTGAGCGAGGTCGTCGAACTGGCTGATTGCGGTATTCTCCTGGACGTTAACAACATTTACGTCTCGTCAAAGAACCACAACTTTGATCCGTACGACTACCTGAACAACATCCCGCATCACCGGGTCGGCCAAATCCATATCGCCGGTCACTCGAAGTTCGAAAAGTACATTCTGGATACCCATGATCATCCGGTACTCGACCCGGTATGGAAGATGTACGCTCACGCTATCAAGCTGGTCGGTAACACTGCCACGCTGCTCGAATGGGATGACCGCATCCCGACCTTCAACGAAGTTCACAATGAAGCACTCAAAGCCAATAAATTCCGCGACGAACAACTCGCCACGAGTGCCGCGTGACATCACCTCTTGCGAAGACTTGCGCGAACTGCAGCGAGCGATGGCCAGCGCATTGTTCCGTCCACTGACGCCTCAGTGGGGTATGCAGAAGCGTTGGACCGATGGCAGAAAGATGCAGGAGTTCGCGGCAGAATTCATTAAGCCGAATGACCGGCTTAGCTCTTTTGAACGCCTGGAAATTTATAACCGGCAGTACTGGTTTCGAGTGCTCGATTGCCTCTATGACGATTATCCGGGTTTGCGCGCGATCCTCGGCGTGCGGAAGTTCATGAAGCTGGCGTCCGCCTATTTAGCACGTTTTCCATCGAGTTCGTATACCTTGCGCGATCTGGGCGGCCGGCTCGAACAATTTATCTGCGAGGAACCGCAGTGGGCCGGCTCTCGCCAGGAGTTGGCGCTCAACATGGTGCGTTTCGAGTGGGCGCAGGTGGTCGCATTCGATGGGCCGGCGAAGCCGCCGATCAGCAGCGACGATATCCTGGATACCGCGCCGGCGCAGCTACGGCTCGGCTTGCAACCGTATCTTTCATTGCTCGAACTGGACTACGCGGTGGATGAGTTCCTCATTGCCGTAAAAAAGCGCGACTCTGACACGTTGCGCGGCGAAGCGAGCAATGCCGTCGAGGCTGCGCCGAAGCCAGCGAAACGCCGCAAACGCATCCGTTTACCGAAACGCGAGAAGGTTTACCTCGCCGTGCATCGCCAGGACAACATGCTGTACTATAAGCGCCTGGACCCAGAGGCGTTCGCGATCCTGAGCGCACTGAACCGTGGCGCAACGGTCGAAAATGCCTGCGCCGACGTCGCGGCAGCGAGCAGAAGAACAAACATCGATTGGCCGGAGCAAATTAAGGAATGGTTCAGTCTGTGGTCCGTGCTCGGCTGGTTTTGCCGCCCATCTTGAATACCTGACGCCTAGGAATCGTTGACTTAGCCCCCGTTTGCTGATTGCGCCTCCGAGCTGTGTGCTTACCACCCTCACGAGAGGCGACGCAAACGGGAAACGGTTCTCAGTGGCAACAATCTGGCAACAGAAGATAGCGGAGTAGTGTGTTGCCCATTAGTTGCCCAATTATCGCATTTTTTCCCAAGCATCCGTTGGAAAATGGCCGCAGATGCGAGACGCCTGGAGAAGCCCATCCAGAGAATGGAAAAGCAGAGCGCCGTTCTCTTGGCAAACCCAGACCTCTGAAGCTCCCGACTCGAAGTAAAGGAGCACACCGCTTTTCCGCAAGAATACGACAGGCGCCGCACGATTCCGAGAGCAGCCACTTGGTCGATGGCCGATGCTCTTGCCAAGCCTCAATGGTTCAAGCTCGCAAAAAAAACAATCAACAAATCACAACTCAAAGACAGGAATTCAAAAAATGCAGAAGCGCAAACTTGGAAACAGCAACTTGGAAGTTTCGGCTATCGGGCTCGGCTGCATGGGCATGAGTTACCATCGCGGCCTCGCCCCCGACAGGAATGCAATGATAGCTCTGATCCGCAAAGCAGTGGAGCTCGACGTTACCTTATTCGATACGGCAGAAGTCTACGGCCCCTTCATCAACGAAGAACTTGTGGGCGAAGCCCTTTTTCCTTTCCGCAAGGAGGTGGTCATTGCCACGAAGTTCGGGTCCAACATTGAGAACGGAAAGTCGACGGGTCTGAACAGCCGACCGGAGCGTATCCGCCAAGTTGCCGAAGAATCTCTCAAACGGCTCAAATCCGAAAGCATCGACCTCTTCTACCAGCACCGCTTTGACCCCAACGTGCCAATCGAGGACGTAGCGGGGACCGTGAAGGATTTAATTCGGCAAGGCAAGGTAAAGCATTTCGGTCTTTGTGAAGTGGGCGCACAAACGATCCACCGCGCCCATTCCGTTCAGCCTCTTACCGCTGTTCAAAGCGAATATTCCCTGATGTGGAGGCAGCCGGAAGAGGAGGTCCTGCCGACACTCGAAAAACTCGGCATCGGTTTTGTTCCCTACAGCCCGCTCGGCAGAGGTTACCTCTCCGGCGCTTTGAACGAACACACGAAGTTCGACAGCCGTGACGACAACCGCGCCACCTTGCCCCGCTTCACCGCAGAGGCGATGAAAGCGAACCGGGTTCTTGTGGATCTGCTCAATGAATTTGGTCAACGGAAAGGAGCGACCTCGTCCCAGGTCGCGCTCGCCTGGGTGCTTGCTCAAAAACCTTGGATCGTTCCCATTCCGGGCACAACCAAGCTGGAGCGCCTGGAAGAGAATCTGAGATCGGTAGACTTGGAATTCACTCCCGAAGAATGGCGCGAACTTATCACGCCGTCTCGAAGATTAAGTTACAGGGGGATCGATATCCCACAGATCAGGAAAAACAAGTCGGACACTGAAATCGTTACCTCAAAGTCATCGACATGACCGCGTGAGTCATCCCTATGCTCTGCCCTCGTCGCAAATTCTTAAAAGTCGTGGGTGCTACCGCCGCTAGCTGGATCGGCATACGTGGCTCACTCCCATGCGCGCCCAGCTCTGTTCGTCGTTGGCGCTGCGACGCTGCTGCTCCTCTTTGTTGGCATTCACAATGCCTGGGACGTCGTCAGGTACCACGTACTTGTCAAGAAACGTGAACAAGGGGAGGCTGAGCGGCATGGGTGAGAACCATCGAAATCAAAGAGAAACGTATTTCTATTGCTGATGCACGCGCACCATCAAATCGAAGGAGTAGCATGCGAGTTGGTATTCTCGGTTCGGGATTAATGGGCGGCAATCTCGGAACAATCTTTGCGCGAGCCGGACATGAGGTGGTATTCAGCTACGTCCGCAGCGAGCAGAAGCTCAGGGTGCTCGCACGGGACGCCAAGGGCAAGGCGCGGGCCGGCACACCGCGAGAGGCCGCGCAGGAAGCGGACGCGGTGTTGCTCGCCGTGCATTGGTCGCGAATAAAGGACGTGCTGAATCAGACAGGCGATTTGTCGGGCAAGGTGATCGTAACCTGCTCTCTCCCGATGAATGATGACAACACCGAGCTCGTCGTGCCGCACTCGTCGGGGGCGGAGGAACTTGCCAAGATGATTCCGAAGGCTCGGGTCGTGGCCGCATTCAACACCGTACCCAGCGAAGTGCTTTTCGGCGTGTACGAAGCCAAGCGCAAGGCCAGCCGACCGAGTCTAGTGTACTGCGGGGACGACCAACGCGCCAAAGAATTAGCGGCAGGATTGATCCGCGACGTGGGTTTCGATCCGGTGGACACTGGACCGCTGCGGATCGCCCGATACACCGAGCCGTTCGCGCTGCTCGTGGCCCAGCTCGCGTACGAGGGAAAAGGGGGGCCGGAACTGGCTTACCGGTTCGAGTGGCTTAGGAAATAGTTCCGCAATGAGACCTTATATCATTTGTCACATGCTCTCGTCTGTGGATGGGAAGATCGACGGCGCAGCTCTGGGCGCAGTCACGGGCGACGGCGAGTACGAGGCAACGGCTGCGAAGCTGAACGGCGATGCCTGGATTTGCGGTCGCACGACAATGCAGCAGCACTTCGCGGAGGATGAGCCGTTCGTCGCTGACTCGAACACGCCGGCAGGACCTCGGCCCGTCTTTGTCGCTCGACGAGTAAAATCCCATGCCATCTCCGTTGATACGCTCGGCAAGCTACGGTGGCCAGACGGTGATCTCGATGGCGATCACCTCATCTGTTTGGTGAGTGAACAAGTCCCGGAGGACTACCTGACCATGCTCCGGGAGAAGGGAATCTCCTATATCGTCTCCGGAAAGTCCTCTGTCGACCTCGCTAATGCCGTGAACCTGTTCGGAGAGCATTTCGGAATCCGCACTCTACTTCTCGAAGGAGGCGGCCACATTAACGGGGCCTTCCTCCAGGCCGATCTGGTCGATGAGGTGAGCCTCTTGGTTGTTCCTGGCATCGATGGACGCCACGACATCCCTGCCGTCTTCGACAGTGTGAGCCCTTCAAGAAGCACGGCCGTTCCCCTCAGGCTCAAATCCGTTGAGCAGCGCGGACGTGACGCGCTCTGGATTCGATACGAGGTGGTTCGGTCCGCAACAGCTCAAAGAAAGCCGACATGATGATCAGCGCGTTCCTGGACGACATGGTAGCGAATAGGCTGATTTGTGGATCAGTGAAAAACTGCTGAATTAAGTCTGGAAGCCTAAAGAGGAGGGATGCCAGAGCTGGCTTAATGGACCGGTCTTGAAAACCGGAGACCCGCAAGGGTCCGTGGGTTCGAATCCCACTCCCTCCGCCAGGTTGATTGTCCACGACTTTCGTAGAGGCGCGGAGTGTTTATATCAGTTCGATCCGTGCATGCTGGCTGGCTGCAGTGGCGAGACGCCGATCGCGCGTGATCAGTGGAGCATCCAGGACTCCGGCAAGGGCAACATAAACGGCGTCATACGCCGTAAGATTGTTCCGCAAATCCCAAACGCGGGGTTGAAGAAACGCCATGAGGAAGACTCCGGACAATTCTTCGACAATGCGCTAGATTGTTTTCTTCGGCAGTGCCGCGCTCGTTAACGTTCGCGCTGGTTCGTTATTAAAGGAAAAAGACAGAAATGACCACTCCAACCGATTCCGAGGGACTTTGCGCAGCCCTGAACTTTTTCGCGGTGCCGGGCGCCCTGGCCGATTTGTCGCAGAACCGGTTCTTGGCCTGGAATCCAGGGTTTCTCGAAGATGCTCAGCTGAGCGCCGAGGAAATCAGGCAAACTCCGGTCGATCAAGTCATCAGCTTGGAGTGGCCGGCGGAGAACGAGGCCTCCGAGTGCGAAATTTCTCCGGTGCCGGTTCATTTTGTTGCCTGTACGGTTCGGCCGGCTGCTTCGCGTCGTTTTAAGACGGGCTGTGCTTTCAAGAGAGCTGATGACTTCGTGCTGGTGCTCCTCGATTCGCAGATTGATCCCGCTGCTGCCGAGGAATTTCTGAGTGGATTAACCGAGGGCAAGAAGGAAGAAAAGGAGAGAGTAAAGAGCGCTGTGGGCAAGATCCTGGCGGAGAAACTTCCCGCGGCTGTCGATGCCGCGAAAAAGCTCAACGAGAAGCTCGATGGCGCGGTTCCGACTGAAGAGAGCCTGCAGACAATTACCGAGACGATGCGACACCTTCCGGAGGTAGTCGATCAAGCGCTGGAATCCGACGATTCCGGAATACTAAAGAGCGAGCGTTAGACTCAGACGGAGAATTGACCTCGCAAGCTGGTCGCGGCCCGATCGGGCAATCCGCCTTGGCGGACGAGCGCCAGGCGAGAACTTGTTTGACCCTGTCCACCATAGCTTGGTGAAGGCGGAGCCATTTGGAGCGGGTGGCTCACCCAAGCGTCCGGCTCAAATAAATTCTCGCCCTACCGCCACAGGACAGTGCGGCATTCTGAGACGATCTCTAGCGCTCGCGCGACCAAACGCTTGATGGCGTCCTACAGATTTACAGAGTTCGACAGACCGAAGATGCCGGTGTCACGATGGAAAAGTGGCACAGGCTTTTTAGCCTGTCACTGGAGTCTGCGCGGACTGCTTTGTTGCGGCTACGCCGCGTTGTGATCTTCTGTTCAAACTCTCCGATGTTATTGACCGGAAACCAGAACACGGAAGAAAACTGAACAAAGGATCGCGAAGTTGGCAATACTCATCGAGATTTGTATGTGACTTCCTAAATGGTTTTTACAGGTAATAACTCAAGGAGCAATCACCGAGAAACAGGCTGCCAGGATCCCGCTTACTCCGGCCGCCGCATAAAGCGCGGCGCCCCAGATCTCCCACCCGAAAGCCCGCTCGATCGAGACGTCGTTTCGAAGGAATTTCCCCGATTCGCCGCTCGCTCGAAACGGACTTCTGACCTTCCAGAGAGCCCAGCGATTCGGCGCCGGACGGGCCAATTGGCCGGAATGTCCAAATAAGTTTGTCCCAAAGGAGTTCGGCTGAGCTAAGGCAAGCAATTGTCTATTCATTTTCTTAATCCATCTAATAGCTCTTTAGATGGTGATAAATCATACCGATTGCGTCATACCATTCAACTGTTATTTTGACGGTATGACGAAATCTCGGTTTGGCTGGATTGGCGGTGCTCTCTGCCTTGATTTCGCCAACACCGTCGGCAGTCATGCCGGACTCAGGGTTTCAGAAAAACTGAAGACCTGGTCCGACTTGGTCGACTGGTGTCGTGAAGCCGGCTTGATCGACTCGCGCGTCGCCCGGGAACTGCTCCGGCGTTCCTCCGACCAGCCGCTGATCACCGGACGATTGTTGAATACCGCTGTGCAGTTTCGGGAGGCGCTCTATCGGATCTTCCGAGCGATCTCCCAAGAGGAGAAACCTTCCCCGGCCGATCTGGAAATACTCAACGAGATCCTCGTCCGGGCACCGATCACCTTGCGAATTCAGACCTCTGGAACAACGCTGCAATGTACCAGGGAATGTTCTACGCTCGACGATGCTCGTTTGCTCGGCCCAATCGCCTGGTCGGCGGCCGAACTAATGAATTCCGAGGACCGGCGACGTCTCGTTCGTCAATGCGCCAACGCAACTTGCGGCTGGCTTTTCCTGGACCTGACGAAGAATCATAGCCGTCGCTGGTGCGACATGAGTGATTGCGGGAGTCGGGCCAAGGCCCACCGTTACTATCAACGAAAAAAGCAGTCGGCTGGCGCACTAAACGCGCCGCGGGAATAACCTCTGGAGTTTGCCTTTGAACGTCGGACCCAGCGAAACCGCGCCACAGATCAAGGAGATGTTGTGGAAAAGACGACCTGAACGTCGAATCTTGAATAATCGTTTTCTATGGCAAAAAACATCGCTCTTCTTTTTTCCGGTCAAGGCGCCCAGCAGGTTGGTATGGGCAAAGACGTCGCTCAGCGCTTTGCCGCAGCGGCCAACGTTTATGCTGAAGCGGATCGCCAATTAGGCAGATCCCTCAGCCACGTCAGTTTTGAAGGACCGGTTGAGGAGCTCACCCGCACCGTGAATTGTCAGCCAGCCCTTTTTGTCCACGGCCTGGCCATGTTAGCCGTGCTGCGGGAAGAGCTTCCGCGATTTCGTTTTGCCGCGGCTGCCGGTCTGTCACTCGGAGAATTCACCGCGCATTGTGCTGCCGGGACGTTTGATTTTCGAACAGGATTGTCACTGGTCGCGAAACGGGCGGCTTACATGGACGATGCATGCGCCGCCACTTGCGGCGCCATGGCAGCGTGTATTGGCGGAGCGGAAGCAGCGGTGCAGGCGCTGGCGAATGAAGCGGGCGTCGACATAGCCAACATCAATGCTCCGAGCCAGATCGTCTTATCCGGGCCAAGCGCGGCAATTGCAAACGCGATTAATCTGGCCACAAACTTCGGGGTAAGGCGCGCTCTTCCCTTAACCGTGGCCGGCGCGTTTCACTCGCGCCTAATGGCTCCGGCGGAAGAACGGTTGTGTAAGGAGATTGAAAACGTCGAAATAAAGTCCCCAAAAGTGACGGTAGTAGCCAACTTGACCGCGCGGCCCGCGCGCGAACCGGCGGAAATCAGGACCACCCTTATCAAGCAGGTAAGCGGTTCGGTCAGATGGAAGGAAAGCGTCGAGTATTTGCTGGATCACGAACGCTGCGATATTCTGATTGAACTTGGTCCGGGCCAAGTTCTCGCCGGTCTGGTGCAGCGAATCCGCAAAGGGGCGCCGACAATCTCGATCGGCGATCTAGCTTCCTTCGAAGCCGCGCGCCCCGCTTTGGAACAAGCCTTCTCCTGAAGGAAAAGTGGTACGGGCTTCCGGGAACTGTTCGGACTGTGGGTAATCTGTAGCGCGCGCAATCGAGGTATCGTTCGAAAGGGAGGTTAGAGACTTGTCCCAACGCGTCTTTGGCCCTGTAGCGGTAGGGCGATCCGCGTTGGATCACATCTCGATCCGGACGAGCAGGAGCTCATCCCTACCGAGCCGGCCACCTCCGCAAGTCTACGGCGCGCCCTCCGTTCAGGTTTTTGTGCTATTCCATGTCCGGGTCGCGACGAAGGCTTGTCCGTAGTCGGGAGCTCATCCCTACCGCCAATCGCTTGATGGCGCGTTACAAATTACCAAAGCCCGACAGACCAAGATGCCGGTGTCACGGCGGGAAAGTGGCACAGGCTTCCAGCCTGTCAGTGGAGTCTGCGGATGCTTTGGTTGCGATTATGCCATGCTGTGATCTTGGGATCTTCTGTTCAAAATCTTCGAACCAATGGTAACAATTAACGCGCCACGTTATTTTTCTCGACAGCCGTTTTCGCCTTCTGACTAACCTTTGTTGAATTGTTTTCTCCTCTTATGTGCTCAAAAATGAAGCTTTTGGCACTCGGAGGCCGGCTACCCGGTAAGTTTGTTAGCCGTCGTTTGTTTGATGGTAGGAGAATGCATGGAGTTGCGGGCAGCCTGCGCACAGCTGTTACCTTTCGCGGGCCCAGATCTACACTCCGAACAATATAACCATCGCGTATTTGCGCCCAGTCTCTAGTGCGGCCCAATTGATCAACGTGGTTAGCACAACGGACCCAGCCCGCCTTCACGATAGCTGACGGCCAGCAGTGTCCACTATTTATCAGTTTATTTGATCCTAACCTGGAGCAATACAGCTGTCTGTTCGAGGTGGGAATTACCGGCGCCAATACCCAGTGTTTCAATATTGCCGCTCGATTTGACGCGCTCCGTGCCGGGTCCCGCCGGTTTTGTTTCGGATTCTGAATAACCTGGTCATCGGAGCTTTTGGCAGCTATGCTCACACCTAGTGCATTGTAGCATTGACTTCTGATATGATGATCTGCTAGCAAAAAGGAGTGTTAAAACGATTGGTTCTTTCTCCGCCAGAACGTCGACGACTTAGGCAGCGGGTCCGATCCCGTAGCGGGCGAGCAGAGGAGGTGCAGCGAGCCAAGATTGTCCTCTTGATTGCTAGCGGCAGATCGCAATGGGCGGTAAGTCGGCAACTGGGATGCAGCATCAACACCGTGCGACTTTGGCTGAAGCGCTTTATGGAGGAACGTTTGGCAGGTCTTTTCAGTCGTCATCGTGGCAAGGTAGCCAGCCAACAGAGCGCCAAGCTCGAAGCTCAGATTTTGGCCGCGGCCCGACATAAACCCACGGATGGCTCGACGCACTGGAGTACTCGGAAGTTGGCGGCCGAACTTGGCACCAACCATACCCGAGTCGCCCGTGTTCTGGCCAAAGCCGGACTGCAGCCGCACCGCCTGCGCCGCTACATGGCCAGCGACGACCCGGATTTTGAAACCAAGGCTGCTGATATCATTGGTTTGTATCTGAAGCCTCCGGTCAATGCCGCAGTTTTCTGCGTCGACGAAAAGAGCGCCATCCAAGCGCTGGACCGGCTCGATCCAGTGTTGCCGCTCTCGCCCGGAAGAGCCGAGCGGCACGGTTTTGAGTACTACCGTCACGGCACGCTTTCGCTCTACGCAGCGCTCAACACCAAAACCGGCCAGGTGCTGGGCCAAACTGTGCCTCGTCACACCAGTGCCGAGTTTGTTGCTTTTCTTGAACAGATCGTCGCCAGCTTTCCCGAGGGCCAGCAGATCCACATTATCGCAGATAATCTCTCGGCACATCGCACCTCCAGAGTCTGGCAGTTTATCGATCGTCATCGCCACGTGCGGATCCATTTTACACCGACCTATTCTTCATGGCTTAACCAAGTCGAGATCTGGTTTTCCAAGATCCAACGCGACGTCATCGCCCGCGGAATCTTCCGTTCGGTCAAAGACTTGGCTAAAAAACTCATGACCTATATCCGACGCTATAACATGAAGGCCAAACCCTTTAAGTGGACCTACCGATCAGCAGAGCGTCGTATCAATCCCGTATCAGGTTTAAACGCTACGCCGCACTAGGTTGACCAGAAGCCCTCAGGTTCGACCAATGCTAGACTTTTTGAGTGTTGAATCTTGGCCGCGAACTGTTGACACTACCGGGCGTGAGGTACTTTCTCTTTGGCTTGGCGCTCGCGCTTTTTGGCGGCGCAGCGAACGCCCAGGAAGCGTTTTTGCTAATGACGGTCAACCGCATCTCGGCGGCGTCGGCCGACTCAACCGGAGAAGCACCCGCCAATGAAGTCAGCCGGCAACTGTTTCCTCTGGGACACCGGTCGCACGCGTATCAAGCCGTTCTCCCGGGAGCCGAAGGCCAGCAGGTAGTTGTACGTTTCATCGGTGTCTTGCTTCCGAGTGGATTGTGTGCGGTAGCGAACTACCAGGCCCTCGGTCTGGCGGCGCCTCGACCGGGTAAACCATTCGGGGAAGGCTCAACGATCGAGGATAACCGGTTTGGTTTTTCTCTCCAGCTTGGCGGGCAAGTTTCGCGTTCTATTTCCGCTCAGGGCGACCACGGTCCAATCAATTACCGATTAGTTTTTACCGCGATCAAAGTCTATGGCGCGCTGCCGTCCGAAGAGAAGCGGCGGAGCGGCGGTTGGTTTTGATCAAGACTTGCTATTCTCGCTTTTCCCACGTTATCACCTTTGCGCGATGATCACTCAGTCGGTCTCCTGGTGGTGCTTTGTCCCGAGCCTTTTGACTCCGGAAGATTTTCTGGAATCCGTGGTGCAGGCTGGATTCACGGCCGTTGAACTTGTGCCGCCCGAATATTGGAAGCTGGTCCAATCGCGCGGACTCACGATCTCGTCGGCCAACGGACATGGATCGATCACCGCCGGATTCAACCGGCGCGACCAGCACGACCGAATCGAAAAGGAATTGCAGGAGATGCTCCAGTTGGCCCAGCAAGCGGGCATACCAAACCTGATCTGCTTCACCGGAAATCGCGACGGCCTGGACGACAACGCTGGAGCAGCCATTACCGCCGAGGGCTTGAAGCGGGTTGCTTCCACGGCAGAGGAAACAGGTGTGACCTTGGTCCTCGAACTTCTCAACAGCAAAGTCGATCATCCCGGGTACCAAGCGGATCACACCGCTTTCGGGGTGGAAGTCTGCCGGCAGGTCTCCTCCGCGCGGGTGAAACTGCTCTACGATATCTATCACATGCAGATCATGGAGGGCGACCTCATTCGAACCATTCAAACGAATCACGAGTTCATCGGCCACTATCACACTGCCGGAAATCCGGGACGGCATGATCTCGATCGCGAGCAGGAAATCAATTACCCAGCGGTCATCGCCGCGATCCGCGATACTGGCTACACCGGCTATCTGGCGCACGAATTTCTTCCCAAGACTGATCCTGCCCTATCCCTGAGAACCGTCTTTCGGGAGTGCGGCGCCTGGCTTCGGGAGTAGATGACTGACGGATGACCAATGGCCGATGACCGATAGACGATGGCCGGAGGGGGGCGATGCAGGAGGCTACGGCAGCAGAACTCTCCGGCTTACGCCGCAGAGTTCTGCTGCTTTTGAAAGAAGGGTTTCAAGAAGCCTCGTCTGTTTCGTTTTATTGCATTTCAATCGGACGCCTGCGAAAAGCCGAGCAGTAAGTCCAGGGAATTGTTAACGGCTTTTTCCGAGCCGCGCGCGAAACGCGGGCGATCGTCCGAAACCTGGATCCAATTGCCTGCGGGAAGATGGACCGAAGAGATCATCTTGCCAGCTTCCAGCCGACGCACAGCTGGGCGTAGAAGCTTTTCGAGCTCGACAGTTTGACTCGGCAAACCGCCAATCACAATTAAGAGAACCGGTTTATCTCTCCAGGAATGATCGGGCTGTTGCTCAAGCAGGGTTTTCAATGGACAGCCGCAAGGGCTTTTCGCGGCGACGGTCACCAGCACCAGGCCGTGACTCTCGCAGGCCAGTTCCGCGAAGTCCTGGCTGGCCGCCGCGGAGTTATCTGACCGACTGCTGTCGCCGTGATTTGGCTCGACGGTCAACGCCGAGTGCAACCGGAGACCTCGTTCTTCGAGCAATCCTGCGAGTGCTTGGAGAAGAAATGACGTTTTGGTGTGTTTGGTGAACGCATCGGTCACTGCGAGAAGATAGGGCATCATATGTCGGACTGCCTGTTTCGTCGGATAGAAGCAATCCGCTTGCCAACAAAAGTGCCAGGGCCAGTGACTCAAAAGCGGCTCGAGCGGCCTGAGCGCTTGAGCCGGCGGAGCCTGGCCGATTTCTGGGGAAGCGTGGACAAGCTTGCGCAAAAACGATGGACTTTTTAAGTCGAGGTGAGCAATACGCAACGAGGAGACGGCCAACGTCGATGACCGATGACCAATGCGCGCTGAACGGGCGCGGGGTGCGGTCAGGACATCGGTAACACTATGTCGTTAAGATAAGTTTGATTGTTCAATGTGAAAGTTGGCACCGCTTGGCAAATCTGGCCGGCTCTGTTTCTGCGTTTGACAGTCTGGAGCGAGGAACGAGCGAACAGGCTGCCGAACGCAAAATACAGTGACTGCCTTTGGCGCGCAGCGAAGTCTGCTCAAGGACGAAACGGAATAAATGGAGGGGACCCGGCGCGCAGCGCCGGGGAGGAGGCCGTTTATGCCGGATTCGCCTTGAACAGACTTGAGCGGAGTGCTCGCCTCCTGCGGCCGACGAGTGAGTTTGGAGGTGGCAGACTTCAATGAGCTCTGCTTGGGCGGTGGTTTTCAGTCCCAGCGACCAGCCCGCCGGCTGGTGGTGATAAACAATGGCTCAGCTTGCCAACTGATTGGCCGCTCCGGTTAAGGTTGCGCGGCTCAGTGTCTGGATAAATCAGCTCTTGCCGGCTCCGTGCGGAGAGCCGAACGAACTCCTGTACGCCCCTTTCGGACTCCCCCACTCCTGGCTGATGCCCCGTAAATCGGCATTGGCGAGTAGCCGATTGGTCATTGGTCATCGATCATCGGTCATTGGCCCCCCGCGGACTGTTGCATCCGGCACACTCTCCTCCTTGGAAGGCGTAAGTTCTTTCAGCGATTTCTGGTACCAATGCGGTGTTCTGAACCGGAGATAGAAGAAGACGAATTTGACGATTTCTTCGCCGACCCTGGCGAGGAAAACTCCATAAACCCCGAGAGGAGTGAACAGACCGAGGAAAATGGCGGCGGGCAAGCCTATCGCATAGGTGCCGATTAAATCGGCCAGGAGGATAAAGCGCGTATCCCCGCCGCTGGCTAAAACGCCGTTCCCGAGGGCGCTGTTCAGTACCTTGGCGGGCTGAACACAAGCAAAGATGATGATTCCCCAGGCGACCAAGTGGAGCACTTCGTCGCCCACTTTCGGATAGAGTAGCGGCAAAATAAAAGTAACTGTGGCAAATAACCCGGCAAGTATCACGGAAGCCAAGAGACCAAAACGCAAAACAAGATTGGCATTTGCCTTGGCTTCTCCTACTGAACGAGTGCCGAGACGCTGTCCGACGGCGGCAACGGCTGCCGGACCAAGCCCGGAAGAAGCTACGAGAAAGACATTTTCAATTGTCATCGCGATCTGGCTGGCGGCCAGAGCCGTCGTTCCGATCCGAGTGAAAACGATCGCGTAGATGAAACCGCTTGTGCCCCAAAGGACCTCCGCCAGAGCGATGGGAGAGGTAAGCTTCATTAGACGTCCGGCCGTGGCAAGAGTGGCTTTCCTGAGAGAAGGCCAAATCCACTTGATTTCCTCCTTTGTGCGGTAGAAGAGCCAGACGATAAGAACCGTTCGAACGGTTTGCGAGATCAGGGTTGCCAACCCGGCTCCAGCGGTGCCGAGCCGAGGAATTGGTCCCGCTCCCAAGACTAGAAGGAATCCCAGGATTGTGTTCAACACGACTGCGCCAATCGTGACCAGCATCGGTGTTTTGGAATCGTTCAAAGATCGGAATCCACCGGTCAAAATCGAACTGAAGATCATTAGCGGCAGAGAGGCGGAAAACAGTTTGAAGTACCCGTCGGCCAAGTCGGCCAGGTCAGCGTGTGCGCCGATTACGATCAGAATCGGTCGGGAGAATAGAATCAGGGGCAAAGCAGTCAAAATGCCGAAAGCGCCGGCCAGTAACAAACCGATCGAAGCGATCCGGGAAATTTCCGAAAAATCCTTGCGACCATAAGCCTGCGCAATCAGGACGCCGCTTCCGGTGCCAATGGCGGCATAGAGCAGAATAGCAATTGCCCCGACACTGTTCGACAAGCCCACAGCAGCTACCGCCGTTGAGCCAAGGAAGCCAACGATCACCTGGTCAATCAGGTTGAATGCCATCTGACAGACGGCTTCCAGACCTACCGGGACTGCGATGTCGACGATTTTGCGCAGTTCTCCGCGTGATTGGCCGTTTTTCATATGCAAGGCCTGCGTCGCTCGTCCGGCCTACGCCAGACGAACGATGCAGGCAGAGTCACGCTTGGACACGCGACCTCTACATTTCATGATAGAGTCGTTCCACGATCGTTTATGGGTCTTCATGAGTCATCGCTTCCTTGATTTTTGTGACGTACATTGCCGAAGGCGAACGGCGAGACAACTGCCACCTCGCGTAGGTCCCACCGATAATCCTGGACCTTTTCGAGGAAAGCGAAGGCATTGGCCGAAGGAAATTGGGCGTCGAAGGACTTTGGCCTTTGGGGTGATTGCCGCCTGCTGTTGTCGCGCTCTTTCAGAGCTCGCCGCTTTCAAATCCGTGTTCCTCGGGCTACGCGCTGGGCTCTCTTGAACCGCGCCTTCGGCGCTCTTTGCGCTGAAAGCGCCAGAGCAAGCCAGCCTGGGGTGCAGCCCCAGGAACACACATGAAATACCGCGCAGCTCTGAAGGAGCGATTCAACTCGTCAAAGTCCGACAGACCCATCCTGCCCGTCAGGAGACGACAGGTCGGAAGCCTGTGCCAGGCACCGCTCGGCGTTTTACCTCCCCGCGTTGTTGACCGGTTCAGCATTCAAAGCCGTGTTGAGCAGTTGCTCAAAATCATCTCTGAACTTTCGGAGTGACGGCCCTTGGATGTAGACCATGTGGCCGCTTTCATAGTAGTCCAATTGCAAATTGTTCCGGATCGCCGGGTCGAGCATCATTTTATGCGCGACGGTTCGCGCGGCAAAGTAAGGAGTAGCCAGATCATAGTATCCACAGCAGATGAGCACCTTTAGGTAGGGATTCGCGCTCATGGCATTTTTCAGATTATCGGACACATCGAGGTACTGGTCTTTGGACAACTCCCATGGCTTGACATCGGCGAGCACGTTGTAGGATAGATCGGTCGAGAAGTGCAACTCGCGCCGAACGTAGTCATTAAACGCGGCGGTGTAAGTGCCATGCACCGCTTCGTAGCTCGGATCGAAATCCGGTTCGACCGTTCCTGGAGAAGTGCGAATACCGCTAAACCGGGAATCATACCGGCCAATCGATCTGTTCTGATCTTTTAGGAGATTGAACAAGAAACGACGATCCGGTTCGCGCAAGCCAATCTGCGCCAGATAGCCAGCGTCTAACCCAGTAAATTTCGCCAGCTGCCTGGCCACCTGTTCCCGATCGCTTGGAGAGAGCCCATCGCCTCGAGCCAGGGCGACCAGGTAATCGTTGGAGGCGAACTGCTCGACCTCAGTCAGCACCTCGCCCAAAGGCTTGGATGCCAGTTCAGGACCGAGCCGGTGATGATACCAGGCGGCCGCGGCATAACTGGGCAGGAACAAAGGATAGGGATCATCGTTGCCATTGGTGAAGTCGAGCGTCTGAAAATTCAGCGCCGAACCCAGCAGAACGATCCCATTGAGATAGTAGCCTTCGTGTTCCTGCAAATACTGACTCAGACCAGCTGCCCGGGTCGTTCCGTAGCTCTCGCCGACGATAAACTTTGGCGAAGCCCAGCGCGCGTAACGCGTGGTCCACAGTCGGATAAAATCGCCCATCGCCTCGATGTCCTGCTTGTAGCCATGGAACCGGGCAGCCTCCAACCCGGGTGCCGGCCGGCTAAAGCCAGTGGAGACCGGATCGACGAAAATGAGGTCAGTGCGATCCAGCCACGTGGATTCATTATCGATAACACGAGCAGGTGGCGGCAGTGCCTCGCCGTCCTCCGAGAGCAGCGCCCGCTTCGGTCCAAGCGCTCCCATGTGCAACCAAACCGAGGAAGAGCCCGGGCCACCGTTGAAGGCGAAGGTGATCGGCCGCGTTGCGGGATCAGCGACATCGTCCAGCAGGTACGCCACAAAAAACATCTGGGCATTCGGTTTACCTTTGGCAGGATTGACCTCTTGTTTCTCGGAGGTTTGGGGAGGTTGGCCTCCCGGCGATGTACCCGGTTTTCCTCCCCGTGGTTCGCTCTCGCTCCGCGTCAGCAGGTAACCGGCGATTGCTCGGTATTTCAATGTCTTGCCGCCCGGCAAGCTCAAAACGTGTTCCGTAACCACCGGCGGTGGCGGTTCAAATTCCGTTTGCTGAGCTCCGCCCGGCGGTTTGACCGGGGTGACCGCTTTGGGAGATTCGGCTGCGGCGGGAGTCTCTAACGGCTTCGCTTGGCCGGGTTCTTCGGCTGCGCGGCTGGTAAGGGAAAAATGTAAGACAACGACCAGGGCACAAAAGAATCGCATAGGAGGGTTTAGGAAAAGGTGTTCCTACAAAGCGTGAAATGGAGGCAATTGCAAGCCACCGCGAGAGGATGCATCACAGAACGCTGTGTTCCCGCTTTCTTATCGCGCGGAGCGCGGCCGAAGGAAAAAGGAATCGAGCTTCGGAGTGATCGCGTCCCGGGATGGCTTGCCCCGCTCCGCAGGGATCCTAAAGCGGCGACAAGTCGCGCGCACTCCAAAACGCCGGCAACCCCGTGGAATCGACTTTTACCAAAAGAGGCATAGATTGCTCTGGAGGTCGTTATCATGCTTCAGAAATTCTTCGGTTGCTTGCTCGCAACCGCGCTTTTTGGGCTTTTTCCGGAAAGTGGTTTCGCTGCGGGAGGTGGATCGTTTCATGGAGGTGGCATGGGAGGATCCGGACATTCCGGCCCCGCCTTTGCTGGTGGCCACGCTTTTGGCGGGCGCGGCGGCTATTACGGACGGGCTTGGCCAGGCGCTTGGCGTAATGGGCGGAACTATGGCTATTGGCGAGGGAGCTCCTTTCGAGGGGGGCGTTTCGCTCGGCGCGGCTTCTTCCGAGGTCGCCGCTTCTTTTATTCCCCGTCATTCGTCAGCTTCGGTTTTGGGTATCCGTTCTGGTGGGATCCTTGGTGGTATCCGGGTTGGGGCTGGAGCTGGGGTTGGGATTCCTCCTATTATGGCGACCCCTCTTACTACGGCGGTCCCTCCGGCTACGGCGACCCTGGATATTCGTATAGCCCGAGTTCCACCGACCAGGGATATTATATGAGTAACGGGCAGTACGGGCCGGGTAGACCCAGGTATAGCTATTCGACGACTCCGGGCAACGTCGATGTCGCGGTGCAAGTGGCGCTTTCGCGCCGGGGCTATTACCATGGAAAGGTTGACGGCATTATGGGGGACGCGACCCAGGATGCCATCCGCTCGTTCCAGTCTGATAATGATCTGCCAGTAACGGGAAAAGTAGACAGCAAGCTGCTGCACGCCTTGAGAATCAGTACAGGGAATCAGGTAACCAGGTAACGGTCAATTGAGCGGAGGGAGCGGAGGGAGCGGAGGAGGCGGCCTCAGCGGCTGAAGGTAGCGCCAAAGCGACGGAAGCTCTTAGCTGACCTGAGGGCCGCAAATTGGCTAACGATGAGATTATCCCAGGAGCCATTGGATCGACCGCTACCCAACTTCTGAGCTGGCCGGCTACATCCCTCCGCTTCCTCCGCTCAATTGACTGTTACCCGAGCAGTTGATCAGCTGCTCAGTGGCCGACCTAAGGGCCGCAAATTGGCTAACGATGAGATTATCCCCGGAGCCATTGGATCGGCCGCTACCCAACTTCTGAGCTGGCCGGCTACATCCCTCCGCTGAAGCCGCTCCCTCCGCTTCCTCCGCTCAATTGACTGTTACCTGAGCAGCTGATCAGCTGCTCAGTGGCTGACCTAACTAGCCAAGGGCTTCGCCCTTGATATCCGTTCCGGCTGCGTCAGTGGTGTCGTAGAAGGCGCTCAGAGCGGTATGTTCCTGGTATCTGACCACACAGGAGCAAGCGATGAACACCTTCTACGAACACCATAAAAATAGCATCAAATTTTGCCTACCGTTGTTTTGATCGCATTCTCTTAAACGGATTGATTCAGCCTTTCCAACAACCCGAGCGAGTGATCGGTTTCTTTAATGCGTATCGCAACGCAGAGCGTGTTACTCGAAACCGTCTGCGCGATATCGCCCAGCAATTTCAGAACTGGCTCAAGAACCGTTGCGAAAAATGGGGCGTCCCTGTTCTGGATGCGCCGGAGGGAAGGCGTGATGACTTTGTCGATCCCTACTTTAAGCACGCCAAGAAAGATGAGGTGGTGGTGATTCTCAAAGCCAGGGAACCGGCCCGGATTATGATTGCCATCGGCGCAGAAGATCGCTGGCACCTGCAGTTGGCGCAGCGCTGGATCGTGCAGTACAACTTTTACATTAACGACCAACGCTGGGGTCGGATGTTCGTGCGAATCTGTCCCTATCTGCCCTTTTCAGCACGTGTCTGCCTCAATCAGCACCACTGGCTGGCTAACCGCATGCGCACCGAAGGCATCGATTTTAAGCAATGTTCCAATGCATTCCTCAAATGCAGTCATCCGCAGAAGCTCCAGGAACTGGCAGATTCCTTGACTGCCCACGATCTGCTGAGCTGTGGGCAAAAATGGCTGGCCTGTCTGACTCCATTCTTCAAAGAAAGCGAACGCAAAGAAGCGCGGCTGTCAGCATCGGCTCTTCTTCTCCCAAGTGGAATATTGTGACAACCTGATCTTTCACCGGCGGGCCGCACTGGATCAACTCGGCCAGAGACTGCTCGATGCCAACCGCACCATCGGGCAGCCCAACAAGATCACCATGATCTTCGGTCGCAAGGTCACTAAGCAGTACAAGGGAAAGCTTCAGACCGTCATCGAGGATCTGGAGCTTCCTAACCCAGTGATTCGCAGTCATTATGGAAAGGGCTTCCTCAAACAGTATGTCCGCGATCACTTGTGCCTGCGCACCGAGCCAGCGACCAATGACGTCACCGACTATGGGATCAAGAAGGCCGTGGAAAACCTACCCCAACTACGAGAGAAGCTGGCGACTATCTGCGACAATTATCTCACGGTTCAGCAGGACATCCTGGAGACCTTCGTCGACCGAGGTCAACTGCGTAAGTTGACAGAGCCCACAGTGCTTCCCAGTGGCAAACGCATTCCCGGACTTGAAACTCGACCATCCACGACAACTGGCTTTGATGCATGCCCTGGTACGTTTCGCTCACATCGCCGCCGGAAGCACCTTTACGACCGCTGAGCTTTATCCGTTACGTTTTGGCCGCTCTGCAAATATCCTGCCGACCAATACAGTCTGGCTTCGCTTCGATACGATCTTTCCAAATTGAGAGCCAAAGCTTTGGTCGAGAAACTCCCGCAAATCGCGCCGCTATCGCCTCTGGCCACAGGGCTATTCCATTTGTCTGGTCTTTCTCAAACTCTTTGAACGCATCTACTCACCGCTCGACTGCCGGCTTACTTCAGCCCTACCGGGCCGACTCCAAACTCCAACAGCACAAACGAACCCAGCTCGATCGTCTTTATCAAAAGATCGTAGACGATCTCGACAACCTTCTTGGTGCTCTTGGCCTTAAAGCTGCCTGAAACAACGAGAACAAAATTCGCGTCATGCTTCGCATAACGGGCTAAGGACCGCAAATTAGCTAGTTGATCAGACATTGTCCGCAGAGCCCTTGGACTGCCCGCTACCCGACTTCTGAGCTGGCCGGCTACATCCCTCCGCTGAAGCCGCTCCCTCCGCTTCCTCCGCTCAATTGACTGTTACCTGAGCAGCTGATCAGCTGCTCAGTGGTTGTCGCGCGGCACGGCGGCTCCAGTCTTCCCTACGAGGAAATCCAAATCGACTCCTTTGTCCGCCTGGAGGACATGGTCGTGAAATAGCCGGTAATAGCCACGAGCCGGCTTTTCCGGTGGTCGCCACTCTTTTCTGCGCTGAGCGAGTTCGCGATCAGAAACACTCAGGTGTAAATGTCGCTGTTTGACATCCAACTCGATGATATCGCCGGTCTGGACTAGAGCGAGCGGGCCACCCGCGGCGGCTTCCGGCGACACGTGCAGCACCACTGTGCCGTACGCCGTCCCGCTCATTCGCCCATCAGAAATTCGCACCATGTCCGTTATGCCCTTGCGGAGGAGCTTCGGCGGAAGAGGCATGTTGCCAACCTCGGCAAAACCCGGATACCCTTTTGGGCCTGCGCCTTTCAGAACCATGACCGAATTCTCATCGATCGCCGAGATCTTCATCGCCGATCCGGTTGTGGAATTCCTCGATGTTCTCAAACACGACGGCGGCCCCACGATGCTTCAGCAGAGCCGGCGTCGCAGCGGACGGTTTGATGCACAGCTCCGTCGGGAGCGAGATTGCCGCGCAATACCGCAATGCCAGCATGGGCCTTAAAGGGCTCGTCGAACGTCGGAATGACCTGCCGATCATAACACTCCGCTGCCAAGACGTTCTGCCAGATCGTCTTGCCGTTGACGGTCAGCGCTTCACGATGGCAGCAAACCGGCATGACCGAGTTCACGCAGCGCGACCGGCAACCCGCCAGCATAGTAGAAATCCTCCATCAGGAATTCGCCCGACGGCTGCAGATTGACCAGGCAAGGCGATTTCGGTCCCCAGCTCCCAATCCTACAAGGAAAGCGGAACACCAATCCGCCCAGCCAGAGCGACCAAATGCACCACGGCATTGGTCGAGCCGCCAATCGCCGCGTTGGCTCGGATCGCATTTTCGAACGCTTCCCGGGTCAGAATCTTGTCCATCGTCAGGTCTTCGCGGACCATCTCGACGATCGCCGGCCGGCCATATGCGCCAGCACTTGCCGGCGAGAATCCACCGCCGGAATAGCGGCGTTTTGCGGCAGGCCCATGCCGAGGGCTTCGACCATCGAAGCCATTGTCGACGCCGTTCCCATCGTCATGCAGTGCCCGCGGGAACGATTCATGCAGGATTCGGCCTCGATGAATTCTCCTGCGGAGTTATCTTCCCCGCCTGCACTTCCTCGGACATTTGCCAGACGCCGGTGCCGGAGCCGATGTTCTTGCCGTCGATAATAGCCATTGAGCATCGGGCCGCCCGAGACCACCAAGGCCGGCAAATTGCAGCTCGCCGCGCCCATCAGCAGCGACGGAGTGGTCTTGTCGCAGCCGCACAAGCAGAACGACTCCATCGATCGGGTTGCCGCGGATCGATTCCTCAACGTCCATCGAAGCGAGGTTGCGAAACATCATCGCAGTGGGACGAAGATTCGTTTCGCCGAGCGACATCACCGGAAATTCGACCGGAAAACCGCCCGCCTTCCTACACGCCGCGCTTCACGTACTCGGCCAGCTCGCGAAAATGCGCGTTGCAGGGAGTGAGTTCGGACCAGGTATTGCAGATGCCGATGACCGGCCGTCCGTCGAATACGTGTTGCGGCATGCCCTGGTTTTTCATCCAGGCTCGATAGATGAAGCCCATTTTATCGGTTCTCCCGAACCATTGCTGGCTGCGGAGGGGGGATGCTGGAAGTTCGCGGTTCACGGGAAATATTCTAACGCGCAAGCCCGCCGTGACGAGTGTAATCGGCGCCTCGTTGGGAGGTAGGCTTCATCGCGGGCCGGCGGCAAAGGGCCTGTCCACTTTTCCGCCGAGGCATCGGCATCTTGAAGGAAAAGTGGTACAAGGTGTCCTTGGAATCGGCCTCTCTGCCGCTCTTAATCGCCCCACTGCTCTTTCAACGCTTCTTTCGCGGCGTCCCGCCGGGATTCGAGTTCGTCTTTGTAGTCCTCCAGGGATTTGATCCGGGATTTTAGGTCCTCCCGTTGATATCCCTGCGCATAATCACGCAACGACTTCAGCTCCGCGATTTGTCGTTTGACTGCTTTTTCTCGCTGATCCCACTCGGAGTCGAATTGATCGAAAGCCAAGTCGCGGCTGCGCCGGAAGTCGCGATTATCGCCGCCCCGGGCGGCGAAAGCTCGATCAGCGGCGGTCCAACCAAATCGCGCGACCGACGGCGCGCCGACGATCGGAGTGGTTCGCGCCGACGCCCAATATTGCCGGCCGCCTTGGGGATGACCAAAGACGTGCACGGGCGTGCCGATTGGCGCCTGCTCAAAAAAGGCGACCGCATATTCCTCCGGTAAACGCACACAGCCATGAGACGAGGGGATGCCCGGAAGGAATCCGGCATGCAAGCCGATCGCATGCGCAAACTGGGTATAGTAACGCATCGGAGCTTTCACAAATTCCAAGCCGCGAGGAACTTTCATATAAATGTCAGCGTCTGGCACCACGATCTGCTTGGTCACTGGGTTGCCAAAGAAACCGTAAACGCTTGAGGCGTGATTTAAGTCTTTTTGCGTTACCTTAAAATACCCGGTCGGTGTTTCGTGACCCGCGCGACCTGAACAGATTGGCGACTGCAGAATCACCCGACGGCCCTCCATCAGGTAAATTTCCTGGTTGGTCAGATCAATTTCCACTGAGCGCTGGGCCCAAGCCGACCCGATCTCGAACATCGATATCAGAAGAAACAAAAGAGCTTTGCCCATGACTTCGTTGGCAAATAGATAGCGTGTAAGTTGAAAAAGTCGAACGCAGGAAGGCAAATGCCCATCTGTATTTTGCTTGATCGGCTGCTTGACTTCCAGGAATTGCCCACTTAGTCTGGCGCTCGTTATGTTGCTTCGACCGCGCCATCTCTCGATTGTCGCCGAAGTATCATCTATCACTCCGGTAGCTGTATCCATTGCTACTGGGGCCTTCCTCGCTGGTCTCGCCCGAGTAGTCTGACCGCCGGTCAAACTCGGACGGAACTCGCTCGACCGACCCTTGCTCCCTCTTCGGAGCGCTAATCTAATACTTAACCCTCAACAAAAAATGACCTATGGACACACCTCAACATCCGTCTCAGAAGCATGACCCATCATCACCGGCCGCGGCCTCTGCGGAGTCCCCGGACCAATCTGATACGACCTCCGGGTGGAATTACCCGGCGGAATTGCTGGACTCAGGTTTCGCGATGACTGAATTATTGTCCTCGAACTGACCGTGGCTGCCCGCGGGCTGACAGCTTGGCGGACAAAGATGCGCTCCGAATTTATCTGACGTGTCCGCCGGTCAAAGACAGGTTCTAAACCTGTGCCTACCGGCTCGTTTCGTGCATTGTCGCATCGGCATTGCCGGCCGTGAAACCGGACATGTTGCAAGCTTATCCTCGGCGCCACTGGTTTTGATTGATTCCGGATGAGCGGTTTCTAATAATGGGGACCTTATGCTCAAAAAATTCGGGCTGTTTGTTTTCAGTTTGATCGCTCTGATCTGCGCTGATCAGACTTGGGCGCAGAGCAGGGTTAAGCTCATCATGGAAAGCTGGCGTAATGACGATCTCAAGATCTGGCGTGATACCATTTTGCCGGCATTCGCGAAGAAGCATCCAGAGATTGAGGTTGTGTTCTCGCCTACCGCGCCGACCGAGTACAACGCCGTATTGGACGCCAAGCTCAAAGCGGGAACCGCGGGAGATCTGATCACGTGTCGACCGTTCGACAAGTCGTTGGACATCTATAAAGCCGGCGAACTGGTCCCGCTCAATGACCTGCCGGGAATGGATCATTTCTCCGAACTTGCGAAGGCGGCGTGGTCCACAGATGATGGCAAAACCACTTTTGCCGTGCCAATGGCTTCGGTCATTCACGGCTTTTTCTATAACAAAGCCATCTTCAAAGAATTGGGCCTCAGTGTCCCGCACATCGAGCAAGAGTTTCTCGCGGTGCTCGAAAAATTGAAGGCCAATGGCAAGTACATCCCGTTGGTTCTCGGCACGAAGGATCAATGGGAGTCGGCGACGATGGGATATCAGAACATCGGTCCCACGTTGTGGGATGGCGAAAATGGCCGGAAAGGCCTGATCCGCGGCACCGCGCAATACAATGAAGGTGGTTTCCTGGCCGCGTTCGAAGCCTTGGCGAAATGGCGGCCTTATCTGCCTCCAGGCTACCAGGCGCTGGCTTATCCTGACTCCCAGAATCTCTTTGCCCAGGAGCGCGGAGCGATCTACCCGGCCGGCTCATGGGACATAAGCGTTTTTCGCCAAATGAATCCGAAGTTAGATCTCGGCGCTTTCCCGCCCTACACGTTTGAGGGGAAAAGCACACCGGTGATTAATGATCATCCCGACATCGCTCTGGGACTTAACGCTGCGAGCAAGAACAAGGAAGCCGCACGGACGTTTCTCGCCTGGGTCGCTTCAGACGAGTTTGCTCAGCTGTATGCGAACGCGCTGCCCGGATTTTTTCCGTTAGGCAACGTGAAATATACGCTAAACGATCCGGTTGCCCAGGAATTCCTGAGCTGGCGAACGAAGTGGCCAACGACCTTCCGATCTTCTTATCAAATCCTCTCCCGGAACGCGAATCCGAATAATGAAAACGACCTCTGGAATGCCTGCGCCCAAGTGTTGAACGGCACCATGACTCCGCAACAAGCGGCCGATTTTGTTCAGAAGGACCTGACTTCCTGGTTCAAACCGATAAAAAATTTCTAGCGAGGCCGGGAATATCGTTCTCACTGGTCGCGCAGCTTTCATGAGGCGCGCCTTCAGCGCTCAATCTGCCATGAGGAGACGCCGTTCCTTTCCCGTTCACCTCCTGGTTTTCCTGATGCCGGCGGTGTTGATCTACACCGTCTTCATGATCTACCCAATCTTTGATTCGCTCTGGTTATCGCTGAACAACCAGAACGCTCAATCAACGCAGATCTTCGTTGGCCTACGAAATTATCAAATCTTGTTTAGCCATGAGGAGTGGCTGAAACCGCTGTGGAACGCGCTGCGCAACAACGCCTTATTTTTCTTCATTCACATGCTGGTGCAGAACCCCGTTGGTTTGCTCTTGGCAGCGTTATTGGCAAGCCGTGTCCGAGGCACCTGGATCTATCGCACCATCATCTTTACGCCAACGATCCTGTCGGTAGTCATCATTGGATTTATCTGGAAGCTGATCCTGAATCCGGCTTGGGGCATCTCGCGGACGGTCCTCAACATTGTCGGATTAGCCAGTTTAGACAGGCCCTGGCTGGGTCTCGAATCCACCGCCCTCACCACCCTCTCTCTCATCTCTGTCTGGCAGAACGTCGGTATTCCGATGATCCTGTTTTTAGCTGCCCTCATCCGTATCCCGGAAGAGTTACTCGAAGCCGCCAAGGTAGATGGAGCCGGCGCATGGAAGATTTTCTGGAGTGTTCAGTTTCCTCTGATCCTGCCAACCGTGGGGTTGGTCGCAGTGCTCACCTTTGTTGGCAACTTCAATGCATTTGAGTTGATCTACGCCACGCAGGGTGCAATCGCGGGACCAAACTTTGCCTCTGATATCCTGGGCACACTCTTTTTCCGGACCTTCTTTGGCTATCAGTTGCAACCAGCCGATCCTTTTATGGGCGCCGCCGTGGCCGGAGTAATGCTTCTCATCATTCTGGCGGGGGTCTTGGTCTACCTTCTGGGCTGGCAACGTCGGCTGCAGCAGGTCCAATATTAGAAGCAATGGCAAAGTTCGGCCTAAAGGCTTTCCGTGTCGGTGCCATCCACCTCGTCCTCTTAAGTTACTCGGCCCTGGCTCTCTTCCCGATTCTGCTCACCTTCGTTAACTCGTTCAAAGACCGCCTCGCTATATTTAGTGCACCTTATAGCTTGCCCAACGCTCAGACTTTTACATTGGACGGATACCAGAACCTTTTCGCGGGTAGCCGCTTTGATCTATATTTCTTCAACAGCTTTGTGGTAACCGTTGGTGCTCTCGTGCTCATCCTGTGGGTAAGTTCACTCGCCGGTTTTGCTTTGGCGGAGTACAGGTTCCGGCTGAATACTTTAACCGGCCTTTACCTGGCGATCGGAATCATGGTGCCCATCCGGCTCGGCACCATTGGCATCTTACGGCTGATCGTCGGTCTCCACCTGGCTAATACACTCTGGTCGCTGATTCTGGTTTACACGGCCCAGGGTATTCCGCTGGCAGTATTCATTTTGACGATCTTCATGAGACAGTTGCCGCGAGATCTCAAAGACGCGGCTCGCATTGATGGCGCGAGCGAATATCGCATTTACTGGCTGATCCTCCCCTTAGTTCGGCCGGCGCTCGGGTCAGTCTTAGCGATATCAATGATACCTATTTGGAACGATCTGTGGTTCCCCTTGATCCTGGCACCGGGGGAATCGACCAAGACATTGGTCCTGGGCGCGCAGACGTTCCTGGGCGAGTTTGCGAACGACTACACCTCAGTATTAGCGGCACTGACACTCGCGATCCTGCCTCCGGTGCTCCTGTACCTCATCTTCTCGCGACAACTCATTCGGGGTATCACGGCGGGAGCGCTGAAATAAACCTGCCGTTTTCCAATCTATGCGCGTTGGCATTATCGGCACGGGAACGATGGGCGAAATCCATGCGACCGCCTGGCGCAGCACCGATGCCGAGCTGGTAGGCTGTACGTCGCTGCATGCTGCTCAGCGAGATGACTTGGCCAAACGTCACAATATCCGCGGCTTTACCGACCGGGCCAAGCTCTTGGACTCCGTCGATATCGTGGATATTTGCCTACCGACTTTTCTGCACAAATCGATGGTTTTGGAGGCGGCCAACGCCCACCGTCACGTGATTTGCGAAAAACCGATCTCTGTCACGCTCCAAGACGCCGCCGCGATGATCCATGGCTGCGAGCAAGCTGGAGTTCGCCTCTTTGTCGGAATGGTCGTGCGGTTCTTCCCGCAGTACCGTTTAGCGAGAGAACTCGTCACCGGCGGCCAACTTGGCCAGCTAGGGGTGGTACGTCTTAAACGCGTGGCTTATCCGCCGCGGATCCCAGACGCGGGAGCAGGATCGCCTCACGACAACTGGTATCTTGATGAGAACCGCTCGGGCGGCATGGTCGTCGATCTGATGATCCACGATTTCGATTATGCCCGCTGGCTGGCCGGAGAGGTAAAACGGGTCTACGCCCGAAGAGGGCAATCCGCAACTGGCCCGGCGCAGTATGTGCAAGCTATCCTGCGCTTCCAGAGCGGTGCTTTGGCTCTCGTCGAGGGAGGGTGGGCTAACCCACCAGGAGTTTTTCGTACCGCGATAGACCTCGCGGGATCAGGCGGCCTTGTCGAGTGGCATTCGGATCAGGCGCCGGCGGTTCAGACGTTTTTCCCGCCAAGATCAAGATCCGGTGAAGCAGAATCCGTGGGCTTGCCGCTGTCCGACCTTTCGGAAGATCCCTACACCGCGGAAATCCGCCACGCGTATAGTGCTATCGAGTCCGGATCACCTTTTGAGTTAACAGCCGATGACGCGTTCCAGGCTCTGCGAATCGCCTTGGCGGTGAAAGAATCGCTGTCTACTGGCAGGTCAGCAACCGTTTGAGCCTCATTTATGCGCCTTGGCATTCTCAGTTTCGCTCATGTTCATGCCGACCATTACGCAGCTCTCATCAAAACACTTCCAGAGGCTGAGCTCGTCGGATTTTCGGAAGAGAATCGAGACCTCGGGCGTCGAGTCGCGGAGGAATCTGGGCTGCACTGGTTCCCGCGGCATCGTGACCTTTTGGCAGAAGGACTTGAGGGCGTTTTGATCTGTTCGGAGAGCGCGCGTCATCGGGAGCTGGTACAAATGGCGGCTGAGGCCAAGAGCAACGTCTTATGCGAAAAACCGATCGCGACCCATCTTTCCGACGCGGGCTCGATGCTGGCGGCTTGCCGGCAGAGCGGAGTGCACTTCATGACCGCTTTTCCGATGCGTTTTGCGCCCTCGACTCAAGTCGTCCGTCGCATGATCCGGAGCGGTGAGCTCGGGGCTGTGCTCGGTGTGAACGGGGTTAATCACAGCGAGAATCCAGCACGCCACCGAGCCTGGTTTGCGGACAGGGAACTAGCTGGTGGCGGTGCGGTAATGGACCACACCGTGCATCTGGTCGACCTGCTCCGCTGGTATTTCGGCGCGGAGGTAGTCGAGGTTTACGCCGAAGTAGATAACCTTTTTCAGCGAGAAGAATTGGCCGTTGATACGGCGGGATTTTTGTTGCTCACTCTTTCCAACGGCGTCCACGCCTGCATCGATTGCAGCTGGAGCCGTCCGGCTTCCTATCCTCGTTGGGGGCACCTGAAGATGGAAGTAGTCGGAGAGAACGGCTTGGCGGTGATGGACAGTTTTGCTCAATACGTGACTCTCTACTCGGAGCGCTCTTCTCGAAACCCCTGCTGGGTTGGTTTCGGTCCCGATCCGAACCTCGCGATGCTTGAAGAATTTATTGCGAGCATTCGACAGAAACGTAAACCCCAGGTCACCTGGAAAGACGGGTACGAGGCCTTAAGAGTTGCCTTGGCGGCCTATGAGTCGGCACGAGACCAGCAGCCGGTCCGGCTGGAAATCAAATAGCCGATAACCAATAGCCAAAGTCGATGAGCATTGCCACGGCACGGTGGAATAAACTTCCAGCTTGTCAGGTTTTCGGACCGGCAGGATGCCGATGCTACGTCGTTCGAAACCAAGAAGTTAATCGGCTCGATACTCTTCGAATCGAAGGTTTCGGATCCGGCGAAATTGGCGAATATCCCGCGTAACCAGCGGAATTTGAAAATGCAGGGCGGTAGCGGCGATCAAAATGTCGAAATCGCCGATCATCTCACCGGCGGTTCTTAGCTCTCTCCAAGTACACGCAACGTCCTCTATCGACTGGGAAATCGAGGGAGAAAGTATCGTCGAGGCGTCGAGGCTTACTGTTGTTATCGCGTGTTCTTTCTCGGCGAGCTTGAGTACTTGCTCCGCTCGAAGGGTTTCCGTGTTCACGGCATCTGGGATAACAAAGAGCTGCTGGAAAGCGATTCGACTAGGCCGACATTATACCTTGCGGCAACTTTCGAGGGACCGTGAGTATCAGGGAGTTTGACCATTTGCTGTGGACTAACTAGTCTAGTTAGTTAGGGCCGGGGTGAGCTCGTCCCTACACACTGTGATAGCTGTGCGTCGGTAGGGACCGGCTCCCGTCGGTCCATTGGCCGCTTGCCATGATCTCTCTACCCCAGCACCTTGCAGATGCCGGCCGCCGTTTTCTCTCCGATTCCGGGTACTTGAGTAAGCTCATCGACAGAAGCGGCAAGACACGCTCGCAGACTGCCGAAGTGATCGAGCAAACTTCGCGATCGATCTTGTCCGACCCCCGGCAGGGCCTGAAGCACCCGCAGCTGCCGGGTGCGCAATCGCTTTGCTTTTTGAATTCGATAGGCGGGCGGTTCGGCAAAATGAATCCGGGCAAATTGCCGGCCGGCATACAAAAGCAGCTGAGCCGTTTCCTGAGGAGTAGAGGAACGAAAGACATTCAGATCGAAAATCAAACTTAGTGTGATCAACGCACCCTGCAGCGACTCACGGCGGATACCAAGCGTAAGCCAATCGGTTGCTGTTCCCTCAATGACATAAGCGGCCCGCAACGGTTGCTTGACCAGGCGGCGGCCTGCGAGAAAAGCCGTCCATCGACTAATGATGCCGCAAAATCGGTCGCAGTCTTACGTTCAAAGAGTACCTGATCGGCAACGAGATAGTCGCCGGTCGAGAGGGTAGTGATCTCGACAATAGTCCCAGGTAAGGCCTGCAAAAAATCGAGCACCCCCGACGCGGATTCACGATGATCCGCGAGAACTTTGATGCGGTAATCTGCCATCGAATCCATAACGACATTTTTTATCGTTTTAATCAAGACCCGATTTTCTTTTCGCAGCATGGCGAATACAATCGCACCTCGACCTCCGTTGCGAGAAATCCCCGTTAGTTGTGACCGCTGGCTAAGTACAACTATTCGGAAATACGGTGACGTATTTTAGAGTCGAATCGGTGACGTAATCTGATAGGCTTGCATCAGAGGAATAGTGTCCCTAATGCCAAGAAAAAGCCCACTTAATGTGAATCTTTCCAGCGAGGAGCGACAGACGCTGGAATCAATGGCAAGGAAATATACGTCATCGTATTGTGATGTGATCCGTGCCAAAATCATCCTCCTCGCAGATGAAGGACTCTCCAATGACGTGATCGCGTCCCGGCTGGATACGCCGCGTCAGATTGTCAGCAAGTGGCGTAAGCGATTCGCCTTTGCCCGATTGCCTGGCCTTGAGGCGCAGCCTCGAGGCGGGCGTAAGGCCCGCTTTTCCCCCCGGTCTCATCGTTCAGGTTAAGGCACTCGCCTGCGAGCTTCCTTACACCCTCGGGCTCCCATTGTCTCGGCTCTCGGTTGAGGAAACCCGCCAGCACGTTATTTCGCAAGGCCTGGTCGCTGAGATCAGCGGCGCTACTTTGTGGCGCTGGTTAGAGCAGCGATGCCCTTCGCCCCTGGAAACATCGAAGCTGGATCTTCCCCCGCGATCCGGACTTTGCCGGAAAAGCCGGACCCATCCTCGATCTTTACCAACGTGTCTGGGAGGGCGCTCCACTGGGTGCCGATGATTACGTCATCTGCGCAGACGAAAAGACCAGTATTCAATCCCGCCGCCGAAAACAACCGACGCTACCGCCGGCGCCCACTCGCCCGAGGCACGTCGAGCATGAGTACTTCCGCATGGGTGCCTGGACCTATCTGGCAGCCTGGGATGTCCATCGAGAAGAGTCTTCGGCCGCTGTGAAGTCAAAAGCGCTCGGCATCGCCCTTCAATTGGACCTTCACCCGCCGCGATCTCAATGTCTTCTGGCCAAGATCGCCGTCAAACGGCTGGCTCGAGCAGCCTGACGAAATACGTCACCGTAATTCCGAACGTGAGTACTTAGCTAGAGACATGTCTCAACGCGTTTTTGGTCCTGCGCCGGTAGGGCGAAAATTTATTCGAGCCTTGGCGAGAACTTGTTTGAGCCAGACGCTTGGGTGAGCCACCCGCTCCAGATGGCTCAAACAAGTTCTCGCCTGCGCTCGAATAAATTTTCGCCCTACCAGCGCAGGACAGTGCGGCATTCTGAGACGATCTCTAGCTAGTTCCCCAGAACTCCTGCGGGTTCTTGTTGCGGCAAGAAACGTTGGTTTGATCGCCTCGGGCACTTGTTGTACGAGAGTAGGCAGCAGTGGGTCGGCAGTTAAGACCGATGTACGGCATTGGAGCTTCATGCCCGATAGCTAGTTTGGTTCCGAGCGATTTGGTTGTTGCATTAGCGAAGCTCCAGATCGGTGGCTAGCCGATCTGGAGCTATCCTGTTTAGGAGATTTATCTCAAATATCACCAACTCGGGCCGATGCGCTGCGCTTTGAAAGTAAAAACAACATCTTAAGCCCGAAGATACGTATGGCAAAGAAAACCACGACCAGCCGCAAGGGCAAATCAAAAGCCCGCAAAAATGTTCTCGAACGGATCAATCTCAATGCTGCAGGAATCGATATCGGAGCCAATTTTCACCTCGTGGCCATTCCCGAAGATCGCAGCTCGAGGAAAATATCCGTAAGTTTGGCCCTTTTACCAGCGATCTGCACCGGCTAGCCGACTGGCTCAATGAACATCACATTGAGACGGTGGTGATGGAATCAACCGGGGTTTATTGGATTCCGGTATTCCAGATTCTGGAGCAGAGAGGCTTGGAGGTAAAATTGGTCAATGCTGCTCATGTGAAGAATCTGCCCGGTCGCAAAAGCGATGTCTCCGACTGCCAATGGCTTCAACAGTTCCACACCTTTGGGCTTTTAAACGGCTCGTTCCGACCAAAGGACGAAGTCTGCATTTTGCGCAGCTTTCTGCGCCTGCGTGACACCTTAGTCAAAGACTGCAGCAGCCATGTTTTACGCATGCAGAAGGCCTTAACCGAAATGAACATCCAAATCCATCGAGTCTTGAGCGACATCACCGGCTACACCGGTATGGCCATGATTCGGGCGATCTTGGCCGGAGAACGCGATGCGCTCAAGCTTGCCCAGATGAAACACCCTCAAGTCAAGGCATCCACCGAACAGATCGTTAAGGCTTTAGAAGGAGATTACCGAGCCGAGCATCTCTTCGCCTTGCAAACGGCGCTCGAACTCTATGATGCCTATCAGCTTAAGATCACCGAATGTGAAAACAAGATTGAGCAACAACTTGAGCAATTCGAGACCAAACTCGATTTTGAACAAATTCCTCGAGCAAAGCGGCGCTTTGAAAGCACGTTCGGCCCAAGTTCGCCTGGCAACTGCAACGTCAAGCCTATCTGGCCAGCGTTTGCGGAGTCGATCTGACTCGTCTGCCTGGCTTGAGCACCCTGGCGGTGGAAGTCATCATTTCGCGAAACGGGTTTAGACATGAACTGTTGGAAAAGCGAAAAACACTTTTGTTCCTGGCTCAAACTCTGCCCGGACAATCGCATCAGCGGAGGCAAACTTCTCAGTTCCAGACCCAGAAAAACCAAGAATCGCGCCGCGGCGATGTTCCGCCTGGCGGCCCAAGGAGCGATGCAAAGCAAGACCGCCATTGGGGCCTTTATCCGCCGCATCAAAGCCCGACTGGGCGCACCCACGGCCATTAACGCCGGGGCTCACAAACTCGCACGCTTGTTCTATCGCATGCTCAAGTTCGGCGCCGCCTACGTCGAGCAAGGCCAAACCTACTATGAAGAAAAGTACAAAGACCGCCTACTTCACAATCTCAGCAAACGAGCTAAAGAATTCGGCTTCCAACTCACGCCTTTAGAGCCAGCAACGGATTTAGTTTCTTAGGAGCGCTCGTGCGACCAATCGCTTGATGGAGCGCTACAGATCCCAAAGTCCGACACGTACGGCAGGTCGCGGCTGATAGGAGTCACTGGAAGCCCGCAGTCACGAATGGTCCCGATCTGAGGCACGAATAGCTGGAAGCTCATGCGACGGCGGCTTAAGCCCGGAACTCGTGAAGGGCAAAGCGATGACTCGCAATGAAATCCCAATTGTAATTGACTCCCAAGCCAGGCCCATCAGGCACTGGAACACAGCCGTCCGGGCCGATGCAATCCAACTGATCTGAATAGTTACAAGAATACACATCCGGCAAAGGGTTTCGGCACTTCGGACCAACCAAGGCGAGTTCGTAATAGTTGGTATTCCGAATCGCCGCCATACAATGCCGGTGTGCTGGGCCGGCGGCGTGCACCTCGACATCAAGACCTAGCGCTTCAGCCAAATGCGCTATTTTCAAGGCACCAGTTATTCCCATGTCGTACTCCGGATCTGTCCGCAAGATATCCGTTCCGCCGTTTATAACGAAATCCGCTTTTGGCTCGAGGCCGCGAACGTGTTCAGAGCAGAGAATCGGCGTTTTGATGAGCTGGCGTAATCTTCGGTGAGCAAACTGGGAAACGCCAGTATCCCGAAAAGGATCTTCCAACCAAAGAAAGTTGGCCTGATCACATGCCTTTCCAACCGCCAGTGCATCGAGAAAAGTGCGTATCTGGCAAGCGGGATCTAACATCAGCACCATCTCGTCTCCGACGCTCTTGCGAACGTGCTCAATTGTTGCCGCCTCTTCCCTGGGATTACCGTCATACCACCCATGGATCTTGAAAGCTCGATAGCCGATCTGCCGACATTGGATCGCGAAATCGGCGTATGCTTCTTTGGAAGATAAGCCGCCATGGCGATCGCCATGCAATGTGCTCGCATAAGCCGGAAGGCGGGATCGATAACCGCCCAGCAAGGTTGAGACGGAAGCGTCGAGCTGTTTTCCAGCCAGGTCCCAAAGACAGATATCGATCATTCCGTGGCCCATATGATCGTACTGACGCAGCGCTCTTTTGAATTCGTCATAAATGAGCTCTCGCTGAAAGCTGTCTCTGCCGAGAAGATGCGGCGCCAGCATAATCGTTTGGGCGAGCGCCATCGGTGTTGCGCCCCATAAACCGACATACTCGCCCTTCGCACCATCCGCTGTCTCGATGACAATGGCGGCCTTGGTAATTGCTTGGCGGTGAGCGGGAAGATATACAAAGTCAAACCCGCCGGCGTCCATCCCAAGGTCATTTACTTCATACCGAAATTCATGAACCTGAACCCGAGTGATCGTCGATCCCATAATTGCTAACGATAATTTACTTCAACGGCGGCACCGAAACGACTCAAGGAATGCTCGGCAGCTTCGATGATACAAATGGCATCTCGAGCGTCGGCGAGGGTGGAAAGGGGCGCTTCGCTGTTAGCAATGGCTCGACGCACAAAAAAGTCCAGTTCGTTCGAAAAGCCATCCAGGTAATTCGGGATTCCCCAAGCGGGACCTCCACTGTCTTCAAACCGGGCATCGTCCCAGGTGTAAGTAACGCCGCCGCCAGTTCCGAGAATCTTGTAAATGACTGTCCAAGAATCACCCGTTGGATCGCTCGCCGCAAAGCTCGCCCAGAGGTGAGCCAGAGCACCGCCTGCCATCTGGCAGGTTAGCATCGCCTGGTCTTCACAGGTCAGTTCTTGATAATGCACTCGTGACACCGTCGCGCCAACCCGCGCAGGCCGGCCCAGGAGGTACAACAATGAATAAGCGTGGTGTACACAAACCTCGCGCAATACTCCACCATAACGGCTGGCGATTTCTTCCGAGTGGAAGATGTTGTAGAGAATCCAGGCGCTTGCAATCTTGCCCAGTCGCTTTTCTGCGATTAAGCGCTTCGCCCGTTCTATACTGGCATTATAGATGTAATTATGGGCAGGCATGCAGACTCTCGCCGCCCGTTTCGAAGCTGCCTGCAGTCGGTCAATTTCTTCAACGGTTTCGGCAACCGGCTTCTCTAAGAGGACGTGTTTCTCTGCTTGCAGGCTGCGCAAGGCGGTCTCCACATGGAGATGGTTAGGATTTAAGATCGCTACGGCATCAATCTTTGGATCGCCGAGAAGGGCATCCAAATCGGGATAAACCCTCGTCTTCAGCTCACTCGCCAAGGCTTCCGCTCGTTTGCTATCCGGATCGACCACACCAGTCGCTTTAATCATGGGCTGGCGGGCCAAAGCTTTCCGGTACGGTCCTGCGGCGACTATTCCCGCACCAATCACCCCCAGGTTCAGAATTTTCTCACTCATCGAGCAAACCGTGGATGCCGTAAAACCTGGCGGCGTTTTCAGCAAACGCTTTAGCGAGGCCAACTGGTGTCAGCCGCGGAGCTAAAACGGTCCGAAGCGCATTGATGACTTCGGCATAGCTACCCGCGAGCAAGCAAACAGGCCAGTCGCTACCAAACATGATGCGATCCTCACTGAAAGAACGCAATACGTGATCGACGTATGGAGCAAGATGTGCAGGACACCAGTACTGGTGGTCAGCCTCGGTAACCATACCGGAAAGCTTACAAAAGACTTTCGAGTGTTTACCTACTTCCAGTATGAGATCAGCCCAGGGTTGAATTTTCCCTGCTCTGATCTCCGGCTTCGAAAGGTGATCGACCACAGCGGGCAATTCCGGAACCTGCTCCAGAACCTGCAGCACACTCGGCAAATGACGGGTATAGGTAAGGAATTCGAACGGTACCTTGCACGCACTTAGATAGTGAAGGTTCGTGATCACCTGCGGTCGCAAAATCCAGCGGTCGTCCTCGAGATCCTGCAACATCGGTCGCACACCGAGCAGACAAGGGTTTTCGCGGCGGCAGCGTTGAAATGTGTCTGGAAAGTCTTCTTGCTCGAGGTCAAACCATCCGATAACTCCGGCAACAAAATCAGTTTCGCGGGCAAGCGCCAACAAGAACTGTGTTTCGGCAAGCGTTTGCGCAGCCTGAACCAAAATCGTTCTAGTCACGCCAGTCTTCCGCAATTCGGGCCGTAGATCACCGGGTAAGTAGTCGCGGGCCAGAACAGGCACGGTTGGGGTCATCCAGTGATAATCGCCTCGGTCAGCTTTCCAAAAGTGTTGATGGGCATCGAGAATCATAATCAGGTCACTCGTTCACGATTACTGACGTGAGCTTTTCCAGGTTCGTGGCCGGCTTGGCGACGTCGAGCACCTTGCGCCCTCTGGATAGGACGACGAACCGATCACACACGCGGAAGGCATGGTAAAGATTATGGGTGACAAAGACACAGGTAACTCCGTCGCGCCGCAGCTGGACGATGTAATCCAGGACATTTTCTGTCTCACGAACCGATAGGGCGCTGGTCGGTTCGTCGAGTAAAAGTATTTTTTTACGGAAGTAGACTGCTCGGGCTATAGCCACCGCCTGCCTTTGGCCTCCGGACAGTCCTCCAACCAGTTGATCTGGGGAGTCAATGCCCGCGATCTTTACAGAGCTTCGAAGAATCTCAATAGTTTTTGATCGCATGGCCCGCCGATGGAGAAAACCCAGTGCATTGGTTTGTTCGCGTCCAAGGAACATATTGCGATACACCGACAGCGTATTCACCAGTGCGATATCTTGGTAAATTGTTTCGATCCCGAGTCTCTCGGCGTCGGAATACGAGGTGATTTTGACGGCCGACCCGTTGCGAAGAATGACGCCCTCATCCGCGAAGACGACTCCGGACAGCATCTTCACTAATGTCGACTTCCCTGCCCCATTATCGCCGAGCAGGCCAACCACCTCGTTCAGCCTGATCTCGAAGTCGACGTGATTGAGCGCGACGACCTTTCCGAAGCTTTTGCAGACGCCCTTCAGCTCAATCAAAGGAAAAACGGAGGTCTCGGCGGCTCCAGGAGGGTTCGTCATGATCAAGCCTCCTTTTGTACCAGACGATTCAGGGTTGCGGCGACGAGGATAATGAATCCAATAAATGCATCGAGGTAGAAACCGGGCGCGCGCAGCAACAGGAGAATGTCTTGAATTGTATAAAGGAGGGCGGCTCCCAAGAGGACGCCAATCATCGAACCTTTTCCTCCGGCCAAAGACACCCCGCCGATGACGCAGGCTGCGATCGCCTGCAATTCGAGACCCTGACCCTGAATCGGGGACACCGAACTGACCCGGACCGTACTGATTATTCCAGACAGGGCTGCGGTGAAACCCGCGATTGAAAACGCCAATAGCTTTACGCGGAAAACTTTCACCCCGATGGCAGTTGCCGCTTCGCGGTTCCCACCGACCGCGTAGAGATGATTGCCAAGGCGATGGCGGTCCATCAGCAGGTACGCCGCACCGGTGACCGCAAGTAGCCAGAGGAAAGCGAATTGGACTAGGCCGACGGATCCAGTCATTACGTTCTCAAAAAATGTTCCCGGATGAAAAGGACGAGTTTGGGTACCTGAAGAAAAAAGGATTAGTCCACGCAGCAGCATCATCATACCCAATGTGGCAATAAAAGAGGGAATCTTCGCTCGCAAAGTGATCATTCCGTTCACCGCCCCAAGCGCAGCTCCAGTGAGCAAGGCGAGAAAAACGGCCAGAGTCAGAGGCCATCGTGCATTGTAGCTGTTAGCCATAATCAAGGCGGAGAAGGTGAAGTTTGCACCGACGGATAGATCATATTCCCCGGCAATCATCAGAATCCCTACTCCGATAGAGATTATCCCCAACTGGGGAATCGCTCGGAGAACTGACTGGATATTGAGCGGACTGACATACCGGAATTGATCCGGGAACGCCAGAGAAGCGACAATACAACTAATCTCCAGGAGAACGAAGATGATCAGAATATTACCGGCCGGATGGCGTCGCAGCGCATCCAGAAGAGACGATGCAAAAGAAGGTGGAGAGCCCAATTCGCGGCCGCTGCGGGAAAAGGATGCTTTGGCGTCCTGTCGGTGAAGTGACATGGCTTTCTTTTGCAGCCGCACGGCGCCGTCTCGCCGCGTTTAACGAGTGGTGTCGGCGAACTGAAGGGCCACCGCAGCGTTCGTCTTATCAATCAGGGCTGAGCCGGTATTTACATCCACCGGAATAAGACCGTACTTGTTCTTATAGTAGAGTTGAGTAACGGTTAGGAAACCTTGATAAAACGGCTGCTGATCGACCGTCGCAATGGTTTTACCGTCGAGGATGTTCTGGAGAATCGCCTTACTGAGATCGAAGCCACCAGTGGGAATTTTCAAGTTGGCTTCCTTGATCGCTTGCGGTGCTGCTTCAGTTGGTAGTTGTCCCAATCCGATGACAGCGGCGGTGTCGGGTTTCCCCAACAGGTACTGATTTACCTTGTTGACGGTATCTTCCAGCCCGATGGCGCCTGTATCCAATATTTCGGAGGTCACTCCTGCCTCGTCTAACGCTCGCTTTACACCAGCGTATCTCTCGACGGCGTAGGTTGCTTCCGGATGCTCGACGGGACAAACCACATGGCTCCCTGTTTTTAGCGAAGCTGCGTCAACCATCCGCTTACCGATCGCGTAGCCCGCCGATGGAAAGCTTTGGCCGATGAAAGACAATCGAGCACTACCGGCGGCTCCTTTCGGATCGTCAATGTTGAATGCCACGACAGGGATTCCCGCCTCAATGGCCCTCTTGATATTCCGCTCGTAAGCGTTCGGAACATTGATCGCCAAACCGATCCCTTGAACCTTCGACGCCAAGGCTGCTTCGATCGCATTATTCTGCTGGACCGGATCATTATTCGCAAACTCAGTGTCGACATTCACATTGAAAGCCTTGGCAGCCTCATTGACGCCGGCCACAACTTTCGACCAGAAAGGATTTCCAGTGGTGTCGTAGATAATTACGGTGAAACGGGCATTGCCGGCCGCTCCGGAGCCGGAAACCGAGTTCAAGAGCATACTGGCGCAAGCCATGATGGCAAAAGCGCTCGTTTGGATTTTCATATTTGTTTCTGGGGTGCGGTTCTGGATCTTCAGGGAAAAAGTTGAGTTAGACGCCGCTTGGCCGCGTGGATGTGTTCGCCGACGCACTTCAGGACTTTCTTCCGATCGTCCGCTTTCAGCGCAGCGAAGATTCGCTCATGCTCGTTGCAGGCTTCCTTATGGTCAATGATGCCGGCGCCGGCGTAAAGGCGCCCGACCTGCAGATGAAAATGTAACTGTTCCCAAGCATGGCACAGAAATCGATTGCGAGACATCTGCACGAGAGCCAGATGAAATTCGCGATCTGCGCGATTGAAATCTCGATAATGCCTGTACTCTGGACTGGAGTCAGTCCCAGCAAACCGTTTCATCACGTTGGTCACTCTCGAGGTGGTTTCCGAGTTGATGATCGCAGATTTGATCGCCGCGAGCTCGAGGATGCGTCGAGCTTCGAATAATTGATGGTAGTCTTGTTCGGAGATGCGCGGAGCGACGGTATAGCCGCGATTGGCGGAGAGTGTGATTAGTCGTTCGGCGGCAACTCTGCTTAACGCTTCGCGCACGGGGGTGTTGCTCATCTTCAACTGCTGAGCGACGCTGGCGATGCTGATCTGCCAGCCAGCGGGAAGAACGCCAGTCAGGATGCCTTCGACAATCGCTTCGTAAGCGATTGCGGCGAGGCTCGACCAGGGCGGTGCAATCAATTTGCGCTCAAGAGGTTTGACCAAGGTCTCCGACATCGCGCAGTATCGTGCATGATACATGATGCACGAGCAACTACAAAAAGCATTTTAATCGAGCCAGGCCGATGCTTCTCAAGCATCAGCCTACGCCGGGCTCGCCTCATTCGATGCAGCCGGCAGCCCATCTCCTTTGGCCGCGCCAGTCATGATAGCGACTACTTCCGACATGGTATGGCGCTGCGGCGTAGTGACGGCGGCGCCACGACCCAGACGCATGATCTGAATACGATCCGCCACCTCGAACACATGCGGCATATCGTGGCTAATAAGGATCACCGGAAGTCCGCGGTCCCGAATTGTCCGAATCAAGCTGAGCACCTGACCTGACTCGCGAACACCCAGTGCCGCGGTGGGTTCATCCATGATCGCCAGCCGGCGGGCAAAGATCGCGGCGCGGGCGACCGCCACGCCCTGTCGTTGTCCGCCGGAGAGTTTCTCAACTGCGCTGTCGATCGAAGGAAGATGAAACTTCAGCGCATCCATCTCCTGCTGCGCTTCGCGCCGCATCCTCTTCTTGTCGAGCAGCCGCAAGCAGGATCCGAGGAGCCCGCTCCGGCGCACTTCTCGCCCTAGAAAGAGATTGGTCGCGATATCAAGCGCCGGAGCAACGGCGAGATCCTGGTAAACAGTCTCAATCCCAAGTTTGCGCGCCTCCAGAGGACTCCGAAAATGAACCGGTTTGCCATCAAGAAGAACCTGTCCTGCATCCGGAACGACCGCGCCGCAAAGGACCTTGATCAGGGTGCTTTTGCCAGCACCATTATCCCCCACGATCGCGAGTATTTCACCCGCGCGTAATTCCAGGTCAGCATGGTCAAGCGCGGTGACATGCCCGTACCGTTTAGTAATCCCGCGTGCTTCCAGAACCACGGTTCCTGGGAGGGGGAGGGCGGGCTTCTTCTCAACCTCTCTACTCATCGTTGTCTCTTTCGCGAAATCTGATCCAGTGCGACCGCGCTGATCACGAGGATACCGGTGACGAGATCCTGCCAAAGCGGGTCGATGCCCGTAAGCGTGAGGCCGTTACGCAGGACGGTGACGATCAGTGTTCCAACCAGAGTTCCCCAGATGTTTCCGCGGCCGCCAAACAAGCTCGTTCCGCCGATAACCACCGCGGTGATGCTGTCCAGATTCGCAGACTGCAGCGCGTTCGGATCGGCGTTCGGAATACGGCCTAAGGCTAGCCAGGCAGTGATTCCGTAGAGCAGACCAGCAAAGGTGTAGACCGTAAGGAGTCTGCTCTGCACGGGGATGCCGACCAGCCGAGCCGCTTCCCGATTATTTCCGATGGCGTAGACGTGCCGGCCCCAGGCGGTTTGCGTTAGTAAGTACCACAAAAGCGCGTAGAGGCCGAACATGATGATCATGCCATAGGTGATCGAGGTATCCCCGACAGCGAACGCGTTTCCCGTCCAACCGAGCAGATCATCGGTCACCGGAAACGCACCGCCTCCGGCCACCAGACGCGTCGTTGCGGTGATAATCCCGAGTAGACCAAGCGTGACGATAAACGGTGGCAGCATCAGGCGACTCACCAACACCCCGGAGATCAGTCCGAAACAGGTGCAGACTGCCAGCGCAAAAAGGAGCGAAAGCGCCGGATCTTGATGGTTGGCAACAAGCTTTCCAGCAATGATCGTTCCGAGAACGGCAATTCCGCCGTTGGCCAAGTCAATCCCGGCCGTGAGAATGACCAAGGTCTGGCCAATCGCCAGAGTGCCCACAATCACGCTCTGCTGGACGATCAGCGAGAGATTGCCGGCGGCCAGGAACGTGCGCGTGGCCAAGGAAAATACTACGCCAAACAGAAGCAGAACGACCAGCGGCCCGAACGTCGGAGTCAATACAATCCGACCCAACCACGTCACGCTGACGCTCAGTGATTTTGGCCTCGGTCTACGATCCGCAGTCTGCAGTTCCGCACTCAATGTTGATCGACTAGCGAGGCCGCGCCTCAGCCCAACGAGCTATCCCCAACAATTCTCAGAGCCCCATTTCGTATCCTTCGCCGGAAGACCGAGAGGCTTGTCGGTAATTAGCTTGGCGCCAGTGTTAATGAATCCGCTCGGTTTCTTCTCGGTCTTGGCAAAATCAACGACATAGTCGACACCGCGTGTGGCCATAATTTTCGGGAACTGCATCACCGTTGCGGCGATCTTTCCATCATGGACATACTTCACGCCCAAGCAACCGCCATCGATTGAAGTCAGGACGATATTCTTCGTTTTGCCGCGGGCCTTGATTGCCGCGTAGGCGCCTTGGGCGGCCGGTTCGTTGATCGTATAAACGACGTTAATATCAGGATGCGCCGTGAGGAGATTTTCCATCGCGGTCTGTCCTTCATCCTGGGCGCCATGCGTAATCGCCTTCCCAACAATGGCGGGATCACCTTCCTTGATTCCAAACCCTTTTAAAAATCCGTTGTGCCGCTGCGTATCGACGGTTCCGCCAGGCGTGCCGTCAAGCATCGCCAGTCTTGCGGGTTTGCCGCCGAGGGCCTTCTTAGCGTATTCCCCTTGCAGGACACCCGCCTCGAAGTTGTCCGTGGCGAGCGTCGCATCGACGGCATCAGCCGGATCGGTCGCGGTGTCGAGCGCGATCACGAGAATACCCTTGTCGCGTGCCTTTTTTATGACGCCGAGCATTCCGGTAGAATTGTTTGGGGTGAGCAGGATACCCTTTACGCCCGCGCTGATCAGGTCCTCAACGGCGGCCACCTGTCCTTCGTTATCGCCGTCGAACTTACCGAACCGGGCAATTAGTTTTCCTCCCTTCGCCTCGGCCTCGGCGGTTGCTGCTTGCCGCAGCTTGACGAAATATGGATTAACCTCGGTCTTGGTGACGAGTCCGATCAGGATCTGATCGCTGGAGGCAGCAGCGGATGACAGTGTTGCTCCGCCGAAGAGGGCGAGCACCGGTGCAGCGAGAGCCGCCAGGGCCCCGGTTAGACCTGACCGCAACAGGTAGTGGAGGCGGCCGGAAACCGTCTCTCTTACAGACTGCCGCGGCTGTGCGTGCTGACCGCAGGGTTCATCGTCATTAAGCGCCAGAGCGCGAATGCTAAGGATAGGCATGGAAGTTGATCTTTGTCTGAAGGTTGATGTCAATACGAAGGGTCTTGCACGATCCCTTACCGTGACTCGAAAACCGTCGCTGGCCTCCGGCAAAATTTTTGGGCTGGAGCGGCGACTTTTAAGAGGATCTGGGGGATGGCATATTCAGCTTCTTTATCTTTGCGCCGCCTGTCAACCTAAGTGATCCAGACTTCATAGGGTCTGTTGGCTCTGGCATTAAGACCTCTTCGGAGCCAAAGGAAATCGCGTAAGCATTGGTGCCGCTACCCGAGTACGGACGAGGGGTGCAGGGTCTGTCGGACTTTGGGCAACTCGTAGCACGTGCAATCAAGCGATGGGTCACGCCAGGGTTAGATATTGTCTGATAATGCCGCACTGTCCTGTGCCGATGGGGGCGATCCGCCTGGGCGGACGAGCGCCAGGCGAGAACTTGTTTAAGCCGTCTGGAGCGTTGATCACTCCGGTGTCCGGCTCAAACAAGTTCTCGCTAAAGCTCGAATGAATTTTCGCCCTACCAACTCGGCGCCGTGCGTCTTAGGTCGCGCCACGGTCCCGTCCCACGCTACGTAACGCGCACGCTCTTCAGTTGTGGGTCGCGGTGATTGGGTTTTGCAAAACATACTCATAGGGCGGCGGCAGATTGACCTCACGGCGGATATCCAGTTGAAAGCTGGCATGCAGCGGCCAGTACGGGTCGTCCAACATCGCTCGAGCCAAAAAGATCAGAGTAGCCCGGCCCTGCTGCAGGATCTCCTCGGCAACCTTCGGCTCGGTAATTGAACCAACCGCCGCAGTTGGCAGTCCTACCTCTTTCAAGACGCGCTCCGCAAAAGGAACTTGGTAGGCAGTGCGGGTGTCATAGCGAACACCAGGCGCGATACCGCCCGAGCTGCAATCAAGGAGATCAACACCCAAAGGGGTTAACCTTCTGGCCAGCTCGACGGTTTGTTCGATATCCCAGCCGCCATCGATCCAATCGGTTGCGGAGATCCGCATTGCTAAGGGCAACGAGTCCGGCCAGACCGACCTGACCCGCTGCACTGTTTCGATGGCGAAACGAATCCGGTTCTCAAACGAACCGCCGTACCGATCGGTTCGCTGGTTGGTAATTGGTGAGAGAAAACTGTGTCCCAGGTAACCATGAGCAAAATGCAGTTCGACCAATCGGAACCCAGCGGTCAAAGCACGCTGGGCGGCCGATACGAAAGCAGCCTGGACCACTGCGATTTCTTCCTCCGTCAATTCGTGAGGCACTCGCCAGAGTTCGTTCTTCGGACCTCCGAAGGCGAGCGAGTTTGGCGCAACGGTTTCCCAACCGCCTTCTTCGTCGGACAAAGATCGCCCACCCTCCCAAGGGCGTGCCGCGCTGCCCTTGCGCCCGGCATGCGCCAATTGCACGCCGGCGACCGCACCGTAGCTGTGAATGAAATCGGCGATGCGGGACAACATTGGAATGTGTTCGTCCGACCAGATTCCGAGATCAGCGGGGGTAATCCGGCCCCGCGCCTCGACCGCCGACGCTTCCGTCATTACCAGGCCGGCGCCACCAACTGCTCGCGAACCCAGGTGAACCAGATGCCAGTCCGACGCGAATCCGTTGGTCGCCCAATACTGACACATGGGCGAAACGCCGATCCGGTTACGAAGCCCAACCTCCCTGATTTTCCACGGGGTGAAAAGCAATGCGCTCATAGGCAATTTCTCCTCTTCACAATTCGTCGCTCAACTGGATAGAGGCAATCGGAGCGCTCAATATTTCTTTCCCTACGGCCAAGCCAACTACAAACATTCATTGGAGCGTTTCGCGATGCCCGATAGCAACCTGACGATTCGAACTTGTCCACCGAGGACGAAGCGGCGGTCGTTGAAGTTTGGGAACGATGCGGTTTAGCTGGTCACGGCAATGATTTGCGCGAAGATTTTCGAAGAAAGCTGAAATGGCAACCGGATCTGCTGCTCATGGCGACGAAGGAAAACAAGACGGTGGTTCACTGAGCGAGCAAAGTTTGTTGAAGCAGATTTGTACGACGCTGCGGAAACAATTCCTGAACTCGCGTCATTCGATCTAGTCTACTCTACTTGGGGAACAATTGTCTGGCTTCCGGATATCGGCAGATGGGCAGAAATTGTCGCGTACTTTTTGAAACCGGGCGGTTCCCTCTACCTGGCGGATGGACATCCTTTTGCCTACGTCTTTGACAGTGCCAAGCGAACACCAGAAGGCTTGCCAGGATACTTCACCCCCTATTTTCAAACCGAGCCGGTGGTAATTGACGACCCGCACGATTATGCCAGCGAAGCGTTGCTGCGAAACGCGCTGTCCTACGAATGGATGCACCCCTTGAGCGAGATTACTGGCGGCTTACTAGCGGCCGGGCTCACGTTGCGCTGGCTGCATGAGCACGCTGCGACAGAGTGGAAGATGTTTAATCAGCTTAGCCAAGGCCCGGACCGTTTGTACCGCTGGCCAGACAAACCTTGGCTTCCGCTCGCCTTTTCCTTAAAAGCGGAACGGGGCGCTTTCGCGCCGATAGCCGATGATCGAATGGCCGATCACTGATGACTGAAAGCCGATAAGTCATGGCCGGCTGAAGGGTCTTTCACTCAAGGGGGGAGCTGAAAACCGTTGATCGGACCCGATGTTTCGTGCATGGTCTCATGCATGGCTACGAAAACCATTTCGCTTGAACTCGATGCCTACGAAAAGCTCCGGGCGGCGAAGCGCGAGGGTGAATCCTTTTCTGAGGTTGTGCGGCGGGCGCATTTTGACGCGGAAGAATCGTCTGGAGCAAATATTCTGTCCCAGCTGGCAAAGCTTCCGGTCATCGCCGCGGACCTTGAGGCTTCCTCTTACTGGGAGAGACAGCGCGCAAGAACAATCTCACCTTCGAAATGGGCAACGAAATGATGTTGCTCGATACGGGTTTCCTGATCGATCTGCAGAGGGAACGTACGAGAAACAGAAACGGCACAGCGCTCCGCTTTCTCAGTGAAAATCGAGACGATCAGTTTGCGATTTCGGTAGTCACTGTTCTGGAGTTTCTCGAAGGTTTTTCGAACACCTCTGAAGGTTGGCGAATCGCTGGTTTGTTTCGCTGTCTCCACGTTGATACTGGGGTCGCAGAAAAGGGAAGCCGTCTTCGGAGGGAGCTGCGATCAGCCGGCCAGATGATCGGTGATTTCGACATTTTGATTGCCGCCACGGCCCTGCATTTTCAAATTCCGTTGGTCACCCGCGATGTTCGCCATTTTCGACGGATCCGAAATCTTCGATTCAAAGAGTATCGAGTTGTATAGCTCATGGTTTTGGGTGGTGTCGCATCGGCGTCCTGCCGCTGGCGGTTTCGGTCGGCGTAGCGGTACCTAGCAGTTGAGCCCGTAGCCAGGCAAAGGCGTCGGCCTGCATGACCGAGTCAAATTTGTGTGGTCCATCGTAGAATTTCCCTTGATAGGCTTCGGCTCGCCCAGCCTGCGCGTAGTAAGCCGCGATGCGCTCATGAGCGGCGCGCATGCCGTCAAGAGGAAAAAGCTCATCGTGCCGATCGTATTGCACGAGCAAAGGCGACGGCGCGCGACTGGCCGCAAGATCGGGCCAGTCCGCGAACCGGGCCAGACCCGGCGGAAAAAACATCCAGGTGTGGCAAGCGAGGTGACGATCCAACAGCTTCGGGTGAGTGCTCATCATGCCGACGATCACCGCGGCCCCGATCTCGCCACTGGTTGCTTGGAGCAGCGCGGCGCGACATCCGCCGCCGGACAGACCCACGCAGCCGATTGGACCGGCGCTTACATCCGGACGCGAACGCAAATAGCGCAACGCGGTGCGATCCTCGAAATTCACGACACCGGCAAGAGTGGTGCCGAGCAGGTTGCAGTATTTCGCGATCACATGCTCGTGATCCCGAGCAGCTCTCTCATAGCGCTCGACTTCGTCCGGTTTCTCCGCTGACGTCTTTCCTGTCTTTCTCCGTTGTCCGGCGAGTCGGCGACTTGATTCGGGCATGGTCTCAAGGGGAAAGCGACGACTGCCCCACAGGAACACATCGTATGCCAAAACAACAAAACCCTCTCGAGCCAGATCGTTTGCGAAAGCTCGGTCGTCGTAGAGTTGCGTTCGAAGCTTTTTCACCGCGTTCGGTATAGGCTCATTACCGTCCGCTATTTTCTCTTTGCCGAAGAACTTCATTCCGTCATGCCCATGAAGGGCCAGCACTCCAGGCAGCGGCCGCTCGATGTGCGCAGGTTTCAACAGCCAGGCGCGCGTCTTCGGTCCGTAGCCGACGGACCAGGATATCTCCTGACCAAGAAGTCCATCCCGTTCCCAAGTTGCCTCGATACGAACATCCGCGGCAACCGGATCGATGCGGGAGAATCCGAGCGTTTCACGGATCAGCCGCTGTGTCTCTGCGCCAGGCGGAGCGACGGGATAAAGCTCGGCTTGACGTTTTGCCACGGCAAACCAATCGCTATAGGCGCCCAGATGAAGGAGGTTTGTTGCCATAGCCTACTCTCAATCTGTTGGAAGGTAGCGGCCCTGAGTGAGACTGATGGTATCCTTCCACAAAGTCTGCATCCGCCGCGTGGCCAACTTAAGGTCGAACGGTGTTTGCATCGGCTTAGCCAGTGAATCCTCGAGCCGGTTGGCAAAATCTTGTGGCCGTAAGGGAAAGCAATCGACCGCTTCAAGACTGCCTTTGTCACCAAAATAGTATTCCGCGTTTAGCGCGAACAAAGATTGCACGAGGAACGCGACTTTAGTCAGGCAACCGGGACGCCTTGCAATGAAAATCCTCTATGATCTCATAAAACCATGCCAGAAACCATTCAGTTAGTCTCTGCCGAAAAGGCGGAAAGGGTCGAATTCGCATGGGGCGGTCTCAAGTGGTACGCCAGCGGCTCTCTAGGCAACAGTAGCGAAGTTACGGTGGGAAGCTGCCGGCTTAAGCCTGGCTGCAGCAATCCTCGCCACTTTCACCCCAATTGCAGCGAAATTCTCATTGTGATCCAGGGCAACATCCGCCACACGATGCCCGATGGGATGGAAGCGGAGATGAACCCGGGCGATACGGTTACTGTGCAGCCCAACGTCTGGCATCGCGCCACCAACGTTGGACGTTCGGATGCACTCCTCTTCATTGTCTTTACCTCTGCGGATCGCCAGACCATCAGCCAATAATCTCCGGAGACATCCCTTTTGTATCGAGCACGTCACTTACAACTCCGAATACCCGCGCAAACTGCGCGCCTGTTTCATCGGCGCGGGAGCTCACGCTTTCCGCAACGTCTATCCTACATTCGCCTTCGCCCCGGTCGACCTTGTGGCGATCTGCGATCTCCAGCCGGAGCAAGCGGCGCATTGCGCCCGCCTTTTCGGCGCCCAGAGAACCTACACAAATCACCACGAGATGCTTGCCGCGGAAAAGCCCGAACTGGTTTTTATCGTGACGAACTACGATGCTCAACATCTCCCGGTTTTTCCCGCGCTCGCCATTGACTGCATGCAGGCGGCGCCCATGCCTGGATCGAAAAGCCGCCGGCAGGCACTTCTCGGGAAGTCCGGGAAATGATCCGCGTCAGCGTTGAAACCGGCCGGCACGTTGCGGTTGGTTTCAAGAAAATGTTTGTCCCAGCCAATCTGAAAGCAAAGGCCCTGTCCAGCCGCGCCGAGTTCGGCCGCATCAACTGCATCACCGCGCGCTATCCGCAATCCCTCCCCACTTACGAAGAACGCTCCGACAACCGTAAGATGGTCGGGTTTCTCGATCACTTCGTCCATCCTCACTCCGTTCTGCTGCTCCTTGGAGGATTGCTCGAATCGCTCTTCGTCACCCGCAGTTTCTCTGGCGCGGCCAGCGTTTCGCTCCAATTTAAGAGCGGCGCAATTGGCAACCTTATCTTCAGTCACGGCCAGTCATTCAGCTCGTTCCTCGAACGAACGGAAGTTATCGGCGAGGGTGAAAATGTTGTCATCGAAAACAACACTCGTGTCACCTTGTACCGGAGCGGCAAACAAAAGCAGAGTTACGGGCGCTCCGGCGACTATTTCAATATCATGGATGATGAGTGTGCTCCGCTGCACTGGGAACCAGAATTCTCCCTTGGCCAACTCCACAACAAGGGCCTTTTTCTCCTCGGTTACGCGCCGGAAATCATCAGCTACACCACGCGCTTGCTGGAAGGAAAAGGACCCGAACGGGGCACTCTGGACGACGCGCTGGAGATCCTGCTTATCTACGAGGCGTACCGCAAACCCGATCGCATCGTTCATCTCATCGAAAGATAACAAGCCATCCGCGACTTCTTTCGTTTCGTCTGGCTGGGAATCGGCGCAGCGCGGTTAATTGGGCCCTTGAGGGAGAGCCGCGTCTCGTCGGGAGAGGCTTGCGTGAAGGAAGCCGAATAGCATACATTCCCCGGTAGAACGGCGAAAAGAGGTTCCCCATGGCATCACCTACCGTAATGAAGGTTGTGCTTTTCCTGACATTCGCATTGTGCGCCTCAAGAGGGCTGGCACAGATGCCGAATTCCTATGGGCCTTCGATTAACCTGGAAAACGCCAAGAAGGCCGTTGCTCCGGCGCTTGCGGAGGCGCGTAAGAACAATTGGACCGTGGCGGCGGCGGTTGTGGATACCGGCGGCAACCTGGTTTACTTCGAGAAAATGGACAATACCCAGATCGGCAGCACCGATGTTGCCATCGACAAGGCGCGTTCGGCGGCGTTGTTTAAACGTCCAACCAAGGCTTTCGAGGACGTATTGGCCTCTGGCGGAGACGGTCTGCGGGTGCTGCGGCTGCGCGCTGCGATCCCGGTTGAGGGCGGCGTTCCCCTTCTCATCGACGGCAAAATTGTCGGGGCCCTCGGAATTTCTGGCGGGACTACGCACCAGGACGGGCAGTGCGCCGAGGCGGGCGCAGACGGTTTTAAATAGTAATCAATGATCCGGTCTCACGCGGTCCAGGTCAGCGTTCACGACGTCTCGACCGCCATTGCGTGGGACATTGGTCAGCGGCTTCAGGGATAGCCGGCCAGGTAGCTCGGGATCGTTGCCACGCCCTGCGCCGGGCACCGGTATTGTTGACCACATGGTCGATCACACCGACACCGCCGAGGGAAACGGTCAGCACATCGTGCAACTTGACTTCCTGACACATCGGGAACCTCGAAGCCGCGCGCCGCGTGAATCGATGGGTCGACGTTGAAGAAGCAGTAGCTGCCCAGACCCCAACCCTCGTGCGTCTGGACCAAATCAGCCCACTCCGTTGCCGTGGTCCGCTCGCCAAGCCCAAACGTCGTCGATAATCACGTTGTCCTGGTTGATTTGTAGGCTGACGGTCGCTTTGCCTGGAGTAGCACCACCGATGCGGAAGAACACGTCCTGCAGCAGCGTGGGGTTGTTGGGTCGCTTCCGGCGCCCCGCAGGATGGGCAAGGACGGCAGCAGACCCACTTGGAGAAGGACCGGTGAATTGATCGGACCGGCGTCGAAGATTACCCCCGAGAGCTTCACCCCCGGCACATTGGCGATCACCATCGAGACGTTTCCTCGACCGGGGACCAGCGTGGGAAAGCCGAGACCGAGCACCACGGTGTTCGGCCAGAGTACAAAGAGGGGTTCGTCGAGATGGTAGATCCCGGGTGTCAGGATCAAGTGTTTGCCTAGGGCCAGGGCAAGATTGATCTTGATCGCGCTGTCCGTCGGTTTGGCGATAAAGAAATTGTCGATCGAGATCGACGAACCGGCCGCGGGTCCGTTCCCCCAGGTGATTCCCGAGGAGTTCTTTTGCAATGCCGGGACGAAGACATTGAAGTTGCCGAGTCAAGTTCCAAAGACAAAGTCGCAACGCGGCCTACTGTTCGACCGAGCTCACGCCGAGGTCCGCAACCACGTCGTCCTCGAACTCGACGGTGAGTCTCCTCACTCGGTCGGGCAAACGAAGATCAAACTTGACCTTCAGATAACGCGTGTTATTGATCGGTTGTAACGCGTGTTACTAAAAGCGGTTTTTACCGTTCCTCCCCCGAAGAAAACGAAGCCCGAGAAGCCTCCCAAGAGTCTCTGTCTACGTTATGTCCGCTCGCTTATCGCCAGAGCTAGGTTCCCCCGCAAGTGTGCCGCAAATGACTGCCCGGCGGCTCCCTTCCCAAAAGCAGTCTTTTTTTGGGTCGCTCCTTCGCCGTGAATCGTTTTGTGCCTGGATTTTTATCGCCCCAGCGCTCCTGGGCTTTACTGTTTTTTACCTGCTTCCGACCTTTCGGGCGGTCTACATCAGCCTGACCGATTGGAATCTGCTGCGTACCGCCAGGTTTATCGGCGTCGCGAATTATATCCACCTTTGGAACGACGTGAACTTCTGGAACGCAATGAAGATCACCGTCCTCTATGTGCTCTACAATATTCCGATTCAAACGGTGATCGGCTTGCTGTTGGCCGTGTTGCTGGCTCAGCTCGGCCGCTCGGTGGTTTTACGCTCAATCATCCTCGCCCCTTACCTCATCGCAAACGTCATCGTCGCGATTATTTGGTTTTGGATGCTTGACCCCTTACTCGGCTTTGGAAATGTCGTCCTGCACTGGCTAGGATTTGGTCGGATCGCTTTTTTTTCTGACCGAAACCTCGCTTTGCCGACCATTGCGGCGGTGAACATCTGGCGGCACATGGGGTTGGTTGCCTTGCTGTTCTATACCGGGATTCAAGCGATTCCGCGGGATATCTATGAAGCGGCTCGAATCGAGGGCGCTGGCTCCTGGAGGAATTTCCTTCATATCACCCTCCCCTTGATCCGACCGACAATGGTTTTCGTGTTAGTTACGAGCATTATTGGCTCCTTCCAAGTTTTCGACACGATTGCGGTCACCACACTTGGTGGACCGGCTTACTCGACTCGGACCATCGTCTGGTACATCTATGAGTCCGGGTTTGAGACATTTCGCATGGGATACGCCTCGACCCTGTCATGTGCCCTCTTCCTTTGCCTTGCCATTGTGACCGCCGTGCAGATGCGGATTCTCCGGTCCGGCCAATCAGATCTGGGTTCCTAGATGGAAAACGCCTCTTTCACTTCAGGCAAACGGGCCGCCCCCTGGCTGGGATACCTGGTGCTCGCCGTGTTCGCGGTAATTTCTCTCGGTCCGATCTGGATCGCGATAAAAACTGCGCTGAGTGACAGTCACACTCTGTTCACTGGCGCTGGCTCGCTGCTGCCGCAGGATCCCACCCTGTTTAACATCGAGCGCGTCATCGGGCTGATCAATCCGAGCGATCCGCGCCTCGAACAAACCAGCTTCGGCAAGATCGATTTTTATCGCGCCCTGTTGAACAGCGTTATTTTTACTGTCTTGGTCGTTGTGCCGCAAATCGCCTGCAGCGCCATGGCGGCGTACGCTTTTGCTAGGCTTCGCTTCTGGGGACGCCGGTTCATCTTTTTCCTTTTTCTCGGCGCGACCATGATCCCGGCGGTCGTGCTCTTCATCCCTAACTTCATCCTGATCAAAGATCTGGGTTGGCTAAATACGTATCAGGGAATGGCGGCGCCCTACGCCCTGATGACACCATTTGCGGTTTTCTTTTTACGCCAGATGTTTCTCTCGACTCCGCGCGAGTTGGAAGAATGCGCCCGGATTGACGGAGCAAACTACTTTACGATTTTCTTTCGCGTCGTTCTTCCGCTCCACCGCTCGGCGTTGGCTACGTTGACGATCCTCTCAGTGCTAAACGCGTGGAATGAATTCTTCTGGCCATTTTTGGTTGGACGCGCTGAGTCTGTGCGGGTGATGGCGGTTGCCATCAACGCATTTCGCGCGCAGCAGGCCGGCGGAACGCCTGACTGGAGCGGCCTGATGGCCTGTACTGTCCTTGGCATGATTCCAGTTGCCGTCCTCCTGATATTCTTTGGCCGCAAGGTCGTGGACGCTTTTCGATACACCGGTTACCGATGAGTTCAGAACAATAACAAGGCAATGCATCATCTAGCAAAAATCTTGCTTGTAACCAGCGGTCTGTGGATTGCCGCAGCGCCCGCCCAGGCGGTCACGGAAATTAACTATTGGTTATGGGATGCTAACCAGGCCCCTTCCTATCAAGCCTGCGCGCAGGCTTTCGAAACGGAAAACCCAGATATTAAGATCAAGATCACGCAGACCGGCTGGTTCGACTATTGGACCGCGCTGAATACCGCGTTCGTTTCTGGGACTGCTCCCGATGTTTTTTGGAATCACCTGTCTCGGTATCCGGAATTCGTTCAAAACAATTTGTTGGTCGATCTGGCGCCACTGATCGCTCGCGATAAAGTGCCCACCGATATCTACGTGACAGGGTTAGTGAAGGTCTGGGGAAAAAACGGCAAGCAGTACGGATTACCCAAGGATTGGGACACGATCGGCATTGTTTACAACAAGGCCATGCTGGACAAAGCGGGGATCGATCCTCGGTCCTTCTGGAAATTGGAGTGGAACCCGAGCGATGGAGGGTCATTTGGCCAGGTGCTCGCCAAGCTCAGTATCGATGCGAACGGGAAAACCGGAGCGGAAGCCGGCTTTGATGCCAAGCACGTGAAACAGTACGGGCTGTTGCTCAATGGTTTATCCGATGGCCTTGGTCACGAGGAATGGGCAAACTTCGCCGCATCTCTTGGTTGGAAGTACTACGACGGACCATGGGCAACCCACTTTTATTACGACGATCCGAGACTGATTGATACCATTCAGTGGTTCGCTGATTTGAGTCTCAAAAAAGGATTCATTGTCCCGGCAAAAGATGCTCGCCAAGCTGCGGCGACCGGGCTGTTTGCGGCGCAAAAAGGAGCTCTCGCCCTCATCGGCTCCTGGCTGGTCCATTGGTTTACCGAGAACTGTAACTTTCCGCACGGTTTCGTACCCCTGCCGAAAGGTCCCGAGGGTCGTCGCACGACCATCAACGGACTAGCCGATTCGATCTGGGTTGGTAGTAAACACCAGGAAGAGGCTTGGAAATGGGTGAAATTCCTCGCGTCACCCGAAGGACAAACCATTGTTGCCCGCACCGGCATTGTCTACCCCGCAATTCCCGAGGCAACCGAGATCGCGAAGGCCCGCCTGGCGGCGAAGGGTGTTGATGTGTCGGCGTTCGTGGAGGAAGCGCAGGACCCACACGGTACCTTTTTTCTTCCGATTTCCGAGCATGCGACCGACTCCGTACGAATCTTGCGGGCTACTTTTGATTCGATCTTTCTAGATGGCGCCGAGGTCACTCCGAAACTGAAAGCGGCAAACCAAGAAATTAATTCGTTGTTCAAGTAGAACCCGCCGCCGTGGTTCTGACCACATACCACCGAACCCTTTCAACCAACCCGTCCACGATTAAAAACCAATCCTAATCCTGAAACCTATGCGAAATCTGACAAAGCTCCTGCTCGCTAGCAGCGTCCTGGCTGGCATTCCCGCTCAGGCGGTGACCGAAATCAACTATTGGCTATGGGACAACAACCAACTGCCGGCCTACCGAGCTTGCGCAGCAGCGTTCGAAAAGCAGAACCCCGATATCAAAATCAAAATCACCCAAACCGGTTGGTTCGACTATTGGAACGCACTCAATACGGCGTTCGTATCTGGGACGGCGCCCGATGTGATCACCGATCACCTGGCAAGGTATCCGGAATTCATCCAAAACAATCTCCTGGTAGATCTTGCTCCCCTGATCGCTAGCGACAAGGTGCCGACAAACATTTATCTGGGCGATCTGGTCAAGGTATGGGGAAGAAATGGCAAGCAATACGGCTTACCGAAAGATTGGGACACAATCGGAATTGTCTACAACAAAGGTATGTTGGAGAAAGCCGGGATCGACCCCCAGTCGCTCTTCTCACTGGATTGGAATCCGAAAGATGGCGGTTCGTTTGGTCAGGTGTTAGCCAAGCTGACTGTCGACGCAAATGGCAAAACAGCTTTGGATGCAGGATTCGATCCAAAAAACATCAAACAATATGGACTGCTGATTAATGGCTCGGTGGACGGATATGGACAGGTTGAGTGGAGCCATTTTGCGGTATCCAATGGTTTCAAATTTAACGATGGCCCCTGGGCAAATCACCTCAACTATGACGATCCGAAATTGGCGGAGGCGATCCAATGGATTGCTAACATGATGAAGAAGGGAATTATCGTACCGGCGGCGAATGCCCGCCAGGCCGGTGAAAATGGGCTATTCGCAGCCCAGAAAGGCGCGCTGGCTCTGACCGGTGACTGGTCCGTGCATTGGTACAGGGAGAACTGCAAATTCGATATCGGGTTCGCTCCTTTGCCAAAAGGGCCGGTGGGCCGTCGGTCGATGTTTAACGGCTTGGCGGATTCGATCTGGGTCGGCAGCAAACATCAGGAAGAAGCGTGGAAGTGGGTGAAATTTCTGGCCTCGCCGGACGCCCAGAAGATCGTGGCGCAATATGGCGGTGTTTTCCCGGCGGTGCCGGAAGCGACGGAAATTGCAAAAGCCAAGATGGCCCAGCAAGGAGTGGATGTTTCTGCTTTTGTCGAGGAAGCGACCGATCCGCAGGCGACCTTTCTGTTTCCAATCACCGACCACGCCAGCGATGTGGATCGAATCATGCGAGCGGCCTTCGATGCAATTTACTTAAATGGGGCAGACGCGGCGACCACGCTCAAAGCGGCCAGCCAGGAAGTCAACGCTCTGTTTGAGCAGAGCTCTTAGCGGTGCCGGATTTTGAAGGAAAACACTCCCGCGGCTGCTCAGCTCCGGAAATCCAATGACAAAACATTATTCCGCGCGAAAAATTACGTTCATTGGGGCTGGAAGCACAGTCTTTGCCAGGAATCTGCTCGTCGACCTCCTGTCATTCCCAGAATTGGCTGACTGCCAGATCTGCCTTTTCGACATTGATTCGGAGCGACTCCAGATTTCGGAGCTGGTAGCTCACCGCGTCGCCCAGGCACGAGGACTTAGCACCGCGATCGAGGCTACGACCGACCGGGGCTGCGCTCTGGATGGTGCGCAGTACGCCGTTAACATGATTCAAGTCGGCGGTTATCGACCATGCACGATTACCGACTTTGAGATTCCCAAGAGATATGGGCTCCGCCAGACCATCGGTGACACGCTGGGGATCGGCGGAATCATGCGCGCATTGCGGACCATTCCGGTTTTAGTCGAGATGTGCCGTGAGATGGAGCGGCGCTGTCCTGAGGTAGTACACCTGAATTATGTTAACCCGATGGCGATGAACTGTTGGGCAATCAATCGCGCGACCCGCATCCGAACCATCGGTCTCTGCCACAGCGTCCAACACACCAGCAACGAGCTCGCTATTGATATCGGTGTGCCGCTCGAGGAAATCAATTACGTCGTAGCCGGCATAAATCACCTGGCGTTCTATCTGAGGTTCGAGCGGGATGGAGAAGATCTGTACCCACTGATCCACAAGGTAATCGAGGAAGGTCGGGTCCCGAGAGATAACTTGGTTCGCTACGACATGTTTCGCCGACTCGGCTATTTCGTAACCGAATCCAGCGAACACTTTGCCGAATACGTACCGTGGTATATCAAAAAGGGAAGAGAGGATCTCATTGATCGATACCACATTCCTCTGGACGAATATCCTCGACGATGTGAAACCCGAAGTGCCTATTGGCAAACGCTGCAGGAGGAGCTGGAATCGCCCGATGCACGATTAGAAATGGAGCGCAGCGTGGAATATGGATCCGCCATCATTCACAGCTTGGAGACCGGCTTTCCGCGCGTGGTGTATGGGAATGTGGAAAATACGGGCTTGGTCACTAACCTTCCACCGGGCTGTTGCGTCGAAGTGCCTTGTCTGGTTGACCGGAATGGATTTCAACCGACGCACATCGGAGCTATCCCGCCGCAGTTGGCAGCGCTCATGCAGACGAATATCAATGTCCAGGGTCTCGTGGTAGAAGCGCTGCTCACCGGAAAGCGCGACTATATCTATCATGCCGCGATGTTAGATCCTCACACCGGCTCAGAACTTGAACTGGACGAAATCTGGCGTCTGGTCGATGAATTGCTGGCCGAGCACGGAGAATGGATACCCCACCAGTTTCGTAATGCGCCGGCGGTTACCGTAGGGAGTTAGTGTGCCATCCGCCAGGGATATAGAAGGCATGCGCCGGGTAACAAGCAACGATATTGCGCGGGCGGCCGGTGTATCGCGGACTACCGTCTCCTTCGTGCTGAACGAAAAGAGAGGAACGAACATCGGGGCCGAAACCAAAGCACGCGTTCTTCACGCGGCCAAGGCACTTGCTTACGTTCCGAATTCCGCGGCCCGCATGCTGGTCAGTGGGCGAAGCCGGACGCTGGGACTGGTGCTGGCTCACGGAGACTTGCTGAGCGTCGACGCTTTTGCTCCGCCGCTCATGTTTGGAATTGGCCGGGTCTGTAACCGCCGCGGTTACAGGCTATTAGTGGAGGCTGTTGAGGCCGGAGCGCGGCGCACCGCTTACCTTGATTTAGCAAAGAGCAAGAGTATCGATGCACTCATTGTCCTTAATGCCAACTCCGAGGATGATGGATTGGTTCGGCTCATTGACTCTCAATTCCCCGTAGTAATTTTTGGATCGATCGGTCACCCGAAGGAAAATTCGATTCGCCCAAACACCGGCCGATCCGCCCAGCGTGCGACGCGCCACCTGATCGATCTGGGTCATCGGCGCATCGCCCATATCACCTATGCGCCAGTCCACTACATCGGAGCCAGAGAACGACTTCGCGCTTTTCGTCGGGCTCTGGAGAAGGCACAAATTGAGTCGAAGGAAGGGCTGATCGCCTACGGCGATTTCAATCTCGAGAGCGGCTATCGTGGGATGCGCCAAATTTTGCAACGGGGTCGGCATCCCACCGCGCTCTTCGCCGGAAACGACACGATCGCTGTGGGCGCGCTAGCCGCACTTCGCGAAGCGCGGCTTTCGGTTCCAGGTGACGTTGCCGTGGTCGGGTTTGATGGTTTACCGATTGCTGCGTATTCCAACCCCCCGCTCACGACGGTCGATACTGAACCGATCAAGCAAGGGGAACAGGCTGCTTTGGCAGCAATTGACTTGCTCGAGGGACGGTCGGTTGGCATCCGAAACTGCAAATTGGCTCTGAGGTTGATCGTCCGAGAATCGTGCGGAGCGAACGCCGGGTATTCGACGGGCAATCAGCTTGCCTCCGAGCAAGGCATAACCAATAACAAGAAGATACTAACTCATAATGAACTATCGAACACTGGGTAAAACAGGATTACAGGTTTCTGAAATCGGCTACGGCGCCTGGGGAATCGGAAAAAGCATGTGGATCGGCGCCTCGGACGATGAGTCAGTCAAGGCTCTGCACAAGGCCTTTGATCTCGGACTGAACTTTGTCGACACCGCTCTAGCTTACGGCGAAGGGCACAGTGAAAGTCTCGTCGGGCGGGTTATCAAAGAACGCTCTGAAACGGTCTACGTGGCAACAAAAATTCCACCAAAGAATCGTCAGTGGCCCGCACAATCAGGGGTGTCGGTGGAAGAAACCTTTCCTTCTGAGCATGTCGTAGCCTGTACCGAAGAGAGCTTGAGAAATCTTGGGTTGGATAGGATTGATGTACAGCAGTTTCATGTCTGGTCTGACGAATGGGTCAACCACGGCGATTGGTTAGACGCCATTCAACAGCTCAAGAAACAAGGGAAACTGAGCTTTTTTGGCGTCTCAATAAATGACTATCAGCCGGATAATGCGCTCAAACTCATTGAGACAGGCGTGGTAGATACCGTTCAAGTCATCTATAATATTTTTGAGCAGAGCCCTGAAGATCAACTGTTTCCCGCATGTGAACGGCAACAGGTTGGGGTAATTGTACGTGTGGCATTGGATGAAGGGGGGCTGACAGGAACGATTACGCCGAAAACCACGTTTGCCGAAGGTGATTTCCGCGGCAGATATTTCCGCGGCGATCGAAAGAAAGAAGTCTATGAACGCGTGCAAAACATCGCCGCTGACCTCGGTATCTCGCTGGATCAGATGGCCGAAACGTCTTTGCGGTATGTCTTGAGTCACCCGGCTGTATCAACCGTCATTCCTGGAATGCGTTCGGTGCGAAACGTCGAACGAAACTGCCAAATAGGAGCCGGACGCGGACTCCCTAAGGAACAGGTTGAGCTGCTGAAAGCCCATCGTTGGGTCCGCAATTTCTACTTATGAGCCTGCCATGTCAGTCTTCCTAAGACCCCAGCGCAGCCAAATGCATGATTTTCTCTTCCGTAGCCTCGGCCCGGGATAGCTCGCCAGTGATCTGTCCATGGCGCATCACCAGAATCCGGTCCGCCAGAGCAAGTACCTCCGGGAGATCGCTAGAAATTATCAGGATGGCAATTCCTTCTTGCACCAACTCATCGAACAGGTGGTAGATCTCGGCTTTGGTCCCAATGTCGACGCCGCGCGTGGGCTCATCGACAATCAGCACCTGAGGTTGCACCGCGAGCCATTTCGCGAGCAGAACTTTTTGCTGGTTTCCGCCACTCAACAAACCGGTGCGCTGCTCGGTTGTGGGTGTTCGGACCCGGAGGCGGGACACGAAGCGATCTACTAAAGAGCTTTCTCGCGCTTGGTCCACGAACGGCCCAAACGCTAGGTTCCGCAGGTTGGCGATGGAAATATTATGACCAACACTGGCGCTGAGGACCAAGCCCATGGACTTCCGATCTTCTGGCACAAAGGCGATGCCAGCGGTGAGGGCATCTGTTGGTTCGTGAAGATGAACCGGCTTTCCCTGCAGAAAAATCGTGCCGCTTTCCGGAGGCGGCGATCCGAAAATTCCGAGCGCGATTTCACTCCGGCCGGCGCCGATAAGCCCGGCCATGGCAAGAATCTCGCCGCCGCGCAGAAAGAAACTGATGTTTGCATACTGACCTTTTTTTGTGAGGCCCCTTACCTCAAGTACGACGTCTTTCGGATCGCCACTCGAACGATGGAACTGCAGCAACTCTCGCCCTACCATCAGACGGACGATCTCAGCTTCATTGGTCTGACTCACCGGCACCGTTCGCACGTGACGCCCGTCACGCAGGACGGTGATCGTATGGCATAAGGCAAACACTTCGGGTAATCGATGCGAAATATAAAGAATCGTGACTCCGCGAGCCTGGAGATCGCTAATTACGCGGAACAAAATGGCCGATTCGGTTTCGGAAAGGCTGGAGGTCGGCTCGTCCAGAATAAGAAGACGCGGCTCACGAATCAGGCTTTTGCAGATTTCAATCAGCTGCTGCTGCGCAACGGTAAGGGTTCGAACGATTCGATCTGGATCAAAATGCAGCCCGAGTCGCGCCATCGCTTGCCGCGCGCTTTGGTGAAGGGTAGAGCGGTCGAGCAAAAAACCGGATCTTCGTGGTTCTATACCCAAAAAAATGTTCTCCGCGATCGAGAGATTAGGAGCCAGGTTCAGTTCCTGGTAAACGATCGCGATGCCTTTCGCTTGTGCTTCGGCGGTGCGCGAGAAATGAACGCGCTCACCGCCGAAGCGGATTGTACCGTTGTCCGGCTGATGAACGCCCGCGATAACCTGCATCAAGGTGCTTTTGCCAGCACCATTTTCGCCCATGACCGCGTGGATGCTGCCCTCATCGACGTCAAACGTAACGTCGCTAAGCGCTTGCACGCCGGGAAAGCGCTTCGAAATGCCGTTGATCTGGAGTAAAGCAGGCAAAAGGCGATTTTCAGGTTCTCTTCAGGCGTCGGCTTGATCTTCTGGAGTCCTTGAAAACTGCAAGTTGACGTGGATGAATCAAGTTCTTTTGAGCGCCTCATCTCCACGTATTCCATTTTTCTTTTCAAGGACTCTGTACAGCGAGGCCACCTAATGCACCGTCTCTCATATACTGGTGCCATCGTTGTGTTCAAAATGGGCCGCCGGCAAGGCGGTCCGGGCTTGGAACTGGCAGTGGGAGGGCGCATATCCGAATCGATACGTAACCGACGAGCAACGCAGCCGCAGGCCCATTTTCAGAAGCTGTATCGCAACCTGGCCTCGGCCCTGCTCCGGTAGGGCGAAAAATTGAAGAGCTTGTCTCACAAGGTGTGGCTGGCCCTGATGCCGGCAACGCGACAATTTAGGAGAGCGTCTCGGAACATTCTTGGGCTCTGTGCTGGTAGGGCGATCCGCCTTGGCGGACGAGCGTCAGCGAGAACTTGTTTGACGTGTCCGCCATAGCCTTGGCGAAGGCGGAGCCGCCTTGGGTGTGGCAACTCCATCGTCCGGCTCGAACGAGTCTTCGCCGAAGGCTCAGATGAATTCTCGCCCTACCGACACAGGGCCCAGACACACTTTTGTGAGACTTTCTGAATTTTTTGCCCTACCAGCAGCACAGAGTCCAAGAATGTTCCGAGACAGTCTCTTCGACGCAACCCTGTGGGCCGCGGCGACGGCACCAGTATATGAGGACGGTGCACTAGCCTGAGCCGCCGCCCAACGACGCCTGAATACGTTCAATCTCGTTCGCCTGAGGGCGGCGTTCGCCAGAGCTACTTCAAAAATTGAACGACATTTTCCGCCGTTACCACATCAACACCGGTGTCGACAACCCGAGGCACGGTTTTGCCGTTGACTAAATCGTTCAGTACATCAACGCTCTTCGTTCCCATCGCGTAAGGCCGCTGCCCGATCAGCGCGTTGCAGGCGCGCTGTTTCAGGAGCTTCAGTTCGTCCGGCAAAGTATCGAAGGAAACGACAACAAATTTTTTGGCTTTGATGTCGGGCAAGCGATTGGAAACCGCTTTCAAATAAGCTTCAGGCGCGCCAAAAAGAGGCCAGCCGCCAGAGAAAAAGAACCCGTTAAGGTCAGGGTTTCTGGTCAGAGTATCCTGAATAATCTGGATCGATTTTGCGGCGTCATCATTGCAAGGGAACGGGGATCCCTGAATTTCTGAGTATTGACCGCCCGAATCTTTCAAAGCCTTTCTGAACCCATCGATTCGTTGGTTCAGGTTGTCGGCGGCAAGACCGCCGGTGAGGATCGCGAACTTACCTTTCGGCAACATCGACGCGAAAGCTTTGCCTCCCTCTGTGCCTCCTTGTTCATTGTTCGTGCCAACGAAGCAGACTCGCTTGGATTTCGGCGAATCAGAGTCGAAGGTGATGACTTTAATGCCCTTTTGCAGAGCCGAATCGATCACGCCAATCACCGAGTCAGCATCCATCGGTGCCACCGCGAAGCCGTCGACGCCGCGGCTTACCAGGTCTTGCAGGATTTGCACCTGTTTCGCCGCGTCGGCCGTTTCCGGGCCGGTGTAAATGACATTTACTCCGAGTTTCTTGCCTTCTTCTTTACATCCTTTCTCGACATCATTGTAAAAGGAAACGCTGATCGATTTTGGTACGATCGCGAAGGTTTTCGGTTTGTCAGCGGCTTGGGCGCCGCCAACCAAGGCTGAGGCGCAGCCGATCGCGGCAATAAGTGATCGCCATTGATTTGTTTTCATAGGATTTACGGGAGGAGCACGCGTGACCGATCGCGGTCAACACGGGTTCTTGGGAGGGTATTGTTGGATTGAACAAACTCTTACTCATGGCGCAAGAGCTTTCGGAAATATTCGACGGAAACAGCCAAAATAATTACTGCACCAACAAAGACTCCTTGCCAATAGGGATCTATTCCAAACAAGAGCAGCCCGTTCCGGAGGACTTCGAGAATGATGGCTCCGATTACTGTCCCGACGATGGTGCCTTCACCGCCCGCCAGGTTCGCTCCGCCGATAACCGTCGCTGCGATGACGGCTAATTCGTTGCCCGTTCCCAGATCGGCCGTGACACTGGACAAATAGCTGACCTGGATAATTCCCGCCAACCCTGCGACCAGCGCTGAGAGTATATAAACAACAATCTTCAGCCGACCTACGCGCAGACCGGTCAGGCGCGCGGCTCGTTCATTTCCACCGACCGCGTAGACATATCGCCCCCAAACGGTACGGGAAAGGAGAACCCAGAAGAGGGTTGCGACTATCAGAAAAATGATAAACGGATTGGGAATCCCGAAGATGTCACCACCGCCGATCCAAAGAAAGGTCCGGTACTCTTCGCCGAAGATTGAAATCGGGCGGCCTCGGGTGATGATCAAGGCGAGGCTGCGCGCGATCGAAAGCGTGGCCAGGGTCGGAACGAAGGGCGACATGTTCAGCCGGGTGACGCACAAACCATTGATCAAGCCGATCCCGGCGGCGCTAGCCAAGCCCGCCATAATCCCTAATGGAAGCGGCCAACCGTTGGTTACGAGCGCCGCCACGATCACCGCGGTCATCCCCCAGGTTGACCCAACCGACAAATCGATGCCGCCAGTCAAAATGACAGCGGTCATACCCATGGCCACGATGCCAACAAAGGAAAAATTCCGCGTAATATTCGTTAAATTCTGAATATCCCGGAATTGAGGTATGAAGATGCTCAGAATCAGAATCATCAGGACGAGCGCAGCCAGAATTCCAATCTCGCGCGGCAGCCGAAACCGACGGCGTTGGCTGCTGTCGTCGAATCGGGGCGGAGCCGCAGATTGTTGATTCATTTCCGGGAGGAACCGCAACAGAAGCAGACTGGGTCTACCTGAAAGCTTCGCGCAGTTCCAGGGATTTCAGAACGGGAGCATGAGGCAGCCGGCCAAGTCGTGACTTCTACGCCTGCTGCGGCCGCAAATACGCCCGAGCAGAACAACCAGACACAAGAGACCTATTACCAGCAAACGAGCAAACACCAGCACTGCGGAGGCACGGCCTCGCTACACCCTGGTCTTTTGCGCGCTGGAAAGGTCTTCAGGTATGAAGCTCGCGGCTAGTTGGGTCGGTCAGAGCAAAATCAGCAAAGCAAGCCCTGAAACCGGCTCGTTCCGGAGAGCAGCACATGAGACCTACTTGAACCGTTGTTGAAGCCGGAAGCCAAGCGAGGCGGACCATCTGAAATGTTCTGCCATCAAGAGACGCATCCACGCGAACCGCTTCTTCATAGCGGGTCGCCCGAAGCCAGGCAAACTCCGGCGAACCGGTGATCGGGAACACCGACCAATCGGAAAAAGTGTTGGTGACCACGACGGAGAATTTTGGCAATCCATCAGTAAACTCTACGCCGGCCTTTATCAATGCTCAGCATCGATACGGATCATCAGGCCCGCTTGATCGTATAACGCCTGGTATTCTCCGCCGATCCGGACCTTTGCCGTAAAATCCCGGTCAATGGCTTGGTAGTAGAAGTGGCCGTTATCCCGGATGAACCCGTAATGGGTGCGCCGCCAGAAATCGGTTCTCAAGCCGGTCGTGACCGACAGCCGGCCTTCCTCGGCTCGCCATTCCGGCGGTTCATTCAGCCATTCCATGGATCTAGTTGATCAGCGGGTTTACAGCGAGTCAATTCAAAGGCCATTCGGCAAGACAAACCTCGGCCGGACCTTCCCATAAATCGCTCGCGTTCACGCGTTCAGAGGTTTTTGATGGGCAAAACGGATTTGAGAGCAGTCTTCTGATCATGACCTTTTTGGAAACGCACAAAATGAGAGAATACGATCTGAACGGTAAAACGGCGCTTATCACCGGTGCCAGCAAAGGGCTGGGTAAAGCGATCGCTTTGGCCCTGAGTGCGGCGGGTGCGCAGGTTGCGCTGGTCTCACGAGACCTCGGCCAGTTGAACAGAGTGAAACAGGCGGTGGAAACCGGGGGTGGAAGGGCGCAGACCTTTCAGGCCGATGTCTCGGAAGAGGAACAGGTTCGCCAACTCGAACGCGACGTGCAGGGAGCATTCCACCAAGTCGACATCCTGGTGAACAACGCCGGGATCAATCTCCGCAAGCACTTGATCGAATTCACGCTGGAAGAATGGCGGCGGGTTGTCGATACGAACCTGACGAGCGTCTTTCTGATGTGCCACCGGTTCGTACCGCAAATGAAAGGAAGAGGCTACGGGCGCATTATCAATCTGACATCGACGATGAGTCACGTTTCTCTTCCGGGCCGCTCGGCTTATTCCGCCAGCAAGACTGCTTTGCTTGGATTGACGCGCGCACTGGCGCTGGAACTCGCGACCGAGGGTATCACGGTCAACGGCATCAGTCCGGGCCCTTTCGCAACGGAGATGAATACTCCGCTGATTCAGAATCCGGAGCTCAACCAGCAGTTCCTTTTGAAAATCCCGGTTGGCCGCTGGGGACAGGTCGAGGAAATTGGCCAGCTCGCTCTCTATCTTTGCTCCGAGGCGGCGGGCTTCATCACGGGGACGGATATTGTGATCGATGGCGGTTGGACGGCACAGTAGGCGGAGAGCGGAGCGAGCGGGCCCGGTCCTCGGCGTAACGCCGCGTTCCGCGCGGTTCTCAAAGAGGGGAAAAGTCGCACGCACTCTGCGTCACTTCTGCCCGAAAAGTGGCAGAAGACCACAAGCGCGGCGTAGCCGCAACAGCATCGCCCTCGTGCTCGTCGTCGTCCTCTTCCTCGAACATTGCGATTGGGGTGATCTGTCTTCGAAAACGCGGACAGGTAAGTTGTTTAAGGTTTGTGGTTTGGTTGATTGATCAAGTGGTTTTCAAACTCGATTGGAGAGAGATAACCCGGGGAGGAATGAAGCAGCCTGGGGTTATAAAAGGCCTCGATATAATCAAAGAGCATGGCTCTAGCGTGCACCAGGTTGCGCGGGATCTGGTCGTGGAAGCACTCGGTCTTAAGGGTCGCCCAGAAGCTCTCCATGTGGACGGCCCTGTCGGCCAGATCGGAAGGATGCCGGTGCTATTGGAGGGATTCGAAACTAGCGGTAGTACCAATGCCCTCGCCACCAAAAGCGATGGCGCCAATACGGCCGACGATAAAAGACATAGCCTCGAGGACCCCAGTAATAACCCGCCGGATACCATCCCGGCCCCCACCAATATCCCGGGTAATAATAGACCGGAGCCGGAAAGCCGATCCCGATGCCAATATGAACACCAGCTTGCGATTTCGGCACACCCGCAAAGCAGATGGCCAACAGGATGTTGCCCGCCAACAAAATGCGTTTCATAATCATGCGCTTTCGAACTGCAATTCGGCCAGATGATTTTGCCGATTTAAATCTTCATAACTCTTGACGCGCAAATGTTCGAATCGGTTACCGCTATGCGGGTCGTGGTCCAAGGCGAGTGCGAGTGAACCGCATCTCCAGGGGAGCAGTGCAGAAATTGCTTTGCTTCCCACAAGATCACTCTCACGGCGGAACTCACTCAGAGTAATCCACTGGGTTCTCCGGGGTCGGGCTGTGGTAGAGAATAAACACCAGCGGAATGCCAGGCTCGGCTGTTGCACTTTGCGACGAGCCGCGACCTCGCCGGAATATTCAGCGACTACTTCGCCGAACCTTTTCCCCTGGATCATGTCGCCCGTGTACACTGTTCCTCGTCGCGCAGCCGGTACCGGACCAGTAGAGGATGCCGTTGCGTCCTGGGCATGTGCAGTGCCGGCGCCGGCCGCAAGCGCAACCGAGGCGATGGTTGCCATCTTCATGAAGTCGCGTCGATCGAGGCCGTCCTTTTCTTTAGTTCGTTTTCCATGGTGTTGCAATGTTGCAATCGCTCTGCTGCTGGACGCAACGGTGGTTTAAGAACCAGCGTTACTGCGATTAATTTAAAGTAGAAGGCCTGCCCTCGCAACGTTCCGCTCAGGCGGACAGGCGAGAACTTGTTTGAGCCGGAAGCTGAGGCAAGCTACACCCATGACGGCTCAAACAAGTTCTCGCTAAAGCTCGAATGAATTTTCGCCCTACCGCCCTACCGGCACGGGGCGAAAGTTTTTGAGTTTTTGGTTTTTTGGAGTTCTCTAAATCCTCCAACAGCGACGCCCGACGTTCTCGCGATACCAGCACACGACCCTGCGCGTCCTGACTTCCTGACTCAAGATTTGTCCGGTTTTCCGGTTTTCCCCATCGCTAATGTCATGGAATCCTCCTACCTCTAAATTTTAAAATTGTCATTCCACCTATCTGAAAAAAGGAACCCCGGTCTTCCTTCGAAAACCGGGGTTCATAATTCTGGCAATGTCCTACTCTCGCACAACCTAGAGATGCACTACCATCGGGGCTGCAGCGTTTCACTTCCGTGTTCGGAATGGGAACGGGTGGGGCCACTGCGCTAGGATCACCAGAAGGCTGGTGAAGCCGAAACTAGCCCGTGGGGGGAAGGGGGCGGTCTATGCTCAACTTCACCAGAAATTCTGGCGACGCTCTTCGCCTAGGGCGAAAAGCTATGAAAGAACTTACAGTTCTCTGATATCTGCATATTTGGGTAGAGATAGGCGCTAAGTTTAGCCGGTCAAACTGACCCGGCTGCTTGACTTTCACAGAACAGAACAATCAAGCCGAACGGGTTATTAGTACCACTGAGCTGAACACATTACTGTGCTTACACCCGTAGCCTATCAACGTGGTGGTCTACCACGACCCTTCAGGGAGAATTCATCTTGGGAGAGGCTTGGCGCTTAGATGCTTTCAGCGCTTATCCTTTCCGAACATAGCTACCCAGCACTGCCGTTGACACGACAACTGGAACACCAGAGGTTCGTCAGACCCGGTCCTCTCGTACTAAGGTCTGAACCCCTCAATTCTCCTGCGCCCACAGTGGATAAGGACCGAACTGTCTCGCGACGTTCTGAACCCAGCTCGCGTACCACTTTAACCGGCGAACAGCCGGACCCTTGGGACCTTCTCCAGCCCCAGGATGTGATGAGCCGACATCGAGGTGCCAAACCGAGTCGTCGATATGAGCTCTTGGGCTCGATCAGCCTGTTATCCCTAGCGTACCTTTTGTCCGTTGAGCGATGGCAATTCCACATTCAACCACCGGATCACTTGGACCTGCTTTCGCACCTGCTCGACTTGTGTGTCTCACAGTTAGGCTGGCTTATATCCATGTACTCGACACCTGATTGCCAACCAGGCTGAGCCAACCTTCGTACTCCTCCGTTACTCTTTGGGAGGATACCGCCCCAGTAAAACTGACCGGCTGCCAGTGTCCCTCGACCCGGTTGACGGGCTCGAGGTTAGATTTTCCAATTCCAAAGGGTGGTGTTTCATTGGCGACTCATCGCGCCCCGAAAGGCGCGCTTCAAAGTCTCCCACTTACGCTAAGCATTAAAATCGAAAAACACAGTAACAGCGTACAGTAAAGGTGCATAGGGTCTTTCCGTCCTGCTGCGGGTAGGCGGCATCTTCACCGCCATTACAACTTCGCTGAGCTCCTCGTTGAGACAGCGGTCAACTCGTTACACGATTCGTGCAGGTCGGAACTTACCCGACAAGGAATTTCGCTACCTTAGGACCGTTATAGTTACGGCCGACATTCACGGGGACTTGGGCTCGAAGCTTCGCCTTGCGGCTAACCTCTTACCGTAATCTTTCCGCATTGGTCACGTGTCACACCCTATACGTCGTCTTTACGACTTGGCAGAGTGCTGTGTTTTTGTTAAACAGTCGGTTGACCCATTTCACTGCGACCACCTTGCGAGTGGCACCCCTTCTTCCGAAGTTACGGGGCTAGATTGCCGAGTTCCTTAACGAGGTTTCACTCACGCGCCTTAGTATATTCTACCCACCCACCTGTGTCGGTTTACGGTACGGGCGACCTTGGGAACATTGCAGAGCTTTTCTTGGTGCACGATTTAAAGAATCCGCTTCGGCCGTAGCCTCAGCGTCCCCTTGCGGGACTGCCACTTTCAATCGGCAGCTCCTCTCCTCGCACACGTCACTCTGCAACTTAACCACAGCCGGTGCAGGAATATTAAACCTGCTGTCCATCGCCTACGCCCTTCGGCCTCGACTTAGGTCCCGACTAACCCTGGGAGGACGAACCTTCCCCAGGAAACCTTGGGTTTACGGCGGACAGGAATTTCACCTGGCTTATCGCTACTCATGTCTGCATTCTCACTTGTAGGCACTCCACAGTTGGTTTCCCTCCCGCTTCAACGCACCGACAACGCTCCCCTACCACTCGAACCGGACGAATCCGAACTAGAATCCAGAGCTTCGGTATACCGCTTATCGCCAATCATTTTCGGCGCGAAATCACTCGATGAGTCAGCTATTACGCACTGTTTAAATGATGGCTGCCTCTAAGCCAACATCCTCACTGTCTAAGTAACCTCACATCCTTTCCACTGAACGGTATTTGGGCACCTTAGCTGCTGGTCTGGCATGTTTGCCTCTCGCGCGATGAAGCTTATCCCTCACGCACTGACTCCCGTGTTTCACCCTGCGGCATTCGGAGTTTGATTGAATTCGGTACCCTGGTATGGGCCCTAGTTCATCCAGTGCTCTACCTCCGCAAGTCAGCACACGAGGCTAGCCCTCAAGCTATTTCGGGGAGAACCAGCTATCACGGGGTTTGATTAGTCTTTCGCTCCTACCCACAGCTCATCCGAGAATTTTTCAACATTCACCTGTTCGGTCCTTCACGTGCGTGTTACCAGCAGCTTCAACCTGGCCATGGGTAGATCACCTCCGCTTCGGGTCTACTGCCAGCGACTATGTTCGCCCATTTCGGACTCGCTTTCGCTTCGCCTCCACCCCAGAAGGGCTTAGGCTTGCCACTGACAATAACTCGCAGACTCATTAAGCAAAAGGCACGCCATCACCCGTTGCCGGGCTCTGACACCTTGTAAGCATATGATTTCAGGTACTATTTCACTCCGCTCACAGCGGTTCTTTTCACCTTTCCCTCGCGGTACTTGTTCACTATCGGTCGCCAATGAGTATTTAGCCTTACGCCGTGGTCGGCGTAGATTCACGCGAAGTTTCACGTGCATCGTGTTACTCAGGAAATCCCTAGGCGTGCTCGAGTTTTCGGTTACGGGCCTCTCACCCTCTCTGGAGCGACTTTCCATCCGCTTCATCTAACCGTTGACACTACCATGTCGGGCTCCTACAACCCCACCAGGCAAGCCGCTGGTTTGGGCTGTTCCGCTTTCGCTCGCCACTACTTACGGAATCGATTCTCTTTCTTTTCCTCTGGTTACTGAGATGTTTCACTTCACCAGGTTTTGCTCTACGCCGTGCTATGTATTCACACGGCAGTGATCGAGGATTAACTCGCATCGGGTTACCCCATTCGGAAATCCACGGGTCAAAGCGTATTTGCCGCTCCCCGTGGCTTATCGCAGCTTACCACGTCCTTCATCGCCTATTGGCACCAAGGCATCCATCATGTGCTCTTTGTAGCTTGATCAATTTTATCGATCTGTCTGTTTATGATAACTGAAATTCTCAGAATTTCGCTTGTCGCTGACATTCTACTTTCAGACTCAGCGTCATTACAATGCTCTAAAGTTGTATTTTACTACCCTGTATGTAGATGTCAAAGAACTAGTCCGACCGTTCGCCGGACTGGAAGTTCGGTCAAAGTTCTTCACGACTTTGCCAAAACTCAGAATGATCGATGTTATTGCTGGAACGAACGAAACCAGCGTTTTTGCGAGCAGCCGTCCGTGATCAATCGGTGGGCCTGACTGGACTCGAACCAGTGACCCTGCGCTTATCAAGCGCATGCTCTAACCAACTGAGCTACAGGCCCTGATTGCAGAGTCTGTCGTCCTCGGTGACGCAGCATCTGGAGGCAAGGGGATTCGAACCCCTGACCTATAGCTTGCAAAGCTACCGCTCTACCAACTGAGCTATGCCCCCTCGGAGAAATAGCGACGGTTGCGATAGTCGATGACTATCATGGCCACCAGACGACCGCTGCGATCGCTGTTTCCGGTGGAAGCTTTCGCGATAATCAGCAAAAACTGAATTGTGCGTTACCGTTTCAAATTCTTTGAGCCTCGGCCTGCTTTCGTCGCCGGAGGACTTGTCGCAGCGTGTCCATCGCCGAAGCGACGAGCTTAGCCGTCGACCTATGCCACTCTCGTGCGAGAGGCCGAGAGACATTTCTCCTTAGAAAGGAGGTGATCCAGCCGCAGGTTCCCCTACGGCTACCTTGTTACGACTTCATCCCAGTTACCAGCTCATACCTTAGGGCGCTGCCTCCCTTGCGGGTTGGCGCACGCACTTCGGGTACAAGCGACTTCCATGATGTGACGGGCGGTGTGTACAAGGCCCGGGAACGTATTCACGGCGCCGTAGCTGATGCGCCATTACTAGCGATTCCGGCTTCATGGAGGCGAGTTGCAGCCTCCAATCCGAACTGGGCCCAGTTTTAGGGATTTCCTCCACCTCGCGGTCTCGGTTCCTTCTGTACTGGGCATTGTAGTACGTGTGCAGCCCTGGCCGTAAGGGCCATCCTGACTTGACGTCATCCCCACCTTCCTCCCCGTTTCACAGGGCAGTCTGAACAGAGTGCTCGGCCTGAAGGCCGGTGGCAACAGTTCACAGGGGTTGCGCTCGTTGCGGGACTTAACCCAACATCTCACGACACGAGCTGACGACAGCCATGCAGCACCTGTGCAAATTGTGTATTGCTACACTCGCCGGCTTTCACCGTCTTACAGATGCATGTCAAGGCCAGGTAAGGTTCTTCGCGTTGCATCGAATTAAGCCACATACTCCACCGCTTGTGCGGGCCCCCGTCAATTTCTTTGAGTTTTAATCTTGCGACCGTACTCCCCAGGCGGCACGTTTAACGCGTTAGCTCCGGCACGGAAGGGGTCGAATCCTCCCACACCAAACGTGCACCGTTTACTGCCAGGACTACCGGGGTATCTAATCCCGTTTGCTCCCCTGGCCTTCGTGCCTCAGCGTCAGGAACTGTCCAGAGATCCGCCTTCGCCACTGGTCTTCCTCACGATATCTACGCATTTCACTGCTACACCGTGAATTCCAATCTCCTCTCCAGTCCTCTAGCAAGGCAGTATCAAATGCAGTTTCGGAGTTAAGCCCCGAGATTTCACACCTGACTTACCTCGCCGCCTACGCACCCTTTACGCCCAATGAATCCGAACAACGCTTGAGACCTCTGTATTACCGCGGCTGCTGGCACAGAGTTAGCCGTCTCTTCCTCTTCGGGTACTATCAAGCTCACGACTAGTTAACGCATGGCACTTGTTCCCCAATGACAGGAGTTTACAATCCGAAGACCTTCATCCTCCACGCGGCGTCGCTCCTTCAGGGTTTCCCCCATTGAGAAAAATTCTCGACTGCTGCCACCCGTAGGTGTCTGGACCGTGTCTCAGTTCCAGTGTGGCTGGTCGTCCTCTCAGACCAGCTACCCGTCATAGCCTTGGTGAGCCGTTACCTCACCAACTAGCTGATAGGCCGCGGGCTCATCAAGAAGCGCCAGGCTTGCGTCCCGGCTTTGGCGTCGTGAGATGTCTTCGCTAGCCACATGCGGTATTAATTCGCCTTTCGGCGAGCTATCCCCCACTTCTCGGCAGATTGCCCACGTGTTACGCACCCTTTCGCCACTGAACTTCCTCAGTATTGCTACACAGACAAGTCCCGTTCGACTTGCATGTCTTATCCACGCCGCCAGCGTTCGTTCTGAGCCAGAATCAAACTCTCCGTGAAAATTTGCTCCTAACGTGAGCTAGGAATCCGCCTTGCCTAAAAAAACTGCTCTTCAAAAACTGCTCTTCAGGCCTTCAGGCGGAAAACTGATTCTGACCAATTCATCCTTGCGCCGAACCCGGCTTACGAGCTCAGGGCAAGATTTTTTATCGGTCATGAAAACTATTTTTAAAATCAAAGAATGTTGACGTAAAAACGCACAACACAGTCTTCGCTGACATCATCATTCTGAGTGCTTTAAAAAACTCAGAACCAAACTATCAAAAAACAATCGCCTTTCAAATTAAGGCGTAAAAAAACTCAACTCGCCACCGGCTAAACTGGTCTCGGGTCTATTGCTCACAACCGTTCAATTCAACCGGGACAAAATTGAGTCAATTTGAAGTCCCTTAATCTGGAAGAACAGACTCGCCTTTCCGCGAGCGCTCCGATTTCTGCGGAGCCTTATACCCTACATGGTTTCTGGAGCGAGTCAACCCTAAGCTTTACACTTTTTGGCGTGCTTTCACCCATCCTCGCCTCGAACCCAGTTGCCGATCAGTTGTTTCGCTTGCGCAAAACCTCTCACCGCTCCCCAACGCTTTTCAGGCCGGGGGCCGCAGAGATTAGCGATCTTTTCCAGACGTGCAACGAAGAAATCGAAATTTTTTCACATCCGCCCAGGGCTGATGGATCGAACTCCTGCCAGCGATTTTAAAGAGCCGTACTCCAGGCGTGGAACCAAATCCTGATGCCAGCAAAATCCGTCCGAGCCATCGCACCCCGGACACGGAGAAGCCAAGGTCACCATCGCCGGAAGGCTGCCTTCCAAATCATTCCGAACGGTTTCAAAGGTTGGCTTTCGAACCCTGGGAAACAGTTCATGATCTCGTCTCGTGACGCAAAGCAGCGTCAGACGTTGCCAAAATTGTGGCGAGATATTGCACGGACCTTTTTGCGCTCAATGCGGTTGAAAACATCGCTGAATTTCCTGTTGATCGGCTGTGCTTTTCTCACAATAACCCTGCTCGGGATGATCGTTACCTCCCTCGTGATTTTTGGCTGGTCGCTGATTTAGGGCACGGCGTCGGTGCCCGCGATAAATCTCTCGCCCCTGCCTACTCCGGGTTTTCAAACCAGCGAAAGGCGCCTGGCACGGGCGCCCCGACCTGGTCCAGAATTCGATGCACGACGGTATCGGCTAATTCGTCCAGCGTCTTTGGACGGCTATAAAAAGAGGGACTCGCGGGCAATACCAACGCGCCCGCTTCCAAGAGCCGGCAACAGTTCCGCGCATGAATCAGATTCCACGGTGATTCGCGCGGAACCAGCACAAGCTTGCGTTTTTCTTTTAAGAAAACATCAGCGGTCCGCAAGATGAGGGTTTCACTGGTTCCGGCCGCGATTCGGGACAACGTACCCATGGAACACGGGACAATGATCATCGCATCGAAGGAAGCGGAACCGCTGGCGAACGCGACGTTCATACTTCGATCGTTATGCTGGGTTACCTGGGCGGCTACACGGAGTTCTCCCAGCTCATCGTGAACGACCTGCTTCGCAAACGCACTCAGGACGAGATGAACTTCGTGCTGGGTACAGTCGATCTGGTCCAGCAGGCGCTGGAGATAAATCGCTCCACTTGCTCCAGTCGCCGCGATCACCAGTTTCACAGCAGCCCTCCGCTGGCAAGGCGCTGGGTCAAACCGCGGAACCGGTTGTAAGTCTCCTGATAGAGCTGCGCCTTTCCCTGATCCGGCACCGCCCGGGAATCCTCCTGCAATTTGACGACTCGATCAACGATGTCCGCGAGATTCGCCGACTTGTTGGTAACGAGGCCGTGTACCCAACCCGCATGAATCGCCGCCCCGAGCGCCGCACCCTCGGCAGTTGCCAGGCAGACTACCGGCACCCGGAATACGTCGGCACAAATTTGACGCCAGATCCTGCTTTTGCTCCCTCCTCCGGTCAACCGGATCTCGGCCGGCCTGATGCCAAGCGAACGAAAACGGTTGAGTCCGTAGGTTAATCCGAGGGTTACCCCTTCCATTACGGCACGGGCCAGATTGGGTGGATTCATGTTCGAGACGGTCAGTCCATGGAACAGACCAACCCCATTCGGAAGGTTTGGAGTCCGTTCTCCGTTCAGATAAGGCAGAAAAACCAGCCCGTTCGCGCCAGCCGGCGCGGAAGCAATTGCGTTATTCAAACCGGCAATATCCCAACCAAAAAGCTTTCTCACCTGTTCCGTCGCGACTGTGACGTTCATCGTGCAGGCCAAAGGCAACCAGCGATCCGTGCTGTCGCAAAAGGCGGCTAGCTCGCCCTCGGGATCGACCACGGGCTCTGGGGAGTAGGCATAGATGGTTCCTGAGGTACCGAGACTGGTGGTGACGACCCCGGGGCGCACGTTACCCGTACCGATCGCCCCCATCATATTGTCGCCGCCGCCCGCGGATACGACCGGGCTGGTTTTCAGCCGCCATTTCTGGCGCAGCGTCTCCCGCAGGAGACCGACGGCTTGGCGCGAAGAACGCAGGGAAGGCAATTTTTCCTCCAGATCGGGCGCGATAAACTCCACAACCGGCTCACACCAAGCGCGTGTTCGCACATCCAGAAGACCCGAACCAGAGGCGTCGCCGTACTCCATGCGCTTTTCACCGGTCAACCAGAAATTGATATAATCGTGAGGAAGGAGAATCGTGCGGGTGGATGCGTAATTGCGCGGCTCGTTCTCCTTGAGCCACAATATCTTGGGAGCGGTCCAACCCGGCAGCATGGTGTTCCCCATGAGCTTGATCAGAGCGGCGCTCCCGCCGAACTCGTCGATGATCTCGGCGCACTGGGCGGCAGTCGAGACATCGCACCAGAGCTTGGCTGGGCGAACGACTTCGTTCGATTTGTTCAGCACGACAAGCCCGTGCTGCTGTCCGCTGACTCCAATGGCGCCGACCTCGTCTCGACGCGGCCCCAATTGATCGAGGCAAGCAGTGATTGTCTGGTCAACTGCATTGAGCCAGAGTTGCGGATCCTGTTCCATATGCCCTGCGGGAAGACCCGGTATCAACTCATAACTTTGTTGAGCCGATACCGGAATATCACCGGAATTAAGATCCAGGACGATAGACTTCGTGCTCTGAGTACCGCTATCGATGCCGATATAAAGCATAGGAAAGGGGGTTAACGTTGATTTCGCTGCGACAAATACGAACGCAATCGCAGGATAGCAAGTGTAGATAGCAGCGCCGCCAAAGGACAAGCGCAGTTCCCAACGCGAGCCTCAGTCGTCCAGTAGTTGGCGCAGGGTTTTCAAGTTTCGCACATCATCCGCCAAGTCAGCTTCTTTGGGAGTTTCCAAGACTTTCGGGATAGCGGCGAAATCGGGCGAACGCATAATCTCGCGGAATGGCGCCAACCCGATTTTGCCCCGCCCGATATGTTCGTGTCGATCCACTCGCGATCCAAGACCTGTCTTTGAGTCATTCAGATGCCAAGCAGCCAAACGGTCTCGCCCGACAGACCGATCAAAATCACGCATCGCGCGCCAAAACCCCCGAGCGCTACTGATATCGTAGCCAGCCGCGAACAGGTGCGCCGTATCAAGACAGACGAGCAAACGCTCCGGATATCGGCAGCGGGCGAGAATCTCCGCCAGATGTTCAAAAGAAGAACCGATGGAACTGCCTTGCCCCGCGGTAATCTCCAGGGCCACCTTGCAACTTTTTTCGGGTAGTACTCGCAAGACCTGGTCGAGCGTGGCCGAGATGCGTTTTATCCCAGCCCCTAATCCGTCGCCAAGATGCGACCCAGGATGCAGCACCAGAAAAGGGAGAGAAAGCTGCTCCGCCCGCACTAGTTCCTCGGCCAGTGCGCGGCGCGATCTTTGGAGAAACTCGGGATTATTTGCTGCCGGATTGATCAGATAACTCGTGTGTCCAAAGACAACCTGGGGCTTTGCCGGGCAATTGTGAAAAGCAACGACCGCAGCTTCCGTTAAAGGAGCGGCAAACCATTGCATATTGTTTTTGACAAAAATTTGGATTGCGGAACACCCGATGGAATGGCCGCGTTCCAGGGCTTGCACCGGCCCTCCCGAGATTGACATGTGGGCGCCCAGAAGGGGCGCCGCTGAGCGGGAAACGCTTGTCTCGGCTGGCTTAAGCCGTCTGGTCATGATCGAAGCGCCCGATTTAATCGACACCTTCCGCTGGCAACTCCCAGGTCAGCCGGTCCAACGGGCCGCTCGCCCGGAGCTGAACTTTTCCGTCATCGGTCTGGCCGCGCACGTTTACATCGCCGTCCAGCAGACTCACGTAGCCGGTCATCTCGAGCAGATGAACACCTTCAGCAAGGCGGAGCGCGTCGATCTGCACCGCGGCTCTTGCCGTATGAAACTGGATAGAAGCGACGCCCGGTCCGGAAAAACCGAGACTTTGCAACCGGCCAAGTACCGGACCAAAAACTCGAAATTCTGAAAGCTTTGCCGGCGTAAGGGTGAGCGAACCGGCAATGTGCGGCGCGGACAATTCCGATCCCCGGTGCCGCAGCTCGAGCGAGCCGCTCAATTTGCCGTCGCTCCGGACAAGAAAGTCCAGCTTAGGCAGCGCCCGGGCCAGCGGCACCTGGGCAAGTTGCAGGTCCGCCTGAAAGATGTTGCGACTGAGAGGCAACCCGGTCCGGGAGCGGAGCGAGACGTTCCCACTACCGATCTGGCCAGAGAAATCTGTCAGGTCAAGACTGCCGGGCAATAATAGCAGATGCATTTTGGCACCATCGAAATGAAAGTCGACTCCGCCGAAAGAATAGATGAACGCCGACGGAAAAGTCGCGTCGATCTCTAAATGATTTTTTCCGCTATCCGAGTACTGGGTGGTGCCATTCGCGCGAAGGAGCGGCGGCTCGGTCCAGGTGAGCGGCTGAACCGCTCGGATCAGCGTCGGGCTGACCCACTCGATAAGCGTGTTCAGATCAAGCGATGTTTGGACGTTGGCGAGAGTCACCTCGCCGTTGCGAAAATTGTAGCTGAATGAGCCGGTGCCAATACCTTCGTCTCTGGTCACTCGGATGGCGCGACACTCAATGACGCTGTCCTGCAGGGTGAATGCCGCTGAGGCCGAATTCAGGTTTCGCCGGCGAAATTGGGTTCTCCCAAGAAAAACAGTACCTTCGCCGGTAAGTTGATCGAACGCTGGTCGAGGCCCAGAAAAGCTGGCTTGAATTACCGGCGCGCTTTGAAACTGCCAATTGGCCAACGCTCTTTGTACCGTGCTCGGAAAGATTGGAGCCAAGGCCGCCGGATCGACAGCCGATGTCACTCGCAAACGGAACTTGCCGGGCAGACGCAAAGCATCGCCGGCAAGCGTACCGGTCGCGTGCGTCGCCTCCGCATCGTGAATCATCCAGGAATTACCGGCCCGGGAAAATTCCGCCTTTAGGCTTTGGAACAGCACGGTCCGAAACTTGAAACGATCGAAATTAAGTCGCCCAAAATATTGCAATCGTCCCGCTGTGGTCGTGGTGCCGGCGAGCTCAACTTCGGGAGGCGCCTCAAACGTGAGATCACGCGCCCAGCTGCAGCGGGGCTCGGTCGCGAGAAGGCGAGCCAGATCGAGCGTGCTGCGGACTTGAAATGCTCTCTCCCCGGCAACAAAATCCCAGTCCGCTTTGGCCGACAATTCGCCGTCTTTGTCGTGCACTTGGAGGCGAATCAGATCGGCACGGCGATTCGCCAGAGCAAATTCGGCTTCGAGATTGCGTAAGGTGTAGCCGGATCGCGAAAGGGTCGGGGCAGTTAAATGCCCGTTCTGGATACGTAAACTCGCCAGATCACCCAGATCTGCCTGGAAAGTAAATCCAAGCTGAGGCGCTTCGCCGGTGAACTGGGTGTTGTGCAATTCGTCGAGCACCCTCATCGCAAAGTGTTGCGCCGCGCGATACCCGGCCTCGCTGGTTACTTCTCGTACACTCAGCTCCGGTTGCAATCTGCCCGGATTCACCAGCGTGCCGCTCGTGGTGAACTGGATCCCGTAGAGATCGCCGGTAACCTGCCGAAAATCGATGCGGCCAGGAAAAAAGTAGACGCGAGCATGGAGCTTTTTGATAGCGAGTTTCCCGCTCCTCGAATCGTTTTCGTCCAGCGGGACCGAGATCCGGGCGTCGCGCAGATCGACGGCATTTAGCGCCTGCTCGTGGGAAAAAAGATTAGCGTAATTGATGTCGAGCGAAATTTCGCTGATCTCGGCCAGCACGTTCTGACGCCCTGGACCACCGAGAATCTGAACGTCCCGCGCCACCAGCCCATGGAACGGGTCCAGGGTCAGTCGCCGGGCGTTTACGACCAAGCCAAAACGCTCAAACTCTTTGGCCAAAGCTGTCCGCCAGCGCCGGCCGAAGCCTTTATCATAAATATACCATCCGCCCCAGAAAAGCAGTCCGGCCAGAGAGACAACGGCGAGCCAGCGCCCGAAACGCATTACGCGGCCTAATCCCATAGATTTCAGCGGATCTGGGCAACGCAACTCAGGAGATTTGGGGTGTAACCTGAAGACAGCGATCTTGAGCAAGGCAATCCGTCGACGGGACCGTGAACGAACAATTCAGACACAAGTGCAGTTTGGAAAGAAAAACCTTTACTACAAGGCATAATATTTGCTCCTTTATAGATCCCGATGATTCAACCGAACTGTCGGGCCAGGTTTACAGCGGAAGATTTTAGTTTCATTGTCCGGACGTTGTGCCGGACAAACCGGCAAGCTGTCAGCCTGGTCGAACTCCTCACCGATAGCCAGACGCGCGACGAACTCCTCGATCACGAGGTCTTAGTTCGCGCAGTTCTGGAAAACCCGGGCAACCTTAGCATCTCGCCTCAGTTCTATTTTTATGTTCTCGCCCGGCTAGCCTTAAAGCGGTCTGGCATTGAAGACCGGGTTTTGGCTGATTACCTGGCCGCTTTGCTGGAGAAGTTTTCACAGATTCGACAACTCGAAGCCCCGATTGAAAATCTCGAGACCCGCTACATTTCAGATCTGTTGCTAGCCCTGAAAACTGCCACACCCTACCAGACATTCCTCATTCGGGCGCACGTCGGGAATTACTCGCTATTCGTCACAGGCATCTTCCACGAGAACATTGCACGCCGGAGTCAACGCGGAGCGCCCACGTGCTCTTTTTACGAAGACATCGGACGGGCAAGTTTCCACGCGGTGGCCTCGCATGACGTGGCACGACGGTTCGATCTGAGCGATTTGTTCGAACAACTGGCCGGCAGTTTTCACGAGTGCCGGATCGCGCTCAACCGCCTCGCGGAGGATTTCGTTGACCTGGGAGACAGCCGGTTCACGCCGGCGTCTGGCTCAATTGGCAATAACTAAACAGCAATATGAACCCAACTCTGTTCAGTGAAGTGCAGCGGCTCTTCGAGAGGACTTACGCGCGTGTCGGAATCAATCTCGAAGATTGCCTGATCGATCGACGCCGTTGCGCGCATTTGAGTCGTCTGGCCGGCGCTTCGGCGCACGAACTCAGTGATTTGGCCCGTACCTTCCTGCGCACCGCTGACGACCGTCTATATGTCGGCATCTACTATTCGAGTTGGCTCATTGAACAGCTTGAAAACCATGATCCGCGCTCCGGGATATCGAACTCAAATATTCGTTCCCTGATTATGTTTGTGGAGGAGATCAATCACGCGCTCCACGCCGGGCTGCAATTCAAAGCCGGTTTGCGCCACCTCCAAGGCGAAGACTTTGCCCGCAACCTGGAACTGCAAGCCTTGGTAGACACGTATCTTGTGCTCCTGCTGTTTGTGGCGTTCTTTCGGCGGACTCAGCGCCTCTCCCGAACTGACCGTCGCTGGATCAGGTATCATCTCTTCGAATGCCGCTCGCCCGACGCTTACCAGGATCCGAACCTCCGCGGACGTTATCTAGAGACCGCCGAGCTCGGTTCAGCTTACACTCACTATCTGGACACGCTGAACAGCGTGCGCCGGCTCGAGGAGATTCGCAATTTTCATTCCCTAAGTTACATGGAGAAAAAGCGGCACATTCTGGCGCTGATGAATCGTGACGGCGAGGTAAGCTAAGCGAGAACTTGTTGGAGCCGCTCGGAGAGGTAGGGATGAGCTCATGAGCTTGACCCTACCGACCCGAATTTTGCGAGACACTCTCCTAATCTCTTCCAGGGCTCTCTAGTCTAGTGTCTCTTAAATAATAGTGACATTCTAAGAGAAAAATGCTTCGCTGGCTGCATGGCTAAGCGGGCGCGGCGAAAAGTGGAATTGAGTTCGGCTGAAGAGCAGCGACTGCAGCAATTGCTGCGCGCCCAAAGCACTCCTCATGGCTTGGCCCAACGGGCGCGAGTGATCCAGTTGGCGGCAGCAGGCAAAAGGGATCGGAGCATCGGCCGAGAGGTCGATATGCACTATAACCAAGTCAGGAAGTGGCGAAGGCGCTTCAGCGAAGGCGGGCTGGCCGCTTTGCAGGATCAGCCGCGCTCGGGCCGTAAGGGCCGCATTGCAGCCGCTGTCTTGCGGCAGATCCTCGATCAAGCCACCCGGCCTCCGCACGGTCAAGCGCGCTGGACTTGTCGAGCAATGGCTCGGGAGTTGGGACTGTCCAAGGCAACCGTGCAGCGGGTTTGGAGCGAGAATGAAATCAAGCCGCATCTGACACGGGTCTTTAAGCTTTCGACCGATCCGGACTTTGAAGCGAAGTTTTGGGACGTGATCGGGCTCTACCTCAATCCGCCCCAGAATGCGGTGGTGCTTTGCTGTGACGAGAAAAGCCAGATCCAAGCGCTGCAACGCAGCCAACCCGGTCTGCCGCTGGGCAAAGGGCATATTCGTACCCAAACCCACGATTACTATCGCAATGGCACGGTCACCCTCTTTGCCGCGCTCGACTACCTGCAGGGAAAAGTAATCGCCCACACCGCTCACAAACACACGCACCGCCAATGGCTCGAATTCCTCAAGCGCATTGACCGGGAGATCCCCGTGAGCCAACACATCCACATCATTCTGGACAATTACGCCACTCACAAACATCCGAGCGTCCGGCGTTGGTTGGAACGCCATCCGCGTTTCGAACTGCACTTTACCCCAACCAGTTCCTCCTGGATGAATATGGTCGAGCGCTTCTTCCGCGATCTGAGCCAGCAGACGATCCTGCCCGGCAGCTTTGGCAGTGTCGGCCAACTGGTTGAGGCGATCATGCAATACCTGGCTCAACATAATCTCCATCCGAAGCGTTATGTTTGGAGGGCTCAAGGAGAAGAGATTCTGGCCAAGATCCAGCGCGCTTGGCAGGCCGCTCTTGAGGAGAAATAAATGTCACTATTATTTAAGAGACATGTGACTAGCAGGAGGCCCAGGTTTCTTTGATAAAGCGGTACCCCTCGGTAACGACTTCATCCGGGCTGTTGAAGAAATCCCGCCAAACGCGGGTGGGCTCAACGAGGTCAGGCAGCGCGCGGCCAAAAGCCTCGATAGTCAGCCACTCATTATAATTTGCCGATTTCAATTCCCTGAAGAAAGCAGCGAAATCTATGTGGCCACGTCCCGGGATGCCCCGATCATTATTCGAGACGTGTACGTGGACAACCTCTGGAGCGGCATCGGCAAAGGCTTTTGGGATATTTTCTTCCTCGATATTGGCGTGGAAGGTATCGAACATCATCCGCAGATTCGGGTGCCCGACGCGGCGCACATAAGAAGCGGTCGCTCGAGCCGTGTTCAGGAAGTAGCACTCGAAGCGGTTGAGATACTCCAAGGCGATCACCACGCCATACTGGGCGGCCGTTTCCGCCGCTTGCCGGTGCACGTCTGCGCCGCGCGACAGCTCTTCTTCGGTCGGCCCGGTTCCAGAAAAAATGCCCAGCGGCTGATGCAGCGGTCCGCAGAGCAGAGTGGATCCCAGGATACCGGCGTGCCGGGCGAGAGTGTTCAGGCTTTCGACCGCCCGTTTCCTTAATGCCGGATCCGGGCTGATCGGGTTTGCTTCCGGTGTGCAGACGGCGACGGTCGTTGCTCCCAGTTCCATGACGTCGAGCTTCTTTCGCAGCCGCTCGTAATGTGCATCGTCACCGCCGAACAGCGGAATTTCGACGCCGTCATAACCCGTCGCCTTGATTTGCTCGAGAATTCTGGTGTGCTCGTCATCCACAAAAGTGGCCCATAGAAGGAGATTCATGCCGATTTTCATGTTGGTTTAGGGAACTGGTATGAACAGTTAGTAATTGGCCTCCCCATTCCAACTCAAGCGGACTTACGGGCGTGAGCGTAAATAAAAGGACGGCTCAATTGCAAAAAAACGGGCGTTTCCTTAGGATGTCCGGACTCATTGGCCGAAGTAAAGCCGTTTCCGTTTTCGCGTTCCAACACGTACTCGGTGTTACTCGATGAAGAGTTTGCCCGCCCCTCTCCGGCAGTGCTTTGCCGCCGGAAGATTGCTTTTGGCGGGTGTCGTCCGCCAAAGGAGCGAGCGTACAGCCTGGACATGGTCAAAGTTGACATCAGGGATGCCCTGGTAACGCAACCAACGGTAGATCAAGCGGCGCTGCGCCGGCACTGGTAGCCGGCGAACCAATGGGACACTGAGCTGCGCTTCCTGCCACATGGCCGGCACGAGGCTTTGCAAAAAATCCTCGTCGTCGAGCGCCGCGAAGCAAGTCCGCAAAATCGCCGGCGCAATCGGGCGGCCGAACAAGGCCTCAATTTGCGGAATTAAATCGTTTCTTAGCTTATTGCGGCTAAAGACTGACTCCTGGTTGGATTTATCCTCGCGGTAGCGCAGGCAATTGGCCTTCGCAAAAGCATAAATCTCGGTTTTCCATACCGACAAAAGCGGACGCAAGAACAGGACCTTCTGGCCCTCAATGTCGATCGTCGAGCGAAATTGCATCGCAGCATGGCCAAGAGAGGCAGTGCCCCGAAAAAGATTAAAAAGGAATGTCTCGACCTGATCGTTGGCCTGGTGTCCGAGAAAGACACCGGCAGCGCCATATTGGCGGGCGCCGTTCGCAAAAAAACGGTGGCGGGCCTGCCGCGCCGCAGTTTCGAGAGACAAATTCGCTGGCCATTCGTTGACACTCCGGAGGTACAGCGGCAAAGTTAATCGGGCTGCTAATCGCCGGACCAAACGAGCGTCCGCGGCGCTCTCTGAGCCGCGCAACCGGTGATCCAGATGAGAGACTACCAAATTCTGAAAGCCACTCTGTAGAAGCAGATGAAGCAGCACTCGGGAATCGACTCCACCAGAAACAGCAACCAGATAGCAAACGCCGCGATCCAATCCGTTGATATTCTCCCGGAACACCTCCGGCCAGGCGGGCGGCAGCGGAGAGCGAGACCGGTGACGGCCAGGTGACCCGCTTGACAGCCCGCGCTTTCCCGAAACAGCCTGTAGAAAGATATTCACGGACAGTGTCGAGCGGCGCCTCGATGCGCACGACTATGACGGCGCTTGTCGGGCAGGACTTAACGCACTTATTGCGACGATTTTCGGCGCACAAAACGGGTAGTGCATCGAAGCCCGCGACTTTTCATTTGGAATCCAAATTGTGGAACAAAGCAAACGGGAACTCGCGAAGCAAATTCAGTGGAATTGTTTCGGCACCGGATTTGAGTAGACGTCCGCTCAGCAGATCTTTCATTGCCCCGGCGGCCTCATCTAAAACGAGGTGTGTATCCTGCCAATCGAAAGGCTGCGCGACTCCACCCAGCCGAGTAGTAAGCCGGGGAACAATGACGATTATCTTTTTGTCGCCGGCCACTCGCGCGAAAGCCACGCAACATTCGCTCAGCGATCCTGTCGCGTAGAGGGATTCATAACGGCCGTCACGAAAAACCTCTGGAGCATTTCGGCGGAAGTCGAGCAGGCGCGCGATCAGCGAAAGCTTGATTAGTCCATCGGGCCAATGCCGGAAGAGGTCCTCTGGACTAGCGTTCCTAACGTCGGCAAGCGCCTGTTTGCGGACAGCAAAGTCGACCGGTCGACGATTGTCCGGATCTACCAAGCTAAAATCCCAGAGCTCAGTTCCCTGGTAAAAGTCGGGCACGCCCGGCAAAGTTAACCGAAGGACCGTCTGGGTGAGGGAATTCAACATTCCGTGCCACGCGATTTGCTGGGCGGCTTCGACAAACGCCGAACGGAAGCCGTGCTCCGGATGCAGGATCCTTTCAACAAATGAGGTTACCCCATTCTCCCAGTCTTCATTCGGCTGAATCCAACTACTATTAACTTTCGCTTCTTTTATTGCTTTGAGGATATATTGCTTGATGCGTTCAGCGTAAACGTCGTTAACCTCCTCCGGAGTTAAGGGCCAAGTGCCCAAAAGTGTCTGGTAAAGTAGATATTCCTCGTTCGCGCTGGGAGCCAAATCGCCCTCGACCTCAGCGCGAAGCGAGGAATTCACTTTGCGCCAGCGGTAAATCCAGTTTTCCCATTGTTCCGGAATTTCGCTCAAAACAGCAACCCGCGCGCGAACATCTTCGCTCCGTTTCGTATCGTGCGTCGTGCCGGCCAGCAGAGTGTGAGGCGTCTCCGCCAGACGGATCCGATTTTTCTCATGAAACCGTTCGATCGAGATTCCGAATTGTTGAGGAGCACCCCCGACCTCGTTCAGAGCAACGAGCCGGTTGAAAATGTAGAACGCGGTATCTTCCAGACCTTTGGCCATGATCGGTCCGGTGCACTGCTGAAACTTTAAAACAAATTGGGTCTGCAGCTGCCGGGTGGCAGCATCGAAGTTAGCAAAGTTCTCCAGCAAAAGAACATCCCGCAAAAAATCAAAAATCGAGGGATCCATCGCGAGATTGCGCCGTTTAGCGGCCCGAATCACGCGAAGAATAATCTGGCGGTCTGTCTCGGAAACACCGGCTTCCTCGCTAATGTAAGTACGATAAACCGGAAAACAAGCGACGGTCTCGCGCACGGCGGTACTGAGGGAATCCAAGGTGAAATCACGATGCAATCGATCGTGCTCGGCCAATTCGTGGAGGGTATGTCCCAGACTCTCAATATCACTCGCGAGCGAGACGTCCATCACGAGTTTCTTTTTTTCGTAAATCAGCGATTCGAAATGGACATAACGCTCGATGAACTCGCGATAGATCCGGGAGAATGCATCGCCATTGGATGCTGCCACGAGCAATTGAGTGACGTCAGAGGCGAAATCGTATCCCGTAGTACCCTCGGCCGGCCAATCGGTTCGCAGCTTCTCGTCCGAAGAAAGGATTTTCTCTACGATGAGATAAAACCGCGCTCGGGATTCGTCCTGGCTTTGGGCCTCATCGCCGGGCGGCAGAGCCCCTTGTCGAAGCGCAAGCAAGTATTGCTTCGGATCCTGCAATCCGTCGACATGATCAACCCTTATACCGGTGACGAGTTCCTCACGGAGGAGTTCAAACAATAGCCGATGAATCGTCGTGAAGACCTGGGGATTCTCTACCCGGATTGCCGCCAAATCGTTCACATCGAAAAAACGCCGGTAATTGATTTCTTCGCCGGCGACTCGCCAATAGCTCAGGCGATAGGCTTGGGCATCGAGAAGTTGATCAAGCTGATCAAACGATCGGGGATCGCCGGGGCGGCCCTCCAGTTGATTGATCGCTGCTTCAATCGCGTCTTCGACCTGAGGAAACTCGGCGCAAAGCCGGGCGATTCGGCGTTTGCTGATCTCTTTTTCGCGGGCCCGTTCGCGCACCTTTCCGTGATCAGTACTGGTCCGCCCAGGAAGATGTTCCAGTGACGTCAAGATGCTCTCAAGCTCGAACACCATCTCTTCGTCGGCATAGCGGTGAAGGTTTTCCAACGCGATCCTCAGGATAAATCTATAGGTACGCGGATTTAAAGGGAACTGCCGTTCATAGTATGTCGCGAAAAAACTGCCATCGCGGTAGACTAAATGAATTTGACCTGCTTCAAGCACCTTGCCGTACTGATCGCCCAGCACGGGCAACAAGACTTTGTTATGCAGCTCTTTTTTTACTGGGTGCCAATCGATATCGAAAAAAGGCGCGAAAGCCGAGCTAGGGCCGTTTTCGAGCACATCCATCCACCATTCATTGGTCGGGTCCGTGATGCCCATGTGGTTCGACACGAAATCAGCGATCAGACCCATGCGCCGTTCGCGCAGAGCGCTGGACAGCGCGGCAAGATCTTCTTTTGTGCCGATTTCCGGATTTAACTCGTTATGGTTGGTTACATCATAGCCGTGAGTGCTTCCCGGCCTAGATCGAAAAAATGGGGAGCTATAGAGATCGCTGATTCCGAGGTCGGCCAGATAGGGAACGACGTCCAAAGCGTCGCGAAACGAGAATTGGTTGCTGAATTGCAGACGGTAAGTCGCGTTAGGGGTACGGGGCTGGGATGCCATCGCGGATTAATATCCTCCTTTCAAAGACCTTCGTTCCCGAAGGTTTCCTGGAAATCAGGTTCTTCAGTAAATGCAATCACCTCTGGTGCGTTCAGCAAGAACTGGTTTTTTTGCGGGTCAAAGATACCGGGGCCTTTCCCCCCGTAAGCTCGATCGTTGGAGGCCAGCCTTGCCTTCCAAGTATGGCCAGGTGCCGCCGCCAGAATTTCCTCAGTCGCCTCCAGAACGAGCTGACCAGGAGTCAGTTGCACCAGGACAAGGAGGTTGGCCGGAGATGCCTGGTAACGTAGCGCAACGGTTTTCTCCCCGACTTGAGCCACTCTCCAACTCCCACGACGGCGATCAGCTAAGTGCTCCCGGCGCAAAGCTATCAAATCGCGGTAAAGAAGCTGGATCTGCTGGTGTTCCGGTTCGCTCAATTCAGCCCACTGCAAGCCCGATTGTCGAAAGGTGGATTCGGATTGAGGGTCCGGAATTTCCTTTCGCATTTCCGGATCGCGGAACGCGGAAAACTCGGCGAATTCCTTGCGACGTCCTTCGCTTATATTCCTTCCGAGAACCGGTTCATGATCGGTAAAATACAAGAAAGGAGTAGCGGCCGCCCATTCCTGACCCATGAAAAGCATTGGGGTATAAGGGTCGAGCAACAGCAGGCTGCTCGCCGCGCGGTAAGCGGCCGGCGAAACGAGGTGATTTAACCGCTCACCGAAAGCGCGATTACCGGTTTGATCGTGATTAGAGACACAATGAATGAAGCGCTCCGGGGGCAAGTCCGCTGCCGGAGTTCCGCGAGGAATGCCATCCTTCTGGATTTGCCCGGTAAACAACCAACCCTCGCGCAACGTCCCAACTAGCTCGTCAATTGTACCCTGGAAATACCCAAGATAGCCCTCGTCCTCGCCGGTCATCTGCACCCGGACAACGTGATGAAAATCATCGGCCCAGACTGCATCGCAACCATAGCCGCCCTCCGAGCGTCTCTGCAAAAGCCGGCGCTCATTTCGCGGATCCTCACAAATGACAAGGCCGCCGAGGTCCTGCATCTGCTCCGTGATTTCCTGGATCAAGTGCTTAGGAGAATCGTCGGGGATTGCTTGCGTCGCATCTAATCGGAAGGCATCGATGTGAAACTCGCGTCGCCAATAGAGCGCGTTTTCCACGAAAAACCGACGCACGGGTTCGGCCTGATCATTATCCAGATTGAAAGCGCGACCCCACGGGGTGTGATGTTTTTCATTGAAATAGCGGTCGCTGTAGGCGCCGAGATAATTCCCGTCCGGTCCGAGATGATTGTAAACGAGATCCAGAATGACCATTAAGCCGGCCCGGTGCGCATCGTCAACCAAGCGGCGCAAATCGTCGGGCCGTCCATAGACGCGCGCTGGTGCGAAAAGAGACACTCCGTCGTATCCCCAGTTCCATCTTCCGGGAAAATCCGCAACAGGCATCAGCTCGATCGCGTTCGCGCCCAGGCGCTGGAAATGTTCCAAGCGACGGCCGATACCGGCGAATGTTCCCTCCGGACTGAAGGTTCCAGTGTGCAGTTCGTAAATGATAAGATCGCGGAGTTCCGGTGGGCGCCAATGACTGTCCGTCCAGGAAAAGCGATTTTCGATGACTTCCGAGGCCAGATGAACTCCCATCGGTTGGAAGCGGGAGGCAGGATCGGGAAACAGATGATTATCGAGGCGATATTGATACAAAGTTCCCGCCCCAGCGTTGGCTTCCAGGCCGGTCCAATAACCGTCAGCGTCTTTCTCCAAAGGCAATTCGCGCTGTATCTGCTGCCGGGGACCAAGGACGACCAGCGACACCTGCCTTTTTTGCGGAGCCCAAGTGGAAAAGGAAACTCCAGAGCTCAAAATCTCGGGTCCCTGCGAATACAAGCGAGTTGTTTTCTCCATGCGACAGTTTCGTTAACGGCCGGCCTGCTGACTGGGTGTTTTGGAAGGCGCCTTGCCTGTCTTCGTAGCCCATGACTCCTCCTGCGCAAAGTTTTCTTCGCCCTCAGAAAGCTGCAGAAGGACAAGACTCCGTTCGATCAGTTCAATCTCTTCACCCGCGGAGAGCACCTTGGATTGCGACACAAAGCCAACGTCCAGCGCAGTATCGAGCACCGGTTGCCAACGGATTTCTTGGCGTCCGGGCAGGATGAAGGTTAGTGACTCATAGTGAGCGTTAAAGAGCAGCAGAAAAGTGTTGTCTTTGACGATCTCGTTTTTGGCATCTCGAATATCGACCGTTGCGCCGCTAATCAACATACCTACGCATTTGGCGAAACCGTTTTGCCAATCTTTTACCTTCATCTCCGATCCGTTTGGACTGAACCACATAATATCTTTGACGTCGGAGGACCGGATCCGGCGGCCTCGAAAATATTTCGGCCGTCGGAAGACGGGATGGTCCCGGCGGAACCTGATCAGTTGGCTAGCGTAGGTGAAGAGCTGTTTGCTGTCTTTACCCCAATTCCAATCGAACCAGGAAAGCTCATTATCCTGACAATAAGTATTGTTGTTGCCTTTCTGGGCGCGGCCGAACTCGTCGCCGCCCAAGATCATCGGGACACCTTGGGAGAGAAACAACGTTGCGAGAAAGTTCCGGCGCTGCCGACGTCGGAGCGCATTGACTTTCGGGTCTTTGGACGGTCCCTCCGCGCCGCAATTCCAGGAATTGTTATTGGTATCGCCGTCATGATTATCTTCCCCATTCGCCTCGTTGTGCTTCTCGTTATAGCTAACCAAGTCGTTCAAAGTGAAACCGTCGTGTGAGGTGACGAAGTTGATACTGGCATAGGGTCGGCGGCCTTGATGTTCGTAGAGATCAGGGCTTCCCGTTAACCGGTACGCGAATTCGCCCAATGTCCCGTCATCCCCTTTCCAAAAGCGGCGGGTGCAATCGCGGTATTTTCCATTCCACTCCGCCCAGGGAATCGGGAAATCCCCCACCCGATACCCGCCCTCACCTACATCCCAAGGCTCGGCGATCAGCTTGACCTGCGAGAGAATGGGGTCTTGCAGCAGGATGTCGAAGAAGCCGGCGTCTCGCTCAAAATAGTGTTCCTCCCGCGCCAGAGTGGTAGCGAGATCAAAGCGAAATCCATCGACTCGCATCTCGGCGACCCAGTAGCGCAAACTGTCCATGATTAGCTGCAGTACCCGAGGGTTGCGCGTATTCGGCGTATTGCCGCACCCGGTATAGTCCATGTAAAAACGCCGGTCATCGTGCATCAGCCGATAAAAAGAAGCATTATCGATTCCCTTGAAAGCGATCGTCGGTCCCAAATGGTTACCTTCGGCAGTATGGTTATAAACCACATCCAGGATAACCTCGAGACCTGCTTTATGCAGGGCGTAGACCATTTCCTTAAAATCCGTCACCTGACCTCCAAGAACACCTTTGCTTGAATAGGAACTTTCCGGAGCAAAGTATCCGATCGTGTTATAACCCCAGTAATTTGTGAGTCCGCGATCGATCAGGATATTGTCATCGACATGTTCGTGCACCGGCAGCAGTTCGACGGCGGTGACTCCCGAGTTGGCGGAGGTACTCGGTCGCGGCCGGGCTAGCCAGCCCGGCATAAGTTCCCCGCAGTTCCTCCGGCACTTTATCCCATAGTCTGGTAAAACCTTTGGATGGACCTCGTAAATGACCGATTCCGCCAGCGGAATCCCTGGCGGCTGATCATCTCGCCAGTCGAAAGCCGGATCGATGACTACGCACTTTGGCATGTTGAAAGCATTGTCGCGATAATCGCGTTTCAGGTCTTCTGCCGGTTCGCCCAGCGGATATCCAAACATCTCCGGACCCCAATTAATTTTTCCGGCGATCGCCTTTGCATACGGGTCGATCAGCACCTTGGAAGCGTTAAATCGCTACCTTCCTTCGGCAGATACACGCCATAAACTCGAAACCCGTAGAGCTGACCTGGACCGATTTCTGGTATAAAAACGTGCCAGATCTGGTCGGTACGTTCCGTCACCCGAATACGCAGAGTCTCGCGATCCGAATCGGGCTGATCGAAAAGACAAAGATCCACTCCAGTTGCGTTCTCCGAGTAGATGGCAAAATTCACGCCCTCCTTCGTGCACGTAGCTCCCAAGGGAAAAGGCTTCCCGGTCCAAACCCGAATCTTGTTCATGCTCACACTACCCCTACGTTTTTCAGCCGACTTGTCGATCCGAGTTTTCTGTTGTGCATTGATCGCGCTTGATGGCTGAACATTCGATGCGTGAACTGTATTTGGCATAAATTTCGGGTATGCTGGCGTACAAGGCTCGGAATGGATGCGTAGTGCTTTCGGATGAAGAAGTTTTTATTGGCAGGTTTAATTATTTTTGACGTCGGCTTTTGCGGAACGGCGCTGCTGTCAACCTCGAGTTTTCCGGATAGCGCTACCTCTTCTGACAGTGACTTGTCCGAGCGGCGGCCGTTTTCAGTAATGCGCTGGAGCTTGTTCGGCAGGACTATGTCGATCCGGCGAAAACAGGATATCGCGATCTGGTCTATGCGGCCCTTCACGGGATGATCGAAAAGCTGGATCCGCACAGCCAATTTGTTGAGCCCATCGATTTTCGCGAAGAACTCACCGAGAATCGTGGGGAGATGAGCGGCTTTGGCGTGGTGCTTACTCCGGTCCATGGCGTCACCACAGTGGTTTCACTGATAGAGGGCGCTCCGGCGGCAAAAGCAGGTCTGGCTCCGGGTGATCAGATTCTGAGCATCAATGGGGTTTCCACTGAGCATAAGACCTTCGACGATGTAGGCCATCTCCTGCGGGGCGAGCCAGGTCAGACGGTGAGCTTCACCATTTTTCGGCCTTCGAGCAAGCAGACATTGCGGATCGAGGTGGAGCGACAATTCATCAAGGTGCCCAGCGTTAAAGACGCGAAGCTCCTCGATCCGGCAGCTACCGATCACTGGCGAATCGGATATCTGCGGATCACGGAGTTCGTTTCTCCCACAGCCCAGGAATTGGAGACGGAGTTGAAGAATCTCGAAAAGGAAGGAATGCAGGCGCTTGATCCTGGATTTGCGGTTTAATCCCGGAGGTCTGGTCCGCAGCGCAGTGGATACCTGCGGGTTATTCGTTCCGCCCAAAACAATGGTGGTCTATACGGAGGGCCGAGATCCCGCACAAGATCAACAGTACTACACCGGCGTGATTGACCATTCCCGAGGCAGTTACCCTGTCGCGGTCCTGGTAAACAGCGAGACAGCCAGCGCCGCGGAAATTGTGGCGGGTGCGCTGAAAGATCTTAAACGTGCGATTCTGGTAGGCGAGACCACCTTTGGTAAAGGTGTTGTTCAAAGCGAAGTACCGCTTCCAGACGGATCGGCGATCCGACTTGACTACCGCGCGTTATTTTACTCCGGACAGGCAAATCATTCAGGGGCACGGCATTTCGCCCGACATTTACTCCGCCGTAACGCAGGAACAGGAGCATGCGCTCATCGTCCGGCGCCGGCTCGGCTCCATGAGCAGTGCCGAGAGGAGCAGCGTGGGACAGATGGCAGACGTCCAATTGGAGAGAGCAGCTGATGCTTTGCAAGCCTACTTGACATACAAAACAACGCGGTAAGCGATTGCTATTTCTCGCTCGCTACCTGCTAGTGCACCGTCTCATATATACCGATGATGTCGTTGCGTTCAAAATGGGCCGCCGGCAAGGCGGTCCGAGCCGGACTGGCAGTAGGAGGGAGCATATCTGAAGCGATACGTGACCGAGGAACAACGCCGCCGCCGGCCCATTTTGAACGCAACCCTTTGGGCCGCGGCGACGTCATCGTTATATATTGAGACGGCGCACTGGTGCCGCCACGATGAATGCTGAAGAGTTGATTGCGCAGAAGATAGTGGAGGCCGGTGTCGACGAAGCCGCGCAACGAGCCTTTTTCTATCAGTATAAGAAACTGGTCGCGAAGGAGGCTGGTCTGATTCCGGAGCGATCGATGGAACCGGTCACCTCTTTGCCGCGAATGGCTTCCGCCGATTCGACTGCCGCCGAGCCCGAGCTAACGTCGAAGACGGTCGTCGTAAAATTAAACGGCGGTTTGGGCACCAGTATGGGATTGGCGAAAGCCAAGAGCCTGCTGGCGGTTCGGGACGGACTCACCTTCCTCGATATCATCGTCCAGCAGATTCTGGAGCAGAAAGCGGATCGATCGTCGGGATTGGAGCTTCTCTGGCTGAACAGTTTCAGTACGAGCGCTGACACTTTGTCGGCTCTCCAGCGCTACCCCGAGCTGGGTCCTCCGCGACAATCCGAATTGCTCCAGAACAGAGTGCCGAAGCTCGACACAAGCACCCTGCTACCAATTCATTGGCCGGCAAATCCTCAACTCGAATGGTGCCCGCCCGGCCATGGCGACATTTATCCAACGCTGCTTGGGTCCGGTATGTTGGAGCGGCTGCAACAAGCTGGAAAAGAGGTTCTCTTTGTCTCGAATGCGGACAACCTCGGGGCGACGCTGGATCCTGGTCTCCTGCGTTTCTTTGTTGATTCCGGTGCTCCCTTCCTAATGGAGGTAACGCGACGGACGGAGGCGGATCGCAAAGGCGGTCATTTGGCGATTCGCCGGAGCGACCGGCATTATTTGCTCCGGGAGCTAGCCCAGTGTCCCGACGAGGATCTTTCCGAGTTTCAGAACATAACGCGACACCGTTATTTTAATACCAATTCCATTTGGCTCAGATTGGATGCACTGACGAGCGCGCTGCGGCACGCCGGCGGGTTACTGCCGTTGCCGTTGATCCGCAATGAGAAAAACGTGGATCCGCGGGACAAAAATTCTCCTCTGGTCTATCAGCTGGAGACGGCGATGGGTGCTGCTATCGAGTGCTTCGAGGGATCAATGGCGGTGGACGTTCCGCGAAGCCGCTTTGCGCCGGTGAAGACAACCAGCGATTTGCTGGCGATCCGCTCAGATTCATACGAGTTGGACGCCGGGCATAATTTGCGCCTCCGTCCGGAGCGAGGAGGTATCCCGCCGCTGATTCGGCTGAGTGACTTTTACAAGGTGGTCGACCGTTTGGAAGAACTCGTGGTCGAGGGAGTACCGTCGCTGATCGGCTGTAAAGAGCTGGATATCCAGGGACTTTTCCGGTTTGCGCCGCAAGTACGGATTGAAGGATCGGTCAAGTTTGTCAATCTGACCGACACGATTAAAACGATCCCCGACGGCCTCTATCGGGATGGTGAGTTTGAGTACTAGTGTGGGACAAGCGGTATGGGGCACTCCTGTCGAATGTCTTGGAGTCCGTGCGACTTGTCGCACGCACTCCAGAACTTACGGGTGGATCCGGTTCTTTTTTAGGAACGCCTCTAGTTCCTCGTCTCCAAAATCTTTCAGGATAAGTTCGCCGGCGCGCAGCGTGGGGGCGTACGGCTGACCGGAAAGGCGTTTCATCTCCGCGTAGGCTTCCGGATCCTGATATACATCGACGCGCTGAAAGCCATACCGGCGCTCGTTCAGGAAACTCTCGGCGCTGCGACACCAGGGACAGCCTGGTTTAACGTACAGAATAAGGTTCATCATTTAATGCGCCGGTATCTTTTGCGCAGCGAGGTAATAGAGAACGAGCTTGCCACTTTGCGCAAGCGAAGCAGCCGAGAGTCGATCCGGAACATCATCGGCGGTTTCCAGAACAGGCGACTCGGGATCGAGGAGGGCCAATGCGGGAATGCCGGCCTGCAAAAAGGGAACCTGGTCAGAAAGCAAGGGTCGATCCGAAGTCTCGAGGCGGAATTCCAGGCCCTGAGCCGCTCCTCGAAAATCCTTGATCAGAGCTGGATCGGAATTGAGAGCGCAGCAAAGGTGGACCTCCGGGCCGCCCTGGTTTCCCAGCACCACAGCTGCCCGATAGCCGGCGGTTTGCTGGTTGATCTTTAATAGCTCGGTGAAAAATCGACTTCCGAAAAGGCCGTCAGCGAGGCCGGCTTCGCGGAAAGGCGCGTGGCCATCCAGGAAAATGATTTCAACCACCGACGCGATTCGGGGAGCACTTGCCAGCACGCGAGCCAACTCGAGCAGGACAGCCGAATTAGCTGCGCCGTCGCTCGCGTTCACACTGCGAAAAACTTCGGTATGTGATGAATCGAGGTAAGCAACTAGCGCGGTTCTCGATCCGGCCACCTTGAGGTGCGCGGGTTGAGCGAGCAAGTTGCAGAATTCGACGGTTTTACCGTCCGGCATTTGATCGGTGAATCGCTGCGAGAGCACTTGCCAGCCGAACGAACTAAGCTGCTCAGAGACATATTTCCGCGCAAGCTCTAAGGCCTTGCTACCTGAGGGACGCGGACCCAGTTCGCAGATTTTACGCGCATATTGCAGTGCGCGTTCGCCGTCAAATTGATTCCAGAGCTCCGGAGGAGTTTCGGGCAATGGGGGAGCGGTCGCCGAACTCGCGAGATTCACAGGAGTCGTCTGCTTTTCGCCTGATTGCTCAACGGCGCTCTGTTTTGGCTTGCAGGAAGCCAAAAGAAGACAAATCATCATCGCCACAGCGCAAGAGCGGCATTTTGACCGACCGGCAGCAATCACCTTGGCGGAACTCCAAGCAGCGCCAGAATGCGTTCCAGGTCGTCATCTCCATAGTATTGGATCTCGATGCGACCCTTCTTCTCACCGTGATGAATAATGACGTGCGTCGCCAAGCGTTCGCGGAGCTCGTTTTCGAGGTGGACGAGCGCCCGATTTACGCTGTTGATCGTTGCGGGAGACGGACGCACTCCGGTCCGGCCGCTCCGGACCAGTCCATGGCGAGCAAGATGGTCCGCAACCATTTTCTCGGTCGCTCGCACCGTCGCAGCGTGGCGAATAGCCAACTCCGCGACGGCCAGCTGTTCTTCCGGGTTATCTAAGGTCAGCAACACTTTGGCGTGGCCGACGCTGATCCTTCCTTGTGCGAGATAACTCTGCACCAGTGCAGGCAGCTCCAGTAAACGCAGAGAGTTGGCCACGGCGGCGCGGCTCTTTCCTACGCGGTTAGCGATATCTTCTTGCCGCAAGGAGAACTCTTCGGACAACCGGCGATAAGCATGCGCTTCTTCAACCGGGTTCAGGTCTTCTCGCTGCAGGTTCTCAATCAGCGCCAACTCAAGAACGTCGCGATCGCTCGCTTGCCGGATAATGACTGGTATGTCCGGCAGACGGAGCTGGGTAGCAGCCCGCCAGCGGCGCTCGCCGGCAATCAATTCGCATTTGCCGGCTACCCTGCGCACGATCAATGGCTGAATGATGCCGCGTTCGCGAATGGAATCGACCAACTCCTGGAGCTGTTCGGCGGGAAAATTTTTGCGAGGTTGAAGCGGACTCGGTACCACCTCTCCCAAAGCCACTCGTTCGACTCGCTCTTCGGTCTCAAGCGCCACTGGTTGCGGTGCAGTGATCAGGGCGTTCAGTCCCTTGCCGAGGACAACCTTTGCCATAGAAAGACTGAAACTAACGAACTGGCCTCCGGAACGCAACGGATTAGAGCGGCCTGAGCGGCGCGGCGAAAGCTTGAGCGGCCGGCGTAGCGCGAACGGCCTTGGGCCTGTCGACAGACGCGGCCTCGTCCGTTAATCTTGTGAGCGGGTGCCCGGACACACCAAAGCATTCCGCACTGCCGGTATCATCGGAGTCAAACGGACATCGCAGCGTGCTGCCAGTGCCACCAGATTACGGACGAGGCCGTCTGCGCTACGCCGGCCGCTCAGCTCGCATAGAGTCTGACGAGGCCATCCGCCTGCGTCCCTGCTCACGCGAGCGACTCGCTCAAGCCCCTCAACCCGCTACTTCAGGAGGTGCGTTGGTATCCCAAAGACGCGCGTTCAGCGCCGAAAGAGCGGCGGCGGTTTCCGCTTGTTTTTTGCTGGAGCCATGACCGGATCCGAGCTCGAGGCCGTCCCAGATGACCTTGGCGACAAACATTTTTTGGTGCTCGGGGCCGGCCTGCGAGACGATCTCGTAGACCGGACTTTTCGGAGAAATCGCTTGCAGCAGCTCCTGCAATTGGCCTTTCGGATTGATCTCGAGAGGCTGGAGGGCAAGGCGCTGAATATCTTCCTGCGCCTCTTCCATGATGAATTGGCGAACGACTTCCAGATCGCTATCCAGATACATCGCCCCGATCAGCGCTTCAAAGGCGTCGGCAAGGATTGAGGCGCGCTGACGTCCCCCGCTCGCTTCCTCTCCCCGGCCCATCATCAGATACGTGCCGAGCCCGATGTTGATGGCGTGAATTTTTAAACCTTCTCGCGAAACCAGCCGGGACCGAAGCTTCGTCAGCTGCCCTTCACTAAAGTGCGGAAAAAGCCGGAACAGATGCTCCGTGAAGATTAATTGGAGTACTGCGTCGCCCAAAAACTCGAGCCGTTGATTATCAAAGTGATGCCGCTGGGTCTCATGGCCGAGACTTGGATGGGTCAAAGCCTCCGCGAGCAGCAACGAGTTCCGAAACTTGTAACCGATCCGCTGCTCCAACGGATTCATCAGGGCTATGTCGGTTGGAGCTGCCACAGCTTCGAGAGGGGGGACCTCAGGCACCACCGTCCATGAGGTTGCCCGGTAAGGACCCTATTTCCGAGATAATGTCAACCGCTCAGCCGACCGGATGCAACTCTGCCGGTTCCGGTTTACGATACCCAAAAAGCTGCCGCTCTTTGATGATGGCGGCGACGCGTTCAGGAACCGTTTTTTCCCAGCCGGATTCATCTCGCTGAATCTTCGCAAGTACATCGCGCGAAAAGATGTCCATGGTGGACGGATCATATCCGACCATGGGAGCGATGTAATGATTCTCTAAGAGATGAGCGTACAAGTTCCGAAGATGCACTTCGACTTGGAGATTGTTCGCGTTGATCCATACCTCCGTCGCCAGGGCATGAGCGGAACTCCGCCCGGATGGAGTCGGACGGGGAGCTTCCGCCGACTGACAATAGCGGTCATAGGCCGCTTTGCGCATCGGATAGATATACAGTTTGGTCTCGTTTTTAAGTAATCGGCCAAACGATTCGAGGATGCCTCCCTCGAGATTCTCGTAGTACTTCTCGTTGAAGACCTCCAGGAGATTGTTAATCCCCATGGCGACCCCGATCATTTGTTTGGTGTATCGACGGAAGTAGGAGGTGAGCCGGTAAAACTCCATGTAATTGGAAATCAAGACGTTGTTTCCGATGGCGGCCAGAGTATCGACCCGGGCGAGAAAGTCCTCATGGTCCACTTTCCCAGACGCGAGCAGGTTGTGCATAGTTATCTCCATAAGGACAACGATGTCGCTCCCCTGCAATACCGGCTCCTGCAGAAATTGCGCCAGCGCACATTGCAGCATGTCCTGGTTTACCAAGGTAACCGGCCGAAAACTGCCGCGCTCAACCAGAATCGCCTTTTTGTACAGGACCTCCGAGGGCTGCAAGACTTCACCTTGCGGGCTGAACATGACCGCGTTGGTCAGGCCGAAGTTCAACCAGTTTCAGACTCATCAGCCGGTTATCGACCTGCGAAAAAAGCGGTCCGGCAAAATTGATCATGTCGACCTCGATCCGGTCGATCGTGAGATTGTCAGCGAGCGAACTGATCAACTTATCGGGATCCTCCAGGAAATAGAACCCGCCATACATGAGGTTTACTCCGATGATGCCGAGAGCCTGTTGTTGAAGAATATTTTCTTTGTCCCACATCCGGACGTGGAGGATGACGTCGCTCGGCGGCGTATTGGGCGCTGTTTGAAAACGCATGCCTAACCAACCGTGACATTCGTTGTTGCCGCGATAGTTCCGCGCCGAAACGGTATCGGCGAATGCGAAAAAGTGGGATCGATCACCCCGCACGTCACGCAGGCGCTCGATGAGTAATCCGTACTCGTGGTCCAACATCATGTTTAACCGTTCGCGCGAGACATAGCGGGCCGATTTTCCGTAGATCTCGTCGCTGAACTTCATGTCGTAAGCCGAGATGGTCTTTGCGACCGTTCCCGCGGCCCCTCCCGCCTGAAAGAATTGGCGAGCAACTTCCTGCCCAGCACCGATCTCGGCAAAGGTGCCATACTTTGCTTCGTCGAGATTGATCGTGAGAGCTTTCCGATTCGTGGTTAACAGTTCGGCAGCCATGGGTTGTATGATCTACTTTGAGAACCCTGAACGCAACTGCTCAGCGGAAGAGGTGAGAGTCAACCAAGGACAGGGACGCTTGGTTGACTCTCACCTCTTCCGCTGCTCAGTTACAACCGTTTTGCCTGCCTACCCAGTTTCGGCGCGGAAAGCAAAGGAACTACAAGCCCGGATGGACGCCACCGGCTGTCGGGAAAGAGATCTCGACGAAACGTTCTTGCGGGGTGGCGGAGTTGTCCTTTGCCATCGTCCTACCGATGTTCGCGCGCGTTGCTGCCGTGAACGCAGCCAGTCGCTTAATCGTTTTTTTGCCAGGAGATCGCTGGTCGAAGAACTGGAGGCGCGAAAACAGCAGAAGACCCGACACGAGGTTACCTCCGAGCGTCTTCGCCTGGAGAAAAAAAGACGGCCAAAAATGCGGCTCATCGACCACTTCGAAAAATTCCGCCTTCGACCTCTGGAAGCACGTGATCAGCCGCCCAAGTGACACCGTTGCCGGTTACTTATAAGCTTTCAGACCCCCGGCTTGTCGAAGTGCCGGAGAAAGTTTGGACACCTTCTGACGCATGATTTTTCCCGCCTTGAATTTCACAACGGCGCGAGAAGGGATTTTGAAACTGCTGCCTGGCTGGTTCGGGTTTCGGCCCACACGCTCTTTGGTCAGCTTAACTTCAAAGATACCGAAGTTACGCAGTTCGACATCTTCGCCCCGGCCCAAGGCATCGGCGATGAGGTCAAGCGTGCGCTGCACCACGTCGAAGACCTGCTGTTGAATTAAGCCGGTATCGTTACTGATCTTCACGACGATATCCCGTTTCGTCAGATTGGCCATGAGACTCCTTTCGAGATTTCGATCGTTCCTGGCACTTCTGGTTGCCGATTAAAACCGTCAACTTGATGAGCGCAAGTCGCCATCGCTGAGAACCTTCCGAACTAACCGCAAGAACCGGAGGCGGGCAAGGCTCTTTTCCCGGCAAGGATTTCCCCCGCGGTTTTGAAATGCATTTTGGCCACCTTGCTGAGGCCCTCGGGACCGACTTTCTCAACGATCTCCCGAGCGGCTGTCTTCACTATTTCCGAAACCCCTCTGGGCAATGGAATGCTCAGCTGCCGCCCCTGACGCTCTAGCCAGAGAATAAACCTTTCTCTCGCGAGAATCGAAGCAGCGGCCACCGCCGGATCGGCTTCGGCTTTTGTCCGCTGATCGACCTGGATGGTCTGACCGAGTTTCATCAACGATTTTCTGACTACAGATTCATTGGCAAATTTGTCGGACAGCGATCTTCGACAATCCGGTTTGGACCGAAGCAGATTCTCAATCACTCGGGCGTGACCCCAGCCAAGCAGGTCGTTCAGATTAGCAAAGCGCGCGTAAAGCTGATTGTATCGTTCCGGGCCGATCATCACCACGTCCGCGAGGACGCCGGGAGTTTTCCGAATGACCTCAGCCAACTGCCGGATGCGCGCGTCGGACGAGATACGTTTGCTGTCCATGATGCCTTGGTCGAGGAAGCTGCGCGCGATAGCGCTATCAACGTAGACTCCCGCTATAACGAGCGGCCCAAAGAAGTCTCCTTTGCCGCTCTCATCGATGCCGAAATGTGGTTGGAATATCTCCGGGTCGAGCACCTCCTCATAGCCAAGCCGCGCTTCCTTCAGAATTAAAGGTTCTAAAGAGTATCGGACGAAATCTTCCGTCTCCTTGCCTTGAATGACTACCTTCGGCCCTTTCGCGTAGACGGAAATCGATAGCTTGCCTTTCTGGGCGAAAAAGATCATGTAAGGCCGATCACTCAGATCGAAGCCTTGCCCGGTGAGCAGGTCGCGAAGAGCGTCGACCTGCGCGAGGCTCAGAACGACGGTATAGGAATTCACTCTCGAACGATGGAGCAATTGGCAATCGAAAGCACGGAGTTTCGGAGGACGCTTGTTTCCTGGTTTCAGGAGCGCGGTCGCGCCTTACCTTGGCGCCAAACCCATGACCCCTACCTCGTGCTGGTGTCCGAGTTGATGCTCCAGCAAACGCAGGTTCAGACCGTGCTTGGGTATTTTCAGCGCTGGATCAGGCGTTATCCCACGATGCAATCGCTGGCCGCGGCACCTCTGCCGGAGGTGCTGTGTTCCTGGCAAGGACTTGGCTATTATCAACGAGCCCAAAAGCTCCATCAATGCGCGAAGACGCTGGTCAGCAAGTACGAGGGGTCTTTCCCCCAGGATGTGGACGCATTGCAAAAACTGCCCGGGATTGGCCAGTACACGGCGGGCGCGATCGCGAGTTTCGCTTTTGACAAACCCGTCCCAATTGTCGACGCGAATATCGCGCGGGTGCTTTCTCGCTTGTTCGATTTTTCGGAGCCGATTGATTCGAGCGAAGGGAAAAGATTGCTTTGGCGCTGGGCGGAGAAGCTCTGTCGAACCGAACGCCCTGGGCTTTTAACGCCGCTTTGATGGAGCTTGGTGCCCTTGTTTGCACCCCGCGCGCCCCCGTCTGCGTGGCGTGTCCGGTCCAGCGTTTTTGTCGCGCATCCGACCCAACCGCGCTGCCGCGCAAAAAGCGCCGTCCAAAGGTTCATCGGGTCACGGAGAACTATTCCTGGATCTGTCGAAGAGGGCGTCTCTTGCTCCAACAACAGACCGGACGGCGCTGGAACGGCCTGTGGACCATGCCGCCCGCCGCCGAGACCTTCGCCGGCCATCAGCCAATCGCGGTTTTTCGCTATCCCATCACCCGTTTTCTGGTCGAAGCCCGAGTCTATTCCCTTACCGGGGTTCCCAAATCTCTCGTCTCAACGACTTGGCACCCGGTCGATAGAGTCGCCGCTTTGCCGATGCCCTCCCCGCATCGTCGAGCGATTCTAGAGATTCTGGCGAAGGGCGTTTGATTCCTGATCGGTCTCCTGTTTCTTTGAGAAGATGATCACCTCGAACGCAGAAGCGGAGATCTCTGCCGTGCCGGACGCCCATGGCCGTTTCGGTCCCTACGGAGGCGTTTTCGTGCCTGAGACTCTGATGCCGGCGGTCCAGCAATTGCGTGAAGAGTTCGAGAGCGCGCGCGTCGATCCGGCATTTTGCGCAGAATATCACCGTCTTTTGGGCGATTACTGCGGTCGTCCCACGCCGCTCTATTTTGCTGAACAACTCACCGGCCGTCTGGGAGGGCCCCGAATCTACCTCAAGCGAGAGGATTTGCTGCATACTGGCGCGCACAAAATCAATAACGCGATCGGTCAGATCCTTTTGGCCAAACGCATGGGGAAAAAAAGGATTATTGCCGAAACAGGTGCGGGCCAGCACGGAGTCGCCACCGCCACCGTGGCGGCGCGGTTTGGCTGTGAATGCGTGATCTACATGGGCAAAGTCGATATGGAGCGGCAGGCGGTGAATGTCGCTCGCATGGAGTTTCTGGGAGCAAAAGTTGTCCCGGTCACCGCAGGACAGGCAACTCTGAAAGAGGCAGTGAATGAGGCGATGCGCGATTGGGTGACCAACGTGCGGACGACGCACTATCTGTTAGGGACAGTCTACGGACCGCATCCTTATCCGTTGCTGGTTCGGGAGTTTCATCGGGTTATCGGCGAGGAAGCGCGCCGGCAGATCCTGGCGGCGGAAGGGCGCTTGCCCGATCTCCTGGTGGCCTGCGTGGGCGGAGGCAGCAACGCGATTGGTCTGTTTTATCCTTTTCTGCAGGACGCCGAGGTTCGCATGGTGGGTGTTGAAGCAGGTGGCCGAGGACTGCGTCCAGGCGAGCACGCCGCTCGGTTCCAGGGGGGACGTCTCGGCGTCCTGCAGGGCGCCAGGACGTTTTTGCTGGCTGACGAGGATGGCCAAATCCAGCCTACCCATTCGATTTCAGCGGGATTGGACTATGCCGCGGTCGGGCCTGAGCACAGTTATCTACATGACCGCGGCCGCGTGCAGTACGACTTTGCGACCGATGATGAGGTGGTGGACGCGTTTTTCGAGTTAGCTCGTACGGAGGGCATCTTACCGGCGCTCGAGTCTACTCACGCTCTGGCCTACGTCCGAAAACACGCACCGGAATGGGACAAGGAGACGATCGTCGTGGTCAATCTCTCAGGACGCGGGGACAAAGATGTCGACCAGCTTACGAAGTACCTCCGGAAGTAGTCCGGCGCTTCAACCGGATCGATCGAGACGCGGAGCGCATGGTGCTACTTTTGCTCCAGCGAGGCCGCACTTTAGACCAACGAGCGCCATTTATTCGCGACCTGAGAAGCTTGAACGACGTTATTAGATAGAAGTGATCAACATCCCGCGAGAAGCACCAATCATGGCGCTGCCGAACGCCGTCCTGTTTCCACACTCGTTGCTCCCCTTGCATATCTTCGAACTCCGTTATCGCCGGATGCTTGAATTCAGCTTACACGGCGAGAGGATGTTTTCGGTCGCCCTGCTCAGGCCAGGCAAAGGAGAGGCAAACGAGATTGGGGACCTCTATCCGATCGCTGGGATGGGCCTTATCCGGGCATGTGTTGGCAATGAAAATGGGACTTCCAACCTGATCCTGCAGGGCTTGGCCCGAGTCCGTCTGCTAAGCTGGATTCAGCAGGAACCTTTTCCGGTCGCCAGAATCGAGCTGGTGGAAACATCGCCGGGAAACTCAGTTGAGGCATACGCGCTTTCCGCGAAAGTGAAGGAGCTCTGCCAGCATCTGCAGAGCGTGGGTGCCGCGTTACCGTCGAATTTGAAAGATCATTTGCGAAGGCTCGACGAACCCGAGATTGTGGGCGATGTGATCGCCGCGGCTTTTGTCGGCGAACCAGCCGAACGCCAACGTCTTTTACAGATCGGAGACATCTGTCAGCGGCTGCGCGCGCTGATCCAGCTTCTACGGACAGGACCCTGAGATCAGCCGGAAATGGTTTGTCATTCGAAAGTGGATGCACTAATCGTGAGCTTACCTTTCTTATGATTCGCCACCATCTCCTCATCGCGGTTCTCGCGGGCCTGGCTTTCGCCTCCTGCTCCGGGCCGCAGTCAGGTCGAACCAATCGCTACGGGTACGGCGCGGCGCCCGTTGCTACTCCGACCCCTCCGGTGAGCCAGCTACCTGAGCCCAAGCCGAAGCCGAGACCAACTCCGTCTGCGGATGCGGAGGCAACTCCTACCCCACCCGAAGTTTCCCAAGTGCCGAACCCGGCAGCAACTCCTACTCCGGCGCAACCTCAAAATTATCCGGTCGCGACGAAGATTCCGGGGAAGCCAGGAAGAGTTACCAGTCCTTATGCGCCAAATGCGGGCGAAGTTGATGTTGAAGGCTATCCACCCGGTGCTGAAGTGCGGGATCCTTACACTGGGAAGATCTTTTTAGTACCGTAGCCTTGTGCGAGTGAGTCGTTTGGGACGCGGGAGCGAAGGTGGCTTTCCCTCGGTGGTGGTTACTGCGTTTGGTACGGCCCATTCCAATGTCGCGAGGCAGCGGCGTTCCTAGCCAGGAAGGGCATGAAAAAGGTTCGCATCGGCGTTGTTGGTCTTGGCTTGATGGGTGGCTCGGTTGCTCTTGCAGCACAGGCAGCAGGTTATCCGGTGAGTTTCTATGAACCATTCGCGGAAGTTCGATCCACGCGTTTCGCCGGAGCGACCCGTGCCGAAACTCTGCGCGACTTAGGGCAAGTGTCCGATCTGCTCCTTATTGCCATCCCAATTTCCGCTTTCGCTGGGTTGGCATCAGAACTCGCTCAAGCGGTTCGTACCGGGACGACCGTATCGGATCTGGCGAGCGTCAAAGGGCACGTAGCAAAAATTCTCGCGCCGGCTTTGATTGAACGAGCCATTTACATTCCGACTCATCCCATGGCCGGATCAGAGCGCTCCGGGTCCGATTACGCTCGAGCGAATCTTTTTCAGGACTCTATCACGATTGTCTCGGCCGACTTTGTTTCCTCGCCAAGAGATCTCGCGACGATCGAGCGGTTCTGGAAACACCTTGGGAGTAAGCCCGTTCGGCTTCCGATTAAGGAGCACGACCAAGTGGTTGGCGCCATCAGTCATTTTCCCCACCTGGTGGCGGGCGCGCTGCTGGAGGCGCTCAGGTCCTGCGCGCCGGAAGCCCTCGACTTTGCGGGTCCAGGGCTCCGGGATTTGACGCGGGTAGCGGGCGGCTCAGCTGACCTTTGGACAGAAATCCTTATGACTAATCGCGATGCACTCGCGGTTCCCCTAAAATCATTAGTGTCGCAGCTCGAACGCCTTTCCGGCGTGCTCGGAACGGGAGATAAGAAACAATTGCGTTCTTTCCTCGAGGCAGCCAGGCAGATTCGAGGTAAGATTTCGACCTAGTACTAGTGCACCGTCTCATATATACCGATGATGTCGTTGCGTTCAAAATGGGCCGCCGGCAAGGCGGTCCGAGCCGGACTGGCAGTAGGAGGGAGCATATCTGAAGCGATACGTGACCGAGGAGCAACGACGCCGCCGGCCCATTTTCAACGCAACCCTTTGGGCCGCGGCCAGTCGGCTGTTTTTCGGCGTTGCTACCGCCAGTCCGACTCGGACCTCGATCCGTATGAATCCAGAATGGACGCTTCTACTGCCAGTCCGGCTCGGACCGCCTTGAAAAACAGCCAACTGACCTGCGGCGACGTCATCGTTATATATGAGACGGCGCCCTAGTGCCTCAAATGTGCCGCTTCGCCTGGCTCCATACTCTCGTTGCAGTCGAGACGGTATATTGACCACCCAGAACCTTTCACCCACTTATGTCTGAGTTGACCGTTGATAAAGCCCCGCGAATCGAAGGCGAGATCCGGGTACCCGGCGACAAGAGCATTTCGCATCGGGCAGTGATGATTGCCGGTGTATCGAACGGCACTTGTGTCATTCGCGGATTTCTTCCAAGCCAGGACTGCCTTTGCACGGTCCAGGCGTTACGCGATCTCGGCATTGAAATCGAGCAGGCGGAAGAAACGACTTTGATTGTGCATGGCCAGGGCGGGCGTCTGCATGCGCCCGAACACCCGATTAACTGCGGCAACTCCGGAACATTGATGCGACTGCTCGCCGGCCTTGTGGCCTCCCAGCCTTTCGAGACAGTCCTGGTGGGGGACGCTTCCCTGTCTTCAAGGCCGATGCGAAGAATCGTTGAGCCGCTAAGTCGCATGGGCGCGCTCATCGAGACTACGGGTCCAAAGTCGACTGCTCCACTGCGAATTCGCGGTGGCCGGCTTCAGGCAATTCGTTACGAATTGCCGGTTGCGAGCGGACAGGTAAAAAGTGCGATTCTGTTGGCCGGATTAGCGGCGCCCGGTAAGACGGTAGTGATCGAACCATTGCCGACCCGCGACCACACCGAACGCCTTTTGAATTACTTCCTGGTGCAAGTGCAGCGCGAACCGCTCGGAAGCGGATTCATTGTCTCGATGCATGGCGACCAAGTCGCTGAGTCGCGTGATTTCAACGTGCCCGGCGATATCTCGAGCGCCGCATTCTGGCTGGTAGCCGCCGCCGCGCAACCCGAGGCTGACTTGCTGGTCCGCGGAGTTGGTCTGAACGAGACCCGGGCCGGCTTCCTCTCAGTTCTTTTGCGGATGGGAGCACGAATCAGAGAAGTCGTTGAAGACGAATCCTACGGCGAACCAGAAGGCGAAATCCGCATCCAGGGAACGCGCCTGCACGGCACCGTGATCGAGGGCGCGGAAATCCCCAACCTCATCGATGAAATACCGATTCTGACCGTAGCTGGAGTATTGGCAGAGGGCAAGACGGTAATCCGGGACGCGGCGGAACTGCGCGTGAAAGAGACTGATCGACTGGCCGCAATCGCCACCAATCTGATCGCGTTGGGAGCCGACATTGTCGAGCGCGAAGATGGTTTGGAGATTAATGGCGGTGCTCCGCTCTTAGGCGGACGTTTGAGGAGCTACGGAGACCACCGGATTGCCATGGCTTTTGCGATCGCCGGCTTGTTCGCTGAAGAACCAGTTGTGATTGAAGATACTGAGTGTATCGCAACCTCTTATCCTGGTTTTGCGGACCAGCTCGAAAGCTTTATGGCCCCGGCGGAATCTTCGGCGACGCCCGTCATTAACCCAGCTGAGGCCTTGGAACACGATTGAGCGACGAATCCTCTTTCACAGTCGTGGCGATCGACGGGCCGGCCGCTTCCGGGAAAAGTAGCGTGGCGCGCGCTCTGGCCCGCCGCCTGAGCTTTTCGCATGTCAATAGTGGAACGCTCTATCGTGCGGTTGCCTGGCTAATGGCGACCCGAGGGGTTTCACCGAACGATATCCCGTCCGTACTGCAGGAAATGAGTCGGGTTACGTTCACCTTCGGCTTACGGAACCGGGAATCTTTTCTCCAGGTTGACGGCGTCGATCCGGAAGCCCATTTGAAGGACCCGATTGTGAATCGAACCGTCTCAGCGTTTTCGACGATCTCGGAAGTTCGAAATTTCCTGCTCGGACACTTACGAAATTTTCAGTCAACGGACAACATCGTGATGGAAGGCCGAGACATCGGTTCGGTAGTCTTCCCGGAAACACCCTATAAGTTCTATATTGACGCTTCCCCGGAGGTTCGCGCCCAACGCCGGGCAGCCCAGGGTGTCCAGGACGATCTCGCATTTCGCGATCAGATCGACTCCTCGCGCAGAGCTGCGCCGCTGATCATTGCCGAAGATGCTGAGGTCATCGACAGCTCGCATTTCACCATTGATGGAGTTGTCGGAGAAATTGTCGGACGCCTGAAAAAGAAAGGGCTTGCGGCCGCCCGTGCGCTTGAGTGAGCAGTGATGAAAGCTATTTACCGGATAGGCCATACCTCTATCGGCCTGCTTACGCGGATCGGCTTCAATCTCCGCTGCTATGGACGAGAAAATTTAATCGAGGACGGTCCGGCGATTCTCGCATCCAATCACCAAAGTTATCTCGACCCGCCCTTGATCGGCTGTGTTCATCGCCGGGAAATCCATTATCTCGGCCGAAGCACGCTCTTCAGTAATCCGCTCTTTGGAGCACTGCTGCGAGCGGTCAACGTGGTGCCGGTTGATCGCGACCGGGGCGACGTGGGAGCGATCAAGACCATAATTCGAATTATCAAAGAGGGAAATCGCGCGATTATTTTCCCGGAAGGCACGCGCTCGATTGATGGGCGTCCGCAGCGAGCCAAAGCCGGCCTCGGGATGGTAATCGCTCGAACACTGGCGCCCGTCGTGCCAATCCGGATTTTTGGTTCGTTTACCGCACTCCCGAAGAATGGCAGGCTCAGGTTGTGCCCGATCGCGATTGTCGTGGGTACTCCGATGCGTTTCACCGGGGAACAGGTTGAGGCAAAAGGACGAGAATCGTATCAGCAGTTTAGCGACGAGGTGATGGAGTCGATTATTCGGCTCGAGCTGCCTGCTCCCGCTTCCGGCGCTGGATCGTAATGCGTTTGATGCGCGCCTCGTCCGCCGGGCTAAAGCTCATCACCTCCGGATCATCTTTCAAGACATTGTGAACAACCCGCCGATCGTATGAGTTCATCGGCTCCAACTTGACCGGACGACCCGATCGCCTGACCGAGTCGGCAATCTGGCGGATGCGCTGCCGGAGCTTGTCATCCCGCATCGCGCGCCAATGGCAGATATCGACGTGCACCCGCGGCGCGGTTCGGTCGTGCGCGTGAAGGACACGGTTAAGCAAGAATTGCAGATCTTCGAGGGTCGCACCTTCCGGACCGATCAGCGCTTCTGACTCAGCGGTGTAAATTTGCAGCTGCGGCCCATTCTCGGTCTCGTTTTCCTGGATATCGACGACAAAACCGAGATACCCCAACATTGTGTCAAGGATTTCTTTCGGTTCCATAACGCACTTTCAGCGGAAACACCAAGGTTATCGGTAAGTCTTCTTTTTCGCAACTGCCGGGCGTTTGACGACTTTCGTGAGCTGAGGGTCGGTTTGGTTCCGGGTCAGGTACGTTTGGAACACGGTAAAGAGAGTTGACACTGTCCAATAAAGAGAAAGACCGGACGCGTAGTTATAGCAGAAGAAGAGGAACACCAGCGGCGTAAAATAAAGCAAGCGTTGCTGCGCCGGATCACCGGTCCTTGGAGTGATACGCATCTGCCAGACTTGCGCAGCGCCCATCACCAAAGGCAAAATATTGATCGGAAAACCGAGGATGTGCCCCACGGTATCCGGTTGCGACAAGTCGCGCACCCAAAGGAAAGAACTGTTTCGCAGCTCGCTCATCGAGCCCAGCATGGTAAAGAAGCTGGCAAAGATCGGCAACTGGACGAGAAGAGGCAAACAGCCGCCTACAGGGTTAACCCCGTATTCCTTATAAACCTTCATCACCTCCTGATTGAGGCGTTGGGGATCGTCTTTGTACTTCTCCCGAAGCTCAGTCATGATCGGGCTGAGCTTCGCCATCTTGCGCATGCTTTTCATACTTGCGTTCTGGAGCGGCCAGATCAGCATTCGGATCAGGATCGTGAGAATGATGATGGAAAGCGCATAGTTACCCACGTAGGCGTGAATGGTATTCAGCGCCGTCAGGAGAATTTTGCATAGTGGGGTCCAGATTGAGAAACTCAGAACCGCAGCCTCGTTGTTGGGCAGTCTGCTCAACCGATCGAGCTCCTTCGGACCGGCATAGATCAGGAAATCGACAGTTTTCGATTCACCGGGCTTGAGCGTAAACCCCGACAGCCCAAGCGCCCCCTGCATGGATGCGGGCTCCGTCTGACCGTCGGTCGACGGAAGAAAAATCCGCCGGGCCCAGACTTGTCTCGCGGTCTCGTTTTGCGGCGAAACGATCGTGGTGAAATACTGACTTCCGACCGCCGCCCAGAGGATCGAAGCGGCGCTCTCCAGGTAGATATCCCGAGCAGGCCGGGTTTGCACGACGAGGAATCTGCCCGGATCGAACCACCCCACATTAATAGAAGTGAACTTGCCGTCCCGGTACCAGTCGAACACCGTTCGCATGGCATAATCGGTCTGATGAATCGGCTGCGCGCCGCCCGTACTGACAAAGTAACCCGGGTTAAAAAGATCGGTGGCCCCTTCGTTCTTGAAGGTCAGCGTAAACTTGATCTGGTAGTCTTCCTTCAGGCCGGCTTGCGGCGCCAGCGTGAACACTTTCGTTACGGAAAGCTCGTTGGGCAAAGTGCGGTGGAGGGTTATTTTGCCTCCCGCTTGATCGGTCGTGATCTGATATCCGGAGTCCTGCCAGGAATCAGGCGTTCTGGTGATGGCTCCGATCGCCGGCGATTCGTCGTTGTTAAGTTCGACCGGTTTGTCGTCCTCCGCCTTATGACTCAAGAGGGAGATCCTCTGAAGGCCACCTCGATTATTCGAAAATAATAGCTGCGCGACATTACCCTTCAATGTCGCGGTGACTTCCGGCTCGTTGGTTTTCGGTTCGGCCGGCACGGGGGCCACCGCCGCCGGAGGCGCCGGACTTGCCGCGCCGTTTGTTCCGGGCGATACCGACGCACCCGGTGCAACCGCAGCCGCAGCCAAAGCTCGTTGGCTTTCAAACGCCAGCCGGGCTTTAGTGGACTCTTCCTCTTGCCAGAAAATCGACGCAATCAAGCCGATGACGGCCAGGCTGACAACGATCACTGTCGTGCGATCTCGAAACATGCTTCTCCTACTTATGGAAGTGGTCGTGGACGGGAACCTGCTTCAGCGGGACCGGGTCATAACCAGAGCCGCCCCAGGGATGACACCGGGCCAGTCGTTTCAGCCCGAGCCACGATCCCATCAGGACCCCGTGCGCTTCAATGGCTGCGACTAAGTACTCAGAGCACGTCGGTTCAAAACGACAGCCAGTTCCCGGACCTCCGGTGATCGCCGTCAGCCACTGTGAGAACGTCGCTTTGTAGAGCCACAATAAAAATCTCAAAACCCTTGTCATTTTGTCTGCTAATCGTACGCCAGCACCCTGCAAGAGATCACGCAGCGGCAGCTAAAATAGAGGCGCGTTCCGCCAGTCGCAACCAGTCTCGCTCCAGTTCGCTCAATGCGGCCACCAGCGCGGATTGGCGAGCGATCGTTACCAGACAAACACCTCGCGCGATTCGGTGCTGGTGCCGGCGAAAGATCTCCCGGATCTGTCGGCGAACTCTATTTCGCAGGACCGCTATTCCGAGCCGTCGAGTCGTGATGATCCCCAGGCGCGCGGGCAACTGATCACCCCCCCGGAGCACTGCCAGAACAAAAAATTTGCCGGTCCAGGATTTGCCATTGAGCCTGACCTCGCGAAAATCAGCCGCGCTGCGGAGACGCGCCGATCGCGTGAACCGGAAGCGTCTTAGCGTACGGGGTGGTTCGTCGGGCATAGGCCACTAAGCCTGCGTATGGCGGGCGTAGGGCAATTCTGCTCCAACCGGAATGAGCCGGCGACGTCCACGCTGCCGGCGTCTTGCCAAAGTCGCGCGACCGCCCTTGGTCTTCATCCGGGCCCGGAAGCCGTGTTGGCGCTTTCGCGTGCGCTTGGAAGGTTGATAGGTGGGTTTCATGAAAGCTGGAACGTGAGAGCCGGCAAAGTGAAGCACCCCGGTAACCTTGTCAACCTCGGAAGCTGAGCGACTGAAACCCACCGCTGTCTTGCTTTGCCTTCTGTTCTGATGGAGCGTGCCAGCCACAAAATATCACATGGCTTCGATTGAAGAGATCATGCAGCAGCTTCGCCGTGGCGACGCTCAGTTTGTCAACGAGCAGGAACTCAGGCAAAAACTGGAGGAGCGCCGCCCGCTTCGCGTGAAGCTGGGGATTGACCCGACAGCGCCCGACCTGCACTTGGGACATTCGGTTGGTCTCACAAAACTTCGTCAATTCCAGGATCTCGGACATCAGGCCATTCTTGTTATCGGCGATGTCACCGCAATTGTGGGAGACCCGAGTGGGCGCTCTGCGACCCGGCCTCTTCTCACCTACGAGGAAGTGATGGCCAACGCGGAAACCTACAAAGCGCAGGCGTTCAAGATTCTGGATCCGGCTCGAACCCAGATGCTGTTCAACGGCGATTGGTTTCGCAAGATGTCGTTGATGGACGTCATCGATCTCAATAGCCGCTTAACGATCCAGCAAATCCTGCAACGCGAAGATTTCCGGTCCCGGCTGGATCAGGAAGTGCCCGTGTTTCTGCATGAACTTCAATACCCGTTAATGCAAGGTTGGGATTCGGTGCAGATCCGGGCGGATGTAGAACTAGGCGGGACCGATCAGCTCTTCAATATTATGGTCGGACGCGATCTGCAGCGATCCGAAGGACAACCGCAGCAGGTCGCCTGTTTGTTGCCTATTTTGGAAGGCCTGGATGGCAAACAGAAAATGAGCAAGAGCCTCGGCAACTATATCGGTATCGATGAACCGGCGCCGGCAATGTTTGGCAAGATTATGAGCATTTCTGATGAGTTGATGAAGCGCTACTATAGGGTGCTTTTGCTCGAGGAGATGCCTGCGATCCATCCACTTGAGGCAAAAAAACAATTGGGTTTCCGAATCGTTGCCCAATTCCATGAGAGCGACTCCGCCGAAAAAGCGATGAAGGATTTTGAGATCCGATTTGGGAAACGCGATCTCGGCGCCGCCGAGTTGCCCGAAGTCAGTGCCGACGCGCTTCAAGGAGACGTCGTATCGGCGGTGGTCGAGGCATACCGCACCGGGTTCGGGCAGAAAAGGTCCCGCAGCGATGCCCGACGACTGATCGAACAAGGCAGTGTCCAACACGAAGGTCAGAAGATTACTGATCCGAAAGCCACCCTGGACGCCGCTTCGGGAACTATTCTGCGGCTCGACAAGACCAGGGCGGTGCGGTTGAAGTGAAAAGAATTCAGGGACGCTTCTGAGTTCTCCTCACACGTCTTCCGACAGGCGCTCGTCGACCGACTTGCGTTTGCGCAACCGAAACCAGTTGTACATCGTTTTTTTGACGCTATCGCGAACGGAAAGATACTGCTGACTCAGCTCGTTCTCGCGCGGGATCTGGGACAGTACTCCGCGAACGCTGAAATCATCGGTGTGGAGGATCGTACAAGCCACCCCGATCGCCGCATGATGATGCGCGTCGCTGGCCGCGGTCATCGGAAGCTTGCGGCGCAGTGCGTACTCCGCGGCTTGTCGATTGTAGCGCTTCAGCGTGGTCGCCGCGTTGAAGACCTCGAGGGCATCGATCGGCAAACTATCCAGAACGTTCTCGCGGATACCAGCTCGAAACAGATCGTACGGATGGGGCGGAACCGCTAATCCGCCGGCTTGATGGATCAAATGACAGACCTCGAGCGCGGGATGTCCTTTGAGATCGGGAAGTTCAGCGCCCAGGCACAACAAGTGGCCCTCCGCCGTAGTGATCTCGACGCCCGCGATCACCAGGAAATTGTCAACGGGCTTGCCGTCTTCGCGCATCAGCCCGCGGTCGATCATGTATTTCACCGCATCGCAGGTGTTGTGGTCAGTGATCGCGAAGCCGTTCAGGCCCTTCTTACGCGCGGAATTGATCAATTCTTCCGGGCTGCTCACTCCGTCGCCCGAAAAAAACGAATGGCAATGAAGGTCGATCTTCAGTGGCATGAGCCTGCTTAACTAAGCCTTAAAGCATCCTATTGCCATTGGAAATCGATCGATGAAAGTTAGAAGAGGATTGGAGAGTAGCCTTGCCTGAAACGAATTCTGACTCGACCGCACCAACGGCGGCGGCGCCTGATCAACGAGGGGCAGCCTTACCTCGGCCCGCTCATGCTTTCAAGGAATGGGCGCTCGTTTGCGACTCGATTGTCCGCGGAGAAACGAGTCTGATTTTTCGCAAGGGAGGTCTGGCCGAAGGGCGCGAAGGTTTCCGGTTCCGGTTCGATCGATTCTTTCTTTATCCCACCTTTTTCCACGCGCAAGCTGAGCGCTTGCGGTTGACGCCGCCGGAGGAATTTACCGAGACAAATCCGGTCGTGATCCGGGGATTTCTGCACGTCGAACTGTCCTCTTTCATTACCGATCTGGCCAGTCTCCGGGTGCTGGACCCACTGCATCGGCTCGCCGGCGAGGTTCTCCAGGAACGATTCCGTTACGACAATCCTCCAGGCCTTTACGTGGCCTTCTTCCGTGCCTTTCGGTTGGTGGAACCATGGAAGGTGCCCTTTCAACCCGAGTTCGGAGGCTGCCGCTCCTGGATTGAGTTGCCGCCGGCTCCGGCTGAACTTCCCGCTGAACCTGTCCTGGACGACAGCGAACATGAGCGGCGAGCCTCGCTGGTTCGGGAGGTCCTCGGACCGGCGGAGGAGTGACTGAGGAATTGCGGTCGAATGCCCGGAGCACCCGGAATGCGATTCCCTTTGACCCGTCGCACTTTTGTTTCTATCCCGGATAGACAATGGATAAATAGGGGGCCGTCAAACCACCTGCTTTCACGACTTCCACGTTCTACTGCCAGTCCGGCTCGGACCGCCTTGAAAAACAGCCAACTGACCTGCGGCGACGTCATCGTTATATATGAGACGGCGCACTAGCGGATGTTGGATCTATTACACCCCGAGCAGCTGGATACGTTGAAAGGTTGCTGATGCCCGGTCTTTAACGCGTCTCACTTCGGCCGAGTTCGGATATTTGTTCAAAGCCTTCACCAACCGGTCAAAGATCGGTTGGTCGGCCTCCATCTTCTTTTTGACGTCTTGCATGAAGTCGTCGACTAACTTCTTCGCCTCCGGATCGTTATCGATGGAGCGCAGGATCTCCGAGTCGTGGTAGCGGTCCTTCGTGTTGTTGAAATCATCGACGAACTGATTTGCCTGGTCACAAAAGTGATCAACCGCTTTTACTACGTCGGTATCACGCTTCGCTGCATCCAAAGCCCGGCCGAGTTCCTGCAAGGCGTTTAGATAAGGCCCGAAAGGTCCCTTGTAGGCGTCAATCAATGCTTGTTGGTCGGGGGTAAGAGCGAAAACGGTCAAAGGCAGGAAGCCAAGCACACCAGCCATCGTAAATACGACGAGTCTTCTACAATTCATACACCACAAAAGAATCGGCGAGACTGGGCCAGATCTCTCCGAAGATCAATTGAAATTTCCGCGGCAACCTCAGCGAGGCCGCCGCACAAGGGTCGGGCCAGATCCCTCAACCATCTGTTTTCCACTAGATCTGGTCGGTCTGAGGCGCGGTCTCGTAGATCAATCCCCCGCTGCTTTCCGGGTGACGATGATGTAATTCTGAACGCCGATCCAGCCGGGCGAAGAGAAATCGGTATCATCAATTCGCAGAAAGAAATCGGTCGAGGAGCCGCCGTCGAGATTGAGCGCCCGGGTAATTCGCCAGTACTTCCCAATTTCGGATGAAGTCAAAACTCGGCTCAGCTGCGCCAAAGTCACGGACCGGCAAATCCCCAAACCAAAACGGCCGTCCGCAGTGACAAAGGCAAAGGACCGGGCCGCGGTTTGCGTGCTTTCCAAACCTCTCACTAAAACGCCGCGATCGACGAGAAATGGTCCCGACTGCACCGCTTCGCGAATTCCTGCCAGCGAACCCAATTGCCCGGTGCGAATAATCTCCGGTCCTTGGTTGGCCCGCGCCAGCAGCACGCCGGAAAGGAGCGGGGCATGTCCCAACGGGTGGATGAGATCGGCGGATACCATGAGGAGCCCAACCGGTGTCCTATCCTCCCGGAAATAACCGCCATTGATCGCCGCCACGCAATGCTCGCGTTCCGCTGCCTTGGCGGCTGAGTTTACTTGCTCGTCCGCCGTCCGAATCCGGAGGCCGTACTTTTTTGACGAAAAGATTGCGACGATCAGCTCGGCTCGGAGACCGTCGGCAAAGATTTCGGTATCAAGGGCTTCGATGCCGGCCGAATGAAACTCTCGGGCGTCGTCAGACGCCCGTTTCCAATCAGCGCGGAGCGCACCCGGGAGCGCGAAGACAACCAGGCAGAACCAGTAGCGGCTCGCTAGAGCGTTTCTCAAGCGAAAGATGTATTGGAGCCGCGTATTACGCATTTTTAAAATGTTTGTCGCATCTCGATTCGATGAGTAGCGCCCTCCTCAGCCAGCACGCTCGAGTAAAGCGCAAAGCCCGTCACCCAGAACATACCGAATTCCGTATCTGCCTGGCTGCGTAGAAAGGGCCGGATCGCTTGCTGCGAAATGCCTTTGGCGCGCCCGACGGTGACGTGCGGATGGAACGGTTTGAGATCAGGTTCAATACCCGCGGAGAGAATGGCATCTTGAATCCGCTGATGCAGCGCAAAAAGGTGAGGGTGCCCTTTCCCCACGCCGACCCAGACAACTGATATGCGACCGCGCGAGCTGAACGTGCCGACGCCCCGCAATGGTAGAAAAAACGGCGGCACGCGCACTTCGCTCAGAACCGCCTGGAGTCGCTCTTCAGCCCGCGTTTCAATCTGTCCGAGGAAACTGAGGGTCAAATGAAACTGCCCGACGGAAAGCCAGCGAAGGCCCGCTATCCGCGGATCGATCGTCCGCAGACCCGCTTGGCAATTCGAAGGAATTTCGATCCCGACGAAGAGTCGTTTGGACGACGGCACGTGGCAAAAATAGCTCAAGGTGGCGAGGAGCAAAGGGTGCCAGTGCCCAGTGCCAGTGCCCAGTGTCAGTGCCAGTGCTAGCTAGTTCCCCAGAACTCTGCGCGTTCTTTTTGCGGCAAGAAACACTGGATTGATTGCCTTGGGCATCTCGACGTAGAAAGTAGGCAGCAGTGGGTCGGCAGTTAAGACCGGTGTGGCATTGGAGCTTTATGCCCGATAGCTAGTTTGGTTCCGAGCGTTTTGGTTGTTGCATTAGCGAAGCTCCAGATCGGGTTGTTTGCCGATCTGGAGCTATCCTGTTTAGGAGATTTCTCTCTATCTACCAACTCGGGCCGATGCGCTGCAGTGTGAAAGCAAGAACAACATCTAACCCAAGAGAGGTATGGCAAAGAAAACCACGACCAAGCGAAAGAACAAATCAAAAACTCACCGGAGTGTTCTGGAACGGATCAATCTCAAGGCCGCAGGAATCGATATCGGGGCGAATTTTCACCTGGTGGCCATTCCCGAAGACCGCGGCTCAGAAACGGTGCGCAAGTTTGGCCCTTTTACGAGCGATCTGCAGCGGATGGCTGACTGGCTGAGCGAACACCACATTGAGACCGTAGTGATGGAATCAACGGGGGTTTATTGGATACCGGTGTTCCAGATTCTGGAGCAGAGAGGGTTGGAGGTAAAATTGGTCAACGCAGCTCATGTCAAGAATCTGCCTGGACGCAAAAGCGACGTCTCGGACTGCCAATGGCTTCAACAACTCCACACCTTTGGTCTTTTAAACGGCTCGTTCCGACCCAAGGACGAGGTCTGCGTCTTGCGCAGCTTCCTGCGCCTGCGCGACACCTTGGTTAAGGACTGCAGCAGCCATGTGTTACGCATGCAGAAGGCCTTAACCGAAATGAATATCCAAGTGCACCGCGTGTTGAGCGACATCACCGGTTATAGTGGCATGGCGATGATTCGGGCGATTTTGGCCGGAGAACGCAATCCGCTCAAGCTTGCCCAGATGAAACACCCCCAAGTGAAAGCATCCACTGATCAGATCGTCAAAGCCTTACAGGGAGATTACCGAGCCGAGCATCTCTTCGCCTTGCAAACGGCCCTGGAACTCTATGACACCTACCAGCTCAAGATCACCGCCTGCGAAAGCAAGATTGAGCAACAACTTGAGCAATTCGACACTAAACTAGATTTGGAGCAAGCCCTCGAGCAAAGCGGGGCGGCCCAAGCACGGTCGGCCCAAGTTCGCCTAGCCCTGCAGCGCCGAGCGCATCTGGCCAGCGTTTGTGGTGTCGATCTGAGTCAGTTGCCTGGCTTGAGCACCTTGGCGGTGGAAGTCATCATTTCGGAAACGGGTTTAGACATGACCTGTTGGAAAAGCGAAAAACACTTTTGCTCCTGGCTTAAACTCTGTCCGGACAATCGCATCAGCGGCGGCAAACTGCTCAGTTCCAGCCCCAGAAAAACCAAGAATCGCGCGGCGGCCATGTTCCGGCTGGCGGCCCAAGGAGCCATGCAAAGTAAGACGGCCATCGGCGCTTTTATCCGCCGCATCAAAGCCCGATTGGGGGCACCCACCGCCATCAACGCCGGAGCTCATAAACTGGCACGCTTGTTCTATCGCATGCTCAAGTTCGGAGCTGCCTATGTCGAGCAAGGGCAACTCTACTACGAGAAAAAATACAAAGACCGCCTACTTCACAATCTCAGCCGACGAGCCAAAGAATTCGGACTCCAACTCACGCCTCTAGACCCAGCCACGGATTTAGTTTCTTAGGAGTGCTAGTGCTAGTGGCGTTCGTGAGGTGCCGAGTCGGGCAGCGCGGAACTTGTCGTACCGTTGTCCCCCGAAATGGGGACGGAGGCGGAAGGCCTGGTCCGTACTCTGCTGACTGCCGCCGTATTACATCGCGTCCCTGGCACGGTCATGCCAAACAGAGCGCAGCTGCGGCACATCGAGCAGGCGGCGGAGCAAAGCGTGATTGAAGAGGTACGCGTCGGCAACGTCCTGAATCGTGACACCGTGGTCGGGTCGGGAGAGAATTCGAACAGAATCGGCACTTCCAAGTGCCCCCTCTCGGATGATCCGCAGGTAAGCTCCCGGCCGCTCCGCTTTGGCGAAAGCCGCGGGAAAACGAGGATCTTGAACCTTTATGCCGAGCTTATAGCAAGGAATCCTGGGCTCGGAAATTTCGAATTCGACCGAACCAATTACCCACCGTTCGCCGATCACCGCCCTTGTAATGTCTACTCCCTTAATCGTGAGATTCTCGCCGAAATCGCCCGGCCTAAAGGCTCGATGCTGCTGTTTCGAAAACCATTCGTAGTCTTCAATGGCGTACGCATAGACCGCTTTGTGCGGGCCGCCGTGATTTTTGCGATCAGCCTGATCATCGCCCTCGATGTTCACTCCAGCGACTCGCACGCGTCCATTGACAGGTTCCTTGTAAATCCCAGTGGTAACCGGTCTTCCCCGTGAGGTGACTGTCCGAATAGCGCTGATGTTAACGGAGAGAACTCGGCCCGGCCGTGCTGCTCCCCCGGAGTTTCGATTCGATGTCTATTTGGCCGGTCATCTCTCCCGGTGAACTCTCTCGCAGATTTTTGCGAAGGGCAATTTCCGATGGAGGAGCTATCACCTACTTTCACCAATGACACTGCCAATGACCGATGGCCAATCCAAATGACCGACGGTGCTTGAACTCCCCACTCCTGGCACTGGCACTGGCACTGAATTTTAACTCGAATCGAAGCGGATGTCTGCCTAGCCTTCCTCTGTGGCGAATTACGATCCCCGCACTATACCGTTGAATTTGAGGCTCCCATCGCTTGCCTGGATTGGCACCATTGTCCTTGGTCTCCTCCTGGCTATTGCGCTGCTCACGGCTTCTTACACTGTGGGACCCGAGTCTCAGGGCGTGGTGCGCCGTTTTGGAAAGTATTTCCAGACGGTCGATCCGGGGCTGCACTTCAAGCTGCCTTTTGGGATTGACACGGTGACCATGCTGCCGACCCGGCGACAGTTAAAGCTCGAGTTCGGCTTTTCAACGCCCGGCTACACCACAAATCCGATTCAGGCCGGCGCGGAACCGGACGAGGAAAAATCCATGGTCACCGGTGACCTGAATGCCGCACTCGTCGAATGGGTCGTGCAATATCGCATCGAAGATCCCAAGGCAATATCTTGTTCGATGTGCGCAACCCCGGGGAAACTCTTCGTGACCTGTCCGAAGCCGCGATGAGGGAGGTGGTGGGCGACCGCACGGTTGACGAACTGATTACCATCGGACGGCAGGACATTGAAACCGAAGCGCTCGCGCGGATGCAGGAATTGGCGAAGCGCTACAGCCTCGGAATTCGGGTCGATCAGGTGCAATTGAAAAACGTGAACCCGCCGACCGAAGTGCAAGCGTCGTTCAACGAGGTAAACAAAGCTCAACAGGACCGCGAAAACGCGATCAATATCGCCAACGGCGAATACAACAAGGTTGTGCCGCAGAGCGAAAGGCGAAGCCGATCAGACAATCCGGGCAGCGGAGGGCTACCGTTTCAAACGGGTCAACGAAGCTGAGGGTGATGTCGCGGCTTTCAGTGCGGTGCTCCAACAATATATCGAAAGCGCCAGAGATTACCCGAACCCGCCTTTACCTAGAGACCATGAGCGAAGTCCTGCCCCAAACTGGGCAAAAAATTGTTATCGATGAGTCTCTCGGCAACTGCTGCCGGTCCTCCCCCTCTCGACCAAGCCCGGAGAAAACCGGCCATGACCAGAAAGAGTTATCTTCTTACCGCGGCACTTCTCGCGGTTGCTTTTTCCTGTTCCTCGTCTTCTCCGGCGCGTTCTATACAATTGACCAGACCGAACAGGTGATCATCACGCAATTTGGGCAACCGGTCGGGAGCCCCATCACTGAGCCGGGACTGCATTTCAAGATCCCCTTTGTGCAAAAAGTGAATAGTCTCGACAAGCGTTTTCTGGAATGGGACGGCGCGCCAGTTGCCATCCCGACCAGAGACAAGACCTACATTCACGTGGACGCTTTCGCGCGCTGGCGCATCGCCGACCCGAAAACCTATTTCGTGCGTTTGCACGATGAACGCAGCGCCTCTGTCCCGCCTCGACGACATCCTCGGCAGCGAAACGCGGAACTCGATCGCCAAACATGATCTTATCGAAATCGTGCGCACCGACAAAGATCGCCAGCCGATGCGCGACGAAACGTTTACACGGTGGTCGCAACCGGCGCTATCGGCATCCTGCCACCGATTCAGTTCGGTCGTCAGAAGATCGAGGACGAAATTAAAACCGCCGCGACGCAAAAACTCGCTCAGTTCGGTATCGAGGTGCTCGATTTCCGGATCAAGCGCGTAAACTACAACCCTGATGTCCTCGCCCGCATTTATCAACGGATGATCAGCGAGCGGCTCCAGATCGCCCAGCGTTTTCGCTCGGAGGGAGAGGGCGAATCGGCCCGCATTGCCGGCCAACGCGAACGCGATCTCAACCAAATCCAGTCGAATGCTTACCGCCAAGTGCAGCAAATCCGAGGTGAGGCGGACGCCAAAGCCACGGAGATTTACGCCCGCGCGTATAACCAAATCCGCAGGCGGCGGAATTCTATACTTTTCTCAAGACGCTCGAGACCTATCACCAGGTTTTCACGAAGACTCTACCCTGGTCCTCTCGACCGACAGCGACCTTTTCTCGCTGGTAAAACACGCTGCGAAGTCCAGCAGCTCTCCGCCGCCGATGGAACCGGCCGTCAAGCCGGCACCTTGAGGGCCGTAGCGGCGTAGCGCGGACAGCCCGGGCATGTCGGACTTGCAGGTAGCGCCGGCACCCTGGGTCTGTCGGACTTTGTTTCTTGTCCCGAAGGGACATCAGGACTAAGCCCGGCGTTTTTAACCCCGGGGGGAATCGTCTCCCTCGTCAGCCGCCCTGAACGGGCGGCAGATCGGCCGGACGCTGATCCCAGATATGGCGCTCACCAAAACGAGCGCCGTGTTTGTTCAGAAACGCTCGGAACTCCTTCTGGAAGGTCATCTTGTGATGCTGCATCTCCTGGTTGGCGATGTAACCGACCACGGAGTCTGTGGTCGAGAAGATAACGTGGACCAAAACGAGCGCGAGTGATTGAGGCATTACCGTCATTACACAATCTTTTGATGTGTGTATTAAGCGGGACCTTCCGCCCACCGGATCCTCGAAGCAATGCAGGCTTCGCCCAATGCGTTATTTGTTACGGCAGCCGGAAATGCCGACAGCGACGCTGGGTTTCTGGAAGATGTGCCCGCCTCCTTGGACTCGCGCAATCTCATTACAGTCGGAGCAACTAATCAAGCGTGTGATGCTACGACCTTCACCAGTTATGGTAAAACTGTCGTCGTGTATGCCAACGGATACCACGTCGAAAGTTTCATCCCCCGGGGCAAGAAAATACGGGCTTCCGGCACTTCGATAGCAGCGCCTCAGGTAACGAACCTGGCCGCTAAATTATTCGCCATCAATCCTTCGCTGACCGCAGAAGAAGCAAGACGGTTGATCATCGCGGGAGCCCCCCTCATCCCGGATGGTAAACGCAACTCATCGACGAAAAGAGATCTCTCCAATTAGTCGCTCAGCTATCCGCGCCGAACCCGACTTCCGCGACAAACTCGAAAAAATCCTCGTAGTCCGTGTAAGTGAGATCGCCGTGTCCGTTCCGTTCGGCCAGCCAAACGTCTTTCGAACAGACGTTGTTTTCGACCAGAAATGCATAGGAATTTCCGTCGCTGTCCTGTGCAAAAGCGACGCCGCCTTTCCGGCTTGGATCGTCGTCGCTTAGGGAGAGCGCAAATTGGCTGTCCGGGTCCGGCGACAAAATCGTTACGGTACCGATCTCACCTGCGCCGTAACGCTTCAGAAAATAGCGATACTCCTCCGGAAAGGTAAACCCAGCCTTGTTCTCAAAGCGCGATAACACTTCTTCTTTCAACGGGTTATCGCGCACGAGGTATTCCGAACTCAGCTGGTCCGGATCCTCCTCGCGTATTTCCTTGATCAAGTCCTCAAATTCTTCGTGCGTCATAGCGATCGTCTGGCATACATGGCACCTTTATGGTCAACGGCAAGTGGCAAAAAAGTCTTTACAAAACCGGGTGGAACTAAGATCCCAGACGTCCGCTCTCGAATGACTCGCCGATGCAGATTCTCCGTCGAGGCGGTTGTCTAGAAAACGCCAATCCGACCGCTTTGCACGGGCAGCATTGTTGCTTTGTAGACAGATCGGTCACCGTTTCACGTTTCGCGTTTCACGTTTCACGTTTCGCGTTTCGAGTTGCGGCCGCTATCGGCTCTTCGCTGGAGAAGGCGCGGCTCGCTGGTAACCTCTTCGATCCGGACCTGGCCGTCCGCCTCCGTCCCCCATTTGCGGGGGGACTACGGCGCGACAAGTTCCGCGTTAAGTCAAAGCGGCACGTGACACGCGAGATGTTGAAACGTGAAACGTGAAACGTGAAACGCGACACGCGGAACGCGGAACGCAGGCTGGCACACCATGTGCTGACTCAGTAGGCGGCTTCATTCGGGAATCCGAATGTAAACATTCGCGTATCAGTTTAGGGGCTTGAGCCGACTTTGACAGGGATGAAAGGGATCAAAGTGGTCAGGAAAACGAGATGCGCGAGTACCTTGCGAGGAAGTGGACTTGGAGGGAGTCTCACTTCCTCGCGCCTTTTTGAAGGGATGGTTTTCTGGTTGCCAAAATGAAAAAAATCGAGGCGATCATCAAACCGTTCAAGCTGGAAGAGGTTAAGACCGGGTTGGCGGAGCTAGGGATCGAGGGCATGACCGTCATCGAGGTAAAGGGCTTCGTCGTTCAAGCCCCGGCGCTTCGAACCGATGTCGGCCGATTCGCGCCTGCACTCCCTCGTTTCATTCCAAAGTTGAAAGTTGAACTGATAGTAAGAAACGATTTGCTAGGCTCCGCGGTAGCTGCAATAAAGCAGTGCGCACAGACTGGGAATAAGGGAGATGGTCAGATTTTCGTTCATGATCTTCTGGAAGTTATCCGCATCCGTACAGAGGAACGCGGGGAACAGGCGATCTAAAACGAGCCGGCTGCCTGCTTTCTTCAAAGCCTAAACTAGCGTTCAAGTTACACGAATATGACTCCAGCCGAAGTATCCCGATTTATTGAAGAAAAGGGTATTAAACTCATCGACTTCAAATTTGCCGACCTGCTAGGAACCTGGCAGCACTTTACGACGACCATGAACGAATACAGCGAGGACATCTTCAACGACGGCCTTGGGTTTGATGGATCGAGCATTCGCGGATGGAGAGGTGATCAATGCCAGCGACATGCTTGTCATTCCTGATCCTTCAACCGCTTGGATCGATATCTTCAATGCCGAACCGACCCTCAGCTTTATCTGTACGATCAAGGATCCCATCACCCGTGAACCTTATGACCGTGATCCGCGTGGCGTGGCCGAAAAAGCAGAGGCTTATCTCAAAGCACCGGTCTGGCTGATACCGCCTTTTTTGGGCCAGAGGCGGAATTCTTTATTTTCGATGATGTTCGGTACGAGTACAGCGCCAACAGCTCCTTTCACAGCGTTGACAGCGCGGAAGGTATCTGGAACACAGCCCGCGAAGAGTTTCCAAACCTGGGCCACAAGATTCGTCACAAAGAAGGCTATTTCCCGGTTTCACCAACGGATACGCTGCAGGATATCCGAAACGAGATGTGCCTTGAAATGGAGTCGGCGGGAGTGCCCGATCGAGCGGCAACATCACGAGGTCGGCACAGCCGGCCAGGCCGAGATCGACATCAGGTTCGCGCCGCTGAAAGTGATGGGCGACCACATGATGTACTACAAGTACATCACCAAGAATGTGGCCAAGAAGTACAACAAGGTCGTGACCTTCATGCCAAAACCGCTCTTTGGAGACAACGGTTCGGGCATGCATACGCACCAATCGCTCTGGAAAGACGGCAAACCGCTGTTTGCCGGCGACAAATATGCCGGGCTAAGCGAAATGGCTCTGTTCTATATCGGGGGATACTGAAACATGCGCGTGCCCTTACCGCGATCTACAACCCGACCACGAATAGCTATAAGCGTCTGGTGCCTGGTTTCGAAGCGCCGGTTAACCTCGCCTATTCCGCTCGTAATCGGTCCGCCGCCATTCGGATTCCGACCTATTCGCCGAACCCGAAAGCCAAACGAGTCGAGTTCCGTACCCCGGATCCGGCTGCCAATCCGTACCTGGCGTTTCGCCGCGCTCCTGCTTGCCGGCCTGGACGGCATTCAAAACCGGATTGATCCCGGCGATCCGCTCGACAAAAACCTTTACGAACTTGCACCGGAAGAACTGGCCAAGGTGCCGAGCGTGCCCGATTCGCTCGTCGGAGCGATGGAGGCCATGGAAGAAGATCATGAATTCCTCCTAAGGGAGATGTTTTCAACAAGGATTTCATCGATAACTGGATCGGCATGAAAAAAAAGGAGTATGACGCTCTTCGGCTACGCCCGCATCCGTACGAATTTTACATGTATTTCGACCTGTAGGAGGCGCGCGGTGCGCTAAGGTCATTAGCATTTTGCCCTGGAGGAGTAACCTAAGCTTCCAGCTTGTCAGCTTTCCGGACCGGCGGGAAGGCTGGTGTAGGACTTTGACTTTCCCGGTCCCAAAGGGACATGAACCAACGTCCGACACGACCATCCGCTCCACTTTGGTGACCTGAAAAGCTGGCAACTTGTCCTACGTTGACGGAGCTCCTGGTGGGCTCGTCCGATGAAGCGCGCCGCCTCCGTGCAACTCCTGGAATTCCTGCAACTCCCGCAACTTCTGAACTAGCCTTTCGGCCTTCTAAACGCTTTAGTTTTTTCACTACATGCGTAAAGGCTACCTGGCGCTCCTCCTCCACGCTCATCTCCCCTTCGTGCGGCATCCGGAGTATCCGGAGTTTCTCGAAGAGGATTGGCTTTTCGAAGCCATCACCGAGACTTATGTGCCTGTCTGGCAAATGCTCGAGGGCTTGGCGCGGGACAACGTGCCATTCCGCCTCACGATGTCCATCACGCCGACCCTCTGCGCGATGCTCAATGACGAACTGCTCCGCGAGCGTTACCTGCGCTATATCGATCGGGCGATCGAACTGTCCCGACGAGAAATCGACCGCACCCAAAACTGGCAGGAACTGAATCACCTTGCCCGGATGTATCACTCGCGCTTTTCCGAGTGCCGCGAGATCTATGTTGAGCGACTGAGGAGCGATCTTGTCGGCGCTTTTCGGAAGTTTCAGGATGCCGGGTTTATCGAGATCATTACCTGCGCGGCCACCCATGGGTTCTTGCCACTAATGCAGCAGCAGCCCGAAGCGGTGCGCGCCCAGATCTTGATCGCCCGCGATGACTATAAAGCGAACTTCCAGAGGGCTCCGCGCGGTATTTGGCTGCCGGAGTGCGCCTACTTTGAGGGGTTGGAGAACTTCCTGCGAGAAGCTGAGTTGCGCTGGTTCGTGCTCGACGCTCACGGGTTGATGTTCGGCACTCCGCGTCCGCGCTACGCCATCTACTCCCCCTGTTTTACTATCGCCGGTCCGGCCGTTTTTGCCCGGGATCGCGAATCGAGCAAGCAGGTCTGGAGCGCTCAGGAAGGCTATCCCGGAGACCCCGCCTACCGCGACTTCTATCGAGATATCGGATATGATTTAGATCTCGACTATCTCCGCCCATTTCTGCCGCCCGACGGCATGCGGAAATTTACCGGCATCAAATATCACCGGATCACCGGCCGGACCGCGCAAAAGGCTCTTTATGTTCCCGGCTGGGCCCAGGGAGCAGTTGATCACCATGCGTGGGATTTCATGTCGAGCCGCGTCCGGCAAATTGATCACCTTTTGGGCCTGACCAACTTTGAACCGATTATTCTCAGTCCCTTTGACGCCGAACTTTTCGGGCATTGGTGGTATGAAGGCACCACCTTTCTGAATCTCTTCATTCGGAAAGCAGTTTACGACCAGAAGACGTTTGAACTTATCACCCCAAACGACTACCTGGCGCGACACGAGACTTTGCAAATCATTCAGCCAAGCCCCTCCAGCTGGGGCCATAAAGGATTCTGGGAGGTTTGGCTGGATGAAGCAAACGCCTGGATCTACCCACACTTGCACACGGCCGCCAAGCGTATGACCGAGAGCGCGCGACGGTCCAAAGGACGAACCGCGAAGTGGAAGGAACGCATGCTGCGACAAATGGCGCGCGAGCTTTTATTGGCGCAATCGAGCGATTGGGCTTTTCTGATGAAGACCGGCACCGCAAAGCCTTACGCCATCAAAAGAACTCGCGATCACATTCTGCGTTTCACGCGGCTTTATGACCAACTCAAGGGTGGAGTAATGGATCGGCCATTCCTGGAGAACTGCGAGAGCCGGGATAATCTTTTTCCTGATCTGAACTGGAAGTACTATGCCTAGGTTTTTCCGGCACATGGTCGCACTGTTCGTGCTAATGCCGGTTTGCTCCAACTTGATCGGTCAGCCGGCACAGGAAACGACCACCGGACGACAGCTGATGTTTGCTCCGCCTCCGATCGAGGGAGTTATCGGTCTGGGTGTCTTCGACGAACGCGGAAAGCTGGTGCGAGTTTTACGCCGGGCAGGAGCTATCGACAGCTTCAAGGCCGGCTTGAATGGACTGGTGATCCAGTGGGACGGCAACGACGCTAGGGGACACCCGACTCCCCCGGGCCGTTATTCAGCGCACGGAGTCCTGATCGGCGACGTTCAGGTCGACGGCGTAGCGTTTCATCTGAACGATTGGGTCGATCTGCCGCGCGAAACAAGGCCGCGCAAAATCCTCTCCGCCACCTTGCTGTCGGAAGATCGAATAGCGGTGCTCGCTCAGGCCGGGGCGCGCGAGATAATTGTGCTTCCTTCGAAGGGAACGTCGCCCACCGTCTATCCAGTGACAGAGCCAGGCGACCAGATCAAAGGGGCGGGAGCAGGCATCCTGCTCTTCGGAAAAGACCGCCTTGCTTTCTTGAGCGCGGAACGGGGACTCTTCAATGGACTCAACCCCTGTCCGGCATCCGCGACGCCGATCAATACGCGAATCGGCTGTTGGTGGCGCAAAACAGCTTTCTGCTGCTGAAAGAAGATCTGCCAGCGGACCAGTCGGAGCTGCTCAGCAGTCCAACCCCTTCTCCGAGCCCACCCGCCGATGCCGGCACATCGCCGGCCGCGATCAAAGTTGAGCCAGCGAGCACTACTGCAGCGACCGGGTTCCGGGACTTGTCAATGCCGGGTGGCGAATCCACCAAGTGTGCGGTGCTTGAGACCTCATTGGTCGCGGCGAACCAAGCGGGCGAATTGTGGAAAATGCAGAACGGCGGATTTCTTCAGATCGATCGCGCGAGCGCCAGGTTGTTGCTCGATCTGGCAGCTGGACGTGGAGATACGGTTTGGCTGCTGAGCCACGACAACAGCAACACTTTCCTCGAACAGGTGGATCTCACCGGAGGGCAAATCCGGGAAATACCATTACCGGCCGATCTGCGGGATGCCCGGTCGATTGCGGGATCTCGAAATACCGATTCACTGCTGCTGACGATCAATCTCGGCGCCGGCACGCGATTGGTCGGACTTCGTTGGCAAAATGCCGACTCCCGCCAATCACTTTGGGAAAAATGGCTAGACCGATCTTTGACTAATTTCAGTTACTTCGATCTGCGAAATGGATCGGTGGTACCAGCAGAAACGCGCACGGATTCGCCCGCGGTATTCATCAAGCCGGCAAATAATCCGATGGAAAACACCCGCCAACCCCCTTTCCAGCTAACTGCGGCAGCCGATGCGTCGGGCGTCTGGATTTATAATTCCGATGGATTGCCGCTATTCCAGATCTGCGAAACCAAGAATGTAAAACAAGTGCGCTGGGATTTGCGCGGCGAAAAAGAACTGCGTGTTTATGTCTCAGACGGAACCGTGGTTGAAGAGTACAAAGTCACTGGCCTCGAGAATCTTTATCGATTCGATGCGGGTTCCTTTGATTGAGAGCGACATTCCGGGTGGACTCGAAACTCAAGCAAAGCCTTCGAAACGAATAGTCCATTCCGGTTCACTCAATGAACATCGTTTACTTTGATTTAGAGACTCAAGGCACAGCGCATGACGTGGGAGGCTGGGACCGTAAACAGGATATGCGAATCTCATTGGCCGTGACCTACAGCACGGCCAGCCACCGCTATCAGATCTTTTCGGAAACGCGGGTCGACCAAATGATTCAACACTTGCTGGCGGCCGACCTCGTCGTCGGTTTCAATATCATCAATTTCGATTATGCCGTGCTGATGGGGTACACCGTACTGGATCTTCCTCACTGTTTGCTCACTCTGGATCTGCTAACCGAAATTGAGAAGCAGACCGGAAGTAAACCCAGACTCGACAACATCGCGCAGGCAACGCTCGGCCTGCGCAAAACCGCTGACGGGGTGGACGCGATCAAATGGTGGCGAAAAAAGAGGCTGCTTTCAATCGCGGAGTACTGTTGTTTCGATGTAAAGCTTACTAGACTGGTGCACGAGTATGGAATCTCCCAAAAGGAACTGTTTTATCTCGACAAATTCAGCCAGAAACAGCGGCTGCCCGTCGCCTGGTGATCGCTCTACCCATAAAAATCGCGTCCATCGCCTAATTTTCGCTTCAGATGAAGAGCTCCATCTACCCAAGGCCGGTAGGGGCAAGCTCCTGCTTGACCATTAGAGCGCAGTCCAGCTCGCGATCCGGACGAGCAGGAGCTCATCCCTACCACTCCTCGTATTCTGACGCGATTTCGAAAGATGCTCGGATAAATTTTCTTCTCTCGGAACAGGCCCGGCAGTGGCACGCGGATACCCCTACCATTAACGTATGATTCAGCCGCTGCGAACCACTCGGGAAGTGTGGATTCTGAACTGGGCGGATGTGCCGACACCAGTGCAATTTGGCGTCGTCTATCTTCTTCCAACAATCTTGTATGTCACGCAACGCAAGTCCCGCGCCATTCTGGCTCACGAGGTCGTTCGTGAAATAGATCAACACCGCGTTGAGCTTTTTCTGGATCGTCTTTTTCAAACCAAGGGCGTGCCGGATGAACTCCTGGTGCCTGAGACAGACGATTGGAATGAGGATTTCTGGCCGTTTCTAGCGAGGGAGTATGGGTTTCAGGTGCATCTCGTCGGTTCAACCAAGCAGCCGGTCAGCGAGTCGAGCCCGGCACTCTCGCTCTCTTTTCCAGGAATGAGAAAACCAGATATGCCAGCGGATCCTCCAGAAACTATCGCCCGGGGATTGGTTTTAGCCATTCGCTATTTTCAATCACCGGAAAAGCGTCGGGCGCTCCTGGCCAAAGCTCTCGAGTTGGCGCCGGATTTTCCGGAGGCTTTGCTCGAATCAGCCGACATAGAATTGCAGGAGGGTAACTTGGAAAAGGCCGACGAAGGATTCCGGGCTGCCCTTCGCGCAGCGACACCGAATTCAACTGAGGTACACATCCGGGCGCGGCATGGACGTCTCCTCGTCGCCTGGCAACAAGGGCAAATCGCCGAAGCAATTGCTCTGGCGCGTGACGCGCTGGCTACAAATCCCACGGATCATGCGGGAGCCCGGTTTATTCTTCCTCTGCTCCTCCTGCTGAACCAGCAGACGGAGCAGGTGAGCGAGTTTTTTGAGTGGTACGCGGAGCGCTATCCAGACGACCTGGAAGATCCTGGACTACTTTTTGCCTGGGGCTTTTCGGAATTCGAAAGCGATCGCGATCGCCGTTCACAAGTGCACTACCTCAACGGCATGCTCCAGAATCTTTACCTCGGGCCGCTTCTGCTTGATCAGCCTGAGCCCTCTCCCGACATTTGGCAGCATCACGAAAGAGGTGAGATTGTTTACGCCCGCGATTTCCTCGAGTCGTTTGGCTCAGTCTGGGAACAGCGCCCGGGATCAATCCGCTTTCTTCGAGAACTTTATCAGACGCACCTGGCTAAGTTTGAAGAAATGATCAGCCTGCGACGTCAGATGGCGGCGTTGCAGGATAACCGTTACGAGCCTCGACACCACGAGATTTGGGAATCTCTGATGGCGGCAGAGCGTACCCTGATAGCTGCCTGCAAAGAAAAGATCTGAGACCTCGGTGCAAGCTCAAAGCTTTTGCTCAACGCTGACAATTCGGCTCAGCGCGTCGAGAAAATCCTGAAAGGCAGCCGCCGGCAACATGATGGTATCGCGGCGTCCGCCGACGTCCTCGGTAATCTTAAGGAAACGGCCTCGCTGATTCTCTTTCAGATCCAGAAAGAAAACTTTCCGATCGATCTGAATTTTTTCAGAGGCCAGTGGCTCTTCGATCTGATGTGTTGTGTTACTATGAATCATAACCTTACCTGCTTACCGCTCCGAGTGGCCGGCCGGTTCGGGCCAGCAACTCCCGCGTCCCTGTTAAACTCTGTTCACTACCGAATTGATTCGTTTGGCAACTTCATTCCGACGCAAAAAAAAGTGAGCAGGCAGCGGCTTGAGCGTAGCGCGGACGGCCCCGTCCGTAATCTACGCGGACTTAGCGGCCTGAGCGGATAGCCAGCGTCCCCACCAAACGCCTAGGAAAACCTCAAACGCTGCCGGTTAGCCAGCTGCGCGACTCAAGGTGGACCCACGAGCTCTTGCCAATCCGTCAGGCCCGGTCTTTCCGTGCTCCACAGTGCCATCTCCAAGATACGGACGAGGCCGTCCGCGCTACGCGAGACGCGCGGCTGGGGCAGGCTTACGCAAGGCCGACTGCCGCCCGCACTTTATGCATTACCGTCGCGGCAACCGTACGAGCTTTCGTTGCCCCTCGTTCCAGAATCGTGTCGACCTGCTCCGGGTCCGACACGTTCGCCGCACGACGATCTCGAATCACCCGAAACGATTCCCAAATATGTTCGAAGAGTCTCTTCTTGAACTCTCCGTAGCCGACTCCCCCATTCCGATATTCCGCCTCCATGCGCGCCACTTCTTCCGGTGAGGCAAAGAGCCGGTAAAGATCGAGAACCGTGGAGCGTGCCGGGTCTTTTGGCGCTTCCACGGGCAACGAATCTGTGACGATGCTCATCACCTTCTTTCGCAACGCTTTCTCCGGGAGGAAGATTTCAATCGTATTGCCATAGCTCTTGCTCATTTTCTGACCGTCCAGACCGACGATCGTAGCCACCTCCTCGCGAATACTCGGCTCCGGCAATTTCAAGACGGGACCATACAGATCGTTGAAACGACTGGCGATATCCCGGGTAATCTCCAGATGTTGTTTCTGATCTCTCCCGACTGGCACGATATCCGTTTCGTAAAGCAGAATGTCGGCCGCCATCAACACCGGGTAAGCGAAGAGGCCATGTGAAGCCGGTAACCCGCGGGCGAGCTTGTCCTTGTACGAATGGGCGCGTTCCAGCAGTCCCATCGAAGTCACTGTGCTGAGAATCCACGTCAATTCAGCAACGGCAGGAACATCCGATTGGCGGAAAAGACAGGTTTTTGCCGGATCGATGCCGCAGGCCAGGAGATCAATCGCGGCCTCCCTGATAAAGTTCCGCAGTGCGGCCGGATCCTGCACCGAGGTCAAGGCATGGTAATCAGCGATGAAATAGAAGCCTTCACCCTTGGCCTGCAACTCGACCGCCGGTTTGATGGCGCCGAAATAATTGCCGATATGCAGAACCCCAGTCGGCTGAAAGCCCGTTAAAATACGAACCATGGCGGCAGCTAACCAGCTGAACAGTTGGCAGTCAATGAAAGCGGCGGGAGCGGGCGGAGCGCGGAGGGAGCGGCGGAAGCGGGTTCAGCGGAGGGAAGTAGCGCAAGAGCGCAGTAGTTGAACAGCTGAAGCTCGCTCAGATCGAATACACCCGGGGCAAGTGTGATTCGCTGGTCTTGGTCCGCTGTTACCTACCTCCCGCCGCTGAATCCGCTCCCGCCGCTTGCATTGACTGCCAAGGGTCAGCTGTTAAGCTAGCTCCGCTCATGCCGAAAAACACTGAGTTGCACAAAATTCTGTTGATTGGTTCGGGACCGATCGTCATTGGGCAGGGTTGCGAATTTGATTATTCCGGCGTGCAAGCCTGCAAAGCACTGCGCGAGGAGGGTTACGAAATCGTGCTGGTGAACTCCAACCCGGCAACGATCATGACCGATCCTGAGTTTGCCGACCGGACTTATATCGAGCCAATTACCGCGGACATCGTCGAGCGCATCATCCGGCGTGAGCGCGTCGATGCTTTATTGCCAACGCTGGGCGGCCAGACCGGTCTGAACACCGCGATGGAACTCTATCGGCGCGGCGTGCTCGATCGCTACCAAGTCAAGCTCATCGGAGCGAATGCGGAAGCGATCGCCAAAGGTGAGGATCGCCAGCTGTTCAAAGAAGCGATGCTCCGGATCGGGTTCGACGTGCCGCGATCCGGAACCGCTCATCAGCTCGACGAAGCGCGCGACGTCGCCGCCGCGATCGGCGAGTTCCCTTTGATCATCCGGCCCGCCTATACGCTAGGAGGAGCTGGCGGCGGCATCGCTTACAATCGTCCCGAGTTCGAGGAGATCGTCCGGCGCGGTCTCGACCTATCCCCAGTCAGTGAAGTGCTGATCGAGGAGTCTCTCCTAGGTTGGAAAGAGTTCGAAATGGAAGTCATGCGCGACCGGCTCGACAACTGCGTCGTCGTTTGTTCGATCGAAAACTTTGATCCCATGGGCGTGCACACCGGCGACTCCATCACCGTGGCGCCGGCGCAAACCTTGACCGATCGCGAGTTTCAGATGATGCGCGACGCCTCGTTCGCAGTGATTCGCGAAATCGGGGTCGAGACCGGCGGTTCAAATATCCAGTTTGCCGTAAATCCGAAAACCGGCCGGATGGCCGTCATTGAGATGAATCCACGTGTGTCGCGATCCTCGGCCCTCGCCTCAAAAGCGACCGGATTTCCGATTGCGAAGATCGCCGCAAAACTCGCGGTCGGGTTCACCTTGGATGAAATTCGCAACGACATTACTCGGGAAACACCGGCTAGTTTCGAACCCGTGATCGACTATTGCGTCGTCAAGATACCTCGGTTCACCTTTGAAAAATTCCCGCAGGCAGATCCCACGCTTACAACCCAGATGAAGAGCGTCGGAGAAGCGATGGCGATCGGGAGAACCTTCAAGGAGGCTCTCCAGAAGGCGATCCGCTCTCTGGAGATCGGCCGCTTCGGTTTAGGCGCCGATGGTCGCGATCAGGAGCCACGAGCCGAAACGGGCGATTGGGATTTCGCGGAACTGGAGCGCAAACTGATCAATCCCTCCTGGGACCGCCTTTTCTACATTCGATATGCGGTTCAAGCCGGTTTTCCGATCGCCCGCATTCATGAACTAACCGGCATTGATCCCTGGTTTCTGGAGAACATCCGCGAGATCGTCAGCGAGGAACCAAAGATCGCGGCCGGCGTGACCGGGCTGCTTCGCGCCAAACAACTGGGTTTCTCTGACCCGCAAATCGCGCATTTGACTCAACGCGGGGAAGACGAGGTTCGTGCGGAGCGCCTCAAGACCGGGACGGTTCCGACGTATCGACTGGTTGATACCTGCGCCGCCGAGTTCGAGGCGTATACGCCTTACTATTATTCGACTTACGGCGAAGAGAATGAAACCCGGGTCGGCACCTCACGCAAAGTCATGATCCTGGGCGGCGGCCCGAACCGTATTGGTCAGGGGATTGAGTTCGATTATTGCTGCGTGCATGCCGCCTTTGCTCTGAGAGAAGAAGGATTCGAAACGATCATGGTGAACTCGAACCCGGAAACGGTTTCGACTGACTATGATACCAGCGACAAACTCTATTTCGAACCGCTCACCCTCGAAGACGTGCTTAACATTTATCAGCGGGAGGATTGCTGGGCGGCAATCGTTCAGTTCGGCGGCCAAACTCCTTTGAATCTCGCTGCTGCCTTGCAGGCGCACGGTGTCAGGATCATCGGCACCCAACCTCGGAGCATCGAGCTGGCGGAAGACCGGAAACACTTTTCGGCCCTGCTCCAACGCCTCGGTTTGAATCAGCCGCCGAACGGAACCGCTACCAGCGAGGAGGAAGCAGTGCGCGTCGCGGCTTCGGTTGGTTATCCCATTTTGGTCCGCCCCTCCTTTGTGCTGGGCGGTCGCGCGATGGAGATAGTCTACCAGGAACAAGACCTCCGGCGCTACGTCCGCCTAGCCGTGGCGTCGAGCCCGGACCGTCCGGTATTGGTTGACCGCTTTCTGGAAGACGCCATCGAAGTGGATGTCGACTGCATCGCCGACGGCGAACTGTCGGTGATTGGGGCGATCATGCAACACATCGAACAAGCTGGTATTCACAGCGGCGATAGTGCTTGTGTTATTCCCGCTTTCTCGCTCTCTCCAACGGTTATTAAGCACATCACCCGAGCAACGAAGGCAATGGCCGCCGAGCTGCGCGTCTGTGGCCTGATGAATGTACAGTTCGCCGTAAAAAACGACGAAGTGTATGTCCTTGAGGTGAACCCGCGAGCGTCCCGGACCGTGCCATTTGTCAGCAAAGCGATCGGTGTACCGCTGGCGAAGTTAGCCGCAAAAGTTATGACCGGAAAAAGCTTGCGGGACCTGGGCTTCACCGAAGAGATAGTTCCCGATCATTATTCTGTCAAAGAAGCGGTGTTCCCCTTCATTCGTTTTCCAGGAATCGATATTATTTTGGGACCGGAAATGAAATCGACCGGAGAGGTTATGGGGATCGACCACGATCTGGGTTTGGCTTACGCTAAGTCGCAGATGGCCGCGCAGCCTCCGTTGCCCGGAGAAGGCAACGTCTTCGTTAGCGTTAAGGATGCTGATAAAGGTCCGATGAAAACGCTCGCTCAGGATCTGGTTAACCTCGGATTCAAACTTTTTGCAACGAGCGGCACCGCCGCGGCTCTGCAAGCCGCGCGAGTGCCAGTGCGGAAACTCTTCAAGCTTTCCGAAGGCCGGCCGCATGTCCTTGATATGATCAAGAACGAGGAGATCGATCTGATTATCAATACGCCCAGTGGGAATACTCCGCGCCGCGACGAAGTGCGTATTCGTAGTCTGGCCGTCGCACAGCGAATTCCGATCCTGACGACGATCAGCGGCGTTGAGGCCAGTATTCGCGCAATCCGCTCTCTCCAAATCAAAGGGTTGGATGTGCGATCTCTGCAAGAATATCATAGCAGCCTTGGCGCATCCCGCCCCTCGCATTCTGTTCAATTTGTGGCGGCCGATGTTTCCGCCGATCAATCGCACGATGCGTAGTATGACTGGTTATGGGCGCGCTCACGTGGCGCGCCAAGGGAACAAGCTGGTCGTCGAAATCCACTCGGTCAATAAACGTCAGGTCGAGGTAGTTCTGAACCTGCCCGCTCGCCTGGCCGAGCTTGAGACCGAGATGCGGGAGCTGATCGATCAAAAAGTTCACCGGGGACGAATCATGGTGAACGTCCTGGCCGAAGTTGTCGGAACAAATGTACAGCCCTCGCTCAACCGGGACCTTGCCAGAACGTATTTGCACGAATTCCAGGAATTGCAAAAAGAACTCGGTGCGACCGGCGATGTCACAATCAACACCGTCCTCAACTCCCCCGGCGTCATCGCCGCTCCCCGGGAAAAGGCTCTTCCTCCGCAAGTGCGCGAACTCGCCCTGCATGCCCTCGAGTCCGCGCTCACCAAACTCGTTGCCATGCGGAAGCGCGAAGGAAGTAATCTCCGAAAGGATTTGCAGGACCGCATCCGAATGATCAAAGCCAATCTGGAAAAGATCCGCGCTTTGCAGCCCAGAGTTGGTCCTCGCTTTCGGGCGCAACTGCACGAGCGGATCCGAAAGCTTGGTCTTGACCTTGCGATCGACGAAGAACGTTTAAGCCGCGAGATCGTTTTTTTTGCCGAGCGCTCTGACTTCTCGGAAGAAATCACGCGGCTGGAATCGCATCTCACCCAGTTTCGTGAAACCTGTGCACAACCAGAGGCAATTGGGCGAACCCTCGAATTTCTGAGCCAGGAGATCGGGCGAGAACTCAATACCCTGAGCGCAAAAGCAAACGATGCCGAGATCTCTCAGCTTGTCGTCCGCGCAAAAGGAGAGATGGAGAAAATTCGCGAACAGATTCAAAACATCGAGTGACTTGGGGGTGCTTGGCGGCAAGCTAACTAGCTGCTTGTCACCCCTGCTTTGACCGGCAGGGATGCCGATCTTCCGCTCCATCCGCAAAACGTGCAACTTGAAACGTGAAACGCAAAAGGAGAACGTTTTCCCGTGAACATCGTCCTTGGCATCACAGCATCCATTGCGGCCTATAAAGCGGCCGATCTCACGAGCAAACTGGCGAAAGCGGGCTGTGACCTCCATATCGTTATGACCCGCGGGGCCGCTCAGTTCATTACCCCGCTCACCCTGCAAACCCTTTCGCGTAATCCGGTGACGACCGACATCTTCGATGAACGCGACGATTGGCATCCCGGTCACATTGAGCTCGCGGACAACGCTCAGCTGCTGCTGATCGCGCCGGCCACCGCCGACATCATCGCGAAGCTCGCTTTCGGTTTTGCGGACACCGCACTCACCGCGATCGCTCTGGCCACAAAAGCTCCGCTGCTGATCGCGCCAGCCATGAATGGCAAGATGTGGTTGCATCCCGCGACTCAGGAAAACGTGGCTCGCCTCCGCGCTCGCGGCGCAGAGTTCATCGGGCCCGAAGAAGGCCTTCTGGCGTGTGGTTACGAAGGCATCGGACGCTTATGGCCAGTTGATGACATCGTCGATCGCGCCCTGAAGATCAGCTCTGCCAGCTGATCTTTCGGGCGAAGACTTTCGCGGATATCTCGCAATGTGTTTCTGGCCCAGGCGCCTAAGCTCCGCCCGAAAAGACCATCCAGCCCCCCAGCCCATCAGGATCAGCCCGGCCACCTTGGCCACCCACACTCCGTTGGGAATGAGTTTCTCCACCAGCACGAGCAGGCTGAGCGCGGCGATCCAGACCAGGTTATCAGGTTATCACGCCGACCGCGAACAGAACCGCCATCAAGAGCCAGCAGCAGCCCAGGCAACGGACCCATGACGTAAGCCCATGAGGACAGCGCCGGCCGTGCCGTCTTGCGCGCAACTCAGTAGGAAGTGCAGCGGCGTCCGGCAATGCCTTAAGCAAGCTTGCTTGAGCGGCGTCCACTGGTAGACCGCAGCGCCATCAGCAGCAGACCGCCCACCAAAGCTTGGTGCCCACCATCATAGGGGAAACCCGCGCCAGGCGTTGCAGGCCTCACTGCCCCAGCGTGGTGGCCAGACTAAAGCCCGTCCGCGACCTGAGAGCTGATGCTGCTTGGTTCCGTGTCCTAGCTCGGGTGCTGCTAGTTATCGGCTCATGTCATCTGAGTCCCGATGTCCCTTCGGGACAAGAGCCAAAGTCCGACACGCCCAGGATGCCGGTGAACCTTCAAACTGTTCAGCTCCTCGTAAATTCTCGCAGGAAAACAAGATTTTCACGGACAGCAGGTACAGGGATGGCAATGAAGAGAAATTTCTTTGAGAGCTCTTTGGGGAACGACCATCCGGCGGCCGGCTCAAACGAGTTCTCGCTAAGGCTCGAATTTATTTCGAGCCGCTTTCGGCATGTTGGCGCGATGAAGATGCGTGCGGCAGGGATGAGCTCCCGACTACGGACAAGCCTTCGTCGCGACCCGGATATGGAATGCCACAATCGCTTGACCGGAGGCTGCGCCCTAGCCTCGCGGAGGCGGCCCTCCTCGTGCAGATCGAGAGATGGCCTGCGCACTGCCGGTCAAGCGGGAGCTTGCCCCTACCAACGTGGGGTTGTGAGACAGTCTCTGAATTCTCGCCCTACCGCATTGACAAAAAAATAGGAGGAGATCGTGTGATCTCCTCCTATCCGAGAGCAATTGAAAAAGACTATTTCGCAGCCTTCTTAGCCGGAGCCTTCTTCGCGACCTTCTTGGCTGGAGCTTTTTTCGCAGTCGACTTAGCTGGAGCTTTTTTGGCCGGGGCTTTTTTCGTAGGCATTAGTGATCCCCCCTTTCATTCCGCAGTTGCGGAGAGAATATTCATTACAATTCGCTTGACTACTTAACATTGTTTGCACCGTCAATCAGAAATTGATCAGTTGTTAGCTTTTTTAGTGATTGCTAAATTCGAATCGAGTGGTTGCTCGGCTTTTTTCCGGTTGTCGAAGCGCCATTCTCAAGCAAGGCTCGCCTGTACATGATTGAGCTGAACCAAATCCAATTGCCGCAGATTGCGCGACAATGCGTGCGCCAAAAAGGCGGCTGTCTCTTATGACCAGAGAACTCGAGGCAGCCACTCGAGCCGCTCTGGAAGCGGGTGAACTGCTGCGGACAAGCTTCGGAAAACCACTAAAAGTCGATGCGGCCGAAGCGCATGATATCAAACTGGAGCTGGATGTCCGCTCGCAGGAACTGATCACCAAGTTGCTTCTGAGTGAGTTTCCCGACCACGCCATCCTCGGCGAGGAAGGCTCGTCCAACTCATCGTCCCGCGAGTTCGAATGGGTTGTCGATCCGATTGATGGAACCGTGAATTATTTTTACGGGATCCCTCATTTCTGCATTTCGATCGCTTTGCGGCGATCGGAACAGATCCTGGTGGGCGTGATTTGCGATCCGATCCGCCGCGAACTCTGGCAGGTCACCGCCGAGGGCCCAACCACCCTGAATGGAGCACCGGTGCGGGTGAGCGATCACATTGAGCTCGCGGAATCTGTCGTTTCCATTGGCTTCGCTAAAAGCAGCGTGGGCATCGAGGCGGCCATTGATGTTTTCCAGAGCATGGTTCGGCGCACCAGGAAATGTCGCATGATGGGGAGCGCCGCCCTCGATCTGGCTTACGTCGCGGCTGGACGTTTCGATGCCTATATCGAGCGAAGCGTGAATTGGTGGGACATTGCTGCCGGTAAGCTGCTGGTGGAACAAGCAGGCGGTCGCGTTTTGGTTCGGACCAGTCAACTGGGGGCGGACAAACTCGCGGTGATCGCTACCAATGGAAAGATCTCTCTGGATCTTCCGGCCGAGTATTGAATGGTGAACGAACAATGAATTTATGCGGAATCGGATACGATGTTCATCGGCTGGTCGCCGGACGGAAACTGATCCTCGGAGGAATCGATATTCCCCATGTGCAGGGGCTCGATGGACATTCTGACGCCGACGTTCTTAGTCATGCCATTGCCGATGCGCTGCTGGGAGCCGCCGGTGAACGCGATATCGGTCACCATTTTCCGAACACCGATCCGCGACACAAAGGAATGGATAGTCAGGATATCTTACAAAGAGTCCAGGCCATCCTTACCTCGAAGCGCCTGGCCATCGTCAATATCGATTCGTCAGTGATTGCCGAGGAACCCAAGCTCAGTCCCTATCTTGCTCGCATGCGGGAACGATTGGCGCAAACGCTGCAGATCTCGCCCCGCCGGATTGGACTCAAGGCGACAACGAACGAAGGCCTTGGTTTCATCGGGCGCAAAGAAGGCATCGCCGCGATGGCGGTCGTAAGTCTCGAATCGGTTGATCCGACCTTTCCGCCAGAATCACCCACAACTTTGGTGTGAAAGAGGCGTTTCACGTTCCGCGTTTCGCGTTTCACGCTTCTCGTCTTGTTGATCCTCATCGCTCGCCGGTTCGCTTCTGTGCTTAAGTATTAGCCGCCGTTCACGCATGCCGATTCGATTTCATAATACTTACTCGCGCCAGATCGAAGCTTTCCGGCCTCTCGATCCCGCCGGCCGCCAGGTGAAAATCTACACCTGCGGGCCGACCGTCTACTCGTTTGCTCATATCGGTAATTTCCGGACCTATATTTTTGAGGACCTTCTCCAGCGACATCTGGAAAGCCGCGGCTTTGCGGTCGAACGCGTCATGAATCTCACAGATGTAGAGGACAAGACCATCCGGAACAGCCGCGTCGCGGGAATCCCTCTGGAACAATTTACGGCCTCTTTCAAACAGGCGTTCTTTGAGGATTGCCACACTTTACGAATCAAATCCGCGAATCATTTCCCAGCGGCGACCGATCCCGAAAACATCGCGCGGATGATCGCCATGATCGAAGAACTGGTACAGCAGGATATCGCCTATCAGGCCGACGACGGTTCAGTTTATTTCCGGATAAACCGATTTCCCGCCTATGGGCGCCTCGCGCACTTGAACCTCGATGAGCTTCGCCCTTCGGGACGGATTCGCAGCGACGAATACGAGAAAGAACAGATTGGGGATTTTGCGTTGTGGAAAGCGTGGGACGAAGAAGATGGCAACGTGGGCTGGGACAGTCCGTGGGGTCGCGGTCGTCCCGGTTGGCATATTGAGTGCAGCGCGATGGCTACCCGGCTGCTCGGTCCGCACCTCGATATTCATTGTGGCGGCGTCGATAATATCTTCCCCCACCACGAAGCAGAGATTGCCCAGACTGAATCTTGCACGCAAGAGCGGTTCGTTTCCTATTGGCTGCACAGTGCTCATCTGGTAGTGGACGGCCAAAAGATGTCTAAATCACTCGGAAATTTTTATACTCTCCGCGATGTTCTGGCGCGCGGATTCAATGGCCGGGAAGTTCGGTACGCTCTCATCCGCGTAAACTATCGTCTGCCGCTTAATTTTACTTTTGACGGGTTGGTCGAGTCGCGGCAGACCCTGCAACGGATCGACGAGTGGCTTCAGCGCTTGCGCGAAGTAGCCGGCTCGGCAATTCCTGATCGAGGGTATTTGCCGGCCGAATCCGATGCTTTTTTTGCTGCGCTGGACGAAGACCTGAATATTTCAGCTGCCTTGGCCGAAGTGTTCAATCAGATCCGGGCGACTAACCGAGAGATGGATCATGCACAGCTTACTCCTTCCCAGGCGGCTGCGCTTCTTGACTGGTGGAATCGGATCAACGCTGTTCTGCAACTGCAAGAGGAAACATCGGCAACACCGCAGGCCGTACAACTCCTGGTGCAACAGCGGGAGACTGCCCGCGCCGACAAGAATTGGAAAACGAGCGACCAGCTCCGTCAACAAATCGAGGATCTTGGTTGGAATGTGAAAGACACGAAGGAAGGGCCCAAGCTGACACGTCGGATGTAGGGAGGTCAGTGTCAGTGCTAGTACTTAGTTGCTTTAGTTCTTTATATTTATGAAAAATTATGATTTGTTGGATGGATGGCAACGGGTCGCATCAAACTTTCTGTGGAAAACCGCAAGCTCTTGGAGGGTTGGAGTCGAGCGCAACGGGTCGAACACCGGCTCAAGGTCAGGAGTCAGATTATCTTGAAGGCGGCAGCGGGCTTGAGTGGACGTGCGATTGCCAAGAGCCTGCGCATTCCCGAGGTGACGGTGAGTAAATGGCGGCGGCGCTTTGTGCGCCAAGGCCTGGCTGGCTTGGAAGACGCGCCACGCAGTGGAAAGCCGGCCAAGTATGATCAAATGACGGTCAAGCGGGTCTTGGCGCTGCTGGATGAAGATCCACCGGCGGGCTACGGGCGCTGGAATGGGCGACTGCTGGCGCAGAGTCTGGCCGATGTTTCCTCCGATCAAGTCTGGCGCATTTTGCGCCAACAAGGCATTGAATTGGAACGGCGCCGCAGCTGGTGCATTTCCACCGATCCGGAGTTTGTGCGCAAGGCCGCTGACATTGTCGGTCTTTATCTCAATCCGCCCCAGAATGCGCTCATCTTGGCCATTGATGAAAAACCAGCCATTCAAGCCCTGGAAAGAGCCCAAGGTTGGATTCGCTTGCCCAATGGCAGGGCGCTGACGGGTTTTAGCCACGAGTACAAGCGCCATGGCACCTCCACTCTCTTTGCCGCCCTCAACATTGCCAGCGGCCAAGTGCAGGCTGGTCATTACCGGCGCCAGCGCCGACGGGAATTCCTGGAGTTTATGAACCAGGTAGTTGCCGGAAATCTCGACAAAGAAATTCATGTGGTCTTAGACAACCTTGCGACCCATAAGCCAAAGCAAGATCGCTGGTTGAAGGCTCACCCCAATGTGCATTTTCATTTCACTCCAACCCACGCTTCTTGGCTCAACCAGATTGAGATCTGGTTTAGTATCTTGAGCCGCCAAGCCCTCCAGGGGGCAAACTTCACCAGCGTGGCAGAGCTGCGCAACGCCATCGACACCTTCATCAAGAACTACAATAACAATGCGGCTCCCTTCGAATGGACCAAATCCCAGGTACATCAGGGGAAAGTCGCCATACATATAACTAACTTACGCAATTAGGCACTAGTGCTAGTGCTAGTGGCCGCCGAGGCAGGCGGCGCGTCGAGCGACTTAGAGCTTCGACTACTTTTTTTGAGGCGCGCGGGTTCAGGGGTGGACGCACTTCCTTTGCCCTGTGCCGGTAGGGCGATCCGCCTTGGCGGACGAGCGCCAGGCGAGAACTTGTTTGAGCCGGGCGTTAGAGGTGGCAACTCCAGCATCCGGCTCAAATAAATTTTCGCCCTTGTACCTTGCCCCACCAAATTTTTTTCCCTTTTAAAGCCGCCCGCAAGGGCGGAACTCTGGAAGTGAAGAACTTGGCCGAGGAGGGTGGAAAACTGCCTCGCCCAAAGGTCGGTAGAACCTGTCCGGTAGATTAGTCCACCCTTCCTCGTGCCGCACCTGCATAAGACCGTACCGTATCTTAGGCCGTTCCAAACAGGGTTGGAACATAAGCCCGTGTTCACAAGGCTCTGTCAGCAGGCGCGCGCCCAAGCGCTTCATCAAACAAAGAACCAATTCAACGCGAATTCCTGTCTGAACCTCCCCCGAATTGGCGGACACGGGAACTCAAAGTAAAATGAACGAGACCGTGAAGAAGAGTAAAATGGCCCGTCGATACGGGGAAGAATTCAAACGCCAAGCGGTGGAACTGATCATCCACAGCGGCAAAACACAGCGGCGAGTGGCCCGGGAGCTGGACGTCAGCGCGTACAGTTTAAACCTCTGGAAAAAGGCGTATCTGGGCCAGCAAGTGCCCGCCGAGATCAACGGGGAGATGAAAAGTCCTGAAGAAATGGCGGAGCTGATTCGGCAGCAGCACAAAGAGATTGAGTATCTCAAACGCCAACGGGAAATCTTAAAAAAAGCGATGAGCATCCTGGGGGAAGAACCGAATCCCGGTATGCGATGATTGAAGGGCTCTCGGTTCAGTATGGCCTCAAGGAAAGTTGCGCCGCTCTTGGGGTATCGCGCAGCGGGTATTACCAGTGGAAAAAAGGGGAAGTCACCCAGCGCGCCCGAGCAGAAGCTCAATTGCTCAGCGAGATTCAGGAAATCTTCGCGCAAAATGAGCAACGTTACGGCAGTCCACGAGTCACCTTGGCTTTGCGCGCTGCCGGCCGGCGAGTGGGGAAGAATCGGGTCGCTCGGCTCATGCGGGAGCAGAAGCTGATGGCTCGGAAAAAACGTGCTTTTCGTCCCCGGACAACCGTGGCTGGCCAAGAGGCCGAACCCAATCGGATTGCGGAGCTTGTCTCCGAGGGGCCAGATCAGATTTGGCTGAGTGATATCACCTATGTCGCGACGGCCGAAGGCTGGCTTTATCTGGCGATTATTCTGGACCTCTTTAGTCGCCGGGTGGTGGGCTGGAAGCTGGCCGAGAGCCTGGAGGCCAGTCTGGTGGTCAGAGCGCTCCACAACGCCCTGGTGCTGCGCCAACCACCACCGGGGCTATATTTTCACACCGATCGGGGCTGTCAGTATACCAGCCAAGCAGTGCGCAAACCGCTGGAGGTCATCCAAGCCTGCCAGAGCATGAGTGGCGCCGGCAATTGCTATGACAACGCCAAGATGGAAGCCTTTTTCAGTACGTTAAAAACCGAATGTTTTCCGGTGACCAACTGCTTCGCTTCCAAGGCTCAAGCCCGGAGTACCATCTTCGAATACATCGAGGTCTACTACAACAACAAACGTCTCCACAGCGCGTTAGGATATCAAACGCCCCGCCAATACGAAGCGGCTTACCAACAGAAACAGAGAACAACTTTTTCGAAGGAAAAAGTGATGGCTACCCCTTCCGCAGAAGGTGAAACGAAGGGCAAACGAGCAAACGGAATAAATGGCAGGGGCCCGCGCGAAAGCGCGGGAAGGCTGCCGTTTATGCCGGATTGCGACCTTGCCCGAAGTGCAGCCTTCTGCCTTGCAACCCACGAGAAACTAAGCTAACCAACCGATCATATTTCGAGTCCGTTTTTTCGGGGCAAGTACATGGGCTGACTCCTTCTGAATTCCGTTCCGGTGTCTCGCTCTACGGCAAAACCACCCTGTGCAAAATCGGCAACGCTTTCCTGCGCAAAGCACTCTATTTGCCGGCCGCCGTTGCTCGCCGCTGGTGCAAACCCATCCAGCAATGGGCCGCAGGTCTCGAGTCGCGCAAGCTCCACTCCCTGGCTATCCGCGGTGCCGTCATGCGAAAACTCCTGCACATCGCCTTCGGTGTTCTCTCTCACCAACAACCCTACAACCCTAACCTGGCCCGCCATTCCTTAAACCAATGCCCTTGACATCCAAGACCGTATCTACCGGCACAGGGCCATTTAAACGTTGTTGACACTGGCACTAGCACTGACACTGGCACTAGCAGCACTGACACTTGCTGTTCACCTGCTCCACTCTGTATGCTCTCCTCCGCAAAATGTTTACCCCGACCGACTACTTCGACCTCACTCAGACCGAACACCGGACTTTACTCGACAACAGCCCCCAGGTTTGGGACGCGCTCAAACAAATTGCCAGTTACCTGCAATTCCGGCTCAAGCCGGCCGTTCATGGGCGCATTATTGGGCGCCCTCATATCAGTTCGGCGATATACGTTGGCCATGGTACCACCGTTGAAAATGGCGCGACCCTGCTCGGGCCCGCCTGGATTGGCAACGATTGTCAGATCCGCAGTGGTTGTTACATCCGGGAAAATGTCATCGTGGGAGATGGCGTTGTTCTTGGGAATTCCTGCGAGTTCAAAAATTGCCTTATCTTCAATGGCGCGCAGATTCCGCATTTTAATTATGTCGGTGACTCGATCCTCGGCTTTAAAAGTCATCTCGGCGCCGGCGTTATCCTGTCCAACATCCGCCTTGATCGAAAAGAAATTGTAGTTCGGGTGAACGATCAACAAATCCAGACTGGGCTTCGCAAGTTCGGGGCGATCATTGGCGACAAGTCAGAGATCGGATGCCACACTGTTCTCAATCCGGGAACCATTGTGGGCCGCAACAGTTTGGTTTATCCGCAGCTTAACTTTGGCGGCGTGCTTCCGGCCGATACGATCGTCAAATCTCGTCCGGGCAAGCCGAACTAGTTTGGAGTGCGCTGCGAACTAGAGAACTGCCTTTGCTCTCTTCGCGGCTCAGCATCCACTGTCACCGCACGATCCCGCGATCAGTCGTCTCCAGAAACTCAACCAACGCGCTAATCTCCGTCGAGTTCGGAAAACTATGCCGCAACTCTTCAATCGCCTGTTTGGTATTCAGATTGGAGCGATAGAGGATACGATAACTCTCTTTCAAAATCCGCATGCTCTCAGGATTGTAGCCGCGCCGCTCCAGACCTACCAGGTTGATGCCGCGAATTACCGCGGGATTGCCATCGGCAATCATGAATGGCGGCACATCCTGGACGATTTTCGAACAGCCGCCCGTGATTGAGTGTTTGCCGATACGGCAGAATTGATGGACCGCCGTCAGACCGCCAAGCACAGCGTACTCGCCGACTATCACATGTCCGGCGAGCGTACCGTTATTGGAAAAGACAACCCGGTCTCCGACCTGACAGTCATGCGCTACATGGCTGTAGGCGAGAAAGTTTCCTTCGTTGCCAATCCGAGTCGTCCCCCCAATGCTGGTCGCGCGATTGACTGTAACAAATTCTCGAAACGTGTTATCCGAGCCGATCTCCAGGTAAGTCGGCTCGCCCGAGTACTTGAGATCCTGGCTCCGTTGGCCGATCGAGCTGAAAGCGTAAAACCGGTTGTTCGGACCAATTTTAGTCGGGCCGTAAAGCGCGACGTGGTTTTGCAGCCAGCATCCGTCACCGAGGGAAACTTCAGGACCAATCACGCAATAGGGGCCGACCACGACGTCCTCGCCCAGGTTGGCCGCCGGATCCACGATCGCGCTGGGGTGGATGCTCATTGCGCCACAAAAGCAAACATCAAGGTGGCTTCTGAACTGACTTCACCATTAACCAGGCAGCGAGCCGCGGCTTTACCGATATTGCCCTTTGCTCGAAGCAACTCGGCCTCAATGATCAGCGTATCGCCAGGCAGAACCGGCTTCCGGAATTTGACTCCATCGGCGCTCATGAAGTAGCCGATGCCACTGGTGATCGTATTCTGTTTTCTCAGCAAGATGCTGGCAAGTTGCGCCATCGCTTCGACCTGGAGCACTCCCGGCATCACCGGATGCCCCGGAAAATGCCCCTGAAAAAACGGCTCATTGATCGTGACGCACTTCATTCCGACGACCTTGCTCTCGCCTTCAAAGGAAAGGACCCGATCAACCATGAGGAATGGGTAACGATGCGGGAGCACCGCCATGATGTCTTGGGTGTCCATCACGTCGGAGCCGCGAGGAATCACCTGAGGCGGCACCATCGCTAACCTTTGCGAATAACGCTTGGCCAGCGCTTTCGTGAGCTCGCCATTCGGGCCATGCCCAGGTTTCACGGCGATGATGTGACCAGTCAACCGGCAGCCCGCCAGAAAGACGTCCCCAATAATGTCGAGGATCTTGTGCCGGACGAATTCATCGGGATAACGCAACGGCTCTTTGCTCATGACGGATTCACCCCGGATGACCACGGCGTTCTCCAGACTCCCTCCCCGGATCAAGCCTTTGTCGAGCAATGGCTTTATGTCCTCGTAAAAGGTAAAGGTCCGCGCTCGGGCGATTTCCTTTTCGTAGATCTCGGGCGTGATCTCGGTCGAATGATACTGGGTGTACCGTCCGCCCGGTCCAACCTGCGTGCAGGAGATCCGAAATTTATCATCCGGCACAATGGTAAGCAGTGAACCGGTCTTGGTCTCAATGTGTAAGGGTTCGCGCACTTCAAAAGAACGGCGCAAACTTGATTGATTCTCCAAGCCACAACGACGGATCAACTCCACATAGGGCCACGCGCTGCCATCGCCGATCGGCGGTTCATTCGCGTCCATCTCGATGGTTGCATTGTCGACTCCCATCCCGCTCAGCGCGGATAAGATATGCTCGACGGTGTGCACTTTGACGTTGCCTTCGGCAATAGTCGTGGCGCGCTCGACCAATTTCAGGTTCTCGATCTTTGCGTCGATCAGTGGTTCGTCCGGCAGATCAATTCGTTTGAACTTGATTCCGTGATCGACCGGTGCCGGGCGCAAGGTCAGGACCACTTGCTGACCGGTGTGCAGAGAGGTTCCCGTTAGACTAGCGCTCTTGGCCAGAGTCTGCTGATAGGAGAAAGCCATAGAGAAGCAAGCGTGTTACCATAGGAAAAGGATGAAAGCAATGAGAGCGGTCGGTGTGAGCGGGCCGAGCGGCTGGCGTAGCGCGGACGGCCCCGTCCCTAATCTAAGCGGCACGAGCGGAGTAAAGGATTGCAGTCGTGAAACTTGAAACGCGAAACCAGAAACGCGAAACGTGAAACGTCCCGAAGGCGAGCAGTTCATCACCATCAGAAACGTTACTCGCCGTTATGGACAGGGTGACAATCTGGTGATCGCGCTCGACCGGCTTACTCTCTCTATCTCGAAGTATGATTTTGTGGCGATCACTGGTGAATCCGGCTCCGGTAAAAGCACCTTATTGCATTTGCTCGGCGGGTTGGATCGCCCCGACGAAGGCGAGATCGTAGTCGATCGCATGTCTTTGGCGCAGGCATCCGATCGAGAACTCACCGATTACCGTTTGCGCCGGCTTGGGATTATCTTCCAGTTTTTCAACCTCTTGCCGATGCTCAACGTTTTCGAAAATGTCGCCCTGCCTCTCGAGTTGCAGAAGTTGAAAAAAAGCGAAGTCAAGGGTCGGGTCGAAGCCGTGCTAGAGTTGGTTGGCCTGCAACAGCGCGCCGGCCACTTCACCCATCAACTCAGCGGAGGCGAAATGCAACGAACCGCGATTGCTCGAGCGCTCGTGCACCAACCTTCTCTGATCCTCGCCGACGAACCGACCGGAAACCTCGACCGTGAGAACGGCGCCAAAGTACTGGAAATCTTCGAGCGAATTTTTCAAGAACAGGTCGGGACCTTAGTTGTCGTTACGCACAGCGCTGAAGTAGCAACCTGCGCTCGCCGAATCGTGCGGCTTGACAATGGCCATTTGTACGACGCGAGTCTGGCTGGATCCTTGCCTGTTCAACGCTGAAGGTTAGAAGTTGCTCTCGCCTCTCTATATTCTCTTCGAAAACGATTCTTTCCTTGTCGTCAATAAGCCGGCCCCGTTAATGGTGCATCCGACCGGGCCCGGGGGCGCGTTGACGCTCTGGGATCAACTCCGGGAAACGCTTGCCTTCGAAATTGTTAATGGCGGTCAAATCTCACTGATCAATCGGTTGGACCGTGAAACAAGCGGTGTGGTCCTGGTCGCGAAAAATCGGCCGGCCGCTCAGGAATTGCATGCGGCGATGCAGCGCGGCGAAATCGAAAAGACTTATCAGGCCATCGTGTTTGGCTCTCCGGTCTCAGAAGCGTTTTGCGTGGCGGAGCCCGTTGTCCGCCAAGGCTCGATCCAGCCGACTCGCATCTATCTCAAGCGCATGGTTCACCCAAACGGGGCGCCGGCATTGACGCGTTTCCGTGTGTTGCGGCGGCTGGATCATCCAATGGGCAAATTTGCTCTCTTGGAGGCCGTCCCGCAAACCGGACGCACCCATCAGATCAGAGTACATTTGCAGTTCGCCGGCTGGCCGATAGTCGGCGACAAGATCTATGGACCGGACGAAACGTGCTATCTCCGTTTCATCCAGACCGGTTGGACTGCCGAGCTGGAACGAAAACTCCTCCTGCCGCGTCAAGCCCTGCATGCAACCCGGCTCCGTTTGGTTTTTCGCAACACGCAATATGACTTCGAGGCGCCATTTCCACGGGATCTAGCGGATTTCCTTCGATGAAAGTCGGACAGTTCGTAGAACGATTCATCTACCAGAGTGCGGCCTGGAAACTTGTTTTGTTGATCCTGCTGGTCACTCTTCTGAAAACCGGGATCTGGTGCATCCCGGACCTGAGTTCCTCGCGCTTAATCGCCTTTAACCCATTCATCAATCCCTTCGCCGATCCCAACACTCATTATCTTTATTGGTCCTGGCTCGAACCCTTTTTGGCTTGGCGGATTGGGGCGACGGGCCAGATGTCGTTCTTTATCTTCCACCTATTTTTCTCCCTGGCCTTCACTGCGTTGTTCCTGAAAGTCGCGTTTACCAGATTGACGACCGGGGCTGCGCGCACCTCTCTAGTGCTGTTCGCGCTTCTTCCGGTCTCCGCGACCTCCTATTTCTGGCTAGGGATGGACTCGCTTACGCTTGCGCTGATGATGTTAGCGCTCGCCGTTTCACGAAAACTTCTGTTTGTGCTGCTGATCGGTATCGCGTTGGGCATGCAGCATTTTGAGCAAAGCTTCTGTGGCGCAGGCGCTGTATTGCTCGCCTTATTTCTGAGCAATCGAATGAAAGCCGAAATTGAGTTTTCAGTTCGATGGGCGGTCGCGCTGATCGGAGGGACAATCGTTGGAAAGATCGGTCTCATCGTTCTTTTTCACGTTTTCGGTGTCTCGGTAAATTCCGGGCGAATCTTCTGGATCCAAAGCCATCTCGGGCTCCTCCTGAGCCAATTCTTTTTCCACTCCCATGCTATCCTCTGGTCTGTTCTTGGGCTGGGTTGGCTCGTCGCCATCAAGTACGCGGAATACGGCTGGAGATCCGTTCCGTTTTTCACGGCATTGGTGGGGCTGCTCGGATTATTACCTTTCTCCGGTGATCAGACGCGCGTTTTAGCGGTGACTACTTTTTTTCTTATCGCCGTGTATTGGCTGCTCAATCCGGAATTTTTGAGCCGGCTTGACGGCCAGTTCACGAGCTGGATTTTTCTGGTCTGGCTGATCAGTCCCTGGGCTTGGGTCCGGGGAGGAATACCCCAGTGGTCCGTCTTTCCATACGACATTGCCTACATTTTGCATCGTCTGTGTGGGTGGTTCGATCTTCCGGCTGACCCGTCGGCGTGGCCATTCTGACGGACCTGTACCCCCGACGGCGTCGTCCGTTTCGGGGCGTGCGCGCAAGTTCAATCCTCGGGGGGGAGAGCGAACGAAAAGCCGTCGGACCGAAGTCCAACGATCAGAGACTCCATGGCGTCGGGTACCCACGAACGGTCGTTGCCCGGCAAGAGATCGCAAAGCCGGTCGAGGGGCCCGCACCGAACAAGCCCATCATGGATCACAAAAACACCGCCGCTATCGCGGCGGGCCACACGCAAATGCGCTTCGACCAACCGCCTTACGCCCTGACGACTGCACCAGGTATCGAAAGCAAAATGCGTCACCGGTAAGAGCTTAAAGTGGTTGACGGACAGACATTTCCTTACCGCTGGCGTCAGCCAGCCTCCCGGAGGCCGGAACCAACGGCTGCGATAGCTGTCGGTCCGCAGGGCCTTGCCCACGGCTTCCTCGCCCCGGCGAATTTCCGTTGCCAAGTCTTCCGTGCGAAAAAGACTTTCGAGCCGATGGCTGTAGGTATGGTTCACTAACAAATGACCCGCGCCTTGCATCCTGCGGACGAGATTCGGCGCCCCATCCGCGGCGTACCCGATAACACAAAATGCCGCTTTCACGGCCACTCGATCCAATACGTCGAGCAAACGTTCGGTCGTGGTCGCGGAGACATTAGGCCCATCGTCGAAACTCAACACGATCGTTCGAGCGGGCAACCACGGTAGTTCCTGACGCTTCACCCAGATTGAAGCTTTGGGCATCACTCTAAAAAATCCTCGCCATCCAAGCACAATTACCCAATCGTTTCGGCCATGTCGGTACTTATTGTCGGATCTGTCGCAATCGATACGATTAAGACCCAGACCGAGGAACAAGCTGATTTGCTCGGCGGGTCCGCTTCGTACGCCTCCGTCAGCGCCAGTTTCTTTCATCCGGTTAATCTGGTGGGGATTGTCGGATCGGATTTTCCGCCCGCGCATATCGAGCTGCTCCGTTCGTGCGGAATTGACCTGGCCGGGCTGGAAATCGCCAATGGCCGGACATTCCGCTGGACCGGCGAATACGAAGCCGACATGAACAAACGCAGAACGCTTCATGTCGAGCTGAATGTGTTTGAAACTTTCAATCCGAAACTTCCCGACCGTTATCGCGCGACACCGATCATTCTGCTCGGGAACATCAGCCCGACCCTCCAATTAAACGTGCGGCACCAAGCGACCGCCCCGCGTTTTGTTATCGCCGACACAATGGATCTCTGGATTACGACCATGCGTCCAGAGCTGCTTGAGCTGTTAACCCAAATCGATCTCCTGGTGCTGAACGACAGCGAAGCCCGTCAACTGACGGAGGAAGAAAATCTTATCAGAGCTGCGCGAAAAGTCCTCGATCTCGGTCCCAAGTACGTCGCTGTCAAAAAGGGCGAGCACGGATGTCTCTTGCTGTCGCGAGATGAATTTTTTAGTTGCGCTGCCTTTCCGCTGGAAAACCTGGTGGACCCGACCGGCGCAGGCGACGCGTTTGCCGGAGGATTCGCTGGTTACCTGGCTGGATTACGCAAAGAGCGTTTCAACTTTGAAGACCTCCGAAAAGGTGTGGTTCACGGGAGTGTCATTGCCAGCTACTCCGTTGAGTCGTTTAGCTTGAATCGGTTAGTAGAACTAAGTCCGAAAGAAATCGAGGACCGTTACCAGACGTTTCGCCGGATCACGCATTTTGAGCTCAGGGAAAATTAAAACACCTCAGCCTTCGAACTTGCCGTGACGCTGATCGATTATGATGTCGCGATAGGTTTTCCCTGACGGAATCATTGGAAGAACATGCTCGGTATAGGGAACCATCACATCGAGCACATAGCATTCCGTCGAATCCAGGAGCCGCTCCAGTGCCGGACGCAGGTCTCTCTTCTGCAGAACGCGTTCACACTTTACGCCAAAACCGGAACAAAGCTCCACATAGTCCGGATAAATGCGCTTACGATCGCGCGGATCTCCCAGAAAAGTGTGGCCGCGGTTTCCTTTGTAGAAGCGGTCTTCCCATTGAACTACCATGCCAAGGTGCTGGTTATTCAGAATGATCACCTTGGCTGCGATCTCTTCGATATGCGCACAGGCTAGTTCCTGGATATTCATCAAGAATGAGCCGTCCCCATCGATATCGATCACCTGCTTTTCCGGATGGGCCACTTTTGCGCCGAGCGCGGCCGGAAACCCAAAACCCATGGCGCCAAGTCCAGCTGAGGTGATGAACTGGCGCGATCGGGTAAAATCGTAATATTGCCCGGCCCACATCTGGTGTTGGCCAACCCCCGTTGACACAATCGCGTCGCCCTTGGTGAGTTCGTGCAAGAGGCGGATGACATACTGAGGCTGAATCAGGTCTTCCGTATCGTTGAAATCCAGCGGGTATCGCTTCTTCCAACGATCGATCTGTTCATGCCAGGCTCGAACCGGTTCAGTCGATCCGGCAAATCCGGACTCGCGCAACAAACGATTCAGTTCGCTCAGCGCATATTTGATATCGCTGTGGATCGGGAGTTTGACGACTTTGTTCTTGTTTAGCTCGGAGAAATCGATGTCGACGTGAACGATGGTCCCGTGTTCGGCGAATTTCTCGACCTTGCCGGTCACGCGATCGTCAAATCTAACCCCCAAGGCGAGCAAGAGATCCGCTTCATTTACGGCGCAATTGGCGTAAACGGTGCCATGCATGCCAAGCCATTTCAGGGAGAGCGGATGATTTTCCGGAAATCCGCCGATGCCCATCAGGGTCGTGGCCACCGGGATCTGACTCTGTTCGGCAAATTCCAGAAGTTCGGGTGCAGCTTCCGCCGTGATAATCCCGCCGCCGGCGTAAATCATCGGACGACGCGCGGATTTGATCAGCCCGATGACTTCGTTCAACGCGACTGCATCCGCTTTGCGCGGAAGCAGATAGCCGCGCAAGGTGATTTCTGCGGGAAAAATCGGCTGCGCGGTTTGATTCTGAATATTTTTGGGAACATCGATCACCACTGGGCCGGGACGACCGGTTTGCGCGATGTGAAATGCCTCCTTCACCACGCGCGGAATCTCGTGGATATCCATGATCAGGTAGCTGTGCTTGACCACCGGCAGAGTCATGCCAAAGAAATCCGTCTCCTGAAACGCGCCTCGGCCTATCATTTCCTGAGGCACCTGCCCGGTGATCGCCACGAGCGGCACCGAATCCATATAGGCATCGGCGATACCAGTCACCAGATTGGTCGCGCCCGGTCCCGAGGTCGCCATGCACACACCCGCTTTGCCCGAAGCACGGGCATACCCTTCGGCCGCAAAAGCGCCGCCTTGCTCGTGGCGGGGCAGAATGGTTCGGATTTGCTTTGACCTGGTCAGAGCCTGATGAATCGGCATGCTGGCTCCCCCCGGATAAGCGAAGATTACCTCTACTCCTTCCCGCTCCAGGCAGGCGACGAGGATCTCGGCGCCGTTCATGGTTTCGCCCCGTTCGGGCGCCTGACGCGGACTGGCCGTTTTAGTGGTAAGAGAGGTATTCATGAAAAGGCGTAATTATAGGCGCAAGCGGGTTCACGCGCCAGCGCCAATAGCGGTGATAATGACCGATGGCCGGTGGCCGATGACCAATGCGTGCTGAAAGGGCGCGGTCAGGACGCGGGTAACACTATATCGTTAAGATAAGTTTGATTGTTCAATTTGAAAGTTGGCACCGCTTGGCAAATCTGGCCGGCTCTGTTTCTGCGTTCGACAGTCTGGAGCGAGGAACAAGCGAACAGGCTGCCGTGGCTTATTTCTTCCGCTCTGCAATTTGCGATTTGCGATTTACTATCGGCTATTAGGTTTATGATCACTCGACGCGATGCCATTAAGACGGTTGCTTTGGCAGCCGGCGCGATAGCCTTGAATCCGTCCATAATCCGGGCAGAACAAACGGCGACCGCCAGCCAGACCTATCCCTTCAAGGTACCCGAACTGGGCTATCCCTACGATGCCCTGGAACCCTACATCGATACGAAAACGATGGAGATTCATCATGATAAACATCATGCCGCTTATGTCGAAAACCTGAACAAGGCCCTGGCCACGGCAGATCCTAGGTTCCAGCAAATGACGCTGAACGATCTGCTGACCCAGCTTGATCAGGTGCCGGAGAAGATTCGTACAGCGGTGCGGAACAACGCCGGCGGACATTACAACCATTCGCTCTTCTGGCTTATGCTGAAGAAGAACGAAGAGGGAAAGCCTTCGGGAGACCTCGCCAACGCAATCGATGATGCCTTTGGCGGTTATCCTTCCTTTCAACAGAAACTCTCGGAAGCGGCGGCCAAGGTCTTTGGCAGCGGCTGGGCATGGCTGGTCTTGGACAGCGGAAAATTGAAGATTGAGACCACGCCAAACCAGGATACTCCGATCTCAAACAAAACGGGGCACGAAGCGCCGCTGCTGGGCATCGATGTCTGGGAACATTCCTATTACCTCAAACATCAGAATCGGCGGCCGGAATACATCAAGGCTTTCTGGAACGTAATTAACTGGGATTACGTACAGCAACGCTATAGCGAGGCGCTGAAAACGGCGTAGACAAGCTTCCAGGCTTGTCGGCTCTGCAAATGCTACAAGTCAAAAAATGCCACAAATGCCAGCAATGAAGAGGGCGTTTCTTCGCGCTATCGATCGGCATTCGAAACAATTCCTTGTTTGTGGCATTTGTGGCATTTTTTGACTTGTGGCATTTGGCATCAGTGCAGCTGTTTAGCACTCCAAATGCTGCGCCTTTTTGATCTTAACGCCCAACAGACTGAAGCGGTTCGCACGATCGGCGGACCACTGCTGATTCTCGCCGGCGCGGGCACCGGAAAGACGCGCGTAATCACGATGCGGATCGTTTACCTGCTCCATGAAGGGATCGATGCCCGCCAGATTTTGGCGGTGACTTTCACGAATAAAGCAGCCGCCGAGATGCGGACCCGTGTCGCCTCGATAGTCGATCGCAAACAGGCCAGCGCGCTGACCATCTGCACCTTCCACTCGCTCTGCGTGCGCCTGCTTCGTGAAGACATCGGTCATCTCGGCTACAAGCCGAACTTTTCGATCTATAGCGAAGGGGATCAGCTTGGACTCATCCGAAAAGTCATTAACCGGATCTCCAGCCGGGATGAAAAGCTCGATCCGAACCTGGCGCGCAATGTCATCAGCCGCCTCAAAAATCGCGGTTCCGTTTCGATCGAGACCGCCCACACCGCCGGGAGCGGGGAAAGCGATCTACTTGTGGCAGTGGCGGAGGGTTACCAAGCCGATCTGAAGACGTTCAATGCCGTTGATTTCGATGATCTATTGATTTTGGCCGTTCGTCTCCTGGAGGAATTTCCGGCTCTCCAAAAGAAGTGGCAGAGCCGATTCAGTTTTTTGCTGGTTGACGAATTTCAGGACACCAACCGCCTGCAACTCGACTTGGTTCGCCACCTAGCCGGCCTCCATCGGAATGTATGCGTCGTGGGCGATGACGACCAGAGTATCTATGGCTGGCGAGGCGCTGAGGTGAGCAACATCCTGGAGTTTGAACGCCATTTTCCTGGGCCGAAGATCGTCAAGTTGGAACAGAACTATCGTAGTTCCAACGCCATCCTCGGAATCGCCAACAGCCTTATCCGGCAAAACCCGCGACGGCGCCTGAAAACCCTTTGGAGCGAGCTTGGTCAGGGCGAGAAAGTGCGTTTGGTCGGGGTACCGGACGAGCGGAAGGAAGCGGAGTTGGTCGTCGATGAACTCCAACGCCGCCGGCTGCAGGAGAACTCGGCCTGGGGTGATTTGGCGGTCCTATTTCGGATGAATGCCCAATCGCGCTTGTTGGAGGAACTGCTGCGACGATCCCAGATTCCCTATCGGCTTATCGGCAGCCGGAGCTTTTTCGATCGACGCGAAGTGAAAGATCTCCTGGCCTACCTGCAATCTCTGGTGAACCCGCAGGATGACCTGAACCTGTTGCGGGTGATCAACACGCCGGCACGCGGAATCGGCGCGTCGACTGTCGAGCTGGCCTTGAAGGAGAGCGCGTCCCGCTCTTTTTTCGAAACATTGCGGACGCCCAGGTTTCTCGGATTGCTGAGCAAGCGCGGTCGCGCGGCGATTGAAGATTTTGTCGAGTTGATCGATCGATACGAAACCAAAGCCAGTGAGCCGCTCGTTGACCTCGCGGGTTTGCTGGAAGCTTTATTGACCGAAATCGGTTACCTGTCCGAATTACGGCGGTTGAGCAAGACGCCGGAGGAAGCGCTCAGCCGGGAGGAAAATGTGCGCGAAGTTGTGCGGTCTCTCCGGGAATATCAGCAACGCTCCTCGGACGGGCTCCGCGGGTTTTTGTCTGAAACAGCCCTCGACGATCAGCGCGAAGAGGAACGGGATCCGGATCAGGACAGCGTTCATCTCATTACCCTGCACGCGGCCAAGGGCCTCGAGTTCAATCATGTCTTTTTGGTGGGCATTGAAGAAGGAATTCTTCCGCATGATCGGTCGAAGGCAGAAGGCGCGCTGGACGAGGAGCGCCGATTGCTGTACGTCGGTATCACTCGCGCCCGCCGCTCACTGATGCTCAGCCATTGTGCCAGCCGATCCAAGTACGGTAAGCCGACACCCTGCACGCCTAGTTCATTTCTGAAAGATCTCGATCCGGCCTGCATCGAGCAGCTGGACTATCAATCATACGTGAACCGGCCGGCGAACGAAGGAAACGCGCGCCATCATTTCGCGAAAATGCGAGCGTTCGTCGAGCGCAGACAGTCCGACGGACGGATGATCCGTCCGCAATGATTCCGAGAGCATAAAAGGGCAGCACACGCAAGCCTACCCGCCGGCCTGACCGTCGATAGAAATTTCCCGGCCGCCTTGTTTGACGAGGGCCGTAAGCTTGTCTCCGTCGAACATAAGGGTCCATCGCTCAGGTGGTCCCTGCCCCAGGATTAGCCTGTCCATCACAAATGTATGGGCGTCTTCCCAAGTCCCCTTGAGGGCATAGACCCCACGAATCGGTAACGCCTGAGTGTAGGTTGGTTCTCCCTTGCGATAGAGTCCATCCAGTCCGATCGGCCCCGAAAATCGGGGACCGGATTTGGTTGCGTCATTGCTATATATCTCTAGCTAAAGGCTGTTGCGAAATGATTTTTCCCCACGGGTGGCGGCAGCGGAGGGCTAACGAGTAGTTCGTCAAAAAAATTTTGATTTTATTGTTGCACGAGAGTTACCTAATCGACTATATCGATTAGGTAGTGATCGGTAAGACTGTTCGGCCAGCCTCTCTGTTTGCTTTCGCTTTCTTTAAGGAAGCCGCCACCATTACTGACCCGATGCTCGATGCAGTTGATCGGCTGCTTGAGGATCCGGGCTTATTGGCTTTGAGCACTCGAGGCTTTGGCGAGCCGCTCGCCAGGCTCCAACCAAAGTTGGCCGCGAAGGAATTGCTCCGGATCGGCTGCTGCGCTGTGTGGTGCTTAAGCACATCAAAGGTTGGTCCTACCGCGAACTGCACCGCGAACTGCGAGCCAGCCTTCTCTATCGACGCTTCACCCGCTTTTATGAGGACCCGATTCCAGATTTTAGCAATCTGTGTCGGGCTTTTGCGCTCTTTGGCAAGGAAGGCACCCAGCAGATCCACCAGCGGATCGTGCAGCAGGCCAAAGAGGCGACCATCATTGCCGGAAAGAAGCTACGCACCGATACCACCGCCGTAGAAACCAATATTCACCATCCAACCGACAGCTCGTTGCTGGCTGATTCGCTGCGGGTCATGAGCCGGTCTTTGCAACGCATCGCCGAGGGTTGCCACGAGTCGGAGCTGCGCATTGTCGATCACGCCCGAGCGGCCAAATATCGAGTGTTGGAGATTGGCCGAGCGGCCCGGACTTTTACTCAGGCAGGCCAGGAGCAGTTAAAGCAAAGCTATAAAAAGCTCATTGGACTGACCCAAGGAGTAAGGACTCAGGCCGCAGCCGTGCTTGAGGCTCTCAAGGATGGCCAATTAGTGGCCCGGCACGAAGCTTTCTTCAAAGGTCCTTGCAGCAGAAGCTTCTCTCAACATTACCTGCCCCTGGTTGAGAAAGTCATCACCCAGAGTCGGGCGCGAATTTTCCAGGCACAGACACGGCATCCGGACAAAATCTTGAGCCTCTTTGAACCCCACAGTGTGGTCATTCGCAAGGGCAAAGCTCACAAGCCCAATGAATTTGGGCGCTTGGTCCGTATCGACGAAGTCGAAAACGGCCTTGTCAGCAATTATGCTGTGGCCCCGGGCAACCTCTGCGATCAGCAACAGTGGATGCCGGCGCTGGAAGCCCATGTGGAGCTATTCGGTCGAGCACCTCGATTGGCTGCGGCTGACCGAGGCTTCTGGAACAGTGCCAACGAAAAGGCTGCGGCCCGAGTTGGGAGTCAAGCAAGTGGTTCTGCCGGCTCGCGGCCGTTTAAGCGCTGCCCGGGCTGCGCGACAGAAACAGCGCTGGTTTCGGCGTGGCCAAGGCTGGAGAACAGGCATTGAAGCGCGGCTGAGTACGCTCAAACACTGCTTTGGCATGCGGCGAGCCTTTTATAAAGGTGAGATTGGATTTGAAAGACACGTTGGCTGGTGCATCATCGCCCATAATCTTGTGGCGATGAGTCGAGCCCGTGTGAAGAACGGCAATGAGCGCTGTCGTAGTGGGTGAAGCGATGCCAACGACCAAAAACCAAGCTTCGGCTGCCCGGCTGCAACTGCTCAGGCAGATCAGGCAATTGGCACAGGCGGCCATTTACGGATCGTTATCTGAGACTTATCGCCGATGTGGAAATCCAGACTGCCGCTGCCACCATGGCGGCCCTAAACACGGTCCACATTTATATATCAGCTATCGCGGAAAGACCGGAAAAACCACCGGCTACTATGTTCCCCACCCTCTAGAGGCTCAAATCCGGCTGGGAGTCGACGCTTGGTCTCAACTTCAGGATCGTTTGCGCGAACTTGCCTCCTTAAACAAGGAGCGACTCATCGCGACCAAGGCGAAAAAAATTTAACCATTTCGCAACAGGCTTTAGCTAGCTCGTAATGTGGCTGCGGATCGGCCAAGGTGAGAGACAGCGACTTCACGTTTATTTCGTTAGGAGGAAATCTATAGACCTTTCCTGAGATGTTCGCCGCCATCTTCGGTTGCGGTCCGACGTCCGTCGGCTTCTCGATGGAGACAGCGCGTATTTTGTTTGCGAGCAGAGTCGCGCCGGCTGCGTCAGCAGGGAGCGCCGTGTCCGATTTCACCGAGCTGGAAATATAGTCGACCAATTCGCTCAGTGAGCAAAAATCCCGGCCCGTCGTTGCCGCCACAACGTCCAAATCGGGAAAGACCATGATTCTCTGCCCATAGGCCCCGTTTGCCAAGTAGACGTGTTTCTCCGGGAGAACCCAGAAAAGGTTGGAATACAGGGGAGGTTCCGTCTCCCCAGGGACGTGCATATCAATCGTGGCGTGGGTCACCTTATCAATCCAAGCGGGCGGAAGCAGTTGCTTACCTTCCCACGCGCCATTGCGCAGGTACAGATAGCCAATCTTAGCCATGTCGCGAGGCTCCAAGTACAATCCGAACCCCCCGACCGAAATTCCCTGAGGATCGTGCCGCCAGGACACATCGCTGATTCCTAGAGGGCCAAAAAGCTTGGCTTTTGCGTAGCCCAGGGAAGTAGCTTGTTAACGAACAGTTCGCAACTTTGAGGTAGGACCTGCTTTCAGCTTCCCAGCTCATGCGCTACCTCCGTCCGCTGAACCCGCTCCCGCCGCTCCCTCCGCTTTCCTCAGACCACCTTCAACATTCCGCCGTCCACGAAGTAGGTCGAGCCAACCGAGTAGCTGGCCCGGCTGGAACAAAGAAAAACAAAGAAATTGGCAAGTTCCTCGGGTGTGCCGAATCGATCGATCGGCGCATGCTCGCGGGCGACGGAAGCAAGATACCCTTCCCAATCACCTCCCTTGTCGGCCGTAAGCTGTTTTGCCGTCTTGATCCAGTCCGGAGTCAAAATCAAACCCGGATTAATACAGTTCACCCGGATATTCTCTTTGATTAGCTCGTTTGCCAGCGTCTTTGAAAACATCATTAATGCTGCCTTGGTCACATTATAGATCGGTTCATACCACAGCGGTTGGACGGCGCAGATCGATGCGTTGTGCAGGATCACTCCGCCTCCGCGACGGCGCATCGCCGGTACCAGACCACGCGCCAGACGAACTGCGGCCATCACATGCAGATCCCAATAGTACTGCCATTTTGAGTCAGGCGCTTCCATGACCGTTTCGTTGCTTCCCGTGCCCGCGTTATTGATCAGGATGTCGATGCCGCTCCCGAATTGCCTAATCGTTTCAGCGACGAGGCGATCGATGTCCTCGACTCTTGATACGTCGGCGGCCACGCTCAGCGACTGCACGCCAAATTGCTTGGCCAGCCGGCTTGCCTGCTCAGAAACGCGATCCGCGGTTCGGGCGACTAACACGAGATGAACACCTTCGGCCGCGAGGGCTTCCGCCACGGCTAGTCCAATGCCAACACCGCCCCCGGTGATTACCGCCACTTTATCTTTCAAACCAAGGTTCATGATATCCGTTTAGCGCGGAGTGGGATGCTCAGGAAGCAGAAAAGAGCGCTGGCGCCATAACGACGGGCTGCGGTAGAGATGAGCTCCCGACTAGGGACAAGCCTCCATCGCGGCCCCGGATATGGAATGGCACAAACACCTGACCGGAGGGCCCGCCGTAGCCTTGCGAAGGCGGCCTGCTCGTCCAGATCGCAAGCTGCCGCCTACCGGCCTTGGATGTTGCGAGACAAGCTGGTTCTTTGACCAAACAGAGGTTGTTGAACTCCTTGAACTCCGCCCTGGCACTCACTATCACTGACACTGGCACTATCACTGACTCTCAAAATCCATGCCTGCCAACCCTCCGCCCCGCCTGATTTATGCCGCAAGCAACGAATCGGCTGATATGTTCTATGTCACGAAAATCTCGGTGCCTGATCCTTTCGTCTTCCTGCAACAGAATGGGCGACGGACGATCATTCTGAGTAAGCTGGAGGTTGATCGTGGACGGCGGGAGGCGGCCGTTGACGAGGTGGTCGCGCTCGACACTCTGGAGAAACCGCTCGAGGAGCGGCTGAAAAAGAAACCATCGATTGGCCAGATTCTCACAGTTTTTCTGCGCAAGCGCCGGGTGAAAAACGCGCTTGTGCCAGAAAATTTTCCGCTGGGTTTGGCTCGCCAGCTCGCGGATGCGGGTGTTCAGCTGACCCCGGTCGACGGTTTATTCTGGCCCGAACGCGAGTCCAAGTCGGTCGAAGAGATTCGGTCAATCCAACACGCCATCCGAATAACGGAAATCGGTTTGGCCCGAGGGCTTGAGGTGCTGCGGGCCTGTTTAATCTGGCCTGGACGACAACTGAGCTGGTCTGGCAAACGATTGACCTCAGAAATTCTTCGGACGGAAATCGACACAGCTATTCTCCGCGCCGGCGGGGAGCCGGCGGACACGATTGTGGCTGGCGGCAACCAGGCGTGTGATCCTCACGAGCGAGGCAGCGGGCCGCTTCGCGCTAACTCACTGATCCTCCTGGATATTTTTCCGCGAGATCCGAAGACCGGCTATTATGGCGATCTTACCCGCACCGTTGTTCGCGGTCGGGCGAGCGAGGCGCAACGCAAACTGTGGCACACTGTTTGGGAGGGACAAAAGCTTGCGTTGGACGGGATCCGTATCGGTCAGTCGGGCAAAGAACTGCAAGAAAAGGTTTCCACGTTTTTCCGGGACGTTGGTTATCCGACCGAGATCCGGAACGGTCGCTGGACCGGTTTTTTTCACGGGCTTGGACACGGATTGGGTCTGGATCTCCATGAGCTACCCAGAATTGCGATGACAGAATTCAAAAAAGGTCAGGCACTCACGGTTGAGCCTGGGCTCTATCTACCGGGTGTGGGAGGGGTTCGACAGGAGGATGACGGCGTAGTGGCCGAAAGTGGGTTTCGCGTCCTCTCCAGCTTCCCCAAGGAACTGGAAATCTGAAGCACCTAAGACCCAACAGAAATATCGGCCCAGAAACTTGGTGTCGGAGCTGTGCCGGTAGGGCGAAAATTTATTCGAGCCTTGGCGAGAACTTGTTTGAGCCGGGCGCTGGAGGTGGCAACTCCAGCGTCCGGCTCAAAACGAGTCGGGCCGAAGGCTCATCCGCAAAGGCGGATCGCCCTACCGACCCAAAAACCACTGATATTGAGAGCGAAGCTCTAAATCTTGGCGCAAACAATTCTTCACCTGTCTACCCCTGGCTAAAAACCGTGAACGCACAGACGAGCACCACCGCGCCGTAGAGGACGCCGCCAAGCGCAAGCACTCGCCAGCGGAGCGCGCTTCGGGTAACCCAGGTGATCTGGTCGCGCAACAAATAGGGCTTTCCGACCCAGAACATTCCGATCGTGAGCCAGCAATAAGCCAGAATGACCAAGAGAAGCCGGGCCAGCTGTGGTTTTAAGAAGGCCGCCGAGAGAATCGGCTCGGCAACCAGTAAAGCAAAGATGCCCAGGGCTCGAGCCGAAAGAAATTCGTCAACAAACAGCAGCGTCATCACGGCCAGCGCCGGGATGGCAATCAAGATCCAGCTCCGGAATGCGGCGAACTCTCCGAGGTCCATGGTCGAAGCCAGCCAAAAACACCAGACCGCATCGACGGCGAACAACACACGGCCAAAAGTCGCTGAGCGCGGCACACTGAGCAACCAGCGTTGGGTCGCTTTTGGCTGCAGCAAGCCATACAGATGGGTTGCGATCAGGAAAAGGCCGACGACCAAGCCGACTGCCTGCAAACTGAAATGATAGATACGAGGCGGATATTCCATGCGTTCAAGGGGCGGACAGCGACACGGGCTGTCCATAGAGGGCGTATCCGGTTGATTCAGTGATATGGACCTGGACCAGTTCTCCGACGTGTTCCGGCAGCCCCGCAAACACGACGACCTTGTTTCCACGCGTTCGACCCGTCAACCGATGCGGGTTTGTTTTGCTGGGGCCTTCACACAAGATCTCAACGGTTTGCCCGACGAACCGCTGGGCGCGACGCTTGGCCCAGGTATTCACCAGGTCCAGCAGATCATGATTCCGCGCTTCTTTCACGTTTTCGGGGACCTGATCGGGCATAAGCGCCGCCGGCGTGTCTTTGCGTTTCGAGTATTTAAAAACAAAAGCGTTATCAAACCCTACCTGATCGACGATCGTGCGGGTCGCTTCGTAGTCGCTTTCTGTTTCGCCGGGAAACCCGACGATCAGATCGGTCGTGATTGCCATCCGCGGAGCGGCGAACCGTATCCGATCGACTAGCTCGAGATACTTTGCCGCCGTGTACGTGCGTCGCATAGCCTTGAGGATCCGGTCAGAACCGGACTGCAACGGCAGATGAATGTGCTCTACCAACTTAGACAGCCGGGTGAAAGCCTCAATGAGTTCGCTCTTAAAGCCGATCGGGTGAGGCGAAGTAAACCGAATCCTCTCGATTCCGTCAATTTCCTGGATGGCCTCGAGCAGTTGCACGAAGGGGCTTTTTCCCTGCAATCGCGGGAGTTCGTGCCGAGCATAGAGATTCACGATCTGGCCGAGCAAAGTCACTTCGCGAACTCCGCGATCGACCAGTTCCTTGATCTCTGTCACCACGTCGCCGATCGAGCGCGCTCGTTCCTCGCCGCGGGTCGACGGGACGATGCAAAAAGTGCAGCGCATGTTGCAGCCCTGCATGATGGAAACAAAGGCGGTGACCTGGCGATCAACCAGGAGATGTTCACGAATGGTGCTTTGGGAATCGCGCTCTTCGGCAATATCAACAATCGAGCAGCGGACATCGTCCATCAGTCCCGCCGCTTTCCGGGCGAGCGCTTCTTCGACATATTCAGCAACCCGATGAAATTTCTGGGTACCGACGACCAGATCCAGATGTGGGGTATCCTGGAAAAGGGAAGCGCCCCGGCTTTGCGCCATGCAACCGAGAAAACCGTAAACGACCGATCTCCGGCGCGACAGTGCGCCAAGCATACCCATTTTTCCGAGAGCCTTTTGCTCAGCAAGGTCCCGCACGCTGCAGGTGTTCAGCAGCACAACCTCGGCCTCCGTTTCGTCCTTGGTGAGAACGTGCCCCCGAGCCACCAATGAGCGCGCGACTTGCTCAGAATCGCGCTCATTCATCTGGCAACCGTACGTTTTCAGGTAAATCTTGGCCATTCGGGATGAGTCGAGCGCGTAAGGTAGGCAGAAAAATCGCGTCTGTAAACGGGATGACAGTGCCGGTACTAGTCCTGCTGCGCTCCCTAAATGAACTGACACTGGCACTAGCACTAGCACTAGCAATGGTCCCTACCCCGACGAATGCGAACGTGAGCAACATCGTCCCCCAACTGCGCTCAGCTCGACAACTGGTCCTCGTGAAAACGCGCTCCTGGCGAGATCTGAATGCCACCGTTCAGTTATTTGAGCGGCCATCGTCCGGCTCCTGGCAAGTGAGTTCTGGCGCTATGCCGGCTGTTATTGGCTGGCACGGGCTCGGCTGGGGAATCGGCCTTCACGGAACGGGTGTTTCCGGGCAGCCGCAAAAGACGGAGGGCGATGGCCGGTCTCCAGCCGGTGTTTTCCGGTTTTCGGAAATCTTCGGCAAAGCGGCTCCAAGCGCAGTCAGGTTTCTCCGGCTAGCTTATCGACAGGTCACTCCAACCACCGAGGCCGTTGATGATCCAGGTTCACGGTTCTACAACCGGATCGTGGATCGAGCTACCGTTGACCGGCCCGATTGGTCTCATTCGGAGGGAATGGCTCGGGTTGGCGGACAATATCATTGGGGATTGATGGTGGAACATAACTGGCAGCAAATTCCCGCACGAGGTTCCTGCATTTTCCTTCACGTCTGGGCCGGCCCACATGGGGGCACGACCGGGTGCACCGCCTTGGGTGAAGGCGACCTGGAACATCTCTTGCGCTGGCTCGATCCGAGAGCTCAACCGTTGCTCGTGCAATTGCCCGAGCCGGAGCTTGCCAAACGTCGAAAAGCGTGGGGGCTGCCGTAAGCTAAGGAATCAGTGAGTGGTTCAGGACATCGGTCATCGGCCATCGGCCATCGGCTTAATCCACTTCAGCAATGAGTCGGAGATCTGCTACAAAACCATCGAAGGCTTTCTCCTGCTGGGCCTCGTCCGGCGCGCGAAGAATTGAGGACGGATGCACGGTCACCAGCGTCTGCTCGGCGTAACGCGAAGCAATCCATCGTCCACGGTCTTTCATCACTCGGATAGTTTTCCCGAACACCGCCGTCGTCGCCGTCGCTCCAAGACAGACGAGCACTTTTGGCTTCAGCGCTCGTAACTCTGCCTCGAACCAGCCACGGCATTGCTCGATATCCCGCGCCGTCGGCTTCTGGTGAATCCGGCGTTTACCGCGTGGCTCCCACTTAAAATGCTTGACCGCATTGGTGACGTAGCATTTCGCACGATCAACACCCGCCGTCGCTAACGCTCGGTCGAGCACCATTCCCGCAGGTCCGACAAAAGGCTGTCCATCGCGATCCTCCTGATCACCGGGTTGTTCACCCAAAAGCACCACTGTTGAATCAGCAGGGCCTTCGCCAAAGACGGTCTGAGTCGCATTCTTGGCAAATGGACAAGCCAGGCAGGTGCGCGCCGCCTTCTTTAAGTCAACCAGATCGGTTGTGTTCGGAATGCGAGGCGTCTGGTAGAGTTCCTGATCGACCATTTGTTTCGAGGTCCGCATGGAATTTTAACGCCTGGAGTTCGCGGGTGAGCATCGCGCTACGCGCATCTCGAAGCTCGATAAGCGCGTTAGGTGGCCAGGGCCGTAGCGCCGACGGCCTCGTCGGTAATCTAGGAGGCGCGACGAGGCCATGCGCTTCACCCCAGGCTGTCGGCCCGCACCGGAGTACCGACGGGACCGTCGGCGCTACTGCTAGAGATTACAACCGCTTAAGCGCTCAGGTTCCGCCGGTGACTGTGTAACCTTGTTCCCGAAGGTCCTCGGCGAGATCTTTTTCCATCTGAACCGCCGCCTCGTAAGGCATTGGGTTCAGATATTCGTAAAGTTCCGGCAGCAGCCGAACACCGTATTTTTCGACTACCCAAGCCGCCTTGTAGCCGTTTTTGTGATTCTCAAAACGGTGCGCCACCGGGAGCCCGGTCAAACCAACGTAAACACACGGTTTTTTGGGATCACGTTTCGGGTTGAGCTGGAGAATCGAGGGATGCTGCAACACCCGGCGACTGAGCTCGATCACATAGACGTTGTGATGAAAATGCTCGGCCGAATCCACCGTTGGTCTGAGGCGCGGCCTCGCTAGTTAATTACTCGCGCGCAACCCTTGCTTGCCCGAGGTGAGCTCGCTGACCAGTGAGTTCGCGTCGTACACTTTTTCGAGCGCCTCAAGGATGGCCCGCGAATCGACCGCAACGGCGCGGCCCTGACGAGAATCAAAGGAATAATCCCAGCGCAAGGATTGCAGGTTTCCATCGAAGATTATGCCGACAAACTCACCCGCGCGATTGACTACCGGACTGCCACTGTTTCCACCAGTTATGTCGGCCGTACTCACAAAATTCAAAGGCGTGGTCGGATCCAACTGGGACCGGCGCTCGATCCAGCGCGCCGATAAGTCAAATGGAGGGAGATTTTTGTGTTCCGCGGCGCGCTGGTAAAGGCCGCCAAAATTTGTCAACGCGGGAATCGTTTTGCCCTGCTCCTGGTAACCTGCGACCTGTCCGAAGGCGAGCCGCAAAGTAAAAGTCGCATCAGGATAGTCGTTGGTACCATGGAGAGCGAAACGCGCCTGGCCAATTACCTGGTAAGCCTGTTGCTGGATCTCAGTTTGCTCCTCGATCGTCTTTCGGACTGCCCGCGCGGGAGCATCAACCTGCTCGGCCAATTGAATCATCGGATCCGAACAGGACTGAAGCGCACTGGCGCCGTCCGCATAGAGCTGCCGCCGGACATTGACGTCCTTGAGTTTAGTGCCGGCAACGAGCTCAAATGCCCGTTCGTCCGGGGCTTTCCCGGCAAGCATCGACTGGACCCGCGGATCGCTCGCTCCGAGCTGCTCGGCGAAATTCATGAGCGAGCTGCCCAGGGTAAGCGCTTCCACGTCATCGTAAATCGGGGCTTCCGAAAAGAGCGCCAATTCCAACGAAGTACGCGCGGAGTCCTGAAATTCCGGCAGACGTTCGCCGTTCGGTTTGGGACGCTCGGCCGCCGCTCGCACCAGCGTTCGCGCAATCCAAAATAAGTCGCTATCAAATGCGTCGGCTTTCTTCGTAAATCCGTGACCCTTCTCATAGAGATTAAAATCCTTGTCATTGTCAGCAATGACACGCTGCGCTGCGGCAATGCGGTCTTCGGCCTCTGCGGCAGGTTGAAAACGAGGTTCTTTCGCAAGCTCTGTACGCTGCCTTGTGCGCTGCTCCTCAAGCTGGGTGAAGAATAACGGATCAAGAAGTCCGCTCGTCGCGCCATCCAAGAACTTCCGGCTATTTTTGACAAAAAAAAGATCTTCACGGATTCGCCGCGAGTTCTCCAATGAGCGTTCACCGAAGACCGACAGCAACACTTCCCGACGATACATTTTATTTAATAGATAGGGTAGCACACGGTCCCGTGTGTCCGTCAACTGTGCCAGCGTGATCTGCCGGTCCGTCTTCCCCGGATGGCCGCTAACAAAAATAAGGTCGCCGTCAGATGGACCGGTGGCGCTGACTTTCAAATAGTCGTCGACATGAACCGGTTGACCATTTTCGTAGACTCGGAAAAAGCAGATATCCAGGTCGTAACGCGGATATTCGAAATTGTCCGGATCACCGCCATAATTGGCCGCCTGCTGCTCGGGAGCAAAAACCAATCGCACATCGGTGTACCTTTTGTACTGGTACAACTGGTAACTCCCGCCCTCGTAGAGCGTAGCTACGTCGCTCCGCAGACGAGTTTGTTCCTGCGATTTCTTCTCGATTTCGGCAATGACGCTTCGGCGAGCAAGGTAAGCTTGCTCGGGAGTCATTCCCGGTTTAATCGCTCCATTAACCTTTGCGGTAACGTCTTCGATCGACTCCAGGACATTGAGTTCCAGATCAAAGCAGCGTTTCTCTTCGCTGCGCGAGGTCGCCAAAAAGCCATCCCGGATATAATTATGAGTCGCGTCGCTGAACTTCTGGAGATCGTCCGATCCGACGTGCTGATTCGTGATAACCAACCCATCCTGTGAAACAAACGAGCCACTGCCACCGTCACTGAAGCGGACCGAGCTTCTCTGAAGGTGTGCCAACCATTCGGGGGTGGGAGTAAAGTGATATTTGTCCTGCAGCACCTTTGTCGGTGGCGCGTTAAAAAGCCACATGCCCTCGTCGGCTTTCGTGAAGCTGGCGCTAAAGAAGACAAATAGGCCGGCTACCAGCCTGAAGGTAGTGGGTGTCAGACGAAAAAGCATGCAATCGAAAAGCATAAGCTGAGATCCTTTGCAAGAGCGACGAAGCAAGATTGGTTTCACCACCAGCTTGATTCGGCACGCACTGACATTTGGAAAATCGTCCGAACCGGCGCTAGCTGGCAGGTCTCTTGCGTCGATGAAGATCAAGCGGTTGTCGGGAAAACGCCGGAGCGCAAATCGGAGGGCCAGGCTCGCTCCGATCACGCGACAAGCCTCCCGCCCCTTCAGGGCGTTTTCGTACTGAACGGTTTACCCGGGGTTAAAAACCCGCGGGCTGAGTCCTCCCGTCCCTTCGGGACTAAAGAAGTCAAAGTCCGACAGACCCAAGGCCGGGCGCGCTACACAACCAGCGTGGCGAGCATCCTTGTTGCCCCTGCTCCGGGCTGTGTCAACCTGTGTGTCCAACTGTTCACGTGAGAGTTTGGATTATTATAGCGATCGAAGTTCTGGTGTTTGCCGCGATTCTGTTCGGCGCAGCGGGAACGCTGGCGTGGCCAAGCGGCTGGGTCTTTTTGATCCTGACGTTCGGCTCAGGAATCTGGGCCACCGCTGATCTGGTCCGGCGCGATCCAGCGTTGGTTAAGGAACGACTAAAGCCGTTGCTGCAAAAGGATCAACCAGGCTGGGATAAGATAGTTCTATTTATCCTGTTGACCGCTTTCGTTCTCTGGCTGGCGCTGATGGGAGTCGATGCGGTTCGGTTCCGGTGGTCGGTTATGCCCCGCTGGCTCCAAACTGGGGGCGCGGCCCTTCTTCTTCTTGCGATCTGGGTCCAATATCTCGTGCTTCGGGAAAACAGCTTCGCGGCGCCAGTCGTGAAAATCCAGAGTGGGCGTGGCCATCGAGTGATTTCTACCGGTCCCTATGCGGTAGTGCGGCACCCAATGTATTCCTCGGCGATCGCCTTTCTGGCCGGCACGTCCCTTTTGCTGGGCTCGTGGTGGGGCTTACTGGCGAGCCTTGCTCTGGACGGTCTCTTCGTGCTGCGAACAGCACTCGAAGACCGAGAATTGCACGCTCGGCTCGAAGGCTACGATCGCTACGCGGAACGGGTCCGGTACAGGCTGATACCCGGAATCTGGTGACGCTTTATGTGCCGGCGCCTTTGGCGCTCAGAGCGGCTTCTTCTTCGCGCCGGCGTTTCTTCTCCATAAACCCGCCAATCACAATGCAAAGCTCGAACAGGATGTACATCGGGGTACCAATCATCGCCATCGAGACGGCGTCCGGCGTTGGGGCGAGGAACGCGGCGGCAATAAAGATAAGCAGAAAAGCATAAGCGCGGGTACGGCGTAAAAGAGCGGTCGACACAATCCCGAGCCGGATCAGAACGAGGATCACTACCGGCAATTCAAACGCTACGCCAAACCCGACGCATGCCTGCGTGGTAAAAGAGAAATAATCGCGCACGGTCCAGGTCGGCGACCAATTCATCTGCTGGGCGTCGTGGAAAAAGAATCTCAGGGTGGGCGGCAAAACGAAAAAATAGGCGAAAACGACGCCGGCCAGGAATAAACCGAAACCGACGGCGGCTGCCGGCAGCAGCGCTTTCTTTTCTTGCGGAGTAAGGGCGGGCAAAATGAACTCTCCGGCGAAATAGATCAGGAAGGGAAACGCGAGGACGATCCCGGCATAAAAAGAGAGCTGGAAAGAGATCGTGAGCGAATCAGCTACTCCGAGGGAAACCAGCGACTTGAGGAGGTTCGGATCAAGTTTCTGCAGCGGCCACTGCAAAATTGCCACGAGATGGTGGCGAACCAGGAAAGCCAGCATCATAGCCACACCAAGGGCCATCGCCATTTTAACGATGACCCATCGTAGGTCCTCAAGATGATCCAGAAACGGCTTGGTCGCTTCTCGATCGCCGCCCTCGCGAAACTTGAATATGTTCGACAGTTTAAAAGCCATAGGATCAGACCAGGTTTCGGGCGGCCATTCTGGCGTAAAGCGCCAGCGTGTTGCCGTCCTGGACGATCTGTCCAGCGATCATAGAACGCAACTCCACCGGCGTAAACTCGCGCACCTCATGGATTGCCTCGGCCTCATCGGGCGCCGGGAAACCGCTCGCGATCCGGATCGGCCGAGCCACGAATAGATGCTGGGTCTCGTCGGTGAATCCTTGTGACGAATAAAAATGGCCAAAAGAAACAAGTTGCCCATCATCCGCCAGTTGATAGCCGGTTTCTTCGGCTAACTCGCGAGCCGCCACTTCGAGAAGCATCTCGGCGCTGGGATCGAATGACTGATCGACCTGCCCGGCGGGAAATTCCCAAAGAAACTTGCGTACTGGTATCCTGGCCTCATGGATCAGCACAAAACGGCCTTGCTCGGTGATTGGCGCGATCACGACAGCGTGTTTCCGCCGGACGGTGGTCCATTTCCGATAATCCTCGCTGCCCGGGATTTTTATCAGCTCCTCGCGAACTTCGAGATGCGGGCTGGTGTAAACCGGAGTCGACTCCTTGACGGCAAACTCGGATTGATTATCCACGAAGCTTCGCGTTCCACGCCTCCAATTCCGCCGCAACATTTCTTTGGGCTGGCGCGCCGGTGGCCGTCCGGCTATTGAGCGACCGCTCCAGATCGAGGACCGCGAACACATCGGAATCAAACCGGTCACTGGCAGCCCGGAACTCCTCCAAAGTCAGTTTGTTCAAGGGCCGGTTTTCGCGCACCGAACACGCAACCAGCTTGCCAACGGCTTCGTGCGCCTGTCGAAAAGGCAGCCCTCGGCGCACCAGATAGTCCGCCAGATCAGTCGCCAGCAACATCGGATCGCTCGCCGCGCCGAGCGTGCGCTCCCGATCGACTTCGATCCCCGGAATCATCGCGGTAAAGACTCGCAAGACCATCTTCAGCTGATCGAGCGAATCGAACAGCGGCTCTTTATCCTCCTGCAAGTCTCGGTTGTAAGTCATTGGGATGCCTTTCAGAAGCGTTAAAATCGTCACGAGATTTCCGATCAACCGACCGGTCTTTCCTCGGGTCAGCTCGCATACATCGGGATTTTTCTTTTGCGGCATCAAGCTTGAGCCGGTCGTATATGCGTCGCTGATCCGGAGGAACCCGAACTCGGAAGAAACGTAGAGGATAAAATCCTCGCTCAACCGGGAGAGATGCGTCCCACACAAAGCCAGGACGAAAAGCGTTTCGGCGACAAAATCGCGATCGCTCACTGCATCCATGCTGTTTCTCGTTATTTCAGGAAACCCGAGCTGTTCCGCAATAAAGTTACGATCGAGCACGATCGTCGAACCAGCGATTGCTCCGGAACCGAGAGGCATCTGATTGAGCCGACGTCGGCAGTCAGCCAGTCGGTTGGCATCGCGCTCCAGCATTTCGACAAAGGCCAGGAGATAGTGGGCGAACAAGACTGGTTGCGCTCGTTGCAGATGAGTATAACCCGGCAGCACCACATCTTGATCACGATCCGCCAAAGCGACCAGCGCTTTCTGTAGGGCGTGCAGCGCTTCACCGATCTCGGCCAGCTCGTCCCGAAGATATAGCCGAAGATCAAGAGCTACCTGGTCGTTTCGGCTTCGCGCCGTGTGCAACTTGGCCCCGGCCGGCCCGATCCGTTCGGTCAGAGCGGCCTCGATGTTCATGTGGATGTCTTCCAGCTCGGGCCGGAACGCGAATCGTCCTGACTCAATTTCCTGCTCGATCTGGCGTAGCCCATTCTCGATTTCCGTGCGCTCAGCCGGAGTCAGCAAGCCGGCTTTCTCTAAGGCCGCGGCATGGGCAATTGATCCCCGGATATCGGCTTGATAAAGCCGCCAATCGAACGACACGGACTCCGTGAATTGTTGAACCAAGGGAGCCGTGTTTTCCTGGAAACGTCCTTTCCACATGGCGGCAGAAAGTAAGCGCGCGCCGAGACCGGCGCTAGTGCAAGTGTCAGTGCCAGTGCCAGTGCCAGTGCCAGTGCCAGTGCGGAGTCGATAAGTTTCGCAATCTGGCCTCGCCATCCTTTCGGCTAGTTCGGCAAGGAAGCGTCGTTGAGTGCGTGCGACTTGTTGCCGCTCTTAGCGGCCTACGACGTAGCGCGGACGGCCTCGGCTACCTAGTCGACCACCACTTTGGCCGGGCCCGAAACTGTCGGCCTGTGTGCGCCCGTAATTTGGGTTTGTCCGGGTCGGCACGAGCTCACGCGCCTTCCCTCATCCGATGACCATCGGCGAGGCGACGGTTCATTTCACGGAGTGGTTGGCACAACCCGTTGCAATGATTCGTTTCTGGGATGGATGGCCCAGCTTCGATATTTGCTTGAGAGCGCATTCGCTTAAGGACGCTTTCCAGCTTTAGCTTTTCTCAGAATGACTCACTCCGTTCGCCTGCTCGGCATCTCCGGTAGCCTTCGGTCTCAATCCTCGAATACGGCCCTCCTGCGAGCGGCAGGGATGCTTGCGCCACCCGAAGTTGAGGTGGTCGTTTATGAAGGAGTTCACTTGCTGCCGCATTTTAACTCCGATCTCGAAGAGGATCCAAGCAGGCTACCCTCCCCGATCATTGCTCTACGGGCAGCTATCGGCACTGCGGACGGCCTGCTGATCTCGTGCCCCGAATACGCGCGCGGAGTACCGGGATCGTTCAAGAACCTCCTAGACTGGTTAGTTGGCAGCTCCGAGTTCCCAGGCAAGCCGGTGGCCCTTCTGAACACCTCGGATCGTGGAACCACGGCGCAAGCCGCACTCCGATTGATTCTATCCACAATGACGGCGCGGATTATCGAGGTCGCATCGTTGACGATCCCGCTCCAAGGTCAGGAACCAAACGCGCAGGCTATTGTTGCTAACGAGGCGCTCGCTGTGGCACTCCGTGCAGCCCTGGCCACCTTTGTGCATGCCATTGGCCACTGCTTAATCCGAGGAAATCGCCAGCGGGGCTGAAGAGACTTTTACGACTGGCTTTAATTTAATCGCCTGATTAACGGCTAAGGCATTCTCCGTGTGCTTCGTGATTTCCGTGCGCGACTTGATCGATAACAATGCTGGGGCCCGCTGCTCCAACGCGTTAAGTGGCAGAAAAGCAGCAGACTCTCCGGCCCAGCCGGAGAGTCTGCTGCCCCAGCCTGCACCGCTCACAAATTCCTAAGGATTTGTGAGCGATGCAGGCTTCGGTCTCAGCTGCGGAAATAGAATCACGTCCCGGATCGATTCGGCGCCAGTCAGCGTCATGACCAGCCGGTCGACCCCGATGCCAACACCACCCGCCGGAGGCATCCCATACTCCAGGGCAAGCAGAAAATCCTCATCAAGGTTCTGGATCTCTTCACCGGCCTGAGTCTCGAGCCGATCGCGCTGCACGACTGGATCGTTCAGTTCAGTGTAGCCGGGCGAAATTTCCTGTCCGTTGATGATCAATTCGTAGACATCCACAAGCCGCGGTTGTTCGCGATTCTGCTTGGCCAGAGGCACGAGCTCCGCGGGCAGGTGGGTAACAAACGTCGGATCAATGATGGTTGGCTCGATCAGCTTCTCGAAAAGTTCCTGCGTGATCGCAAACTCCGCCATGTTCGCCGACCGAAGCTCGACCCCGAGCGCCTGGCACTGAGCGATCTTCTCCAGGAGCGATCTTTGGAACCAATCCGGGTCGATTTGCCGCACAAGATCTTCATACCGGGTGCGGCGCCAGGGGCGTTGAAGATTGATCGTTCGAATCGGCTGACCCTCCGCGTTCCGATGTTCGATCTGCAGGGTGCCAATGACGGTTTCCGCCACTTGGCAGATCAGCTCCTCCACCAACTCGGCCATTGCTTCGAAATCCGCGTAGGCCCAGTACGCCTCTAACATGGTGAACTCAGGATTGTGTCGTCGGGAAATCCCTTCGTTGCGAAAGTTTCGGTTCAGCTCAAATACTTTGGAAAAACCGCCGACCAGCAATCGTTTCAGGTAGAGCTCCGGCGCGATTCGCAGATAAAAATCCACATCGAGCGCGTTATGATGAGTCTGGAAAGGCTCAGCAGCCGCTCCGCCCGCCATCATTTGCATCATCGGTGTCTCGACCTCCAGGAAGCCGCGCGACTGAAGAAACTGGCGGATCTCGGCGACAATCCGGATTCGTTTTAAAAAAACTTCGCGAGATTGCGCGTTGCTGATCAGGTCCAGGTAACGCTGCCGATGACGCGCCTCGATATCGGACAGGCCGTGCCATTTATCGGGCATTGGCCGAAGCGTCTTGGTCAGTAGCACAAAATGTTCCACCCGAACCGTTGGTTCTTTTGTTCTGGTCAAAAAGAACTCGCCAGCGACGCCGAGGAAGTCTCCCAGGTCGATCAACTGGAACCATTCAGCTTGGTCGGGTGAGAGACTTTTCAGATTGATGAATATCTGCAGACGGCCGGTGACGTCGTTGAGGTCAAGAAACTGACTTTTCCCCATGTTCCGGTGAGCGGTCACCCGACCGGCCAAACGGACCTTTTCGCCTTCCTTAAACCGGGCGCGCAGGCCGCCAATCGTATCCGTGACATCGAAACGGCCTCCGAAAGGATCGATATTCAGCGACGCGATCTGGTTCAGCTTTTGCCGGCGGATGGCGAGCAGCTCGTTCTCTTCGGTCATAGACACATCAGTCGTCGGTCATCGGCCATCCGTGATCGGTTGTCGGTAGTCGGACATCGGCCATCAGCGAGTTGGTAATCAGTCATGGGCTATTGCCTATCGGCCATGGCTTTCGGCTATCATCGATTACTCAAACCGGAGCGCTTTAACTGGATCGAGTCGGGCCGCGAAATACGCCGGGATCAAGGCGGCGATCGAACAAATGATGAAGCCGCTCAGGCAGATGATCAGCAGGTCGCGCGGCACAATCTCCGCCGGGATTTCCGGGAACTGATAAACCGAGGCCGGAAACAGCTGGATGTGCAAAGTCGCGGAGAGAAAATCGCGAACCTCATTGCGATACTGAACCAGAATAATGCCGGTCGCCAAGCCGAAGAGGGTACCAAAGAATCCGACAATCATTCCCTGGGCCAGAAAAATCCAAAGAATCTGGCTGACTTTAGCCCCCAGTGCCTTCATGACCCCAATCTCCCGCGTTTTCTGGACCGTGGTCGTAATGAGGGTACTCATGATGCCGAAAGCGGCGACGATGACCACGAAGATCAGAACGAAAAACATTGTTGTTCGTTCAATCCGGATCGCATCAAAATATTCCTTATTATCGTCGATCCAGGTGACCGCCGCGACTGGCTCGGGCAGGAATTTGTTCAGGCGGGCCTTTACTTCGTCAGCGCGAAACGGGTCGCCGGTTTTTACCTGAATGGCGTGAATAGCGTCGCCCAGCCCATAAGCTTCCTGCCCGACGTGAAGCGGGACGACGACGTACTCGGAGTCGTAAACGTACCGACCCGAGTTGAAGAGGCCGGCTATCGTCAACTGGGTTGGCAACACAAGATTGAGCGCCTTTTGGACGTGCTCTTTATTGCCGGGTTCATTCTCCGCCTTCTTTAGTTCATCGGTAATCACACCCAGATTGCCGGGTGAATAGATCGTTAGCGTGTCCCCGACGCTGCAGCCAAGGCTTTCGGCGAGATCCGTCCCGATCACACAGGTGTCGCCGGTCAGATCGAATTTCCCGGCCACGATGAAATGCTCGAAATCGGTAACGGCCCGTTGTTTCTCGGGTTCAACGCCCAGCAGCCAGGGCGACAAGCGCCGGTTCTGGAATTCCGCAATGACCCGCCCCTGCATGACCGGTGCAGCAGCTAGCACCCCCGGGGTATGCTCGACTTTGGTCAGAATCTCCCGCCAATCGGTGATCAGTTGTGGGCTGCGAATCATGATGTCGGATTCGAAGCCGATGATCTTGCGGATCAGTTCGCGTTCGAAGCCGGTCATCACCGAAATCACGATGATCAACACGCTTATCCCAAGAACCACCCCAAAAATCGAGATGAGCGTGATCAGCGAAAGAAACGTTCGTTTGGGCCGAAGATAGCGAAGAGCAATAAAACCGGAGAAAGGCAGGCGAATGGGCCGCGCGGTCCGGGTGACACGGGGGGCTACACTTGAAGGGGCAGGCCGTTGAGAAGTTTCGGTATCCATCAAGAGAGACGAAGGCCAATACATGGCACAGCGGAGCAAATCCCACAAACTATCGATTCAGGAAACGGCCAAACAAACGAAGCCGCCGATAGATCACGGCATCCCGCAAAGCCAGCGAAATCGGTTCACCGCGCCGCTCGACCAACGGGCGAGCCAGTCCAAATGTCCACAGGACCAGAAGGACCAGCAAGCCGAAGTAGATACTGTATCGATTGATCGACACCGGGCCGAGTTTGGTTTCCCAGGTCCCCACCACGTCGAGCATGATACCCCAGCAGATCGGGGAAAGACCAAGACTCAAGGAGGCGAAAACGGTGAACAACGAAAAAAAATGGTTTCGGCCCATCGTCGGCATTGTGTCCATCGCAATTTTGGTGTTGGCGATCGAAAAGAGGCCGCCAGCGACTCCCATAATAAAATAAACAAGTCCGATCACCACGGGAGTCGTCTCCAGCAAACCGGCAGCGACGAGCAGCCAGCAAAGCACCGCCCAAAGGTAGCAGACCAGCCCGATCCGGAGAATCGGCTTGCTGCCGGTTCGCTCCAGCAGACGCCCAAACAAGGGCAAACTGGCAAATGCGCCGATGAACAACATCAGACCGCAGAGCAGGACCTGCCCGTCGAAAAAGCCTCCATTGGTTTTTAGGTAGCCAATCACGAAAGCGCCGATCCCGCCGACGACCCAGTTATAAACTACGTTGAACATCAGAAGCTTCGTGAACGGCGGGTACCGCAAAATTTCCAACCACGGGACTGGCTGCCCCGATCCGCGCGCTTGTTCTCCCATCTCCACGTCCGGGGTGAGTTTGATAAAAAGAAGGCTCAAAGTGCCGGCGAGGGCGCTCAGGAAAAACAAGAGCGTAAAGTGCGAATTCCGCGGATGTGTCCAGAGTATCAGAGAAGAAATGGCCAGCGCGATGACCCCCCCAAATTGCAAATGTAACTGGTCCCGCCGCAGGAATTCGCCACGTTGCTCCTCCGGGACCAGTGAGGTCAACCAGGGCAACCAGGCCCCGGTCGAGACTCCGCGCAGGACGTTAAAGACAAAGAGGCACATCAGGAGCAGGCTCATTTTCGTCGCTTGGTCAAAAAAGGTGGCCATCGGCAGGAAAGCGAGGCTGAAAACGATCAGGGTACGCGAAAACCAACCGAGCAAGACGAAACTTTTGTAGCCGATCTTCGGGATGAAATACGCTCCCGGCAATTGCAGGACGGTCATCAACGGAGCCAAAGCGGCGATGATGCCGATGGTCGTCGAACTCGCTCCGAGCGTTTTGGCATAGATAATCATCGGCGCTCCGAGCGTGATCTGAAAATTGATCGCGTTATGGAGGCTGAATTGGTGAGCGTATTTTGCTTTCTCCGGAAGCTCGGCCACGGCGTTTGATCATAGTCGGGAACCGGGCCAGAACCACCGATTTCGCGAGTCCCGGCGTTCAATGGGACCTATGGGACCTATGCTCCAATAGGCCCGATCGGTCCTATCCGCCGCCACCCCTCCGGACGTCCTTCGTCTGACGATGCACGATCGCCTGGATCGACGTGGTCCGGAACCGGGCTCGCTCATTGTCTCGGGCGAACGTGAATTCCAGCCGACCACCACAGAAAAGCCGTCTCGGCTTGAACGATGACGCAAACCCATAACCGCAACCGGCGATCCGGACTCTTCCGGCAGGTCGATCGGAGCGCGAAGACCGCAACTCTGCTTCCTGGCGATCAATCATATGAAAAACGTATTGCGTGTGGCTGGTAATGACTCGCAGGGTGTCGCCGGGCAGCAAAGAATCCAAATCCAGTTCGTCCGCCTGATCATCGGCGTGAAGTTCGACGAATTGCTGCCAGTCGGCGGTCATTCTGGTAAATAATAAGCGGACAGCCCGCAGATGGCAATTCGGAGCGAATGGCTGTTGTTCTTCGTTCACCTTCAGGTTCCTAGCCTAGCACCTGTCCGTAAAATCGAAGACACCCCACATATCCGGCTGCCACCAGGTTGAGGCGTGAGCAGTCCCCGCGTGCTCCGTCACCTCCGTGCGCGACAAAGATCTTATAACAGGCTGTACGGATCGACATCCATAGAGACCAGGACGTCTTCCGGAAGAGTCAACTGGTCCAGCACCGCACGCACGGTCCGGCTTAGACGCAAAATCGCTTTAGATCTCAGCATGATCTGGAACCGGTAAAATCCCTTTGTCCGCTCGATCGGCGCCGGCACGACCGGATGCAGAATAGTGTCCGGCTGGACTTTCTCGTCGAGACGGCGATGAAGCGTCTCCGCTGAGAATTCGGCCCGCCGCTGATGTTCTGAGCGAATCTGAATAAGCAGCAAATGCACAAAAGGCGGGTATTCGCACTTTTCGCGAAATTCGATCTCCTGTTCCCAAAACCCGGTAAAATCATGGTGTCGTGCAAACTGGATGGACGGGCTGAAAGGAGTCGAGCTCTGGACGTACACTTCGCCCGCGCTTTCTCCGCGACCGGCCCGCCCGGCGACTTGGGTCAGGAGCTGAAACGTGCGTTCGCCGGCCCGAAAATCAGGAAGATGAAGTCCAATGTCCGCGTTAAGTATTCCCACGAGCGTCACCCTGGGAAAGTCGAGGCCTTTGGCGATCATCTGCGTGCCAATAAGAATATCGATTTTACCCGTGCGGAATGCTCCAAGAGTCTGCCGGTAAGCGTCCCGGCGCGCCATCGAATCCGCATCCATCCTCGCGATAGCCGCTTTCGGAAAAAGCTTTTGCACGACGCCTTCGATCTTTTCGGTTCCGTAACCGGCGTACCGGATAGCCGGATCGTCACACTTTGGGCACTTTCTGGGAACCAACGCCTGGTGACCGCAGAGATGGCATTTCACCCGGTTTTCGGAAAGATGATACGTCAAAGCGATGCTGCAGTTTGGGCATTCGCCCACATAACCGCACTGCCGGCAGACCAGCGAGGTGGCAAAACCTCGCCGATTGAGAAAAAGGATCGTTTGTTCGTTGCGGTTTAACCGTTCTTCGATAGCGAGGCCGAGCCGGTTTGAGATGAGCGAGACTTCGCGTTGCTTACGAAACTCCTGGCGCATATCGACGATCCGGATCGAGGGCAGCTGCCGGTCATCCACTCGCGCCTCGAGCTTGCTCAGATGATATTTGCCGGTAGAGGCGTTGAAGTAACTCTCGATTGACGGCGTAGCGCTGCCGAGCACCACCGCACAGTTCTCAAGCTGAGCCCGTACCACCGCCAAATCGCGGGCTTGGTACCGCGGTGTTTCCTCCTGTTTATAGGAATTCTCATGTTCTTCATCGACGACGAGCAAGGCCAAGGAATTTACTGGAGCAAAGACCGCGCTGCGCGCCCCAATGGCGATCCGCGCACGTCCCTGGTTAAGCTTATGCCACTCATCATGACGCTCGCCTGCCGACAGATGGCTGTGCAGCACAGCAATCAATTCACTCGAAAATCGCATCTTGAAACGCTCCACTGTTTGCGGCGTCAAGGCGATCTCCGGCACGAGCACGAGCGCTCCGGCGCCTCGCGCGAGACAGTGCTCGATCGCTTGCAAATAGATCTCGGTCTTTCCGCTGCCCGTGATTCCGTGAAGCAGAATTGGCCGGGTTTTCTGCTCGGCGACTGACTGCAGGATAAGCTGGAGAGCCGCTTGCTGAGCAGGATTTAACACGAGCGGCTTAGTGGCAACAAAGCTCTCGGAACCATAGGGATCCCGGTCCTGGGTTTCAAAACTCATCTGCAGCCAGCCGCGATCGACCAACTGCTGGACCATCCGGTCCGTAGTCCCTGCCTTTAGTACGAGTTCTTTCCAGGCAATCGGCCCTTGCAGCGAGGCCGCTTGCCGCAGCACCTCGGCCTGGCGCGGCGCGCGCTTCTCTAAAGCCGCCAGATCGTCGGGTGATGGCAGCCGCAGCAAACGAACCGTCCGCAAACGTTTAAACCCAAGCTCCGCGCGGCGCACGACCGTGGGTAGCATGGTGCGAATTGCTGCCTCAATGCCGCACCCATAATAGTCAGCCATAAACCGCGCCAGCTGGATCAAGCTCGGCCGGAGGATGGGAAACGCGGAAACCAGGCCGGAAACACTCCTGGGCTGGGCTACGGACGATTGGGCGACAACGGCGACGACAGTGGCGAGGACTTCTCGAGCGCGGAGAGGGACGCGGACGCGCGAACCGATCTGAACTTCACTCGCCCACTGCTCGGGAATGAGGTAATCTAGCTCTTTGTCGGTCGGGTCATCGGTGACGACTCGCGCATAGCGTTGCTCCATGGATGATGTAGTACTAATGCCGTCGAACTCTAAACCGCGCAAAGGCGACTCGTTCAGACCGGTTCTGGCGCTGGTGGCCAAAGTATGCGCGGTGGTCTTGCTCGGTGGCCTGACCGCGGTCAGCTTCCTGGTGGTGCGGTCGAGAGATCCCTTCTACGTTTTGCGTGAGCTCAAGAATTGGCGAGACTACCGGCAATTCGACAGCGTGATCGCTAGGGTGGCGAGCGAGCACAATCTTGATCCGCGGCTCGTCAAAGCAATCGTCTGGCGCGAGAGCCGTTTTCAATCCGATATGGTCGGCCGCAACGGGGAACGTGGGCTGATGCAGATTTCGGGAATCGCGGCGCGCGAATGGGCCGCGGCCAATGGCCGGCCTCCGATTGATCCGCAACAGCTCTTTGACCCTGAAACCAACCTGGAGATAGGCGCCTGGTACCTTGCCAAAGCGATGCAGCGCTGGAACAATCAGCCTGACGTCGTGCCGTTTGCTCTGGCAGAATACAACGCCGGACGCAGCCGGGTCGATCGTTGGGTGCGGAACGCGGCGCGGAGAACGACCGGGCCAATCGATTCGCAAACCTTCGAACAGAGCATCGACTTTCCCTCGACGGCTCAGTACATCCGCTCGATCCTGGCCCGGTACGATTTCTATAAAAGGCGAGGTCCGCTCGTGACGGAGAAGTCCGGGTAACGAGGCGGGAGTAGCGAGTCCCCGGTCCCGAGTCCCGGGTAACGCGGACGGCCTCGTCCGTATTCTGAGGACCACGTCTCGCAGGTCGCGAGGCAACCCCTTCGCACGACGGCAAACCAAGCCAGGCTATTGGGATACACAGGGTCGCCAGGTGTTTGGACAAAGGTACAAACGAGGCCGTCCGCGTTACCCGAGACTCGCCACTCGGACTCGGGACCCGTGACTCGTGACTCGGGACCCGCCACCCGCCATTCGGGCCCCTAAAGCCACTTCTTGCGCTTAAAGAAAACGATCATTCCGATCGCCAGGCAAAGCATCACCCCGAACACCAGCAGGTATCCATAGCGCCAGCGCAGCCCCGGCATGTTGAATGGGCTGTTCGGGTTCATCCCGTAGAGCCCGACGATAAAGATGAGAGGAATAAAGATTGAAGAGATCACGGTGAGCACCCGCATGACTTCGTTGGTGCGCATGCTCAAGCTCGAGAGGGACAGATCGAGAATGCTCCGCAGAGCGTCGCGATAGCCCTCGAGCAGGTCGATGATCGCCATCGTATTGTCGTAGCAGTCGCGCAGGAACGGCTTGGTTCGCTCCGAGATCAGACCGGTATCATCGCGCCACAAGTGGGAGAGCACGTCGCGTGTCGGCCAGACTGTACGACGCAGCTGGGAGAGAGTGCCGCGGAAGGCGTGCACATTGCGCAACATCTCGCGGGTCGGCCGCTCGAGCACCATTTCGAGCGTTTCTTCGATGCTTCCGCCAACCGACTCGACTACGGGAAAATAGTGATCCACCACGGAATCGATCAAAGCATAGGCCAGGTAATCGTTGCGCATGAAACGGGCGTTGCCGGCACCTTCCCGAACGCGCTGACGGATAGCATCGAAAACGTCCCTCCCCGGTTTTTCCAGCACGGTTAGAACGAAGTTTCGGCCAAGAACGATGCTCACCTGCGCCATCGTCAGACTCGCTTCCTCCTCTCCGGCGTAAACCATCTGGAGCAGGATAAAGAGATGTCCCTCATACTCACTTACCTTCGGCCGCTGACCGGTCGTGAAAATGTCCTCCAACGCCAGTGGATGGATTTGATACTGTGCGCCGAGACGCCGCAAAAGCTCGGGATCACCCAACCCATCGATATTTATCCAGCTGACCTTGGCGTTGCCGGCACAGTGTAAAATTTCTTCGACATTTTCGATCGGCCGGTCCTCGAAGGAATGGGCATCGTACTCAATCAGCCGAATCGCAGGCTTGACCCCGACGTGCTCGGTTGGAGCAAACAACAAAGCCGGCGGAGCGCCGGGCGCATGATATTTCAGCTTCTGCATGACTTTACAGTGAGGGCGTTTGGGTGCCGCCGATGCCACTCTCAGCGCTCTTTTAAACTACAGCATCGCTTGCTGGTCTGAGGAGGGGCCTCGCTAGCGAGGCCCCCGCCAGAGCGCCGCGTCCAAGGCGGCGAGAATGTGTCCAATCGGTATCGTCAGTCCAAAGGTGATCGCGCCAAGGAGGTAGAACAGACCGGCCACGAGGAAAACCCGAAGAGCTGCCCATAAGCGGCCCTGAACCAATTGCCCCAGGCCGGGAATAAAAAAGCTGATGAATGCGGCAAGAACATTGCCGGATGAACCTTGTCCCATACTTTGAGTGTCAGTGTCAGTGTCAGTGCTAGTGTCAGTGTCAGTGCTCGTGTGAGTTGCTAGCGCAAGATAGCATCTGTTTCCAGAGGTGTTTGCCAAAGCCCCCGCGGCCACGCACCAGGCACTGGCACTGACACCGGCACTGGCCTCCATCACCCGGGCTGGATAACCACAAACGAACGTTGCCTGTTCCGCGCGATTCCCACAACAATCGGTTGATCAGGATCCAGTTGCCCAACGACGTTTTGAAATTCCTGTACGCCGGTGACGCGGTGCCGGTTCACTTCCTCGATGATATCGCCAGGCCGGATCTGATCAGCGGCGGCTGAGGCCGGGTCGACCCGCGTCACGATAACGCCTTGCAGATTCTCCGGCAGATTGGCCTGCTGACGCGCCCGCGACGTCAGGTCCTGTACTTCCAGACCCGCGAAGGTGGCGCTGGACCCGCCTCCCGGGACCTGTCCCTGGCTGCGACCAAGCCGGGCGATCATGTCGGCAGGCTGTTCGATAACGGTTGCGGAAACGGTTTTCGGTTGACCGTCGCGGACGATTTCGAGCGTCACGCTTGATCCGACATCGGCTTCAGCGACGCGGCTGGCCAGGGCTGCCGGGTCGCGCACTTCATAACTGTCGACCTTACGGATCACGTCGCCGCGAATGATCCCAGCCTTCTCGGCGGGCGAACCTGGCGCAACGTCCGTTACCAGAGCACCTCGTGGACTCTCCAACTTGAATTGCTGGGCAATATCCTTGCTCACGGCCTGGATACTGACGCCAAGATAGCCCCGGATCACCCGGCCCTTCTGGATAATGCTGCTAAGCGCTTGTTTGACCAGGTTTGACGGGATCGCAAACCCAACCCCTTGATTGCCGCCTGACTCCGAGTAGATCGCCGAATTAATCCCGACCACCTCGCCTTTGATATTGACCAGTGGACCGCCCGAGTTGCCGGGGTTAATCGCGGTATCGGTTTGGAAAAATTCCACCGAGCTATCGGTCATCGCTCGCCGATCTTTGGCGCTGATTATCCCCTGGCTGACGGATTCTTCCAGACCGAACGGATTACCAATCGCAAAAACCACTTGTCCGACCTTCACCTGATCGGAATCACCAATTGGCAAGGGAACCAGCCGGGGCAGATCAATCTTGAGAACGGCCAGGTCGATCTGCGCATCGGTCCCGACGACTTTGGCTTTCGCCTCGCGCCCGTCGTTGAGCTGCACCGTGATGTCCTGGGTATCTTCAACGACATGATTGTTGGTCACTATATGGCCTTCTTTGGAAACGATGACTCCGGAACCCAGCGAGGTCACCTTCTGCTCGGCACGGTCGCCGAAGCGGCGACCGAAAAATAATTCCAAGGGATCGACCGGCCGCCGTTGAGACAATGTTTTCGTTGTCGTGATACTAACCACGCTGGGCACAACCGCGTTGGTCAGTTTGGTGTACTCCTGGTTCAGCCGCTCCAAGATACTGCCATCACCCAGATCCAGGACCGGCTTCTGGGCCGGCGTAAAATGCTCTGCTTTGACTCGCGGCTCTCCTAGTTGTCGCGCTTGCCAGACGTAAATAAGCGAAATGGCTAACGCCAAACACAGAACAAAAATCAAAAATTTCAGAAAGCTTTTCATGCGCGAGGTGCCCGGTCCCCCCGACCTTAATCTTAACCTCAACCTGACAAGGTTGTTCCACTTTTTTTTGACTCCACCACTGCTCGGCTGAAAGACGCATTTGCCGGGTTCAGCAGCTCAGGATCAGCATCGAGAATCGCTCGCGCGATCACCTTGGAGCGCACGACCAGATCGCTGTCTCGAACCAGATCGGCCAATCGGAGCGGAGGCAATCCGCTCTGCTCCGTGCCTATCAGATCGCCCGGGCCGCGCAGCCGGAGATCAGCTTCAGCAATGACAAACCCGTCGTCACTTTCCTCGAGAACGCTCAGTTTTTCCAACGCATCAGGCTCCTGCGTGTCGGTCAGCAGAATACAATAGCCCTGATACTTGCTGCGCCCGATCCTTCCCCGAAGTTGATGCAACTGGGCCAGCCCGAATCGTTCGGCGTTCTCGATCAGCATGACGGTGGCGTTCGGCACGTCCACTCCAACTTCGATCACGCTGGTTGATACCAACGCCGCAAGCCGTTTCTCGCGAAAGTCGCGCATTACCTGCTCTTTCGCCTCCGAGCTCAGACGGCCGTGCATCAGCCCGCATACCGCCGGCGCGAGCAGTTCTTGCCAGCGACCAAATTCGGCGGTGGCTGCCTTGACGGCGAGGCTCTCGGACTCTTCAATCACCGGATAAACAATGTACGCCTGGCGCCCAGCAGCTAATCGTTCTCGGATAAATGCCCCTGCCTCCGCGACTTTTGCCGCGGAACGCAAACGCGTGATCACGGGTCGGCGATTCGCCGGTTTTTCGTCCAGGACGGACACGTCCAGATCTCCGTACACAGTCATCGCCAGCGTGCGCGGGATTGGTGTCGCGGTCATTACCAGGAGATCCGGAACGGGGAAGCGGGCCAGCAGTGTCGCGCGCTGCATCACCCCAAATTTGTGCTGTTCGTCGATCACGACGAGTCCGAGCCGGTCGAAGAAGTCTCCGTAAAGCAACGCGTGCGTGCCGACCAGGACATCGGCGTCGCCCTCCAGCTCAAGAAAACTCGCTTGCTGGCGCGCGCCGGTTCGGAGCACCAGGCGCACTCCGATCGGTTTAAGCCAGCGCTGCAGAGTTTGATAATGCTGTTCGGCTAGAACTTGGGTGGGTGCGAGGAACGCCGACTGGTAGCCCGCTTCCTTGGCCAAACACATCGCCGCGACCGCCACCAACGTCTTTCCTGAACCTACGTCGCCTTGTAATAACCGGTTCATCGGACGATCAAGCGCCATGTCCTCCCGAACCTCGCGGATAGTTCGGGTTTGTGCCGCGGTCGGTCGAAAAGGCAGACTGGCGAGAAATCTGGCGCAGAGCTCTTCTCCCTGGACATGCGCCTCGCCCGGCAAGGATTGAACGGTCCGCCGACGATGTTCAATGACTACCTGCATCCGCACCAGTTCAGCCAGGGCGAGACTTTGCCGAGCTTGCTCCAGATGCGCCCAATCACTTGGAAAATGAATTTGTTGAATCGCCTGCCGCGAGAAACCAGGGGGACCGGCCGACAACAGCGGTCCATCTGGCACCACTCTCAGTCGCTCGAGCGCCGTAAAGACGAGTTCGCGGAGAGCGCGTTGGCGGATGCCTTCCGCCAGAGGGTAGACCGGCACGATCCGGTCCATGTGAATTCCAGCAGTCTCCTCCTGATCGATAACTTCAAACTCCGGGTGGTCCATGTAGACCCGGTTTTTGCTCTCTTTCGGACGGCCGTAAACGATGATCTCCTGTCCTTCGGCCAGCAGCTTTTGAACATAAAATTGGTTGAACCAACGACAGACCAGCCGGGAGCTTAATGCCCCCGCGGAATAATCGGCCACCGTGACCTCGATAATCCGTCTACGTCCGAAGTACCGGGCGGAGACCCGTTGCACGATGCCCCGAAGACACACCGCCCGATCCATTCCGCCGCTGGGGAACTGCTCGAACTGAGTGCGATCCTCGTACCGCCGCGGATAATGCTCGAGCAAGTCGCGCCAAGTCACGACGTGCAACCGCCCGAGCAGCCTGGCCCGGTTCAGGCCGACCCAGTCCAGGTCCGAGAGTGGCGTTTCCAGCGGAATCATGACTCAAGGAGAATGCCACAGATGCGGCAAATCAAAAAGTTGCCACAAATACCTGGGCAGTCGCCGTCACCTGGACGTCGGGAGTGAACTGCCGGCCGATTATCCAGGGAAGTAAATCCAACCCCGCTCGCGTGCCTCGGAAAACGGTTAAAGTGGCGAAATCCAGGTGATTGGACTGGCCGGCATATTTGCTGTCGCGGCTGTTCGGTCTATCTCGGTGGTCGCGATCTAGCCCATTTGCTCGGGGTCCGTCCTTTGGTCTCCCGGAAGGTTAACCGGTCTGGCTTGGTTTGGAGGTTGCATATGTTTGAGTCTTCTCGGCTTTCAACCCGAAGGTTACTGCAGATTGGCGTTTGTGGATCCGGGCATTTCAGCTGGCCAAACCAGCGCTGGATCAAGGCCTTTGAGGGTAGTAAAACTAACGCACTGTAACTAACAAATACTCGATGTTAATTACCACCTTTTTTCCCACTTTGGGCGAAGAGTCGATTGGGGCCACGACAAAGCGTGAAGTCTAGGCAGACGAGGCTTCAGGCGCTAGCCTGTGAGATTCCCAATGAATAAGGCATCTGACCTGCTTGTGGCGGCCCTCCAGAACGAAGGGGTCGAGCGAATCTTTGGCGTTCCTGGAGAAGAAAATCTGGACATCCTGGAGTCGCTCCGCAGCTCGAAGATCGAATTCGTTGTGACGCGACACGAGCAGGCAGCAGCGTTCATGGCAGCGACTTACGGACGCCTGACCGGTAAACCCGGCGTGTGTCTGAGCACGCTCGGACCGGGAGCGTTGAACTTTTCTACCGGTGCTGCCTATGCGCTTCTCGGCGCGATGCCGATGATACTGATCACTGGGCAGAAAGGGATCCTCAGCCGCAAACAGGGCCGGTTCCAGATCGTGGACGTGGTCTCAAGCATGACGCCGCTTGACAAAAATGGCGCGCCAGATTGTCAGCACAACGACGATCCCGATCGGTCGTACGCGAAGCTTTCAGGGTGGCGCGAGCAGGAGCGGCCGGGGCCTGTACACCTCGAGCTGCCGGAGGACATCGCAACGGAAGAAGAGGCACTGGACCTGCGGCCGGTGCCGCCGCATCCGATCGACATTCCCGTGGCAAATCCGGCGGCGTTGGACCGTGCGGCGGCGATGATCCTGGATGCCGAGCGGCCGCTGATCATGTTGGGAGCGGCGGCGAGCCGGCCGCGGCTGGCAGATGCGCTGTCAGACTTCGTCCGCAGCGTGGGGATTCCGTTTTTCAATACCCAGATGGGCAAGGGCGCAGTGGCCGGGGGATCGAACCTTTACATGGGAACGGCGGCGCTCTCCGAGCGTGACTATGTGCACAGGGCGATCGACCAGTGCCGACTTGATTCTCTCGATCGGGCATGACACGGTCGAGAAGCCTCCCTTCATTATGGGACCTGGCGGACCTAAGGTGATCCATATCGGCTATGTCCCCGCGACGGTGGAGGAGGTCTTCTTCGCCACAAGCCGAGGTGGTGGGCGATGTCGGACTGAGTCTGGCGCTGCTGGCCGAGCGGTTGGAGGGTAAGCTGAAGAATGCCTCAGCTCTTTTGCCACTTCGCGAGGAGATCCTCGCGCACCTGGCCGACCGGGCCACCGAGAGCCGTTTCCCCCTGACACCGCAGCGCATTGTCCACGACGTTCGCGAAGTCATGCCGGAAGACGGTATTGTCTGCCTGGACAATGGCATGTACAAGATCTGGTTCGCGCGCAACTACCGCACGCGGGTGGCGAACACGCTGTTGCTCGACAACGCTCTGGCGACCATGGGTGCCGGGTCTGCCCTCGGCGATGATGGCTTCGATGCTCTATCCCGAAAGGCGGGTGCTGGCCGTTTGCGGCGATGGCGGCTTCATGATGAACTCCCAGGAGTTGGAAACGGCGGTGCGCCTGCGTTTGAACTTGGTGGTGCTCGTCATCCAGGACAACGCCTACGGCATGATTCGCTGGAAGCAGGCAGTGGATAAGTTTCCCGATTGGGGACTGACCTTCGGCAACCCGGATTTCGTCAGGTATGCGGCGTCCTACGGCGCGAAAGGCGTCGCGCGTAGATACCGCTGATGGGCTGGTGCCGGCGCTGGAAAGCGGGTTCAAAGCGGGAGGCGTATATCTCGTCACGGTGCCGGTGGATTACTCGGAAAATGAGCGGGTACTGGTGGATGAGCTGCGAAACCGCGTGCCGGCCCCCGCAGCGGTCTAGTTATTGCAGCGGGGCATCCTCAATATCTCCGGCGAATCCCTGGCGCGTCTCGAGCTCCGCTGCGCGTGACCTCTTGTTCGCGGCGCATTCCCTATCCGCTCAAACTGTTGTCCGTATCGGGGTTGAAAAGATGGATCAGCTCACTCGCCACCGTCAGCGAAAGCTTTTCACCGGCTTCGCGTCCACTCCATTGTTCGCTGATCTGAGCAATGATGCGTTGCCCGTCGCCAACCTCGACCTGGAGAAGCGAAGTCGCTCCTTGGGGTTCTACCACCCCAACGGTGCCGTGAATGACGTTTTTCGTTTCCTTACTTGCTGATCTTTCAATTTCCAGATGTTCGGGACGAATTCCCACCCACACTTCTTTAAGTCCCCTTTCCAGGGCTGCCGCCGTACGATTTTTTGGCGGCAGCAAATGGACGTTCTCTCCCGCTGAAATCGTTCCATCTTCGGCAATCCGACCCCGCAGAAAATTCATCGAAGGACTGCCAATAAAGCCGGCGACGTAGCGGTTAGTCGGCGCATTGTACAACTCCTTCGGGGTTCCGACCTGCTGGACAATTCCTTTGGACATCACCACGATCCTGTCGCCCATACTCAAGGCTTCAACCTGGTCATGCGTGACGTAAAACGTGGTCACCGCGAGCCGACGTTGCAGCTTTATGATCTCAGCCCTCATCTCGACGCGCAGCTTGGCATCGATATTCGAAAGCGGTTCGTCCATCAGAAAAACCTTTGGTTCTCTCACGATTGCACGCCCGAGCGCCACCCGCTGACGTTCGCCTCCAGATAATTCCTTGGGCTTACGCTCGAGCAAATGTTCAATTCCCAGAATCTTCGCCGCTGAATGAACCTGTTGGGAAGCGCGTTCTTTCGGGGTTTTCCGAAGCCGCAACCCAAAGGACAGGTTATCGTACACGTTCAGATGCGGAAACAAAGCATAGTTCTGAAAGACCATGGCCACGTCGCGTTCCCGCGGGATCATGCCGATCACGTTTTTCCCGCCAATTGTGATCTCACCGCCGGTGACAGTATCCAGGCCAGCGATCATGCGCATCGTTGTGGTCTTTCCGCATCCGGACGGGCCGACCAGAACGACAAACTCACCTTCGCCGGTCGTGAGATTGAAATCCTCGACGGCAACGACATCGCCGTACCTCTTTGTCACATTCGATAATTGGACTATAGCCACGACTGCTACACTGCGATTGCTGATTTAATTTGCGGTCAGCCTTTCACTGCTCCGAACGAGAGACCGCGCGCAAGGTATCGTTGCACGAAGAAGGACAGCAGCACCGGCGGCGCAATGGCCAGAATTGTATTCACCGCCGCGAAATTAAAATCAACGCCCCTGGTGCTGCGCGAAGCCAAAATGAACGCCGGCATGGTAGAGGCATGCTGGGAAGTGATGGCGGAAGCAAACAGTGCCTCGTTCCAACAAAACGCGAAAACGATGAAAGCCGTCACGATCAATCCATCCAACGAGAGCGGTAGGGCAACCATCCAAAAAATTTGCCATAGGGAAGCACCCTCGAGCCTTGCAGCCTCTTCGACCTCCTTGCTGGCATCGCGGAAAATATCCCGCATAATCACGACACAGAAGGCGAGGTTAAACGTGGAGTAAAGAAGGATGAGCCCGGTCCAGGTGTCGATCAGACCGACCCGAGCAAGCAGAATGTAAAATGGAGTCAGCACCACCACTGGCGGCAACACGCGTTGGGACAAGAACCAGAGAGTGATATCCTTGCTCTTCATTTTAAACTCAAACCGAGCAAGGGCGTAGGCAGCGGGCGTTCCGATCAGCAAAACCAAGAGCGTCGTTCCGAGGCCAACCAACCCGCTGCTGAAAAGGCAGTTGAGCGCCTGCGGGTCGCCCAGAACCCCCCTCCAGGCGTCAAGAGTCGGTCTAAACTGGAGAAATGGAATGAATGCTCCGGCCTGGAACGTCTCGGCTTGGGACTTTAGAGAATTGTCGATCGCCCAAAGAAAGGGTGCTGCGACCCAAATCACCGCCAAGCAGGCGATCACCATCATCAGAAGTCGGGAGGCGGGCTTAGAATTGATCCAAATCTGATTTTCCATGCAGGTCAGCGCCAAATAGTTCCGATGTTCTATTCGATACGTTTCCGCATCTGCTTGAAGAAATGGGCAATCACAACGGATACCAGAATTAGATAAAGTATCCCCATCGCAGAACCCCGGCCAAAGTCGGTAAACTGAATGGTCGTCAAGTAAGCCATGATACTAAAGAGTTGGGTACTCGTCCCGGGACCGCCGCTGGTGAGCGCAAAGGGCAGTCCAAAAGATTTCATCCCCTCGATTACGCGAGAGAGAATCGCAATAGTCAAAACCGGCCAGGCTAACGGAATGGCGACATGGCGAAACACCTGCCAATGACTGGATGCTTCGATCATCGCGGCGTCGTAAATGTCATTGGGAATAGCGGCCAAGGTCGCTAAAGACATCAAGAACACGAACGGAGTCCAGATCCAGATATCCAGTATCATCGCGGCAGCCAGTCCACCCGAAGCTGTCGACAGCCACGGAATATGGATTCCGATGGCGCCAAAAAGAGAACTAACCAGTCCACCCTGGTCAGTGAACAACGTCACTCCTAAATAACCGATTGCGACCTCCATGGTGAAGAGTGGCGCAGTGAACACTGGGCGAAAAAAACTTCTGCCAGGCAATCCGATGGTGATCAGCCAGGCGAGCACGAACCCACCACAGACTTGAATGGGTACGGTGATCCCTACGTAAAGGACCGTGATGCCAAGAGCATACCAGAACCCGTGGTCCGTCAGGAGAGCGGCGTAATTCGCGAATCCGACATAGCCCGTGATCCCTTCACCAAGCACATAATTGGCAAAGCTATAGTGGAGTGCCGCAAAGATCGGAAAAAAGGTCAGGGCGATAACCCAGATGACCGCGGGAGCGAGCAAGGCGTACTTAAACCTCCGTTCCGCCCTGCTCTGAACTGATTCGGTCGCTTCCATTAAACGATTCGAGACCGCTGGTTTATCGCCCGTAGGGTTTGATCAGGCATAGGAAGCGAGGTACAGAGCCTTTTGTTTGTCGCGTCCGTGCCGTTCGGTAATCCGCTCCCAGGCTTGCGCGCAGTCATCGAGTGCCGCTTTGGGCTGAGTTTGCCCTGCCAGAACCGCAGAGATGCGCACGTCGAGTTCGTGCCAGTATTCTGGCGCGCCCGGAATCCGCAAGTAGGACTCCTGCACGGGAAGAGTGAGATTCTGGTAATAAGCAGCGAGATACCTTTTTGCCTCGTCTCCATCCCATCCCTGGGCTTCCCATTCCTCGACGCTGCCAGTGCCCACCGGTGGAAAGTATTCGAATCTCATCCCCGGCTGGACACCGGTGAATCCATGGGTGCAGTTGAAAAACGCATTCTTCCGGGTCGCCATAAACGCCAGGAAGTCGTACGTAACTTCCTTGTTTTTCGAAAACCGCGAGATGACGCAGTGCCACGTACCGCCATTGACGTTGCCGACCGAGTTCAATTCGAATTTGTCCCACTGGCCCTTAATCGGATCGTAGGCCTCGGAAGTCCCCGGAATGATTGCGGCGCCGACCTTCCCTCGAACGGTCGACTCTTTCGGGTCCTGGGCAAAGGTCGGAAGATCGCCCCAAGTCGGCTCCATCACCGCGTGTCCAGCCAAGAATAAGTTCCAGCCCTGCCCCAAGGTCCAGCTGATTTCTTCCTTCGGTCCGGTCGCCAAAAACTTCACGTAATCTTCCAGCGCCCGGAGATGACCCTCGGAGTTGATCAAAGGTTTCATCGTCTCTGGGTGAAACCAGAAGAATTTGTTGTTAGGCGAACAGACATACGGAGCGGCTAACGTCAAGAAATGGAAAAATCCCTGTTCATTCACTTTGGCATGCAGCGCTATCCCCCAGTCGTTTTGGCCATCGCCGTTCCAGTCCCAGCCGGTAAAGAAATTCGCAACATCGTGCATTTCTTTCGTCGTTTTCGGCGGGCTGGGAAGGTCGTAGCCCATCTTGTCCTTGAACTTTTGCTGATTCTCCGGCTTCCCTAAAATGTCTCGCCGGTAATACAGGATCTGACAATCGCCATCGAAAAGAACACCGTAAACCTTTCCCTCCCACGAATAGAGAGTCCGCATCGCCGGTATCCATTCATCCGGATTCCAATAAGGATACTTCGGGTCTTTCAAGAATGGTGCTATCTCGATGATGTACGGTTCCTTCGGCACAAAAAAGTCGCCGTAAAACCAGGCACCAGTCATATAGGTGTCATATCGATGGGTCGTCTGGAGATCCGAGAAGATTTGCTGGTGAAGCGTGTCAATCGGAACCTCAGCCACGTTCACCTTGGCGCCCGTCGCCTCTTCCCATTTCGGCACCCAGTATTTGAGTCCATCGCCAACGGTGGCTTTCAGCACCATCACGTTAATGGTTTTGCCTTTGTACGGTTTTGTCTTGAGAAAGGCGATGCGCTCTTTGGTGATCGGTGATTCGTTCGGGAAGTCCGGAGATGATTCGACTAAATTGCTGTTTTGTGCGTATGCTCGTGAAGACACGATGCGGCTTAACAAGGCCGCCGAGATTCCTAGCTTCGCTGCCTGACCGATAAACTGGCGCCGACTGATTCTGCCTGCTAAATAGCCGGCAGCTAACGTTTCAAATTGCTCTCTCGAGTGGTCTTGGGACATAGTTGTGAAACCAATGTTGTTCCCAAAGGACTCTCCCGGCCGATCGAGCCGATTCCGTAGGACCTACGCCGCGAACACCAGCCAGAGTTCGTTCGGCCAAATGGAAAGTAGGATGGGGGTTGTTGAGACGATAGTGAAATGCGATCGGGTTCGTCAAGCAGTCAAACACGCTCGTCATCGCCAGAGCACGCGGAGAACGGTCAGTTTCCGTTGGATTGTCCCAAAAAGAGGCACCATTCACTCTCGACTGCCGAACTGTGCATGCCCGGGGTGGCATCTATCGGCGAAGTTCCAGCGTAGCGGTGGAAAAGCTTTTGGCCCGCAGGGAGGCCGTGGTTTGGCTTTTTTTAGTATCTCCGTCGCGAATACGTATAACCGTCTCCAAAACCTCAGGACCCTTGTCGGCCCTGTCATATGCTCCAAGTCTTAAGGACCCCAAGAAGACGACTGAACAAAAACCGACCGATCCTCCGATCGGCTTTTACGGTTAATTATTACCTTCCTAGAAGGCAAATTTCACGCCAAAGTTAGTCTGAAGATAATTGTTCTTCGGACCATCAACGACGTGGTATCCGGTCTCCCCAAAAATACCAATGTGCGGGGTAAAGCGGTATTCTAAGCCACCGCCGAAATCACCCAGCACGCGATTGTCCGTGTTACTGCGGCCGCGGACTTCGTTTCGGACGAAGTGCTCGAAACCTTCGGTGGACGAAAAAACTCCACCGACACCGGCATAGGCGTAAGGTGCCAGATGCAGCTTAAATCGCTGGGCGAATCCGCCCCACGGTTGGGCCGGAATATCCATCGGGAAGCGCAGGATGAAGTCGCCGGTCACGTCACCAACGGTGTCGTCCCCTGGATGGGTGCTGACGACGGTGCCCTTGATCCGGAATCCGGCATATAACCAAGGAAAGTAGCTCAGGCTAAGTCCGCCTCCCCAGGCGTGTTCGCCGATGGCAAGGCGACTCTTATTAAACGATTTGTCGTAAGTTGCGAATGCACCCAAACTCCACTCGTCGGCACGGAAGTAGGAGGTAGGGGCAGGCGGAGGTGGCGGAGCCACCACGGCTTTGGACGACGTTACCGATTCGCCGGCAAAGGTGGCGACAGCCTGACAGCAGGCAGCCATCATGGCTAAGGCAGTGCTTTTTTTCATGGGCTGTTCTTCCTTGATTCGAGGAATGCGCGATTATCGCTCGGACGATTGAGTTTTGTAAAGCAAGAAAACGGCTTCAACGAGAGTTAGGCCCGGCCAATACACGGACTCCAGTGAAAGAAATAGCCGGCGGAGTCGGGGGTTGATCTGAGTCAATCCAAACGAGTTGGGCGGTAACACTTTGCCCAGGTGCCAGAGGGCTTGTGAGCGGAAAATTGATGTATGAACTGCCGGAGGGGCTTGTGCTGGACGTTGCTCCGAATGCATTGGCAAGCGCAGCATTGGCGCTCAGGTTGTCGAAGACTAATGAGACCGGAAGATTCAAGTTTCCGCCGCTTGTGTTGGTCAAAGTCGCTGACTGAGTGTATTGCCGTGTCGAGGAGTTAAATCGTGGCGGCTGAAATGCAATCTGCACATTGGTACTCAAATCAGCAGCCGTCGTGATGGGTGGTAATAAACCAAACGCAGCGACTAAGGTCGCGGTACCTACATACACCTTACCGTTGCAGATCGTAGGGGTGATGAATTTGTTCGCTGTGCCGCTGCCGAAATTGTCCTGAGGTTTCTGGGTGCTGTTGTAAAGCTCACTAGCTAAATTCAGTGCGTCATAAGCGTGCAAAACCGGATTGCCAGTTTCGGTCCCGGTGGTGTCCTCATATGCCCAGACGATCGCATTAGTCGTTCCAAAGGAAGAAATGGACGGAGTAGTGCCTGGAAAACCAAAGGTGTTCGCGGTGCTCGAGGAGGCAATCAGTTGCGCGTGGCTGATTTTAAATCGCTTCAGCGCATGTTTCTGGGGGCCGCAATAAATGGCAGTATTGAAGTAGGCAGGTGCACAATAAAGCCCGGTTCGCACCGCTTGAAGCAACTCCTGGTAAACATTGCTGTTGCTCGTTGCCCCAGGGATGAATTTCCCCGGGTTATCCAGGTCTATCAGGTAGAGATTTCCATCCTTCCCACCGTTCACGCCGAGGTGCCGGACTATATTATTGGCGTCCGTCAGGTCAGGCAAGAGCATGACTCCTCCCGAGCCTTGATCACTGTCCGAGGCGGCCAACTGGGCCTGGTTATATGGGGTAAAATAGTCGGTAACCAAAAGATTTGGCGACAACTTCAAAAATGTATTTCCGAAATCGTGATCGCTCGGAAACCCATTGGCGTCGAGATTGCTGTCGAACGGGCCATTGCCGATCGCAACATAAATATTGCCGCTGCGCTCGGCTAAGCCAGCGCCCCCCCATATCCCGTTCCCGGAACCATCGGGAAGATGAGTACTGATCGGTGTGCCATTCGGATTGACATTCAGGACAGCGGTTTGGGCCAGCGTATTTTCGTTATACCCCATTATCCATCCAGTGTAAGGCGCGTGATCACAAAATGATGCCCACCCGATATAGATTGTGCCGTTGAAAAGCAACAAGGGCGCACGTTGTCTTTGCGTCGCAGGGTTGAAAATCACATTACCCTTGCCGTCGTTACCAGGACCGCTGCCCGGGTAGGATGCTTGAATCGTCACGGGGGCTTGGACGTCCTGTCCGGTCGCGAGATCAAGGGCGTGCAAACGCTGGAAGTACGTTGTCGAACCTGCCGTCTTGCTCATCGCAACCACGTAGATTCTACCGTATGGTAACACCCCGCGATCGATGACCGGCGTGCCGGTAACGCCGATATCAGGCGTGAGATCACCGCAGTTTCTGTCGTCCGACCAAACCTCGTTCGCTCCGAGTAAGGAAGTTTGCCACATTTGAGCTCCCGAGTCCGCGTCAAAAGCGTACACGACGTCATGCTCGGTAGCGACAATTAGCAGATTGTGACGGGGTAGCTGACCCCCCACCGGTACACTGGAAACATAGAGCGGTTGCGCGTATACTTTATCGTCGACAGGGAGAGTAAATCGCAATCCGAACGAGTTCGTGTTAACGTTCAGCGGGGTCAATGCGATTTCGTCCCGGTTGGCACCATACCGATTAGTGTCATTATGAAACGTGAGCACATCCGCCATGACGCCGGAAAATAAGAAAGAAAACGATGTCGAAAGAAGAACTACAATCAGGCGAAGAACCTTCATAGAATTAATTCCCTGTAACTTGGATTCTTTGGTTTAAACACATCCTTGATTTAGAAACAGCCTGAAACTCTACCAGCTGATAATAGCGCTGTCAGTTAGATTCTTTTGTTAACCTCTTGGCCGACGATCATTCCTTGCCGAACTTGGCGTTTAGAGACAGCTTCTCCGGCCGGGACCTTTTCCGCCAAGCCCTCGAAGGCGGGAGCACCGCTTACTAGCGACCAACGGTAAAGCGCGCTGTAGGCTGACGCATAGGCGATCTTTTTTGGAATGTTGTTTCGGCTCTGCTCCTGACCCAGTCCTCGTCCGAGTATTCCCGGTCGGGTCGAGCGTTTCATCGGGAAGTGAGGTTCCCCCGTTTTGACAACTTGTGAATAAGCTGGTTATGCCATCTCGGAGATCTGTGATCGGAATCGATAAATAATATGCGCTCTAGGGATCGGGCAGAAATAACTCACCCGCATTGAACTTAGTAGCTAGGGCGCTCACGTTAGAGTGTCGGAATACCCGGGCGGCTGTTCTGTTCTGCATAGCCTTATCTGTCGCCTCAATAATTAGTTACCAGCTAACTGCTGAGCACGATCGGTGCCAGATAAGATCTTTTTAGCCATTTGAAAATGTGACCGCTCTACGTACCAGAATGGCAAGCTGCCTTCGTTTTGACGCGGTGTTTAAAAGAAGCCGTCCAGATTGGTATTTCAACAAAGATAGCCAAACTTTCACGAGCTCGTGATTTCTGGCATTGTTGGATCTCCATTAGAATATTGGGGAGCAATGGCATCCGCATCTTGTACGCAACCCTCATCTCATCGATTACGACTGCTATACCCCTTCCAGACCAGCACGGACAATGCCAGAATAATCCGCGTGAATGTTACATTTTTGACAAATGCGACCTGCGCTGGCCCCGAGCTTCGTAAGCTGTGGTTTTTTTCCGAAAGCCTGTACATAGGTGCCGTCCGCTCGGAAAACGAGCGGGTGCTGGTAGAGGAGCTGCGCAACCGCGTGCCAGGTTGCCCGATCCAACTACTTCGACCGTGCCCAAACTGAACATCGGACCTTACTCGATAACAGTCCCCAGCTCTGGGATGCCGTAAAACAAATCGCTCGCTACCTGCAATTCCGGGTCAAGTCGGCCGTTCACGGTCGCCTAATCGGGCGTCCTCATATCAGTTCGGCAATGTACATCGGGCATGGTACTACTGTTAAAAGTGGAGCAACCGTGCTCGGGCCGGGCTGGATTGGCAACAATTGTCAGATCCGAAGTGGTTGTTACATCCGGGAGAACGTCATTTTCGGAGACGGTGTTGTGCTGGGGAATTCCTGCGGGTTTAAAAATGGCTTATCTTTAACGGCGCGGAGATTCCGCATTTCAATTATGTCGGTGACTCCGTCCTTGGCTTCAAAAGTTTATCTTCATCCAGAGCGCAACAACCGAATTGTAATATAAGTCAATCACTCCGTGCACACCGTGGCCGCCTCCATGCGAGGCCTTCTGCTCGTCCGCTTGGCGATTTCCTCGGACATTCATGGGTCGCGGAACAGGCTCGGTCGCTACCAAAGAAATCACCACCGTTAAACGGCTTGGGCCATGGCGACGGCGTTGGCAAGTCGATCAAATACAGAATCACCACTGATTGAATACCAATGGTAAAATGTACGCATGGTCTGGCCATAACTCACCTTTTTTGTTTTGCCTCCTCGAGTCTTCTCTTGGGCCAGCCCGGTCCGAGTGTTTCCGGTGGCGTCAATTGTGCCATCCGGACGAACGCGGCTGGCGAGCCACGCAGTCGCTCGCGCCAACATGCCATCGAGCGCCTGTTTCAGTTCCCCCTGCGCGACGATTTCGTAGTAGCGCTCGGCGAAGACCAGTCCGACTGCCTGGTAGCTGCAATCATAACCGCCTTTTTCGGGATTGAACCCGGAAGGGTCCTGTCGGCTGATCCCGGCGTGAATATAACTTGTGGAATTGTCGATCAGAAAACGGTTCCCGCAAAGAACGCCTGCTTCGCCGAAGGCGGCCGCCACCAAATAGCATCGATGCGTAAAAGGCTCGTTGTGGCGACGACCTCGACTTTCGACCTCCGGTTGCGCCATCCATAAGGCGGCTTTGAGAACGCGCGGCCGCAGCCAATCGATTTCCTGAGCATAACGCTCGGAGAAGGCGCTCGCGCTCAGCAGTAGGCAGGCGTGAGCTGCTGCCTCCACAAAAAACGAGGTACTGTGGAAAGCATCCGGGCACTGAAAAGAACCATCCGGCTGTTGCTGCTCAAAGCCCCAGTGGAGGACTTTTAGGCCACGCTCGATGGCGGTGGGATCCTGCTGGGCGAGCCCGGCGCACACGGCATTTTCTCCGAACCTTTGCTCCTCGATATACCAAGGGCCGCGGCGGCTTTGCTCCCAACGTCTGTTGATACCACCTTGCGCGCCGGAAGAGGAGACGTCTTTAGCGACTCGATCGGGCTGCCGATACGCCTGGTTTCTCATAAAATCACTGGTTTCGAAGCGCAGCTCGTCGGCCACGCTCCCCACAACGTGTGTCGGGAGGAGGCAAATAGAAGTGGCTCCCATCGCCAGCGCCCAAACCAAGTTCTTCCTACGAGGTTGCTCGATCATAGGATGGTTTCTTGTTAAGGCTCATGCTCTTATTGCAGCCTGGGGTTCATTCAAACCAGTTGCCGGGCTTCTCACTAAAGGAGGAATAGTGGCCTGCGTTCCGGTCCCAGAGGTACACGCTCCAAGCGTAACACCGAAAGACCAGACGAGCATTTTGGTGGAGGTAAAGGTGGAAACGGGAGGTCGGGAATCCCCAGGCAACCTCAGTTCCCTGCATTTTTTTTCGGCTGACCAGAATCCAGAGCCTCTCGTTCTTGGCAACGGCTTGTTGAAGGTCGTCGAGGGAACCGATGAGCTGCGCCCCCCCGTTGCGATCGACCAAGGCTCCCTGCCGACGCACAAAGTAGTCGTAGTAGACGGGAATGGAAATGCCGTAGTCGGCCGGTTGTTTCTCGACCGTTGCCGCGTTGGGAGCGGGCTCGGCGATGGCGAGGCGATCCTCGGTCCGGCGGTTTTCGGCCACGAATCGTAGCGCCCCGGTGGAATCGGACGGAATGCGCTGATCATAGGACTCGAGAATTCGCCACGGGCTCCAGGAGAGGACGGTGATGGCAAGCCAGCCGGCGGTAAGCGCGATCCGGTCAGCGAAGTGTTCCCTCCGAGGGAGCATAAGCTTGGCGCACTCGACCATGCCGTAAACAGACAGGAGGATCCAAATCGGAATCAGGCCATTCTGGAACCGCAAGCTCTTGCCCGTGATAAACAGGTTGACGGCTACCACGCTGAGGAAGAGGTAAAGGTACAGGCAAAGCCAGGCCCGTTTTCTGCGCCAAAGGGTGATCACAAAACCGGCCATCAGAAAAGTGCTGAGCACCAAATGCACGCGCGAGTAACCGATGAACATCGTCAAGAAATTCATGGGAGTGTCAAAACTCCATCCGATCGTGGCTTCGACGTTCGGGGACACGCCTTCAAGTGCCGTCATGCACCTGACCTGGAAAAAGCCAACGTCCAGGGCGATCACTGCGAGGGCGCAGCTGGCGACGACTAAGAGTCGGACCTCGTCGCCCCAGGATCGTCGCTGCGCGAATAGAGCGAAGCAAATCGCGAACGGCAGCAGTTGGAGCACGGTGATTTCTTGGCTCAACGCTGCCGCCAAAAGAGCCAACACCATCAGGTACCGGTCCCTCATCCCGGAGTTCGCGACAAAGCCGCGAAAGAAAAAATAGACGGCGAGAAGGTGAAAAAATTGTTGTTGTTGGTAGAAGCGGGCGTTGTGACCCGTATACGCCAAATACGGATGAATCGCGAAAAAAAGCAGGGCGCAAAAAGCGACGAACCTGTTGGGCGTGAGTTGCCGGGATAATTTGCAAAGCAGTATTGCCGTGGCGCAAGCCGTGAGGACTGACAAGAGCCGCAGGCTAAAGATGTTGCCGCCGGACACCATGGCCACGGCACCCGCCAAATAGTGGTAGAGGGGGCTGCGGGTGTACCAAATGCCTTCCTGTATCTCCGGCACACCTTTCGCGGCGATGGCCAGGGAGGCCTGCACCGAAGCGTATTCGTCGTCGTCGATCGGCTGTCGATCGATCTGCCAGGCCCGTACCACGAAGCACAATAAGATGGCCAAACCCCCCAACAATTGCCACCGCTCTCGCTTCCCGAATAGTCGGGTTCTGGACCTTGGTGCAGGTGTGCGAAGGTTTGCATGCTTGCGCCTCGCCTTCACCACCCCGACCAGCACGGCGCCGATTAGCCCCACACTCAGCAACAGCAGTGGTGCGCTGGGTAAACGCCAAAATAGGGCATCGCTGCGCTCCAACATTGCGGAGCGCAGCAGCACGCCTGCGCCGATCCACCCGACCAAAATCGAGCAAAACGCGTCGTAGCTTTCAAGCAGGCGTGCCAGGCGCGGCGCTCGTGCCGCGCCGATCAGCAGGAGCCCGGCACAAACGCAAAAAAAGGCCATGCAGAAGAAAAACCACGGTCGATTGGGGTTGGCGTGTCCGAGGAAATTCTTGGCGGGAAGCGATGCGGGATCGAGGGGGCCATCGACGCTCACGGAGACCAAGTGCGGGTTGCCGCTCTCCAGGTCGCCGGAAAAGCAGCGGCTTTCTCCGCCGCTCGCGAACGACGAAGATCCGCCGTCCGCCAACCGAGCTCCTCCATCGAACGCTAACATTGGTCGCCAGCTCAACCCGACAGCTTGCGGTTCTTCCTTGTACAAACCGATTCGTATCGTGTTTTTACCTGGCCGTAGGAGCGACGTGATGCTGGAGGCCAGAAATTCCACACTTCGCCGATCGCGAGTTAACGCCGGAGGGGTGCTCGAACGGGGTCTCAGGGGATTAACTTCCGCGGTGCCGAGCGGCGGGCTTTCGTCGCGTTGGCCAAGCCGCGGAGCGACGACTTCCTGGGAATCAAGCCGCTCCGGCGAGGCGTCCATCCCGACCTGCAACGCGCTGCCGCGGGCGCCCTGGACGAACCAAGGGCCGGAGCCAAGGACGCTTTCAGCACCGGTTACGGGCTGACCAGGGCGGCCGTTAACCCAGACCTGAAAAGGCGCGTCTGTCGCAACCCGCAAGAACGCTTCGACCGGTTTTTGGGGCAAATCCCATTCTTGTTGAACCCGACTGATAGAGTCGGTCGTCACCGAACGAATCCGCTGTCCGCGAAATGGCTCTTGGTAAGCACCCGCGGGAACCAGACGCCAAAAGCGCTGCTTCAAGGCGAGCACCTTTGCGTGATCCCGTCCAAAACGCGCGATTGGGCGTCGGTCCAATCGTCCTGCACCGGGGTTCGCGGAACGGGTTCCGCTGCCCACGCCGATCCGCTCCGGATCGGGATTTTTTCACCGGTCTTAAGTAACACTTCACCAGACACAATCAACGCCGGCGTGGTGTCCGAGCTTTCAACTTCGACGCATAGCGCGTTGCGCCCGGGATGTAAGGCGGATGTCAAATCCACCCAGGTCGGCAGTTCGGCACCGTCATTTTGGGACCATTGATACTGGGGATAAAAAAAAGAAATGACTGCCCCGTCGGAACGGAGCCGCTGGCCGGTTTCGCTCAACCCACGCTGGAATGCGCGAGGCGGACGCGACAAAAACATCTGTGCGCAACGCTTCCCGTTTGCCAGAACTTCAAATCCACCGTGCGCGGCCAGGACGATCCAAGCGTTGACCACGGTCGCCGGGATCGAGAGCTCAAGACGGTAACAGCCCGTCGACTGGTGAGTCGCGTTGGTGCTGATCCAAGAGGCTGAAGGGTCGAAAGAAAAGGGCCGGGGCACGGGCTCCGGAGGGCTCGAGGCCAACAAGACGCAATAAGCGACCGCCGCCAACGCCGCCGAGGCGAGCGCAGCGGAACGCCCCCGCCGGAAACTGAACCAACCTTCGGGGCTTTTTACGAACGTCCCGGCGCTGAGTGTCACCGGTTTTTCGGTAGTGTTCATGGTTGAACGGCGGCGCGCATCTCGTCGCCGAGGTCGGTCAGGTCTCGGAAGTCAAAGTCCAGTTCCGCCAGGCGGCGATGAGCGGCGGCGATCACTACCCCCTTTTCCCGGCTTTGGAAGTAGCGGTAAATCGCGGTAAACTGGGCAATGTCATCCTCCAAGCGGTCTTTTCTAGAACTTCGAAAGTCACCCAACTGCAGTGCGTAATTTGCTTTGAGGCTGGTGGGATCGACCGTTAACAGTTCCGTGAAGCGGAAAGCGGCACGATCGACGAGACCGGTATTGAAGTCGCCTATCGCCAGCCGCAGAGCGCCGCGAAAAGCTTCGTCCCGGACCGGTCTCGGTACATTCGCAGCGAGCAGGTCAGCGTAGTGCTGGGCGGCCCGTTCATGAAAACCTTCCGTTTCTTCGCGGATCGCCGAAACTAGACGCGCCGGCCAAGAGTTGACTCCTAACTTCCGATCCAGCCACCCTCGCTGGTAAATTACATCCGTATGGTAGGCGAGCACGGGTATCCAAACTTCCGCCCGGTCCAGATGGCGCAACGACTCGCGGTACCTTCCCTCCAGGACGGCGGTTCGAGCGTTCGCCAGTTCACGCCCAGCCATCAGGACCGGAACTAGACAGAGCGAACACAGTAACGGCGCGCCAAAAACAACTAAGATTGCTAGGCTATGCGTCCACCTCAGGTCTGAGCGACGCACGCCCGTGACGCCTGCCATTCGCGAAAAAGACAGGGCCAACAGAAAAGAGCCAAAGACGCCACAAAACCACCCCAGGCGAGCAAATTGCATAAAGGGCGGCGAAAAACCCAGCCATATCACCAAATTTGCAAAGTTAGCCAGGCGTAGTCCTGAGAAAGAGCTTTCCGGGGTGGGGACGGCGCCAAAAGCGCGTGGAAGGTTGTCTTTGACATCCACTTCCCATTGGCTTGGCTGATGGGAATATTGCTGAGCGGTGCGAATATCGCCATCCATGCTGTCGTGCTGGCTTTGCAGCCATGCCGCGTGTGCCGAAAGCGCCGCGCAGCGTTGAATCGTCAGGGCCGGATAAGCAATGACGATCACAAAGAAGGAGAAATAGCTGCAGAAAGCTATCAATTTTGCCCAACGGAAAGTATCGGAGCGCCGATGGCGGTTCCCGAGCCACCAGCCGCCCGCGAGAACCAGAAGCTGGAACACTTTGAAAACGACGGTCGTCACGGGTTCCGCGACGACCGCCGCATACCCCCCCTGCAGGTCCCTGCGTACACTGACCGGCACGCCGTACCAGGGCAGCAACAGGCTGAGCAGGAGCAGTCCCGCCCCACCGTAACGCAACGCTCTTAGCAACAGAAAAGGCAGGATGGCGCAGCGTGCCGGTCCCGAATTAATGTTCAAATGCTAGCTGGCGGGTAATGTCGAGTTTGTCGCCGTCTCGCAAAAAGCGCGGATTTTTGGTCAATACCCAGGCCTCCGGGTCTAAGCCTTGGGTAATCTCCACGAAACGTTCATCAACCGCGCCCAGAGACACCGGTACGCCCGTGTGGCGACCGGACGCGTCCACCGTACGCACGATCCCTTTGCCGGCGCTCAATGTTGTCACGGCCTCTCGGGGCACCGCCAATGCTCTCTCGGTGACAAATCACCCGGGCAAAGCCCGTCATCCCCGGGGCAATTTTCACGCCCTCGGCCTCGAGGTGCAGCCTTACTTTGAAGGTGGCGGGCCATTCCGGGGATCCGGTTCCCACCGGACGAACGGGGCGGGTGGTTTCCGGGCCGCCTGCGTTAAACGTCACGATCGGAACGACGCGTTCTACGGTGGCGCGGAAGGCGCGTCCGGCGTAGGCTTCTAAGTTTACGGTCGCTTCCATGCCTTCACGAACCTCTGCGGCCGCGTGCTGGTCGAGATTCGCTTCAAACCACAGCCCAGACGCGATGATAAATCCAGGATTGCCGATGCTCTGATTGTATTCACCGTCCCGGATTAAGACGTGGTCGATGATGCCGCTGGCGGGCGCGGTAACTCGATAGTATTTCATCGCGTCCTGCCGTTGCTCCAGAAGGTTCTTGGCATTGTCGACGGCGTTCTCCGCAATTTCTTTACTATGGGGAAGCCCCACCGTCGACATGCCTGCATTGATTCGCGCTTCGTTATAGTTGGTCTGAGCGGCGGCCAACTCCATTTCGGCGTTAACAAGTTCCAAGCGGGAAGCGCCGCCGCTATCTTGGAGCTTGCGGTACATCTCGACCTTTGCTTGGGCACTCTTCACGACGTCCTGGAGACCCTCCACGCTGATGCGATCTTTCTCCGGACGTTCGGCCTGCAACGCGTTGACAGAACCGACTTCCACGCGGCGTTGCTCAGCGATAGCTGTGTTGACCGCCAACCGGGCACAGTGCAAGCTCAGGGTCGCGGCGGTGTCATCCAGTTCGGCGAGCAGTTGCCCGGCTTTCACCTCATCCCCCTCTTCGACGTGCAGGGCCACGACTCGTGCCGTCGGCACTACCGGCACGTTGTAGAAGTTGCATTGAATCGTGCCTTCCCCAAGCAACGGCGTTTCAAAATCATGCCAGACCGGATGTTCCGCTACGGCTTGCAACTTAATTCCCAGCAGACGCTGAACTTTTAAGTAGCCAAGGGCGGTAGTGTAGATCCGGCTTTCCGGGCTGATGTACGCCGGCCAAAGCACAAAGCCTCCCGCCGCAAGAAGCAGCCCAGTGGCGACGACCAGGAGCACCAATATTCGATTTTGCCAGCACCCAACTTTCTTCATAGTAAACTGATTTTTGCGGCCAAAGTTTCCTTCGATGACAAGTCTGTAGTCGGTGAATCGGCCTTGGTGGCCCTAATCCCGCCGTAGCCAAAAAAGAGCCACGGCAAAAGCGTTATCAGTTCGGCGCCGATCTGCACCGCGCGCCAAATAATTGCTGCGAGCGCCGCCTCAGACCAAGGCAGATCGGGAGTGAGCAGCAGGGAGGCGCCAGCCTCGCGCACGCCGATTCCGCCGGGAACCCCGATGGCAAAGAAGCCAATTAACCATCCGGCGGCGTTGACACCGACGGCGAGGGTCGGGCTGACCGTGCGCTGGTAACCCATCCCTGCGAGGATCAGCCACAAACCCAGGCCGTTAAGCCCGTTCAAAGCCGTGTATAACAGGCCTGAGCGGATGAGCAAACCTGTATCCAACTTTAGCTTAAGCACCTTAAGCAAGCGTTCCGACGCCGTGCGCAACCAGCACTGTCGAACCAGCAACGGCCACCCCAGGGTTAACACAACCGGAGCCGCCATAGCAGCCACACCTAGCGGCCCAAACCAGTCCCCATAAGTGGCCCAGAGGCGTGCCCCTAGTCCTGAGGCCAGAACGCCTGCTACCGCAACGATTCCCCATGAGACGATTGTGACAGTCAATTCGATCGGCAGGCTTAAGGACGCAATCACGCCCGGTACCCCCAGCGTTCGTGCGGCATCGACCCGAGAGCAAAACCCCCACACACTTCCTGGAAGCCAACGCAACGATTCCGATGTCAGCCATGCGCGCATCGCTTTGAGGTAAGGAATGCGATGGCCGAGCGCCTTCAGGATCCATGCCCAGATTCCGGCGTTCAAAAACCGGTAAACGGTGCAGAGCAGGAAAGAGAGCGTTAACCACCCGATCCCGAGTCGGCCGACGCAGCTTCTCAGTTCGCCCGCTCGCGGCAGCAACGCTAACGCCACGCACCCCACAGCCACCCAGGGCGCCAGCGCGCGCAAGGCCGGCAAGATTCGCGAACTGAATGCCTTAAGTTGGGCCGTGCTCATTGCGCCGCCGCCGGGGTTGCGTCCTCCGCCATCAGCGACGGCCGAGTCGAAGAACAGACGCGCCGGTAAACCGCTTCCAGCCGATCGGTGATCCGGTCCCAGTCAAAGAACTCAGTGGCGTAAACGTACCCCTGCTCACCCAGGCGGCGGGCCAAGGCCGGATCCTCCAAGAGGCGCAGGACGGCTTCCGCTAGCGCATCCGGATCCTTTTCGGAAACTAGCAAACCCGTTTCGCCGTTCTTAATAACGTCCACAATCCCCCCGACTTGCGAAGCGACAACCGGTTTACGATTGCGAAGGGCTTCAATCAAGACAACGCCAAGCCCCTCGGTGTCTCCACGGTCATCATGGATCGCAGGATGGACGTACACCGTGCACGCGCGAAAGAGCCGGCTTAAGCTTTCGTTGCTGACGAAACCCACGAACTCCACCGCGTGGCTGACCCCTAACTCGTGACTTAACGTTTCCCACTGACTGCGATAGTGACCGTCGCCGGTGATCACCAGCCGAACTTTTCGCCGCGCCAAAATCCGCGGCATGGCCCTGATCAGAAAGTCCACGCCTTTGCGTTGAATCAGACGCCCCGAAAACAAAAGGAGGGCTAGCTTGCCTTCGCCTTCGCGGGCCGGCTGCTCATCGATGCGCACGGTCGCCCCATACGGGATAACCTCCGCATTGACCCCCGAGATGCCCTGAACTAATTTCGCGGTGTGGCCGCTGTTCGCGGTGACGGCGTCGGAGCGGTGCAAGCAGTTCGCCAGCAGCCACGTCGAAAGTTTACTTCGCACGGCAAGCGCGATCTCTGCACTATGACACGAAGAGACCACTTTCACCCCGGCGAGCCAAGCCGGCCAATACGCCATTAACCCGTGCGGAAACGGCCAGTGAACGTGTAAAACGTCGATCCGTTCGTTCCGGCAGATCTTCCAGGTTGCGTAGGCGCCGGACACTAGGTAAGTCAGCGCAAGAAGCTTGAGGAAAGGGTTCTTTTTCAGCTTGTTGGGTGCGCCTTCACCGTGGGTCAGCTTTTCCAACCGAGCGGGCGCATAGCGGAATCGCCGGATCTCAACTCCGTCAATGAAATGATTTTTTAAGCCCGCATACGACGGAGCAATCACCGTGACGCAATGCCCGCGAGCGGCGATGCGGTTGACCGATTCTCGAAGCCAGGGCACTTCGTGATCATCCTCGGACCGCGGGTAGGTTGAACCGAGAATGACGACGCGCAGAGGGCATTGACCGCTTTTCAGAATTGTTTCCATACTAATATGCGCCGTGAATGCATTTAAGCGCTGGACGCCAACGCCGACTGTCGGCCTTGGTTCAACGCCCGCAGTGCCACGCTAACAAGTTGGGTAGGTTCGACCGGCTTGCAGACGTAATCGAACGCGCCAAGGCGCATCGTCTCGACGTTAGCTTTCTCGTGCTTTTCGCTCGGCAAAAAGATGATCTCCGAAGACGGCGAGGCCTTGCGGACGAGGCCGACAAATCCGGTGAGATCTAGGTCGCTATCATCCTGGAGGTCGACATTCTAAATCAGGACGTCCAATGACGTGTTCAGCTTCCAATGGCTTTCCGCATAGGAACTTGCGGTGAGAACCCGCCAACCCGCCTGCCGCAGGTGCGCAGCGGTAAGTTCGCGGGTATTCGAATCATGATCCACGATCAACGCTGTCGGAAGCTTCTGCGATGAGTCGTTGTCGGCCATGCTTTGTTCCATCGAAAGTGATAGGGCGCTCGCCAAGTTCCCCAATCCAATGGTCTCCGCGACGGTCCCTTTTTGGCCGTGTTCAATGGATTGGTGAACATTCCATTCGGCCAGTAGTCCGATCATCATCGTCAAAACCGAACCGAGGAGAAGCGCCGGAAGCGTCGAGCTCAACAGCAAGTCCACGCTGAGTGGCAGCGGAACCCTCGCCAGAAAAAGTGCGAGAACGCACCCGCTGCCCAGCATCAGAAGTGAAACCCCGCCCATCAGGTGCATCGGTCGCTGCCGGAAATTACTAAGAAAATGCACTGTCCACATGTCAAGGTATCCCCTCAAGAACCGGTTGAAGCCATACTTGCTCCGGCCGTAACGCCGCGGATGGTGTTTGATAGGGATTTCCGCAGTCAGAAACCCGCGCATCGCTGCCAACGACGGCACCATGCGGTGCATCTCCCCGTACATTGGAAGCGATTGCACGACCTCTCGTCGATAACATTTAAAACCGCAGTATGATCGTGGAGGTGCACCTTATTGACGTGGCTAATCAGGAAATTAAAGACGCGACTTGGGAGCACCTTGTGCCAAGGGTCATGCCGCGTCCGTTTCCAGCCGGTCACCACGTCGAAGCCCTCCTTCATTTTTTCGAGAAATCGCGGGATCTCTTCGGGGTCATCCTGAAGGTCGCCATCCATCGTGAAAATGAAGTCCCCGCGCACTTCTTTCCAGCCCGCCGCCAAGGCGGCTGCCTTGCCTACGTTGCGGCGGAAACGGATGGCTTTGACGTGCTCTACGTCTTCCGCTGCAAGCTTTCGGATCGTCCGCCAACTTTCATCGACGCTTCCGTCATCGACGAAAACAACTTCCCAGCAAGCAGTTAGGCTCGAAGCGTGATCCGCAATTCTTTCGAGAAGCGGTGCGACAGTTGCCTGCTCATCCTTTATCGGTATGACAAACGAAAGCGATGGCGCATTAATGAAGCTAGCAATGTGATCCATGTTACCCCTTAAACTCGGCTTTGTAGCGTGTATATATTTTCATTTCTCCCAGTCTTCGCACAAATCTGACCCGAATTACGAGTCGCCCCGGCTCCATAACCCGCGGCGACTGTAGACGGAGATGGCGAATGTCAATATGAGGTGCGGCGTTGTGTCCTGTGTAACGCTTCGGAATGTGCGGGGCGTATTGTGTTAAACATAATCCACTCTCGTCCCTCGATTGATTCCCAACAGCTCTTGTGATCCTGACTGGAAGCGGATTTGCGGATGTTTCAGGCTTTATCGTCTCAAGTTTGAAGACTTGTGGATAAGCTTGTTATTCCGTCCCCCGGAGATGTGTGACTGGATTCATAATATGCGCTCCGGAGGATCGGTTAGAAATAACTCACCCGCACGGAACTCAGCAGCTGCGGCGCTCACGTTAGAGTGTCGGAATACCCGGGCGGCTGTTCTTTTCTGCATAGCGTAATCTGTCGCCTCAATAGTTAGTTAGCAGCGGACTGCTAAGCACGAACGGTGCCACATAAGATCTTTTTAGTAATTAAAAAATGGGACCGCTCTACGTACCAGCGCCCGCCAGGCGTTAAACGAAGAGTCTATGGCAAGCTGCCTTTGTTTTGACGCGCTGTTTAAAAGCCGGCGCCCAGATTGGTCATATTTCAACAAAGATAGCCAAAACTTTCACGAGCTTGTGATTTCTGGCATTTGTTGGGTGTCCATGAGAATATTGGGGAGCAAGGGCATCCTGCATCTTGTACGCAACCCTCATCTCAGCGATCGCGACTGCCGTACTCCTTCCAGATGAGCACGGATAATGCCAGAATATGCCACGTGAATGTAACATTGTTGACAAATAAAACCCCGGGCTGCCCTAATCCGGAAATTGCACCATGAGGGCAAAAAAGTAGCGAAGTCTTTTCGATAACCTGCTAAGGTTGAATGCTTAGAACAACCAAACAGGAGACTTCGCTACGTGACAGATTGTAATGAGCTTCCGATCGAATTTCCAGGCTTTGGCGGCAGAAAAATTGAGGCCAATTTTGAGCGGCGGGGACGTCAGCAGTGACGGCGGGGTGTTGCTGATTGCGCCAAGTGGATCGCCGGATCGGGCTGACCAAACGCTTGGGGCAGCTCTTACCGGACCGGCGCGATCCGGATCGCATCACCCATTCGCTGGAAACGTTGCTGCGGCAGCGCATTTACGGCTTGGCGCTTGGGTACGAAGACCTGAATGATCACGACGCGTTGCGCCACGACCCGCTGTGGCAGACGGCCGCCGAACGCGACGAAGCGTTCGGCGGTAGTTCGACCTTATGCCGGTGGGAAAACCGGGCCGGGCGCAAGGAAGCCTGGCTGATGCATCAAGTGCTCTTTGAACAGTTTGTGGGCAGCTTCGAGGCAGCCGCCCGAGGAGGTAATCCTGGATTTTGACCCCACCGATGACCGGGTGCACGGCGCGCAAGTGGGGGCCCACTTCCACGGCTACTACGGCGATTACTGTTTCCTGCCGCTTTACGTCTTCTGCGGCGAGCAGTTGTTGGTCAGTTACTTGCGCCCGAGTAATATCGACGGGGCCCGGCACGCCTGGGCGGTGCTGGCGTTGTTGGTCAAAGCGCTACGCAAGCAATGGCCCGGCGTGCGCATCCTGTTGCGGGCCGACAGCGGCCTGTGCCGCTGGAAGATGCTGCGCTGGTGCGAGCGACCGAGTCGATTACCTGGTGGGCCTGGCCAAGAACAAGCGGCTTGGCGGCACTCTCGGCCAAGTTACAGGCACGGGCCGAAGCCAACACCAAAGCAACGGAGAAAAGGTGCGACTCTTTAGCAATTTGAGTACAAGGCTAATACCTGGGATCGCAAACGGCGGGTAATCGTCAAAGCCGAGCACAACGCCCACCAGGGGCCAACCCGCGTTATGTTTTGACCAATCTGGAAGGGCTGCGAGGCGCTCTATGATGGGATTTACTGCGCCCG
>CAWEXO010000008.1:0-391029 GCA_963813025.1 uncultured Verrucomicrobiae bacterium | reverse complement strand
GTACCCCCAACGGGAATCGTCGATGTAGGTGAAGTCCCGCCGAACGGTGCCGTCCCCGAAAACCTCGATCGGCTGCCCAAGCGAAATAAGGTGGGTAAATCGGTGAATCGACAGGTCCGGCCGTTGTCGGGGACCGTACACTGTAAAAAAACGGAGGCAAACCACGCCGACGCCATAGAGATGTGCGTAATTGGAACAGAGCTGTTCTCCTGCCAATTTCGTGGCTGCGTAAGGACTGAGAGTCCGCAAGATGGCTTGGCTCTCTTTCGACGGGTGCTCCTGGTAAGCACCATACACGGAAGAACTCGAAGCAAACAAAAAACGTTCTACGCCGGCGTGGCGCGCTGCCTCCAACAAATTAAAGGTTCCCAACACATTTGTTCGCAGGTACAGTTCCGGGTAATGGACGGACGGACGAACCCCGGCGCGAGCGGCGAGATGCACGACGGCGTCCGGTTTTTCCGTTCCGAGAATTTTGCGGATCGCTGCTTCGTCCTCAATGTCCGCCTGGTAAAGTCGGATGTGCTTCAAAATCGGATGGATGTTTTGTCGTTTCACGGACGGGTCGTAAGAATCGTTAAAGCTGTCAACGGCTGCGACCGAATCTCCTTGTACCAGCAAAGCGTCGAGCAAGTGAGATCCGATAAAACCAGCGCCACCCGTGACGAGAATTCTCATGAAAGGTTCGAAGCTGGATTTAAAGGGAAATCCGCGCAAGGGGTTTCGTTGACACCACACTGCATCCGGGGGTTGACAGATAGAGCGGAACAGCCGGTATAAGCTTATGGCCGAAGTGAAGAAAGGACCTGCGCGGGTGGAGCTTCCAGCGCGACCCACCGAATTGCCATCTTCGACCGGGCGCCAAGCCGGGCCCGACGAACCTGATGAAGGGGTTACCAGCCGCATTTTAATGTCACGCCTGCCTGCGGAACAGCGCGATCCCTGGGTTGTTCCGCTGGTCGGGTTGGTTCTCGCTTTTTCGGTCATCTCGCTTATTGTTCAGCTATTGATAGCCTTTAGCTGATCCGGCGAGTAACCGGCCGGCGAGTGCTTGCAAAAGAATCCAGGATTTCTCTTATGACAACGACAGCCCCCATTCACTTAGACGAGACCAACTTCGATCAGACCATTAGCGAATCGACGGTTCCGGTTCTCGTTGATTTCTGGGCGAGTTGGTGCGGCCCCTGCCGCATGATCGCCCCGGTACTGGATGAGATCGCCGGCGAGAAGGGCGAGCAAGTGCGGATTGTCAAGGTTGACGTCGACAACAACCCGACGCTCTCCCACCGTTTCGGTATCCGCAATATTCCGACCCTGCTTTTTTTCAAGGGTGGAGAAGTCCGGGATCAGGTAGTTGGCCTAACCAGCAAAACGGATCTGATATCCCGGCTGGAAGCGCTCAAATAAACTCATCAGAATCGGCGTGCAACGCGTCAGGATGGGAGTAGAATAAAGCCATGAGTATTCTCGCCTTCACGACACCAGGACCATCGGAATGGATGTTTATCCTGATTATTGTTCTGGTGCTCTTTGGCGCCAAGAAGCTGCCGGAGTTGGCTCGCAGTCTGGGACAGAGCATGAACGAGTTTCGCAAAGCTCGGGAGGATTTTGATCGGGAGCTGCAGGCAGCCGGAAAAGATCTGAAGCCGCCAGCGGCGCAGCCCTATCAAGTTCCGGCTCAACAGGTACCAGCGGCGTCTACGCCGGTTCCGCCGGTCGCGCCGGCTGCTGCGCAACCAGCCGCGCCCGCCGCTGCCGTGCCGCCCGCTCAACCAGCAGTCCAGCCCCCCCAACAGCCGGCAGAAGCGCCTGCTCCCGGGCAGCAGCCGTAAGGTTGACGCCGATTAATCGGTTTCGCGACCGGGCATGGTGTCCCGGCGCCGTGCGGTGGACAACGTCCTCCGGACGCTAGGATGTAGAAGATCGAATGCGGCCGACCCTTCATTCCGCCCTCACGGGGTGGGGACCGTGTGGACGTATCCATACCGGCATCCCAGCTTATTTTCGTTCCGCTCCTTCCTTCGTTAAGCGTCGGCAGACACAGCACGGAGCAAGAGTACGACACGCGGTGAGCTAACAGCGCTTCCTGCCAGATCTGGATTGCAATGTTCCGAGACAATCTCTGAATTCTCGTCGTGCCGGGGTGGCTTCACCGATGTTGCTTGCACGACATTAGAGCGGGGCCTAGGTTCGCACTCTGTTCCGCCAAATCGTTCATTTGACCGGCGCAATTTCCTCTTATGGGTAACACTATCTTAGTCGGTGCGCAGTGGGGTGATGAAGGGAAGGGGAAGGTCATCGATTACTTGACAGAACACGCCGATGTAGTGGTCCGCAGCCAAGGGGGCAATAACGCCGGTCACACCGTTTTTGTCGGAGAAAAGAAGTACGTGCTGAGCCTCATCCCGTCGGGCATTCTCCGGAAAGGCAAGCTCTGTATTATCGGCAACGGAGTTGTGATTGATCCGATCTCCCTATGGAAAGAGATCTCCGAGCTGTCCAGCCAAGGGATCAAGGTTAATTCGAAAAACCTCCTGATCAGCGAGTCCGCCCATCTCGTTTTTCCGTACCACCAGTTGATCGATGAGCAACGAGAGTTGGCCCAAGGGAAAAATAAGATCGGTACTACTCGTCGTGGGATCGGACCGGCTTACGGTGACAAGGTTGCACGAGTCGGTTTGCGAATGAACGATTTGCTCGAGCCAGATCAGTTTCTGGAGAAGGTGAGAGAGCGGATTCGCGATGCGAACGGGATATTGCGCGGATTAGGCGCAAAATCGGTCAGTCTGAAGAAAGTGATCAACGAATATTCCGCGGTGGGCGAGTTGCTCCGGCCTTTTGTGACGAATACCGTGCTGGCCATTCATCGGGCCATCACGGCTGGAAAAGAGATCCTCTTTGAAGGTGCGCAAGGTACTTTCCTGGATCTGGACCACGGGACATATCCCTTTGTCACGTCGTCCAACACTACGGCTGGCGGCGCATGCACGGGCGCCGGAGTGCCGCCTACGAAAATTGATCGCGTGGTTGGCGCGCTCAAGGCGTACACCACCCGGGTTGGAGAGGGACCTTTTCCGACCGAGGATGAGAGCCTCTCTGATCCGCTGCACAGTATGGGCCGGGAATTCGGCGCTGTCACGGGGCGGCCACGCCGTTGCGGATGGCTGGATGCGGTTGCCACCCGTTATGCCGGCGTGGTTAATGGCATCGATCATCTGGCGGTCACGAATCTGGACGGGCTCGATGGCTTGGATCGCCTCAAGATATGTGTAGCTTACCGGCTCGAAGGGAAAAGGATCGAATATCCGCCGAGTTGCGCGAGGCGACTGGCTCGATGCGAGCCGGTCTATCTGGAACTGCCGGGCTGGCACCAACCAACCGGCGAAGCGAAATCGTTCGCTGAACTCCCCCTTAAAGCGCAACAGTATCTGGAAAAGATTTGCGAGTTGACCGGGGCAAAATTGATGTTGGTCGGGGTGGGGCGCAGCCGGTCGCAGACCATTCTTGTTTGATGTCACCACGGAAGGAAAAAGAATGGAAAGCACTCGAGTCCAGGTCAAGGCGAGTTGCGGAGCCACCTTCCTCAGAGTTCAGGGGTAGCGGTGTAGTCTGGCCGGGCGCCAGTGGCGTGTCCAAGCATTCGATGTCGATCGCCATTCCTAAACATGTAGCCGTGATCATGGATGGCAACGGCCGCTGGGCGCGCCAACGCGGCTGGCCGCGCAGCAGAGGGCATCTGGAAGGGGCCAAGGCGGTTCGGGAGTGCGTAGAAGCGTGTCTGGAGATGGGCATTATGTTTCTGACACTCTACGCGTTTTCCAGCGATAACTGGCGCCGACCAAAAGCCGAGGTCGACACGCTCATGAGCTTGCTCCGCCGATTTTTGAAGGACTACACCCGCGAGATGAAGGGCCGGGGAGTCAAGCTCGAGGCCATCGGCCGGTTGTCCGAACTCCCCACCAGTTGCCAGGAGCAGCTGTACGAGGCAATTGAGACTACCCGGTTGAACGACCGTCTCACGACGATTCTCGCAGTGAATTACAGCAGTCGTATCGAAATCGTTGACGCGATTAGAAATCTTCTGCGAGACGTGCAAGCCGGCCGGCTCGATCCCGAGACGTTGAACCCTGAATTGTTTCAACAGTATCTCTACACCTCATCCTGGCCCGACCCGGACCTGTTGATTCGTACGTCGGGAGAACTCCGGATCTCCAATTTCCTCCTGTGGCAATTGAGCTATACGGAGATCTATGTCTCGGAAAAGTTCTGGCCCGATTTTGGAAAGGCCGATCTTCGCCAAGCCGTTGAAGAGTTTGGTAAACGTCGGCGCCGTTATGGTGGAGTGTGAAGAACGCGGCGGGAGCGGAGGGAGCGGTTTCAGCGGCGGGATGTAGCGCAGGACGGTTGAAGGGCGAAGCTGATTTTTTCGCTGGGCGGCGAAGTACCACGCGACGCAATCAAACGAGCATCAGTTGTTCAGCTCCCGCCGCCCCGGTGCTACATCCCGCCGCTGAAGCCGCTCCCTCCGCTCCCGCCGCTTTCTTTAATCCTTGCGGTTTGCGCGAGATGCGCAAAAAGTAACAGCCTGATTACAGGCACAGACAGCTGGCGGGGATGAATCGCCCCACCTTCAGGGCCTCCGCTCCTCACTGAGTAGACCATCGATGCAGAGTATTTTACTCGTAGATCCAGAAACTGATTTCCTCGAATGGGCGCAGCACCAGCTGCAAACGCCGACAACCCGGGTCCTGACCGCGACGACAGCCGACGAAGGGTATAAGATTTATTTGGCGGACAGTCCGGATCTGCTTATTTCCGAGACGCACCTGATGCCTTTCAGCGGGCTGGAATTGCTGGCGCGCGTCCGGCAACGTGATCCAAACGCCTTGGTGATCTTGATGAGCGCGTTCGGCACGACCCAGTCGGTGATCGAATCAATGAAACTGGGCGCCTTCGATTACCTCCGCAAAGAGTCGTTGCCGTTTAATTTAAAACCGGTTGTCGACGCGGCGCTGACAGTACAGGCCGAGATGCGTTCGGCGACCGCCTTCAAACCCCAACTCACTGTTGAGCAGTATCAAGATAGCCTGGTCGGGCAATCAGGGCCAATGCAGCAGGTTTTCAAAATGATCGGTCGCGTTTCCCACAGCGACGCGCCGGTCATGATCACCGGTGAGAGCGGCTCCGGCAAAGAACTGGTGGCGCGGGCGATTCACCATTATGGGAATCGAAGCAAACAGCCTTTCATCGCGATTAATTGCGCCGCAATCCCGGAAAATTTGTTGGAAAGCGAGCTGTTCGGGCACGAAAAAGGAGCATTCACCGGGGCGAGCAATCAACGGATCGGGCGTTTTGAGCAAAGCCATGGCGGGACCTTGTTCCTGGACGAGATCGGCGAAATGCCGCTCCCGGTCCAGAGTAAGATTCTCCGAGTTTTACAGGAAGGTGAATTCTCCCGGGTCGGCGGTAACGCCGTTGTAAAGGCGGATGTCCGGATGATCGCGGCGACGAATAAGACCCTGGAGCAAGAAGTCGCAAAAAAACGATTTCGCGAAGATCTCTTCTATCGTTTGAATGTGGTGCGAGTGCATCTGCCGCCGCTGCGCCAGCGCCGGGAGGACATCAGGCTTCTCGCCGAATACTTTCTCAAAAGGATTGCTACCCAGAAACACCTTCCGGAGCTGACGCTTTCGGCGGAGGCTCTCAAGCTGATGGAGGAGCATCCATGGCCGGGGAATGTGCGGGAATTGGAGAATACGATTCAAAGGGCATGCGTGCTGGCAACCAGTGACGTGCTCTTGCCCAAAGACATCCCGCTTGGTGTCAGCGGCCGCGATGACAGCGACAGCCTCAACGATCTGCCTGTTCAGGTTTCCGCACAACCCAAACCCAGCCTGGATCAGGCGGTCGAGACATTGCTCGATGCTGCCGCGCAAGACTCAAGCCTCCAGCTCCTCCCATGGCTCGAGCGGGAGTTCACCCTGGTGGCGATGAAACGGACCAAAGGCAACCAGGTAAAAGCGGCCAAACTGCTCGGGGTAACCCGGGCAACTTTGCGCAAGCGGATCGAGCGATACGGGATTACTAAAGAGCTGAGTTTTCAATAGGGCTGGTGCACCGTCTCTCGTATTATGGTGCCATCGTTGAGTTCAAAATGGAGCCGCCGGCCAGTCGGCTGTTTTTCGGCGTTACTAACGCCAGTCCGGCTCGGACCACGGCCCGTATGAATTCAGGTATGGGCGCTTCTAGTGCCGGTCCGGCTCGGACCGCGCCTTGAAAAACAGCCAACTGACCTGCGGGCGTAAGCACCATTATATGAGAGACGGTGCACCAGTTGCGGCTCATAGGACCAACATGGACTCCGTGCGGTGAGGCGACTCGTTTTACCCTCCGATAGCTCTCGTGATAACGTACAGGGGGGACATGACAGATCTCTTTTTGACCACGATTGCAAAGGCCAAAAATTCCGAGGCGTTCCGGCGAAAGCTTTCGGCGAAACGAGAAGTCATTCTTGCTCACGTCTGCCCTCAGGCGCAGGCCTTTGCCGCAGCATGTGTCACGAGTCATTTCGCTTCCCATTCCTGTTGGTTAGTTTGCCCCGACGTTCGCCGGCAGGAGGAGATCTATAACGGTCTGCTCAACTGGAAGGTCAGCGCCTTCTTCTTTCCAGAATTGGAGATCCCGGCAATTGAAGGCGCGCTTCCCGATCCGGAAATTATGGCGGAGCGCCTCGACTTGCTCCGGCAGATTGCCAGCCAAGAGAGGCACGTGGTCGTGGTGAGCAAGGCTTCGTTGGGCGACCGAGTGCCATCGCCCGACAGTCTGCGGCAAAACTCAAAAATCCTACGGCGCGGTGAGCGCCTGGACCGTGATCAATTCCTTCGGGAACTGATTGATGCCGGCTTTGAACGCGTTGACCAGGTCAGTGGCCGACCGCAATTTGCCGTTCGCGGAGGAATTGTGGACGTGTTCGCGCCGCAGCATTCTCAACCGGTGCGTCTTGAGTTCTTCGGAGATGAGTTGGACTCGATTCGGGAATTCGATCTTGATGAGCAAACATCCGTCCAGACAGTCGATCGATGCGAGGTTCTTCTCGGTTCACCCACGGGCAATCTCCAGTTGCTTCGCGACTATTTCGGACCGGACGATCTCTTGTTCGACATGGACGCCGGATTGGAAACAGCCGGCGTCCAGATCTCCTCGGGCGCAGCCGCGGGTCGCGGTCCCGAGGATTTCAGTACCGCCTTTTTTGAATCTGGTTTTCAGGATTTTGAGGCAGGCGATTTTTTGGTTGAGGAGGGCAAACGCGAGGTTGCTCTGAAACAGCTGCGCGATTGGATCGGCGAAGGCTGGGAGCTGCTCGCCGTCTGCCATAACGAGGGGGAGATTGAACGGCTGCGCGACGTTTTGAGCGACAATGAGGTCAACGTCGAAAAGATTCAGTTCGCGGTCGGCGTGTTGAACAACGGGTTCATCTATCCGTCGGGCCGGCTGGCCCTCCTGTGCGATGCGGAAATCTTTGGCCGTTACCGAAGTCCCAGTGCACAAAGACTCGCGCTGCGCCGATCGCGTCTCCAGGCAAATCGCGCGCCAATTGACTTCAGCGAATTGGCCGAAGGCGACCTGGTCGTTCACCTGGAGCATGGAATCGGAAGATATCTAGGGATTCAGCAAGTCGCGAGCAACGGTGCGTCGCAAGAAGTCGTGCTGCTCGAGTTCGCGAACGACGCGCGGCTCTACGTGCCCTTCGAGCAAGCGTTTCTCATTTCGCGGTACGTCGGCATCGGTAAAAGATTTCCGCCCCTGAGCAGCCTGGGCGACAGCCGCTGGACTAAAGCAAAAAAAGCCGCGGAAAACGCAGTCTATGACTACGCCGCCCGTCTTTTGAGTCTACAAGCCGAACGCAACACGTTGACCGGCTTCTCATTCCCGCCGGACTCCAAGTGGCAGATCGAGTTCGAAGGCTCATTCTTGTTCAAGGAAACGCCGGACCAGCTCAAAGCGATCGAGGATACCAAACGTGATATGGAATCAGAGCAACCGATGGACCGGTTGATCTGCGGTGATGTCGGTTTTGGGAAAACCGAAGTGGCGATCCGGGCGGCATTCAAGGCCGCGACAAGCGGCAAGCAGGTAGCGATGCTTGTGCCCACCACGGTACTGGCCCAGCAGCACTTCAATACCTTTCGCGAAAGGATGTCCGATTATCCCTTGAAGGTAGCGATGCTCAGCCGTTTTCTTTCCCCCGGCGAGGAACGGAAGACGCTCGATGGGCTCAGAACAGGCTCGGTCGACATTGTCATTGGGACCCACCGCCTGATCTCTGGTGACGTTGTTTTCAAAGATCTTGGGCTGGTCGTAATTGACGAGGAACAACGCTTTGGCGTCCGGCACAAAGAACGATTCAAAGAGCAATTTAAACTGATCGATGTCTTGACTCTTTCGGCGACACCGATTCCCCGGACTCTTTACCTTTCGCTAGTAGGAGCGCGCGACATGTCGATTATCGAGACGCCGCCGCCCAATCGGTTGCCGGTGGAGACGATGATCTGTGGCTACGACGAACGACTGATCCGGGACGCCGTCCAGCGGGAGCTGCGCCGGCGGGGCCAGGTCTATTTTCTGCACAATCGCATCGAATCAATCGATCGGGTGCGAGATCGGATCCGCCAGCTTTGTCCCGGGGCGCGGATCGAGGTTGGTCACGGAAAAATGGACGAAAACGAGCTGGAGGAAGTCATGAAGCGCTTCGTGTCCGGCGAGTGCGACATTCTCATTTCGACCACCATTGTCGAGAGCGGTCTCGACATACCCAATGCGAATACCATCATCATCGATCGAGCCGACCGGTTTGGATTGGCCGATCTTTATCAGCTTCGCGGGCGCGTCGGGCGAGCGCAGCACAAGGCCTATGCTTATCTGTTTTTGCCCCGGGATCTCATGACCGTCGGCGCGGCGCGTCGCCGGATCAACGCCATCAAACAGTATTCGGGACTCGGCGCCGGCTTTAAAATCGCCATGCGTGACCTCGAGATCCGGGGCGCTGGCAACCTGCTGGGTACGGCACAGAGCGGACATATCGTGAATATCGGCTTCGATCTCTATTGTCAGCTCCTGCAGCGGGCGGTGGAAACGCTGCGAGGCCGGCCGTCCCGAAGCCGCACGGATGTGCTGGTCCGGCTGGATTTTGTCAGAACCAATGAAGCTGAGGCGTTCGGAGAGGAGAAGGCGACCGCTCCGAGTTTTATTCCTTCCGAGTATATCTCGCAACCGGCACTCCGGATCCAGGCCTACAAGAAAATTGCTGAGGCAGCCACAAACGAGCAACTGGAGGAGGTCGGGAGGCAATGGCGGGACCGCTTTGGACCGCTGCCCGCGGCCGTCCGGAATTTGCTTCTGTTGACCCAAATCAAACTCGCCGCCGGTGGCAAGAAGATCACGGAAATCGAGGTGAAAGGCCGCAAAGTCATGCTGCGTCGGGGCGGCGACTACCTGCTCATCGGGAGCCGGTTTCCCCGCTTGACTTCTGAATCACCGGAAAATAATCTCTCCGAGCTATTCACTCTGATAAGTAGTCTTACCTGAAATGGCCATGTCTTCGAAGCTGTTGCTCCCGTGTCTCTTCTTTTTATCTGTCGCTTTGGTTCCCTGCGGCCGGGCCGCAGAACCCCAGGTAATCGATGGTATCGCGGCAGTCGTAAATAACGATGTCATCACGTTCTCGCAGGTCCAGGAAGTGTCTGCGCCACAGGAACAATCCTTGCGCCAGCAATACACCGGCCAGGAGCTGATCGACAAAATCAAGGAAACCCGGCTGGCTGCTCTCGCCGATTTGATCGATCGGCAGCTGGTCCTGCAGGAATTCAAGAAAAAAGAGTACAAGATTCCCGATTACGCGGTGGAAGAACAAGTCAGGGAGATCATCAAAGACAATTTCGCGGGTGATCGGCAGGCTTTCGTCCGTACGCTCGACGCTCAGGGCTACACGCTGAACAAATTCCGCGATTCCGAACGAGACAAAATTATCGTGCAGGTGATGCGTCAGAATAACGTCAAGGGGGATTTTTCGGCGTCACCGCAAGAGATCCAGGCGTATTACGACGCAAACCGAAAACAATTCGCTACGCCGGCACAGATAAAACTTCGGATGATCGTGTTAAATGCGGATCCGCTGGACGTCGAATCAGCAGATTCGACGCGAAAGATGGCGGAAGAGATTCGCCAGAAGGCAGTGAGCGGCACCGACTTTGCCACGCTGGCAAAGACGTATTCGATGGATGGTACAGCGGAGAACGGCGGAGATTGGGGTTGGGTTGACGAGAAGACGTTGAACAAAGAGTTGACTGGCGTCGCTTTTGCCTTATCTCCCGGCCAGGTCAGCCCGGTAACGCAGGTGGGAAACGCGTATTACTTGCTTTACTGCGACGAAAAGAAGAATTCGACCGTGATCCCTCTCCAGGAGGTGAAGGACGGCATCAAAAAGAAGCTCGAACAAACCGAGCGTCAGAAGGCCACCCAACGCTGGATCGATGGCCTTCGCGAGAAGGCGTATATAAAGATCTATTAGCGATCTTCTGGAGCGCGGGTCGACGGGTCACCAGGCACGATTTGGCTCGAGAAAACAGAGAAGTTTCGCAGCGCGATTCTGGCCCTGTGCCGGTGGCGTGAAAATTTAGAGACTGTCTCGCAACAGCGACGTTAGGAGGGGCAAGCTCCTGCTTGACCTCCTTAGTGTTGGATCACCTCTCGATCTGGGCGAGCAGGCCGCCTCCGCAGCGCTACCGCGCGCCCTTGGTCAGGCGTTTGTGCCATTCCACATCCGGCCGCGACGAAGGCTTGTCCGTAGTCGGGAGCTCATCCAGAACTAATCCCTACCGCTCCTCGGCTCACCGCGCCAGGCGGGGACGTCCTCCGAACGGCTTCCGGTGTATCCAGATGCTCTCGAGAACCCCCAAGGCGAAGAGCACCAACACGAGGAATGAACCACCGTAACTGATCAGGGGCAGCGGAACTCCGGTTATCGGCGTAATCGAGATAGTCATCCCGATGTTCATGTAGATATGAGTGAAAATCAGGGTGACCACCCCAACGGTGACCAGGCGCCCCAGCGCGTCCTGTGCGGATGCGGCTATCAGCAGCCCAGTAAGAAGCAGCGCAGCGAAGGCCGCGATCAGAGTGATCCCGCCGACAAAACCCAGTTGCTCGGCGATGGCCACGAAAATGAAATCGTTGTGAACCACCGTCTGAGGCACGAAACCCAGAGCGACCTGAGTGTTGGGAGCGGTCAATCCTTTGCCGTTGAACCCTCCCGAGCCGATGGCAATTAAGGATTGGTTGATGTTCCAGCCTGCTCCTTGAGGATCGTAATCAGGGTTTACAAACGTCAAGAGCCGCTCGCGCTGAAAAGGCTTTAAACCGAAATTCGCCACCACGGGGATCAACGCAAAACCGGCGATGATCATGACGAGGAGATAGCGTTTCGGGATTCGACCCACAAAGAGCAAGCCCAGCAAAGTCGGAATCCAGACCAGGCACTCGCCGAGGTCCGGCTGGAGCAGGATCAGGAGCCACGGAGGCGCGATGATCGCCCCGCAACTCAGAATCCTTCCGATGGTTGGCCAGAAGCCATGCCAATTCTCCGTGTTCGCCAGAAACCAGGCCAAAAGCAAAATGGTGGCGATCACCGCCAGCTGCGCCGGTTGCAAGCTCAGCGGCCCGAAGTCCAGCCAGCTCTGCGCGCCGTAGGTCTTGCGTCCCTTGAATTTCACGAGGACGAGCAGGCCCAGCCCTGCCAAATAGAACAGGAGAGGGAGCATCACGTTGGTGAGCCAGGATCGATAGTCGATCAATGCTGCGACAAAGAAGACCAGAATGCCTATCACTAACCAGATAATCTGTCTGCGCCACATCTCGGAGAGATAGGCTTCCTGGCGCATAAAGGTGGCACTGTAGATTGCGACCACTCCAAAGATAGCAAGGCCCAAAGTCAGCAGGAGCAGAATCCAATTCAACCGCAGCAGCTTTCGGAGAATCAAGGTCATGCCAAGAACAGGATCCAGAGTCCTTGAACACCGAAGTTCGATGTAGATGTCTCAAGTTTTTTTAAACGGACTTTTTTCCACATATTCTATTCTTCGCCTTTCAAGGACGCTGTACAGCCAGGCCGCTAAACAACGGCGGATCTCCAGGCCGCCTTTGTTTCAGTAGTTTTGTCGGTCTGAGGCGCGGCCTCGCTCAGAGCGGCTGATTCTTAGTTTAGAGTCGGCACGCTGGCGAGCAACTTTCGAGTGTAAGGATGCTGCGGAGACCCATAAATGCGAGAGGCTGGTGCGTGTTCCATGACTTGACCCCCAAATAAAACGACGACTTCATCGCTGATGTGCTCCACCACGGCAAGATCGTGCGCAATAAAGAGATAGGAAAGTCCGAGGCTTTCCTGCAGATCCTGGAGCAGGTTGACAATCTGTGCTTGCACGCTCACATCCAGCGCGCTGACCGGTTCGTCGCAGACGATGAGCTGAGGTTCGACAGCCAGCGCGCGGGCGATACCAATCCGTTGTCGCTGTCCTCCACTGAACTCGTGTGGAAATCGATTCATCTGTTCAGGCTTCAGGCCGACCATCTCGAGCAACTCGGCGACCCTTGAACGGCGCTGATTTGGACGCATCGCGGGAAAATGGATTTGCAGCGCCTCAGCGATCGCCCGCCCAATCGTCCACCGCGGATTCAGCGATCCGAAAGGATCTTGAAAAATCATCTGGATCTCCCGGCGGAGCGGTCGAAAGAGGTGTTCCGGTAGACCACTGACCGGTTGACCGGCAAAACGGACCTCGCCCGCCGTGATCGGAATCAGGTGCAGGATGGCCTTGCCAATCGTTGTCTTCCCGCTCCCGCTTTCGCCGACCAAACCGACTGTTTTGCCTGCTGGCACCGAAAACGAGACATCGGTTACGGCTTTGACATAGTCCGTCGTTCGCCCCAGAACAGAAGACTTAACCGGAAACCAGACGCGCAGATCGACTACCTCGAGCAGGCTCATCTAGTCCGCTCAAGGAAAATACCGAGCGGACTGGTCGGCTGCGCTTCCTCGCTGCGCGTACCGATGCCGATCTCGAAGGCCTCGCGGCCTGCTTCTACGGCTTTCCGAAACGCTCGACCCATTCCAGCCGGGTCTGCGGCGATCGCAATAGCGGTATTCACCAGAACCCCGTCCGCCCCGAGTTCCATGGCTTCCGCCGCATGGCTCGGCGCGCCCAGGCCGGCGTCGACTATCACCGGAACTGTCGCCTGATCGATGATGATCCGAATCTGGTCCTTTGTCCGGATCCCTTGATTGCTGCCGATCGGGGATCCCAGTGGCATCACGCTGGCGGTGCCAACCTCTTGCAGGCGCTTAGCCAGCACGGGATCGGCGTTAATGTACGGCAAGACCGTAAACCCTTCTTTCACCAGGCGTTCCGCTGCCGCCAATGTCTCGATCGGATCGGGCAAGAGATAATGAGGATCGGGGTGAATCTCCAACTTGACCCACTTGGGCAGGCCGGCGGATGCAGCCAACCTTGCCAGCCGCACGGCTTCATCGGCGTTCATTGCGCCGCTCGTATTTGGCAGCAGCAGGTATTTCTTCGGATCGATGAAATCCAGGATATTCGCGTACGGGTCGTGTTTGCCCGATAGATCGGCTCGACGCAGAGCAACCGTGACCAGCTCGGTTCCACTCGCCTCCAAGGCGGCCGCCATTTCCTGGTTGCTCGAAAATTTGCCCGTCCCGATCAACAGCCTGGAATGAAATTCCCGACCAGCTATCTGAAATGTTGAAGAAAATGACTGCATAAACATCGAGGTATGCCCGCTCCGCGAACTTCGGTCCGGCGAGCGAAATCAAATTTCCTTGTTCCGGCTAAAGCGGTACGCTGCATTGTTACACTATACGCGAATCTGTGTCGGCAAGTTCGCGATTTTCAAAGTAATGAGAGACTTCGATAAAAATGTGCCAAATCTGCGCGGAAGTTTACTGCTGGCGCATCCCAACCTGCGCGATCCAAACTTTCGGCGTGCGATTCTGTTTCTCTCGATGCATGACCGGGATGATGGCGCTTTCGGCCTCATCTTGAATCGTCCAACGGACAAAAAGCTGGCCGATTACCTTCCGGCTCCGGGCGGGTTGGCCGCGGACGACATCGCGGTTTATTCGGGCGGTCCGGTCGGATCGGAAGAATTAATCCTGGTTTCTTTTGATTTTGCCGAAGAAGGCCAGCTGACCGTGCAGTCGCATCTCTCCATCGAGGAATTTGGCGCTTTTGGACAAGAGCAAGGACTGCTTCGGGCCTTTCGCGGTTACGCGGGTTGGAGTGCCGGACAGCTTGAGATGGAGATCAGTCAGCAGGCTTGGCTGATCTTTCCATTCACGCGCGAGATTCTCTTCGCACCGGAGATCGAGAGTTTATGGTATAAAATGGTGTCGAGCCTGGGACCGACGTACCGGTTGCTGGCGCAAACTCCCGACGACCCATCGATGAACTAGTGCACCGTCTCTCATATAACGGTGCCAAGCGGTTGTCTATTTGAATGATCCCTTTCTTCGCCGACCTTCAAAGATGAAGGTCGGCGTTCCGAAAGAGATCAAGGAACAAGAACATCGCGTTGGCGTATTGCCTTCAGTTGTCTATCAACTGACCAGGCTGGGGCATACGGTCTTTGTTGAGACTGGAGCCGGCATTGGTTCGGGATTTCCCGACGAGGAATATGCACAGGCGGGAGGAGTGCTGTGCAAACGTCACGAAGATGTTTTTGGCGAGGCTGAACTGATCGTAAAAGTCAAGGAACCGTTGCCAAGCGAATATGCCCTCCTGCGGCCGGACCAGATTCTTTTTACCTACCTTCATCTGGCGGCCAACAAGCCGCTGACCGAAGCGCTCCAGCGCTCGGGGGTTACGGCCGTCGCCTACGAGACCATCGAGGTGAATCGCCGGTTGCCTCTGCTCGAACCAATGAGCGAGATCGCGGGTCGCATGTCGATCGTGGTCGGCGCGTACTTTCTGGCGAAGCACAGCGGTGGCAAAGGCGTGCTGCTTGGCGGGGTGCCTGGAGTGCTACCGGGAAACGTCGTGGTGGTCGGCGGAGGAACATCCGGGGTAAACGCCGCTCGAATGGCGACCGGACTCGGCGCCGAGGTAACCATACTCGAGGTTGATGTCGAGCGGATGCGTTTTCTCGATATCACCATGCACACGGCGCATACGCTGTATTCGAGCGAAGCGCATCTCCTGCAGATGTTGCCACGGACGGATCTGTTGATCGGGGCTGTTCTCCTCCCAGGTGCCCGGGCTCCCCGACTGATCACCCGGGAAATATTGCGCATGATGCGGCCGGGGAGCGTGCTGGTGGATATCGCGATCGATCAGGGCGGTTGCTGTGAAACATCGCGTCCCACCACCCACCATGATCCGATTTACGTTGAAGAAGGCGTCACCCACTATTGTGTGGCCAATATGCCGGCGGCCTATGCCCGGACTGCCACCCAGGCTCTGACCAATGTGACGGCGCGTTTCGTCGAATTCCTCGCTGAAGGCGGAGTAGAAGGCGCGATCAAACGCCAGGATGCTTTACGTTGCGGTATTAACGTCATGAACGGCAAGATCCACAACCGCGCCGTGGCAGAAGCAAACAATTTGCCGTATGCACCACTCCCTTTCTGAAGCGTTAAAGGTCTCGCGGAAATTCCGTTTTAAGTCATAGTCCCGTCAGAAAGACATTCAAGGTGGCCAGGGCAATTTGCGGATGCCGTTCAGAAAACTGATAACTCAAGACACGCGCGGAGGTTAAGAAAAATGGAAAATGAGTACAATCCGGATGCTACATTGGCAGCACTTGACTACTTTAGTTTACCGGCCGCTTTGGTCGATCTTAAGAGCGATCGGTTTATTTGCTGGAACCCCAGCTTCGCAGACGCTCTGGGATCTGTCACCGGGGACGCCGCGTTCCTGAAAGTCTCGGCGATTGCTACCCTGGTTTGGGCGCCGCCTCAGCAAAATGATTCAAATGAAAAACCGGTGAGCTTCGCCACATGCGCGATTAAGCGTCCTCTCGCTCAGGATGTCTGGACGGGGCGTGCCTTCCGCCGGAGCGATGATTTTGTCCTGTTTATCCTGGATACCGATTCTCGGATTGCGGCTACCAATGAATTCCTCCGAGGAGTGGCCCTTGGGAAGCGCGAAGAGAACGACCGGATCAGGCAACAGTTCCACGACTTTATCAGTCAGCAGATTTTACTGATTGCGTTTGAGGCGCATTCTTTGACGCGGCGACTCCGGAGCGAGGGAGCGAAGTCGGATCCCGAATTGGGCCGGATGATCAGGATGCTGGACGCGTTGATTGATGATATCCAGGCCGTGCTTGCGAATGCCCCACTTCGCGCCGTTTGAAAGCGGAATAGAGACGAGCATGAACGTCGTCTCGGCGTTTAAAGGGCTGTTCATGTTATGTGGCGCGGACGGCCGCGTCCGTATTCTCGCGCGCATCCCAAGACGCCTTACCTGAAGTCTTGCGGCTCCGGTGGGCAACAGAAGACCCGACATAGGGGACAGGTCACCTTTGACGAACTTTCTGAATTTGGAGTGCGCGGGACCGGCCTTCGCTGTGCTCGCCTATGGCGCGGCAGCAGGCCTCGTCGCCGCTTTAAGACTGCGCGGAGCGCTGCCAAACACCCCGGGCGTGATCAAACTCGGGGACTCCTTCCGTCTTCTGGCTGAAGCGTTGCGAATGCACATCGTGAGAGCCAAACCAGAAGGCGCCGCGACGTTGACCCATATCGCGGTCACTGCGAAGAATCACTGGCCTACCCAGAACGGTGGATAGAGCATTGGCGTGAGCGGCTGACCATTCGACCAGAGTTCGTTGCGGGCTACCACACCTATGTAGCCGTGGTGGAGGGCCAGCAGGTGGGGTTCTATGCATTAAGCAGCGTCAACGGCAAACTACATCTAGAGCATTTGTGGGTCTTGCCCGATGCGATGGGGCGAGGGGCGGGACGCTCATTATTCTCTCACGCTCTTGCGCGGGCGCGAGCGTTAGGGTTTACATCGCTGCAGATAGAATCTGGTCCGAATGCTGAAGGCTTTTACCAGCGCTTGGGCGCGCTTCGCGTCGGGGCGAGCATCACAGAGATCGAGGGACGGCGGCGCGAGTTGCCTGTTTTGGTTTATAAATTTGATGATGTGGCCTGACCTATCGGGCGCCTTGCGGTATGAAACGAAGTGACATGTCGCATTAAAGGAAAGTGGGGAAGGAAAGTGGGGACAGGTCACCTTTGACGGAAACTTCGCATCGCAGACAAATGGAGAACGAGTTTAAAATTCGCCGGGCGGAGCTTCGGGACCTGGAGGCGATTACGGAGATTTATAACGAGGCTATCCTTAACACGACCGCCACCTTCGATACCGAACCCAAGGACATGGATAGTCAACAAAAGTGGTTTGCCGCCCATGATACGCGTTACCCGATCCTCGTTGCGGACATTAACGGTCAAATTGTCGGATGGGGCGCGCTAACTCGCTGGTCGGACCGGATCGCCTACGACGGTACGGCCGAGACATCCTCTTATGTCGACGGTAAGTATCGCGGACAAGGTATCGGTTGGTCCCTGAAACAAGCTCTGATCACAGAGGCCCGACGGCTTGGCTTCCATACCCTGGTCGCACGCGTCGCAGAAGGCAGCGAGGCTAGTCTCAGACTTAATCAGCGCGCCGGGTTCGTGCTGATCGGTACGATGAAGGAGGTTGGTTGCAAGTTCGGGCGTCGGCTCGACGTACATATCCTGCAGAAGATGCTCGAGTAAAGCTCGATTAGTCCGAGGGTTAAGCTTTGGAGAGGGATGAAATAAGGGACAGGTCCACTCGGATTATTGGCGGCAAACGAAGATAATTCTAGGCAGCATTCGCCGCTGTTCGCCCCCTAACTTGTTCAGGCATGCCCAAAATCAGTCGCATTATCGAGACCGCGCTTTATGTGGATGACCTTGATCGCGCGCGGCAATTTTACCGCGACGTCCTTGAACTGAGGCCGATCTCGGAGACGGACACTTTGTCCGCATATGACGTAGGCGGTCAGAGCGTACTGCTGATCTTCAAACGCGGCGCATCATTGAGGACACAGGTGTTTTCCGGAGAAGCGGGATCGATCCGAGGCGAGATTCCGCCGCATGATGGCTACGGACCCCTGCACATGTGTTTCGCGATCGAGTTCGACGAATTAAACGAATGGGAAACGCGACTGCGCGACCACGGAGTAGCGATCGAAGGTCGCATGCGATGGTTGCGAGGAGGTGAAAGCGTTTACTTCCGTGATCCAGACAATCATCTTCTTGAACTGATGACTCCGGGGAATTGGCGAATCTATTGAAACTAGAGCTCGATTACCCGAGCGGCGGTGATGTTCGGGTTCTGGAGAATTTCCTTCAGCAATTCCGCGGAAGGAGCGGAATCGAGGTTCAGCACAGTCAGTGCCTCGCCTCCGACATGATCCCGGCTCAGAGACATGTTGGCAATGTTTACTTGGCGGTTTCCCAGAAGGGTGCCGATCTGACCTACGATGCCGGGAACATCCTTGTTTTCCATCACGAGAAGGACGCCTTTGCACCGCGCTTCAACGTGTCGGCCGTTTATCCGGACGATTCGCGGCGATGCGCCGATAAACGTGCCGGCTACGCTGACTTCGTCCGATCCGGCACTCACCCTAACCTCGACCAGGTCGGTAAACTCTCCGGTTACACTTTCGCGTGTTTCCTGGAGTTTCAACCCGAGGGTTTCAGCCAGAGCCGTCGCGTTCACGTGGTTCACATCGCTCCCGCCAGCTTCCTCCAGGAAACCTTTGAGGACGTAGCGCGAAATCGGAGTGGTGTCGCCTTCGTTCACTTTGCCACTGTAATTGATTCGCAGGTTCTCGCTCCGCTTCGGCGCGATCTGGCGAAGAAACCGTCCAAGCCGCTCACCGAAATCCAGGTAGGGACCGATCAGAGCCAGGGTCTTGGCATCGATATTGGGTACATTGACCGCATTGCGAATGACACCATCGATCAAGAGAGACCGGATAGCATCCGCGATCTCGATTCCCACGCTTTCCTGTGCTTCCGTTGTGGAGGCGCCAAGGTGAGGGGTAAAAACCACATTAGAAAGCGTTCGAAGCCGAAAATCAGCTGGTGGAGGTTCGACCTCAAATACATCAAGCGCAGCGGCGGCCACCTGGCCGGAGACCAGTCCGTCATAAAGCGCGGACTCGTCAATAAGACCTCCTCGGGCACAGTTCACAATGCGAACCCCGCGTTTGCACTTTGCCAACCGAGTTTCGTCCAGAAGGTGGCGAGTCTCGTTCGATAATGGCATGTGCAGCGTCAGGAAATCAGCGCGGACCAGAACGTCGGTGAGATCATCGTAAAGCTCTACCTGGAGTGCTCGCGCCCGGCTCGGCGCCAGGTATGGATCGTAAGCGACCGGGCGCATGCCAAAGGCGATGGCCCGGCGCGCTATCTCCGTGCCGATCCGGCCCATGCCAAGGATGCCGATTGTTTTGCCGTTCAGTTCCACACCCTCGTACGATTTGCGATCCCATCGGCCAGCCTTCACACTCGCGTCAGCCTGAGGAATACTCCGGGCAATCGAGACCAGCAGAGAAAACGCGTGCTCCGCGGTCGAGACGGTGTTGCCCCCTGGCGTATTCATCACAATGATTCCGCGGCGAGTTGCCGTCTCCACATCCACGTTATCCACTCCCACACCGGCTCGCCCGATAGCTCGTAGCGATTTTGCCGCTTCGATCACCCGCCGCGTTACTTTTGTTTGCGAGCGAACGATGAGCGCCTGGTAATCCGCGATGGCTGCCACCAAATTTTCCTCATCCAGTCCAATGGCCACCTGTACATCAAGGTCGCCGGTGCCACGAAGTTGGTCGATGCCTCGCGGCGAAATCGCGTCGGTAACAAGAACCCTCATTGTGGTGTGCTCTGCCCGAGGAGATCCCATGTTTAAGACGTACCTTAGCCTGCGTCGCTTGCAATCCTTAGAGATTTGCGCGCAATGCTGTTTTTCGGGCTAGCCGTGACTAAGCTTTGACAGAAAGTCGCGAATCAGGTCGAACCCCGGAAGTACCGATAACCCGGCCAGCAGCGAAGTGGATGCCGGTATCGCCTCCGCGTCGCTCCGCAGGTTGGTGCTGAACTCTGCTTGTTTTTCCTGATCCGAAATCTTCTTTGCAATTGCCCGCTCGTAAATAGCCAGGGCCTGCAGGGGCCAATTATTCCGGTACATGTCGTATTTGAGGTAAAATACCCGGGGAAATCCAGTGCCCGTGATCAGTGACTCGCTCCACGAACCATCACCATTCTGGCTCTGTACCAGAAAGTTAATACCTCTTTTCACGCTCTCCCGATCCAGTTCCGGAAAAGAACAAAGGCCCATTAACGCCCAGGCGGTCTGCGAAGGAGTGCTTCGTCCGCAGCCACGCAACGACGGGTCGTCATAGGACGCGCAGCTTTCACCCCAACCGCCATCGGGATTCTGATGTTTTTCCAGCCATTCGCGGCCGCTTTGGATCCAGGGGCTGCTCATGTCGGCGCCAATCGCATTCAGGCCGCGCAGAACCTGCCACGTGCCGTAAATATAGTTGACGCCCCAACGTCCATACCAGGAGCCGTCGGGTTCCTGGCTCCGCCGCAGGAACGCCACCGCCTGCTCAACCACCGGGTGTTCGGTCGAATACCCGAACGTTGCCAGCACCTCCAGAACTCGCGCGGTGATGTTTGAACAGCTCGGATCGAGAATCGCGTTGTGATCGGCAAAAGGCACATGCTCCAGCAGGCGATTAGTCACGTCCTTGTCGAATGCCGCCCAACCACCATCTTTGCACTGAAAGCTGAGCAACCAGCGCACGCTGCGTTGGTACAGCTCGGGATTGTCCCCATATCCGGCAGTGCGCAAGGCGAGCAGCACCATTGCGGTATCGTCGGTATCCGGGTTGAAAGGATTATTGAACTCGAACGCCCATCCGGACGGTTCCGGCTTGCGGATTCCGGACCACCCAGTCGCCGGCGATGCGCACTTCCTGTCCGACCAGCCAGCCGGCCGCTCTTTGGATCGACTCGTCCTCCAGCGTGAGACCCGATCGCACCAGCGACAACATGGTGATCGCCGTGTCCCAGACCGGAGAAAAGCAAGGCTGGATGCGGAAACCGTTCTCGTCCTCAACAAACAGTTCCCGGAAATCCGCGTCGGCTTTCGCGTAGACCGGATGATCGTGTCATATCCCAGACAGCGCAGCGCCATCAGCGAATTCAGCATCGCGGGAAAAATTGCGGCCAATCCGCTGCAACCGTCGCCGATGCGTTCGATCATCCAGTTTTCGGCCTTGCGAGAGCGACCTCGCGCAAAGGCGATTCTCCGATCGCTCAGCAAGATTTAAGAATCCGATCGAACAGAATAAAAAACCGCTTCAGCCCCTTGGCATGCAGCTTGGGAACCTTTGTCGGGTCCGAGATAAAGTTCACGAATCCCCCGTTCTTCAGGAACGTGCGAGTCGGCTTGTAATGATTGATGATCGCCAGGGCACGACCATCGATCGGGTCCACGACGAGACCGCATACAAATTGATCGGCAGCCATCTGGGGCAAGCAGCAGGAATTCGACTGGAATCGTCGGCACCGCGTCCCAGGAACCTGGCCGATCAGCGCCAGATACAGACGTGCATACGTGTTGGTTTTTTCGATTCCGCCGAGCGCTCGGGCTCGCTCACGGGCGATGACCATTCGGCTCATCGTCGAAAGCGATTCCGGCCAGCTTAAGCGCACAGATAAGCTTTTACCGTCGCATTAATTTCGGACGGACCTTCCGGATAAATGTTCCAGCCGCCATCGGGCAGCTGCCGACGGAAGATATGCTCAACGCACTTGCGCTCGAGCTCGGGTTCCACTTCTCCCAAGCCAGTGCATGAACAGCACATAGTCCGCGCAAAGCGTCGCATCGACGACCAGCTCGCCCAGCCAGTAACCGTCTTCTGATTGAAGCCGGATCAGATGCTGTTGCGCTCGGCTGATCGCTTCTTGAATCGATGCTGAAGAAGCGGACGGCAATCGCATAGACCTTCCTGGATACGACGGCGGATTAGCGACTGCTGACCGGGGCTACCGGCTCTTTCGCCGAAACGCCGTTAAATATCTTCCTATAATCGATCGCATTGGAGGGCGGTTTTGGGCGTGCCCCAAAGTTATAGGCCACATTTTTCCAGGTGTCGCCCGGCCTCGACTGAAGACCGAGCGAAGCAGTCGGTTCGTATCCACACTGGACCATGCAGTTTTCGCAGCGCGGATCTCGCGCGACTCCATCTACTACTCCATAGAGATCCCAGTTCACTTTTTCGAGCAGTTCCGAATAGGTCTTATAATGCCCTTCGGTCTTTACCAGGTCCGTCATGAAATAGCACGGCGCTTTCCAGCCCATGATATTGCGTGTCGGGATCGCCCAGGCAGAGCAAGTAAGATCCCTTTGGCCGGCCAGGAACTCCAAATAGATCGGTGTACCCAGAATCGGAAACCGCTCGCCCCAGCTCTCTATCCTGGCGAACTTCTCGACCGTCAGCCGGCGGGTAAGAAAGAAATTGGCCGGATCGATCCCGAGACGGCTTGCCATGTCTTTCTTGGCCGCATCGTAGTCGTACCCTGGCGAGATTGTGTGGCCATCAACTCCCAACGTGCCCAAAAACGCGAACAGATCTTCGATCTCGTCCATCTCGGTTTCCCGATAAACGGTAGTGTTCGTCGCCACTTGGTAACCGAGGACTTTGGCCATGCGTATAGCTGTAATGCATTCCCGGAACACGCCTTCGCGTTCGACGATGATATCATGAATTTTCTCCAAGCCGTCCAGATGGACGTTCCAGTAAAGCCACTTGCTGGGCGCAATCACCGGCTTTTTGGGATCTTTTGGTCCTTGCCGGATCTGTCCGGTCTCGGTTGGAGAAAGCAACTTCTGCGATTCCAGCTTAGCGAGGACCTGCTCCGTTTTCGCCGGATGCCGGCTATATTGCCAGGCAAGGTATTCCCGCATTTTTTTTCGCATAAACATCCCGTTGGTGCAGATGTAAACGATGCGCTTTTGCTGGCGGAGACCAGTGACGAGCGCCTCGATCTGGGGATAAATCAATGGTTCTCCCCCGCAGATCGAAACCATCGGCGCATCGCAGTCATTCGCTGCATCCAGGCAATCCTGCAGAGACATGACGTTTTTCAAAGACGTCGAATACTCGCGAATTCTTCCGCATCCGGTGCACGTGAGATTGCAGGTGTGCAGCGGCTCAAGCTGAAGGACGGCGGCGAACTTTTTCGTCCCGCGAATCTTGTGCCGCACAATGTGCCCGGCGATTTTCAAAGTAAGCGCCAAAGGAAAACGCATAATAGGAATTTAAGCGCCGCATAGTACCAGCGCTCTTTCTGGATTCAAGCAGAGGGTTAATGGTTAAGGTAGTAAAGAATTTCTCGAACGCTGGGCAACCCTGGAACGGAACTGGGCCCGGCACAACCTTAAACCGCAGTGACTTTTGGTCGCGAAATCGATCGAGCGTGCGCGGCGTCTCTCAGGAAACCCGGTCCGGGATACTTGGGCCAGTCCGAAAGAGAGAGTTTTACAAGCAGCTCGTCCCGAGGGATTTGCGCGGCACAGCGGCACGAGTCCAACCAGGCGTTCTGCGAAAAATCCGAATGCGCTTTTCTCGTATAGCCAGATTTTTTCCGATTGGTTTCGTTCAGGCGGCAAGGGGTGGTGGATCACCTGAACTGGAGGGTTTCGGGAAGATGAACGCGCTGTAATTTCTAGAAGCAGAGCGTACAGCGCGGATCGAAATCATACCGTGGTCGTTAACATTACTATTTTAGTAGACTTTACGCGCCGACGTTCTATTTTTCACCTGAATCGGTCAACGGAACGTTTGTCATGTCCAGCTCAACCATCTTGCCCGTAGATCCGCGTCGTCTTGCCGCCCCGGGGGTTTCATCCAGCGATCTTTTCGATTCGCTTGAGATCCTCTCGACCGCGCCCGGCAGCCTGGCGCGCTGGCGAACCCTTCAGCTCGGCGATTGTCCTATCCCCAGCTTTGTCTTGATTGGACCGCGTTCCGGACGTGTTCCGCTGCGCTTGGCGCTAATTGGAGGACTCCGGTCCTCGGACGGAATCAGCAGCACCGCAGTTGCAAAATTCGTGGTCGAATTGGATCTCGCATCTCTTCTTGCCAGAGATTACGCGGTTTTTACTTACCCAGTCGCCAATCCGCCCCGGCTAAACGAGCCGGAACCAAATTTTGAGCGGGACTTTTGGCGCGGTTCGCCGGACCCGGTAGTTCGTTTCTTCGAGCGCGAACTCGCCACGAACGAGCTTGATGGCGTAGTGACGATCCACGGCGGAGAACCACTGGCCGGCCTCCAGTTTCGCACTTCCAGCCGCGTGCTTGCCGCCGAGGTGTTGTGGCCCACTCTGGAAATCGCGCAGCGATGCGTCCCGTTGGCGGCGGAACCGGTCCGGGTGCTCGCCAGCTCCACCGGGACCGCGGGAGCCTTTCAGAATCTGGAAGGCTGCCGGCCGCGCCCCTTTTTCTATCCGTCCATACACCCCAGCGCAGCGCCTTTGCTGATCAGGTGGCGGCGGTCGGCTTCAGTCTAAAAGCAGTTTTTCAATATTACCGAGCGCTAGTCGACGAAGCAGCAGCGTTCTAACCGGGCTCTTCTCGTTTGGCAGCCGAGATTCTTTGGCTAAGCGTACGACATGCAATGGCTCTTGTGGGCTTTTCTGTCGGCTATCTTCGCTGGGGCGACAGCGGTTCTCGCCAAGGTCGGTGTGGCCGGCATCAACTCAAACTTGGCGACGGCGATCCGTACAACGGTAATCTTCGTCTTTGCCTGGCTGGTGGCTCTTGCAAGCCTGCGATCCGGGGAGGTCAGCTCAATTTCGATGCGCAGTTGGTTGTTCTTAATCTTGTCAGGCCTTGCCACCGGCTTGTCATGGCTCTGTTATTTTCGTGCATTGCAACTTGGTGAGGTGTCCCAAGTCGCTCCGATCGATAAGCTCAGCGTGGTTATCGCGATGGCCTTGGCTTTTGTCTTTCTTGGCGAAAGGATGAGTTCCCGGGAACTTCTGGGCGCTGGATTGATCGTGACCGGAGCGGTGGTTCTCGCTTTGCCGTAGAGGCGGCCCTTGCCTGCGTCGCCGCATCTGTTGGAGCGCAACGAGCGCATCTACAGCTGACTCGGAATGAAGCAGCGCCATGCGCCCCTTCTACCGAACCGTTGCAAAGAAATTAACCAAACGAGGATTTGTTCTGTTTTGCTGCTTGCCTCTCTGTTTTGTCGGCAGTCGCGCTCCTTCCCGTGACTTTTACAGAAATAGGCTAGCGCTCGGCCAGGACTTAAGATATGCGGGGGGGTAGATCATTAACATCGCTGCGGTGGAAGAAGCAGAGAGCCAGTACCAGATCGAGTTGCTGCGGCAAATTGCCGCCGGCGATGAAAGAGCGTTTGCCACCTATTATGCGCGGCTCGCCCCGGCTCTTTACGGCTTGGCTCTGCGCATGATGAATGATGCCAAAGAGGCCGAGGACGTCTTGCAAGAGGGCTTCACCTATATTTGGCGGCGTGCTTCTCGATTTGATCCGAATAGGAGCAGCGCTTTCGCCTGGTCGGTCATGATTCTCCGGAACAAGGCGATCGACAAGCTGCGCAGCCGTGCTCGCATTGAAAAGCTGCGGGAGAAGGTTGTTACCGAGACGAGTTTCTTCACGATACTGGACGACCGCTCAGAACACGAACCTGCTTTTCGCGAACAGAGCGCAGAGATTCGCGAAGCTCTCGGGAAGATCGCTCCCGAACAGAGGCAAGCACTCGAGCTGGCTTTCTTTAGCGGGTTAACCCATGAGCAAGTTGCCGAGCGTTTGCAAACACCGCTCGGCACCGTGAAAGCGAGAATCCGCCGAGGCTTGTTGAAGATGCGGGAATTTGTTTACGACACGCGATGAGAGACGAAGCCCAAGAAGAACTGGCGGTACGGTATGTTCTCGGAGAACTCACCGGCGAGGACTCCGCCCGCTTCGAGGCCGATTTGGCCCGCGACGCTGATTTGCAGAGCTTTCTTCGTGAACTGGAGGAGACTTATGCCTCGTTTTCTCTGGCCGTCCCTCCCGCTATACCGCCGAGCTATTTGCCCGAGCGGATTACCGCGCCCCCGAAGAGATCAGCACGCTCTTTCGTCTCGTTTCTTCCGTGGGCTTTAGCTGCTTGTCTGGCTTTCGCAGCGATCATCCTTTTCCTGGATCGGGCCCGGATGAAAACCGATTTGGCCAGTCTTTCCGACCAGAACGCGAAGCTGAAACACGAACTAGGTAGCTGGCAAACCCGAGAGTCACTCGCCCGGGACGAGATCGACCGGCTGAAGAAACGCAACTTGCTTTCGGAATTGACCATCGCCACGCTCCGAGCGCAGGTGGCTCAGTATGCCCACACGGGAGCCGTCGCGGTGTGGAACTCGGCACAACATTCGGGAATCATCCAGTTCAGTGGTCTTCCGGCAGCGCAGCCGGGTAAGACCTATCAACTCTGGATTATCGATCCAACGCAGCCGCAGCCGGTCAGTGCCGGGCTTGTCCCAGTTTCTGATCAGGGCAATGTGCGGGTAAATCTTCAACCGGCGAAGCAAGTCAGCTCTGCTGCCAAATTCGCGGTAAGCGTTGAAGCGGCCGGTGGGTCGGAAACACCTCGCGGGCAGATCGTTTTGCTCGGGCAGTAATCGGACAGGCGCGCGGTGGAAGCGCGTGCGACGGCCGACGGCACCAGTGCCAGTGCTAGTTGCAGCCCAGAGGACTCGTAGGACCTACGAGCTCCGGAAACTCTGAGGTTTCTCATTGCCTTTTTTGAGGCGCCATTGGAGAAGACAAGAAATGAAGTCGACTGCCACCCAACTTGGTGCTGCCGATAGCAAACGCTCGTTTAACTGGGTCGATTTGCTGATTTTTGCCGGCGTCTTGGGTCTGTTCTGGAGCATTCTCGAGTTTGGAGCCGGGACAATGGCGCATTTCGATGCCACATCACAAACACTCTCAATATCCACCCATATCCGGCATATCCCTTATTACATTGGCCGGACCTTATTCCGAATGTGGATTGCGTTTGGATTCTCACTGATTTTCACTTTTGCGGTAGGATACGCTGCAGCGAAGAACAAAGTTGCCCGCGCGATCATTCTCCCGTTCCTGGACATCATGCAGTCCGTTCCGGTACTCAGTTTTCTCACGATTTTCGTGACATTTTTTGTATCGCTTTTTCCCGGAAGCCTGCTCGGAGTGGAATGCGCGAGCATTGTGACGGTTTTTACTGCGCAGGTCTGGAACATGACGTTCGGATTCTATCATTCAATGGTGACGATTCCCCAAGACTTGCACGAAGCTGCCACGAATTACCGCCTCACTGCTATCCAGCGTTTTCAAAAGCTCGAAGTACCGGCCTCGATGCACAGCCTCATCTGGAATTGCATGATGTCGTTCGGCGCCGGGTGGTTTGCGGTTAGCGCCAGCGAGGCGATCACCGTCCTAGGCAAGAATATTGAGCTGCCTGGCTTGGGTTCCTTCATGGCGACCGCGGTGAGTAAGGGCGATAACTGGGCCGCGTTTTGGGCGATCATTTCGATGCTTGCCGTGATCTTGGCGACCGATCAACTCGTATGGCGTCCGCTACTGGTATGGGCTGACAAATTTAAGATGGAGTTGACCGAATCAGCTCACCCACCCACCTCTTGGTTTTATAATTTACTGCGACGGGCTTACGTTTTTGAGTGGATCGGGGAGCACGTATGGATCCCACTCAGCGAAGTCTACGCTGATCTTCAGGCGAAACTTACAGCGCGGCGAGACACAGTGCGGAAGCCGAGCAAGCTTGGCAATTATGTCCGGCAGACAATTGGGGTTGTGCTGCTACTAGGGCTTCTCTATGAAGGTGTTCTCGGGGTCATGGCTGGGTTCGATGCTGTTTACCGCCGCATCTCCGTGGCGGAAATTTTAATGATTGTGGGACTCGGATTCGTGACCCTGCTGAGAGTCTTGGCAGTGACGGTTTTTGCGACCCTGATTTGGACGCCGATCGGGGTTTGGATTGGTTCGAAGCAGCGCGTGGCGCAGTTCGCTCAACCACTGGTTCAAATGTTCGCCTCGTTCCCGGTAAATATGACCTTCCCGCTAGTCGTTGGGTTGTTTATTCGCTACAACGTCGACATGAATTGGGGCTGCATTCTGCTGATTGCTATGGGAGCTCAGTGGTACATCTTGTTTAATGTGATCGCCGGAGCGATGGCGATTCCGAACGACCTAAAGGAAGCCGCGAAAACCTATGGGCTCAGGGGCTGGCCGCTGTGGAAAACTTTGATTCTACCGGCGATCTTCCCATTTTGGATTACCGGAGCTTGCACGGCGGCAGGCGGCGCCTGGAACGCGACTATCCTGGCCGAAGTCGCTACTTGGGGTGATAAGACACTGAGAGCGACGGGGCTGGGAGCCTTCATCTCGGAAGTGAGCGCCCAGGAGGGTGGTACTGGGATACCGGCTTTGATCTGCGGAACTGCAATTATGGCTCTTTTTGTCGTCATTATTAACAAACTAGTTTGGCGGCCGCTCTATGCGTACGCCGAAAGACGGTTCCACCTGGATTAAACTACGTGAAAACTGAGCTTGCTCCCAGCGCTGGGCCTGACGTTATAGCCGCTCCAGTCATCGCCGAGCTGTGTAACGTAACAAAATCATTTACGGTTGGTGGCGGTCGCGAACTCAAGGTGCTCGATCAGATTGACCTGGCTATTCACGAAGGTGAGTTGCTCGCGCTGCTTGGACAGTCTGGGTCAGGCAAGTCGACCCTGTTGCGTTGTCTGACCGGGCTGACCAAACCCACGAGCGGTCGGGTGTTGAGCTATGGCAAACCGCTTACCGGCATAAATCCAGATGCTTCCATCGTCTTTCAAACCTTTGCTCTCTATCCTTGGCTAACCGTAGAACAAAATGTTGCGGTCGGTCTCATGGCAAACCGGATGACGCGTGCCGAGAAGGCGGAAGCGGTCGAAAAGGCAATCGACCTGATTGGCCTCAACAATTACCACACGGCGTATCCGCGAGAAATCTCGGGCGGGATGCGCCAGCGGGTAGGCATGGCGCGGGCACTTGTTTCCGATCCGAAAATTCTTTGCCTGGACGAGGCGTTTAGTGCACTCGACGTCCTCACGGCCGAAAGCTTGCGCCATGAAGTGCTGAGCATCTGGCAAAAAGAAAGTACGCCGCTGAAAAGCATCTTCATGGTCACCCACAACATTGAAGAAGCCGTGGAGATGGCGACCCGTATCTGCATCCTCTTTCCTCATCCCGGCAGGCTTGGCTTAGTCCTCAAGAACGATTTGCCTTATCCACGCCATCCGAATGATCCGGGTTTCCAACGGCTGATGAAAATTATCCATGAGACCATCACGATGACGTCGTTGCCTGACATTCCGGTCGAGGTCGCCGTTGCTGGCCGTCCGATCTCCCGGGCCCGTCCCCGGATGGAATCGATCCCCGTGGTGGGAGTGAACCAGATCCTCGGTCTTCTCAGCATTCTCCATGACTCACCCGACGAGAATAACGTTTACGATATCTCTAATGAGATCGGCAAAGACTTCGGCGAGACCATTGCCATTGTGAAAGCGGCCGAGATTCTCGAGCTTGTGAACACGCCAAAAGATGAGGTGGAGTTCACCGAACTCGGTCGGAAATTTTACGATGCCGACCGCCAAACTCGTAAAACGATCTTTGCCGAACAAGTGCGAAAGCTTCGACTCTTCCACATTATTCTCGCTTATCTCGAGGTTCAGGAGGAAGTCGAGGCCGAGACCGTTCTCAAAGACATCGCGAACGCCTTGCCTTACGAGAATGCCGAAAAAATCCTGCAAACGATGATTGCCTGGGGCCGCTATGCTGGTCTGATGGATTTCAACGCGAGTACGGGAATGGTAACACTTCCGGAAGAGGAAAAAGAGGAAGAAGAAGAGAAAGAAGCAGTGGGCTAGCCTGCATCGCTCGCAATGTTTACGCCATTTGCGAGCGATGCAGGCTGTGCGGAATGGTAAGCTCTTGCTTGATTTCGGTCTTACAGGAAGCTCTTGTCCTTGAGCCGTTCGATGAGCAAATCCACATGAGCGCTCCTTCTCCGGCAATATCGGCTTCCTCTCGGCAATCGGAGATTCGCCAGGAGAATAACGATCTGATTATCGCTTTCAAAGGAGAATGGATCTTAAAGACCGAGCAAAGAACTGGAGATAACGAGCTGCTCAAGGAAGTGGCGCATAAACGGGACGGCGCCCGGACCCTCCGGCTTGATTTTTCTGAGCTTGGTCAATGGGATACCAGCCTGCTCATCGTTCTTTCGAAACTAAAGGACTGGTGCCAACAGAATCACTTGGAATTCAACGAGTCCGGCGTGCCCCGCGAAATAACGAGTTTAATGGCGCTTTCGGAGGCCGTCCCCGAGAAGCAGACAGGAAAGAAAACACCGGGAAATCGCTCCCTTTTTTATCGTCTAGGCGCCGCGACGCTGGGGTTGGCCGGCGGCATTCAAGTTACGCTATCGTTCGTGGGTGAATGCATCCTGAGCTTCGGCCGGATTCTCCGGGGTCGTGCGGCTTTCGATTGGCGGCTTCTCTGGCTGACCATGGAGGAATGCAGCGCTCAGGCCTTGCCCATCGTTGGCCTGATCAGTTTCCTGACGGGTTTGATTCTCGCCTTTGTTGGAGCGGTGCAGTTGCGTCAGTTCGGCGCCGGGATTTATGTCGCCAATCTGGTCGCGGTGGCGATGGCGCGGGAAATGGGAGCGATCATGACCGGGGTGATCATGGCGGGCAGAACCGGAGCCGCTTTTGCGGCGCAGATTGGCAGTATGAAGGTCTCGGAGGAGATCGATGCCTTGCGGACCTTGGCCATCTCTCCGCTGGATTTCCTGGTGGCGCCTCGAGTGATTGCCCTTCTCTTCATGATGCCGCTCCTCTGTCTTTACTCGATTTTTATCGGCATCATCGGTGGTGCGGTGGTCGGTACCTCAATACTTAATTTGACTTGGATTCAATACTGGAATCAGACCCTCGACGCGATGGGCTTGGTCGATATCGGAACGGGAGTATTTAAGAGCGCTGTCTTCGGCGTGATCGTTGCGTTGACCGGCTGTCAGCGCGGGATCAGCTGTGGGAACAACGCCTCAGCCGTGGGCAATGCGGCGACCTCGGCGGTGGTTCTCGCGATCACCTGGATCGTTGCGTCTGACGCAGCGATCGATGTGATCCAACAAATGGGTAATTTGTAAAATGTGCTACCGTTGTTTTTTTGCCCAGCAAGCTCATGCCAGACCCGGAAACGGATAGTAAGGAAAGTCCTGCGATTGAGGTCCGAAACCTCGAGATGGGCTATGGATCGTTCATCCTGATGCGCGATATCAGCTTTCAGGTAAAGACGGGTCAGGTGATGGTTATTATGGGCGGGAGCGGCTGTGGTAAAAGCACTCTCCTGAAGTATTTGATCGGACTCAAAGAGGTAGAAAAAGGAGACGTGCTCTATCACGATGAGAGCTTCTCGAAGGCTTCCGAAGAGGAGCGCGAGCGGATTCAGCGGACTTTTGGGGTTCTTTACCAGGGGGGTGCCTTATGGAGTGATCGAACCCTGGCCGAAAATGTCGCTTTGCCTCTCGAGCAGTACACGAAGTTGGACGCCGCGGAGATCCGGGAGATCGTTTCTTTGAAGTTAGCTTTGGTTGGACTCAAAGGGTTCGAAGACTTTTACCCATCGGAGATTAGCGGAGGAATGCGCAAACGCGCGGGACTGGCGCGGGCAATGGCCCTGGATCCAGCCTATCTTTTCTTTGATGAGCCTTCCGCTGGGCTTGACCCGATTAACTCCCGGAGATTGGATGAGTTGATTCTTCGTTTGCGCGATAGTTTGGGTACAACCATTGTGGTCGTTACTCACGAACTGGCTTCCATTTTTACCATTGCCGATACTTCCATCTTCCTTGACGCCGAAACCAAACGAATGATTGCCCAGGGTAATCCCCACGAGCTGGTGAAAGAAGGCCAGAGTGATCCAAAAGTCCGCGAATTCTTGCTGCGCGGAGAAGGCAATGACTCGGCTGAGGCGACGAACCGGAACGCTGCTCACCCTGATCAAAGCAGACAGGATGAGGAGACGGCGATTTCGCGATGAGTCAAAAGGCAAATCCTACTTTGATCGGCGCATTTGTCTTTGGGGCAATCCTCATCGCAATCGGCGCAATTGTTTTTTTTGGCTCAACTAACTTGTTCGCCAAAAAACAGGATTATGTTTCGTTCTTCGAACAGTCCGTGAGCGGTTTACAAGTCGGGTCAAACGTGAAATTCAAGGGTGTCAACGTCGGCAAAGTTACGCGAGTTCTCCTGGGTTTTCGCGGCGAAGGTCAGCCATCCTTTGTGCAAGTGATTTACCAGATCGACAGTACGCTCGTCGTGAAAGGTCTTGGTGCGCAGGTGGATCTCTTTAGTCCGGAGTTGCATAAGAAGCGCATCGCGGCAGGGCTGCGTGCTCGTTTGGACTTTGAGAGTTTGATCAGCGGTCAGCTTTATCTCGGATTAGACTACTACAAGAACCCGGCTCCGGCGATTTTGCACCCGGAATTGCTTGCCGGGAAAAACTATTTCGAAATTCCCGTTCAGCCATCAGATATCGAGGCCATCCTCGGAAATCTGACAAAAGCCATTGGCAACATTGGTAATGTCGATTTTCTCGCTCTCTCAAAGGACCTGGAGAGTTTGATCGTGAGCGCCCGGGAGGGGATCGACGCAATGAAGTTGGATCAACTTGGCGCCTCGCTGGCCAAAACGTCGGAAGGTCTCAATAACTTCGTAAATGGTCCGGACCTCAAAGGTACTCTGACGAGTGTTCGTCAGTCGTTCGATCAACTCACCGCGACCCTGAAGAAATTGGACACCGAGCTTAATCCGATCTCCGAGAATCTCAATCCAACTCTAGCGGCTGCGAAAAAGAGCATGGAATCGCTTCAGTCATCGACCGCCGAGCTGAATCGGCTCCTGAAGCCTTCCTCCGGTTTCCGTTATCAACTGGACAGCACGCTCTCCCAGATTGCCGCGGCGGCCGATGCGCTGCAGCGGTTGTCGGAATTCCTGGAACGCAATCCCAACTCAATCCTTTTTGGTCGCAAGCCCGCGAAGAACCAACAGTAGCACCTCTTCGCCGGACCCGATTCATGCGCAAACGCCTGTGCCTTCTACCTTTGTTGCTGATCGGCTGCGCGACCACAGAACCCCTGGCGAAATTCTATGTTCTGACACCGGCAGGCGACGCTCCCGTTGTTCGTTCTGCTCGGAATACGGTTTTTGTTCGTCGTGTTCAAGTGCCGGCCTATCTTGCGCGAGCAAATCTCGCCAGCATGGGAAAGGGCAACCAGGTACACTACTCCACCACCGGACGTTGGGCTGAGCCTCTGGATCAGGGGATCGCTCGAGCGGTAGCCGATGAACTCCGCGCGCGGGGCATCGGGGCGACCGGATTTCAACCTTCCGCGCAGGTCTCTGAGCACCGGTATGACGTGAACATCCGCCTGATCCAGTTCGAGGGAAACGCCGATGGCCAAGTCGTATTGTCCGCGACCTGGCAGATTCTTCCCGCCGGGAGCGATGTTCCCCTGGTGAGCCGAGTATCAAATATCTCGCTGAACGGCTGGACGTTGGGCGATGAAGGCGGCTTGGCCGCGCTTCTGTCGCAGGCTGTGCGAACCATGGCTGATCAGATTGCTCGAGCTATTCCCTGATTCCGTCTCTATCAACAATAAGGAATGCAAGATATAGTGAGTGCCACTGCTTCCTATGAAGCGTGGGTCAGTCAACAGATCGCGCTTTATCAGCCAGACCTGGATGCTAAGCATCAGGAAATGGCAAGCAACCCTTTTGCTTTCTTTCGGGCCACGTTCTATCGCTGGGCCGAGCTCTGGAATCTGCATTGCGCCGACCTGGCTAAACTTCATCGAGTCGAAGGAGTTGGTGATCTTCACGTCCAAAACTTCGGCACCTGGCGAGATCGAGAAGGACGGCTGGTTTGGGGAGTCAATGATTTCGATGAAGCCGGTATCTGCGCCTTTCCGAATGATCTTGTTCGCATCGCCGTAAGCGTGAGACTGGCGAGCAAAGGGGCTCCCGGTCTAGGACTTTCATTTTCTCAAGCAGTCCGGGAGATCTGGAGAGGCTATCGGAAGGGCGCGTCGACTACCAGCGGCCAGCCATTTGTTCTCGAAAAAACAAATGCCTGGCTTCTCCGCCTTACTCGCGCTGCCTTGAAAGAGCCAAAGGTTTTCTGGGACCACTGGCTTCAGGATAGAACCGAGCCTGCTTCGTCGGAAACTGATTTACCGGCCGAAGCAGCCGCAAGACTTCGCTCTCATTTTCCGAAAGGGGCGCAGGTTCAGCTGCGAGTCACCAAAACTGGAGCAAGACCGAAGGGTCTCGGCAGTCTTGGTCATCGGAGAATCTTTGCCTTCGCCGAGTGGCAAGGCGGGCCAATCGCCCGGGAGGCCAAGTCCTGCGCGGCTTCCGCGCTTCTTTGGGCAAAGGGCAAGGCTCCGGGTCCGCTGCACATCATGGATTTCCTTGGTTCCCCAGCGCGGCCGACAAGTCCGCATGTCCAGCTGACTGGCGACTGGTTAATTCGACCAATTTTGTCCGAGACAGGCCGAATCGAGATTTCCGAATTGCAGGAGCTCGCGCCGGAGAACTTGGAGGCAATCGATCAACGGCGCCTTTTCCGCGCGATGGGTTTCGAAACTGCCAGCGTGCACCTCTTATACAGTCAGCCCGACGGATTGCGGAAAGCGGTCGCCGAGCTATCGGCGTCGGAGTTGGAGAGCGCAGCGAAAAAAATGGTCGAAGGCACGCTGGCCGATTTTAAGGCATGGCGGAAACATTGGAAGTCGCTGCATGGCTGATAGCCGATAGCCGATGGTCAATACCCGACGGTCGCCGCGATTTAGGACAGGGGTAGTTCTGGGGGCGTGTGAAAAACTCATTGAAGTCTGGTTTTTGCCCTGACTATTGGTTTATCGGTCATCATTGGCTATTGGCAATAGGCTATTGACTATTGCTATCCGCCAGGGTCACCAACTGAAGAAATTCCGGCTCGTCCGGTAGATTAGCAATAAATGCATCCGGATCGGCAGGTTGGCCTTGCCGGTCAAATCGCAGGATCTTCCGTTCCGTTCGGCTCGCTACATACAACAGGTCGTCGTTGCCGAAGGCAAGGCCACTCGGGTTCTTTAACCCACCGGCTCCGGATTCAATCAGTACACGAGTCGAGCCGCTCGTAAAATTGTGCTCCCAAACGCACTCGTTCGTCTCGTCTCCAATTAAAAGCAGATGTCGTCCAGCATGCAGGAGCAGGTGAACGGGTTTGCCGGCATTAATGAGATCAATCTTTCCCATGTAGGTTCCCGTATTTCCATCATATTGTTTCACAGAACGGTCATCTCGATCCGCGACATACAAGCTTCCATCGGTATTAAAGACAATGTCCCGAACGGAGCGGATGCCCTCAGGTGTCTGCTTCGATGATAAAACAAGACATCCCGGGATAGCCGGCGGACCGGAAGCTCCCGACGGAGGCATCGGCGTTCCCGCTGCTCCAGCCGGATTGTTTGAACCGAAATAGCGGGTGACCACGTTCGTGTTCTGGCTTGAAACCAGTAAATGACCTTCCGGATTGAAGAGAAGATTAAAAGGGTGGCTGAGCCCTGGATTCGTTTCATTGTCCGGAGCAACAAAAACTTCTTTAAAGTTATGTTGCCCATTTTGATTAGCTAGCCCGTTGAATCGCAGAACCTGGCTGAACGGATAATACGCGTTTAACACGTAAAGGTCGCCATCCGGCCCGAAGGTAAAGCCGCGCAATTCTCGAAGCGACAAGGGCGCCGGCAGACTTTGGCGATTGAGCGCCTTACCTCGTTCTCGTCCGTCAATCGTATAAACGTGGATATTGTTGCAGTCAGTGTTGGCGCTGCCTCCGTGAAAGCTGACGTACCAAAAAGTCACACTGGAAGAAAAGCATAGCAGGGAGCGTAATATCAAGGACGGTCTGCTAATCCCTTCGGGTTATCGCGACGAACGATTTGCCGTGATAGGGTGGTTGTCATGATTTGGGTAATTCTGTCCAAAAAAACAAGGCTCGCCGGGCGGACCACCTCGCAATCTCCAGCAGGTCGTTCGTTGATTGCCGCAAGTAATTTAGTGTTGGTTAGCCTCTGCTGGCTCGGATGGCCAATGACTAACGCGGCGGGAGCAAACGACCCTTACGAGGGGTCACTCGATCGGTCCGCTGCGCGGGGGTTCGAAACGATAAGACACGCCGTGCCGGATGGGCGTCCGGACGAGATCGCGGTTATTCCCAAGCACCTCTCTTCCGGTGCATATCGCGGAGCCAATGGCGCAGATGATCGAGCGACGGAACAGTTGCTGGCACACTATGATTTTTACAAAGGAGGTAATACGCCGGACAACGCGGCGGTCGCAGTCTGTCCAAAGCAGAAGAGCACCAGCGCAGCCGTCGAATTATTTGAAATTCCGGCGGGCGGCGCAAAACCTGCGACGGAGACGGCCGCCTATTGTTCGCAAGTGGAGAAAACCGGGAAAGATTTAGCCAAATTTAAACAGACTGATAACCATTTCACCTCCACTTCAACCGCCTCAATCCTGGGCTATTACCACGTTTCCAGAGCATTGGGTGATATCTGTCTGGTCCAGCCGGCTGAGCTCAGGACCATGGATATTGAGCAGCATAAAAAGGTCGTCCGCCTGGCCGCGGAAATGGGTATCCATGGTCTGGTCGGGAAGAGCTGGAACCTGTTTAACGGTTACTATCAAAATCCGCGCGGTTCGTCGGTCGCGACCACGCTATTCACAAATGATTTCACGCAGATTTACGGTGCACTCCTGGTGAATACCCGGGGAGAGGAGCACTACGACGAGTGGCTTCGAGCCGGCCCAAATCTGGGCAGCGTGCGTGGTTTTCGGGACATGGCAGATCCTCGACCGGTGCACGCAATACTGGCCTCGACCGAATTCAATCAAGCCAATGTCCAGCGCTTGGTTGCGATGCGCGATATGAGTGAAATGATCGTGCTGGACTATTTGATGGCGCAGTCCGATCGGCTCAGCGGCGGAAACATCTCCGACTATAAATATATTTACGAGATGAACGGGGGCCATATCACTACCCGGCCGGCGAAAAACGACACGACCGAACCACAGGGCGTGGTGATTAGACGTTTGATTTTGGTTGATAACGATGCTGGCCTGTTGAATCAGAATACATTTCAAGCGAAAGGCTATCTTAATCAGATTTGCCATTTGCATCCGGAAACGTACCGTCGGCTCGTTGCCTTCGCTCAAGAATGGAAGGAGAGCCCGGTGCTTTCTGGATTTTTTCATCAGGAATGCACCTTCAGCGAGGCGCAATTAGCACGTTTCGCCCGCAATCTTGCTACGGCTGCGGCGATTTTGCAGGAGCGGGTTACGACTGGAGCGTTGCACCTGGATCTGGATCTGGGTAGTTTCTTCCTTGCCGGACCAGCCACATCCAAGGCTAAGAATTGAAACCGGCGCTGCCGCACGAGTCCTTCGTTTTACGAAGAGGTGTAACCCCCAAAAAGGAGTGCGCGTCATGAGAACCGTATGAAACTACATTTTCTGGTTTTCGGGATGACACTGTTGGCCAGCCCCTTGCTGGCCCAAACACAAGCACCCGAGAACGGCTCAACGAACGAAGCGCCAACCGCCCATCAGGAATGGCGTCATCGAGGCTGGCTCTGGAGAAAACTCAATCTGACCGACGCTCAAAAGCAGCAGGTCCGAGAGATCATGCAGAGCAATCGGCCGCAATTCAAAGCTTCCATGCTAGCGGTGCTCAACGCGCAGAAGGCAGTCGACGAAGCGATCGCCAAAAACCCAAATGACGAGGCGACGATTCGCTCGCTCTCCACGACCTTAGAGAGTGCGCGCACGGAACAGAGTGTGCAGCGCGCCCGCTTACGTGCGCAGATCCTCAAGATCCTCACGCCCGACCAACAACAGCAGCTGGTGCAGATTAATCAAAAACGGAGCAGTCGTCTCCAGGAAAGGATTGATCATCTGAATCAATCGGCGAGCTAACGAAAACCGGCGAGAATCCTGGTTAGTTTGCTGGAACTTGAAGGTCGGTAGCTTTTAAAAAAAGGTCGCCCGCAAAATGGGCGACCTTTTTGTCCCGTGAAACAGCCGGTGAATTACTGTGGACCAGGCACTACGGGAGCCGGCGGCGCGGTAGTTGTGGTCGTGGTGGTAGTGGTGTGAGGCACGCCAGGAGGAGGATTCGTACGTCGCACTACAGTTGTCGTGGTGGACGTCGACGGAGGAGGGGTGGTGACGACCTCCTCGTGGGCACAGGCCGCGGCAGCCAGCATCAAGCCGGCAAGCGGCAGCCATCGGATACTCTGCGGAATCATTCGAAAAGAATAGACGAAAACGGCGGAACAGCGAAGTCTTGTCTCTGAAGAAACTATCAGAGCAGCCTGTAAGGTATCAAAACCGGGACTTGGGCCCTGTTGTCCTGCACTAAGCGCTGGCATTTTTATGGAACTGAGTTATTTGCTTGTTCCGTTTCGACCAGGGCTTTTTGATATCTCGGTGACGAAAAAGGCACTAAACAGAGTTTGCAAGAGCCCTTAAGGATCGATAAGAGAAGCGGCTACAGGATGGATGTTCGAACGCTCGCGGTGACCGTTTTCTTTGCGATGCCCTGCTTGGCTGGGTCGACTTCAGGGGAGGATGCGACTTGGGATTTTGACTCGATCAGACCAGCGTCTAATCAGGGAAGCACCGCCGGCCAGGGGGTTTACGCGGCATTGCAGGATATGCTGGCCAGCTGGAACGCGCATGACATTGTGAAGTATCTTACTTTCTTCTCAAACACACCTGAGCTTTTGATCGTTTCTGATCAGCAGGTGATAAGTGGGTGGAAAGCTCTCCACGACAGTTACGCCAAGGGTTATGAAAATCCTGAGGAAATGGGTTTTATGACTCCGGACAGAATTCAGATACGATTGATCCGGCCGGATTTGGCTTTTGCGTTGACCACTTGGACTCAAAGATTTCCTCTTCGTCGGGAAGAAGTTTACGGACTCGCCACTTGGTACCTGCAAAAGACGGATTCGGGCTGGAAAATCATCAGCGGCCACAGCAGCGTCGCCCAGCTGTAGCCTGCAGAATTTTCCGGCTACACCGGAACAGTTCTGCTGCTTTTTTAGAATTCATTTACTTTTAGCAGGCGCACCGAGTTCTGCGTTCGCTGTGCCCACGTCAAAAGGCTGATAGCGGGTAATATGACGAATATGGTTTTCTCATAGGTTTGTTCAATTATAGTTGATGTCTTTGGTCTAGGGCGAACCCTATTCTGCAATGCGTCGCACTGCGGAAATTAATTTCGAGTAAGAAATCCGCGATGGCTCAGCGAATTACCGATTTCACAGGCAACAGCGGCAGTCCCTGGCGACGATTTCTGACGATCGAGCTAACCGACCTCGATTTTTTGTTATTTCTTATTGGCGATCCACCGTCGATACCGGTTCGCCCTGGACACTGCTTACTGACGAAATCAAAAGCCGGGAGAAAGTGGCGTTTATGCAAACGAACGTCCAGTTGGAAGGCATTCATGATTTCAAGAAAGCCAGACTTTCATTCGGCATCTCGCAAACTTTTCGTCTCGGGAGCTTTGATCTGAGTCACGTATCTATTGGTTTTGCACCGTTAAATGTGCCGACCGTTGAGTTCAGCCGCCCGTTCGGTGGAATCATCGGAACCGAAGTTCTTTGGACGTACTTTGCGATAATCGATCTTGGGCATCGAGCCCTTTATCTGCATGGGAAAACGCCGGCTCCATAGCGCGGAACTTGTCGCGCCGTAATGCCGCGGGCACGAAGGCGGACGGCCTCGTTCGTATCTGGAAGCCTGACGCATAAGGCCTCTCGCTTCCCGCCGTCGATTCCGATTGCTATTTGCTTCTGGTTGTCAACTATTACTGCCCATGCGCCTGCTGGTCGCCGGCGGCTGCGGATTTACCGGCAGCAATTTTATTCGATACGTTCTGGAACATTATCAGCCGGAGTCGATTACCAATGTCGACGCCCTGACTGATCCCGCGGCGCTCCCTACCACGGCTGATCTCCCGGATCTTTACCGGGAGCGATACGAATTCGTGCATGCCGATATCGGCGAACCGAAGAAAATCGACGAGTTACTCTCCCGGCACAGCTATTTTGGAATCATCAATTTCGCGTCCGAGCATGGTCTTGATCAAAGTGTCACCGGTTGGCAATCGTTGATTCATACCAATGTGGCCGGCGCCGCGGCGTTGCTCGAGACCGCTCGACGCCACGGCGTGAAGCGCTTTCTGCAGGTATCAACAGATGAAGTCTATGGATCAATTGATCACGGGCGTTTTTCGGAAGAAAGCCGGCTGCAGCCGAGCTCTCCTTTTGCGGCGAGCAAGGCGGCCGCCGATCTGTTCGCCCTGGCAAGTCACCGGACCTACCGTCAAGATGTTCTGGTGGCGCGCTGCTCAAACAGTTTTGGTCCCGGACAATCTCCCAAGGAATTTATTCCGGCGGTGATCGCCCGAGCCGTGTCGGACAAACCGGTTCCTCTTTCCAGCGAGGGCCGTACTATTCGCGACTGGATGCACGTGAGCGACCATTGTGCCGCCCTGTTTACCGTCTTTATGGAGGGACACAGCGGACAGATCTACAATATCGGGACGGGCTCGGAGCGGACGAGCCTTTCTGTTGTTGAACAGATTCTGCGCTATCTCGGAAAGGCAGCGGATTTGATCGAATACTCCGATGACCGGCCGGGAGACGACCGACGACGCGCGATCGATCCATCCAAGCTCCGGAGTGAAACCGGTTGGCATCCGCTCCGCGAGTTCGACCAGGCGTTGGAAGAGACGGTACGGCAAGGCCGTTGGACTAGGGAGAACCAGGGTCCGGCGCCGGGCTTGCCATCTGGAGCTCCTCCTCGGTCTGAGGCGCGGCCTCGCTGAAACATGGGACACGCCAGCAGCGAAGAACCGACGCGGCGTGTCTCGGCTGGTCACCCGATGCTCGACCGACAGCCAGCTTTTCGAGTTCTGTTCCGGAGAGACAGCGGCGCGTGTTTTGGCGGCTGCCTCGTTCTGGCAATCGTTGGTTTTCTGCTCGTTGCGGCCGTGTTGTGGGGAGCTATCTCCACCTATCAAGGCGCATATCGAATGACCTCAGCTGAGCCGCGCCGACTGGAGCCGCCGCCCTCCGCGGCTGACGAACGGTCTTTCCGGCTCAAGCTCGCCGCGCTGCAAGAAGCCATGGTGAGTGGCCGGGAAGCAGAGATTCATTTCACGGCAAACGATCTCAACGCGTGGTTCTTTGGCGATGGGCGTAACCGCGACCTTGCTCAGCACATGCGGTTCCGCACCGAAGCTGACTGGGTTGTAGCCGAAGTAACTTTTCCGCTCACCTTTGTCTCCGACGTGCCTTTCTTTCCGTCCCTGCGCCACAGATTTTTTAATGGACGGATGGCGGCTCGATTTAAAGTCAACCGCGGTCAGCTCGAGGTGCAGAACTTCGATGTTGAAGCAAATGGTAAAAGGCTTCCCTGGCTCTTTAGTACCCAGAGCTATCGCAGCATCGCGTCAGAAGCGGTGCGACGCGGAATCGCCGAGCGGCTTCCCGCAGGCGATGCTGTCCTGGCGCATCTGCTCTCGGTGCGGGTCGCCAATAACGACATCATCGTGAGGGTTCGGGGACGGTCGCAGGAGTAGCCGGGCGTAGCCGGCCGAAGTGCCGGGCGGCTTGAGCGAGGGCGGCCACTTGCACGACGGCGCTCAGGAAAAAGGGCAGGCCGACCCGCCAATCGCGCGGAGGCAAGTGTCCGACCAGGGCGAGCAGGAAATTGCCCGCCAGCGGCGCGACAACACCCATCAGGCTGCTAATCGAATTGAGAGACCCCAAGGTAACCCCTTGTTTGCTTGGACCGGCGGCTTTTGAAACGATGCCCTGCAGCGCTGGACCGACGGTAAATCCGAGCAGATTGGCGGCGATGATCGCGTACATCATCCAACCCTGAGTAGCCAGCCCGTAGAACAAACAGGCGATCGCGGCCGAGACCATGCCGAAGACCGCGGTCCGCACTTCGCCGAAACGTTTAAGCAGAATTCCCAGTAGCCAGGCTTGGGCAAACGTCGCCGCCGCGCCAACGACGAAAAGGGAAAAGCCGGTTTCGCGTGGTCCCCAGCCGAAGCGAAAGTTAGTGTACAACACCCAAGTCGTTTGAATGATGAACTGTCCGAACACCGTCAGCGAATACACCCAGACCAAGCCGCCGATTCCGCGCAAGCGCGACAAGGCGAGAATCGCGGAAAACGGGTCGGCCTTGTTCGTGACCACCGCAGCGCGACGTTCCTTTGGGAGCGATTCCGGTAAAACAAAAAAACCGTAAATCCAGTTTGTGAGAGAGAGACAGGCCGCAACAAAATACGGCAACCGGAGACTGGTGTGGCCCAACAAACCGCCCAACATCGGGCCGCAGATAAAACCGAGACCGAAGACTGAACCCAGAATCCCAAAGCTCTTGCTCCGAACATCGGGTGCTGTGATATCGGCAATATATGCTCCGGCGACGGTAAAACTGGCCCCGGTGGCGCCCCCAATCAGCCGGGCCGCGAGTAACAGCCATAACGAAGGCGCCAACGCAGTGACGAGGAAATTGAAGCCGAGACCAAAAATCGATGCGAGCAAGACGGGACGACGCCCGAACCGGTCGCTGAGCGCGCCGATCAAAGGCGCGCAAACAAACTGAGTGAGTCCGTAACTCGCCAACAGGATACCGTACCAAAGGGATTGTGCTTCCCGGTTCCGGGTGAATTCGCCGACCAGGGCCGGCAAAATCGGAATGACCAGACCAATGCCCAGCATGTCGAGAAAAACGGTCAAGAGAATAAATGGCAAGCCGGCGGCGCGATCTTTCTTCATTCGTTTTGCGTTTCATGTTTTGACGTTTGGTGTCTCACGCGAAACGCCTTGCTCAGCGACCCAGTGACGGATGAGACGGCGGGCAATCGTGTCCAAGTGCGGGAACCGCTGTCCTAGACGCTCTAGGATGCTTTCTGCTTCGCCCCGACTAAACCAGCGCGCGTCTTCCAGTTCGGCGCCGCATACAATCTCGTTTGTGATCGCCTCCGCGAAAAAGCCCAGCATCAATGATCGCGGGAATGGCCAGGGCTGTGAACCGAAGTAGCAGATGTTTTCGACGATAATGCCGCTCTCTTCCCTGACTTCACGGCGAACGGCCTCCTCCAAGGTTTCGCCAATCTCCGCAAAACCGGCCAAAGTGGAGTACATGCCCTCCGGCCACTCCGATTGTCTACCCAAAAGACAACGATCGTGCTGATGAACCAGCATGATTGTCGCCGGATCGCTTCTCGGAAAGTGTTTGGCTCCACAGGCGGGGTTCGGACAGCCAAGAACGTGTCCCCCGCTTTCGGACTGAAGCCGGGTGCCGCACCGAGCGCAATATTTCGTTTCTTCGTGCCAAAGCGCGAGCGAACGTGCATAGAAAAGCGTGCTGCGCTCAATTGGCAAAAGCCGCCCGGAATAGCTCCGCAAATGGATAAAGCGGGCGACAGAGCGATCAAGACCCACGGCGGCCAAGGCGAGTTCCTCTGTCTCCGCCACAATGTTCGCGGCGAATAGTGCGACTTGATCCGCCCGAACGCCCAGAAACAACGGATTCGATAGCCTTTGAGAAACCGGGATCAGAACCGGCTCCGGTGGAGCAAGTGCGGAGAATAGGTTGAGTCCACGCCAAACAGGCGCGACAAGCGAGTGATTGTCCATTTGGGCATGCAACCAGGCGTCGTCGGTGCGGAGATCCGCCGCGCGGTCAAGTTGCCAATCGTTCTGGCGAAGCATTTCCACTCGGTACGCCAGGATTTGAAAAAGAGAAAGTGGGTCGAACGTCCTTGATCTTTCCCGAACTCATCTGAGTCTCTCTGTCAAAGCATGTCGTTATGGATCGAGAAAATAATCGGTGATTGGGTCGCTCGGCCCGAAGCCGGGAAGGAAATTCTGCCAGGAAAAGGCAAGCCCTTAGATCTGGATGATTATTTTCGCGCTCCGCCGGACCGGCGAGTGGGCCAAAGCATGCTCAAAAACGCCGGTTTCGTGCCTGAAGAAAATCGAACTACTGAACGGCATCGGTCGCTTAACGGCGCAAATAGCCGAGTCTACCGAAGCGAGCCGCCAAACTGAGTTGAAGCGGCGTCTGCAAGAGGAGCAAGTTCGCTTGAACATTCAACTAGAGCGTAACCGCAAGCAGCAGCGCGCCGGCTGATTTTCGTTCCTTCTCAGGACCGCCACGCTTTGCGACCGGTGAGCTTCTCACCAAGCGACATCTTAGTATTTAGGTTGAGGCCTCTGGAAAAAACACTTGGAGGTCGGTTGCTTCACCGTTAAGCTCGCAGAGTTAGACTGTAGTCAGAAGACTGTGGGGTCAGCCTTCATCCTCGTTCTCTATCTACTAAACAGCATCTGTCAGCAGGTTGCCGGGAAAGCGGTTGATCTGCGACAAGACGAGCTGGCTCAAGCGGTTTTAACCAATGATCTGGATCAGCTTCGCTATAGTTTGAATAGCGGGGCCAATCCGGATGGGCTCATCGAAATGTCCGCCGCCCGACTCGAGGTGCTGCACGAACTCAAGCCGGTACTGGCTCACTTTTTCGCGGAAGAAACCAGAGCAACACCCCTCATTCTCTCGGCCAGCTTAGGACATCAAAGTGCTTGTGAATTGTTGCTTCAGCACGGAGCGGCCCGTTTCGCACCTTCGAGCTGGGGGTGGGTAGCCGCCCAATACGCCGCCCGGCTCGGTTATCCTGAGCTCGCCCAAAAACTTTTTAACAGCGACCCTCGGGCAGAGCACTTTGCGATTGAGGTCGAACTTGCCCGACAAAAAGTTGTTCTCTTAAAGGATGGTTCCCCCGTCGTGCAGGGTCGAATATCGACGGGACGGAAAGGCTTCGATACGCCTCCGGGAAATTACTTAGTCACTGACAAAGAACGCAAAAGGATGTCTTCTCTCTACAAGGTCGCTATGCCCTATTTCTTGAGACTTTCTTTTAGTGAATACGGCATTCATCAGGGGTTCAATCCCGGCCGGCCGGCTAGTCATGGTTGCATTCGAGTCGGCAAGGAAGAAGTGGCCCGAAACCTGTTTTTCGAAACTCCGATCGGTACCTTAGTGACAATCCGGTAGCCCGCATGTGTCGCGTATCGCGGACGCCTTTTGCTTTTGTTCCGAAGGGAGGTCACCGGGGTTTCTGAACCCCTGGAACAATCCATTCTCAGCATGGAAGCCGTATCAGGATACACCAGTGCCAGAGAATAAAGTGGTCTCGCTTGATGAGCGAGTAAAAGATCAAGAAAAGCCGTTCCTGGAGCAGTTGCTGCAAGAAGGAGCCAGGAAGCTGTTACAGGCGGCAATCGAGAATGAGGTGATCGACTATATCCAATTCCACAAGGATCGACGGGATGAGAATGGACAGCGGTTGGTGGTACGCAATGGACACCTGCCGGAGCGGGAAGTGGTTAGTGAGTCGGTCCGATCCGGGTTCGTCAGCCGCGGGTCCGGCATCGTGACAGGGGTCGATTTTCCAGTGCGATTCTGCCCAAGTACATGCGTCGGGCTCGAGAGCGTTGATGCACTGATTCCAGCCCTTTACCTGAAAGGGATCTCGACTGGAGATTTCAGCGAAACCTGCGTGCTGGTTTTGATCGGAGCTACCGAGGCGCTGCTGGGTACATAAGACGGCTAATATCCTGGATAAAATGCCCAGGAGCGTTCAGGGCAAGGCCAAGCAACTGATCCATGAAATGTACCTGGCGCCGACCCGCAAAGCAGCTCTGGCCGCCTATGATCAGTTCATCTCCAGTTACCGGGCTAAATTCCCTCAAGCCTGCGAGTGCCTGCAGAAAGATCAAGAAGTCCTGTTTACCTTTTACGACTTCCCGGCCCAACATTGGCCGCATTTACGGACCACCAACCCCATCGAATCCACCTTCGCTACCGTTCGGCTGCGAACTCATCGAACCAAGGGTTCCGGTTCACGAATCGCGACACTGACCATGGTCTTTAAACTCGGCCTGGAAGCCCAAAAGCATTGGCGCCGGCTCCAGGGCTTCGAACTGATCCCAAAGGTATTGGAGCGAGTCTGGGTGATCCACCCCATCTCACCCGATTGCAGAAGGCTTGCCTCCCTATTTCGAAGTGCCGCAATCGGAAATGTACGGGGAACCTTTTGATATTCCCCGCGTCCGAGGAGCTGATTTTTTTGTCATGGTTCAAAGGAGGAGAGGTATTCCGTAGCGGCTGCACGTTCCAGCGTGGTCGTGGCCGCATTTTCTTCTTTGGACCTGGACACGAAACCTTTCCGATCTACCACCACGCCCATGTCCATCGCGTCATTGCCAACGCTATCCGATGGGCAAAGCAGCCCCACACCGATGGGCGCATCTTGAGCAACTGGCATCGGAAGGTACCGATTCATCGCTAGGCTGGTCGTCCGCCCTGGCTTGACTATCAAATATTATGTATAAAAACCCTGATCAAAGCCAACTTTTCTCGCCCATGAGTGGTGCCCTTCGAATTGCGGTCGTCGTGAAGCAGCATTGACGTCGCTCGCTGCTACAAATGCAACCTCCGGCATAGAGGCCCAGCTGCGCGCATACTGTGTCGCGTGGCGATCAGCATTTATTACATCGGGATTTTCTGTTTCAGACAAACCAAAAATAAGATGGATATATATATCACTATGAATACGTGTACGCATAAGTGGCGATTTGCTGGACTAGCTGGGGTGTTGGCAGCCATTGCGATTTGCGCCGCGGAGCCGGCCCGCGCGGAAGACGGCTATGATCTCTGGCTGCGCTACAGGCCGCTCGCCGAATCGGCGAGAACGGCGCTCGCGGGGGAAGCCGGAGCGCTCGCCACGGGAAGCCATAGCCCGACGCTCGATGCGGCGCAGGATGAACTCATGCGCGGTCTTTCCGGCCTGCTTGGGGCGGCCCCATCGAACGCTTCTGCCGTCGACCGCGACGGCGCCATCATCGTCGGCACGCCGACGTCGCTGCCGCTGATTGCGACCTTGGGCCTGCCGCTCGACACTCTTGGCACGGATGGCTATCTCATTCGCAGTGTGCAGGTGAACGGCCACCGTGCAACCGTGATTGCCGCCCAGAACGACCTCGGCGTACTCTACGGAACCTATGCATTCCTGCGACGCATCCAAACTGGCGAGAGCCTGAGCGATCTCGACGTGAGTTCCTCCCGAAGCTCGGCCTGCGGATTCTCGATCATTGGGACAATCTCACAGACTCTGTGGAGCGCGGTTATGCGGGATCGTCGATCTGGGACTGGTGGACGCTGCCCGACTACGTCAAGCCGCTCTACCGCGACTATGCGCGCGCCAATGCCTCGATCGGGATCAACGGAACGGTCCTCAATAACGTCAACGCGACTCCGAACATTCTCCGTCATGAGTTTCTGGTGAAGGCGGCCAAGCTGGCGGAGGTGTTTCGGCCCTATGGCATTAAAGTCTATCTGTCCGTCAACTTCGCCACGCCGATCGTGCTGAGCGGCCTGAAGACCGCGGATCCGCTTGATCCGCAGGTGCAGCAGTGGTGGAAGGACAAGGCGGACGAGATCTACGCGCTCATCCCCGACTTCGGCGGTTTCCTCGTTAAGGCGAGTGCCGAGGGACAGCCGGGGCCGGGTGACTACGGCCGCAGCCACGCCGACGGCGCCAACATGCTGGCGGATGCATTGGCCCCGCATGGCGGCATCGTGATGTGGCGTGCGTTCGTCTATTCGGACCAGAGCAAGGTCGATCGCGCCGCCCAGGCGCTCAATGAATTCAAGCCGCTCGACGGACAGTTCCACGACAACGTTACCATCTGGGTAAAGAACGGGCCGATCGATTTCCAGCCTCGCGAGGCGTTCTCGCCATTGTTCGGCGCGATGCAAAAGACCCCGCTGACGCTCGAGGTGCAAATTACCAAGGAATACCTTGGTCAGGCGACGCACCTCGTCTATCTCGGTGCGCTCTGGCAGGAGGTGCTCGACGCGGACACCTATGCTCGCGGCAAGGGATCAACCGTCGCCCGCGTGATCGAAGGCAAGGTCTGGCCGCAAAAGCTCACCGGCATGGCCGGCGTTTCTAACATTGGCGCGGATCGTGACTGGACCAATGGTATCTTTAACCAGGCCAACTGGTACGCCATGGGCCGGCTCGCCTGGGACCCCCAGGCGGATGAGCGCGCGATCGCCGCGGAATGGGCAGCGCAGACCTTCACGCCTGACCCGGCTTTTGTGAAGCCGGTGGTAGACATGATGATGATCTCGCGCGAGGCGGTGGTGAACTACATGACGCCGCTCGGGCTGCATCATCAGATGGCAACCGGTCACCATTACGGACCAGGTCCGTGGGTCGCCAATCTCAAGCGGCCGGAATGGAACCCCGTGTATTACAGCAAGGCCGATGCAAACGGCATTGGCTTCGACCGCACCGCCACTGGAACCGACGCGATTGCCCAATACGCCCCGGAGGTGCAGGCCCAGTTCGGCGATCCGCACGCGCTCGACGAGAAGTACCTGCTCTGGTTCCATCATGAGCCCTGGGATTATCCTGTTTCCTCCGGCGAAACGCTCTGGGATTCGCTGGTCGAGCACTATGATCTCGGCGTTGCCCAGGTGGCCGGGATGCAACAGACATGGGAGCGCATGAAGCCCTATGTCGACGCCGAGCGCTTTGGTCAGGTGGCGGCGTTTCTGGCCGTTCAGCACCGCGAGGCCCAGTGGTGGCGTGACGCCTCCATTTCCTATTTCCAGAGCCTGTCGAAACAGCCGTTGCCGGCCGGCCATGCCGAGCCGCCGCACGATCTTGCGTATTACGAGTCGTTGCAGTTCCCCTACGCTCCAGGCCAGTCGATCGAAGCGTCGATGAATAAGCCGCTCACGAAGTAGGGCCGGCTCTTGATAAAAACGGCGGCGGTGCAGGAGTTCGGATGCCAAAAAATGATTGACCGGTTGACTTTCTGTGGCAGGGCGCACTTCGTCCAAAAGCCATTCAACCAGAGCTTCGCGGCCGAAGAAAAAGGGAGCATTGTCCACATCAAAAACGCGCAAACCTCGATAAGGGCAGTGGCCTTCGTAAATGGCTTGGCCTGGACCTGCTCCCGGCTCAATACCGCGAATACCGCACACCAGTGGTGGAAGGCATCTGAATCCTCGAGCGAGTCACGGAACTCGACCCACGTCGTGGCAGCCAAGAATGTGGGCAAGCTGCTGCGCGATGCAAAAAGTCACGCAAGATAAATTCCAAATTCACAAATAGATTTAGTCTAACCTAAGGATTGCCCCACATAACCCCTTTTATGATATGCTATTGGTAATGGTCAGCCTGACAAAAAAAGCGACCCGGCGAAACTCGGAAACATGCGCGGGCGGTCGACGGCATGATCTTCAAGTCTGCGGAGAAGCGACTGCTGGCGAAGGCTTCGTCACGCTGGGTAAGGGTGTCAATTACGCTCATTGGGATGTTTGTTTCTATTTTGGCTAGGCTACGTCGGCACCGTAATGGAGTGCTTCTCGCGGCTGCGGCTGTCGAGACGTTTTCCGGAGAAGCCCAATGAGCGAATAGGAGTGGATAAGAAACGCGCGTGGCACTGCGTAGATCGGTATTAACACCAAGGGGAATATGAGGCCGGGTCCTCCAGTAGTCACGCCGATCGTCACTGCATCAACTAGCGTCTTTAACCTATACATTATACACCTTGCTATGTATCCACTTAAATTTCCTTCATTTATAGCTCGATATAGTCATATTTTTTACCAATCTTTACCGAACGGAAATTCCGCGGGCGATGACGTCGCGTTGGATCTTGGAAAACCAGATCTCGACTTGGTTAAGCCATGAAGAATAGGTCGGTGTAAAATGGATCCGCACGTGGCGATGACGATCGATAAAATGCCAGACTCTGGAGGTGCGATGTGCCGAGAGATTATCTGCGATAATGTGGATCTGCTGGCCCTCGGGAAAGCTGGAGACGATCTGTTCAAGAAAAGCAACAAACTCGGCACTGGTGTGACGAGGCACAGTTTGGCCCAGCACCTGGCCGGTTTTGGTGTTGAGCGCTGCGTAGAGCGAAAGCGTGCCGTGACGGTAGTACTCAAAACCGTGCCGCTCGGCTCTTCCGGGCGAGAGCGGCAACACTGGATCGAGCCGGTCCAGCGCTTGGATGGCGCTCTTTTCGTCGACGCAGAAAACTGCGGCATTGACCGGAGGCTTCAGATACAAACCAATGATATCAGCAGCCTTGGTTTCAAAATCCGGGTCGTCGCTGGCCATGTAGCGGCGCAGGCGGTGCGGCTGCAGTCCGGCTTTGGCCAGAACACGGGCGACTCGGGTATGGTTGGTGCCAAGTTCGGCCGCCAACTTCCGAGTACTCCAGTGCGTCGAGCCATCCGTGGGTTTATGTCGGGCCGCGGCCAAAATCTGAGCTTCGAGCTTGGCGCTCTGTTGGCTGGCTACCTTGCCACGATGACGACTGAAAAGACCTGCCAAACGTTCCTCCATAAAGCGCTTCAGCCAAAGTCGCACGGTGTTGATGCTGCATCCCAGTTGCCGACTTACCGCCCATTGCGATCTGCCGCTAGCAATCAAGAGGACAATCTTGGCTCGCTGCACCTCCTCTGCTCGCCCGCTACGAGATCAGACCCGCTGCCTAAGTCGTCGACGTTCTGGCGGAGAAAGAACCAATCGTTTTAACACTCCTTTTTGCTATCAGATCATCATATCAGAAGTCAATGCTAAATGCACTAGATCGGCCATACCGAACAGGTTCCAGGCGATGGCAGCGCCGCGTGCGTAACTTTTTCCGGAATACAACCAGTAAGCGACGAGAGGTGCAAAGATTCCGGTCAAGACGTCACCAACCCCGGCCGGTATCGCAAAGAACCCTGGCATTTCGCCCTGAAGATACCGCACGATGAATACGCCGCCGAGAACGCGGAAGGTCTGGATCCCGATCAACCAATGCTGGGGAATGGCTGCGATGATGCCGCGAAATGAGGTCGAAAGCAGAAGAAGGTACCCAAAAGCCAGCGTTAATATCATGGCCATGGGAATCCGGGGCGGTAGGCCGTCATTACCGAAAAAATTGTTGGCAGCGAGCAACATGATCGCGAGGAGCCAAGCCGCCGACACGATGGTGGTACCGACGAGCCATGGCCATCGGCGCGGGTTCGGGCCGGCCCAGGTCCTGATGCCGAAACAGAGCCCTAACCAGTGCAAGGTAGAAGAGATGGTTTGAGTGATTACCTGGAAGACGATGAGAGTCATGGGATAGCTCCTTTCGAGAGCCAAATAGACAAGTTCTTAGTTAGCATAGTTGGCAGGTATGATTTATAGTGACATTGGTACGACACAGTACCTTTACTAGCCATTACATGGTACGATATCGTACCTAATGCAAGCAGTTTTTTGTTATGAAGCCTAAGACCGCGGAAAAATCGGATTCCAGCCACCCCAAACGCCAGAACGAATCAACTCGTGAACGCGTGCTCGAAGCAGCCTTTACTTTGTTCTGCGAACACGGCTTTTCGGGCGTTAGTATGCTGGAGATCGCCACCCGGGCCCAAGTATCGAAGCGCGATCTCTATGCCTTGTTCAGGAACAAGCAAGCGGTGTTGGCCGGCTGCATCAAAGAACGCGCTCAGCGGTTGCGCGGCCCACTGGATGAGGCCGACCAGGCGCCAAAGAACCGCGAGGCATTGGCGGCGACGCTGGTCGAAATAGGAGTCTCTATCTTGAAAGGCGTATGCCAGCCCGAAGTCTTGACCGTTTACCGGCTCACCATTGCCGAATCTGACCGCGCTCCCGAAATTGCCCGTCTCCTTGACCGTAACGGCCGCGAAGCTGCCCGCAAGGCTCTAACCAAGTTGTTGACCAAGGCTCAAGCGAAGAATCTAATCGTCGCCGGGAAGCCCGCTCACTTGGCAACACGTTACTTTGCTATCCTCTGGGACGATTTACTAATCCGGCTATTGATGCGCCTGCGCGAACCGCCGACAGACGATGAAATTAGGGAGCGCGCCCATAGTGCGACGGAGACGTTGTTCTAGTTCAGATTGGGCGATCGATGGCGCCCTCGGCTCCAGGAAAATCAAAGAATCTCTCAGTAGAGTAGAGAGGGTCCGTGAGGAGTTCTCTTTCTCATCAAACCGTACGTGCGGATTTCCCGCATACAGCTTTCGCGAGAGCCTATTGCACGGAGCATTCACAAGTAGATCAGTCCTAATTGGTGGAAGTACTGATAGACGGTAAAGTCGTCGGGAGCTTTCCATGGGCGTTGACTCCGGCGGCGCAGATCACGATGGAAGCGACGCCGGACATAGTGATTGACCTTGCATAGCTGACTCTGGGGTGCCCGAGCCGATAGTAGTTATCGACTCCGGCACGCGGGTTACGGCCACTCTCAGCCGACAGACAGTCGTAAGCCTACAGGGTGGGGGGCTCCTCCTTAATATTTCACCGGAAAGCTCGGACTGTCTTCCGGCTTACTCTTGCGCGGGTCATAGAGCCGCGTTGTCGATACGTTAGCATGCCCAAGCTACTCCTGAACCAGGTCTTTCACTCTTAAGTCACAGAGTTCTTCACGCCGAATCCCGTGATACAATAATGTCGCCGGGATGGCTGGTCGCGTACGCCCTTGAGTGTGTCGGCGGTCGGGGCTTCCAGCAGTTTGCGCGCCTGCGCGTCGCCCAGCGCCGGCGTGCTGCCTTCGTTGCCGTTGGCCATGGGCCGTTTCACCCCGTCCACCGGGTTGCCGGTGACAGCATTGCGTTCGCGAAAAGCGAGGACAATGCAGAGAGCTTGCGCCGGATCGTGGCCGGTACCAAACCCCGTCTTTCCATGTCCTTGCGCCAGGCAATGATATGCGGCCGGACTACGGACCGCAGTCCCATGTAATCATGCAAACCTGTCCGTCTCGACGAAGAGCGAACCTGTGTGCTGGTCTTGATCGGAGCCACTGAGGATGGCACCAAGGAACTTATAGCGGTTGTCGACGGTTACCGCGAAAGCGCCCAATCGTGGCGTGAACTGCTTGGGCAACTCAAATGTCTGGGACTTTCTACCGCGCCGAAACTGGCGATCGGCGACGGTTCGCTCGGTTTTTGGATTGCCTTGCAGGAAGAATATGGCGCCGCTGCCCAGCAACGCTGCTGGGTGCATAAGACAGCCAACGTCCTGGATAAAATGCCCAAGAGCTTGCAGGGAAAACGAAGCAATTAATCCATGAAATGTACCTGGCCCCGACCCGCAAAGCGGCTCTGGCAGCTTACGCGCAGTTCATCGACAGTTACCAAATCAAATTTCCGAAGGCCTGCGAGTGCCTGGAGAAAGACAAAAGGTTCTGTTTACCTTTTACGCTTTTCCCGCGCAACATTGGCCGCATCTGCGGACCACCAACCCCATCGAAGCGACCTTCGCTACCGTCCGGCTACGAACCCATCGTACCAAAGGCTCCGGTTCACGAATCGCAACCTTGACCATGGTCTTTAAACTCGCCCTGAAGGCCCAAAAACATTGGCGCCGGCTCCAAGGCTTCGAGCTGATCCCGAAGCTCATCGCCGGCGTCTTATTCGTCGATGGTGACGAACCAACCCAACAAGCCGCTTAACTTATCATTTCTAGTCATTTCAAAGGATGCGCCCTCTCTCCGATGCACAACTTTTGACAATATCTCGAGTTTCTGAGGCGAAGCGGTAACTTCAGACAAATCTTAAGACAACGCCAAATTCAAGCTGACGCGCCGCGGCCGTGATTGGCGAGGTCGTCTGAATCCCGCCACACTTGTCACTCCCACCGTTTAATGCCCGATACTAATCTATCTGATCACCAAAAATCAGCATGACCACCATTACCACACCTTTCTCAGGCGGATGCGCTTGCGGCGCGATTCGCTACGAATCCACATCAGAACCGGCTATCATGCTTCACTGTCACTGTCGAGATTGCCAGCAATCCAGTGGAGGCCCGTTTTCGTCTTTTGTCATCGTGCCGAGGGAAGCTTTCAAGCTCTTGCAAGGCTCGCTCCGGTTCCATGCCTCACTCAGCCAGAATGGTGGCCAGACCCATCGAGGCTTTTGCCCTGACTGCGGCTCGCCGATTCTGGCCAAGTCAGATTCCGTCCCTCACCTTGTCGCGATCAGGACCGCCAGCTTGGATGATCCGAGCTGGTTCAACCCGCAAGTGGATGTCTGGACATCCGACGCGCACCCGTGGGACCGTATGGATCCTGGGTTGCCAAAATTTGAGAAGTATCCGCGATCGGGAGCTTCGGCAGACACGGCCACACCTTGACAAGGTAACCATCTGACTGAAGCCCTAGGAAAAGGGGTTAGGCTAGCTCAAGGCGTCGGTATTGACGTAAGGGGACGAAAACGGCTCCAGTCGGGTTATGGTGAAACGGAGTTGTGACCGCGGAGGGTTCACCATCGCATCCGGCTACCGAGTGCTAAGAGTTTTTTCAGAGAGCCGGAGATCAATTCCTCGTCTGTTTGTTTCCAGATATTGATCCGGCCTTCGGAGGTATGCGCTGCACAAATCAGACGCTCGGCATCGGTAATCTGTTTCCCAACTAGAAGGGTGAAATAGATTCCCGGGATGATGAAGCGATGGCGGCGGATGCCGATTTTCGTGCGAGAACTCTTGGGAAACAGGCCTGCATCGAGGGTTTGATTTGTCAGCCCTGACACTCCGATGTTTAAAACCATCTCCCGAGGAAATGGAACCGCATCATTAAGGAAAAGGCGTAGCGCCTCGGCATAAGGGCCAAGATCAATGTGAATTGGCGATCCCAATATTATCCAATGACACGCCGATGCCCTCCAAAAAACACTGGCCCCAAAATAAATGAGTTTCGCCATTTTTATCTCAGGAATGGACGCACCGGCAAATACCTTTAACTCGTCGCTTGCCAAGAGGGGTTCCGACTTCAAAAGGTGCTCCTGGATCGGAAAGTTATTCATGCCACGCCAGCAGTTAGCCATGACCCAAGCTTCGCCCCGTTGACTGAAACGTTGCTCGCACTCGCCGCAGAGGAAATGCCGCCAAACCTGCTTCGAAGTTCGCACTCCTGTCCCTGGCGTAAGAGCGAACGGGTGAGGATTTGCAGAGCGTCCAGTTCGCAACAACTTGTAGACAGATGCGGGAAGTAGGTGGCTTTTCTTGAGGACATCCTCGCGAAAGCATAATCGGCATTGACCTCGATGCTCCATCGGTACTCGTTTTAACGTAATGCTGGAATCATAGCACCTCGTAGTGCGCGGGACCTTTTTCTTGAGGCGCTGGATGCTTCATGGATCGAACACGCCCGCAGTCACCGAGCTGGGAGCCGGCCATACGACCGTGGAGCTGCTCGGTCTCGACGAGAAATCCGGTGATGACTAAGTTTAACCCAAGTCCCGATTTTTGCTGTTTGCCCACCGGGCCGAAACCGGTCCTGGAGGGATTGAACGTCTCCTTTCCGAAAACGCGTCCCGGGCAGGGGCTTTCACGCTAAAACCGTTTCAATCGGGATAGATTTGGAGTCGGGCGAGGTGACCAGGAGAAGCGAGCATTCGAGTTAAAAAAGCCTTCGGAGCTTGTTCAAAAACCTGCTCCAATAGACAATCCTTCGGTAGTTTATTTGACCGTATCCTGAGAAGGGTACATCCGTGGCGGAAGGTGCCGTCACTGAAATGATCATACCACACCTCAACCGTCGTATATTCTCGGCCTTCGGCGTGCTTGGCCGTCGCCAACCAGAGGCCAGGTCAAAAGCGGCCGGCGCGATGAGTCAGGCTACCCGGTGTTCGCGAGGCGCGTACAACAATGTGCGCTTTTCCAAAAGGGATTGCGCCAGCTCTAGTAAGAGTTGGGATGCTAGTCACCTGTCCGTTAAATAACATATATTATCCGTCAGTCGCGACTGCCCAGGCTTTATTGATCTTACGGAGCACTTCTGCGCCGTCCGCTCGCCACACGTAGCGTTTGGCCCTTAGATTATGTTGGGCGAGGTAAGCGTCGATCGCCTCGATCAGGACCCGAACGTTCTCAAAGCTTCCTCCTACAATAGCTTGCTGCGTAAGGTCCCGGAAAAAACGCTCGACCAAGTTAAGCCAAGAAGCTCTGGTTGGAGTAAAATGCAGGTGAAAGCGTCGATGGCGTGCCAGCCAGGCTTTCACCTTGGGATGCTTGTGGGCGGAGTAGTTATCGACAAGGAGATGTAACCCAACCTGGGGCGGAGTCTGCTCATCGATGTGTTTAAGAAAGCGCAACCACTCTCGATGAGTGTGACGCCGATCGGTGCGCGCGATGATCTTGCCTTGGAGATAATCGAGAGCTGCAAACAGCGTGACGGTACCGTGGCGGTAATAGTCATGGGTCCGAGTCTGGATGTGACCGGCTCCCAGCGGCAGACCAGGCTGAGAACGGCTCAGGGCCTGAATCTGACTCTTCTCATCGCAGCACAGCACCAGCGCCTGTTCGGGTGGATTGAGATAGAGTCCCACGATGTCCCAGAATTTGGTCTCGAATTCCGGATCGCTGGAGAGCTTGAAAGTCCGGCTCAGATGAGGCTTGAGATCGTTGCTCGCCCACAGCTTGTGCACCGTCGACTTACTCAGGCCCGATTCGCGCGCCATCGTGCGGCAACTCCAACGCCGCAGATGAGCCGGGGGTTGCACTACTCGGCTCAAGACGGCCTGAACCTGTTCTGGCGCCAAGGTGCTCGCGCGCCCTCGTCCAGGCGCATCATCCAGTCCGGCTATCCGCTCCAGGCTAAAGCGCTCACGCCACTTGCCCACGGCCAGCCGGCTCATCTTTAATCGGTGAGCGATCTGTTGATTCTCTAAGCCTTCGCTCGCCAACAAAATCATTTTGGCTCGCTGCCGATCCCGATAAGGCCCACTATGCGCACGCTCGCGCCGCTCCAACTCCATTCTTTCTGGCTCAGTTAGTTCGATCCGCGAAGCGACTCTCGACGTGCGGCCAAGTTAAAACATTTTTTGGCATTATATGCAATATTATTTCGAGGACACTAGACTAGCGGTGAAGCCACGGGTTCTAATCTGTCACCGCACAGATCAGGATACTATTGGTTACTCGGGGTTGTCGTTGGGGACGGCGTCGCAGTGCCGGTTGCCGCCGGTGGGGGGTTACACTTTTAGTTTGGCCGACACTCTCATTCATAGATTGTCTACAAATTGTAACCGAGGACTAGCCAAGACGTCACCGGACTTTGCCCGATGCCGCCGGCAGGCAATTGGAACCTGCCGCCCCACCACAGATTTGGAGCAACAGCCGGGATAACAGGTGCAGCAGTTGGTTTTATTGGAAATTCGTTGATTACGTGGATAAACCGACATTTTGAAAGGATCCTCTTTTGAAAACGCTTGATCTGGTAAAGCTTGCCCTGCTGTCCATGCAGCGGAATTCATGGGAACAAGGCGTCGCGATGGATGCTTTTTTCGAGCAGGGCGACCGCGATGTGGTAATCGCGCTCGCAAAAGAAGCCGCTTACCGCAGAATACCCGACGGCCGCCCCGCAATGATCCGTCCGGACGAAGGAATAACCGATCCGTGCAGCGTCGGAGAAGCATTGATTTTTTCGTTTCGGGAAACGGACGATAAGGATCTGGGAGATGCGTGTGACTCGCTGTTGAACTGGGCGCTCAAATCAGCGCCCCGAAATCATAATGGAATCGTCTATCACGTTCCGAATCGTCCGGAATTTTGGATTGACTCCATGTATATGCTGCCGCCGTATCTCGCAGCGGCGGGCCATCCAAAAGAAGCGCTCCGTCAAATCTATGGCTATCGGACCGCGTTGTTTGACCGGCAAACAGGGCTGTTCAGTCATAAATGGGACGACGAAAAGCAGGCGTTCGTGCGAAAAGACTTTTGGGGGGTCGGAAACGGTTGGGCTGTCGCCGGGCTTGCAAGAACAATTGACCTGCTGCCCGAAACGATGTCTTCGCAAAAACAAGAGCTAGTACAGATCGCGCGGGCGCTCGTTGACTGTTTATTAAAATATAAGCGGTCTGACTGGCTGTTTCACAATATTATTGATGACCCCGGAAGCTTTGTGGAAGTGAATTTATCGCAAATGTTGGCGTACGCGATTTATCGTGGGCTCGTTGCGGGATGGCTTCCCGGCGAATATGAAAAATCCGCGCGATCACTCAGGCAGGCCGTTTCTGGCAAGGTGGACCGATTCGGGCTCGTGCAGGGCGTTTGCGGATCGCCGCGTTTTGACAAACCCGGCGTCGCGGCGGAAGGCCAATCCTTTTACTTGCTGTTAGACGCTGTGGCGCAAAGATGGGCGTATCCCTGCCAAACACGCCGTTGATACGTATTTTATTTTGTTTCGCACTCAACGCGCTCGTTTTCGGCTCGCAGATTCTCCTCTCTCTCAAGCAGCCTCTTTGCGTTCCCAATATATGACTTCGGATCATAGGGTTGCAGGTTCGAGCCCTGCCGGGTGCAAACAATTACAGCAGAAAGACTTACGTTCGGCTTTCCCGGCGAATTGGAGACGTTTCAGAACTCGTTACTGCCCTAATACTGCCCTAATTTCCAAAATAAAGCTCGAAAACGCACTGTCTAGACCGATCCTTTGCCACACTGTATGGACATGGCAGGGCGCTCGATGTAAGCGACACTTGGTGTCTGTGGATGACTAATGCCCTGCCCAGCCAATGAATCATTATGAGAAGCCAGACCCAAACAGCAACCGGCGCAACGCCGCAGACGCTTCTCGGGAAGGGAATCTATCCCATTCCTTTGGCCGCCCGCTTGAGCAAGGTCTCCCAGAGGAGAATTCGTTATTGGCTTAAACGCCTCGGTTCAGAGGATGTCCGTGATCACCGACTCTGGAACGGAGAGCATCAGCCGATCGATAGCAGAATCGTGCTGGGATTCCTAGATCTGCAGGAGGTTCGATTCGTCCAAGCATTTTTAGACATGGGGGTTTCCTGGAGAGTGCTTCGTGCAGCTCATGAGGTAGCCAGAAAACGCTATCAAAACGAGCATCCTTTTGGCACGCGCACCTTTGCCACTGATGGGAAGCATATTATTGAAGAGCTTAAGCACTCTGCCGAGCGCATCGAGTACGAGGAAATCGAAAAAACTCAGACAGTTTTTCCTTCAGTCGTAAAACCCTTCATTAAAGATCTTGAATTTTCCGAAGGCGAACAGCTGCTCCGGTGGTGGCCGTTGAGCAAGAGCCGAAGCATCGTCCTAGATCCTAGCAGGCAGTTCGGACAGCCAATTGTTTTCGACACTGGTGTCCAGACGGAAATACTTTGTTTGGCCGTAAAGGCCGGTGAGTCTATACGGGACGTTGCCAACTGGTACGAGGTCAAGGAATCTGCTGTGCGCGACGCCATAGACTTCGAGGAATGGCTCGCGGCCGCGTGAGATTTTTTCTCGACAACCAACTCTCTCCAAAAATAGCTCGCGCTCTTCATCAGCTTCTCTTTCCGGAACATTCTGCACATCACCTGAAAGACCATTTTCCTGCAAATTCGTCCGACGAATTCTGGATGTCAGAACTAGGTAAACAGTCGAACTGGGTTATTATTTCCGGCGACTCGGCCATCAGTCGAAATCCGCACGAGGTGCGAGCCTGGAAAGCGGCGGGCCATCCAGTCTTTTTCTTAAAACCCGCTTGGCTTCACTTACTCCGATGGGAATCGGCATCAAAGCTTTTCCATATGTTCCCGGACATTATGCAACGGGTCGAAAAGGCTAAACCCGGTGATTCCTTCAGTGTTCCGGTAAGGGGCAAGATCGAGAAATTAAGCGATGGTTCTTAAAATCCAACCTTCTAGAAAGGCCTGAAGAAAATGGGTCAACCCGCGGCATCAGATCAGGCGCAATCCTCAACGATCGCCCCCGCTGGGATCGGTATCCGAGTAAAATTCCCTGGAGGCGGCAAGGAATGAAGCGTCCTCACGGATGAGACGAGCCAGCAATTGCCTAGATTTGCCCCTTCCACCGAACATTTGAATGTGAGATGGATCGAGTTCTCCACTACATCGATCGCGTCAATTGGGGCAACTGTGAAGGTTACCGGGTCAGGGTTCCGATCAGCGGGCGGAACATTCATCGCACCTTCTCCACTAGAAAGCTCGGGATCAGCTTGGAAGAAGCCAAAGGACGGGCGATTGCGGAACGGGACGCCCTGATGCAGCATTATGGGGTAAAGTGGCCGTTCCCAACGAAGCCCAAGCCGGTCTTCAAAGAAAAGATCTACGGTGTCTACCGCGTCCGGCGCAAGATTCGCGGGCGCTGGTTCTGGTACTGGCTGGCGACTTGGCCGGAGGGAAATCGCATGGCGACAAGGCATTTCTCGGAAGGCGCTTATCCTCCTGGCGTTGCCCGAGGCAAAGCCATCGAGGCTCGACTGGCGGCCGAAGCTCAGTTCCCGAACCTCCGGCAGAGCAGAGTCAGGGCGCCTTCGGTCTCTCCTTCGCTCCAAAATAACGGCTCATAACGACTCGATGACTCGATGAACGAAGTTGCCTGGTCCAGTGCCTAATCGTTGAGCCTCAGCTCGGATCAGTGCGGCTGTCGTTCGCGGAATTTGCCAGCAACAGCCTTGCGTGTCAGCCGGCGGTCAGCCAGGGGGGACGAGTAAGCTTGGCAGCTCGCATTGGATGTGTCCACCGTAGCAGATTTGTTCGGGTTTTTGCTAGGAGCTTCGAGTCAAGGTTTTGTTCGTCCTGGAACATGTCAAACGGTACGAGATCCCGGACAGGACGACCGCGGCTTGGTGATGAACGGATCGAGGTGACTTTACCGAAGCGCGTGGCCGACCAGCTGCGCAACTTCGAGAACCAAACAGGGAAATACCGGACCCGGATTGCGGCCGCCATCATCACAAGTGTTCTGTCCGATCCGGAAGCCACGCAACGGTTTCTGCGCTTCTAAGGGCTATGCCACGCGGCGGAAAACGACCAGGAGCAGGGCGATGAGCCAATTGGAAATGGCGTATCCCACGGGAGGCGCATGATCTCGTCATGGCCGAGGCTGTCCGACAGGAGTGGCGGCGCGGGCCGGCTTGCTCGTCCGGCGTACCTTGGGATCGGCGGCTTCGTCCGTGGCGGGCAAAGGCCGCGCATAAGTTCTAGCGGGCGTACCGGAGTGGAATCCTGGAAAGTCCCTGCCGCTAAAGTTGGGTTCAATATAGAGATTCGTGATCAATGGCTCTCATTAACGACACTGCAAAGTCACTTGTAGCCTGGATCTGCCGAAGTTTGCGTGGAAGCAAGAACCGAAGAATACTCTGGCTTTTGATCGCGATACTCATGACAGGATTGGTGCTGATAAACGACGAAGCCGGAGGGCAGCAAGCCGCTGAAAAGACGGTGAACGGACTAGCCTGCAACATCGATGGAATACCTCCCCAGGACAGGCCGCGCTACACGCAGCTTCTTGAGGCACTCCGTCACGCGATTCAAGAAAAACGTGAGCTACCGGACGGTTATGCGCTCCGCCTAGACACCGCCCAATTTACTAACGATCAAGCGCTCGAGTGGATCGAGCTTCAACGAAAGTGCTGCCCATTCCTCGAATTGGAAGTCCGCTGGGACATTCAGAACGGACCTGTGTGGCTTCATCTGAAAGGACCTGAAGGCGTCAAGGACTTCATCTTAGACGAGTTTGGGTTGAGATAACCAATGCAGCATTTTCAGAAGCCTTGGAGTTCAGACGCGTCGGATCGTCAACCGATTGTGTGAACGACCCTGAACCGTTCGCAAACAACCAGCACCGCTCATCGAACACGTGGTCCTTAAGATCATTGCGGCGAAAATAATTCTCGTGAGCTTTTCGCCAATACGCGAGTGATCGGTCACCCTCTCCTTCGTCAAAGGCGAACTGCTCAGAGACTTCGTTGAAGGGCAGAACGAAGACCTCAATGGTTTGAATAATGAGCACTGCTTCTCGGCGAACCGATTCCAGCCACGAGTCTCCGAGGTCTGCCACAAGGAGCGATCTGGGCGGCTCCGATGAATAATGCGGCCTGCAATGGTCCTTCTGCCGGCGCCGGTGCATAACTATGGAAGCCGTATCAGGATACACCAGTGCCAGAGAATAAAGTGGTCTCGCTTGATGAGCGAGTAAAAGATCAAGAAAAGCCGTTCCTGGAGCAGTTGCTGCAAGAAGGAGCCAGGAAGCTGTTACAGGCGGCAATCGAGAATGAGGTGATCGTTCCGGTTCACGAATCGCGACACTGACCATGGTCTTTAAACTCGGCCTGGAAGCCCAAAAGCATTGGCGCCGGCTCCAGGGCTTCGAACTGATCCCAAAGGTAGTTACTGGCGTCCGATTCGTCGATGGCGAAGAAGCAACCCAACAAGCCGCCTAACCGGATTATTTTAACAAGGATGCGCCCGTCCCCGATACACAACTTTTGACAATATCTCTTCCGCGCTAGGCCAGCTGCTTAACCTGTGTTCAGTCCCAGCACGTCCTGCATCGTATAGAGGCCGGGCGGCTGGGACAATACCCATTCCGTCGCTCGCAGTGCTCCATGGGCGAAAGTCTCACGACTGGAGGCTTTGTGAGTGAGTTCCAGCCGTTCACCCGAACCGAGAAAATACACGGTATGCTCTCCGACGACGTCGCCGCCGCGGATAGCGTGGAACCCAATCTCATTCTTGAGCCGTTCCCCGGTCTGACCCACCCGTCCATGTCTTCCGTTTGCCTCCAGATCAATATCCCGGGTCGCGGCCAGAATTTCCGCCAACCGCCGGGCGGTGCCGCTTGGGGCATCTTTCTTCTGACGATGGTGCAGCTCCAGAATCTCCAGATCGAAACTGTCGCCCAATATGCGCGCGGCGTTCTGGGACAGCCAGAACAGGAGATTGACGCCGACGCTGAAATTAGGCGCCAGGACGATGGCTGCTCGTCGAGCAAGCGACTCGATCTCAGCGATCTGGGGTCGGTCGTGGCCGGTGCTGCCAATTACCACCGGCTTGCGCAGTGCAGCCGCGCGGCGCGCTAGCAAAAGAGAGCTGGCGGCCTCGCTGACGTCGAGCGCAACGTCCGCTTGCTCCAGTTGGTCCAGCGACTCTCCACGCCGGATCTCGCTGATCTGAAACTTTTTCGTGTTGTTGGCGAGCCGAACAATCACTTGCCCAAGCCGTCCTGAGGCGCCTTGGACCAGCAATCGGATCATACGAGCTTAAGCTCTGCGAGGGTTGCCCGCAGAACGTCAAGGTTCGCCTTGCCGATCTCGCATAACGGCAGTCGGTATTCTGCCTCGATCTTACCCATGAGGTGGAGCGCGGCTTTCACCGGGATGGGGTTGGATTCGATAAACAAATCCTTGAAAAGCCGGAACAGACGAAGATGAATTTCCCGAGCCCTGTCCGCCTGGCCTTTTCGAAACGAATTGACCAGCTCGCTGACAAGCTGCGGCACGACATTCGAGGCGACGCTGACCGTTCCGACTGCTCCGACCGCCATGAAAGGAAGAGTCTGAGCATCATCTCCGGAAAGGATCGTAAATTCCTCCGGCAAAATCCGGCGCAACGCAGACACTCTTTCGGTACTGCCACCGGCTTCCTTGAGCGACACGATATTCGGGCAATCCCGAGCTAGTCGCGCGCAGGTTTCGATACCGATCTCTCCAGCCGTTCGACTGGGCACATTGTAGAGCATGATCCGGGTCGTAATCGCTTCAGCGATTGCCCGATAATGTTGATAAAGCCCTTCCTGAGTCGGCTTGTTGTAGTAAGGACTGGCCAGCAGCACCGCGTCTACTCCCAGCTTATCCGCGCGCTGGGAAAGGTCGATCGCCTCGCGGGTTGAGTTGGACCCTGTACCGGCGACGACAGCGCACCGGCCGGCAGCCTGTTCCAGGGTGATCTTGATCACGCGCAGATGTTCATCATTGTCCAGGGTCGCGGCCTCTCCGGTGGTCCCGGCGGGCACGATGCCGGAGACGCCGCCGGCGATCTGGAAGTCAATCAACTCCCGGAAAGCTTTTTCATCGACGCGACCGTCGCGGAAAGGTGTGACGATCGCGGTATAGGTGCCGGTAAACATGATTTCTCAGTAAGAGAGCTTCCAGCGTGAGCGTCAAGTTTTAGTCGCGGCTTCAGGCGGCCGTTGGAACAGTGGTCGCTCCGGTTCAAATGGTGTCGATGACTCCTTCGAAAGAGAAAGTCGCCGGTCCGCGTAAGGTCACGTCCGCAAAATGCTCGTTTTGTCGAGTGAATTCGACCCTGAGCCGGTCGCCACCTCGCACCTGCAAAAGAACAGGGCTGCTGACGTCGTAGAGCCGGGCATAGATCAGAGCCGCCGCAGTGACGCCCGTTCCGCAAGCTAAGGTTTCGTTTTCAACACCGCGCTCGTAGGTGCGGATCTGTAAAAGACCCGGACCGGCGATCTGGACAAAATTTGCGTTGGCGCCATCCGGCTGGAAGGCCGCATGGCGGCGGATCTGTCTTCCCCAGAGCACGACCGGCGTTTCCCCAACATTATCGACAAAGGTTACGGCGTGCGGCACTCCCGTGTTGACGGAATGGATGAGCAATTTGCGGCCCTCAATGCTGACGGTGCGCTGCAGCATAAAATCCCGAGGCGCGCTCAAACCCACCGTCACTTCATTTTCGTGGAGAATCGCATTGATCAAGCCGGCCCGCGTTTCGAAACTCAGGGTCGAAAATGGACCTGCTTTACGGCTGGCAAACCGGGCAAAACACCGGGCGCCGTTGCCGCACATTTCCGCTTCGCCGCCATCGCTATTATAGTAGCGCATGTAGAACTGCCCGGAACGCCTTGGCGGCTCGAGCAGCAAAACTCCGTCCGCGCCGATGCCGCGATGCCGGTCACAAAGGAAAGCGATTTGTTCGCTGGTCAGCGTTACCTCGCCGGATTGGTTGTTGATCATCACGAAGTCGTTTCCGGCTCCGTTCATCTTGGTGAACTTGAGCATCGCTGGCTGTTAACATAGCTGGAGGAGGCCCGCAACAAAACGGAATTAGCACATACGTATAGCGCGGACGGGTTCGGGCGCGTTGGTGACGGCTGCAACACGTCGGGCGCTGGCAGCAGACTTACGGACGAGGCGCCGGGTCTGTCGGACTCTGGAAATCTGTAGTGCGCCATCAAGCGATTGGTCGCGCGAGCGCTAGAGATCGTCTCAGAATGCCGCATTGTCCGGTGGCAGGGCGAAAATTTATTTGAGCCTGAGAGAGAACATTGGTTGACGTGTCCGCCATAGCCTTAGCGAAGGCGGAGCCATCTGGAGCGGGTGGCTCACCCAAGCGTCCGGCTCAAACAAGTTCTCGCTCAGGCTCGGATAAATTTTCGCCCTACCGGCGCAGGACCAAAGACCCCTTGGGACACCCTCGAACCTCCTTCCTAACCATAGCTCGATTGCGCGCGCTACAGATTGCCCAAAGTCCGACACAGACCAGCAGTGCGCCTTGCTCTAACACATCTATCAAAGGGATCTGCGCGATGAGCTGGGCGCGACCAGAGTTACGGAGGACGCTGTCCGCGATACGTTAATGCGCATAAATTTTTCCTTTCTATTAAAGAATTAATTGACAGCACCGCCAGTCCAGCGAACCATACTAACTAATTCTTTAATAGAATGGCCCGCAAAACTTCTCCTACCTTGACCGATGCGGAACTCCGACCCATGCAAATCCTCTGGGAGCGCGGACCTGCTACGGTGGCCGAGGTCGTCGATGCCTTGCCCGCGGAACTTTCTCTAAGCTACAGCACTGTGCTCACTACTCTCCGGATCCTGGAGCAGAAAGGTTATGTCCGGCACACTAAAACCGGGGCCGCTTTTGTCTACCATCCAGTGATCGATCGCGAGCAGGCGCAGCGTCGGGCCGTAACGCATGTGCTTAACCGGTTTTTCAATGACTCCGCACCATCGCTCGTCCTCAACCTCATCCAGTCTGACCAACTCAATCCGAAAGACCTCGAACGGATCCGCAAAATGATCCGACCTGACCAATGAATGCGTTAATCCATCTCTTGCAGCCTCTCTGCGACGTTTTGGCGGCGTCGCGGGCGAACGGAATTTTGCTTTCGGCTTTCCTTATATTTCGTTCCGGGCGCTTCGTCGTCTCCGCCCCGGCTGGAGCGCCGCAACCAGGCACCGGATTGGACTGATCTTTTTGGCCGTGCTTTTTCTGACGCCAGCCTTCAGCTGGTTGCGGTCGCGTGTACCCGCTTTGGTCGCCTGCAGTCGCTCCGGATAAATCGTTGCTTGTTGCCTTCCGGGAACCGATGCTCGCTGACTCAAGCGGACAAGCCGATTTGACCGTGGAACCTGTCGCGCCGCCTTCTGCTCGGCTGAATATACTTGCGGTGAACTGGGCCGTCATTCTCTCGGCCGGCTGGGCTGCCGCCACGATCGTATTGCTTTTCCGCTTAGGTTGCAGTGTACGCTCTTGGTGTCTCTGCGGGAGGCCCGGCTAGGCAAAAATTCTGTTTATCCGCTTGCGGCCAGCCGAAATGGCTATATCCCTATAGGAATTATCCATGGCCGCCAAAACTGTTGAACAAATCAAAGCTGAAAGCTCCGGTCTGCGGGGTTCGATCTCCGATACCCTCCGGGCCGACACGTCTCATTTTTCCGATGAAGAGTATCAGCTTCTGAAATTCCATGGCACCTATCAACAGGATGACCGAGACCAGCGGGCCTACCTCAAAGCGAAGAATCTGGATAAGGCATGGATGTTCATGGTCCGAACCAAAATTCCGGGCGGAGCACTATCACCCGCCCAATATCTCGATCATGATCGTGTTGCCGACGCGCTCGGCAACGGCACGCTGCGTATCACAACGCGGCAAGGTATCCAGCTCCATGGTGTTCTTAAAGGCGAGCTGAAAGACTGCATCCGCCGGATCAACGAGCTCGGCCTCACGACGTGGGGCGCCTGTGGCGATGTGGTGCGCAATACCACGGCGCCGGCCGCTCCTTTTGTCGATGAACCCCATCGGCAGGCGCAGCGCCTGGCCAAAGAACTGAGCGATACTTTCTTGAGCCGGTCGTCGGCGTATTCCGAGATCTGGCTGAACGGCGAACGGCTGAATCAGGATCAAACTGACCAAGCTGAACCGATTTATGGGAGCCACTATTTGCCCCGAAAATTTAAGATCGGGATCGCGATCCCACCGCGCAACGACGTTGATATCTATTCCAACGATCTAGGCTTTATCAGCCTGGTAGAAAACGGAAAGCTCGTCGGCTACAACGTAGTGGTCGGCGGCGGATTTGGCATGTCGCACGGAAAAGTCGATACTTTCCCGGCCCTGGCCCAACCACTTTTCGCTGTGCGACCGGAAGATGCTGTTCGCGTCGCTGTCGCCATTGTCACTACTCAACGTGATTACGGGAACCGCAGCGACCGCAAGCGCGCGCGGTTGAAATATTTGATCGAGGACCGCGGCATCGGTTGGTTCACTGACGAGGTGCTCCGGCGCATCAATTTCCCGGTTCGCCAATTTCGCGATGTCGCCTGGGAGAGCGTCGGCGATTACCTGGGCTGGCATGAGCAGGGCGACGGCAAATTGTTCTGCGGGGTTTGGGTGCAGGAAGGCAGAATTAAGGACTCGGGCCACGGCCAATATAAGACGGCTTTTCGGAAGATCGCGGAACAATTTGGGTTCCCGATTCGTTTAACCACGAACTGCAACTTGATTTTTGCCGGCATCGCGCCGGAGCAGAAAAGCGCGGTCGAAGCAATATTTACCGAATTCGGGATTGCGCGCCCGGAAGGTTTGACCCCGACACGCCAGATTTCGCAGGCATGCGTTTCCCTGCCAACGTGTGGCTTGGCGTTGGCGGAAAGTGAGAGAGTTTTTCCGGCGGTGCTGGACGAGGTCGATGTGATTCTCAAGGAACTGGATCTGGAGCTTGAGCCAATCCTGGTTCGAATGACTGGCTGTCCAAACGGCTGTGCGCGGCCGTACAACGCCGATATTGCCTTTGTTGGTCGCGCGCCAGGAAAATATGCTCTTTATGTCGGCGGCTCTCTGACCGGGGAACGCTTGGCGGGGCTTCATGAGAAGGTTGTTGCCATCGAAGACATTCCGGGACATGTCCGCCGGCTATTGGAAGAATTCGTGTGCGACCGGATGCCAATGGAAACGTTTTCCCATTATTGGGGAAGAACTCATGAGATGGGCCCGCGGCCGCATCCCGAACAGTTTCACCAGGAGTTTGCAGTACGTGCCTTGCGCGGCTTGGCCGAAGCCGGGGTGTAATTGACGTTTGCCTGACTCAGGCTTATCCGCAGAGGGATGGGCAAGCAGCACAATAAAGTCGAAAAACGCCGAAAACGACACGAGTACCTCAAGCGGAAGAAGGCTGCCGCCAAGGCATCGGTTGAGAAGAGGTGATCCGCTCTTTCTCATTGCGGGTCTTTTTGTCTGTGGCGATTAAGTAGCCATGGCGAAACCGGTAGTACTGATCATCCGGGATGGATGGGGGATTAACCCTCACGGGAGAGATGCGGCCGAAGCCGACGGCAACGCGACGTTATTGGTGAGGACTCCTTTCCACGACGCGCTTTATCAGCGGTATCCGGGAGGGACGTTGAGCGCTAGTGGCACCGACGTTGGTTTGCCGGCCGGTCAGATGGGCAACTCGGAAGTCGGCCACCTCAACCTGGGAGCAGGCCGGATCGTGTATCAGGATCTCACTCGGATCAATTTGGCAATTGAGAAGGGCGAGTTGGCACATAATCCCGTCATACGGGATGCTTTCCAGAAAGCCAAATCTGCTCGACTCCACTTTATCGGGCTAGTTTCCGACGGCGGTGTGCACAGCCATCAGGCGCATCTGATTGCTTTGGTCGAAGAAGCGGCCCGTCAAGGAGTTCGCGACATCATGATCCATGCGATCACTGATGGGCGAGACACCTCACCGACTGGTGGAGCGGACTACGTGTCAACTGTAATATCCGCGGTAACTTCTTCAGGTGGAGACATTTCAACTGTCGTGGGTCGCTATTTTGCGATGGACCGCGACCACCGCTGGGAGCGTACTAAAGTCGCTTGGGATGCCATCGTTCACGGGCAGGGCAGGCCAGCTCAGACAGACTTGGCAGCAGCAATCCGAGCCGCTTATCAGGAGAACGAGACCGACGAGTTCATCAAGCCCATTATTGGATCACATGTCAACGAGCAGCGGGTGCGTGATAACGACGTCGTGTTCTTCTTCAACTTTCGGGCGGACCGGGCCCGCCAACTCTCAGAGGCATTTCTGTTCAAGGATTTTCAAGGCTTCGATCGCGGGATATGGCCGCGGGTCCATTTCTTCACACTGACGGAGTACGACCGGGAGTACGAGTTGCCGGCCGCCTTTCCTCCACAGGTCTTGACGCACATTCTGGGAGAGGTTGCGAGCGGTGCAGGCAAACGCCAATTGCGCATTGCCGAGACCGAGAAGTATCCGCACGTCACTTATTTTTTTAACGGTGGTCTCGAGAACCCGTTTCCGGGAGAAGAGCGCGTGATCGTGCCATCACCAAAGGTTGCTACGTACGATCTCCGGCCCGAAATGAGTGCGCGTGAGGTTACCAAAGAGGTTCTCGACCGCATGGCGGACTACGATCTTGTCATCCTGAACTTTGCGAACCCTGATATGGTCGGCCACACCGGTGTAGTCCAAGCCGCGGTGACCGCGGTGGAAACGATCGACGACTGCCTCCGTCAGGTGATCGAAGAGCTCCTGCGGATCGATGGAAAAGCGCTGGTCACGGCGGACCACGGGAATTGCGAACTGATGCGCAATCCAGATGGGTCACCGAACACGGCGCACACTACCAATCTTGTTCACCTGCTGTACGTGGGCAATGACGCAAACCGATACCTGGTCCGTGACGGCATCCTGGCGGATGTCGCTCCGACACTTCTTCAGCTTCTGGGACTGGAAAAACCGGCCGAGATGACTGGGGAATCGCTGCTGCAACACCGGGAGCGGGCTGGGTGAGGGACTTCCTCGAACTAAAGGCCAGGCGTGCTCCAAGACGTCTCGCGATGCGGCCCCGGCACTCTGCCGATAGGCCGAGAATTTGTTCGAGCGCCAGGCGAGAACTTGTTTCACCGTATCCGCAATAGCTTTAGCGAAGGCGGAGCCGTCTTGGACGGTGGCAATTCCCGGCGTCCGGCTCAAACAAGTTTTCGCCCTACCGATACAGGCGTTGCGAGACATGCTCTAAGCTTTCGCCCTACCGGACAAGGACCTGGCCACCTTGCGAGACGATCTCTGAATTCACTTACCTACCGGACAGCGCCAGCGGGATGTCGCGTTAGTACTCGTGAATGGCCAAATAAGTAAAAATCTGGTCTTGAATCCGTTGGTTACTGCCGTTCCGAAAACTCCGCCAACCGGAGGAAATAAAGACGGCGGCGGTCGCGCCTTTTGCTGCTGCGAGCTCACGGATGATTGAGAGAGCGCTGCTTGGGGGCTTCCTACGGTCCTGCTGGACCGTCAAAAAACCGAGGCTCTCAAAGCGGCCGGGTGGCAGGCGGTTGACGATCTGGACTTGCGCTGCTGGAACCGCTGGGAATACGGGAGGCGCCTCGGTAACCCGATTCGATTTCCAAAAACAGCTGGCAAGAGAAAAAGCGAACGCGAGACTTAGCGTCAGGCGGCCTAACGTTCTGCTCCGCAGGTTGCCGCGCCGAGGGACAAAGTGAGTCGTAGCGCCGACGGCCTCGTCAGTACTCTGAAGGGGCTCGCGGCGCTGAGGTAAAGCGCACGGCCTCGCGCGCGTGCAAGATACCGACGAGGCCGTCGGCGCTACGTTCGATTCCGTTGCCGGCCGGAGTAAGCAATGGTCGTTCGCCGGTCGCGGTTTGAATGGCCGGAATCTATCGATGATGTCGTCCAGTTGATCGGTGCTTTGTCTTATGCGGCGCAAACCAACTGAAAAATCCTCGCCGTTTTTGCGGGTGCTTTCCGGTGCGGGTTCGGTTGCTGCTCTTCCGATAATACCGCGTTTGCTGTGATCTCGAGTGCGTTTCGTCTGAGGAATTGTACTCGCTCCGCGCCCGGCTGGCCGACATGGGCGGATCCGAAGGTGGGTACGGGCCTGGCACATAGAGTGGATGGTCAGCCTCGGCCGCAAACGTAACTGCCAAAAGGGATATCACCAACAGGCAAAAAAATTTCATCGTAGAATCGTGTTAGCCAACAGCGAGGCCGCCAAACAAGCTTAGGCCAGACGTCCGGCTGCCTTTTTTCCACTAAATTCGTCGATCAGAGGAGCGGCCTCGCTACAGGTTAGTTTTGTGCAAGTCAATCCAACTCTGTCTCGGCGGTCCAGCCAAGCGGAAAACGCGGTCGAAAGACAATGTTTCCCGATCGGGTCACTGCCCATTTTGGCAAAGCGCAGTGGAAACAACGTCCTCCAAAGAGGCTGCGCAGAAACGCGCCCCGGAAAAATGGTTGCCGACAGCGAGGACACCGCCAATTGGCCAGCCATAACGCACTGAGAAAATAGGCGAAAAACGCAAGCGGAAAAAGGATTGCCGGCAGAAGCGCAAAAAGTTTGACCTGCACGATCGCGGCGGCGAACAGCGTGAACACGAGACGTCGCAGAGTTCGATAGGAGGCCCAGGCAGAATAGTAGTGCGGATTCACGAAGCGACGGCTGAAAACACTCTCCGGCTTTACGCGCACGGGTTACCTCAAAAAAATAGCCTCGGATAGGAACGTTTACCAACCAGGATAACATCTTTCGTCGGTCGGATGAAATATCATTCGAAGCGATTTCCAGACCTGGCTATCCTCTGAAATGCCCATGTCCACCGTACTGATTGACTCAAGCGCAGGCATTGACCTCGATTCATGGGAGCTCGTCTCCGATGAGGTAAAAGAATATACCGGCGCAATCGTTTGGAAGGTTTCCAAGACAAAACTCAGAGGCGGCCGTCAAGATGGCGTCGAGATAGTAGAGATCGATAATGGCGCTCTGAAGTTTACGGTGGTTCCTTCCCGTGGTTGCCAGCTTTGGTCAGGGCGGATCGGGGATCTCCGGCTCGGTTGGGAATCGCCAGTGCGTGAGATCGTTCATCCGAAATATGTGAATTTGACCGAAGCAGGCGGACTTGGGTGGCTGAATGGTTACGGCGAGTGGGTATCGCGTTGCGGCCTTGAGTCGATCGGGGCACCCTGCCTCGACGATGGCAAACCACTGACCCTGCATGGCCGGCTCAACTACCTTCCGGCTAGTTACCTGGAATTCCGTTTTGAGGCGGCTCCTCGCCCGCGGGTTATCCTCCGCGGGGTCGTCGACGAAACCATCATGTTCGGTCCTCAGCTCAGGCTCATAACGAACATCGTCACCGAAATCGGCTCCGCGGCGGTGACTTTGGACGATCAGATAGTCAACCTGGCCGATATCCCCCAGGAGATGCAAACGCTTTACCATATCAACTTCGGGCCGCCGCTGCTTGGCGCCGGCGCCCAGTTTCATGCGCCAGTGGAATCCGTAGCGCCTCGGGATCGCCGCGCCGTGGAAGGGGGGATGGCCAATTGGAACCGGTACGCCGGTCCGCAGCTTGCCGGGTACACCGAACAAGTTCATTTGATCAAAGCATTTGCCGACGAACAAGGGTGGACAGAGGCGGCCCTTATTTCGCCAGAGTCCGACCGGGGTGTAACCGTCGCCTACAATACGCGACAACTGCCTTGTTTAACTCTCTGGAAAAATGAGGCAGCGCGAAAAACTGGTTACGTAACTGGTCTGGAGCCGGCTACCAGCTTTCCTTATCCGAAACCCATTGAACGCAGTGCGCGGCGAGTCCCTATCCTCGCTCCGGAATCGACCTACCGTGCCTTAGTCACCGTCACCGGCTTGCTCAATCGCGGTGAGGTCGAGGCATCGCTTGCCCGAATCCAAAGCCTGCAAAAAATGGCTCCGCAGGTTTCCAGCGTCCCGCTATTTGAAGCTTAGGGGCGGGTCACGTCTCATCGGAGGCAAGATCCGCCGAGGTTGGAAAACGCTTGCGCAGCGGGAGGTGCTCATAATTATAGCGAAAGAGGAACTGCCTTGGAATGGCGTCAAGATGGTAGGGATGAGCTCCCGCTCGTCCGGATCGAGGCGTGATTCAACACTAGGAAGGTCAAGAAGGAGCTTGCCCGTACCGAGGCTCAAGCCGTTCAATAGAAGTTGTCCAGCGTGGTCTTTCCCAACAGCACGATCACCACCGCGAGAAAAATCCGGCGGATCAGCCGGTTCCCATGCAGGATAACGAGACGCGCTCCAACCAGTGCACCCAGCATGTTCGCTAGTCCCATGGCTAAACCAATTGGCCACCAGACATTGCCGGTTGCGGCAAACAGCAACAGGGCTCCCAGGTTCGTCGATAGATTCACTAGTTTGGCCGCTGCGGAACTGTGCAGAAAGTCAAAACCGAGGAGCCGGACAAATAATAGAATCAGAAAGGTTCCTGTGCCTGGTCCGATCATTCCATCATAGAATCCGATGCAGGCGCCGAGGAGGAGCGCCTTAGCCGCCGGCTGCTTTTCGTCCGAGCGAAAGGTGTGAAATGCTCCGAGATCCTTCCGACGAAAGGTGTAGACGAGGACTGCCAGAAGCACGCAAGGCAGCAGAGGTCGAAAGACTCGCGGCGAGATCAAGCGCGCTGTTTCCGCTCCGAGGATAGCGAATAATCCGGCGAGCAGGGCAACACTGGCGACCAGTCGCAGGGAAGTTGGACACGACGCGAGTAAGTCAGAAAGGCGTTGCCGGTTCCACAAGCCGACGCGAGCTTGTTCGTGCCTAACAACAATGGATGGGGTGATGCCGGAAACGCCGCAAACAAGGCGGGAACGAGGATCAGTCCGCCGCCGCCAATGCTCGCGTCGACCACACCCGCAAAAAACGCGGCGGGGAGAAGGAAAAACACCACGCGTTCTTAACGCTCCGGCAGCGCGGGAACATCCCGGGCAGGTTTGCCTTTTTTCCACCTCCGCGCGAGCAAGGAGATACCCGCGGCACCGCCGGCCACGAGAAGCACGGCAGACAGGATCCAGCGCAACCCAAGGATAGCAGTCGCGCCGAGACCAAGATGAGCGAATAGCGCAAAGACAACAATCAACCAGCCAAGAGCCGCACAAAGACTGACCAGGAGAAATTTTTTGGCTGGATAATGAAGCAGTCCCGAAGTGAAAAGAAGAGCAGTCCGCGATCCTGGCACCAATCGGCTAAAGACGAGTGTCGGCCAGCCGAAAGACTCGAACCAGGTGGACGTTCGCTCAACCTGTCGCGGCGAAACGATCATTCGGATCCAACGCAATCGGAAAAGGTTTCGTCCGCCAAACCGGCCTAACAGGTAAACGATAAAGTCGCTTGTCCACATCCCAAGCGCGCATGCGGTCAAGGTTTGCCAGGCGAAAAAAGTGCCATTCGTCCCGAGAAGCGCTGCTGTCACGCTGGCCGAGTCTTCTTGCACAAAAGGCAGAAAGAAAATCCCGATGAGTTCGAGAGATTGCGCGCTGGAAAGCATCTGAAGGTTTCACATGCCACAGATCGAGTGCCGGTGCCAGTTCCAGTGACTCGGACGCCGCTACGCGCGAAAATGGCCTTCCGTAATCGTCTGCGCCAAAGGTCGGCGGTCGCTCGGGGCTTCTCTCTGGCGGATCTGCTCCGGCAGATCGTCGACGCGACCCGGCCGGCCAACCGCCGCCATCGCCTCAACCGAAAAATCATCCGGGATCTGGAGAACAGATCGGGCTTTTTCGTAGTCGAACCCCTGCATGCCGTGAACGGCTAATCCACTGTGGCTCCCTTGAAGCGCGAGATTCTCCCAGGCCGCACCGGTATCGAACGAATGGGTGATCGCCGGTTCGCCATTATGCTCAAAAGTCTTCTTTGAAACGAAAAGAATCAATACCGCCGCATTTCTCACCCAGGTCTTGTTGAAATCCACCAAGAGATCAAAGAACAACGGCCACTGTTCGGTTTCGCGCCGTGCGTATAGCAGGCGCCACGGTTGGCCGTTATAAGAAGAAGGCGCCCAGCGAGCCGCCTCGAATAAGGTGAAGAGTTCCTCCTCAGTGATGCGTTCGCCCGACATCGCCCGTGGCGACCAGCGATCAAGAAACAGTTGATCGATCGGGTATTCGGCTTTGCGTTTCTCGCTTCCGGGAATCATGGGAGCAAGATGGCACAGGAAGGGAATGCCACAAATTCTTCGGACGGCGGTAGCTGCCGCCGATCGCCGATTACCGATGACAACTGGCAGCACTAGCACTGCCACTGGCACTAACAGCGACACCTACTGCGGCGGGGGCGCATTATCTGGTTTCTCGTTCAAGCCGGGAATCTCGCTATACCCGACGAGGCGAGGCAGGAGGTAGTCCTCCGCAGGATCGGCGGCGTTCTGCTGAACATCGAGGACGCTCAAGCCCGTCATCGGTGCGTTATGATAGAGCAGCCCCTGGCTCACTCCGACCATCACCGGTTTGCCGTCGCTGCGTTCTTTGCCAACGTAAAGGCTCACTTGGGTTATCGGAATTTCCTGATTCCATGCGTCGACGGTTGACCAGAACAGTAGATCTCCCGGTGCGAGATCTTTCAATTCGGGGGAGGCCGGGCTCCGGCTGAGGACAGCATGGAAATTTCCGTTCTGCCTCGCCCACAGATAGATCTGGGCAGGATCATGCGGTGCGTCGGCGATGCCCCGCGATTTCAGCAGATACTGGACAAACCCGCCCGGATCGAGACCGCCACTGTCCGGATTATCGGAATTGTGCGCTGGTCCAAGATGGCGCTTGGTCAATGCCAAAGCTTTTTGGATGAGGTCACGCTCGGGAGGACTGGTCTGTGACAAATCCTGGATGTCTTCCGGTCGCAACTGGGTGACCGTGATGCTGGGCGGGGGAGGCGGCTTTGGTCCGCCAGTCTCATCGGGCAACGGTATTTGCTGGCCGGCAGTGGCCGCGCCACTTGGCGGTGCCCCTAGCGGCCGGACCGCCGCTACTCCCTGCGCACGCCGTCTCCGTGCGTGAAGCTCTCGGGCGCGAGCAAGCGTCTGGTCAGTTCGTTCAATGGCACGAAGTGCGCGCTCCAGCACATCGTCCTCCGCGAGCACTTGCCCGCTCAGACTTATGAACAGCAACATCCAACAGATGTTCCGCACGCTACTTTTTCTGGCTCAGAACCGTTTGAATCAAGCATTTTGTTGAGGCGAATGGAACTGTCCAATTTGGCAATTCGAAAACAGAATAACTACGTGAAGGCCAATGAGCGAACCCTCGGCTAATCTGTTTGGCCCGGCGGATTGGTACCACACTATCCGGGATCAGATCCAACATGAGGACATTCTGATCGTGCAGCGACTGTCCTGGCTGATGGCGGCACAATCGTTCTTTTTCACCGGGTATGCGATCATCGCCAACGCCGCGCCACAGGCTCGCAATCCCTTATTGGCAAAACAACAGGACCTCCTCTTCAATATTATTCCAGCGGTTGCATGTATTTCTGACATCCTGATTTACTGCAGCGTGATCGCAGGAGTTCGTGCGCTTTATCGCCTCCGTCGCGCTTACGCGACTCATGTCTCTTCGGTCAAAGGCTTCCCGGAGATCCAAGGAAGCCAGCTCACTCGCTGGTTAGGAATCGCCTCTCCGCTTCTTCTGCCATTAGTATTCCTGATTGCTTGGCTTATCCTTTGGAGTCAGGCGCATACTTGACGAATCTTGACCCATAGCGCCGCTTTTATCGACCATGATCCCGCCCCGCATTTCGCAGATCTGTATTTATCCTGTAAAATCGTGCGCCGGTATCAGCCTGGAGGAAGCCGAGATACAAGCGCGGGGTCTTCGGAACGATCGGCGGTTTATGGTGCCAGGCGGCCTACGAAGAGGACACGTGGACGGCTTTTCAGATCGAGAAACTCACCTTCCGGCATGGCGGTCCATGCGTGCGCTGCGTGATTACGACTACAGATCAGATCAGTTTGCGGCGCAGCCCCGAACCGCTGCGAACACTTCCCGCTACCGCTCATCAACGGAAGGCGGGGTGATTTTCGGGATGAATTTTTGCTGCGAGCAAAGCTCGGGGCTCCTGCGCGTTGGTCAGCCCGTTACTGTTAATCATGAGCCTGAATCGCTCGCAAAAAGCTGATCGTGTGGGAGGGGGCAAAGGAACTTTTTGCGGGGGATTGGGGTTCTTTGCTGGCATGCCGAGGTTGGCTTCAGAGATTGCCATGGGCGGAATGCTGCTTTTGATCCTGTGATATTGACAAGGACAGGAGCAGTACGGGAGGGTCGGTGAATAAGGGGTCGTGTGATATACGAACTGCGTATCTACCGCTGCTTGCCGGGTCGCATGCCGGCGCTTTTGAAGCGTTTTGAAACGACGACCTTGCGCATCTGGGAACGGCTGGGCATCCGGCAGGCCGGATTCTGGACGGTGCTGATCGGCGAATCGAACAGTGAGCTCTATTACATGCTGCAATGGGAATCGCTCGCCGATCGCGAGAGGAAATGGAACGTCTTCGCCACCGATCCTGAATGGATCGAGAAGCGAGCAGAGAGCGAGCGCGAGGGCCCGATCGTCGCCTCGATCAGCAACTCCTTCCTTGAACCGACCGCCTTTTCTTCGGTCAAGTAGGTTTGGAGCGATTTTAATCTCAGGTGCCGGAATACTATGGCGCGGGCCAGCCGCCGTCGTCTGACTGGCGGACTACGAGATCAGCCCGCGCACGAGGGAAGACTGGATCAAAATCGCTAATGATACCTCGCGCCGTCTGCTCTCAAATCAATTTATTGATCGGTGTTCGGAACGCGAGTTTTCTTCGAGGTCTCGGCGAGCTGATCCTGCCTCAGATACTGTTCGGTTGGCATAGAACACGCTCCTTTGTAAACATCTGTGTTCGCGGCGGGCTAGGTTGACGGTTCTGAAAAGAACTGATCGGAGCTAGTCCTCCCGGCCGAAGCGCAGCGACAAGCGCAAGGTCCTCTGGGCAAACTGGCTACGAGGGCAACAGAAGAGCCTCTTGTGGCGATCCAACCCGAGGATGCGAAGTGTGCGTTCACCGCCTAGGCGTGTGCGGCACCAACATCCACGCCTTCAATGGAAGCAACCCTTTTCAACTACCCCGAATCCTTGGTAAAGTTTTAATAGGATCCGAGACGATACGGGCTAATGAGCCTTCGCCGGTTGACGCAGGCGGATTCCTGTCCAAGAGTGAAAGTCGTTGCCGTTCTATGAGACAGTTCGAAAACTTTCGCGCTTCTTCGTTATACTGTTCCAAATGCCAGTCGGCGCAACCAGTGTACGAGAAGCTGCTGTTGATTCTACCTGATCGGGAAATCTACGATTACTTGTGCAAGCGATGCGCCTCCTCGGTGGGATCGCGCGAGGTCCGGGCCAGCGAGAAGGCTCGCCCGCCGCTCATCCTGCACTGATTGACGGTCCATCTCACCGGATCGCCGGACCCGCGCTACTCGGGGGAGATGCATGGTAGAGCGAAGGACGATACCCGACGGACAATCGAGACCGGCTGAGGAGAGTGGCGGTAAGGCCAATGAGCGCAGCCGCCGAAAGCCAGATGCCGGGCATGGCGCGATTGCCCGTCATGTGAATTAACGCTTCGCAAATGGCTGGGGTGAATCCGCCGAAAATCGCGGTCGCCAAGGAGTAAGCGAGGGAAAAGCCGGCTGTTCGCACTTCTTCTGGCATGATTTCGGTCAACGCGACGACCATGGCACCGTTGTAGCTTCCAAAGAGAAACGAGAGCCAGAGCAGGACAGCCAGCAATCTTTCAAATGAAGGCGAGGCCACCAGCCATTGCATCAGGGGATAAGCGGTAACCAGCGCCAGGACCGTGCAGGCGACCAAGACGGGAAAGCGGCCGACGCGGTCAGAGACCGCCCCCATCACTGGCAGCCAGACCAGGTTGGAGAACCCCACACACAAGGTAACCAGAAGCACCGCGGTAGGCGCCAAGCGAAGCTCGTGCGCGCCAAAGGTGGGGGTGTAGGCCGTGATCAAATAAAAAGAGACGGTCGTCATTGTCACAAGCATCGTTCCGATTACCACGGTTCCTAAGTTGCGGGTCACCGTGCGGAGAAGCACGGACCATGATGGGCGATGTTTGCGAGCTTGAAACGCTTCGGTCTCGGGCAAGCCGCGGCGTAGAACAAAGAGGAGAGGGATGATCAAACAGCCGATCAAGAAGGGTATTCGCCAGCCCCAGCTGTCCATCACGGGCCGGCCCAACGCGAGGTTAAGAGCCACTCCCAAGGCGGCGGTGAACATCACCGCGACCTGCTGGCTGGCCGATTGCCAGCTCACGTAGAAACCTTTATTGCCGGGCGTCGCAATCTCGGAGAGATAGACAGAAACGCCGCCAAGCTCGACCCCAGCCGAAAAGCCCTGGATCAACCGGCTCAGCACGATGAGCAGGGGAGCGGCGATTCCGATAACGGCATACCCGGGGAGACAGGCGATCGTAAGCGTCCCGACCGACATCAAGCCGAGCGTAAGAATCAACCCGGTTCTCCGCCCATGCCGATCGATAAAGGCACCCAGAACGATCGCACCGATCGGCCTCATTAAGTACCCAGCTCCGAAGGCCATGAGCGAGGCCATCAGCACCGCAAAAGGATCCCCTTTCGGGAAGAAGGTGTTTCCGATCGCGGCAGCGTAATAGCCGAAGAGAATGAAATCATACATCTCCAGGAAATTGCCGCTGGCTACCTGGATCACGTTCTTGATCTTGGCCTGACGGCTCGCGACGGAGCTCGCAGCGGCAAGTCCGGGGATCTTTGCGCTCATAAAATGAATCCCTCGCTGCAATTGGGACGATCAGGAAGGGGAACTAACCAGCCTCAGAAAACCCGGGACAAGCTGTGGCACGGATCGTTCGAAGTCAATCGCTTGGAGAGCACTTGAGCGGGCTGGCTGGTTTTGAGCGGGTGCTACGTTGCTAATCCATATGGCGTATGGGACCCTGGCTCCTGCACAAGCACGGCCGTAGAGCGCTTTGCGCCAGTGCTTTGAGATATTGTCAAAAGTTGTGTATCGGGGACGGGCGCATCCTTGTTAAAATAATCTGTTAGGCGGCTTGTTGGGTTGCTTCTTCGCCATCGATATGCCTCCCTCGGCGAACTCCTTGCGCGGCGAAGGCTCGACAAGATTCGGATATTTCGAAAGCAGCGATCTCGACGCGGGCGTGTCTTCTGCAAACAACACAAAGCGCGGCGAGCTACCCGAACCCGCCGCCGGCTCACCCTCGCGGATTGGGGCGCGCTTGCCGGGTTCTGTGCCGCCGTGCGCATGCGCGGATTGCGCGTTCAACGGACTGTCGGAATATGCAACGGCCACCTCCGAAAGGAGGTTTGCCATCGCGCGTGTGACCGGCGCAAGTCCAAAAACTAGCGAAGCTATATGATTACGGACCGACTGCTTGATGCCGCTCTTCATTACGGCCATTGCCGTTGCTTTCCCCGTTGCCTCGAGAACCAGTTTGGCGATTGCGCTGCGCTCCATGCTGTAGCTGCTCAGCAACGGCTCCGGCGCGCAAATACCCCGCGAGACAAGCGCGAGTTTCCCACGCAAGATTGCAGGCGTCCTGCATTCCAGTATTCATCCCCTGGCCTCCCGCTGGGCTATGGACGTGTGCTGCGTCTCCGGCGAGGAAAATGCAACCTGAGCGGTAGTCCGAGACTTTACGTTCGTTGATGCTGAAAGAGGAGAGCCAGACGGGAGCGCTAGCCCGAATTCCGCCGGGACCGCGCACGTCGAGAATTCGCTGAACTTCCTTCACCGTTGGAGTGGGAAGATGTCCTTCGCCAATGGAGCCTGACGATTCTCCAACATCGCCAATCACGCGGTATCGCGTTCCGTGAAGAGGAAAAATGGCAAGCACTCCCTGCACATGCCAAAAGATATTAATCGCAGGAGCACCGAGAACGCCGTTCAGATGAATATCGGCTAGAATCCAATCGCTCAGAAGCGTACTGCCGTGGAATTCCATGCCAAGCTGATGACGTACCGTGCTATGGGCGCCATCACAGCCGATCAGCCACGATGCCTCTGCGGTTACTTCACGGCCATTGGGAAGGAGGAGTGTGCATGGCACTCCATCCGCGCTCGACTGAAATTGCTTCAATTCCACTTGGCGCTCAGCCTTTAGGCCGAACCTCGCAAGATGCTCTTCCAGCAGGCGTTCCGTGTCGCTTTGCGGAATCATGAGCGCGATTGTAGGGTGACTCGATGTGAGTCATTTCAACGCGGGCGATTTCCTCACGCCCCGAGAGAATATTAGCCCCCTGGACTTCAAGGCCGGCATCGATGAAGCGCTGGGTGCTGCCCGTGCCCATACGGTCCATCAGTTCGAGCGTACGCGCCCAGAGAACGAGCGCCTTGGATTTGTCGGTGCGGTCGGTATTTTTGTCGATGAGGCGGACGGACAAGCCGTAGCGCTCCAGTTCTGAGGCCATCGTCAGTCCGACAGGACCTGCCCCCGGCAATCAGTACATCCGTCTTCATGATCAATCAAAACGAATATCAAGATTACTTGTTAAACAAGGCCGAAAGTGAACATGGAGAACTCTGCGAAACGTTGATGTTGACTTGCTGGTTTGCCGTCTTCGCGACTCCTGCACCCAATTCAGAAAAACCCCATGGCTCATTTTCCCCGGCCGCCTTGATCCGATCGCCATCTTCCTGCATCGCTACCGTCACCTGCCGAGAGTGCAGATCCAGGCCCAACTTCAAGACCCGATTGGCATAGTTGGCCAAAATGTAGTTCCCCGAAAACAACGGACACGGATAGTTGGTTAATGTGCGTTATCTGATTGGCTCAGAAGACTGTAGTACATTTCGATATTCTCGAACAGCTCGCGACGTGCAGCCACCTTGGAATCAAAACTTGAGCTGGCAGGCATTCGCTTTTGAGCGTGCTAAAGAACGCCTCCGCCTTCGCGTTATCGTAGCAGTTTCCCGGGTGTAGCGAACTGAGAACATAATCGGCTCGAACCGACAACATCGCTCATTTCCAAACCACGATAGGTGACGAGGCAGGCGAGCGTTCCGGAGCATGGATTAAATTTCGCATCAACCGCGAGCAGGAGTTTGTCGTCGGCGGCTACATTCCCGGTACGCATGGCTTCGAGGCTCTGCTGGTCGGCGTCAATGAAAATACCGGGCTCATCTTTGTAGCAAAGGTGAAAAATGGCTTCACGCCGATGCAGCGCAACCAGATTTTCCCAAAACTCGAGAGGCTCGTAACGCCAAACTGCCCATTCAAGAACCTTCCCGAAAAGAAAGCCTCTCGGTGGGGAGAGTCGCTTACCATTGAAAACATGAAGGAGTGCCGGTGGGTGAAACCGGAATTGGTGTGCCAGGTGGCGTTCGTAGAATGGACTGCGGCTGGCCACCTGCGCCATTGCAGTTTCATCGGCTTACGCGAGGACAAGAATGCTTCTGAAGTCGCGCGGGAGACATAACGCTCAGTGGGCTCGTTCTTGGAAGCGATGCGCTCGTTGGAGCTTTGCGAGTCGCCATGGGCATGAAAGAGTCTAAACGAGAGCCTTCTCGTGGACGACAGAAGATTTAACTATGTCCAGTCAAAGCTTTCAGAGTTCTGCTTTTGCATGCCTCAATCGCGGCTGGATCGGTAACGTTAATTAAGCCCCTCGGGTTTCGCAACCGCTCAGGACTGAAGAGCAGCTTCGTTGCTATCGGTTGCAATCACCTCTGCGCCTTCACGCAGGAAGGCTTCAGCGCTGCCCGACCAATACCCTGTCCAGCCGCCGTGATAACGGCACGTTTCCCTGCCAGACGATTACTCATTTAAGCTAACCAGTTGCCGCCATCGACTCCGTAGGTTTGCGCAACAATGTAATCGGCGTCCTCCGTCGCCAGGAATACGGCCATGCCGGTGAGGTCTTCCGGTTTGGCCATCCGGCCGTAGGGGACGGCTTCGCTGACCATCCGTTTGGTTTCTCCGATTGGGCGATTTTCATAACGCGCGAACTCCCGATCAACAAACTCCCAAAAGGGCGTATCGACCACACCCGGGGCGATGGCATTGACGTTAATGCCATGTTTAATCAGAGCCAGCCCGGCCGATTGCGTGATACTGATCACGACCGCCTTCGAAGCGCAGTACACGGCAACGAGCGGTTCACCGCGCCGGCCAGCCTGGCTGGCCAGGTTGATAATCTTTCCGCCATGACCTTGTTTGATCATCTGCCTGGCGACCGCTTGCATGGTGAAAAATTTGCCTTCCGAATTCACCGCAAATAGTTTGTGCCATTGATCCCGCGTTATTTCGGTAATCGGAGCCATCGCGAAGATACCGGCATTGTTCACCAGGATGTCGATGCGACCGGCTTTTTCGACGACCGTTACGACCAGGTGATCGATCGATTCTTGCTTCGTTACGTCGCATTCAATACCGAATGCGCCGTTACCGAACTGCTGTGCTAGTCCTTCGGCGGTTTTACCGTCGAGATCTGCTACCACCACCCGGGCGCCTTCCTTGGCATAGCGTTCGCCGATTGCTTTTCCGATTCCGCTGGCGCCACCGGTGATGATTGAGACCTTATCTTTCAGTTTCATTATTGTTTTTCCTTTTACGAGTGAGAGATGCCTCGCTGAGGTTCGTGTTATGCCCGGATGGATTCCAGGCCTTTCCAATCAAATTCGATGCTGTGACCGGGACGGTCGGGCGCGATGGCAAACCCTTCCTCGATGTGAAGCGGCTCAGCGATGTAGCGATCCAGGCCAAAGCCATGTGCTTCCAGGTAGGAAGCGTTGGGTACTGCTGCTAGCAAATGCACGGTTACATCGTGCGCGCCGTGGGTCGTAACCGGCAGGTTAAAGGCTTCTGCGAGATGAGCGATTTTCAGGAAGGGGGTAATACCGCCGCAGTTCGTTACATCCGGCTCTGGGAAGGTCACTCCGCCAATTTCAATCAGGTGTTTGAAATCCCAGAGCGTGCGCAGGTTTTCGCCCGTCGCTATCGGCAGACCGCCGTCGCGAACCAGACGTGAATGACCGGCAAAATCGTCGGGGATAATTGGCTCTTCGAGCCAAACCGGGTCGAACGGCTGAAAGGCGCGTGCGGCTCGGATCGCCTCGTCGACCGTCCACTTCATATTCGCGTCGACCATCAAAGGGAAATCGTCGCCGAGATGCTGGCGCATGGCTTTGACGCGCTCAACGTCCTCGGCCAATCGTTTCCGGCCCACCTTCAGCTTGATGGCGCGAAAACCTTTTTTTAGGTTGTTGTCGGTCTGTTCGAGTAATCGCTCTAGTCGCAGATCGAGATCGATCCCACCGGCGTAGCACCGAACGTGACGATCATTCCCGCCTAAGAGCTTCCAAAGGGGTTGATTCAGTCTTTTTGCTTTCAAATCCCACAGTGCCATATCGAAGGCGGACAGCGCGAGCACGGTGGGTCCGCCTCGTCCTCCGTAGTGCAATCCCCACCAGAGTTTCGTCCATAAGAATTCAATTCGATCGGCATCTTGACCGAGCGCGAGATCGGGAAAATCGCGTTCCAACAGCGCGTGAATGGCGGACCCATTCCGGCCGCAGGTAAAGGTATATCCTACCCCTTCTGCACCATCAGAGTCGCGAAGCCGAACGGTGTTGAGTTCAAACGAGGCCATGTGACCGTGCATGCTGTCGCTAACCGCTGCTGACAGCGCGATTCGGTAGTATCCGGGGATCAGTTCAGTGAGGTGTGGCATAAGTGATTTCTTGTGTTTGAGATCGAGTAGGAAGGTTAAGATGTAGACCGGTGCCGGGCGGTCAGGTTCGCCTGAAGCACGACGACGATCATGAGAAAGGCTCCGCGGATCACTGACTGCCAGTAGGCCGATAGACAAATCCAACCCAGACCGTTCTCGAAATTGAGGATATTGAAGATCAGACCCAGAAGAATAACGCCTGCCAAGGACATAGCGTCCGCTGGCGGTGAGGTTCAGACAGATCGAGCTGACGATGTATGCGCAAGCGGCAAACCAAGCCGGGACTGGAAAACCCCAGGAAATCGCCTTGGCCGTGGGGTCGCGTTTTTAAAAAAGATCAGAAGAGAAGGACAAGGTATGATTTTTTAAGCAAAACGAACGTAGGTGGTTTGCTTGCGAAAATAACCATCCAGGCCGTACTTGCCGTCCTCTCCGCCTAGGCCGGAATGGCGCCAGCCGTTATGGAAGCCCTGGATGAGTTCGCCATTCGGTCGATTCACATAGACTTCGCCGAACTGGAGGCTTCGTGACAGGTTCATGATCCGGCGGAAATCATTGGTAAAAATGAACGCGGAAAGACCGTACTCGGTATCGTTCGCATACTTGATGGCCTGCTCGAAATCGCGAAACCGAAGAACGGGAATGACGGGACCGAATACTTCTCTCTGCAAGATAGGGGCACGGTTATCCAGGGCGGTGAGAACCGTGGGTTCAAACCAATGACCTTTCGCGAACTGACCATCGCGTAGACGCTTGCCTCCGAGCAGCACTTGGGCACCCCCTGCGATTGCTTCGTTCACAATTGCCTCCACTTTTTCGACCTCAGGACGATTTACTTTCGGACCAAGATCGAAGTTCTTCATTGGATCTCCGATTGAGAGCGAGCGCGCCCGAGCGACGAAACGCTCGAGAAAATCGTCCGCGATTTTTTCGTGCACGTACATCCGTTCGTTGCAGGTGCAGATCTGACCGCAGTTGGTAAACCGGGCAATGACTGCCGCTTCCACTGCGCCTTCCAGGTCCGCGTCCTCCATCACGAGGAAGGGTGCCTTTCCGCCCAGTTCAAGGCGGAGGACGGCAAGCTTTTCCGCTCCTGCGCGGTAGATCTCTTTCCCGGCGCGGACACTTCCGGTCATCGTCACAAGATCTGTTAGCGGACTCATCGTGAGCGCTTCACCGATCGTGCGACCAGTGCCGGTCACAACATTGAAAACTCCTTTTGGAAAACCGGTCTCGTGCGCGAGCCTGGCCAGTTCCAGACCAGAAAGAGGCGTACATTCGTGACCCTTCAGAACGACCGTATTACCGGCAACCAGGGCCGGGCCGATCTTCCTGGCCGCGAGTGCCGACGGGTAATTCCATGCTGTGAGGGCAACCACGACCCCGTAGGGAACTCGCCGGATCCAGATTTCCTCATTCGGATTGTCGGAGGGCATGATATCGCCTTCAATCCGGCGAGCGCTTTCGGCTGCGTACCGGATAAACGTTTCGGTCGCTCCGATTTCTCCGATGGCTTCCTTGAGCGGCTTGCCTTGTTCGAGCGTCACGATTCGCGCTAAATGATCTTGGTGCGCGCGGATGGCGTCGGCGAGTTTGTGGAGCAATTTTGCGCGCTCGATCGGAGGACGTGCAGCCCATCCTGATTGCGCGTTTCTGGCGGCATCCAAAGCCCGCTGGGCGTCGTTCGGCGTTCCGGCGGGGATGGTTGCGATAATTTCTTCGTTTGCCGGATTTTCAACTTCGATGGTCTCGGAAGCTTCCCCGTTGGACCATTCGCCGTCGAGGTACATGCGATAAGAGCCAAGGGTGGGAGAGGGATTCTGGGGGTTATTCATTGGCGAAATTTTCCTTCGGTGGCTAACGTCTTAGCGACTACTGGAGAGAGACTAAGTAGCTCTCTCGAGCCCACGACGGCGGCCTACAAGCAAGTAATTCTCTCGTCAGTCGAAAAAAAGATCAATTCAGTTCGCGACGTATCCTCAGGCCAACTAAATGTAAGTCCGGGACTGCTTTTCGTTCCGGCCATTAAAACCGGTTGCACCCTTTCGAGACGCATTGAAGACAACGGCCGGACCGCCCGCCGGTTGCAAATCGTCCTAAACAAATTTTTCTAGGACCCATCCGAGGCCTCGGCCGCCGTCGATCAATGGAAGATCACAATTACTTTATGCCGCCTGAAAGAATTATTCTCCTGCCACCCACTGACGAGTCCCTTCCAAGCTTTCATGTGCAAGAAGATCTGTTGGGGTCATTTCTTGATCATTTAGCAAACTCGGGAATTAAAGTTCCCGAACCGCCTGCGCTGCAAGGAAATTTCGAACCGAGCGCGATTTCTGTGGTGGAAGTCGACGTCGAGGAAGGCACGTCTCTCAAAAGGCTTCAAGAAGTTCTTGACGAATTCTTAAAAGATCACGGTCTTCCCGGTTCCTCTCAGAAAAGTTGATCGACCTTCAGGCCAACGGACTAAGCATGGCGCGGGCTCGCTCCCGCTCTTCTTCCCCGGGGCAGCTCGATTGCTCGATTTGCTGCGCGTGCCCCTGCGTCTGTCACGCTAAATGCGTTGGCATCCAAAGCGGGAACCGAGTCGCATTTCCCCACGACAACAAACTCCGGAAAAGATATGATTGGCACCAGTGGAGGGTGGAGGATCCTGAAGCCCATACACAGCGAGCTCGTCCGCCGCATTTCTCAGGGTGACGAGGATGAAATCGCTCTTCTACAAACCAACATTCACCACCCCACCGACAGCTCGTTGCTGGCCGATTCAGTGCGAGTCACGAGCCGGTCTTTGCAACGTATCGCCGGAGGTTGTCAGGACTCCGAACTTCCCATTGTCCATCATGCTCGGGCGGTCAAACATCGAGTGTTGAAGATTGGCCGAGCGGCCCGGACTTGTACGCAAGCAGGCCAGGAGCAGTTAAAGCAAAGCTATAAAAAGCTCATCGGATTGACCCAAGGAGTAAGGACTCAGGGCGCGGTGACGAATACCTCTGCGACATGAAACGCGCGCGTCTGGCCCAAGATGGAACAGCACATTGGGTGGAAGTTTGTTTCTGCCCAACGCCACTCGCCGAAGAAAGTGCCGAAGCCTCGAAGCTCATCAGGCCGCCCAGACACCCTCTTAGTCTGTCGTCGGAATCGTATATCGAGCTGACTAAACTGACCGGACCTTCAAATCTCGTCTCTGTTAAAACTTGCAAAAAAGCAAGGTGCGCCATGAATCTTCTTCGGCAACCAAACACCGGGCATCCTCAACCGAAATCTCTTTGAAATGCAAATATGCAGAACACATTCTCGATCACTGGCGACTTCCTTGTTCCCCGACTCGGCTATGGCGCCATGCGCCTGACAGGGCAGCCAAACTATTACGGTCCTTACATCGACTGGGACGCAGGCAAACAGCTGCTGCGCCATGCGCTCGATTTGGGAATTCGATTTATCGATACTGCAAGAGCCTATGGCCCGGGCTGGAACGAAAGACTCGTCGCCGACGCCTTGTCTCCTTACCCGGACGATCTCTTTATCGCAACGAAAGGCGGAGTGGTCAAAAAGACGGCCACTGCACGGTTTCTGGACGGAAGCCCCCGAAGGACTGAGGCGAGACTGCGAAGACAGCCTGAGAAACCTCCGAGTCGATTGCATCGACCTTTACCAGCTTCACTGGGTCGACCCCGATGTCCCCTTCGCTGATTCCGTTGCGGGGCTTGCGATTTTGCAAAAACAAGGAAAGATCCGGCGGATTGGCCTCTCCAATATCACGTTGGATCAGCTCAAAGAAGCCCTCTCGACCGCGCCCATGGCCTCCGTGCAGAACAGGTTTAGCGTCGTAGAACGTCAAAGCGATGCTATCGTCGATTTTACCGCCGAGCATGGCATCCTGTTTCTCCCTTACGGCCCATTGGCCGCCGATCCGATGAAACCGGGATCGCCACTGGCCTCGGCCGGCGGAACCTTGGCCGAGGTGGCCGGGGGCCTCCATGTTTCAAGACCGCAGGTCGCACTCGCATGGCTCCTGCATCGATCTTCAAATATCGTTGCGATTCCGGGAACAACTTCCGCGACCCAACTGGAAGAAAACGTCGCGTCCTTACACATCGAACTCGACGCTGCCGTCCTTCGCAGCCTGGATGGATTGAGCCGGTCCGACGGCAAGTAACCCAACGAGCACGATCTGGACTTCATTTTTGAGAGAGATGGCATGGCCTACGGCGTGGAGGTCAAAAATACTTTAGGGTATCTCGATATTGAGGAGTTTCTGACCAAAATCAGGCTCGCGCGCCATCTCGGCCTAACGCCTGTTTTTGCAGTCCGAGCCCTCCCAAAGACGTCGGTCTACGCCCTCATTCAAGCGGGCGGATATGCGATGATTATGCGTTACCAGTTTTACCCGTGGACGCACAAAGACGTTGCCGACAAAATTCGAAGGGCCTTAGGGCTTCCGGGCACACGGAGATTTTCGGCCCAGGAAAACCGATAACGCCCGGCGTCGTCGATCCGTCGCATGCATCTCCGCACCCGCCGGAGGGGCCTGTGCGTTCGGACCCACGAGTGTCGCTTGTGTGCAGCGGCCTGAATGTGTGCTGGAACGCAAAGTTTTCGAGCCTTCTCGATTTCGCGGAAGCCTGTGATGTGCCGGTGCGCTGGTCGTACGGGGGTCTGCCACACTTGCGAAAGCGGCTTAATCCGACGTCCCGAATCCTAGTCCTGTTCGCCCAAGGTTGGGCGTACGTTTTGCCGTAAGGATAAAAGAGTTCCTTTCGGCCTTGTTGCCACCCCGCTCTGAGTTCGGGCGTTGTAATGTCCCAGTCCGGCCGGCATTTCTTGGTAACGGCCCGTAAATCCTGGCGGAGATCTTCCACCGTGGGCCGACCGAAGAACCAGTAGTCCATGCAGATCTTATAAATCACAAGACCCGGCTCGAGGACAATCACGTGGGGGATCATCGGATTGTGGAGAGGATCTGTGTACTCGGCGATGTCAAGGTCCTTTTGGACTTTAGGCCCCGGGTCAGAAAGGAAAGGCCAGTGGGCACCGACTCCGCTGCGATATTCATTCGTCTCTGTGATATTGTCTCGCCAGCTTCATGGTGTCCATGGGTAACTCCGCGCGACGAAGGCGCCAGACGCGAGGAGTACTCACAGTGAGTCTCACCTACTCAATCCATCGTCTCGACCCACTGGGTGCGCTATCCGGTGCTTCAAATCTTCAAATGGATCCAGCGATCATCTTGATGAAGCTCCCACCCTGCCTAAGGATCTCGCGCGTCGCCGCCATAACTTCCGACGGGCCATCATCAAAGTAGGAATGAACAGCTCAGCCGCCGGTCGGGGTTCAATCTCGCCTCAGTGCGGCGTCACGCGATCTGCTGAACCCATTGGCTCCGCCAGGCCGGCGCCTCGAAGGGATCCGCGAAATACTGTGTCTCGCGCACGACCTTTCCGTTGCGGAACTCCATAATACTCACTGTGTATGCTGGTTGCCCCTGGTACGTGATTGTGTATTCCGTGATCCAGAGATCACCGTTTCCGAGAATTCGCTTGACGTTGAAGCCCGACGGCTTGCCGGGATGATGACTTCGCAAGGCTTGCAAGTTGCTTCGCCCGAGGATTCGCTCGCCTGACTGGGGATAATCACAAATGGCATCGTCATCGTAAATATCGTGTTCCGCGTTTGCATCGCCGGCTGCCGACGCGTGCCAGTGCGTATTCAGGGCTTCACGTATTTGTTCCTCTTGCATGGACTGCTCCAGGTGCTGCTTGGCTTTCATGTTCAGCTACCTTGTGGGATGAAACCCGGGATGCCGGTCTTTACCACGAGCGCTACCAGGGCTATGAAAGGGCGCGCAAGTACGGCGCGGACTTAAAACCGGAAGCATTCGAGCCCAAGCTGGTCCAAGATTACGCCGGTTTCGGCACCGTCAAAAGTGTGGCTTGGGAACACGGCAAGGAAGCGCCAATCCCGGCTTACAACCGCACGGCGGAGGAGATTAACTTGATATCTTGATCCCATGCCGGAACCCGTAAGACTTTCCATATTGCCGCGAGGCGATTCAGCCTCGGTGCCACCCGCCGAAACTCCCAGCTCTTCAGGCTTGCTCGGCCCTTTGGTGGCCGTGGTGATCGTCGCGGCCTTGTTTCTCGCCCGCGCAGTATTGATACCAGTCACACTCGCTGTCCTGCTATCGTTCATCCTGGTGCCGCTCGTAGGTTTGCTCCGGCGCCTGCCGATTGGACGGACTGCTCCGGTACTTCTGGCCGTTGCTCTCGCTCTGGCTATTGCGCTGGGGATCGGCAGCATGGTCGGTGCGCAGATCGCTGAGCTGTCCCGGCAAGTACCGCGCTACGCGAGCACCATCGAACGCAAGGTGGAAATGCTCCGCGGGTTAACTTTGGACCGCGCCAATCGAGTCTTGAGCGGCATCGGCCGGCAGGTCGAACGTGAAAAGCAGGGTCAGCCGCCGACCTCTCCCGAAAACCCCGCTGAGGAAGCGGCGACGGAACAGAAACCTATGCCGGTGGAAGTGCACAACCCTAACCCGTCACCTTTGGAGATGACCCAGCGCATATTGTCTCCGCTCGTCGCTCCGCTTTCCACCACGGCGCTGGTATTTGTCGTAACAGTGTTTGCTCTGCTGCAGAGGGAAGATTTGCGTGATCGCTTAATCCGGCTGACCGGATCGGGCGACTTGCACCGCACAACGCAGGCGATGGACGACGCTGGCCGGCGCCTCAGCCGCTATTTCATTACCCAACTCGCGATCAACTTCGGGTTTGGAGTTATCATTGCGATCGGCTTATCCATTATCGGCCTGCCCTCGCCGATGCTGTGGGGTGTTGTAAGTGCACTGCTGCGTTTTGTTCCTTACGTCGGATCAATCCTCTCGGCCGTTTTTCCCTTGGCCTTAGCCGCTGCGGTAGATCCGGGTTGGGTCAAGCTGATCTGGACCGCGTGGCTCTACTTCGTCCTCGAACCGATAGTCGGTCAAGCTTTAGAGCCACTGCTGTATGGACACTCTACAGGCCTATCACCGTTTGCGGTCATCGTGGCGGCTATCTTCTGGGGATGGCTATGGGGCCCGATCGGGCTCATCATGTCGACGCCTCTGACTCTGGTGCTCGTTGTTCTCGGCCGGCACGTGAAGCGTCTGGAATTTTTCGATGTCTTACTGGGTGACCGGCCGCCATTGACGCCAGTTGAAAGCTTTTATCAACGGATGTTGGCCGATAACTCGGACGAAGCGCAGTCCCAAGCGGAGCTGCTTCTCAAGGAACGCTCTCTATCTTCCTACTACGACGAGGTAGTACTGAAAGGGCTGCGGCTTGCGGCCGCAGACGCTCAGCGGGTCGAATAGGAGCAGACCAGCTTGAGCGCATTAAAACGACGATCAAACGCCTGATCGAGAAACTGGACGAATACCCGGACGCTGATCCTCACGCCGGTGCGGACGAGAAGACATCGATTGCTGTCGTGAGTGGCCTACCAAGTCAAGTGGAGCAGGAGTTGCCCAAGTCTACGGCGCCGCAGGGCGAAAAACCCGCCGATCTTCCGCATGCGTGGCAGTCGAGCTCGCCCGTCTTGTGTGTCGCCGGGAGCGGTCCTCTGGATGAAGCAGCATCTTCGATCCTGGCGCAACTGGTCCGCAAGCACGGTTTAGGAGCGCGGGTATTCGCTCACGAAACCACCTCGCCTGAACGGATGCCCAAAGCGGACCTTACTGGGTCTGCAATGATCTGCATTTCCTATCTCCAACTTAGTGGCACGCCTGCGTACCTTGAGTACTTAGCGCGCCGGTTGCGGCGTCGGCTACCCACAGCTACACTGCTTGTCGGTCTTTGGCCCAGTGAAGACCTTATTCTCAGCGACGTGCGGCTTCGGACTGCGCTTGGTGCGGATTACTATACAAGTTCGTTGCGGGAAACTGTGGAAGCTTGCCTTGAAGCTGCGCGAACCGCAGCTGCGGCCGATGACAGCGCGAATGAGCGGCCAATCGAAACTACAAAACCCAGCAACATCGGGTCAGCGGCCTAAATCTGGTTGTTGCCTCGCTCGCGCTTTGGAACACCGTGTGTCTTGAACATGCCATCAGCACGCTGCAGCAATAAACACTAATCAGCCCAAAATCAGTGTCCGAAATAACGGGGTAAACGCAGGTTTTGTCCCAAAGCTCGTCAAAGAAGCTCATGCCGCCTCCAGCGCCCTGGCCTTTGTGACTGCGGGCTTTGGATTAGCGGTGGTGAGTAAACCTTTCGAGCGGGAGGGCACCGATGGGGTTGTCTTTCGCGAGTTGAGCGCGAAAAAGCCCCTGCAGATGCCGGTCGGAGCCGTTTGGAAAGCGGACAGCGTGTCGGCTAGCGTCGTAGCGCGCTTTGTTGATACGTTGGTACAGGTTTGCGCGAGCGATCAGGCGGCCGCGTAAGCTAGCAACCTTACCTGGAGCCGGCGCGAGGGAAAATGGTCGAGTCGAGGCGTTCTTTCGTGGCTATAGCTAAAAGATAGGGACAACTCATCTAAAGCAGTATGCTGGGTTGTGCTCTTTTTGGGTTGACTGTGAGGAATCCGCGAGAAAGCGACATCTTTCCGGCAACGGCTTAGAACGTGATCCCGCGCGAGGCGAGCTTTTAAGAGCACGCAGCCTCACCGGTTGACGGCGGCGCCGAGTGAGAGCCCTTCAACGATGGACGCCCTGAGACTTTAAGGACTCTATGACTCTAATGAATACCCCGCGCGTGGAATTGTTGAGACTGGGACTGCGGCTGCGAAATGCGCGAACCGCACTCGGATTCAACCAACGGACCTTTGCCGCCGTCTGCGGCCTCCATCACACCTATGTTGGAGGAGTCGAACGCGGCGAACGCAACGTGACCTTCTCGGGGCTGTGCACCTTGTGCGTCGCCCTGGATTGCGACGTGGCTGCGCTCACTGCGGGTATCCCGGATCTTTCTTCACGCTGATTGTGAAAGGCGACCGTGATTGTGGTGGCAGTCAGGCTCATCACAGGTCGCGGAATTTAAACGCAGGCCAGGATAATTCCGTTCTTTTTTGGCGGGACACATGACATGATTAAAACCATCAATCGCGAATATGTTGGGTTTGGAACGGGCGTTTTGGGTGTAGTTGTTTTCGGGGCGGTCGTGCTCGCGATACAAGAGCATCCGAGGCATATCAATCCCGAAGGAAAAGCGGCGCTCGCCGGAAGCCCGGTCGCTGAGATTTCTCCGCAGAAAAATCCCTTCTCACAGATGAGCGTCGCAGCGTCGACTCCGACTCCCGTTCTCGCGTTAACTCCAGAAATAAATGATCAAGAGGTGTCGACGAATGCAGCTGCCGGAATCCCGGCAAACCGGCAAGACTCTAGGCGAGTGATAGGACTGAAGATCCCGCATGCAAGATCCAGATCCTCCGGGCGGCCCAGAATCATTGACGTTAAAAGACGGCTGATTGCATTATGGCACCAAAGCTTGGCGCGCAGTGAAAAATCTCGTGGTCGGACCCGGTACCCGAACTCGAACAAAGGGACTGAAAAGAAGGTCAGTTATACCGCCGAAACGAACCATTGAGGCAAGACTTTGAGGCGCAAATGAGTCCTCTCGTTGAGACGCTAATTAAAAAGACCAACTACTACAGGTTGAAGCAGGCCAAGAAATTCGCGAGTACCATTCGCAACTTGGAAGGCGTGAGCTGCCCAAAACCTTGTTCGACAAGAGAAAAGAAACGTCCTTGACCCTGGCGGCGGTTTTCGAGATCATTTGAAGCTTGGAGTTCTCCTTCAGCAGCTCGTAAGAGCTGCACCGAAGTTTACCAATACTTCGTGAAGTAACTGCGCAAGATTGTGGAGTTCGTTCAGAATGGCGATTTTTTGGACTCGTTTCGGGGCAACGCGATGATGGTACTTACGATCGCATCTGGTTCGCCGAACTGTTCGCGCCGGATGAGATAGCATTCGACAGCGACGTCTTTCTGCTGACCATGGCGAAAGCCGAAAAAGCTGGCCCAACCCTAGCTCTTGTCATACCACCGCAGCCAGCGCCCGGAGCCCCAGCCGTACCCGTGAGCCCTGAACCAGCCCCGCCATTTGGGCCCAGCATGCCACCGGTTGCTGAAGGCAAAACTCTCCGTGTCTTCGGAACACTACCCCCAGAGGTCTGGAATCGTTTAGGCACAAACTTCTACCACAGCTTGGCCTGGTCCATAGGACCCTTGTCTTTGGCCTCGCGCGTCTTAGCGCCGAGCTCCCCTTTGACTTGCGCGAAGGCCTCGTTGAAAAATGCTTCCCAGAACGGCGCATCAGCCTTCAGATCCCGGAAGAATCCTGCTTTCCAGCGGTTTTCTTCCGGGTCGAATGTCGCGTTCAGAACGTAGGAATGGATGTGAAAATGAGGATCCGGAATCCCATCCACCGGCCGGGAGGTATCATGAACGAAGGTCGCGTAGGCAAGATTGCCCGTGACTCGTTCCTCGTGACGCGCCCTTCCATCAGCGCCGCGCCCGCGAACCCGTGTTTTCAACTCGACTTCGATCGAAGTCATGGTTTCCGAAAACGAATCCATGACCATCCGCCGAACTTCGCTTGCCAGATTACGCGCGAGATAAAGAACAAGGAGCCATTTTCTTTTTCCAAGGATTTTTTTAATTGCGTGAAAGTCAAGTTTTACCCCAAAAGCCACGAAGTCGGCGCATCCTCGCCCGGCGCAGAGCCTCTACGACTTAGCGTTGCTCTATGAAAACCAAGGTAAAAACACGACAAGCTGTGGCGCTTTTTCGGACCGAGAAAAAGGCGAACGAGCGACTTTTAAACATCCTCTTCGCATTCCACTTGCGATCCCATTAGCAGCCAATCCTCTATCCCATCGAATCCAAACTAAAGGAAATTTCATGGACAATTTACCACCATCCGAGGCCGCCGCTTCAGAGCGGGAACAAGATCCGCCGGCAGCGCAGCAACTGAAAAGCGAGGTTGGAACCGTCCAAAAAGAGGCTGCGAAGGTAAAACACGGTGCATCTGAACAGGCGGCTGCTTCTTTTGAGAGCGCGAAGACAGAAATAAAGGAAGTAGCACAAAAAACGGCGGGCTATGGGCAGGAGGTCGTCAACGAGCAAAAGAATAGATTAGCAGACATAGTTCACGAATATCATCAGGCGGCAAAGGCAGCTTCGGAAAAGTTGAATCAAGAGGGTCATGCTGCCCTGGCCAGTCGGGCTGATGAAGTAGCCTCCCGGTTGGACCGCGCTTCTACGTATTTGCGTGAAAGAAAGATCTCCGAGATCTACGACGACGCCGGACACTTCGCACGCCGGCGCCCGGAAATTGCTTTTGGTATAATGTTCGGGGCGGGTTTAGTGGCAGCCCGTTTTCTAAAGGCATCGGACCGCGGCGCGGCAAACAGTCGCGTGTCGAGCGTCGAAAGTAATCGAAATCATTCGCGGGCGTCCTCGGCTTCACCATCCACAATAGCGTCTGCGCCGGAAGGGGCGCTTTAGGCAAACATGGCAAACCAACCGACCATCGCTGAGTTACTGAAAGACCTGCGTGAAGAGGGGGTTCTCCTCTTGCGCGAAGAAATAACTCTTGCCAAAAAGGAGATCAGCGAAAAGATCTCCAGCACGGCGCTGAACGTAACCTACGTCGCGGGAGGCGCTTTGGTCGCTTACTGTGCGATTACTTTTCTCTTGTTGGCTATCAGTTCCTTAATCTCTCACCAGCTGCTAGCAAACGGCGTCAGCATCGGTTGGGCGATATTTCTCGGCCTTCTGATTGTTGGGCTCGTTATTGGAGCAATCAGCGTCGTAATGATAGTCAAAGGTGTCGAGACTTTGAAAAAGCTGTCATTCGTTCCTGAAAAGACCGTTGAAACTCTGAAAGAAGACAAAAAATGGGCCCAGAACAAGATCCACTAACGTCAAATCCGCCAAAAGAGGACACGCGCTCGACCGGCGAGATAAAGAGCGACATTCGGCGAACTCGAGGGCGCTTGGATGATACTCTCGAAGACTTAAATGAGCGGTTAAGTCCGCGGTCGCTCATTAACGACGTTTTAGGTTGGTTTGAATCCCATGGAGCTCACCAGGCCGACAGCGGGTCAGGCGACTCGCTGAAGCGCGGGTATCGCAATGTCGTGCGACAAGTGAAGGAAAATCCGATGCCGGCACTATTGATCGGCGCTGGAATTACCTGGATGATCTTACGTGCGGAGACTGACGATCCCACGCAGACAGAGAATCAAAGGTCTGGAGCGGCTGATGATCCGCAGATGCCTGGCTCACCCAGTGCAGGGGAGACCGAGCCTCTGATGCCGTACGAGCAATCCGAAAAAAGTGGTATTGCATCAGTAATAAAAGAAAAAACTGCGCAAGTTCAGGAAGCACTCTCAGGTGCTACTGAGGCTGTGACAGGAAAGATATCGGGCATTGGCATCGGCGTCCAAACTACGGCCACATCGGCCGGGAACGTAGTGGGTGAAGGCGTTCGCCGGAGCAGGCGCGCCGGAAGCGGCGCGACCCAGCATCTTCAGGAAGGCTATGTCTACGCCGGAGACAGGTTTCAGGAGGCGGTAGAAGAATATCCTCTCGCGGTAGCTGTTGGTTTTCTAGGTGTCGGTCTGTTGACAGGCCTCCTTCTTCCGAGGACACGGCAAGAAGATAAATTGATGGGCGAAAAGTCCGACCGGCTCGTCGAGCAAGTCAAGGAAAGAGGGAAAGAAACCTTGGACAAGGCAAAGGCGGTGGCAGAACGGGTTGCAACGACCACCATGGACGAAGCCAAGCGACAGGGAATAACGCCAGAGGTTGCTGGCGACAAAATTTCTGAAATAGCGGGTAAAGTGGGCGCAGTAGCTAGTCAGGCGAAAGAGGAGGCTGTCCGCGCTGCCGAGGAGAAGCAATTAAAGCCGGCACCGCGACCACAGCGATCAAAGCAAAAAGGTGAACAACCCGGATCGTGATCGGCGTAGTCCTTAGCGGGCCGAGTTTTGGGAATGGGCGCTCGTGAGATCAATCTAGTGTGAAAGGTAAGAATACCAGCTAAACCTTTCAGGGGCCGCCCCGAGAAAGCCGCTCTTCTTTAGTCATGGATACGTTTGCTCTGATGCCTACAGACTCGCCTACGCGAGACGCCAGCTTGCATCGTAGCGACGGCCCACTCTATCGAGGTGGTTAAGCCAGCTTCCAATGACCCATGTTTTCACGGATCCCTTTTGACCGGGTTAACTGGCCCATCAGCTCCTTTCTGATCGGCACCTTGCTGCTCGCGCTGTCGGCCGTGCCCGCCTACATCTACTGCTTCGGGCTCGACGCCTTCCAGGCGGGCCTCTTTGTGGCCATGTTTTGTGCCTGCGGCTTTTCCATCAGCTTAGGTTACCACCGGCTCTTTTCCCACCTCGCCTTCCAAGCCCATTGGACGGTGCGCCTTTTCGTGCTGGTATTCGGCGCGGCCGCCTTTGAGAACTCCGCATTACTCTGGGCCTGCGAGCACCGTAATCACCACAAGCACGTCGACCATGATGAAGACCCTTACTGCATTTCCAAGGGACTCTTTCATGCCCACATCGGCTGGCTATTGTTCAAGCTCGACCCTCTGCCGCCCTTCGACAACGTGGCCGATTTGCAAAAAGACCCGCTGGTGCGTTGGCAGAACCGTTACATCCATTGGATCGGCGCGGTGGTCGCCTTTGCCCTGCCAGTGGTGGTCGGATTTTGTTGGGGCGGCTGGGTGGCGGCTCTGGGAGCTTTCCTCATCGGAGGGGTGGCCCGCATTGTGGTGCTGCAGCACTGTACATTTTGCATCAATTCGCTCTGCCATTCCCTGGGAACGCAGCCCTACTCTTCTCGATGTAGCGCGCGCGATTCGTGGTTCATGGCACTCCTTACCTTTGGAGAGGGATATCATAACTACCACCACGAATTTCAGCACGATTACCGCAACGGAGTTAAGCCCTGGCAGTTCGATCCCACCAAATGGCTCATTTGGACTTTATCGAAGTTAGGCCTAGCCCGCAAACTACGCCGGGTGTCCCAGGAGAAGGTGATCCTGGCCGAACGGGCCGAAGCACAACGCCGTTTTTAGGAATCCGCACGTTGGGCAGGTTAATCCATGTTTTCTGAGGGGCGGGGACTTCGAGCGTAATTTGCACATCCGGGTATTTTAACTCTGTCGAGCGTTGGCGTGAGCTTCTCCCATGCAAATCCTCACCAAGTCCGCGAACGCCCGCTGTCACGATCCTGTCCTGTATAGAACTCAAAACTCTCCAGGACCTTTACTATCACGAATTGAAAGATCTCTACAGCGCTGAGAAGCAGATTATTGTAGCGTTTCCCAAAATGGTGAAAGCGGCTCAGCACGAAAAGTTGGCTGCCGGATTCAAAGAACATCTTGAGCACACCAAGGAACATGCTGCCCGTCTTGGAAGCTCCTGACCAACCACCATCAAACCACGCGCGGAGCCAAGTGCAAAGGCATGGAAGGTGTGCTCGCGGGGGAGCGGAAATGATGGAGGAAGAGGCCGATCCGGAGGTCAAAGGTGCGGAATTGATTGCCGCGGCGCAACGCGTCGAGCATTACGAAATGGCAGGGTATGGAACCACCCGTGCTTACGCTGAACTTCTGGGCGACCAGGAAGGTGCTCAACTTCTTGAAACGACGCTTGAAGAGGAAAGACAAACCGACCAAAAGCTGTCGCAAGTGGCGAAGTCCGCAATAAACGTGACTGTTAACGCTCGTCGCTACGACCGTGATTGCTTCAGCGGCGAGAAACGTTTTCTCAAGGACGTCAATGTTTCATTCGTGAACAGTCAGGCGATCTTTGCGGATGAACGGAGGAGGGAGGAGCCGGGCGACAACCGGCGGGCCGGTCGTGCTCGTCGGCGCCTACAACATCATGCCGAGCTCGACGTTTACACACCGGAGCGCGGGCGGAACGACACGCTCTCTCGGCCCGAGGTGCGCAACGCCCACGCGTCGCGCAGGGCTAGACCGATGCTTTGCGCACGCTGCAGCCGTCAAATGCATACACCTTTTGAAAATATTTCCGGAACGCGTTCGCCCGCGGGTCTGCGCATCGATCATGTCCTGCTCAGCCCTGTAGTTGCGCCGCGGCTTGTCGGTTTTAGTCTCGAGATCCTAAGATCTTTTTTGAGTAGTTTTCGGGCGGAGTGCTGCCCGGAAGGGCATCCTGACATTTTCCCGGGCAACGGCTTGTGGCACTTTTACGGCAAGTCCGCGACAGCGGGCACTCACGAATCAAGAGGGTATGGAACTCGAAACTCTCCAAGACCTTTATTATCACGAATTAAAAGACCTCTACAGCGCCGAACGGCAACTAACGCAGGCGCTCCCTAAAATGGCAGAGGCGGCTACTAACGAGCAACTTGCGGCCGGATTCAAGGAGCACCTTGAACAGACAAAAGAGCATGTCCAACGGCTAGAGAAAATCTTATCTAGTCACGCACAGTCCACCCGCGGCCCGAAATGTAAGGGAATGGAAGGTATTGTGGCCGAAGGCGCCGAAATGATTGAAGAAGAGGCCGATCCAGAGGTCAAGGATGCCGGTCTGATCGCAGCTGCCCAGAGGGTAGAACACTACGAGATGGCTGGTTATGGAACCGTTCGAACCTATGCCGGATTGCTTGGAGACAAAGAGGGCGAAGAACTCCTACAAAAGACCTTGAGCGAGGAAGATGCAACCGACAAGAAGCTAACGCAGCTAGCCAAGTCGATGATCAACGTTGCGGTCACCAAGTAGAAGGTCAGGATTTTGTCTAGCAGTCGGGCCTATGTTACATCTTCTCTGGTCGATTATTGTCGGTTTCATCGTCGGGCTGATTGCGAGCGCGATCATGCACACCCACATGGGCTTCCTCGGAACGACTTTACTGGGCATCATCGGGTCGGTCGTGGGCGGATTGCTCGCGCGACTGTTCTCCCCGCCCGCCGAGGGCTCGAGCTTTCATCCCCGGGATTTTTCCTGTCGATTGTGGGCGCTATCGTCGTTGTGTTGCTGGTTCGCCTTGTCGGGGGTTAGTCTGTCCTTTCACGTCGGTGGCCAGGGCAGGCGCGTTGCGCCATTAGATGGGTTCGCGGCCGTTCCTTTGTCACGTTTACAAACGGCTCAGAGATAAACCTGTTTCATCCGAAGCCCTTTAACTGGAAGTGCTAACCTTCACCGCGCCTTTTTTTTACCGAGTGCACTGCAGCATTGACGTTATTCCGCGCTCTATTTGGCAGTTATGATTCCTACGTCCATCCTCCGAGTTTGGTTTTTAGGCTTGTTCTCGTTCATCCTGATCGGGGCAGGTCTTTATTGTAGCCACGAATGGTACCGGCGGTCATGGAGCTACGACTTCGACCACGAGCGCTCGTATTTTGCCCCGCACTTGGGCTTTAACCCTCCGACCTTGTTCCTCGCAATTGCCGCAGCCCTGCTATTGTGGGCTTTAGTCGGCGGACTGGTCGTACGTGCCGCCTTTGGCCTCTTGACTAGGGCCAAAGGTTCCACCGACGACAATGCTGCATCGAGGCACTCGCGGGAAGAGGCGGTTGTATCTCGCCTTGGACGACCCGACGGCGCCGAACTCCACGTCGAGTGCTACGGCCCAGTGGACGGCCCGGTCATCGTTCTCACCCACGGCTGGGGGGCCGATCGCACAGAATGGGATTACCTTAGACAAGACTTAGCGGGTCACTTTCGACTCATCGTCTGGGATTTGCCTGGCCTTGGACGCTCGACCCCTTCCACCGACCAGGACTACCGCCTAGAGAACCTTGCCAGCCACTTGCAAGCGGTGCTGGCCTTGGCGGGCGATCGTCCGGCCATTCTGTTGGGTCACAGCATCGGCGGGATGATAACCCTGACTTTCTGTCGGCTTTTCACCCGGGAATTGGAGACGCGCGTCGGCGGCATTGCCTTAGTCCAGACCACCTACACCAACCCGGTGCGCACTACGAATATGGCCGGTTTGCTCAGCGCCCTGGAGCGTCCAGTGATCGTGCCTTTGTTGTACCTAACAATTGGGCTTGCGCCGCTTGTCTGGTTGATGAACCAGCTGAGCTACCTCAATGGCTCTTCCCACCTGTCCAGCAAGAGCAGCGGATTTGCCGGAGGTGAAACTTGGGAGCAAGTTGAGCGCGTTACCCGCTTGGGGGTCAAAGCCTCGCCAGCGGTGCTCGCTCGCGGCATGTTGAGCATGCTGCTTTACGACGCGACAACGACGCTCAAAACCATCACGGTGCCCACGGCGGTGATCGCCGGAAACCGCGATCCGGTGTGCAAACCGGAGGCGAGTCAGCGCATGCAGCAGGACATTGCCGGCTCGCACCTGACCGTGCTCAAGCCGGCCAAGCACATGGGCCTGATTGAGCATCACAAACATTTTGCGGAGCGGGTGAGTCAGTTCGCCAGAACGTGCTTCTCACCCGAACCACCCGCCGCAAGGCAGGGGTAAGTTCCGGCGGCAATCGTGAGTCCCGTCTCCCGTGCCGCCGGCGAACTGGCTTTCGAATCTCCAGGTTGCTATGTGTCTCTGTCGACGTCAGTTCGGCGCTTACTGTCGCCTCTAAGATCTTCCGCTTCCAAGTCATCTTGCACTCGCGCGCCGCTCGCATCACCTTTGGCTACCTTAACGTCTTCCCGTCGAACCGTATCACTGACGTTTTGCTGTTCCACTTTTTCCGTCTTCCGCACCCGAACACCACCGATCACCCGAGTCTCCTTTTCCACAACGACTTCTTCTCGGCTCAGCGGCACCCGGATTTCGTCTTCCTGGAAGCTTGATGGCGCTCCGGCTTTTACCTCGGAAGTTGGGATGCGCTCAATCACGGCATCTTCGCGCTTCAGTTCGACCGGAACATTGACTCGTTCGGTTTCGACCACTTTTCGCACGCGGACCTCGCCGGCAGCAACGTTTCGCTTCCCTACTTTCAACTGTTCTTCAGTGAGCGCCACTTCTTCTGTAGTCGTCTCATGGCCGAGGGATCGAGCGACGCCCGCACCGACATCCTCAGTGGCAAGGCTGTCCTCAGCTCGAAGAGGAGTCTCGGTCAGCGGCTCCCGCTCAAGCGGCACTCCCGGTGTGGCACCGCCTTCGATCTCGCCCCGCCAACCACCGGTTTCAGCGCCTCTGGATTCGATATAGTCGCGAAAGCGTTTCAGATCGCCTTCCACGCGCCCTGATGGAATGCCGAGCGCATCGCCGGCCTTCTCAAGCATGCCTTCAGGTTCGTAATCCATCGTCAGCGTTACTCGTGTTCGTCCTGCATCCAATTCTTCGAAAATGACTTCTCCTGAATTGGGAGCCCCTGACGTGCTTTCCCAGGCGATCCGTTGGTCAGGAACCTGGTCGACAATTTCTGCTTCCCAGGACTTTTCTTTACCGCCAACTTGGGCCTTCCAGAACAGGTTTTTATCTCCTTCCTGGCGCACCTCCTGGACGCCCTCCATAAAATGAGGGAAGTCCTCAAACTGTGTCCACTGATTGTAAACCGCTCTTAACGGTGCATTTACTTCGATTGTATGAGTCGTAGATCCCATTCTTTTACTCCTTCTAAAGGTTCAACCAGTTCGTGTCGCGAACTGGAACCGGACGTTCCGACGAAGCCGCCAGGACGACGAACCAAATGTTTGCCGCAATCAGAGCGCGCCTGAGGCGGCTTCGGAATTGCTCGAGGGCGATACGCCGCGTTTACGCCATTCATGGCCTTGTTCGTTGAGTTTCCGTGATCACTTAAGCGACTGGTGAAAGGCGGGTCGTCCAATCTCCAAGATTAGGGCTGGCATGCTGATTCCGGAAAGTGCCGAAGAGGGCGATGGACGATCAGGTCAAATTGCATAGAGCGTCTGCAACGCTTCAGAACTTTATTCGATTTTCGGATCGTAGCCGCTCCACAGTGTTGGTTCAGAATTCGCGAACAGGCGCGAACTCTGAAGCTGGGAGGTTGAGGCGCAAAGCGGAAGAGCTTTCGCGGCGTAAAAAGGATCTCGTCTGTGGGCTGGTCGTTCGCAGGGTCACAGAGTTCTTCACCTTCTCCTGGGGCATCGTGGAGGGAATCAGTGGCGTCCAAACAGGACCCGGCGCGACGGCGTTGACTCGCACGCCTTGCTTCATCGCAAAGCTAGAAAGCGACCGGGTAAGCTGACAATAGCCGCCTTGGTCGAGGCATAGGCGATCAAAGGCGGACTGGGATCGAAGGACTGAATCGATCCCGTGTTAATAATAGATGCGCCCGCTTTCATCTGCGGGAGGATCGCCTTGCAAAGTCGGAATATGCCGAAAACATTTACGCGATATGTTTCCTCAAACTCCTCATCGGAAATTGTCCTCGAATGTTTCCTAGGCCTGCTGGAAAGCGGCATTGTTCACAAGGATGTCGATAGTGCCAAGCGCATCGTGCAGTCGCTCTGGCCTTCTTCGGTTTCCCAGGCGTGGGGAGTCGCTTACCATTGACGAGATGAAGGAGGTTGCGATAAGCGGCTATTTCCTCGATCTCGCCAAGCTCTCGGTCGGCAGAAAAGCCCGGACGGCCAGACTCGGATCACACTGCTGCGCTTCCCGCAGCAAAAAACGTCTTCAATTCGATCACAGTGAGATTGAGGCCGGGCTTTTTTCTCATTCTGTGACAACCAACGATGATCCCCGTCGCGAATCATGGCTGTATTTATGGCTACCACCGATGATCCCTACCGCAAGGTCCCGGGCTCTGCAGAAAGCACTCCCTTGAACCCACGAGAATACGTCGCTGAAGGCGGACCACCCCTGTACGGAGCCGTGGCGGTTTCGAAGCGCATCTCCTGGGGTGCGATCTTTGCCGGCGTCGTGATGGCGCTAGTCACCCAGCTCGCCTTCAGCCTGCTTGGATTCGGTTTGGGCGCCAGCGCCTTCGATCCATATGACACCCAATCGGCCGGAAACTGGGGCATCGGAACGGCGATCTACACACTGCTGAGCGTGTTGGTTTCCCTTTTCATCGGAGGTCATGTGGCTGGTCGGCTGGCAGGGTTTCCTCATCAGCGGGACGGTATACTTCATGGGTTGGTTACCTTCGGACTTACCACACTGGTGGGCTTTTACCTTTTGACCAGCGGCCTCGGTGCGATCATCGGCGGTGCGGGCAGTCTGATCTCCTCAGTGGTATCTGCCGCCGGCCAAGGGGCCGCCAGCGCCGCGCCCGGCCTTGTAAACGCCGCCAAGCAGACACTTCAGAACAGCGGCGTGGACCTATCCGGCATCCAGGGGCAGGTCGACGAACTCTCGCATGCTGCCGGAAACCCGCAAAATCAGGCCTCCAACGCTGACCTTATGGGTTTGATCACTCGCGCCTTCCAGAACCCAGGAGGGGTTAGTGCCACTGACCACGAGGCTTTGATCAACGCCGTGATGAGCCGCACCGGCAAAAGCCATTCGGACGCCGAGCAGGTCGTGAACGGTTTTGAACAAACTTACAAGCAAGCGCAAGCAAAGGCTCAGCAAATAGCCGACCAGGCGAAGGCTCAAGCCCAGCAGGCAGCCGACGCCGCGCGCAAAGGCGCAGCCAAGGGCGGCTTTGCCGCTACAGTGGCCCTGTTGCTCGGGGCGCTCGCGGCGGCGCTCGGCGGCCGCTCGGGAACCCCCCGAGACCTTATCGAGGTGACCAAGCCGGGCCGCCCATAAGTGGCCGGCGGACTTGACCCGACCGACTACGACAAGGTGTCTGGTATCGGATCCGGTGCACTAATCTGAATGGCGGCGCACTTGAACCGTCCAACAAAGAGATCTGATTTGATTCTGCTGGCGCTTAATCCGGGTCACAATCGGCAGAATTCCTAAATGAATCCCCACCTTCTCGGTCGGTGGGACGGCAGTGTGAGTGTGTGCCACCCGGTTTCAAGAACCCTATCCGGGCGAAACCGCGCTGATGCGCCCAAGCATGGTCCAGCTACAAGTCAGGACCAAAAAAAGACGTCGATTAGCTGATTGACGCAGGATGGGACGAGAACCACACAAGTTAAAGAACGATTTCAAAAGCAAAGCGTTCTTGACCGACCCTTTCCCGAGGAATCACGCAAAATAATCTCTGAAGTCACACGGCGTTCTCTGCGAGGCCGCGATGCGACGCCCAATTGTTCGAACGCTCAGACTAAAAATATTCTAATTTATTCTGACGTTAGTCTCACTAACTAATAATAGTTCTCGTTATCTTCAACTTTTGACACCAGCAGAGCACGACGTCGATGGCTTCCTTGGGCGTAATCGATTTGAGCCCCGAATCCACCTTGTGAATCTGGGCCAAGGAAGCTCCCCATGACCGACGCAAGGTGACGGAGAGTGTCTGCGAAGGGCCATTCGCCTTTTGACGGCGTTACCGCTGATCGTTTTTTATGATGCTTTCCGACAGTCAACGAGCCCAATTCTGGCCAGAATTGCCATTCGGCAAGTGGCAAGCAACGGCGGAGACGTTGCACATGTGGATGCAAATTGTCGGTAAGATTCGGTTGTCGCTCTCCCCTTGGATCAATCATTCCTGGATGTCACGCTTTACGTGACTTCCCGCGGACTAACGACGTCACTGATTCCGCGTGGATTTTATGCGTTTGAAATCCACTTCGATTTTCTCGATCACGAACTGAGCATCTTAAAGAGTGACGGCGCCACCCGTCTCATCAAACTCCGACCACAATCTGTCGGCGGTCCGGCAGCGAGTGCTTCTGTAAATGGTGAGGGTAACATTTGCTGAAGCGTGAGCACTGGCTCAAACAAATCGCCGACCCGCTTCGTACGCTTCACCGCCTCTCGTCTCAGCGTTTCACGGCTCCGGACAGCTCCTTCCAAGTGATCGGCATCGAAATGAACGGCTCTCCGCGGCAAACGCGACCACGGTACAAACACGGCATGTTCAGAAGCCGCTTCCTTCGGGAGTGGGGTTCGCCCGCCTACAAAGGCGGAAGCGAAAGGATACATCCGTGAGCAAGCGCAGCCACGATGAACCGTCAATGAGGTACGCAACTATTAGAAAACAAACGGCAATACTAGTTCTTTGTGCTGGCGTCTCACTCGTACCATTAGGAGTGTCCGCTCAGACCGCTAGTCCCTCTCCGGGAAACACTCCCGTTGAGCAGCGAGAGGAGCATCACGGCTATGGGTGGATCGGGTTGCTTGGTCTAATCGGGCTCGCCGGCTTATTGGGTAGACGCCGTGACGAGCGTGTTACCACCCGACCCACTAGCACGCGTTAACATCACCCGTTTCCTGACGGACGACTCTACCCGCCGACCCTGCTGGTCTGAAGCTAACGGGGACGTTCCTATTGGCTCGCGGGCAGCGTTCCCAGGCACGAATAACTGCACCGACACGTCCGGAAAAACCCCTGGGGTCGAACTTTGGACATTATGAACTCGATCAATGACGGCCCGGTCGACCAGGGCGGAAAGGACATGGACCCAGAGGAGCCAGTTCCCGAAGAGACCGGAGGACGCGGGATGTCTGACGAAGTGGTCGAAGGCGAAACACGGGATCTTCCCGAGGATCGGGAGGAAGGAGCTGGCGAGAATTCTCCTTAACCGCTTTAGAGCCTTGGCAGGCGTTTGACGGCCTCATCCCGTCCGAAGTGCTCTTAGCACGGTGTGATTAGGAACACGTTGCGCAAACGGCGGCCAGGGCAGAATTCTAAATCCGCCTGCTGAAGTTGCAGGCCCCGGAGAAATCTCTTGTGACTTAGCTCATTTTATTGCGGCCCTAATGCCTGGTCCGCGTCTTTGAGCCCATACCGGCTCACTACATTCACCGGGAAAGATTGTACGCTAAGTCCACTGCAATGCGTCGAACGCATTCTTAGGGTCTAAATATTTATTGACGAAAAACCTCCTTAGCTGGTTCGTCAGAGCGCAATCCTAAAAACACGGGCTGCCGAAGTTGGTCATCAAGCGTCCACTCCGTAAACTTGATCTGGGCCACCATGGTTGGCTCGACGCTGCTGTTTCTCGTCTTGAGGCGAAGATTGCCGAATCAAAATTCTTGATGCTTTGGGGCCTCGGAATCGTGGTGGCCGTGCAGGTATCGCGCATTTCTGGCGATAAATTATCTATCTTAGCGCCGATTTGCTGTGAAGCTCTCGGGAAGGACGGGAAAGCGCCTGATTTCTCCTTAATAGTCTTTCAGGGAGATTCCTTACCCTGCTAATATTGATGTCGTTCGAACAGTTGCGCCATGATCCAACGGTACGATCTTATCGCTGTTGACCTGCCGACTCCCGAGTCTCCAAATCCCGCTGCTGCGGCTGCCGTCCAGGAGCTGATGGGCGGAAAGTTCGGGGAAATGTCCACCCTGATGAATTACACGTTCCAGTCCTTTAACTTCCGCGGGAAGGAAAAGTATCGACCGTTCTACGATCTAATCTGCAACATTGCAGCCGAGGACACGCGAACTCCCTTTTCCATGGCGTGGTTGGCGAGCGAACGAGTGAAGCTGGCGATGGCAGCTTTGGTTGAGGCGTAGGGAATGAGATTTTCGCTCGGGGAGAGCGCTCGCGATGGCCAAGCTTGATGGATATCAACTTGGGAACGGTCCGAAGCACTGGTTAAACTTCAAAAAAGATCTGCATCATTCTCGATCGCCTACTCGTAACACCTTTTCCGAGTCCGATATCATGGAATCTGGACTACTGAATGCCAACGAGTCGCTTCGTCCAAAATCTCATCTAGCTGCGCCGGATTAAAAGGCTTAAGGAGAAACTGGCGATACCCAGCTTCTTTGCTTTTTACATGATCGGCACTCATGCCGAAACCGCTCATCGCAACCGTATACACACGTGGTGAAAGGTGGGCATGACTGAGAAGCTCGAAGCCGCTGCCATCCGGTAATCCAATGTCGCTGATGAACACGTCTGGGTCCGCTTGCGGTAAGGCTGCCAGCGCTGATCTCATATCGTGGGCTGATTGTACCTGGTGCCCGATCTGCTTCAGATACAAGGTGATGATGGCCAGAGTATCAGGATGATTCTCAACAATGAAGATCTTCAAACGATGCGGAACCGCGTTGGCCATCTTTCATCTAAATCGCGCCTGCCGTCGCGCGCGGTTTCCGCTGCTGGCACTTTAATGCTACTGAAACTCGCGCCAGTCCCATCCGCTGTTGTTTGAATCTCGTACTTGTAATCCGTTAGCAATGGATTCGCATTAAAACCTATGGGCAATGAAGGCCATTTAGAAGAAGCACGGCGCCGAAGTGAAGAGCGCTATCAAACCTGCTGAACTCCATTGGCGAGCCGTTCGTAGTCAAAGAGGCGATTATGGATTCGGCTGGCGACGTAGTGGGTTTCCGGAATGCCGAATTCAATCCGGCTTTTGCGCGAGAAATGACTAAGGTCGATCCTCCTCGCAGAACCTTTCGTGAGCTGTTCCAAGAGGTTGAGTCTTCCTGGATTGAATGCTATGCTGAGGTACTCCGCACTGGAATTTCGATCCGCTTTCAGGAGCGAATTCCAACTCTCGATCGCTGGTTAGATGTATTCGTCTCGCGCGTTGGTGGTCCGGGCGCTAAAAGAGTCGCTTTACTCTTCGCGGATACTTCTGAAAGCAAACGACTTGAAAACCAGCTGCGCACCAATGAAGAGAAGCTGCGGTTAATCGTGGAGAACGCGCGTGAGCACGCCATCTTCTCTACCGATCTTGAGCGGCGCATAACGTCCTGGAATTCAGGAGCTCAGCAATTACTTGGCTATACGGCAGAAGAAATTACTGGAGAGTTCTGTGACATCATCTTTACTCCCGAGGACCGGGCCGCCGGCGCTCCGTTAAAGGAGACTTCGCAGGCGCTGATCGGAGGCCGTGCGGCTGATGTGCGTTGGCATGTGCGGAAAGACGGCAGTCGTTTTTGGTGTAGCGGCTCTTTGCTGTCCATGAGAGCCGTGCCCGAAGGTGAGGCAGTCGGCTTTGTCAAGATTTTGCGCGATGAAACTCCCGCTCGGAAGGCCCAGCTGGCGCTCGAGCAAAGCTACGAAGAATTGAGCGTCGCGTTAGCCGAAACGGAAAAGGCGCGCTCAGAAGCCGAAGCTGCAAGCCAAGCAAAAGATCATCTTTTAGCCGTGCTGAGCCATGAATTGCGCGCTCCGTTGACCCCAGTGGCTATGGGGATCCATATGCTGGCACGAGAGAAAGACCTTTCTCCGGGCGCCAAGGAAATCCTCGAGATGATTGACCGCAACGTGAAACTCGAAGTGAGCCTCATCGACGAACTGCTCGATGTCACTCGTATCGCTCGCGGTAAGCTGGAACTTGCGCGAGTGCCGCTAGACCTCCACGACGTTCTACGCCGTGCAATTGAAGTAGCAATGCCAGATTTTAGCGCCAAAAAACAGCGCTTTGACCAGGGCCTGGAAGCCGCAGCTCACGCCATATCCGGAGACGCCGCCCGGTTACAACAGGCTTTTTGGAATCTGCTGAAGAATGCGTCCAAGTTTAGTTCTGCCGGAGGAATTATCCGCGTGCAATCGCGTAATGAATTTGACCCGCGAAGCACTCAGGAAAGAATCGTTGTGGAAGTTTCAGACAATGGGATCGGTTTTGAACCGGAAGCCGCTGGACGAATTTTTACTCCTTTCAGTCAAGCCAGTGAGGCCATAACCCGTGAGTTCGGAGGCCTGGGTCTTGGTTTAGCAATCGCAAAAGCAACTATAGAAGGGCACAACGGCACTCTGCGTGCCTTCAGCACCGGTTCAGGGCAGGGAGCGACCTTTGTAGTAGAACTGTCACTTCTGTCAGATAGCTCCTCTGCTAAGTAATTACGCACGCTGAGAGAGCGCCGCATTCCTAATCTCAGATCAAAAAGAAGCTTTAGCCTTTCTGGCCAGGCGGGCACTCCGGTGGGCAGTTAGACGTTGCCATCTGTCAAATTTCGGACTTCATCATCCAATTCCGCTAGCAACTCTCCACTGAACAAAAAGAGCAACTGCTCGCTATGTTTATGGGCTTCGGCTTCTTCTCCAGTTGGCTGTCCGGGTTTGAGAACCGGGTTTCGCTCCAGTAATCCAACTGACAACCTGCTCCAGGTCGGTCTCCGCCCGCTGGCAGTCGGCCACTTTCCGGCCGCGGCGCAGCACTACGATGCGGTCTGCGACTTCGAAAACGTCGTTCAGATTATGGCTGACAAGCAGCACAGCTTTGCCGTTGTCGCGCAGCTGCTTAATCAGTCTTAGTACCTTACCAGTTTCGATCACGGCGAGTGCAGCTGTTGGTTCATCCATGATGACCCACTTTGTCTCCAGATCGGTGGCACGCGCGATAGCCACAGCCTGACGTTGACCACCGGACAAGTCCGAGATCAGAGAGGTCGGCCATGGGATGTGGGCACCAAGTTCATCGATCAATTGCACTACCCGATCTCGCATTTTCTTCTTGGCGAGTATGGGCAACCCAAAGAGCGGACGAACGATCTCTCTGCCCAGGAAGATGTTTTCGAAGACAGTGAGGTTTTCGACCAGCGCAAGTTCCTGGAAAATCGTCGAGAGGCCTAGCTGCCTTGCCCGGCTAGGGTTTCGATCGTAACCGAATTCCCATTGATGGCTATTTCACTGGTGGAAGGAAGAAAGCGTTGACCAGATCCCAGATCTGCTGCAGGAGTGGAAGGAACTTATTGTTGATCAGAATGACGTCATCCTCGGCGTGATTGATCGTGTAAAGAATTTGGTCGGCCGAAAGGCGGACGTTCACGGTATGGAGCACCGCGCCCATTATCGGCACCGCGAAGAAACACTCCAGATACCGGCGCCAAACCGGGTTCGCGTTTACGCGAACTTGGCCTGGTTCTCCCGAAGCCACCGTCCCCTTTGGGAGCTCAAGGCGGGCTTGAAGAGGTCCACTTTACTCACCAGCTTCGCATAAATCGAACTTTGTTTTTCGAAACGGGTATTTCAGACCGACAAAAGACCGTTTTAAACAGGAAACCGTGGTCTGTCGGTGGTGAATCGGACTTTCTCACCAACCCTGCGCAGGCGCAGATGACGGCTTAAAGTCGGCTGAGGAGTTTTCAAGCTTTTCAAGCGGCGCGCCCCGGCAGAAATACTGCCGCACTCCACGATGCAAACAAAGGTACGGAGCAGCGAGAGATCATCGAATGCCGTCATTCATTTCGTGAATAGCTGTTATGGAAAGCCGATGGCTAACAAAAATGACAACCTGCCTGATGCTGCTACCGTTATGAAAAGCAAATCTTTCAGCTCCAGCAATATGAATAAGCATATGAAGATCGTCGTGATTGGCGGCAGCGGGCTCATCGGCACAAAGCTCGTGAACAACCTTCGGCAGCATGGTCATGAGGTAGTGGCGGCGTCACCTTCTTCTGGCGTAAACACCATCACTGGTGAGGGCTTAGCCAAAGCGCTTACAGGTGCTCAGGTTGTCGTTGACGTAGCGAACTCGCCTTCGTGGGAGGACACGGCAGTATTGGACTTCTTCGAGACATCAGGCCGAAACCTTCTTGCTGCGGAAGGTGCCGCTGGCGTTGGGCACCATGTTGCCCTGTCAGTTGTTGGCACCGATCGCCTACTGGCGAGTGGTTATTTCCGTGCAAAAATGGTCCAGGAAAATCTGATCAAGGCCTCAAAGATTCCGTTCACGATCGTCCGCGCCACGCAGTTCTTCGAGTTCGTGGGCGCCATCGCCCAATTCTCCACCGAAGGTGCAACGGTTCGGTTACCATCCGCTCTCATGCAGCCCATCGTGTCGGATGATCTCGCTGCCGCCCTGGCCGATGTCGCAATCGCCGAACCATTAAACGATACGGTCGAGGTAGCCGGTCCCGAACCGATCCGAATGGATGAATTGGTCCGGCGTTTCTTGAGCGCAAAAGGCGACCCACGCAAGGTGATTACGGACGTCCGTGCGCTCTACTACGGCATAGAGGTTAACGATCAGAGCCTCGTCCCTGGAGATAACCCCCGCCTCAGCCCAACGCGCTTCGAGGACTGGCTCAGCCAGTCCATTTCTCAAAAGTAACCGGCTTGCCGGATACGTTGTAGGGCTTTAGCATAGGCTTTTTCCGGTGTCATAAGTGTGTGGAATAGCCCTCCTATCCTAACAGGGCTGGATCAGGAGTTTCGAATGTAAAAATCCTGATAACTCTGGCCGACCGTGAGGGAGGCATTGGGTCCGAGGAGTTTATGTCCGAGGAAGATATCGTCGGTGATGTTCGGGGGTTTGAACTTGTGGGAACAGATGGCGCCGTAGGCGGAGCGCAAGTGGCCGGGTTTCCAGGGTTGGTCGAGGGTCGAGGGAGACTCCGAGGTTCTCAGCAGTCCTACTCCCGACCAGCCGTTCGATGCGGTGGAAACAGGGCACTCCGACAAGGTGCGGCTGCCTGGAAGCAGCTGATGCAGAAGGAGAGCGATATCGACTTGGCGCTGGCCGTGGAGCGGAGCCGGGGGCGGCCTCATAAATGATGTGGCGTGATCAGTCTCGATGCGATAGGGAAGTCTGGCGAGTTCTGGATCGGCCAGGATCTCCCGCCAACGGGCCAGGAGCTGTTCTGAGAAGCAAGATCCGGAAGCTCAATAGTGATAGGCACAGGGCTAAGATACAGCAGAGAGGAAAAAGCCGGAAGCACTGGTGTAACGTTCCGTGCTGTTTCCGGAAACGGGAGTCGGATTGAGCCCGGAAGTAGTGAGAAATTTTCCGTTGAGAGTTTGGGAAAGAGGTTGGTTGTCTGACTGGGCAAGGGGTCGTTAGTTTATCGTCGCCACAGATCGGCGAACGAATTATAGCGTCCAGTCGTGCAGAGAATCGTGAAGCTTTCTTGGAGTCCAGACCAGTATGTGGAAAGAGGGCTGGAACGGGCGATTGGCCGGCCGGCGGAGTGTGCGAATTGCGGCAAACGTGGGCCTTTGGAAGCGCACGGTTACTAGGAGCGCTGGGTCAGCGCCATGAGGGAAGTTCGGGGATTAGTGCGGATCCGGGTGCGGCGTTTTTTTTTGCCACGGCTGCCAGCGCACCGTGAGTCTGTTACCGAGTTTTGCGCTTTCCTATCGGCTGTTGAACAACGCCTTAGTAGAACGCTTCTTCTTAGGCAAGGAACTTGGGGAAGTCGAGCGGCGATGGGAGGGGCTGCTGAAGAGTTATCGCAAGCGAGCGCAACAGTTCTCCAAGAGGCTAATAGCGATCATTGGAAGTGGTTTTGGTCTGGCGCCGCCGCCGTCACGCGAAGTGGGTGAGCTGCTCGATTGGCTTACCACGCTCTGTGGCGGCTCAGGCCCCGCCACAGAGCAATTGGTAAACCGATCGGCAGTAACCCTCTTCGGTCTCTATCGTTCTCACCAGCGGATGGTTGACGGCTAAAAAGCTCCGGAAAAAGAGGGTCCATCGCGCAAACGTTGTCAGCCTACGGTTTCCCATTGTTGATTAAGGGTTTGCTGGAATCGGGGGTCACACGCGCCCCGGATCAGGAGATCGTGTCTGCCAACCAGAATCGGCTCACCTATTGTCAGTTCGCCGAGCGAGTCGGAAGGCTCGCCTCAGGTCTCGCCAGCTTGGGGGTGGAGCGGGGCGATACGGTGGCAATCATGGATTGGGATAACCATCGGTATCTGGCGGTGGAATTATTATCGACTGGCATGGACCCCGCCATCCACTCGGAGGTTTTCCCCCGTTACGAACGTGGCGTTCTGGAGATAGAGCACCGCGTCGACGATGTCAGAAATTTCACCCATCCGACCGAGGGGATGAAACTTCGCCAGCGCCGCATGATTATCCTTGGCGTGCATCGGCGTGTTGACGTTGCCGGGCGACACCGTGTTGAACCGGATGTTATTCGCTGCGTACTCCAGTGCCAAAGCCTTGCTCACGGCCGGCATGGTCGACTTCGAAAGCACGGCCAGAAGAGCAGGGCACGCTTCCACGGACCCCAGAGATGGACAGGCCCGGTTTCCTCTCTGGAATTAAGATGGCGCACAAGGATTATCATCAGCAAGAAGCGCCAGTACCAAGACAATCTCTCGATTCGCATCCCGCGACGCTGCCGTCCGAAAAGGTAATGACGCAAGCGCGGATCGGCATCGGCTATTCGGACAAAGAGTGGCACCCGGTCGTCCGTCGTTGTCGTCAGGCGTTGCATCAAGTTCCGAGTTTTTCGGTGAAAGCTTTGGCGCAAAGCCGTCCGGCCCAGCGTGGATTGGGCGAATTTCCTGCCACCATCGTCAAAATGGCGCTTTCCAAGCCAATTATCTCTACCACCATGGACGAGGTTGAGCTCTCAGGATCGCAAAAAAGCAGGGAGTAACCACAGTTCCAGCAGGACGTGAGCGCCATCATCGAGCGAGACCGAAAAGCCGAGAACCGCCCGGCTCGCCACATCGATAGCGAGCGTTAACCAGGGGCGGCCAATCGGTAGCCGATCGCCTTCATCGACTATAACCACGTCAACCAGTGTGTGATCGATTTGCACTCGTTCTAAGGGAAGCAAATCAGCGGTCGAGAAACGCGCCGACAGGACGAGATTTCACTCGACGAGATAGAGCGAATCACGATCTAAAAAACGCCGGTTACTGACATATTCGACGATCATCATCACGAGTAGGTCTCCGGTTCGCCTTCACGAAATCGGCGAGGGCCTGCCTAAACCTTTCGGTCCAAACCGGCTTTTCCATTAGACCCTTAGCGAGCCGCGGAACCCCCTAGCAGCGTAGTAAGACTCCGCACCGTTGTGATACACGAAAACAGTGTCGTAGCGGCGATCACAAAAGAGGGCGCCGCCGAGTTTTCTGATATCAGAAGGTGTTTTCACCCAGCTCGACGTTTTCGTATCGAAATTACCAAGTTTCTGCAATTCTCGATATTGTTCTTCCGTTAAAAGCTCAATGCCAATGGCAGCCGCCATATCAATAGCGTTATCTTCTGGTTTATGTTCTTTCCTCGACTCCAGCGCTTCACGGTCGTAGCAAACACTTCTGCGGCCTTTAGGGCTTTCCGGGGAACAATCATAAAAAATGTATTCGCCTGTCTTTTTATCGTGGCCAACAACATCCGGTTCACCACCGGTTCTTTCCATTTCATTCAGCGACCACAGCTTTTCAGTATTCGCTTCCAGCTTTGCTTGTACTTTTGCCCATTCAAGACCTTTATGGCGATTGATGTTTTTCTCAAAACTGGCTTTTAACGTATTGAGTAGTTCTTCACGATGTTTTGTTGAGAATTCCTTTTTCATTTATATTCATCTATGATTAACTGAAATGATTTTTCTGTCCGCGGGATGTGAAATACCACGAACCACAGTCAGGATTCTAGTAGAGTGTTTCTGATGGCCGCTCCCCACGCTTTTGGAACGACGGGGTCAAGCGGCCGCCGTCGCGACCATGGCTAACTGGCTTAGCAACTTTGTAGTGTCACTCACGTTTCTGAGCTTACTGAATGGACTCGGCAGTATTTCGACGTTTCTGTTGTACGCTGTGCTTTCGTTGGTCGGCCTTTGGTTCTGCTTTCGCTTCGTGCCTGAAACCAGGGGAGTGCCCCTCGAGCGCATTGAACGCGATCTCCGCGCAGGACGTCCGTTGCGAAAATTGGGAGCAGCGTGATTCACGTTCCCTCCGCCGTACCATAATAGAGCAGGGCCAGATTGCGACAGCGAAGCCAGTGTGATCATTCGAATCAGTGTTTGTCTTGCTCCTCGTTCGCATCCACAAAGTAGACCCCGATGAACGTGGGCGTGAATTATGCCTGGCCATACAATCTGTGGGCATTTCTTTTCCAGCCAGATGACGGCCGAGATTGGGAGAAAACGGTTCCGAAGAATTTCGGAAGACTTCAGAAACTTGGGGTTAGCTGCATTCGGGTCTGGCTTTTTGCCGTCGGCCAAGGGCTGTCTGGCAACCCGCCGAAGCTGCGCTCTCCAGGATTGTCAGAAGAGATCGCGACAAATTGGGAGTTTACCCCAGCTCCGGAACTTGATGACCTCGTGGTCAAACGGTTCGTCAGGCTCGTTGATATAGCGAGGAATAGCGGAGTTAATCTGATTCCGGTATTGCTTGATTTTGGTTTTTCTCAATCTCCTATCCTGCGAATCTGCGACAATCCGGGCGGCGGAAAAATCGATCTAGTTATCGATGAAGGAAAGCGCAACGTGTTCGTGAATGGGACGTTGAAGAAGCTGTTGGCCGCGCTGAGTCCGTCACAGCGAGCAGCTATCTATTCGTTTGATGTCATGAATGAACCGGAGTGGGAAGTGTATACCCCACTCATTCGACCGCAGGGGACCTTACGGAAATTCCAGCTTAAGGAGTTCCTGAGCGCATGCCTCGACGAAATCATCGTTCCCTCTACGGTTGGATTCGCCTTCGCCCGCAATGTATCAGAATTTCCGAGAGGAACGGATCCGCAGTTTCACTATTACGGAGGGGCAAAGGACGGCCCGGGCAAATTGATTCCTCTCAGGCACTATTTACCCAAGGCTGATTCAAAGAGGTATTTTCCGGACTGCAAGAAACCGTTCGTCGGTGAGATAGAAGGAGCGATGGCTCTTCGAGGTTCTTGGCCAACTCTGAAGGGTGACGATCTGAATCACAATGCTACGGCTGTTTTTCGAAGGCTCCAGAAGCTGCAAGAGAAAGGATACGAGTTGGCCCTGATCTGGCCAGACCTAAGTGACCAGTTAGCGGGGGTCTCCCAGAATGATGACTTAAAATTTTCAATCGAGACGCAAAAAGCGATTAGGGCCTTTGCAGACGGAATGGACCTGGGGAGCGCGGCAAGATTTTTCGATGGCCCATTCGACCTTTTCTAAACGGAGAAGGCAATTCATCTAGTCCAAGGTCCTTTGCATCTGACTAACTAAGATCTCTTCGGTCAGCAGTTCCAAAGTACGCGGTTGGTCGCGAGTGTAGACCCACTCCTGCCAGCGAATCGGCTGCAGATCGCGCTGATCAACGCGGCGCGCAGGATTATCTCGCAATTCAGGATCATGAGCGAGGGTTGTAATCGCATCGAGGCGAACCCCGTCGATGCCTGCCTCCAACCAAAAACGTACCTCATCAAACATGGCATGGACAACTTGCGGATTATGCCAATTCAAGTTCGGTTGGCTGCTTAGGTAATGATGAAGATAGTACTGCCTGCGCCGTGAATCCCACTGCCAAGCTGAGCCACCAAATGCCGCCTGCCAGTTGTTTGGAGGTGTGCCGTCGGGCTTCGGGTCAATCCAAACGTACCAGTCCGCTTTCGGGTTTGTCCGGTTATGCCGGCTCTCCTGAAACCAGCGGTGCTGATTGGAGGTATGGGCCAAAACCATGTCGATGATGATCTTCAGACCTCTTCGGTGCGCCGAGGAGATCAACGCAGCAAAATCCGCGTTGGTGCCAAAAATCGGATCCACGGCGCGGTAGTCGGCGACGTCGTAACCGAAGTCGCGCATTGGTGACTTAAAAAATGGTGAGATCCAGAGGGCATCCACGCCCAAGGAACGGACGTAGTCGAGTTTCTGGTTAATGCCTGGCAGATCTCCGATGCCATCCCCGTTCACGTCGAGAAAGCTTCTCGGATAAATTTGATAAATTATTGCTCCACGCCACCACTCTGATTTCATCAGTAGTTAGCCGCCAGCGGTCCAAACAAGATTCTTGTCTACTCAAGAAAGTATTGCAAATCTACCTGCCTCACACAAAGGAAAGCGGCGGGAGCGGCGGGAGCGGGTTCAGCGGAGGGAGGTAGCTGAACAGTTGAGGAGTTCACCCTCTCGCGACACCTGGCTCCGCTGAACCCGCTCCCGCCGCTTTCCTTTGTGTCTTCGTGTCTTTGTGTGAGATTTTTCTTTTTCGCCAACACCGTCGCCATGATCCAGATCAAACGAGTTTATGATCCGCCCGCGCGGGATGAAGAAGGAAGCGCTGCGCATGCAGGCCTGGCGCAAGGATGTCGCCCCAAGCAGCGATCTGCGCCGCTGGTTCAACCACGATCCTGCCAAATGGAAGGAATTCCAACGGCGGTATCGAGCCGAGTTAACCGAGAACCCGGCTGCCTGGAAACCGCTGGTCGATGCGGCCCGGCCCGGCAACCTGACGCTCCTCTACAGTGCGCACGACACTGAACATAATAACGCGCTCATACTGAAGTCGTATGTGGAGGAAGCGGTAAGGAAAGCGGCGGGAGCGCAGGGAGCGGGTTCAGCGGAGGGAGGTAGCGCAAAACGGTGAACTCCTCAACTCTTCAGCTACCTCCCTCCGCCGAACCCGCTCCCTCCGCTCCCGCCGCTTTCCTTACGGTGCGCTTTTCGGTGCCGAGAGTTCTTTCAGGCCTTCTGGCGTGAATTCGCGATCGGAAAAGGTCACATCGTGTCTAATCCGCGACCCATCCACTTCGGTCACCGAATCTTCCCGCGGAACGCGCACCGTGAGATCGGCGGGGATGGGATGACCGGTATCATCCGTAGCCACTCGAACCGTCTCGATGCGCCGCGCGAGTTCGCCCGAGGGCAGGTATTTTTCGATGCGGACTGGCACGAGCCGCTTAGGGTCTATCCAGCTGCGCACTCTGCCGTAAACGGAAGATTCAGCTTTGCTCGGCTTCGACTCGAGAATGACGCAGTTCACTCCGTTCAGAACCTCGGTGCCGACGATTGCCTGGTTGTCCCAGGTGAAGAAGTCTTCGATAACATCCAGGTAAGAGAGGTCGCTGCCGAACAAGCTATCCTTCATCTCCGAGGGGTTCAGAGAGCGCAGCTTGTCCGGAGGAGTGAAAATCGATCCGGTCGGAGGCTGACTCGCTGCTTTGTGTAAAAGAACAGCTTCTCCTTTTCGCTCTTTAGGCCAAAGGACCTGGTAAACGACATCGCCAGCTGTTTTCGTGTGGCGCTCCTTGAGCTGCAGTTGGAGCATCGTCTTTGTCGCGCCGCCCGGCTGTTTCGTCTCCAGACGCAAGCGCACGTATGCTGTGCCCTCCTGCCGGGCGGCCAGGCTTGCGGCGAGATCTTTGGCGGACGGTTCGCTATTGGCGGCGCCAGCGCTGAACCGACAACGCGAGACTAAGGACGGTGCCGGCAAGGCGCAACTTCATCGGTTGACGCGATTGCATGGTTCGTTCGGACCGCTCAAGCCTGCAAAGCTCGGCTAGGCGTCAGCCGCGAACTGCGCCATGCGGGGTAAAGACCGCTGACTACTCCTACCGCAACGGCGATCGCCACTGATGTCGCAATAAGTCTGATACTGATGTCCGGCTCGAGGAGTCCGCGGATCGCAGGCGCCGCTCCCAAAACCTTCACGCCAACCGAGCCGATCAACACGCCGGAAACGCCGCCGAAGAAGCCGAGCAAAGCCGATTCCCACAAGACCATGCGAACGATTCGCGCACGTTTCCAGCCCAGTGCGAGCAAGATGCAAATTTCCTGAGTGCGCTCAAAAACGTTCATCAGCATGGTGTTCATCACGCCTAACACACCGACGAGCACTGCCAGCAAAGAAGTGCCCCAGCTCATGGCCTGTACAATGCGCGATGCCTCGCTGTGGTTGATGTTCTCGCCGGCCAGCATAGCGCGACCTTCGGGGACAAGCTGGTTGATCTGCGCACAGAGATGTTCTACCTCCGCGGGTGTGGTCGAGGGTGTGACGCGGACGTCAATCACGTTGATCTTGCCCTGGTTCCCCGTGATTTCCTGAAAAAGTGGCAGCGAGAGTATGATTGAGCCGTTCTCTACCCAGGCATTGCCATCAACGATCCCGACGACAGTCAATTCGGCAGTGTCGATCTGGATCGGATCGCCGACTTTTTTCTTCAGCACATCGGCCGCAGTGCGGCCGAGGACGACCGTTCGCTCTGCGGGATCGCGCGGCATCCGCCCGGAAACTAACCGAAGGTTTTTCCAGGCGAATCCGTCCCACTCTCGCGCAGATACCATCATCATCTCGACGTTTTCCACGCTCATCAAATCGACCAAAATCGCACACGTATCCGCCACATGGGGGAGGTGAACGATACGGTCACGCACGGACATATTAAACGGCTTCGGGATCAGCGAGCTGCTCATGTCGCTGACAACCACATCGGTGCCGCGAGCCTTCATTCCAGTCGCCCAGCTCTTATCAAATCCCCGCGCGATACCGACTAGTGCCACGACGGCCGCGATCCCTATGGAAATGCCCAGAAGCGTTAGCCCAGTTCGCATCGGACGACGTATCAGCCCACGCACCACCACTGTAAAGAAGCTCATATATATTTTCCGCTGAGGGTCGTTTGACGATCTGACACAACGTGCCCGTCCTTCATCTGAATTGTTCGGGATGCTCGTTGGGCGATACTCACGTCGTGTGTCACCAGCACCAGAGTCATGTTCTGCTCCTGGTGTACCCGAACGATCAGGTCGAGAACAAGGTGCGCGTTCTCGCTGTCCAGACTACCGGTTGGCTCATCCGCGAGCAGGACAGAAGGGCTATTAGCCAGGCTGCGAGCGATCCCGACACGCTGTCTTTCTCCGCCAGACAACTTGGCGGGGAAATGATGGAGACGATGCTCCAACCCAACCGATTTCAGCAAAGCGATCCCTCGAGCTCGCCGCTCCGAAATCGGCAGTTCGCTTTCAAACATCGGAATTTGCACGTTCTCCAGTGCGGTGAACGTTGGCAGAAGGTGAAATGACTGGAAAATAAATCCGATCTCCTGGGCGCGATAGACGGACGGATCAGGCAGATCAGGGATGGAGTTTCCGCGATAGAGCAGGGTGCCCGCAGTAGGCCGGTTCAGCGCGCCGAGCATTTGAAGCAGAGTGGTTTTTCCACAGCCGCTCGGGCCGGTAATGGCAACGAATTCACCCTGAGTCACCCGCAAATCCACACCTCGTAGAGCCTGTACTTGGCCATCATCGAAGTGTTTTCTAAGGGCCAGAACCTCGAATACATCTTCCGCAGGGCTAGCCGCCTCTTCCTCCAGCGCAAATGGCTCTCCGCATGATGCTGAAGACGCTCCGGAAAGCTGCCAAGGCGCAGGAGTCTGGCGATTTTCTTTTCTACTCTCGTTAATTTTCAATTGTTCGTAGGATCGTACCGATTGCCCCCTGATAGACGACAAGGAGCCAATAATAATTCGTTTTGAGTCGCCAAATCGGAGGGTCGCGTTTTCGCGCCGGCGCGCGGAACTCAGGATTGAGCGCTTGTTCAAGGCGGCGTTGCTGCAAGCCACTGCGCTCCCGCACGGGGATCGGCCAAGCTGCGCAAAAGGTGCATCAAAGCATTCCAGTAGCTCGGAAACGGCGCTACCTCCCCCGGATTCTTCGGCGCGAGTTCCGCGGCGAACTGGGGTAATTCCGCGTGCGGCAGTCCGGAATGTCGATGGTGCACGCCATGATATGGCTCATGGAGCAGAGTGAACGCGACGAGCCTGCCCAGGGGGCCGTTTGCCACAATGCTCCGAGTCGAGCTATTCACCGTGGACCCGGTCAATCCGACGTGCTCGATGTATTTGCGCCAACTCTGCATATTCGCGGCCAGATAGGCAGGTGCCAGATACATCCACAAAAAATATTTCCATGCACCCGTCGAGGTCACCGCCCCTAAAATGCAAAACCATACGCCGACAGTTAGGGCAAACTCTGCCCAAACTCGTCGCCGCAGTTTTTTGTTCCGAATAGGCGAACCAGCGCGGAGAAATGTGCGTATGAATAAAAATGGCGTGTAAAACAGGCCGAGACAAAGTTCGAGAATGGCGGAGAGGACTCGAATCCAGCGGGGTGTTCCGGGAATGACAAAGGGCCAGAGCTCTTCGTCCCGTTGAGTGGCTAGATGTGCGTGATGCAGTTGATGCGCCGCGCGATAAAGGCTGAAGCTCATTAGGCTCATGACTCCGATGATAACGCCGTCGATTTCGTTCAACCGCCGGTTCTTTCGAAGCAGGCCATGAGACGCCTCATGGAAACCGATCAAAATTCCGTGCATAAGATGGCTAGCGGTTAACATTAAGGGGGCCGCAAGCCAGATAGATCTGAGGTACACGGCGGCACCCAAGGCCGCTTGATTGAGAAAAAAAATGGAGACCAGGACCGGGAAGGCTGCGCGGCTCACCCAGTGAGGTTGCTCCGGTTCGAGAACGGCTTGGGTTGATGGTGTCGTATTCATCGCATTTCGCGCCTTAGGGCGCATATCCGACTTTCCGGTGAGCGACAAGCGGCTGCCAACACACCCTGGAACAGGTAGCCAGGTTTTCGATTTCCGCTAGAGGGAACAGTCCGGAAAAGCCAGACGATCTCCAGCCCGTCCGGCACTACCGTGATTTCGCATCCAAGATGGAAGCGAGCAGTACCGGTCGAGCACATCCTGAGCTGCGCGGACAATCCGTGCAGCGCTACGTCAGGAACGGGATAGTTTTGCAGCGCGAAACGGACTTCAAAAACGGGATTATACCCCCGAGCCGGCCGGTCCCCGAGCGCGGAAACAAGTTCAGCAAATGGCATAGCGTTCGCGAAACAATCTACCGTCGCTTGCTGCACCGCCCGGAGGCTGATCGGAGAATGGGCGATCCGACATCCACTTGACCGCGGAGAGGCACAATATCGGCGAAATAGCCCATTGTTTCCCGCACCGCCTGCTTTGTCCGATTCGCGACGGGGGTACCGACCAGGATGTCCTGTTCGCCTGTCCAGAAAGAAAGCGTGACCTGAAAGGCGGCCAGCAATGTGCTAAAGAGCGTGGCGCTCGTCGTGCGAGCCACTTCCCGCGCCGAGTCGGCCAGGTCGGCCGGAAGATGAGAGACATACCGCTCAGGCGCACCCGTGGCGGTCCCTGGTTTTTCCAAAGCATTCCAGAGACGCTTTCTTCCAGCGAGTTTGGATTTCCAGAAACCGGCGCGGCGCTCTAGCTCCGATGGCTGCCAGAACCCGCGTTCGGCTGCACCCCAAGCCGTATAGGTGAGAGGCAAGGGCGGAAGGCTCTCGTGCGGACGGACGATCCCTTGCACATAAGCAACGCACAGATCCTGGACAAAAACACCCAGCGACCAGCCATCGGCAATGGCATGATGAATCGCTACAGACCAGCACATGATCAGTCGGCGCTTCGCCTGAGCATCTCAGTTCGGTAAAGTGGTCCTCGCACGAGATCGAATGGCTCCCGAAAAATCTCTGTCGCGAGCGCTTCGACCGGCTCGTAGCGCGCCTTCACGGATGAAAGCTCGCGAAAGCGGAAATTGGCGTCACTGCTCTGACGAATCATTTGTACTGGCCGGTCTTTGCCAGGCAGGAAGGAGAGTCGCAACACCTCCTGCCGCTCCACGACTCGCCGAAGCGCAGCCTCGCACGCCCGTGGCGTAATGACGCCCCTGACCTGAATGAGGCAGCAGATATGGTTCGCCACGTCCGTGACGGCCACCGGCGATGTCTCCCATAATTCCCGTTGCGGAAAGGTCAAAGGTTGAAGAAGCGCTTTTCCACTTTCCAGCCACTGCTTAAACGCGGCGCGTTTATCTGCGGACATCCGGGACTCCACTCACCGCGCCGCGCTCCGGGAGTCAGGCGCGCTCTCTGAGGCCGCTTCATTGCCAAGCAACCCGGCGATCTCCTCATCGGAAAGCGCTTCCAAGTCTACCTCTCCAGCGGAGGCGGGCATCGGAGCTGTCGCGGTTGCAGCGTTTGTCGCGTTTCTTCCTCCGGTCCTTTTTGCGCCCATGTACTCTGCGATCAAGGAAACGATCTGACCGATCGTTCGAGCCCGGGTCAAGCTGGCTGGCGCCAGCGCCACGCCGAGCGATGTCTCAAGCGAGTTTTCGATTTCGACGCCCATGAGCGAATCCAGTCCCAGGTCGGTGAGCGGCTGATCGTCGCGCAGCGTCTCAGGTTTCACGCGCAGCACCGAGCCGACGGCATCACGCACCGCTTGGCCGATGATGTCTTCCAATTCTTCCGGCGCTGCCGATTCGATCTTGAGACGATAATCATTGTTCGCGCCAGCCGTCTCCTGGCCTTCGACAGCGGCAAAAATACGTTTGCAACAAGGGCTTCTCCTGCATGCCGCGGAAAAACTGCCGCCACTTGGTCCAATCGACGCGGATCGCCATCACCTGCGTAGTGCCTGCCTTGAGGGATGATTCCATTAACCCCATCACTTCGCGCGGCGAGAGTTCACTAGTTCCTTGTCGCGCGAGGAATTCGGCGACGCGCTCGTTGCGGGCGACATAACCTTCACCACCCAGGACCCCCCAGTTGATCGTAAGAGCGGGGAGACTCAAGCCGCGGCGGTGATGAGCCAGCGAGTCCAGGAACGCGTTGGCGGCAGCATAGTTGCCTTGCGCCGGATTGCCAAAGATGCTCGACACCGACGAGAACATAACGAAGCAGTCCAGTTCGAGGTCGCGTGTGGCCTCGTGGAGTAACCATGCACCATACGCCTTCGGGGCCAGTACGCTTCGCATTCGCTCGCGGGTGAGTGAAACAAGCGGCGCATCGTCGATCACCATCGCCAGGTGGAACAGCCCCCGCAGTCGGCGACCGGCTGACCGAATGTCCGCTACCAGCCGCGCCACGTCTTCAGGTGAGCCAATATCCGCCTGCACCGCTCTCACATCGATGCCGCGATTGCGCAGGATTTCCACGAATGTCTGCGCATCTGGCGCAGCTCGCACCCCCGCGGCTAGTGAGCACAAGATGGCGAGCACCGGACTCGACCAGCCATTGCGCCAGCACTCTCCCGAAGCCGCCGAAAGCCCCAGTGATCAAGTAGCAGCCCTCCGGGTCAATTTCGAGTGACGGGGCCAGTGCTTCTCCGCGGCGAGGAAGAAACGCTTCGGGAAATGTGACGACGACTTTCCCGATGTGTTTGCCCTGCGCCATAAGGCGGAACGCCGCGTCAACGCGGCACGCAGGAAACGAGCGGAACGGGAGCGGACAGAAGGCGCCTCGTTCGACGAGCTCGAGATATTTCCTCCAGCATCTGTCGGGTTAGGGCCTCATCGCCGGAAAAGACAGCATCCATAGCAACGACGTGAAGCGATGCGTTACGACGTAGCGGCCAGAGAGGGATCCGGGAATTCTGATAGATGTCGCGTTTGCCGATTTCGATGAAGCGGCCGAATTCCGCGAGACAGGAAAGCCCCATCGGAATCGCTTCTGCGGCGAGCGCATTGAGAACTACGTCTACGCCGCGCCTACCGGTTAATTCCATCACGGCATCCGTAAAATCAGCGCGGCGCGAGTCAATCACGTGCTTCACGCCCAGCGTCTCCAGCAGGGAGCGTTTGGTCACGCTGCCGGCTGTCGCGATGACCTCCGCTCCAAGATGATGCGCGATCTGGATTGCCGCCATTCCAACGCCGCCGGCGCCCGCATGGACGAGGATACGCTCACCCTTCTGCATCCGCGCGACATTCTGCAGCGCGTGCCAGGCTGTCATGAAAACAACCGGCAAGGTGGCCGCCTGTTCGAACGATAGTCCGGCCGGGAATGCGGCGTACGTCGCCCCCTCTTGCAAGTGCATGGGTAGCGAGCCCGAAAACGGCCAGGCCGAACACCCTGTCCCCCGGTGCTACATGATCAACATCTCGGCCGACGGCCTGAACGATGCCGGCCACCTCATCGCCGAAGATACGTGCATCCGGCGCCTCACCAGGATAGAGCGCGAGCGCCTTCAGCACGTCGCGGAAATTCATTCCGGCAGCTTTCACTTGGATCAGCACTTCGCCGGGCTCGCAGGCTGGAAGGCCGAAAGCTTTGAACCCCAGCGTGTCGAGATGTCCGCGTTCGCGAGACTCGAGTCGCAGTGGCACTGCGGGATCGAGGGATTCCAAGTGGGAGGATCGACCGCGAGCGAGGCGCTGAACGTATCGGGCTTCGCCGCGGAATGATGTTTCACGCTCCGAATCGTCAGCTAGCAGTTCACTCCAAAGCAAGGAAAGATCAGCCGGCGAGGGTTCGGGAGGCAGGTCGATTCCGCGTCCAGAGAAGTTGGGATACTCATTCAGGATGACCCGTAGCAATCCAATGACTGCTGCTTGCGCCACCCCGCTCGCATTGATTGCTCCGTCCGCCGGTTGCGCGCCACGCGTCACCAGGTCGATACGCAATTTTTTCGAGCGGTCGATCTCATCGAGTACCTGGACGAGATGGAGCAACGAATCGGTGCCCATCAACGCGTCAGCGCCTTGTCGCGGCAAGTCCAAACTCCACAGGTAAACAACACGTTCCGGAGGAGCGTCGTCCGCGCATTTCTGAAGGAGCTGCTTCCAATCCTCGAGCGCCTCCGCACGCAGGAAGAATGCGTCGGTCCCATCCTGCGCAAAATGATTACCCGGCCGCGCAATACGGGCGCTGACGCCCGCCGCGCGCAGTTCGAAAGCCAGTTGATCGCCTAGACCAGTGGAGTCCGCGAAAATGAGCCACGACTTCTCCGCTGGAACCTTCTGAACTGTCTCCCCGGAGGCAAACGCGGCGGCACCGGAGCTGTGCCAGGACTTGCGCGCGAGGAGACCGATCTGACCCTCACCTTCCGCACTAAGCAGACCGGGCAAAGAAGCGGTTTCCTCGAATCCTGTCTCTCGGAGAACGGCCTCCCATTGGGAGCGTTCCAGTAACGGATGAAACGGACGCAAATCCCGATCGGTAAACCGCCACCAGCCCGTCGTGAGACCGAACACCGCTTCCGTCCACAGTTGTGGATTAGCAAGATCCATGAATACTAAGGTCCCGCCCGGTGCGAGCAATTCGTGAATATGCCTTAGCGTCAGGCGCACGTTGCTCACCGCATGCAATACATTGGTGCCGATGATTAAATCGAATGCGGCAGCCTCGAAGCCCTGCACAACGCCCGGCTTCTCGAGATCAAAAATTTTGTATTCCACACCGGGGAATCCAGCCAGCTTCTGCATAGCGCCGTTGAAAAATGCGGCAGAGACATCACTGAAGGTGTACGAATGTAACTCGTGATCGATGAGCGGCAGAACGTGAGCCGTCAATCCTCCGGTGCCGGCGCCGACTTCAAGGATTCGCAGTCCGCGGCCTTTCGGCAGGTGACGCGCAGCTTCCTGCACGGCTGCGGCGATCGCCGCCAGCCACGGGCTTGTGTAAATGCCCTCGCCATAGAACTGGTCCAATAACTCGGCCGAAGTCCCGGCGAATAATACCTGCACAGCATCCTTCTCGCCGCGCAGGATAGGACCGAGCTCGGCACAATTTGCGGCGCAGAGCAGGCCTTCGGACAAATGTCCGGGATAACTCGAGATATATGCGCGCAGCATCGCTTGGGCGGAGTCCGCGGCGCTCGCAAAAGAGGCTGTCGGCCGATAACTGTCACCGTCTTTTTCGAGCCAGCCGCGCTTCGCGATGCGAGCGATGAGCCGCTCGAATATGGGTCGCATTGGTTCCGCCACTCGGAGAGCATCTGCCGTGAACTCGCTGCCCGATCCGGTCAACGCTGCCATTTCCCGCAAACCGCGGGCGAGTTGCGCAGCCGCGAGATCCTCCCCAGCCGCCAGCGCATGCTGAAGCTCGGTTCGGCCTCGCATGGCGATCACCTCGTCCAACGCACTCTGTGCCGCTTGTCGTATCCGATCCAATGGTACCGGCTCCGGAGAAGACGAGCGCCGAGCGACAGGCGTTCGTTCCCACGCCAGGTGGTAGAGTACGTTACGGCTTGCTCCCGCCATGCCTCCTCGATGGGATCCCGCTATGCTGATCGCACGAAAACCATCCACGAGCACACAAGGCTTTCCCGCCCCATCATACAATTCAAGTCTGCCTTCAACGTACTCGGTATTGCACTGTTGCACGCTGGCGTGCACCAGGCTGGAGGCTCCCGGGCACCGGAGAAACAGAATTTTGGCCAAGCGGACGGGCAGTTTCAGGCGGCCCCCGCGATCCTCGACCGTCGCAGCCGCTGCCGAGAAGATTTGCAGTGACCCGTCAAGGAGAACGGGATGAAGTGAATAACCACTCGCGCGGCCGGTGATTGTCTCGGACAAAGAGACTCGACCGGCGGACTGGCCATTCGCGGCTGAGAGCTCTCGGATGGGCCGGAACTCATCTCCGTAGCAAAGTCCCATTTCGCTGAGGTGACGGTAGAAAGCCTCCGTTTCTACCGGTTGGAAAGCGATTTGCTTTTCGTAATCCCAGGTTGACGACCCGAAGCCCGTCTCGGTCCGGTCGCCACGCATTGAGCCGACCACGTGAAGCGACCACGTTGCGCCCTCGTGCAACTTGCTGTGGACCGAAAACGTGCGCTCATTCGGGTCGTAGGACAACTCGAGGTGAACCCCTGAAACTGGATCCGGCAGGATGAGCGGTTTGCGAATTTCAAAGTCTTCAACGACGAAAGGCTGTTCGTTGAATAATTGCACTCCGGCTTCGAGTACCATTTCGACGAAGGCTGCTGCTGGAAACACGACTAGATTCTCGACTTTGTGGTCCTTTAGGAAGACCATGTGGCGCCCATCCAGCCGCGCTATCCAGGTTGGCCTGGCCTGCGGCAACCGCACATCGAGCAGTCCGCGGCCCCCTGATCCTAAGCGGGCTTCGAGCCAGTCGCTGGACTCATGCCACCAGCGGCTCTTGTCCCAAGCATAAGTCGGCAGTGAGAGCAGCCGCCGAGGTGGCACCATCTTTGCAAAATCCAATGCGACGCAACAGCGGTGCAGGTCCATCGCAGTCTCGAGCAGGGACTCATGCTCGCGTTCCCGGCGAATCGAAGCCAGCACCGGCGCTTTGGCGCCACGCGCAAGAAGGCATTCCTGAATCGAGTGGACGAGTGCGGGCTGCGCGCCGATTTCCAGCCATACGTCGACGCCCGAATCGATCAACGCATTGATGGCAGACGCGAACTGGACTGGCTGCCGCACACCTCGCCCCCAGTGAGCGGCGACGCATGCTGTTCCCGGGCACTGCCGGCCGGTGACGGTGCTAAAGAACGGAATGGTTTCTGCCTGAGGCGTCAGATCGGCCAATCCTTCTTCCAAGGTCTCGGAAGCGGGCCGCATTAGAGGATGATGAAAGGGATGGTCTACTCGAACAAACCGCACGAAAACCCCCTCGCATTCGAGCTCGGCGGCGATTGATTCCAGTGAAAGTCGGGATCCAGCTAAGGTGAGCGTGCGAGGTCCGTTAAACGCCGCGATCGTTACGGCGCGGTCATGCCGCGAAATGAGCGCCCGTGCGGCAGTCTCGTCCAGGCCGACCGCCAGCATCGTTCCCTCGCCTTGCGCGCAACCGTTCATGAATCGTGCCCGCATCACGATCACCCTGGCCGCCTCGTCCAGACCAAGCACTCCCGCGATGAACGCTGCTGCCACCTCACCAACGCTGTGGCCAACGACTGCTGCCGGCTGAACACCCCAGGATTTCCATAGTTCGGCCAGCCCAACCTGCATCGCGAAAATTGCCGGCTGGGCAATTTCCGTGCGATGCAGTTGCGAGTCTTGCTCGGTGCGGCCAAGCTCTTCGGCCAGTGAAAATCGCGCGTAAGGGCGCATCGCGGCATCACAGCGCTCTATAGTTTGCCGGAACAGCGGCTCGTGCTGCATCAGTTCGCGACCCATTCCCCACCATTGCGGACCCTGTCCATTCAGCACGAATGCGACGCGCGGCGGGCTTGCTGGACGAGGAGCGAAGGCCATCCGCGTTTTGGAAGCTTGTTGGGCAATTGCGAAGCTCGTGAGTTCGTGGACCGCCTCCGCGAGTGACTGGGCGACCAGGGTGAGCCGATACGGATGATGGTTCCGTCTGGCGCCTAACGTATAAGCCAGATCCGGCAGAACGGGCGAGCTGCCGTTCGTTTTTGATCGCTCATCCGCCCAGGCAGCAAGGCGCATCGCCGAAGAACGCAGGGATTCGTCCGATCGAGCAGAGAGCACCAACGGCCAAGCGCGCTCTGTGTGGGCTTCCAAGTGTTCGTGCTGTGGACGCGATGGCGGTTCCATGAGAACGACATGCGCATTGGCACCCCCGAAGCCGAAAGAATTGACGCCCGCCAGGCGCGGACCATCCGTCTCTGGAAAGGGCTCCAGAGATGTAGACACCCGGAGTTTCAGAGCGACGAAATCGATGTTCGGGTTGGGTGTTTCGAAGTGCAAGCTGGCCGGAATACACCTGTGCTTTAACGCCAGCAGCGCCTTGAGCAGACCCGCGAGCCCTGCGGCCGTTTCGAGGTGGCCGAGGTTCGTCTTCACCGAGCCGACGAGTAGCGGCGCTTCGGGCGAACGATCTTGGCAAAGTGCCTCGGAAAGCGCGTGGGCCTCGATCGGATCTCCCACCGCTGTCCCGGTGCCGTGAGCTTCGACAAATCCGATTTCGGATGGAGAAACTCCGGCGTCTGCGCATGCATCGCGCACCAGCGACGCCTGCGCTCGGGCGCTGGGGAGCGACATTCCATTGGTGCGGCCGTCCTGGTTGAGAGCGGTGCCAATAATCACTCCGTGGATGGGGTCCCCGTCCGCTAAAGCCTGTGATAGCCGCTTGAGGAGCACCATGCCAGCGCCTTCGCCACGAACGAAACCATCGGCCGAAGCATCGAACGCCTTGCATCGACCCTCCGGAGACAGCATCGAGGCTTGAGAAAAGCCGATGAATCCTCCGGGCGTAATCATCACTGTGACTCCGCCGGCCAGCGCCGCATCGCCTCGGCCCCCCCGAATGTGTTCGCATGCCGCATGCACTGCCGTCAGCGCGGACGAACAGGCAGTATCCATCGCGACGCTCGCGCCGCGCAGATTGAGGCAATAGGAGATGCGGTTGGCCGCAATACTGTGTGCGCAGCCAGTGGGCGAGTGCGGACCGATGCCGGAATGATCAAACGGGGTACTCTGAATTCCCTGATATTCGTTGTGCGAAATTCCGACAAACACGGCCAGGTCGGTCCCGCGCTCAAGATCGAGGACCACGCCGGCGTCCTCGATCGCTTCCCAAGCTGTCTCCAGCAGCAATCGGTGCTGTGGATCTACGTAGGGCGCTTCCCGCGGCGAGATTCCGAAAAACTGCGGGTCGAACTGATCGATGTCCTCCAAAAATCCGCCACGTCGAGCAATCGATTTTCCCGGCAGATCCGGCTCCGCATCGAAAAATCGTTCGATGTTCCACCGGTCAGGCGGCACATCACCCACGGCCTCGCGTCCCTCTACGAGCAGTTTCCAGAATGACTCTGGGTCATTCACCCCGCCGGGGAAACGGCAGCCAATTCCGATGATTGCGATACGATCTTTGGGCATAGAAGGGGTTAGCGTCGCGTGACGCGAGCGGAGGATTATATGGGTACAAATTTCGCGTGGGACAAGTCAATGTTGTCCTGAGTGGCTGAAGCGTGCAAAACAGTGCGGATAGTGACCACGACATTACGGTTTTCGCCAACAAAATCGGTCTTTTTTTGGAGTTCTCATTTCTCGGGCCTCGTTCCGGTCCGGTGCAATTGAATGGAACCAGGCAAAAAAAAGCGATTGTTTGACCGGCCTGCCATGGACTAAAGCTGACTGGCATGTGTGGTATTGCAGGCATTGTGGATCTGTCCGGACACCGCTCCATCGCGGATGGCATTATCCAACGGATGGCGCAGGCGATATTTCACCGTGGTCCTGATGAGGAGGGCTACTTTCAACGTCCCGGCCTGGCTCTGGGGTCTCGACGCCTCAGTATCGTGGGCTTGGCGGATGGCCAGCAGCCCGTTACGAATGAAGACCGCAGCATATTCGTAGTATTTAACGGCGAGTTCTTTGATTATCCTGAGCAAAGGGCGGCCCTGGAAGAGCGCGGACACCGGTTGGTCACGCATTGCGATACCGAAATTGTCCCGCATCTCTGGGAAGAGTGCCAGGAAGCCATGTTTGAGCGCCTCCGCGGCCAGTTCGCCCTGGCGTTGTGGGATGAGCGCCGCCGGCGTTTAGTGCTCGGGCGCGATCGTTTCGGTATCTGTCCGCTTTATTGGACTCGTCAAGGGGAGTGGCTCCTCTTCGCGTCTGAAATCAAGGGCCTGCTTGCTTCCGGCATGGTCTCGGCGCGACCCGATCTGCGCGGCATTGATCATATTTTTACGTTTTCTGCACTGCCCGCTCCGACGACATGCTTCGAAGGCGTGCAGCTGCTGCCTCCGGGGCGTTACTTGCAGATAGTTCCGGGGAACGATGCCGGTACTCCGTCGGTCGTCAGTGAACATGCGTATTGGGAAATGGATTTTCCGGACCGCGGCGACGAAGACCCTGGCGCGAACCCGCGCGCTCTGGTGGATCGTTTCGAGCAGCTGATGCTACAGGCGGTCGGGAAGCGTCTCCGGGCCGATGTGCCAGTAGGTTCCTATTTATCAGGTGGTGTCGACTCGAGCATCATCACAGCCCTCGCCTGTCATCTCAAGGGTCCGGCGATTAATACTTACACGGTCCGCGTTGAGGCGCCCGAGCTCGACGAGCTTGACGCGGCCAACCTCGTGGCTCGACACATCGGCACGAAGCCTCCAATCGTCCAGAAATTCCGCGCCGATGACGCGCTGAACACCTATCCTCAACTGATCCACGCGGCAGAGGCGCCTGTCGTCGACACCTCCTGCGCTGCTTTGCTGCTATTGGCGCAGCGTGTTCATTCCTGCGGGCAGAAGGTAGTTCTCACGGGTGAAGGGGCTGACGAATGGCTGGTCGGTTATCCGTGGTATAAGGCGGCCAAGGCACTCGGTTTCCTGGATCTCATTCCTGGATTGCGGCTCAGCGATCAGCTCCGCCGCGCCTATCTTCGATTGCACCGAGTGCCGCAATATCCGAAGGACTTTCGGCGCAGCGTGGAGGAATCCGTCGGCGGTCCCAACGCCTGGATCGATGCTTATGGACTGCTTGGTCTCTCAAAGCTTCGCTTTTACGCTGCGCCGATGAGAGAAGTCCTGAAGAACACCAATCCGTGGACTGATCTGCAAATGCCGCTGGAGCGGGCCAAACGCTGGCACCCGCTGAACCGAGGTATCTGGGTCGCGGCCCGCGTCACCCTGGCTGGGCATCTGCTCCAGGCTAAAGGGGATCGCGTAGCGATGAACTCTTCGGTGGAAGTGAGATATCCGTTCCTCGATGAGGAAGTCTTCAGTTTTTTGGCTACAGTGGATCCACGTTGGAAGCTTCGAGGGTTTCGGGACAAGCACCTGCTGCGCCTTTTAGCGGAACGCTGGGTGCCACCATCGGTATATCGTCGGCGAAAAGTCATTTTCCGCGCTCCCCTGGACAGTTTTCATATCCAACCTGAGCCGCCGTTTGTCGCTCAGCTTTTGAGCGAGGACTCGTTGCAGCGCACCGGATATTTTGACGTCGCGGCGGTGCATTTTTGGCGGCGGGCTTTTCGCGAAATGCGGATGGGTTCTCTGCAGCGCTTGTCGGTGGAAATGGGTTTAGTCGCGGTCGTGGCAACTCAACTCTGGCATCATCTGTTCATCCGCCAGGAATTAGCGGACGTGCCTGCTTGGACCAGTAACGGAACGACTCTTGAGAATGCGTCATGCTAGCGAGGGCGCCAAAATAAGGTTTGGACACGATCGAGCGAGGTCGCGTCTCACGCCGACAAGATTTAATGAAGAAAATGGCATCAAGATCGTGTCTCAACCTTGTTTTGGCGCCCTCGCTTTTGCTGTTCGTCTTTCTAGGCGGCTGCGCGATTCCGTTGAGCCATCCGGCGCACGGCCCCCGAAATCATGCGTTTATTGCTTACTGGCCGCGTCCTAAGGAAGGTAAACAGCTGCGCCTGGCGGTGAAGGATCTGATCGACATGAAAGGTGTCGTCACTACCGCCGGTTCGGAATATGTCTCCAAGAACAACCCCCCAGCCTTAAGGGATGCGGCCTGCATGGCAATTTCGCGAGAGCGAAATGTGCAAATCGTGGGGAAAACCAACCTCAGCGAATTTGCGGTTGCCCCTTCCGGAATAAACGAATACTTCCGCACGCCAAGGAATCGTATGAGCAGGAGGCGCAAGCTTATCCCCGGAGGCTCATCCAGCGGTTCCGCGGTGGCCGTCCAAAGCGGCTTGGCGAACGTCGCCTTTGGAACCGATACGGCAGGCTCCGTCCGCGTTCCCGCCGCTTGCTGCGGCGTCGTCGGTTTGAAAACCACCTTTGGACTTGTCTCCCTCAAAGGCGTGTTCCCGATCGAACCCAGGCATCTCGACACTGTCGGTCCGATGGGCAGGGACATCGATCATGTGGTGCAAGGAATGGATCTTTTGCAGAATGGATTTGCCGAGCGATACAGAGAAGCCGTCGCCGCCAAAGGTTCGGGAAATCAGATCAGAATTGCCCGGCTTTACCTGACCGGTACCGACCCGAAAGTCGACCAGGCGGTTGATAACGCTCTTTTCCGCACACACTTTCGGTTCACTGTATTGAACAAACGCTTTAACGCGAGGTGGGCTCAGGCCAAGGCGGATGGGGATACTTTGGCGGCGGCTGGTGCTTGGCTCAGTGATCGTAAATATTTCGGTAAACCGGGAGTAAGTGCCAAGACCCAGGCAATCATCGCCTTGGGGCAATTCGAATATACGACAAATTACCGGAACGCTTTAAGGAGACGAGCGCAGTGGCAGCGTGATCTTCGGCAAATCTTTAAAAAGGTTGATTTTATCGCTTTACCTACCCTTCAGACGCTGCCGCCAACGATTCCACCCTTGGGGGGTACCGCCCTTTTTGAAGCAGCGATGTTGGCTCTGCAAAACACCGTCCCAGTGAATTTCGCGGGAAATCCCGCGCTGGCGATGCCGATTCCAATCAATGATAAGGCCGTGCCGCTCACCAGCCTTCAGCTTATTGGTCCGCGATTCAGCGAATCGAAGCTTTTAAATGCCGGTCGCCTGGTTGAGGCAGGTGTTCGCGATCTGCATCGATAGGCCTACGTCCGCACGATCGGTGCGAAATGGACGGAATAGACCTGCCGATTTCGAGTTGCCGATCGGAAACTCCGCGCTAATATGGGAGCCACGAGCGGTCACAGCGCTATGCTTTGTGCCTTCGGTTTGTACAGCCATGAATTCCGTTTCCTCCCGAGCGTTTCCCTTGCTTGCGGCACTGCTTTTGACAAGTGCGACGCTACGGGCGCAGTCGGCAGATGAGTTGATCCAGAACGGAGACTTCTATTATGCGAAATTGCAGGCGGCCCAGGCGCTAAAATTTTATCTCCCAGCGGAGAAGCTTGAGCCGAACAACGTGCGCCTGCTGGTGCATATCTCGCGTGAATACCGGCATTTGATGAGCGATGCCACTAATCCGGCGGAGAAGCTTAAACTCGGGGGTATCGCAGTGGATTATGCGAAGCGTGCCGTCGTTCTCGCGCCGAAAGATCCAGAGGCCCAGCTTGCCGTAGCAATTAGCTATGGAAAAGTGCAGCCCTTTGAGGCGAGCCGCCAAAGATTCGAAGCGGTGCATATCATCAAGGACGCAGCTGACAAAGTGGTCCAGCTCGACCCGCGCAATGATTTGGGCTGGCACGTGCTGGGTCGATGGTACAGGGGCGTTGCCGAAGTCGACCCGGTCCACCGAATGATGGCGCAAGTCACTTATGGCAAGCTGCCGGATTGCACTTACGAGGAGGCGGCTACCTGTTTCGAGAAGGCGATCGAACTGAATCCGAACCGTCTGATGCACTATATTGAGTTGGGACGAGTCTACGCGCGGATGGGGGAAGTCGATAAGGCGCGGTCTCTCATTAACAAGGGGCTCGCCATGCAGGATACGGAGAAGGACGATCCCGAGACGAAGCGTGAAGGGAAAGAGGTGCTGAAGAGACTTCGGTAGACCTCATTCCAACGTCCATTTCCGTTCCTGTCGGAGTTTGGAAACCTGTGGCGCTTCGACGCGAAACGATAGGTAGATGACATTTTGAAGATGTCCTTCAGCGCGTCTTTGGGGCTGTTTCCGGTAGGGCGAGAATTTATTCGAGCTCTAGCGAGAACTCGTTTGAGCCGGACCTTGGGAGGTTGTCGCGACGAAGACGGCTCAAACAAGTTTTCGCCCTACCGGAACAAAGCAAAGGCGACGCTGCGAGAGGTTTTGGAGTGCGCCACAGCCTCAACGAAGTAGGAGGGCCGGCTGATTTCAGACGGCCCTCTTAACGCAAACCCAAGGACGAGAATATTATTCCCTCTGCAGCTACATCCCTCCGCTTGGTTAAATTGGGCCGGACCGCTGCAACGCCTTTTCGTCCGCCGAGCTGCCCTGGAAGCGGCTCTGGGTAGTCAGGTAGGGACCAACGCTCTCCTTCGTAACAAACTTCAAACCTGTGTTGATGTCTGCCGGGCCGGCCAACCCACCAGAGAGCTTGTACAGAAAGAGTACCATCACGGTATAGAAGCCCTGCAGATAGGGTTGCTGATCGATCGTGAAATCAAGGTTGCCTTGCGAGATCGCTTCCAGCGTCACGGGGAGAAGATCGAACCCCCCTGCGTGCACGCCCTTCTCCCGCAGCTTATTCGCGGCCATCGTCTTGGCTACACCTTGTGTGCTTCCGGCGTCCACGGCAAACATCCCCTTGATGTCCGGATGCCCGGAAAAAAAGGCCTGAATTGCCGACTGTTCTTCATTGACCGTTGGCCCGGTGGCGATCTCGCTCAGGTTGATCTTCTTGCCTGATTCTTTGATTGCTTCTTTGGCGCCATCCAAACGCGGCTGGATATTTAGCTGGCCCGGCGTAGCGATAAAACCGACGACGTCGCCTTCGCCAACCTGGGCAACAATTCGCTCGCCGAGGGCTTTCCCGGAAAGGAAAAGATCCTGGCCGATATAGCAAAGGCGTTTGTTCCCTTTAGCATCTGCATTATAGGAGACGACCGGCACACCGGCCGCCAAGGCCTTTTCGACCGGTTCGTTGAACGCGTTTAGATCAACCAGGCACACCGCAATCCCGTCGGCCTTTGCGGACACCGCGGTGTTCAGTGCGTTGACCATATCGGTTGCAATCGATTTCTCCGATCCGGTCCACTGGTAAGTACAACCCAAAAGCGCGCAAGCGTCTTCCGCCCCGTACCTGGTAGGAACGAAGAATGGGTTGGTGGTGACGTGATTAACGAAGACGAACTTCCACTTCGGATGCTTGGGGAACTTGCCGAGAGCTTCGTCAGCTGCTTCGGCACTCGAAACGGCAAACCCGGCCAAGGGCGAGAGCGAAACTAGGGCACCGGCACGAGCGGCACGACGAAGGGCTTCGCGCCGGGAGACTCCCGTAACGTCTGGAGCCGATGGGGAGGAACGACGTAGTTTTTTCATAGAAAGATCAATATTCTTCACGGTATTTTTTCGAAGGTCAATTGTTTCCCCAATCAAATATAGAACTGCACCGCGGGCTCGGTGTTACATGCCCACGGCGGTAATGCCGATTAATTCCGCGCCCCGGATCGCATGCCAGCAGCCGCTTCGCGCAACGCTTTCTGGGGAGACGCGCGACCTTGTGTGGCAATCTGCAGGGCCGGTCCTACGAAGGTGAAGAACCGGCCCATCTGTGGGATGTTTGGCATCACCTCTCCGTGATCCACCGCGACCTTCAATGCACGCACTAGAGAGTTTCTTTGCTGCAGCTTCTGGTAGAACGAGATCAGCGCTGGAACACCAATCGGCTTTACGGCATCCATGTCGGCGAGCGCCGCGTCCGTCAGGAGATAATACTCCAGGAAATGCTTGGCTAAATCCCTATTCGGAGTCGATCGATTCACGTAGGCCACCGTTACCCCAACGAACGGACGCCCGAGTCTGCCATTGACTCCCGGCATCGGCGCCAGCCCGAAATCGATTCCGCTCCGAACCAGGTTTGACCAGGCCCAGGGACCCGAGATCGTCATGGCCAGCTTGCCTTGGCCCATGAGTTCTTCTGTCTGACTGTACGAGACGCTCGCCGGTAGGATCCCCTCACGAATTAACTCAATGATTTTTGACAGCCCCGCGACAGCACCGGGATTCGCGACGCCTACCCTGGTCACGTCGTAGTCTGCGCCTTGGCCGTTGCGCGCAAAGACGTAACCGCCGTCGCTCGCCAAAATGCCCCACGAGTAATAGGGACTAGTGTAATCCCAGAGAATCGTCATTACCCCTGGACGATTTCGTTTGATCTCTTGGTCAATCGGTATCACGTCGGACAGCGTGCGCGGCGGAGGACCGGCCAGCAGCTTCTTGTTATAAATTAAAGTGACGGTCTCCAGAGCGACGGGATATCCCCAAAAGAGATTCCGGCGACGAACGGCGTCCCAGGCTTTCGGTATTAATTTGCTGGCAAACTCGTTAGAGACGTCGACCGGCGCGATCAGCCCGCTATCCGCCCATTCTCCAGTCTTGTCGTGAGCCCATATCACGATGTCAGGACCTTTTCCGGCTTGAGCGGCAAGCGGGAAGCTCGTGGTGATATTTTGCGGTGTGCCAATCGTGACTTTGATCCCGAGATCGCTTTCAAATTTTCGGGCGATCGGTTCCAGAGCCCGGCCTCGATCACTGTCCATCCAGAGCAAAAGCTCGCCGCTGGTCCAGGCGAACAGGCGGGTCGCGCCGAGAAGCACGGTCAGCAAGGCCAGGAGAAACCGGTTCATTGTGAGAGACGAATTTAACGACGTGCGAGCAGCACGTCGAGCGACTTCGAATTACGCCTCATGTCCTTCCGGGACAACAAACCAAGGTCCGACCCGGACGAGGTCGGGCGTGTCGGACTTTGCCACCACCTGCCGACGGATTTCCTGATGCGGACGGGCCCTCGCGTTACCTAAGACGTACGGCGCCGTATTTGGTAGGGCGAAAATTCATTCGAGCGCCAGGCGAGAACTTGTTTGAGCCGTCCGGAGCGTTGCCCACTCCCCTGTCCGGCTCAAACAAGTTCTCGCTAAAGCTCGAATGAATTTTCGCCCTACCGACATAGGACAGTGCGTCACGCTCCATGCGGACGGTCGTCCGGGTTGCTAAACCGGGCGGTCTTCAGAATGTCGTAGGACGATAAAATCTGGCGTTTGCAAAATATGTCGTACAGCGATATGAGTTACGCAGTAGTTGCGGTGCCCTGCGGAAGAGGTGACCAATGGCTGAACCCCAAGCCACGACGACGCCGGCCATGGAGCGGATGCCAAGACCACCGCTGGTCGAGGGCAATCGATCCATGCATGGGATCACGACTCTCCTCTCCGGGATTCCGGAGAACCGGGCGCCGCGGTGGTGGTGGTGCGCGATTGCCATCACCGGTTCGTTAGCGGCATTTGGCATCTTCTGTATTGTCTACCTGCTTTGGACGGGAGTGGGAGTCTGGGGAAACAATATTCCGGTCGGCTGGGCCTGGGGCATCACGAACTTCGTTTTCTGGATCGGTATCGGTCACGCCGGCACGCTGATCTCCGCTATTCTTTTCCTCTGCCGGCAAAAATGGCGAACCGCCATCAATCGTTCATCCGAGGCGATGACTTTATTTGCCGTGATCTGCGCCGCTATTTACCCGGGAATCCACGTGGGACGGATCTGGATGGTCTGGTTCCTGGCACCGGTCCCAGTCCCGAACTGGATCTGGCCCAATTTTCGCAGCCCGCTGCTCTGGGATGTCTTTGCCGTTTCGACCTATTTCACCGTTTCGGTTTTGTTCTGGTATCTCGGTTTAGTGCCGGATCTCGCAACCCTGCGCGATCGGGCACGGAGCCGAGTCGCGAAGTTCTCTTACGGTTTGCTCGCGTTGGGGTGGCGCGGTGGACAGCGTCAATGGCGCCACTATGAGATGTCCTATCTGGTGCTCGCCGGAATATCGACGCCGTTGGTCTTGTCCGTGCACTCGACCGTGTCGTTCGATTTTGCGACCTCCTTGATTCCCGGTTGGCACACGACGATCTTCCCGCCCTATTTTGTGGCCGGTGCGATCTTCGGCGGGTTCGCCATGGTCCTGGCCCTGATGATTCCGGCGCGTGCGCTCTATCGACTGCACGATGTCATCACGTGGAACCACATCGACGTGATGTGTAAGATCATTCTGCTGACCGGATCGATCGTCGGTTACTCCTATTGCATGGAATTTTTTGTCGCGTATTACGGAGCAAATCCGTTTGAGCGATTTATCTTTCTGAACCGCTATTTTGGACCGTACTGGTGGGTTGGCTGGTCGATGTTTACCTGCAACGTCATTATCCCGCAGCTCTTCTGGGTACGCGCCTTTCGGAGGAATGGCTGGGTCGTTTATTTTGTGTGCCTGTGCGTCACCGCCGGGATGTGGTTTGAGCGCTTCGCGATCATTGCCATGTCTTTGCATCGCGACTTTTTGCCTTCGAGCTGGGGCATGTACTTTCCAACTTGGGTCGATATCTTCACCTTCGTTGGAACCTTTGGCATTTTTCTGACGCTGTTTCTGATCTTTATTCGGTTTTTGCCAATGGTGGCCATGTCGGAGGTGAAAAGTGTGCTTCCAGAGGCTAATCCGCACTATCGACTGCGGCCGCCGGTGGGACTCGCTCCAGTGCAGGAGGTCCATCCATGAGCGCGGCGGCTCTCCAGAAAAGGACCTTTGCCGTGATTGCGGAGTTTGGGTCCGCGGCGGAACTTTACCATTCCGCGGAACGAGTCCGGGACCAGGGCTACCGTTTTTGGGATGTGCATTCGCCATTCCCGATTCATGGAATGAGCCAGGCCATGGGTCTAAAGAAGTCCCCGCTTGGCTACATCATCTTCTGGGGCGGTTTCACCGGTTTTTTGACCGCGGTTTTGCTGGAGTATATTCCCACCTCCTTCCTTTACCCGCTCATCGTACATGGCAAACCGGTAGACTTTTTTACCGTTCCAGCCTTTTTCCCGATCATGTTTGAGCTGACCATTTTGTTTGCCGCGTTCACCGCCTTTTTCGGCGTCTTCGTTATGAATCGGCTTCCCCGGCTGCATCATCCGCTGTTCGATTACACGCCTTTCAGTCGGGTGAGTGATAACGCGTTTTTTCTCGTTATCGAATCGGGCGATCCTCAGTTTACCGAAGCGGAAACCGCTCAATTCCTGGAGGAGATCGGCGGAAAGGAAGTCACGGTTCTCTACGAAAGTGATTAGCCCTGAACATCGAGAAAGCGACGATTGACCACGACTTGCTAGTTTTCTGCACATCGCAAGGAGAGGTTGTAGGATCTTGGCCAATGCCCATGGAGCGATCGATCAATTCCGATAGCAGCGCCGCGAAAAAATATTCCGTTCTTGTCTCTTTCCACGGTGATCTCGGTTTTTTCCTTAAAAGCAAGGACAGGTTGCAGCCGTCCCGACGTGTATTGGGCCACAAGACATCGGTAAAGGACGTGATTGAGTCCTTTGGCGTGCCGCATCCAGAAGTCGATCTAATCACGCTCAACGGTCAACCGGTAGATTTCTCTTTCCATCTGGAAGCGGACATAGCCCTCGATGTCTATCCGATCCTCGCCAGCTGCTCTTCAGATTTTCGGCTGCAAGCGCGCGATGTGCGCGCTTTCGTCGCAGACGGTCATCTCGGAAAGCTCACGCGAGATCTGCGGTTGCTCGGGATTGACGTGAGTTATAGCCGTGACGCAACCGATAGCGAGCTCCTGGCCACGATGACGAGAGAGAATCGGGGGCTCCTGACGCGGGACCGGCTTTTACTGATGCACCGGGTCGTAAAGACAGGGTACTTCCTGCGCTCCCAGGACCCAATGGAACAGACGGTGGAAGCCATCGGACGCTTCGACCTCGCTCGAGCGCTTGCTCCTTTTGTGCGATGTTTGCGTTGCAACGGCTTGTTGGCCATCGTGTCTAAAGAAACGGTGATCGACCAGCTCGAACCGCTTACGCGTCTCTACTACGACGACTTCAAAAAGTGTCCACAATGTGGGCAATCCTACTGGCGCGGCTCGCACATCGCCAAACTCGAACAACGGGTTGAGAAGATTCTGAATCGGGTTCTGTGTTGATTCCGTCGACAGACTGGCCGCAACAGATCACTGGCGGAAGCACCGTCGCAAGTTCGGGTCGGAATGCAGAGCGCTCTCGATTTCCGGCAGGCAGTCGCGAGAGGATAAGACCGTATAAAAGTCCGATTTGATCGACGGCGCGACGCGGGCCGCTTCAAGCCATTCGGCACGATCAAAAGGATCGTTCGCGATGGCGCGCCAGAACCCGGTAGTATCGAAGAGGTCCGCGATGCGTTTGGAGTTCTGATTTTGGAGGAGACTGATCAAATAAGCGGCTACGCCGACCTGAAGGCCATGAAGGCGGGGCCGTTTGCTCACGCTATCCAGCGCATGCGAAATGAGATGCTCGCTTCCGCTGGCCGGGCGTGACGAACCGCAGATTGACATGGAAATGCCGTTCAACAATAACGCAGTGCCAAGCAATGTCATACCCTCAAGGTCTCGCTTGGGCCGGGCCAGAAATTGATAAACACTGGCGTCGGAGAGCAAAGCGGCAAAGTCGTCGACCGGAGTTGCCTTTGCGTGAAAGGCCAGTTTCCAATCAGTCACCGCCGTGAATTTCGAAACGAGATCGCCAACCCCGGAATGCCAGAGATTTTCTGGAGCGTTCAAGCACACGGCCGTGTCGAGAATCACGCCGAATGGCATTGCTGATGGGAGCGGGCGGCGGCGTTCATCCAAAATGAGACTGGATTGCGAGCTGCAAAAACCATCGTTCGAGAGCGACGTAGGAACGGAGAGATAGGGAAGCCGGCAGAGAAATGAGATGTATTTGGCGACATCCAGTGCTTTGCCGCCGCCGAATCCAACGATTGCGTCGGCGTTCCGTGGAGATTGACGAAACAGTTCGGTCGCGTTTTCGAAATTGATGGTTTCCACCGGGGTCCGTTGCAGGATTTGGATGTTTCGGGACCGGAATGCAGCGATCAGACGTGCCATCAGTCCGTGATCCAGATCCTGGCTGAAAAACAGAACGACCCGCATGAACTCATGGCGTTCGGCATAGATGCCTATTCGATCTAAAGCTCCCGGTTTTACCCGGACCAGCGCCGGGATCGCGGTTTGTCTCGGGATCAGCATTTGGCTTTCTGAAGCTGGTCCGCGATCTGTGACCAGCGCTCAAAAGGATGGAAACGCTCGCCGCGTTCGCCTAAAGCCTCGGCCAGCCACCGCCGGGCAAAACGCAACTGCGGCGGCACCAGCAGCGCAGGCCTGAGATCGGGCCGTCCATCTCCGGCGAAGGCAACACGATCCGACCGACCCAGCGCATCGCGCACGATTGCCATCTTGCTCACTCCTTTCGTAGAACTGAAGAAAGGCGAACGCTCGGGGAACGACATTTCCAAGCCGCGTTCGGGATCGAAGCTTCCCGGGTTCGCATAAACCGGAACCGAGACTCCGGCGAAATCGGAAATCAAAATGCTCATGGATTGAGACGACCAACTCTAACCCGCTTTTCGCATCAATGTAGTGGCTAACGCAACGATTCGAAGAGGCTAGAAGGCTGCTTACCCGATTCAGGCGCTATCCAGCGGCTCTGCCCGAAAGGGAAAAGAATTGGGATTCGTGCCAAGGACCCGATGTCGAGCTCGAGATGTCTCGAAGCGGGACGCTTTCCTTCGGGAATTAAGCTTCATCACTGTGCCAGACCAGGAAAGGGCCCAACATCTCAGCGGTAGTCTCAAGTGGCATGTCGGCTTTCCGGGTCGCAAGATGGACAACCTCGGCCGATTGGACTGCTCGTCCCAGGACCTGGCTGGCGACGTGCGCAGCCTCCTCGATCGAGAGTGTCTGCTCCATTGAACCGCTGGCTGTACTCCTGGCGACGATCAGTCTTTCCGGCCGCACGCCGGCGTGTTGAATTGTTACGTCAAAGTAGACGGGGATTTCTGGCATAGGCACTCGGTTGAAACCCTCTGAATTTCTGCGTCTGCATCCAGCTCAACCATCTTAATTAATCGGACAACGCGTTAACTAAGTCGCAATTTCTCGACGTCGCTCGCCGATTGATGCGAGCAGCCCGCAGAGGATTCTATGAGGCGATCTCTCGCTCCGTCTTTTCGACCTTCACTGCATGTTTTTTCGGTTTGAGCTGGCTGCCGTAGGTATTCGCGTATACCTGGGTGAATTCGGCACCGAAAAGAAGGATCAGCGCGGAATAGTAAATCCAGAGTAGAAGAGTAACCAGTGAACTAGCCGCACCGTAAGCTGAACCGGCCGCACCGCTCCCCAGGTACAGCGCAAGAACAAACTTGCCTACGACAAAAAGAACGGCCGTTAAAGTGGCGCCCACCCAGACGTCGTGCCATGCGACCTTCGCGTCCGGCAAATAGCGAAAGATTATCGCAAACAGCAGCACGATGATGACGAAATCAAAGATCAGGAAGAGCGCCATTGCCAAAAAATGACCTCCCGGCATAGCCGCTTGCAGATAGTCGTTCAAACCCCGGAGAATGCTTTCCACGGTCAGAGACACCAAGAGCAGGAAGCAGACCCCGCCTACCATGGCAAAGGACAGGAAGCGCGCCTGCACAAAGCCCCAGATTCCCCTTCCAGGTTTGGGCTTGAGGCCCCAAATCGTGTTCAATGCATCCTGGAGTTGGCCGAAAACACCGCTTGCACCGAACAGGCCTATGATTACGCCAATCGTCGTTGCCAGGATCCCCTGTTGTGGCCTCGAGGCGTTCGCGGCGATGTCTTTGATAACTTTGATCCCGTTGGGATCGATGAAATATTGCAGCTGTTTAAGAATCTGATCTCGCCCCTGTTCGCTGCTGCCAAAGATAAGTCCAAAGACCGCCAAGAGCACCAAGACCAATGGTGCTAAGGAAAATACAGTAAAATAGGCGAGGGCGGCGCCCAGCTGAGGACACTTATCCTCCATCCACTCGCGGGCAGTATTCTTGAAAAGTCCCACGACACCCTTTGGATACCGTTTCTCGGCTGGAGGTTGCGACGGTGTCGCCTCAGAACGGCCGGGCAACTCAGAAGCAACGCTCGACCCAGCCTTGATTGAAGAACTTTGAAATTCCGATCGGTTTCGCGAACGCTTAATTTGGGCCGTCAGCTCAGCGCTCCAGGATTTGGCATACCGTTGCGCCAAACCGACGGCCACGACTCCGAAAAGTTGTATTGCGACGGACAAGATTCCAGGTCCCTTTTTCGAGCCTTTAGGCTCCTCTAATGTCATCGGTTGCGGGTGCCGCTGCTCCGGTTTCGCCTCCAAGTTCAACGACCTCTGTCGTTGCGCTCGCGGATTGCGGGAAAGTAGCCGGCCAAGTGCTCCCAGCCCGAGTAAACGTGGTTTTACAGAGAACATTAATTTCCTTCCTCCGGAGCTCATAATTATCTAATTCATTCGCGCATCCACGAATAGTGGACTGCTTAACTTGGAAAAAGGTACACATTTACGCCCGAGCCCTTCCGAGGAGACTCCCAACCTCCGGGCAGTTTCTTGTTAATTCCGGAATCTCGGGCATTTTAATGAACCGTATGCCCCAGGCGCTCTATTTCGACATCACTCTCGAGCCGCACCACAAGCATTCTGGCAACCGGACCGGCCGCGAGATCCGATTCCTCGCCGAGGTGCCGTTCGCTGCGGCAAAAAAGACGGCGGAGTCTCCCGATGATGAGCGTTCGATCCTGGAAGAAGCCGAGCGGCTGGCTGGCGATCTCACCTGCCTGGCGATGACCGGGGAGCCTCATCAACCTGGGGAAGACGAGATGCGAGTTTCATTCCGTGCGATTCCGAAGATGCCCGATGATTTGACCAGCCGCCAAGCGGACGCTGAAAAGGATGGAGTACGCGTGTGGCTCGTCGGCGCCGACGCATAAGAGGGACAAACCATCAGTATTGACGGCGGATCTACTTGTAGTGAGAGATGAATTATCATGCGCTTGTCACCAAAGTCTTAGACGAGAATCGCCAAGTCCTCGAAGCCGTAAATCCTGATGACGTTGAGCTTTTCGTTCAGGAGATACTTAAAGCGAAGACAATTCACCTGTATGCAATGGGACGTATGCAGCTTTCTGTACGAGCGTTTGCGATGCGCCTCAAGCACATGGGCATTGAGACCTACGTTGTCTATGACACAACCAGTCCGCAGATTGGCCCCGGAGATTTGCTTATCGACCATTGTGCGGTGACGAATGTCGAACTGAACATCGTTCGTTTGGCGAAGGCTGCGGGCGCCAGAATTGCGCTGTTGACCGCGCACCCGGAGAATGAGCACGGAAAGCTCGCGGATCTTTGCGTGAGAATTCCCGGTCAGATTTTTGGGGGTCCGCAGGAAGTAAAATCGATTCAGCCGATGGCCTCGTTGCTCGAGCAGGCACTCTTCCTGTTCACCGATATCGTCGTGATGCTGCTCATGGAAAAGAGAGGCGTTTCAGTAGAGGCGATGCAAAAAAGCCATACAAATCTCGAAGGTCTCCCGCATTCATTCGCTTGATCCAAAGTAGCAGGTGTTCGAGATGGAGATGATAAAAACCTCGACTCCCGAGTCCTGTCCTACGACCTTCCCGGCACCCACGCCTTTCGACCGACCTGAAGGCGTTGAAGGAGGAGTGGGCCACCCGCCCCGAGAATCACAAGCAGCCCGACGACACAACGGTCATAATACGAGGAAACGCCGAGGAGAATGAGGGAGTTGTTGATGATCGTTACGAGAAAGACGCCCATGAGAGTGCCGAAAACACTACCGCGTCCGCCGGTGATGCGAGCACCTCCCAGGACAACAGCCGCCAGCACGTTTAGTTCGGTGCCAACCAGATCGAACGGATTGGCCACACGAATCTGGGAAGCGTGCACGATGCCCGCGATCCCTGCAATGACTCCGACCGCGACGTAGACAAAGAATCGAACTTGCGCGACCGGGATACCTAAGCGGTCGCTTGCCACTTCGCTGCCGCCGATCGCGTAGATTGAGCGTCCCAGCATCGTAAAGCGAACAAGTACAGCAACGAGGATGGCCACAATAACCAAAGGCACCGTTGTGGCGGGCAGGCTAAAGAGGCTGCCGTCAGCTAGCTTACCCCGATAAAGGAATGCGCGGGACAACTGCAGCATACTGTCTGGGATATCCGTAATATGCTTGGTGCCAACGAAGGTCAGGAGAAGCCCGCGGAAAAGATTCAAAGTTCCCAGGGTAACGATCAAAGTCGGCAACCGGAAAAACGCGATGAGCGTGGCGTTGAATGCGCCCAGTAGCCCGCCCAGCAAGGCTGCACTGAGGAAGATCAGAGCAAGGGGCGCCTGATAATTTGTTTGGGCAAAAAATTTGACGGTGGCGTACATCGACAAGGCGCCTACGGCGGTGAAGGAAACGTCGAGTCCACCCGACAACAGAGCTAAATACACGCCCAAGGCAAAAAGACCGGTGGTTATGCTGTCCCGCACCAAATCGAGCAGGTTCGGCGCACTCAGGAAGACTGGATTGATGAAGGTGACGACCGTACATAGCAGCACCATCATCAACAAAATAACACCCTCGGAAGAGCGGAGATATTTTAGAAACCACAACACATCCTACTCCATCGTTATCTCGCGCCCCAAGGTCTGGAGGTCCAGATCAAGCGCGGTGTGTTCGTTCGTCAATTTGCCATCAGCGATGACGAGGATTCTATGGCAGAGACTAAGCAGTTCAGGCAGATCATCCGAAACCACCAGGATTCCGGTTCCAGCTTCCGCCAGTTTGGCAATCAAAAGGTGAATCTCGTGTTTTGATCCGACGTCAACCCCGATGGTCGGGCCGTTCATGATGAGAAGCTTGGGATGCAAGTCCAGGTAACGAGCGATCAGGACTCGCTGTTGGTTGCCGCCAGAAAGAGTTTGCACTGGGTCACGACCGTTTCGTGCCTTGATCTCCAGCTGCCGGAGATAACCTTCGCCATCGCGACGTAACTGTTCCTGGTCAAGAAGGCCAAACTGAGTGCGCGGGCCCATGTTCGCGATGAGCATGTTCTTAAAAATCTCCTGTTCTAGAAAGAGGCCTTCACTCAGGCGATCTTCCGGAACGTAGCCGACTCCGAGCCGTTGCGCCTCACGCACGTTCCGAGGACGGATCTCTTCTCCATCGAGCCGCATTGTGCCGGAATCAGGAGGTATCTTCCCGGCTAAACCCAGAGCCAGTTCGGATCGCCCTGACCCGAGTAAGCCGGTCAGGCCAACAATCTCGCCATGTCTAACCTGGAAGCTAACGTCGCGGTAAAACGGCTCTGTCGTCAAAGAATCCACTTGAAGCAAAGGAGGTACATCGACCGGCGGGCGGGCTGGCTGGATACGCTCAATCTGGATCTGGCGACCGGTGATCGCCTCGCTCAGCTGGGCCGTGCTGTAGTTCGTGATAACCCCGGCAGTCACTATTTCCCCATTTCTAATCACAGTCACGTGGTCGCAGATCTCATAAATCTCCTCCAGTTTATGCGTGACGAAGATAAAGCTGACGCTGTCCTCGCGGATCGTATGTACAATCTGGAAAAGTGCACGAACTTCGCGTCTGGTCAGCGCTGAGGTCGGTTCATCCATGATGATGACCTTTGAACGATTGCTTAGAGCGCGAGCAATCGCGACGAGTTGCTGGTTGGAAACGGGCAACTCTTCTACCAAAGCATCCAAGGGAATACGCACCCTCATTCTTTCCAAGATCTCCTTGGCCTGGCTTCGCATTCGTCGAAAGTCTACCAGCCGGCGATGTCGGGAAATGCTGTCCAGAAAAATGATGTTCTCGAAAACCGACAAATTCGGGAGCAGCGAAAAATCCTGGTAAATGACGCTGAGCCCGAGATCAATTCGTCCCAAGGCGTTTACCCGGGTTGCGTCTTGACCGTCGATAAAGATCTTTCCCTCGTCGGCTTTCAACGTACCGGCGATAATCTTGATCAGGGTAGATTTTCCTGACCCGTTTTCGCCCGCGAGACAGTGAACCGACGCGTGCTCAACGGACAGAGTCACGTCCCGGAGAACAGGGACACGGACGTAAGTCTTGGAAACTTTCTGGGCGAGTAGCGACGCCAAGGGTTTAAAAGTCAAACTTATCCATATTGTCCTTGGTGCAATCGATCCACCCCGCGCCGTAAATGACCTTGTTGTTCACCAGTCTAATTTTTTCGTAGCCGGGCAGACCAAGGTTCATTCCGTCGGTGACTTTTTGTCCGTTGAGCACCATGACGGCAATCTTGTTCATCGCGTAACCCGCAACCGCGGAGTCCCAGAACGAGATCATGCGTACTGCCCCACTGGGTAGATATTTTTTGACCAGCGAAGGAACGCCCGTGCCGACCACAACGACTTTATCCTGCAGTCCTGCTTCTTCGACAGCCAAACCGCATCCAGGTGCGTCGGTTGAAGCGCTGCCCTGGAACCCTTTAATGTTCGGATGGGACCTGAGCAGTTCCTTGGCTTTGGCGTAGGAGACCTGTTGGTCGTCATTGGTCTCGATCTTGTCGACCGCCAGCTTCATTTTCGGATATTTCTTCTTCTGCAGAGCAATTGCACCGTCTGCCCATTCATTGTGAGTTTTTGAGGTAAGGCTCCCGACAAAGACGGCATACTCGCCCTCGTAGTTCATCCGCTGCGCGAGATTCTCCATGATGTGCTCGCCAAAAGCCGTGTTATCGAAAGCCTCCAGGTCGTAATCAGCATTTTGAATGTTTGAGGCTTCGTGAGTGACAACCACGATGTGATTGTCCAGAGCCTTTTTGAGAACCGGTTCCATCGCTGGTGGTTGAAAGGGCACAACGCAAATCGCGTCCACCTTTTTGGCGATGAGATCCTCAATTATCTGATTTTGCTGGGCGGAGTCGGTAACCGGCGGACCGAGTTGGACGGTTTGGTTGCCGGTATCCTGAGCGAATTTTTTCACGCCGCTTTCCATGTGATTGAACCAGTTGATGCCGCTGATCTTTACAACGGTTGCCAGGTTATACTTCTTATCGTCGGCAGAACTGGAATGCGCGGTGATAAAGGCGATGCCAACCACCAAAAAAGCTGGAACAAGGAATTTAAGTCTCATGATCTTGAAGGGGAAGTGAGAGTAGGGGGCCGCGAGTTTACGATTCGAGCAAACCGAGATCAAGAAAACGTTTTCGGTGTTTCAACTGGCTCGAAGAAATATTTCTTGTTAAACGCTTTCCAGCCGTGAACCGAAAAATCCTTCGCTACCCTCCAGAACAAGGTTCACGCGGGTTGTCCGAAAACAGTCGCTATGTCCTCCGGCTGGCCGTTTTCACGATCGTGATTTTTCTGGCCTTTTGTGCTCTTAGCCCAGCGGCGTTCCTTTCTGGGGCGAATCTTAGCTCCATGGCTTACCAACTCCCGGAGTTTGCAATTCTCGCGCTGGCTATTCATCCAACCATGCTGACCGGCGGCATCGATCTCAGCGTGGTGAGCGTGGCCAACCTAAGCGCTATCGCCGCTGCTTTTCTGATGCGGAGCCTGACGCACCAATTTTTGTGGCTGGCCGTCCCCGCTGCCTTCCTGGTCGGTGCGGTTGCCGGATCAGTCAACGGTCTTCTTATTGCTGGCTGCAGGTTGCCTGCGATCCTCGCAACGCTGGGGACACTTCAGCTTTTTGCCGGCATCGGCATTATTCTGACGAAAGGCAGTTCTGTCACTGGCCTGCCCACCTCATATGCTTCGATTGGTAACGGCGCAATCTTCGGAGTTCCGGTGCCGCTGCTGGTTTTCCTTGTGGCGCTCGGCGTCATCTACCTCGTCACGGCGCGTATGCTTCTGGGTACGCAGATGCGGCTCTACGGCACGAATTCGCGAGCCGCTCCCTTTGCCGGAATCCCGACTTTTCGGGTTTTAATGCTGACCTACATTTTAAGCGGTTTGATGGCCTCGTGCGCCGGGCTCGTGATCCTCGCCCGAGCCAACAGCGCAAACCCGGATTACGGCACCTCCTACCTGCTCCTGGCCGTGCTGATCAATATTCTGGCAGGCGTTAACCCGAACGGCGGCTCCGGGACAGTTTTCGGTTTGGTCCTCGCTGTCCTTTCCCTCCAATTTCTTTCCAGCGGCTTGAATCTGCTCTCAGTGAACAATTTCGCCCGGGACCTTCTGTACGGCGTGCTATTGGTGGTGGTGATGGTGGCGAACCGGCTCCAACGCCGAATTCGTTCGACTAGGGTGCGGGATTGAGAAGATTCTGTAGCAGGGACTCACAAGAAAGGAGACCGGATCCGCGAGCATCTTCGGCTGCTGGGGAATTAGTGCGGTCCTGCTTCAAACACCGGGGGGCGGCGCGGTGCTTTTGCGGATCATCATCTCTGGTCGAAACACTCGGCGGAGCATGGCGCCCGGCGTCCCGCGCATTCTAGCAAACAGGATGTCGAGACTTTCGCGGGCCATCACGTCGAAATCGGAGGTTGCTGTCGTTAGTGGTGGATAAAAAAAACGGCCCTCGGGCATATTATCAAAGCCGACTACGGAGACTTCTTCAGGGACCGCGATGCCGGCCTCATGCAGCGCGAGAAGAGCTCCCATCGCAATCAAATCGTTTGCGGCGAAAATTGCCGTGAATTTTCCGATCGCGGTTTTGATCAGTTCTTTGGTTGCATCGTAACCGCCGTCGGGCGTCCAAGGAGTATATCTGGCCGGACCGGCCTCTAGCCCCGCCCTACGCAGCTCGGCAAGCCAACCTTTTCGTCGGAGCTTTGAGCTGCGATACGGTTTGTGACCGAGCAGTCCGGCAATCCGAGTGTGGCCGAGCGAAATCAAATGACGAGTGGCCAACCTGGAACCGCGAATATGGTCCACGCGAAACGATGGGAATAGTGCGCCTCCGTCGATGTCGAGCGTCACAAATGGTATGTTTCCCATTGCCGCCGCAAGCTCCGCCCGGTCGATTTCGACAGGAACATCTACGATCAGTCCTTCCGCTGAGTTCGCGACTAGTTCTTCGGCGCCGGCCTTGGCGTCCACAATGGTCAGATTCCGCAGCCCAAAAATCATGAGCGTATATCCATGTAATCGAGCTTGCTGCTCGAGGCTGAGAATCGCGTGAGCAGGCCCGTAAACTCCTGGGTCATCGGTCACCAGGCCGATCAATGTGGAGCGACGATTGGCGAGAAATCTGGCAGCCTGGTTTGGCTTGTAGCCAATCGCGTCGATTGCCCGGAGGACACGTTGTCGAGTTTCCGGAAGAACTCTTGGATGATTATTAATGACGCGGGACACGGTTTGGTGGGAGAGGCCTATCAGCTTGGCGACATCATCGAGAGTTGGGCGTCGTGCATCGGCTGGAGAACGATGGATCATAGATTCGATTCGAGGATTTCGGCGGCCGGAATCGCTAGTTCACCTGGAAACCGATAAGAGCGGTCATTTGTTCAAGCCGACCAGCTCGGCTCTCCAGGAGATTGAGGTGAAGGACAGAAGTTCTTAAAACGATCCACGATCGCGTTTGACGCCTGAGGATGTTTGCGCTAACATGGCGGCGTTTTCAAGCTTCTTCCCCCCGTGAAATCTAAAATTTCTACCTTTCTGCTCGCGGCCGGCTTTGCGCTGGCTTCAAGTAACGGTTTCGCCTCCGACGTTTCCGCCAATTTGCGCCTGATGGCCTTTGGCAACGCCGCCGAGCTTAAAGCGGTCACCAACGCCGTCGCCCGATTCAATCAGAAGTATCCCAACGCAAAAGTCGAGATTGCCATCGATCCAATATCAAACGGCTGGGGCGACTACGTCACCCGCGTTCTGTCGCAGTTCAACGCAAACAATGCCTACGACGTCTACGGGACGGCGATCGAAACGTTCAGGACATTCGAGACACGCAATATGTTCATTCCGCTCGATGATTACATTGCGAGCCATCCGAGCTATTCCGATTTCGATCCGGCCCTCTTCAAATACGCATCCTATAAGGGCAAAAACTACTTTATTCCGATCGGCTGGAACAACATCATGATCAACTACAACCGGAAACTGTTTAAGGATGCCGGCGTTGAGTTTCCCAAGACAGGCTGGACGTGGGATCAGTTCCGGGAGGTCGCCAAAGAAATTGACTGTCCGCGACGCGGCAGGGAACGTGACTCAATTCGGTTACGAGGTCCCTAACCAGTTCTTCTTCGTGCAGCCGTGGTTCTATTCGAACGGAACGTCAATCCTGAACGCCGACTGGACCGCATCCAACATGCTTGACCCCAAAGTGTCCGAGTCGCTGCAATTCCTCCATGACCTGATCCATGTCGATAAAGTGTCGCCGATTCCCGGGAAGAACACGATGGACAACCAATTCAAGGCTGGACAGGTTGCGATGATCTCGCGCGGCCATTGGATCGTGCAGAACGCGAAGGCGGCCAAGCTCGACATGGATATCGCTATTCCGCCGACCAAAGTGAATGACTACACCGTCATCGGGTTCGGCGGCTATGGAATCTCCAAGATGTCGAAAAATCCGGATCTTGCCAAGGAGCTTGTCGGCGAACTCACGAGCTTCGAAACGCAGAAGGAAGAGGGCGAAGGCGGAGGGGGCATCCCTGGGCGAAAATCGGCCGCTGAGACGCCGGCTTTCCTCGCGTTCCCGCCGAGTGCAGCGCTGTATTATCAGACTTTGCCGCACACGCTGCCGGTGCCATCGCCGGCCAATTTTCAGGAAATCGAAAAAATCTTCATCCGCAACTACACCGCGATGATGTCAGGCGAAATCTCGATCGCGGATGGCGTCAAGCGCGCCGATCATGAATTGAACGAATCGTTCAAACGACTCGCCGCTCACGAAGCCAAATAGACTGATCTGAAAATCTCGCACGCTAACGCGGTTGGGAGATTTCCGCGGTGGAGAGCGCAAACTCCGGGTGACGACGAAAGGCGTCGCATTTGATTGAGCGCAAGCACGATTGAGCCTCTTGGGAGGCGGACCGGATCCGAGCTGCGGAGAGCGCAAAGACGGGCCGGTTACCTTTTCATCCTGCCCTCGTTTGCGCTCTACGCGGTTTTTGTGCTGGCTCCGGTTATTCTGACCTTCGTGCTCAGCTTCACCTACTACGATCCGATGGCCGGCTCGCGCTGGGTTGGGTTGGAGAATTTTCGACGTTTCTTTACTGGTGATCGGTCGCTTCAGATTTTCTGGAACACGCTCTGGTTCGCGATCTTCGCGGTGACGGGAAATGTCACCGTCGGGCTCCTGTTCGCGCTCGCCCTCAATCGTGCGATGCCGGCGTTTCTTCTCTATCTGTTCCGCCTCGCCTATTTTCTGCCAGTGATCATCGCTGCCGCTTTTGTCTCAATCGTGTGGGGCTATTTCTATGGCGACGATCTCGGGGTCATCAACTACTACCTGATCCGGCTTGGCTTCGCGCCGGTCCACTGGCTGACATCGAGCCGAACGGCGATGATGTCGATTGTCATCATGGACATCTGGAAGAATGCCGGCTTTTTCATGATCATCTTCATCGCTGCGCTGCAGGGCGTGCCGAAGGCGATCATGGACGCTGCGACTATGGACGAAGCCTCTTACTGGCGGCGGTTCTTTCGCATTGTGTTGCCGTGGATCTCGCCGGTGGTCTTTTTCGCCATCGTCTATGCCTCGATTGGCGCACTGCAGGTCTACGAGTCGATCGTCATCCTGACCCAGGGCGGTCCCGGTGACGCGACGCGCTCGATGTCTATTCACATTGTTGAAGAAGCGTTTGGCAGCTTTGAGATTGGCTACGGCGCGGCCGTCTCTGTCATCATGACCTTGCTTATCCTGATCATCACGTCCATTCAGCTTCTCGCCTCGGGGCGATGGGTCCGGTATTGAGCATGGAAACCAAAGCCGCAAAGCGTTGGATCGATCGGATTATCATTGCTGTGATGGCGGTGTTGGGCGTGTTCATGCTCTTGCCCTTTGCCTGGTTGTTCAGCATGTCGTTCCGATCACCGGCGGAAGCCTACAAAATGCCGCCGAGCTTCCTGCCGCCCAGCCTCGATTTTAAGAACTACTGGACCGTGCTGCATTCCAGCGTCCCTTTCCTGCAGATCTATTGGAATAGCATCGAAGTCGCCGTGCTCGTCACGCTCGGCCAGCTCGTTACTTGCACGCTGGCCGCCTTCGCCTTCGCGCGGCTGACCTTTCCCGGTCGAGACAGTATCTTTTTTGTGATGCTCGTAGGGCTAATGTTCCCCGCGCAGGTGACCATCATCCCGATCTACCTTGGCTTTGCCAAGGTCGGACTGCTGAATCAGCCGATCGGCCTCGTGCTCATGTATCTAACATCAAGTTTTGGTGTATTTCTTGTGCGACAGTTCATGCTTTCGCAGCCAAAGGCGTTGGAAGAGGCGGCATTGATGGATGGAGCGGGCTATTTAAAAATCTTCTATCGCATTTCGCTGCCCCAACTGAGACCTGCGCTCTCCGCGCTGGGAATCATTACTTTCACTCAGACTTGGAACTACTATTTCCAAGCACGCGTGTTGCTTGAACCGCAACGGGCAATGACCCTGCCGGTCGCAATGGATCTTCTCCGCGGTTATATGGCGTCCGGCAATCTCTCCGTGGTCATGGCCGCCATGAGCATGGCCGTACTGCCCGTAATCCTGATCTTCCTTCTTGCCCAGAGACTCGTGATCGAAGGCGTCACGTTGAGCGGCATTAAGAACTAGTGCGAGCCGCTGCGCTAGGCTGGACACATCGATCGCGAAAAGCGCAAGGATAGGGAGCCCCCGGGCACAAGCAGGCAAAAATGAAATTAGAACACAGGAAATCCAGCGGCATGTTGCCGACGTCCAACACCATCGACGATCGATTCGTCTACAGCGGCCAAAGGCGCAAATACGTCGCTTTTCCGCTAGGCGGTATCGGAACCGGCAGCGTGTCGTTGACCGGGAGCGGCAGGCTAATCGACTGGAGCATCCGCAACCGACCCGCGATCGGCCAGTTCAACGGGTACAGCCATTTCGCCATCAAGGCAGAGCAGGAGGGTAACTTACTAGGTGCTCGTGTCCTGAACGGACCCTATGAGGGAACGCCGGCCGGTTCGCCCGGTGCACGCAAGTTCGACGGATTTGGTTTCGGCGCCAATCGCGATTCGCTGGCCGGAGTTCCGCACTTTGAGGACGTCACGTTCATCGGTCGCTTTCCGGTCGCCGAGCTCGAGTTCCATCAAGCAAGCTTTCCGGGCACCGTACGAATGATCGCTTTCAGTCCGTTCATCCCGCACGACGACCGAGACTCCTCGATGCCAGCCGCGCTGTTCGCCTTCTCGGTTGAGAACGACACCGACGCGCTGATTGAGTACACGATCGCCTCGACCCTGGGTAATTACGGGTGCGACACCGGTATCCACACTTTTACCCAGAGAGACGGGCTCAGCCTCCTGCACTTTACCTCGTGCGATACGGGAGATCCGGAGGACCAAAGAGGCGATCTCGCAATCGTCACCGACGAAAATGACGTTGAGCATGTCGATTATCATTTCCGCGGTCAGTGGTTCGATAGTCTCAGCCTCTACTGGCGAGAATTCGCGCGGGCAGGCCGCCTCCGGGAGCGGCAATATGACAAACCGCGCGCTGTAAGGAATATGTTCCAGCAGCCCGAGCACGGTACGCTCGCAGTGCGCGTCCGCGTCGCGCCTGGCGAGACCCGGCAGGTGCGCTTTGGTATCAGTTGGAATTATCCGCTCGGCAGCATCTACTGGTTCAATCGCGAGCAGCCCGGCAGCCCATTGTTCGAGGGCAGACCCCCGACGTGGAAGAACTACTACGCGACTCAATGGCCCGATTCGGCAGCTAGCGGAACGGAGGCTTTCAAGCGTTGGGACGCACTCGAGGCGCAGACCGTCGCCTTCCGTGATTCTATTTTCGGCTCATCCCTCCCGCCGGAGATCATTGATGCGGTCAATGGCACGCTTGGGATCCTCCGTTCCGCGACACTGATCCGGCTGGAGGGGGGTGAGATCTGGGGGTGGGAGGGCCAGCATCCGCAGGAAGGCTCCTGTGAGGGGAGCTGCACGCATGTCTGGAACTATCAGCAAGCACTCGCCAATCTCTTCCCGGCCCTTGAGCGAACGCTGCGCGAAACAGAGTTAACCTATAATCAGTTGCCGAGCGGCGGCCTGACCTTCCGCCAGAGGCTCCCTCTCGGTTCCGGGTTTGATATCATCGGTCCATGTGCGGATGGACATTTCGGCGCGATCGTCAAAGCCTATCGCGAATGGAAGAACCTCGGTGACGATCAGTGGCTGAAGCGGTATTGGCCGAATATCAGGCATGCGATGGAGTACGCCTGGTCGCCGGATAACCCGGACAGATGGGATCCGGACAAGACCGGAGTGCTATGGGGCCGCCAGCATCACACTCTCGACATGGAACTATTCGGCCCAAATTCCTGGCTAACTACGATGTATCTCGCGGCGCTGACGGCTGCCTCCATTATGGCGGAGGCGATGAATGAAGAGGTTTTCGCGAAAGAGTGTCGCGAGCTGGCGACAAAAGGCGGCGTGTATGTCGATCGCGAGCTCTTCAACGGCCGCTACTACACCCAGAAGATCGATTTGTTTGATCGTTCGGTGCTCGTCCCCTTTGCTCAGCGTCGCAAGGCCGGCGTGCTCAGTGACTCATTCATGGAAGCGTACTGGTCTGACGAGTACGGCGAGATCAAATACCAGGTCGGTGCGGGCTGTCTCACTGATCAGATCCTTGGTCAGTGGCACGCCGATATCTCCGGCCTGGGCGATCTACTCGCGCCGGAAAAGGTACGGACGGCGCTCAACTCGGTGTTTAACGAAAACTATCGTTCGAGCCTCGTTGATCATTTCAATCCTTGCCGCGTTTATGCTTACGAAGGCGAAGCCGGACTTCTCGTCTGCACTTGGCCTGAGGGGACAACCAAGCCGGCAGTGCCGGCTCCCTATGCGGAGGAGGTGTGGACCGGGCTGGAATACGCGATCGCCTCGCACCTGATCCAGCGTGGCATGGTCGACGAGGGTCTCGCCGTCGTGCGGGCGGCGCGCGCTCGTTATGACGGGTCGCGACGCAATCCGTGGAACGATATCGAGTGCGGCAGCTACTACATCCGGGCGCTGTCGAGTTATGCTCTGGTCAATGCTTACTCTGGTCTTTCGTTCGACCAACGGCGCGGCGAAATCGGCTTCAGGCCTGCGCGCGCCGGCGACGGCGTCTATTTTTGGTCCGCCGGGCAGGGCTGGGGCGTGGTTGAACTGAAAGGGCCGACGGTGACGCTTATCGTCAAGGGTGGCAAACTGGCGGTATCACGACTTCGACTGCCGGGACTCGCGGGCGCGGCCACCGTGGAAGGCCGTGCTGCCGAGCGGACTGGTGATGTGATTCTACTCGGAAGGCAACACACACTGCAATCTGGTGATCGGCTGGTCCTGGAAGTGAACGCATATGGCCAGGCTTGAGCTAAAGGGGGTCCACAAAAGCTTCCAATCCGTCGAAGTAATCCACGGCGTCAATCTAACGGTCGACGACGGATCCTTCACCGTTTTTGTCGGTCCCTCCGGGTGCGGGAAATCGACCCTGCTACGGATGATCGCCGGACTTGAGGAGTTGACCTCCGGGGAAGTGCATATCGGCGGTGTACGCTGCGATCATCTTTTGCCGTCGGCGCGGGGGATGGCAATGGTGTTTCAGTCGTACGCTCTCTACCCACATATGAGCGTGTACGAGAACCTCCGCTTTGGCCTGGCCAATCAGAAGCTGCCAAAGCCCGAGATCGAGTCTCGCATCCGACGTGCAGCCGAGATCCTTCGAATTTCGGAGCTTCTTGCCCGGCGGCCGTCTCAGCTCTCCGGTGGTCAGAGTCAAAGGGTAGCGATCGGCCGGGCGATCGTCAAAGAGCCGCAGGCTTTCCTCTTTGACGAGCCCCTGTCCAATCTCGACGCGGAGCTACGTGTCAAGATGCGGAGCGAGATAGTCAGCCTGCATCGCCGGCTGAAGTCGACCATGGTGTATGTGACTCACGATCAGGTGGAGGCCATGACGATGGCCGACACGATCGTCGTTCTGCGCGACGGGTCGGTCGAGCAGATCGGCACGCCGCTCGAACTCTATGCTCGACCGCGGAACCAATTTGTTGCCGCTTTTCTCGGAACCCCACAAATGAATATGTTGAAGGCAAAAATGCGAACCGTCACCGGAGATGGAGTGAGCTTATCGGTCGATGGCGGGCGCGGCGCTGTTCATGCCGCTGTGGACGGAACAGGGAGCGTGGCCGACGCGGACTGCACCGTAGGGATCCGGCCAGAGCATCTCGCGTTGTCCGACCACCGCGGCTCGATTGTGGGCACCGTCATCGCTACTGAGATGCTCGGCTCCGAGACAGTGGTTCTTGCCCATCTGCAATCCGGCGAAAATCTCACAGCGGCGATCCGCGGAATTCGCAGCCTTCGGCCCGGAGAAAACGTTCGATTTTCGGTCGACCATCGGTTCGTCCACTTGTTCGATGAAAAAGGAACTGTACTTCCTCCGCTGCGGCCGTGGCGCGAGGACTATGTGGATGGGTGAACGGGAAAGTGTCGGCGCACTAGCTCTCTGGTTGCATTATCTCTCAAGCTTGTACGGGGATCGCCGCTTGCATGAAAAAGCCTTTCGAGTCAAAGAACGTTTTTGTATGGACCGCGATCAACTAAGAGCCATGCAGGCTCCCGTGAAACAGAGGTATCTTACCGATCCGACGTCCGCGCTTGTGACCCTTCGGGCCAAAGGCACTCTCGGAGAGAACGCCACGTGTAGCATCGCAACAAACGACTCCCTCGTAGCAGCTGGCCTTCACCCTGCTGCGGGTGGTACTGATATGACGGCTTGCTCAGGTGACATGCTTCTGCAAGCGCTGGTGGCCTGCACCGGCGTGACCGTCGGCGCAGTCGCCACGGCTCTCGGCATTGAGTTACGTGGTGGCGCTGTGACAGCGGAAGGCGATCTCGATTTCCGGGGTACCTTAGCCGTCGCGAAGGATGTCCCGGTTGGTTTCAGGCAGATCCGACTTCGCATTTCATTGGATACCGATGCGAGCTCCAGCGAGCGAGAGAAACTCCTGGCATTGACAGAGCGGTATTGCGTTGTTTACCAGACGCTTCTAAATGGCTCGAACATAACAATGAATCTTTGAGCTCTGGCAAACCACCAACATCGACGGCGGCCGATAGGTGCGAGAGAGGAGATACTGATGTTCCCACAACTCGCGCAGTTCACTAACCTCAGCTTGCTGCTGCTGCGGCTTATGGTGGCGGCAATCTTTGTCACCAGCGGCTGGAGCCACCTCAGAGACCCTAAAGGCCGCGCGCAGAGCATCGGCATGAGCCCGGCCTTCACAATGTTTCTGGGCGTGGTGGAACTTGCCGGTGGGCTGGGAGTAGCCTTCGGCGTGCTCACGCAACTTGCCGCGATCGGTATGATACTGGTCATGCTGGGAGCAATCCACCGGAAGATCTTCGTCTGGCACACAGGGTTCTGGGGCGAAAAGGCATCTGGCTGGCATTACGACCTTATGCTCGTCCTGATGAATCTGGTCATCGTTTGCACCAATGGTGGCAGGTACGTGCTCTGGAAGTGAGGTTGCACTCCGACCGTAGGTTCCAGTCCCTGTTCCTCCACTTCTTTAACGACTGGAAGCGCCCTCGGATGAGGTCCTTGAGACGGCAGTTTGGATTGCCAGATACGTCTGGGATTTCCTTGCCTTCACTGCCTCGAATCTGAGAATGTCATCCGGTAAAGAGCGACGCGGCTTCGCCGATTGATAGTTCATTGCAGCTTCAGGAATGGGGGTCAAGCGGACCTTCGGCGTTCCGTAACATGATGAAGACTATCCGGGTTTTTGTTTCTTCCCCAGGAGACGTCCGGGCAGAGCGAACGATTGCGGACCGGCTGATTCGCGTGACCGCGGAAGAACTGGGAATTCCGGTCAGTGTTCAGTATTCGAATCTTCTACGCGACGAACAATCCCTGGAATCGCCGGATAGTTCTGATCGAACCGGAATCCAGCGAGCTGATTCTTTGTCCCTACTTCTGGGAATACCAGCGGTTTTCACCAGAACTCGGCTATCAGGACCAAATCCCAAATACGGCCCAATTCGACTTGGTCATTTGTATCCTATGGTCCCGCCTCGGCACAAAATTGCATCCTCGATTTCAGATGCCGGACGGGAGTGAGCCTCGATCCGGAACGGACTTCGAGATTGCCTGGGCTGTGGCACAGCGTAAAAAGACGCCCGGCATTCCGGCGCTGCACGTATATCGCAACCGGAGCCAGCCGAACCCTCCGCTCGATTCGCCGGAAAAACTCGAAGAATTTCTTCGGCAGTGGAAGGCGCTCAACGCGTTTTTCGAGTCTTGGCTAAAAGACGGCGAGGGCCAGTTCATTGGTGCATTCAACAATTATTACAATCTCGAAGAGTTCGAGCGCCTGTTTCGAGAGCATTTTCGGGATTTCCTCTCCACACAGGTTTCCCGCGAACGCCAACGCCAATTGATCGGTCGGGGCCGCCAGGCCCGGCGTTGGAAAGAAAACCCATTCCGCGGACTGGAGGTTTTCGATTTCGAACACGCGCCCATCTTTCACGGCAGAACGAAGGCAATCGGGGCAGTGTTGGAGGCCTTGGAAGTGCAAGTCAGAGCGCAACGGCCGTTTGTGCTGGTCGTGGGTGCGAGCGGCTCCGGAAAAAGCTCGCTGGTGCGAGCGGGCGTGCTTCCGTTGCTAACGCAACCCGAAACGATTGAAGGAATTGGGCTCTGGCGGCGGGCGGTGACCAGACCAGGAGCCGGCGGAGGCGATGGTGATTGCTTCGATGCTTTGGCAGCCGCGCTGCTGGAGTCCAGCTGCGCTGCCGGCCTTGGAGGACCCGGAATCGCTAAACGCAGTCCGTGATTTGGCGACCGAATTGAGGGAACACTCCGACAGCGTCGCGCTTCGGGTCCGGGACGCGCTCGATCACGCCGCGCGAGAGTGGAAAATCGAGCATTCGCATTATCTTGGAGGAAAGAGAGCGGCAACTGCGGGGATCAGGAAGATCGGACGACGCGGACCTGGCTCGGCAGCAGAGGGAGAGGCTGGAGCTACCGAAAGCCCGTTTGGCTTTGGTGGTTGACCAGTTGGAAGAATTGTTCACGACCGGCTTTTCACCGGAGATTCGGCAGAAATATATTTCCGCGATTGCTGGTTTGGTTCGGAGCGGTCGAGTCTTTGTCCTGGCAACGTTACGGAGCGACTTTTACTCTTGGTATCAGCAGTTCCCGGATCTGATCGAGCTCACCAAGCCGGCTGGAAAAGTCGACCTTCGGCCTCCCACCGCCTACGAGATCGGTAACATGATTCGGCTGCCGGCCGAAGCGGCCGGTCTGCGCTTCGAGCAAGAGCGAGAGACGGGCCAACGCCTGGATCAAGCGCTGCGCGATGCTGCCTCGTGCGACACCGGAATCCTTGCCCTTGCTCGAACATGTTTTGTCACTGCTTTACGAGGAGCAGGCGCCCGAGGTGACGACTTGCTTCGCGTGGTCGGACTATCGCGAACTCGGGGAATTGAAAGGCGCGCTGGCCAAGCATGCCGAGAGGGTGTTCAGCACTTTGCGACCGCACGAACAAAAGGCGTTTCCTGTAGTCATGCGGCATCTTGTCACGTTGGGCCAGGGCGAAGAAGAAGTGCCCAACCGGCGGACGGTGCCTTATCGTGATTTCGTCGACATCAGAAGGGATCCGCCACAATCAAAAAGCCGGCGCGAAAGGCTTTGTGGATCTATTCATTGAGAAACGTCTGTTGGTCGCGGACACCGATCCGCAGGGAGAGGTGACCGTGAGCGTCGCGCACGAAGCGCTGCTGCGCGAATGGCAACGCGTCAAAGAATGGCTGAAAGAAAACCGCGAGTTCCTGCGGATGCGGGACCGCCTGGATTCCAGCCTGAAGCTCTGGCAGAGCCGCGGACAACAAAAGGATGACCTGCTCGGGCCCGGACTTCCCCTGGCGGAAGGCGAAAAATTAGTCAGAGACTTTGAACCGTCGCTCAGCCGTGAACAGATTGAATACATCCAAGCGAGCACTTGCGAGCGGAAACGGCGCAAACAAGGTCCAAGAACGGATTCGTTACGCGGTGATGGCCGCGATCACTGTTCTCGCGATCGTCGCCGGGTTTCAATGGCTTCGGGCTGAACGCCAGCGTCGGACGGCGGCCCAAGCGTTTAAGTCTGAAGCGCAGGTCACGGCGAAGCTGCAGGAACAATTGCGGCAGGCGAGCTGGGCGAGCTTTAACCAAGCCGAGCGTCAGTTTCAGTTGGGGGAGTGGCGGGAGGGCATCGCTCTTCTTGCGCGTGCGATCAAGTTCGACCCGCAAAATCAAGTTGCTTCAGAACGATTCTTCCAAGAACTGATCGTTCATCGTGAAAAGGCGCTGCCGCCGTTGGTCGCCTCCTTTGCCTATCAGGATGTGGTCGTCGACGCGGTGTTTAGTCCGGACGGCGCTCGGATTCTGACCGCAAGCTGGGATAAAACTGCGAAGCTCTGGGATGCGGCCTCGGGCAAGCTCATCGTTGTCTTTGCCCATCAGGGTACGGTTAACACTGCGGCGTTTAGTCCGGACGGTGCGCGGATCCTGACCGCGAGCGCGGATCACACTGCCAAGCTCTGGGATGCGGCCTCGGGGAAACTGATCGCCTCGTTTGACCATCAGGATGAGGTCAACGGCGCGCGTTTAGTCCCGACGGCGCTCGGATCCTGACGGCAAGCGCGGACAAAACCGCCAGGCTCTGGGATGCGGCCTCTGGCCAACTGATCGCGTCTTTCAAACATCAGGCCAGCTGTGTACCGCGGAGCGTTTAGTCCGGACGGCGCTCGGATCCTGACGGCAAGCAGAGACAGAACCGCCAAGCTTTGGGATGTGGCCTCGGGCAAGCTGCATCGCCTCCTTCGTCCACCAGGATGCGGTCTACGACGCGGTGTTTAGTCCGGACGGCGCTCAGATCCTGACGGCGAGCGGGGACAAAACCGCCAAGCTCTGGGATGCGGCCTCGGGCAAGCTCATCGCCTCCTTTGCCCATCAGGATGTGGTCTCGACGCGGTGTTCAGTCCCGGACGGCGCTCGGATCCTGACGGCAAGCTGGGACAAAACTGCCAAGCTCTGGGATGCGGCCTCGGGCAAGCTCATCGCCTCCTTTGCCCATCAGGAGAGTGTTGAGACGCGCGGCGTTTAGTCCGGACGGTGCTCGAGTCCTGACGGCAAGCTGGGACAAAACTGTCAAACTCTGGGAAGTGGCCTCGTGGCGAACCCGTCACCTCTTTTACGCATCAGGATGGTCTCTATCGCGCGGCGTTCAGTCGGGACGGCGCTCGGATCCTGACGGGGAGCGCAGACAAAACCGCCAAGCTTTGGGATGCGACCTCCGGGAAGCTGATCGGCTCGTTTGACCATCAGGATGGGGTCACCGATGCGGCGTTTAGTCCCGACGGTGACCCGGATCCTGACGGCGAGCGCGGACAAAACCGCCAAGCTCTGGGATGCGGCCTCGGGCAAGCTCGTCGCCTCCTTTGCTCACCAGGATGGGGTCAACGCGGCGGCGTTTAGTCCGGACGGTGCTCGGATCCTGACAGCAAGCAAAGACAAGACCGCCAAGCTCTGGGATACGGCCTCGGGCAAACTCATCGCCTCCTTTGACCACCAGGATGCGGTCAACGATGCGGCGTTCAGTCCGGAACGGTGCTCGGATCCTGACGGCCAGCGCAGACAGATCCGCCAAGCTCTGGGATGCGGCCTCGGGCAAGCTCATCGGCTCCTTCGACCACCAAGATGCGGTCTATGACGCGGCGTTTAGTCCGGACGGTGCTCGGATCCTGACGGCAAGCGCAGATCACAGCGCCGGGCTTTGGGACGCGGCCTCGGGCAAGCTCCTCGCCTCCTTCGACCATCAGGATGAGGTCTTGCAAGCGGCATTTAGTCCGAATGGTGCCCGGATCCTGACAGCGAGCTTGGACAAAACCGCCAAGCTCTGGGATGCGGCTTCAGGCAAGCTTATCGCCACTTTCGTCCATCAGGCGAGTGTGTACCACGGGGCGTTTAGTCCGGACGGCGCTCGGATCCTGACGGCCAGCGCAGACAACACCGCCAAGCTCTGGGATGCAGTCTCGGGCAAGCTCATCGCCTCCTTTGACCATCAGGATACTGTCCGATGGGCGGCATTTAGTCCGGACGGTGCTCGGATCCTGACCGCGAGCTGGGACAAAACTGCTAAACTCTGGGACGCGGCAACTCCGGTAGCGCTGGCCCGACAGCTGAAAGAGTCGGATGGCGACGCAGCGAGAACGCGCTTCTCTGGTTCGATGGCCGGTTCCCCAGAGTTGCAAGTCGAATCGCTCTCGATTGTCGCAAGCGGACTCAAATTTTCAGACGATGGCTCGCTCGTAGCGGTCGATGAGGAACGCAGATCGCAGCTGACGAGACAATTGAAGGCCTTAGCGCAAGAGCTCCGGTCCGAATGCGCGCTTTCTACGGTGGTTTTTCAGTACCGGAAGTGATCGAACGATCTTTCCGGCGAGCGACGTCAAAGTTGTCGAGTGGGTGGACAACGCTCTTCTGACAAATCCAAATGTAACCGAACAATGGCTGCGAAACGCTTTAGTTTTTCTTCCCGATCATCCATTGCTTCATATCGCGCTGGCGGGGTTTGAAACCGACTCCAAGCGCGCCGACTTTCTTCGCTCATTCGGCTTGGCGCGGCTCCCGAAAAACAGCGCTTTCTGCACGCGCGCCGGCGAGATGCTACTGGCGCAACACCGGCCGGAACTCGCGCTGGCTGCGATTGATAAGGCGCTCGTCGCGAATCCAAAGGACCTGCCCGCTCAGCGCCTTCGAGCTAAAATTCTGGACGCGTTATGCCTCACATGATACGTGTCTCGGAATCAATAGCGACTTGTCGCCGCTTTGCTGACGCCGGATGTACGGTTACGAGAGAAATTGCTGCCAGCTTGTGCCGCAGTTAAATCCGCTCAGTCGATTCCTACCTCCGCGTGATCCGAAAGCGGCGACAAGTCGCGCGCACTCCAAACACATAAGTGCAAATTAAAAGTTCCTTTACCGATTCTTTATTCGGCTATGTTAAGTCAGAACGACGCTTAAAGGACGTCGGATTATGAAAAGACTCCTATACTCGCTGACTGCGGCTTCCTTGCTAGCCGCGCTGGCTGTTGCTGGAAATAATGCGGTTGTCGCTTCCGACGCAGCCAACATTGGATCCTGCCCAGAATAGCAGGAAGCCAGACGTTCCGGCTCAAAACGCATCTCCGAAGGAGGCGAAAGGAAGTGCGACCAGCCAAAGTAAACGTAGATAGTCAAGGAGTTATCTTGAAGGGGTACGACGTGGTCGCCTACTTCAAACAAGGGAAGCCGGTCAAAGGGAATCCGGCGATCCTAGAGCACTTATCAGGGCGCCACGTACTTGTTTGTTTCGGTCGGCGGATAAAGCCGATTTTGACAAAGATCCCGGAAAATATGCTCCGCAGTATGGCGCATTTTGTTCCTACGGAGTAGCTAACGGAGTATTAGCGGATGTCGATGGTCCGGACGCGTTTGCTGTCTATAAGGGGAAACTTTACCTTTGCGGGAATGAAGGCGCGCTGAAAGCGATTTAAGAGTGATATCGAGCAGCAACATCGAAAAGGCAGATACGAACTGGCTGCACTTAGCCGGGCCTTAGCCACTGCATTCGTCACAAATCGCTGACGATTTGTGACGAATGCAGTTCATACGCTCACCGGCTCGAGCGGCCGCGCTCGGTGGGTGATGAGCCACTCGGCGTTCTCCGAAAGGGATTCGCGGCCCACAGCCACAATGAGGGATTGGATGTTCGCGATAACCTGTTTTTCAACCGCTTCTATCTGGTCCTTGCCGGCTTTTTCAGCCAATCAAAATATTCATCAAAGCGCACGCCGGCAGCTTGGAAGAGAGACGCCATGGAAGAGTAATGGCGAATGTGTTCGGCGAAAAAGTTAACTTCCACCCATGCGCCACAGAGAACGGCTCCGGCAAGGACCAGATACTTGGAAATACTGCCAAGCTTGTAGGCAGACGGGAGCCAAGGCACAACTCCCTCGAGAAGATAAACCGTCCCGACGATGAGTAGGACGAGGGCGGCTGACAGCAGGCTGTTAAGCATCAGGTTTCCGCATTTCAGGGACCGTACTCGATCCGGCAAAAACATTCTGGGCAGCAAAAAAAACCGCTGGCGGAATCCGCCAATCAACGACTCCGGTTGGCCCTGCCCTCCGCGCGAGGCGGTTGCCCGCCCTCGAGCATACGTCTCGCGGTAAAGCATGGCGAGGATAAGAGAACCCGCACCAAAGAGAGAACGAGCAAGCATGTGCGACACAACCGGAGTGGAAGTGTGTTGAGCAAAGAAAAAGAAGAACGCGAAGAGGATAAATCCGCTCCAGAGCAAAACTTGAGAGTAAGTCGAAAAAACTTCACGTCGGAGATTAAGATCGCTGATGGTCTTCTTAAAATAAGTGCACTGGCCGGCGATCCAAGTTTCGCGGATGCTTTGCAACGTCGCACGTTGCTCCTCGAACGAAAGCTGGTTAAATCGCACGCGGTTCGGCTCGTGTGGAAAGGCGGCGACATTGATGACGTTACGGATCCAGCCTAATTCGCCTCGCTGGTGTTGCAGATAGTTCGACGCAACCGACTCTCCGCTGCCGCAGGCCGTCCAATAGAATTGCACGCGCAGTCCTTCCGCGATGGCGCGATAATCGTCACAGCGCTCGGCGGCCGCAGTTCTTTTGAAGCGGAAATAAACAATCCAGGCGGCAAATGTCAGTCCCAAGGCGGTTAAGAACAAGATTGGCGGCAGTGTCCAGACGGCAACATCCCAGTTGTCGGCCAAAGAGAAGAAGAGGGCAGCGCCAAAAGCGAGACTGAATAGCGCGCGCTTCAGGCCGGTTAGGCGCGCATTGTAATGGGCACTGTAGTCGGCAATGCGACGCCGGAGTCGAGCAATCCGATCAAGGGTTGTCTGGAGATGCTCGCCAGCCCCGGGAAGCGCGTGACTCCGCGACGCTTCTGATGATTGATTGGATCGCGGCCGGCAGCATCTCAACGAATGCTCTATTCTCTCGGGCTAGTTCAATCTGAATTTTTTCGGTATTCAACCGTTCCAAATGCTCCGCGATGGCTCGCAGGATCGCGTGACCGGCTTTGCGCCAAGCGGGATTGTCGTGGTCTTTTTCGCTGACTTCGGGCGGCCGGCAGTCGTAGGGGTAAAGCATCTCCAATTGCTTTCTTGCTGCACCTCTGGACGTCGCTGCTATCGCAGGCGCTTCTTTCGGCTTTCGGGGTGCGTAAACGTGAATTACGGGCCCGTTGTCGGCCCAACTCAACGTCGGCAGAACAGGCAGGAGGCCCGGCGTTACTCCGCGCCGTTTCAGCTCCGCGACCGCCCGGGCGCCCTCGTTTTCGCCTGGGCCGACGAGCATGTTGTACGTCGGGCAGCCTATTGCCGTGTCAGTCAACGCGATGAGGATGTCACAGTAGGCAGCCACGTATTCGCCCGCAGCGGCGTAGCGGCGGTCACGCTCCAGTTTGCCAGCCGGGCCGATGAGAATGGATCTGTGTTTGGCGCGCAATGCGTCATCGTCGAGATCGATCTCATTGAGGAGACGGACCACGAAAGCATCCTCTTCGGGAAAATCTGCGAGAAACTTGCTCGCGGCTTCATCTTTTGTAACGCCATCCTGTTTGAACGTGGAAGCCTCCAAATACTGGTCTTTGAGGAAAGGCAGAGGAGCCAATACTCGGACGGGCGGATCCGTTTCTCGAGCCGCCTCGACCACTAACTGGTCCGCGCCCGGCGCCAGAGAGGAGAGCAGAATGATGGGCGTGTTCTTCAGGGCGAGACCTGGACCGAGACTCACATCGCCCCGATCGCCCGGTGAAGCGCGAAGCCAATTGAAGACCCGTTTTACCTCGGTTTTGATTCGATCTCGTTCGGCCGGATCGAGGTCCATGTGCCCGGTAACGCCAACGACGAAAGCAGGCTTGAAAGCATCTCCTGGCGCGCAGGGGCTGGTGACCATGGTTTGAAAGGCTAGTCTATCATCCGATGTCAACCCTTTCAGGCAGACCTGTTGGTCACGAATGATTGCCGGCTGTGGCCTGCCAAACGGACGGAATCGGTGTGCTAAGACGTCTCGCGGATTTTGGCTAAGCTTCCCGGACCCGGGAAAGCGTTGACTGAAACTAGTACTTAGTTGCTTTAGTTCTTTATATTTATGAAAAATTATGATTTGTTGGATGGATGGCAATGGGTTGCATCAAACTTTCTGTGGAAAACCGCAAGCTCTTGGAGGGTTGGAGTCGAGCGCAACGGGTCGAACACCGGCTCAAGGTCAGGAGTCAGATTATCTTGAAGGCGGCAGCGGGCTTGAGTGGACGTGCGATTGCCAAGAGCCTGCGCATTCCCGAGGTGACGGTGAGTAAATGGCGGCGGCGCTTTGTGCGCCAAGGCCTGGCTGGCTTGGAAGACGCGCCACGCAGTGGAAAGCCGGCCAAGTATGATCAAATGACGGTCAAGCGGGTCTTGGCGCTGCTGGATGAAGATCCACCGGCGGGCTACGGGCGCTGGAATGGGCGACTGCTGGCGCAGAGTCTGGCCGATGTTTCCTCCGATCAAGTCTGGCGCATTTTGCGCCAACAAGGCATTGAATTGGAACGGCGCCGCAGCTGGTGCATTTCCACCGATCCGGAGTTTGTGCGCAAGGCCGCTGACATTGTCGGTCTTTATCTCAATCCGCCCCAGAATGCGCTCATCTTGGCCATTGATGAAAAACCAGCCATTCAAGCCCTGGAAAGAGCCCAAGGTTGGATTCGCTTGCCCAATGGCAGGGCGCTGACGGGTTTTAGCCACGAGTACAAGCGCCATGGCACCTCCACTCTCTTTGCCGCCCTCAACATTGCCAGCGGCCAAGTGCAGGCTGGTCATTACCGGCGCCAGCGCCGACGGGAATTCCTGGAGTTTATGAACCAGGTAGTTGCCGGAAATCTCGACAAAGAAATTCATGTGGTCTTAGACAACCTTGCGACCCATAAGCCAAAGCAAGATCGCTGGTTGAAGGCTCACCCCAATGTGCATTTTCATTTCACTCCAACCCACGCTTCTTGGCTCAACCAGATTGAGATCTGGTTTAGTATCTTGAGCCGCCAAGCCCTCCAGGGGGCAAACTTCACCAGCGTGGCAGAGCTGCGCAACGCCATCGACACCTTCATCAAGAACTACAATAACAATGCGGCTCCCTTCGAATGGACCAAATCCCAGGTACATCAGGGGAAAGTCGCCATACATATAACTAACTTACGCAATTAGGCACTAGTACTACCGGTAAGAGTAAGAATGCGCATTACCTCGAAAGGCCAAGTAACGATCCCGCAGCGTTTTCGAGAACAGTTTGGTCTTTTGCCAAATACCGAGGTTGAGTTTGTGGTCAGTCCTAAAGGAAATGAACTGCGGCTGCGCAAGTCCAGCCGCTCGTCCGGTCGGGGCCGAGCCCTCGTCGAGAAACTGCGGGGGAAGATATCCGGTCAACGTTCGACAGACGAACTCCTGAAGCTGGTGCGTAGCGAAACCTGATCGAAATGGTCCTGGTCGACACAAGCGTGCTGCTCGATGTGCTGACCGCCGATCCACGGTGGTCGGCCTGGTCGGAAGAAAAACTCGTCTATCATGCGGAACGCGAAGTTCTGGCGATCAACCCGATCATATACGCAGAAGTTTCCTTGGGATTTCTCACAATCGAGGTGCTGGATGAGGCGCTTTCGCCGGGGAATTTTCAGCGTTTGCCGCTCCCCTACGACGCCGGTTTCTCGCCGCCCAGTGCTTCCTCCAATATCGTCGTCGAGGTGGCCAGAAACGAGCGCCGCTGCCTGATTTCTACATTGGCGCTCACGCCGCCATTGAAGGTATGGCCCTGCTTACCCGTGACGTTGCTCGCTATCGAACGTACTTTCCATCGGTCACGCCGATCAGCCCGTGATGCAAAGGTCGAACCAATAAAAAAGCGCCTGAACGGCCATGTGTTTAGGTGATTTCCTCAGACGTTAATGCGTCGCGGAGCCCGGCGAAACCGAAGGCCCAGAAGAGTGAGCAGCAGCAGGAGGCCGGCAAGGGCAACGGCGACCCAGGGCGACCGGAACGCGGAGGCCGGCTCGGGCGGCAAATAAGTGATGCCGCTGGCATCGACGCGGGCTGGATTCCGTACATAGCGGCCGCGCCGCGGTGGGCGCATCGTCTCCGCAAAGGTTTGCAATTTATCGGGTAAATCGGCGCCCGACATCGGTTGACCGTGGCCGGCCGCGACAATTGCTGGTCCGAGAGCTGCTAATCTTTTCACCGATTGCTGGGCAGCCTCCCAGTCAAAGGTTACCGGAGCGGGCGGACGGCTGAGCGCTTTGCTTTTGCGAAGGACGCTGGCAAAACAATCCAGATTCATCGTTGCAAGCGCGTCTCCAACAATCAATACGCCATCGCGTTTCCGGTACAAGCTGATCTGCCCAGGCGCGTGGCCGGGAGTATGAATCCATTGCCATTGTTGGAGACCGGCCGGACAAATGCCATCTGGAGGGTAGTTGAGCAGGGATAGATCGCTGAGGTCTAGCGGCTTGCCCGGCATCAACCGGGTCAGCAAAGCCAGAAAGCCGCCAACCGTTGGGTCTGGTGGAGGATAGGTCGCGAAGCCACTTAAAAATGGTAACTCCGCCGGATGCACATAGACCGGGACATTCCAGAAATGAGCAAGTTCCTTGACAGAACCGGAATGGTCGGCATGACCGTGCGTCAGCAAAATGGCGGACGGTATAGTCTTGTCGAATCGTTCGCGGGCCGCGGCGCGAATCTTTTCGGCGCTGTTGGACACGCCGGTGTCAATCAAGAACCAGGAGTGATCTCTTTCACCGATGAAGTAGACGTTCACGAAGCCGAGATCGAGGTGATAAAGGCCGGTGGCGATTTCAGTTGTCAGCATGTCGTAGCGGAGCATCGCCTGAAGCAATCGCAAACTCCAAAGTACGCGCGGCTCGTTCGAATTAAGGAATACGGCGATTCCAAGAAAACCGTGCGCTTACTCGAACGGGTCATAGCGACGCTTGAGAGGCGCGGTTAACCTCGGATCTTATTATGCAAAATCTTAAATATGGCGATAGCGGCCAAGCTGTTGAAAATGTACAGATCGCTCTGAACTTTGTCGGTCCGACCCGGTTGCCCCGGTTAACGGGCAATGGGAATTTCGATGCACTCACGATGGCTCGGGTGATGGAGTTCCAATTTCAGAATGGGCTTTCGGTGGATGGAGTCGTTGGCCCGATCACAAACGACAAATTACCGGCTGACGGACCAGGGGCGGGCGATGTTCCGAGCGCTCCCCAGGCACGTAGTATTCTGGTTAATCTGTTCGATCGCGAACTAACTGCGTATGTGGATGGAACAATGGCGCTGTACATTAGTCCAGTCATCGGAGGAAGGCCCGGTTTTCGCTCGACGGTAGGGGTTTTCCAAATGACTTCTCGCCGATTGCGTCATCACAGCAGCAGTGAGTTTCCCGGGAAAGATAACATGGCGTTCTCGCTGTTCTATCACGGCGGAGAAGCGATTCATCAAGGTGATCCGAATGTCGAGTCACATGGTTGCATCCATGTGGGAGCGCCGCATGCCCAAGAACTGTTTAACTGGGCCGGTCAGACGAACATCTGGGTGATCGTGGAAAGATAGTGCGGGCAATGGCCGGACACCATCGGTCATTGTCCATTGAGGTACTCCACGAGTGCCGCGCGGCTTTGGGCCAAACGTTTGTAACGGAGAACCGGTGCCGACATGGTGGCCAGGTTTCGACGCGAGGAGGGAAGCCATCGGGCGGTCCGCGTGAATGGTTGCAAGGTCGTGTTGGAAGATCCGGATGGCAAAGAGCAAGCGAGTGGGGTTGAGGCCGCGAAGGCTTGCCATTCGATGCGCTGCTCAGGGACATCGGTCAGCGCCCGCGGAGCCGCGCCGAAGCCAGACTTGCATCTCGCCGGGAGCGCGGTTAGCCCATGCGAAGTAAGGGATGGCGAGAATGCGCGCTGGTTCAGTTGTTGGAGGGGCGCTCTGATAAAGAGCCGTGGAGCATACGCTTTCATGCAACGCGGGCCCCTCCACGGCCGGTAACCCGTCTAAGACGTTCGGGTCGGTGACCGGTGCAAATTCTGCCTGATCGGAAACCACGAATGTATCCAGGTCTTTCCCGTTATCGGCTTCTTCCAGGCAGTAAATCAGAGGTCCGCGACTGAGAGCCAATCGGCCCCGGTCTGACTGCACTTCGTAGCGCGCGTACTGTTTGCGGATGGGTAGATCGAAGTCGATTTCGAGGCGGTCGTTTGTTTGCCAGGCGCGCGAAACTTTCGCGTAGCCGTTCTCGAGTTCGACCGGTTGTTCGTCGCCGTTAAGGGTGAGCGTTGGGCGCGCGGACCACGCGGGAAGGCGAAGGAAAAGGGTTGTTTCCGATCGATGCTGGTCGTCCGGAGCATTGGAGAAAGCGCTCTTGAAGACGAGCTGCGTGGGACCATCGAAGGGTAATCCGGTCGTCAGGCGAACTGTGTGGCCGCTAATGGTTGTTTCGCAGTTGATATAGTGGTGAACGGCGAAACAGTTCTTGCTTTCACTGAAAACGTAGCCAGAGATTGAGGAGAGCAGCCGGGCGAGATTCGGTGGACAACAGGGGCACCACCAGGGCCACCCGATCCTGCGATGCCGGCCCCGGCTGGCGAGCGGGTTTTCGTAAAAGAAAGACCGACCGTCCAATCCGACGCCGGACAGAATATTGTTGTACAAAGCGAGTTCCATGACATCGCTGTATTGGCGGTTGGGGCCGAACTGGAGCAAGCGATGGGCGAACAGGAAAAGACCGATTGAGGCGCAGGTTTCGGCGTACGCGTTCTCGTTGGGTAGGTCATAGTCGCGCGTAAATCCTTCATTTTCGGCGTCAGAGCCAAGCCCGCCAGTGAGGTAAAGCTTGGTGGCAATCGCATCGGTCCAGAGTCTTTCTGCCGCCTCGCGCAAGGATTCGTCGCCAAGTTCAATCGCGAGGTCGGCCACGGCGCAGAGCAAGTACATGGCCCGAACCGCGTGACCAACCAGCTTCGTTTGTTCCCGGATAGGCATATGCGCTTGCATGTAAGCGTAGGGTGAACCCGGGTGGTTGGGCCGGAAAGGTGTTGCGTCCATCCGGCTAATTGCTTCACGCTCGAAATAGTTGGGCGATTGACCACGTTCTTCGATAAAGAATCGGCAGAGATCCAGGTACCGTTGTTCTCCGGTCAGGCGATAAAGCCGGATCAAAGCTAATTCGACTTCGGGATGACCACAGTACCCAGGTAGTTTGTCTTTGCCGAACACGGTTGTCAGGTAGTCGGCGTAGCGCCGGACAAGATCCAATAGCGTGCGTTTGCCGGTCGCTTCGAAGTGGGCAACACCGGCTTCGATCAGGTGTCCGGCGCAGTAGAGTTCGTGGAGGTCTCGCAGATTTTTGAACCGGTGATTTGGTCGCCAAGTCAGAATATGACTATTGAGGTAACCGTCCGGCTGCTGCGCTTTCGTTAGCCGGACAATCACGTCATCGACTTGCGCGTCCAAAGTCGGGTCGTTGCGGTGTTCAAGCCAGTACGAGGCTGCTTCCAACCATTTCGCGAGATCAGAATCCCAAAAGACGCTGCCGCCCCAATACCAGTGATCGGCCAGTTCACGGCCTCGGTGCAGGCGCGGGTCAAGTGCGAGAGCATCTACCTGACCTTGATGCCGCATCTGATTGAGCAGATGAGGGATTGTGATCTGGCCAATGCGTTCGCACCAGGTTTTCCAAAAGCCGGCGTGCAGGGTGACACGGCGACGAGGGACGGGGAGCCACGGAGACATGGGAAGGAGTCGGGAGTCGGGAGTCAGGAGTCAGGGTGTCTGAGGCCTACACAGCTTTAACCTTCGGCGCTCTCGCGCTACCTCCCTCCGCTGAACCCGCTCCCACCGCTCCCTCCGCTCAACTGACTGAGATCTGCGCAACTGCTCTCTATTTAATCGTCTTGATCTTCGCCGCGGCTTCGGCCAAGGCCGCCTCGACCGTGGCCTGACCTGTTAAAGCTTTTTGGATGGCGGTGCGGGCAGCTAACGAGATGGCCGGGTAATTCGCGCCGCCCTCGCTGGGTCGAGCGCGGGCGGTATCCATCTGCAAGACAAACGGCTGGAGTGCCGGGTTTTGTTCGCCCTGTTTTTTGGCAACGCTCCGGACTGAGGAAACATAGTTGAAGGTGAGACAGAGCTTGATCAACCGGTCGGGGTCCTGGGTGAACTTGATAAACTCCAGAGCGGCATCCTCGACGGCTTTGTCAGTCTTCAGCACGCACCAGACTTCGCCCCCGAGCGGAACGACTGGCTTACCGCCCTCTTTCGGCACCGGAATCGTGACCACTCCGAAATCGATACCGCTCTCTTTGACGGCTGCGAGCATCCACGGGCCCATCACCATCATGGCGGCATGCCCGCCAATGAATTGATTTGCCACATCGCCTTGGTTCCAGTTCACCGCGTCTTTCGAAACTGATCCGTTCTTGACCAGATCGACCCACAGTTGAAGCGCTTCTTTGGCCTGAGGCGAGGTGAGATCGGCCAACGTGCCGCCGTTACTCCAGAGGAAAGGCTCCCACTGCCAAGTGGATTCCTCGGTGTTCACGGCCGAAAAAGCCAGGCCGTAAACCGGGCTCTTGGTCAGTTTCGCCGCCGCCGCAGTCAGTTCCGCCCAGGTCTTCGGCGGCTCGGCGATGCCCGCGTCGCTGAGCATTTTCTTGTTATAAAAAAGAGCAAGGCTGTTGCTGCCAATCGGCACTCCAAAGGTCTTGGCTCCATCAGTGACCGCGCTCTTTGGACCCGGATAAAGATCGCTCCAGAGCGGGAACTGGGCGACTGCCCCGGAGATATCTTCGAGAATATTGGCTTTGGCGACTCTTAAAACATCAGGGTTATCGATACAGGAGATTGCTGGCGGCCGGTGGACCGCTGCAGTTTGGAGGGTTCGACTCACTAGTTCACCGAACGGAACGTACGTAAACTGGATCTTAATATCGGGATGGCTCTGCTCGAACTCTGTCGCGATCTCGTTCAAAGCAGTCAACTGACCTTTGACATTAAAATAATGGAGGATTTCAACTGTCGTGGCGGCGCCGGCACCGGCGCCGGAACACAAGAGCAAGAAAGAACAGCAAAGAGAAATCCAAGGTGTGCGTAGGGTTGTTCGGGGGTTGTTCATTGATTTGTGGTCTTTTGTTGATTGTCGTGGACAGGAAAACAAGGAACGACAAATTAGCAGGGAGTCGAGTGAGTGTGTAGCTGAATCGTTAGGCAGTTCAGGGTGGGAGCTTCGTTCCGTCATCGGTTGATTTTTTGCAGTAAAAGCTGGAGGGCGTTTAGCAAGAGAATGACAAGTACGATGATGGTGCCAATCGCGGCTGCTTGCCCGAAATTCAGAAGCGAAAATCCCGTCTGGTACGCATAGGTCGAGAGGAGATGGGTCCCGTTTGCAGGGCCGCCTCCGGTCATGATCCAGACCAGATCGAACACTTTGACGGTGTAGATGGTACCAAGGAGCAAGACAGCGACAGTCACTGGTTTGAGGATAGGAAAGGTGATATGGAACACCTGTCGCCAGTAGGATGCGCCGTCAAGCTTCGCAGCCTCGTAAATTTCGGGCGGGATGTTCCGGATACCGGCGTAGAGCAGTACGAAATTGAAAGGGAAGCCGATCCAAATATTCGCGACGATCGTGGCCGCGATAGCATATCCGGGCTCCGCCAGCCAAGGCTTTGCGCCCAGACCGACGGCTTGCAATACCTGGTTAATCGGCCCGATTTCGTTGAAAAGACCCTTGAAAATGTTGGCGGCGGTCAGTACCGGGATGACCCACGGAATAAGGAGCAGGGCGAGGCAGAGATTTTTCAGCCGGAACCTTTTCTGAAAAAATAAGGCGAGCAAAAATCCGATGGTAAACTGGAAAAAGATGCTCAGCACAGTAAACAGCAAGGTGTTGGTGGTGGCTCTCCAGAAGACCGGGTCCGCTACCACTTGCTGATATTGTGTCAGCCCGTTGAACGGCATGTTACCGCTCACGAAAGTTTCCACGGTCGCATTGCGGAAACTGAGAGCAAGGCTGTAGAACACCGGGTATCCGAGCAGGAGCAGACAAAAGAGAACAGCGGGTGCGGCAAACGCATATCCTAACCAGGAGGCTTGCCGGGCGCGGAGGAGTTGCCGGACCGAACGGCGGTTGCGCTGGCGAAGCGCCAAGTCCGGCAGGGGTACGTTGGATACTGGCGTACTCACTTCAAGGCGCCTCGAGTCAGTCCGGCCAGAATAAAGCGGCTCGCTGCCGTTACAAAGATCAGGGCGGGAATCGCGGTTAGCACGCTGCCGGGCAAAAGAAAGCTCCAATCGATACCATACTGGCCGAAGGCCTTGTAGAGTTCGACCGTTAAGGGTTGCAAACCAGGGTCGGTGATCAAGCTGAGTCCAAAAATCAAGTCGCCCCAAGGGATCAGGAAGCTGAAAATAGCCACCGTAACCAGGCCCGGAAGGATAATGGGCAGAACTACTCGAAAAAAGGCTTGGATGTGGCTGGCGCCATCAACCAGGGATGCTTCGACCAATTCATAGGGGAAATCCCGGAGGTATGCTCGCAGCATCACGAGCGCAAACGGTACGGTGAAGGTGAGGTCGGCCAACGTTAGGCCGAAGAGGTTGTTCACCAGGTTGAGCCGGGAGAATAAGATAAAAAGCGGAATAACGAATACAATGGCCGGAAGCATTTGACTCGTGATGGTGAACGCGAAGAGCAGATTGCGCCCGGCCGGCTTCAGCCAGACGATACTGTACGCGCCGGGAGCGGTAATGAGCAAGGTGAGCGCGGCTGTCCCAGTACTGACGAGCAAGCTGTTCAGAAGATGCGGCTGCAGCCGGATGAGCGCGGTGGACCAATTCTGCAGCGCGAGATGCGTCGGCCAGAGATGGAAGGCGGAGCCGAACAGTTCGCGGGGCGACATGAAACTGCCCACCAAGACCCAGTAAAAAGGCGAGAGAAGAAGCAGAGTGAGAAAAAGGCACAGGAGAGAACGGGAAATCGGCGGATGGAATGATGATGTGGAGCGTCTTGAGGGGACCGGTTGCACATGCCTCTTGTACCGAACCAGGATTGCCGTGGGAAGCGAGAATAGAAGGGCGAGAGATTTGCTTGAGGTTCTTTCGGGCGGGAATGACACGCACTAGATCGGCTTGCTTCCGTGCACGTGTAAAATAGCCGGGCGGTGCAATATTGTGACGAAAGCCATCTTATGCCTCTGTCTCTCCACCCTCCGATTGAGCCGATGGAGGCGCACTCGGTTGATCAGATTCCGGAGGGTGATGGTTGGCAGTACGAACCCAAGTGGGATGGGTTTCGCTGTCTGATTTTCAAGGATGACGGGCAGATTTATCTACAATCGAAGGCGGGAAAACCGTTAACCCGTTATTTCCCGGAGCTGGTTGAGGCGACTGAGCGCTTGACTGCTGACGACTTTATTCTCGATGGCGAGATCACGATTCCAGTCGAGAATACCTTATCTTTCGAGGCGCTATTGCAAAGAATTCATCCGGCCGCCTCCCGCATTCGAAAACTAGCGTTGGAAACGCCAGCCGTTTTCGTGGCATTTGATCTTCTGGTCGTCCCCGGGGACATCCACCTGGTTGATCACCCGTTGAGCGGACGAAGGGTCGCGCTCGATCGCTTTGTGGGGAAATATCTGAAGAACGCTGGGGGAATTCGCGTGTCACCTTGCACTTCTGATATTGGCCGTGTGCATCAATGGATCGAGCTAGTCGGATCCGGGTTAGATGGAATAGTGGCAAAACGTACGGACGCTTCATACGAAACCGGTGAACGCGGCCAGATGCAGAAAATCAAGAACTATCGGACCGCTGATTGTGTCGTTGGCGGCTTCCGGTATGGATCTAAGCAGCCTTACGTCGGGTCCTTGTTACTCGGTCTATACGATGATAGCGGTCTGCTGCACCACGTCGGGTTCACTTCGAGCGTCGCTGCAGCCGACCGGCCGGCGCTCACCAAAAAATTGGAAAAACTAAGCAAAGCGCCCGGTTTTACCGGCAGAGCGCCGGGTGGGCCAAGTCGGTGGGCCACGGAAAGATCCGGTGACTGGAAACCGCTGGCACCCAGGCTGGTAGTCGAGGTTTCCTACGATCATTTTAGTGAAGGTCGATTCCGGCACGGGACACGCCTGCTGCGCTGGCGTCCGGAAAAGGCGCCCAAGCAATGCCGGTTTGATCAGATCCAGCAGGTGGGCGCGAATTTGCTCCAGTTGGAGAGCTGAATACGAGGATTCTAAATTCTCCCTCCTATCATCGCCACTTGGCTATTGAACGTTCAATCTGGAACGTCCATCGTTGCGCGTGGCGGTAGAATTCAAGGACTATTACGAAATCCTGGGTGTTCCGCGGCAGGCAAGCGAAGAAGATATTAAGAAAGCGTTTCGCAAGCTGGCCCGCCAATATCATCCGGATGTGGCGAAGGATAAGAAGGCCGGCGAGGAGCGATTCAAAGAGATCAATGAAGCTTACGAGGTCCTAAGCGATCCGCAGAAAAAGCGGAAGTACGATCAGCTTGGCCCTGATTGGCAAAACGAGATGCGGACAGGCCGAGGTTCGCAGCCGGCCGGGTCCGGTGAGGGACAATACGAGTTCCATTTTGGTGGATCGACTGGGTTCAGTGATTTTTTTGAGCAATTTTTTGGCGGCGGATTCAATGGATTTGAGCGCGGAGCGTCGCGCGGCCGTCGTGGCCAAGCGAGCGGTGAGAGATTCGGAGAGCGCTTCCAGGCCCCCGGACAAGATATCGAAGGTGAGCTGCTGGTTACCTTGGACGAGGTTTTCCATGGATCCACCCGCCTGATTACGTTGGAACGAGTCAATCCGCGGACGGGGCAGGCCGAGACCGAGACACTTCGGGTGCGGATTCCGATTGGAATTCAAGATGGTCAACGCATCCGAGTGCCCGGGAAGGGCCAACCTGGCCTCGGAGGTGGCCCGCCGGGAGATATCTATTTGCGTGTGCGGATCGCGGCTCATCCGGATTTTCGGGTACAGGGCTCAGATCTCTTCGCGGATCTGGAGGTTGCTCCTTGGGAGGCGACGCTTGGCGCCAGCGTGACTGTACCAACGCTCAACGGCCGGCTCACAGTTCGGGTTCCACCGGGCACCGGAACGGGAGGTCGCTTGCGGTTACGTGGTCAAGGACTTCCCCGCGACCGGTCCGGTAATCGCGGCGATCTTTATCTCGAAGTGAAGATTAACGTACCAACCAAGTTAACCACTGAGGAACGGACCTTGTGGGAACAACTGAGAAGCAAGTCGCATTTCAATCCAAGAGAGGAACGCTAAGCAAACGTGGAGAACGATGATGCGCCACCGCAACGGTCTACTCGGGCCCTCGGATTGGCCGAGCAGATGACCTCGGCGCGGTATTCGATCGAAATCGCGGCTTATCTTGGCCGAGTGTCCCGCCGATCTGTCGCCCTCTATTGCAAACACGGGCTGATCACGCCGATTTCCAATCCGGAACAGAGCGGCTGGTACTTCGACGAGGAAGCAATTCGAACCATTCGCCAGATCGAATGGATGCGCGAGGATTTCGGGATGAATCTGGCGGGATTGAAAGTGCTGCTTGGTCTGATGCGCGAGATCGAGCAGTTGCGCGCAGAGGTCAGGTTCTTAAGGCGCTAGAGATGATGCTTAACAGAATTCTCCGGCATGGACTGAGAATTCTGCTAAGCATGATCTCTGTGGACACCATTTCGGCCAAGATCGTGAATGTGGTTAAACAGAAAAGTGATCAGACGTACACCGTCATTTTGGAGTTGCCCGAGGAAACCCACCACCTCCCCGAGGAGACCTGGACGATTGACACCGAGACCAAGGTGATCGGGTTGACGCGTGTCGATCGACTCTTGCACGTGTATTTCGACGATGATCCCGGCCTGAAAGACGGGGGCACGCTGGAGATTAAGGTTGTAAGGCCATAGGCTTCCAGTGCTAGTGCTAGTGTCAGTGTTAGCAGGATCGGCATCCTTGCCGCTCCGGGAGTCCACAGGGCTGGAAAGCTTATCCCTCGCGGCAAGACCGGCATCCTAAAATCGCCTTACGAGGCACTGGCCTGACACTGGCACTTACACTCCTCAGAACCCGACCAAGAGGTTGAATCCGCCGAACTGGTCGGGTCCGCGTTGTCGATAAAACTCAGGGGTGCGTACTGTAAGAGTGAAACCAAACTTCAAAAGGTCTCGATAAAAGAACTCGATGCCGACACTGCCATCGGCTACTCCCGGTATTTTGGCCACGCTTCGGCTGTCCTTGAAATTGTTGCCATCTAAAAAAATGTTCAGAGCGACGGCCCGTCCCTGGACTCCGGCATAGAGATCGTAACCCCAGTTAGTCCCGGAACGTTCGGCGGAGAAATACGAGGTATTGCCGATCCCGGGTTGGATCGTGTCGGGGCCCCAGTTTGCCTTTAACCCCCGACCGATGCGGGCGAGCGCGCCGACGTTGGCGTAGGTGAAGACGTTGCCCACTGTGGCGCCAACGTCTGGGATTATCTCCCACGAATAGTTTCCTTGAAGTTCATGGTTGAAACGCCATCGCCGATCCCAGGAAATCGTGATGCCCGGCTCGTTGTGGATCTGGTAACTCCATCCGCGCACCAAATTTTCGCCAAAAATGCTGTGAACGCCATTCTGGATTTGCCGGCCCAGAGCCCAAGGCCCGACCACGCCGACCTGCAGATCCAATGAGGTTAGCTGACGGTCGTCCGTGTTTTGGATAAAGGTGAATCCACCATGCAGCCAAGCCGCGAAGGGTCGGTCGTTCGGGTCCGGTATCCGGCGCCGGTGGTCTTCTGGTGTAAAGATGCTTTGGCTCAGGATTGTCCATTCGAGCCGGTTGTCGGTTGAGGCGGTTGGCCGGTTGAAGAGAAACCCACTAAAGAGCTTGATGGGCTGACTCCAAAAGCTTGTGTCCGAGAGTTGGCCGGTCGTGTAAGCCAGTTTGGCGCCGTTGGTGTAGTGCCGATCCTTGCCCTCGACAGCGAAGGTAGGATTTTCCTCGATGGCCGTTATCCGACCTGGCGAGCTAACGGTCGCTTCGACTTGCGGTCGCGGAACTTGGGTTTTGCCGTCCAGCACGTCCGTGTCGTCGGGAGAGCCCGCGCGGGCAGAGAACAGGAAAAATCCGGAGAGAGCCGCACAGAGCAAAAAGCCGGAGGACATTAAGCGACCGTCCGAGCGTGTAAGCCAAATGAGATCCATAAAACAATGTGCGTTGCTGGGCCCTCCCTGGGCGTGCACCGAACAACGATCTATCCGGTCCTTTACTGGGAGCGCAAGCTCAGAAAATAAAAGGGCGGATTCCCGGAGTGCGGATGACGTTTCGGTCAGGCTCTTGCCTGATTTTCGGAAGGGCGAGCACAGTGTAATAAAGCATGTTAGAACGCGAACACCGTGCGAACACTCTTCGATCACCCTTTGCTGATCGGCGAACTATTGCGTAGAGCAGAGCGACGGCGTTTGCGAAAAATCCGTTTTTATCGGGTTCTCTGCAGGCCCAGTCGTCGACCAAGCGTGACGAATCTCGAGCCTCAATAGCGGGGTCTGTCGGGGTCCCAGCCACTCTCTTTGCCTGGCCGCACTCCGCGTGGTCTGAAAGCGGCGACAAGTGGCGCGCACTCCAAGACCCGCTGTCTGAAAGGAGATGTCACTAAAAAGTGCGCCGATTTGCCAATAGTTTTCTCAAATGAGAGACATCGGAGGTCAGCAAACCCGTACTTTTTGGAGTGGGCGCGACTTGTCGCCGCTTTCGGACCGCGCGGAGCGCGGCAGTTCTCCAAGCTTTGCGCGCCTAAACTCCGACGCGCCCAAGAGCGAAACAGCGCTTGTGCCCGGCAGGTACGGAGCGGAAGGTAAAGGTTGGTCATGGCGAGGAAAAACAGCAAGCCACGGTTCGGTGCATCGGCCGGAGCCGGCAAGAGAAAGACGTCTGACATTGAGAAGCGCGGGAAAACGCGTAAACGCGGGGCTGGAAAGGGGCAGCCCGTAAAAAGTGCGGAAAAACCGAAAACCAGTTCGAAGAGCGATGGGTTAGTTGTGGTTGGGATCGGCGCTTCCGCCGGAGGTTTGGAGGCTTTGTTTGAACTACTGGAGCATTTGCCGGAGCGCATTGGCATGGCGTTTGTGCTTGTGCAGCATCTGGACCCAAACCACCAAAGTCTCCTCAGCGAAGTGCTTGGACGAAAATCGAAGTTGCCCGTCGCTCAGGCAACGGAAGGTACTACGGTGGAACCAAACAAATTCTATGTCATTCCGCCCAACCGGAATATGACGTTTGAAGGGGGTGCACTTCGGCTGGCGCAACGCACCTTACACCGTGGTCAGCACATGCCGATTGACATCTTTTTGCGAAGTCTAGCCGTTGAACGCCGAAACCGCGCCGTAGCTATCATTCTCTCGGGCGGAAACACCGACGGCGCTTTAGGGGTTGAGGCGATCAAGGCGGAAGGTGGAATCGTCTTAGTCCAGGAGCCTTCCTCGACGAAGCATCCCGATATGCCGGCCGCTGCCATGGCGACCGGCTGCGTCGATCTTGTTCTCTCGCCGGCGCAGATCGCTAAAGAATTGTCGCGTATCGATGGTCATCCGTACATTCGAACAAACGCAGCCGAAGGCGACCGCGAAGTGGGCGCAAAGCGGCCCGCAGCACCGGAGCCGAGGGTGAGGCCGCAGGGGACGCCGGCCGATTCGGCCGCGGGTGGCGCGCGACATCTCCGACGGATCCTGACAATCCTTCGCAATGCGCTGGGCGTTGACTTCAGCCTTTACAAACCTGCAACTGTACTGCGCCGAGTCCAGCGCCGAATGGCGCTTCTCCGAATCGATAGCACGGTCGATTATGCGCGGGTTCTGCAGAACAATCAGCCGGAAATTCTGGCGCTTCACCACGATATTCTTATAAACGTCACCAGTTTTTTCCGTGATCCCGCGATGTTTCAATTTCTTCGAAAACACGTTTTTCCGGAAGTGTTCCGGGGCCGGGGCAAGAGCGAGCTGGTGCGCATCTGGGTTCCTGGCTGTTCGACAGGGGAAGAGCCGTATTCCATCGCAATTGTCCTGGCGGAATATCTTGGGAGACGGCGCGGTGATTTTCCGGTGCAAATTTTTGCGACCGATCTAAGTGAAATCGCTCTCGATCGAGCGCGAGAGGGCACTTACATCGAGAACATCGCGCTTGACGTATCGTCGGAACGGCTGCGGCGTTTTTTTGTTAGGACGGGAAAAAGCTACAAGATCAGCAAACCGATCCGGGAAATGGTAGTTTTTGCTCGGCAAAACCTCGCTAAAGATCCGCCTTTTTCCCCGCTTGACATGATCAGTTGTCGAAACGTGTTGATCTATCTTGGTCCTAACCTGCAAAGAAAAGTCTTCCCCACTTTCCATTACGCGCTACGTCCGGGCGGATACTTGATCCTGGGCCACTCGGAATCAGTTGGGGAGTTCACTGATCTGTTTACTCCACTGGATAAGAAAGTGAAGGTCTTTGTCCGCCAGAACAACACTAGCCGTCTTCGGCTGTCGACAGGTCTTCTCGCGGAGATGAAATTCCCGCAGTTGAGCATACCCGAGGGTATTTCCTGGAGCGCCAGGGCAGCTCGATCTGAGGGCGAAGAAGAGCAAAGTTTAATCGATCTGGAGCGCGAAGCGAGCCGGCTTTTAGCGCAACGTTATGTGCCCCCTGGAATGCTGGTTACGCAGGATCTGGACGTTCTTCATTTCTTTGGGCACAGGCACGAGTTCGTGCAACCGGCCGAAGGCAAGGCATCCCTCAATCTGCATAAAATTCTCAAAGAAGGATTGGCCCTCCATGTCCGGGCGGCGGTTTTGGCGGCACGACGACAGGGAAGTGGTTTACAAAAAAATGTTTATTACTCGGACGAGAACCGGACCATTGGTGTTGACCTGGAAGTGACTCCCTTCAGGCAGGCGCCGGGTGAGCTACAATATTTTTTGGTTGTATTGCGGGAAGCGCCGGAACGCCAAGCGGAAGAAACGGTCGTGAGAGCCGAGGGTAAGCGCACTCGGGCTACGCAAGGCAAAACAAACGAGCGCGGAGAACTTGAGCGGCTTCGTCACGAGCTGATTGCCACCCGCCAATATCTCCAGAATATTGTTGAGGAGCAGGATGACAGCAACGAGGAAATCCGTAGTGCCAACGAAGAAATCCTTTCCAGCAACGAAGAGCTGCAATCCACCAACGAAGAACTAGAGACAGCGAAAGAGGAGCTGCAGAGCAGCAACGAGGAATTGATCACGGTTAACGAGGAACTCCAGAATGGCAATCTCGAGCTTGCCTTGGCGAACAACGATCTCAGCAACCTGTTAGATTCTGTCAACTTAGCCATTGTCATGGTGGGCGCGGATTGCCGGATTCGTCGGTTCACCTCGACGGCGGCCCGGCTGTTTAACCTGATTCCCTCCGATGCGGGACGGCCATTTAGTGATATCAAAACCAACCTCAAGACGAGCGACCTCATAGAAATGGTCGAAGATGTCCTGTCGAATGTCGGCTCGAAGGAACAGGATGTACGCGATCAGGAGGGCCGCTGGTATCGACTGAGTATCCGGCCCTATCTCACGCCTGATAATAAGCTCGATGGTGCGGTGATAACCGTGATCGATATTGATCCTTTGCGGAAGAGCCTGGAAGAACTCAAAGGGTCGCGCGATTTCGCGGAAGCGATTGTGGCCGGGATGACCGAGCCTCTTCTTGTGCTGGAGGGCGGTTTGCTGATCCGCAGCGCGAGCCCGGGTTTTTACGAGGTTTTTCAGCTCACACCGTCTGCTATCGTGGGGAAACCGTTGGCCACAATTGGCGGTCGCGAGTGGGCAGATGAGCACCTTCAGAACCTGCTCGTCGAGGTCTTGGAGCGGGGAAGTCGGCTAGATCGCTACCCGGTCGAGCGCCAGTTCGCGACGGTTGGACGAAAGAGGCTGCTCCTGAGGGCCCGCCAGATTGCCTCGGACGACGAAGAAAAGGCGTTTGTGCTGCTCACGTTGGAGGATATCACGGAGCGGCGGCAGATCGAGCGCGAGATCCTGACCATCAGCGACCGGGAACAACAAAGAATAGCCCAAGATCTGCACGACGGGCTAGGCCAACAGCTTACCGCGGTTGGGTTCCTTGCTCAAGGTTTGATCAACCGCATCAAACCGCAGGAAACACCGGGGCTGGCTGAAGATGGAAAAACGCTCCTGTTACAGGTCAACAAGGCGATCGGGATTATGCATGATCTCGCCCACGGTCTGCATCCAATGCAGCTCGAGCCGGCCAATTTCAAGACAGCGATGCAAACCATGACCAGCAATGTGGAAAACCTGTTTAAAATTGCTTGCGCGTTTCACGCCTTTGAGCCGTTCCGGGAACCGAAAGATAAGCAGGAGGCCACTCATCTCTATCGAATCGCCCAGGAAGCAATTAACAATGCCCTGAAGCACGGAAAAGCGACTCATCTTGCGATCGATTATCGATTTGAACGCGAGACGGGCACCACCCTTTTAGCCATCCATGACGACGGCAAGGGTATGGAAAACATTCCTCGGCGCGGAAGCGAGACCGGCGGTATGGGTCTGCAAATCATGCGGTATCGCGCCGACGCGATCAGGGGAAATCTGCGGATCGAGTCAGGATCGGGCGGCACCACTATCACAGTCACGTTGCCGGCAGAGAAAGAAGATTCGGGCAGCTTCTAAAGTTGAGAAGCTCCCAAAGTCCATAGACCCATGCTCCCGCGAATACCTAGGGTGGGTAGGTCGGCGGTAGAAGCGGCACACTAGGTCCTGCTCGATTTTACCGGCGCAGCTCCGCAAAAGAAAGTGCGTGGCTTGGCGGGACAAACCCCAGATTTTTTCAACAGATGATTGGCAGAGAGGTTGTCGATTCTTGTGTTGACATGAGTTCGTCTAACGAAGCGGTGAAGCATCGGATCCTGATTGTTGATGATCACCCGGTTCTGCGACAGGGAATAGCGCAGTTGATCAATCAAACACCTGATCTGTCGGTTTGCGGAGAAGCGGCCAACATCTCGGATGCTCTGACGAGCGCTGAAAGCACGGAACCGGAGCTCGCCGTCGTTGACATTTCGCTGAAAAACGAGAGTGGTCTGGACCTGATTCCACGGTTGTCGCAGATAGTGCCCGGCCTGCCGATCCTGATCCTCTCAATCTATGATGAAGCGTACTTTGCGAGCCGAGCGTTACAGGCCGGAGCGCGGGGTTACCTCACGAAACAGGACGCTGTCGACAAAATCTTCGTGGCGATTCGGGAATTACTGGCGGGAAACGTTTACTTGAGCGATCGCATGAAAAAACTCCTCGACCGGGAGAACCAGAGCTGATTGGGAGCCCGACAAGTCCCGCCCTGCCGACCGTCACGCCGCACCGCCTCGGAGGAGCCGGACAATGACGATTATGATCGCGATAACCAGAAGTAGATGAATTAAGCCGCCGGCCACATGAGTGGCAAAACCGAGCAGCCAGAGAACAACGAGAATAACAACGATCGTCCAAAGCATAGGAGTAAAGTGCCGGGGTTTAAGATTGAACGATACTGAATAGTTATGCTCGGTGCATCAAGACAAGAATGAGGACAATGAGGAGAATTATGCCTAGGCCGCCGGTCGGATAATAGCCCCACCCCGAGCTGTAAGGCCAGCTCGGGAGGGCGCCGATCACTAGCAAGATCAGAATAATGATAAGAATAGTACCCATTTTCGACTTAGCTCAGTTCGCGCGCGGTCTTCCCCTCGGTTGTCTGGCGGCGATGTTCGATGAGCGATGACCGATGAAAGATGGCCGATAGCTCACTAGGCCTACTCATTCGTAAGTTATTCATCGGTCATTAGTCAGTTAGTCTTCTTGCTGAGCCGGTCCCCCGCAAATACCTGAGAGATGCTTTCCCCATCGCCTTAGGCGTGCACCATGGGCTTCCCCGATTTCCGTGTCCCGGGCTGTCGGGTAGGTTTTTTTCAATCTAACGCCACCAGACCGACCCATGGATACAACTACTGAGCCCGCGGCAACCAAATCGGATGTAGAACTCATGGATGCATTGGTCCAGAAGGATCCTGTGGCGATGGAGGAAATCTATCGCCGGTATGAGTCTACGCTGCGCACGGTAATCCTGAGCGTTCTGCACGAAGAAAGCGACGCGGATGACGTGCTTCTTGACGTTTTTCTGCAACTCTGGGACAACGCCCATCGGTTCCAACCGGAGAAAGGTCTGCATGGTTTCCTCGCGACCATGGCTCGGCGGCGCGCACTGGATCGATTGCGGAGACGACTCGCCTACCGGCGGGTGACCGATCGTTTTGAATCGGAGGTCAAGGCAGGTTTTCGGGACGGGCTGCGAACTCCCGAAAAAGAACCGGTCTATACCGATCTGTCGGATCTTTTGAAGGGGATGATCCGGCAGTTGCCAGTTCCGCAGCAAGAAGTGGTGCATCTCACGTTCTTTCAGGGAATGAGCCAGCGCGAAATTGCGGCTCAAAAGTCGATTGCGCTGGGTACCGTGAAGACCCGCCTGCAGCTGGCCCAAAAAAAGCTGCTGCACCAGTTGGCACCGGTGCAGGATAAGATCTAGCCTTGGCCTCGGCCCTGCTCCGGTAGGGCGAAAATTTATCCGACGTCTTCGCCGAAGCTTTAGCGGAGGAGAAGCCTTAGCGAGGACTCGTTTGAGCCGAACATAAGGGATGTGCCACACCTCCAAAACGCTCCGCCTTCGCCGAGGCTATGGCGGACACGTCAAACAAGTTCTCGCTGACACTCGTCCGGCAAGGCGGATCGTCCAACCAGCACAGAGCCCAAGAATATTCCGAGGCGCTCGTTACAGACGAACTCGCGGCCGGACGCACGATCCGAGTTCAGTTGAGATCCTGCTGGGCAACCCAGTCAATCGCGAAACGGACCATTTCGGTCGCGTCCTTAAAACCGAGCTTCTCCTTGATATGGGCGCGGTGCGTCTCGATGGTTTTGACGCTCAGGTTCAGCATCTTTGCGATTGAGCGGGTATTATGCGCCTTTCCGAGAAGTTCAAGAACTTCCAGTTCGCGGTCCGACAACGCGTCGATCGGAGAGCTTGATCCCGACTCGATCGACTGGACCGCTTTGTAGATCAGCTGTTCGCTGAAGCGCGGGCTAACGAAAATTCGCCCTTCCAACACGCGGCGAATACCGGAGATGACGTGCTGAACAGCCTCGGCCTTCATCAGGTAGCCGAGCGCTCCGGCTTTGAGGGCCCGGAGAGCATATAACGATTCGTCGTGCATCGAGAGTACCAAGATCGGAAGTTTGGGTCTCTCGGCTTTCATCAGTTTCACCAGTTCGATCCCGCTGGTGCCCCGTAAGGTGATATCGACGATCGCCAGGTCCGGATGCAAAGAGCGAAGTCGTTCCAGAGCGAGGGGGGCTGAATCCGCATAACCGCATACCACCAAATCCGGCTCCTTCGAGATTAAGTCTTCGAGACCGCGAATCACCACGGGATGATCATCAACAACCAGGATGCGGGTTGTAGCCTCAGTCCGGGCAGCCGCCTTATCGCTTGGTCGAGGCGTCATCTTCGTTGATTGCCGAATGCAGATTGGCGATGAGCTCGCTGAGTTGCCGGGAGAGAGCCTTCACTTCGATCGCCCGAGCGTTACCCGTGGAGTCTAAGCGGCAGGTGAGCGCTTCCGCCACGAAAGCGGCGCCCAGAATTTCCGGGCTGATCGCATCATGAAAAAGTCGTCGGACTCGCGCCTTCTCCATCAGCCGGCCGATGAGTTTGCCGGTGGCGCGCTCTTTTTGGCCATCCTCTTCATCCGGAGTATCCAGAATCAGCAAGGACTTGTTGTCTTCCCGCAGAAAGCATTGTCCGGTGCGAACTTGGGTCGGATCGGTCGTTCCAACCCGGCACGCCTGAGACCGGGAGGGATGGACGGCCTCGGTAATGTCCTTGGGGGTGCCGGGTTTCAGAAGAGTGATCAAATCGTTGGGCAGCTTGGTCTTTAGAAGACGACCTTCGGGATCCACCGCATCCTGAAAACTTTGGTTGTAGGCGAGAAAGCAGTTCTCAGTCTGGTCGACCAAAGCCGCCGGAACGCAAAACTGATCGAGTACCGAACAAATGACTTTCGAATCGTTCTCCTCGTCCATAAAAGAGGCTTGGCATGCGTAAACTAATCTATATGGAGCGGAATGCGACTTGCAACGTTCAAACCAGCTTTCTTCCGAAGAAATGGGATGGGACAAAGTACATCCGGCTCAGGGTGCGACGTCGATCTGTTGTATGAGCGAGCAAACGCAGCGAAATCCTGGAAGACTGGAGGTCGACCGAGGCCCCGGGATCTGGGAATCGCAACGCGGGACCGGGATCCGATCAGCTTCCTAGCCGGCCGGACGCTGGTAATCAGTCAGCTTCGTCAGCGAATCGCACACCTCTTTGAGTTGGTCCACTCTTGTTCCAAGCCAAAAAACGCTCGCTGTCGAGGCTGGCTATTGCTCGCGGCGAGCCAGGAAGTCTACCGGAGTATCAGTCCCTGCGGTCATTCTGTCCTCATCCGCGGAACAGAGTGAATTTGTTTAATTCCATTTACAAGCTTCCACAAATCTCATTTGCCGAAAGAACCGAGATGGCCGGATACGGAAGCGCCCGCACGTACGCGGAATTGCTCGGGGACACAGAAGGCGCCCTGCTGCTCCAACAGACCTCGCGTGAGGAAGAAGAAACAGACAAGAAGCTGACGCAATTGGCCAAATCGGCCATCAACGTGACGGCCATCAAGTAGATCAGGGTTTCAGTACGACCTTGATGCAGCCATCCTCCTTGTCGCGAAATGTTTTGTACATTTTTGGAGCGGCCTCGAGCTCGACCCGGTGGGTGATAACGAAAGAAGGATCGATCTCACCGGACACGATCTTCTGCAGCAGGGGTTCAGTGTACCTCTGGACGTGTGTTTGGCCCATCTTGATGGTCAATCCCTTGTTCATGGCCGCGCCAAATGGCAGGTGACTGGGAAAACCGACATACACGCCCGGCACTGAAACCGTGCCGCCTTTGCGGCAGCTCAGGATCGCTTCGCGAAGCGCATGCGGACGGTCGGCTCCAAGAGCAACCACCTCTTTCGCCTTGTCGACGACTGCCGATAACCCAGAACTGCTGTGTGCTTCGGCGCCAACCGCATCAATACAACGATCCGGTCCCCGTCCCGACGTCATTTCCATCAAACGCTCCTGGACATTTTCGTTTTCGAAATTGATTATTTCCGCTTTGCCCTGTTCTGAAGCCATCTGCAACCGTTCCGGTACTCGATCAATGGCAATCACCCGGCCCGCTCCGAACATCCAGGCGCTTTTGATCGCGAACTGGGCAACCGGTCCGCATCCCCACACCGCAACGGTATCGCCTGGTTCAATCTGGGCGTTCTCGGCCGCCATATATCCCGTCGGAAAAATGTCGGATAAAAAAAGAACCTGTTCATCACTCAATCCGTCCGGAATTTTGAGGGGACCGACGTCCGCAAAAGGCACGCGCAGATATTCGGCTTGCCCACCCGGGTACCCGCCCAGCATATGGGAATAACCGAATAGACCGGCGGGAGACTGACCCATCGCCTTTTTGGCCATCTCCGCATTTGGGTTGCTATTGTCGCAAAGCGAAAAGAGACCGCGCTTACAGTACCAGCAGGACCCGCAGGAGATCGTGAATGGAACAACCACGCGGTCGCCCACCTTGATTTTTTTTACTTCCGCGCCGACCTCGACGACCTCACCCATCGGTTCGTGGCCAAGGATGTCGCCTTTTTCCATCGTGGGCATTAACCCGTCGTAGAGATGGAGATCAGATCCACAGATGGCAGTCGCGGTGATTCTTACGATTGCGTCGGTCGGGTGTGCGATTTTCGGATCCTCCACTGTTTCGACCCGAACATCCTCTTTTCCGTACCAGCAAAGAGCTTTCATAATCACTCTGTTCGCGGTTGCCCCGACTATAGCGTGCATCGACTGACCGCGCCGAAGATTGTCTCGTGCTAGTGCACCGTCTCTCATATGCGGGTGCCATCCTTGCGTCGAAAATGGGCCGGCGCGACCTAGGCATCTGACCTCCGGTGACTCGTAAATTTCCCCGTGACATGGTAGAGTCGTCGCTGGCCATTGAGTGGCACGCCTTCCTTCGCAAAGGTTGGCAAGCGACCGGGCAAAGCTGGCAGAACCGAGAAGTCCGTTTCACCGGCGCGGCGCGATCCTGTTGGTCATAAAGGACAATAAGTCATGGATAGACGCGACTTTATCAAAATAGCTTCCGCACTTGGGTTGGCCGGATCCACTGGCGTGCTTCGCTCCAACGCGGCGGAAGAAAACGAAAACCAGTCAAATCCGACCAGGCTGCCCCGGGTAACGGACCCTGGAGAATTACGGGGCGAGATGCTTTACCGGATTTTGGGAAAGACCGGTGAACGGGTTTCCGCGATTGGCTTGGGCGGCTCACACATCGGCAAGCCCGCTGTGCCTGAGTCCGAATCGATCCGATTGATTCACGAAGCGATTGATCGCGGGATCACCTTCATGGACAACTCCTGGGATTATAATGAGGGGCAAAGCGAGCTCCGGATGGGTAAAGCGCTCTCCGAAAGCGGCTACCGTGACAAGGTCTTCCTCATGACGAAGATTGATGGGCGGACGAAAGATAATGCTACCCGCCAGATTGAAACCTCGCTCGAACGTTTAAAGACCGATCGTGTCGATCTTCTTCAGCACCATGAGATTCTGCGGTTCGACGATCCGGACCGAATTTTTGCGGAGGACGGCGCGATGGGAGCATTTCTGGCAGCCAAGAAAGCCGGAAAAGTGCGGTTTATTGGGTTTACTGGGCATAAGGATCCGAGAATCCATCTTTACATGCTGGCTGTCGCCGCCCGGCATGGCTTTCATTTTGATACGGTTCAGATGCCACTGAACGTCATGGATGCGCATTTCCGCAGCTTTGCTCATCTTGTCGTGCCTCAAGCGGTTCAGGAAGGCGTTGGAGTTCTCGGCATGAAAACTTTCGGAGGCGCCGATGGCGTTATTTTGAAAAGTGGAGCGCTGGACCCGATCAAGTGCCTGCATTATTCGCTAAATTTGCCGACGTCGGTCGTTATCACCGGGATCGACAAACAGGCGGTGCTCGATCAGGCTTTTCAGGCAGCGAAGAGTTTTCGTCCCATGGACGAAGACGAAGTGGCTTCCCTATTAGCTGAAACCAAGGCCAGCGGAGCCGCTGGCAAATACGAACTTTTCAAAACCACTTCCCATTTCGATACAACAGCCAGGCACCCGGATTGGCTGGGGGGCGATACGCCGGAAGTGCAAAAACTCGCTCCACAGAGTGCCGGCTGAACAAAGGTCGTTTTGACTCTGCTTTAGAACACCGTAAATCTCGGGCGCCCGAGACAGCCGTTGCCTTGAGAACCCGTCCGGTTCCTACGTTGCTTGCGAAGCATAAGCTAAGTGAAGACCATCCAAGATAACGGTTCACCGACTTCCGAATCCGGGATGAACGAAGTGTTGGTGCGAAATATTAAAAAGCTGCTCGAAAAACGGCGTCAGGAAGAGCAGGGATCCAGCTTAGAGCAAAAGGCCGCTGACGCGATTACTCGCTTTGCCGGCAGCATGCCCTTTGTCTACATCCATGCCGTTATTTTCGCTCTTTGGACGATTATCAATATCGGCTGGCTGCCATTGCCTCGATTTGATTCGACGTTTGTGATTCTGGGTACGTCCGCCTCGGTCGAAGCAATTTTCCTCTCAACCTTTATCCTTATCTCCCAAAACCGGATGAGCCTGATAAGCGAAAGGCGCGCTGACCTGGATTTGCAGGTCAGCTTACTTTCCGAACACGAAGTCACCAAGCTCATCCAGTTGGTGTCGCAAATTGGCGAGAAGATCGGAGTGAATGCCAGCACTTCACCCGAGCTTGATGAGCTGAAGCAGGATATTCGTCCGGAAAAGGTGCTGGATCGAATCGGGCAGGAGACCCGGGATTCAGAAAGTAGTGCCTGACGTATTGGATCATCGAATCTGCATTTCGAAGCGGCGTGAGATTTTACCAACGGGCTTAGTGGCGCCAATCGATGTCTCCGCTTCAGAGGGATCGAACGAGCGGGTGTGCTGCGCGGCGATAGAGTTTCTCTGCCACTGTTTGGACGACAGGACGCCATTCGTTCGCTTTGGCTTGGCGAAACAGCTGCATCGTTGGATACCAGGGTGAATCGGGCCGGTCTCGGAACCAACGCCAATCGGAGTCGGCGTGCAGCAGGGTCCAGACTGGTTTCGCCAAGGCACCCGCCAGGTGTGCCACCATTGTGTCGACGGTAATAACTACGTCGAGCTGGTTGATCAAAGCGGCTGTCGGTAAAAGGTCCATCGATTGTTGTTCAGGGTTCCTGAATGGAAGAAATCCGTTGATCGGCCAGCCCCTTTGCAATTGAAACCAGTTCACGCCTCGAGCGTTGAAGAGGGGAGCCAACTCCGCTGCCGGGACCGCCCGGCGCGGATCGTAGGTTCCTCCGGCCCAGCACAGTCCAGCGTTCAGGCCCTCCGCCGGAACAGAAGGGACGCCCGACAAAGGGATCTGCAGGTACGGCACGTCAGCCGGAACGGTTTTCAGTGTGGTTCGAAAAACGTATGGCAATTCGGTCGATTCGATCTCTACGATGTCGGACGGCAGCTCGGGTAGAGAGTCGAGCGGGAAAATTCCATCCAGGGGAAGACAGGCAAAAACCGAGAGAAGCTCCGGGGGAACTTCCAGAAAAACTGACGCGGCTCGAACACGGAGCAGCGAGATGTACCGGGCGTAGTGGATAGCGTCGCCTAACCCGCGCCAGCAGCGCACGAGCACCGCGCGTTTGTCGATCGACGTGCCATCCCATAGCGGTCGAAAACAACGAGGCAAATCCGACCATGACTGCCGTGCGTCCAGCAATCGGTCGCTTTGCTGCCACGCCGTTTCCAGGTCACCCGATCGAGCGGCGGCCCACCACCGCTGACCAATCTCATCGCTAAGATTAGGCGGGAATGTACCGTCCGGCATAGGCTTTCTACCTGGGGATGACCTCGCCGCCTCGACTTTCACCACGGTCTTCTTGGGGCATATTTACACGTTGCACCTCATGCACTGCGTTTGCGATCTCGCTTTCTCTTCTGGTGCGCGGCGGATCGGGATTGATCCTCGACGTACTCTTCCTGGGGAGCGAGCATTTGTTCCTTCTCGGCGGTTCGCGGTTTCTCCTTCTTAGAATAAGTCGCTGGCCGGGCGGTCAAAAGCTCCGCCAGCTCTTCTCCGGGGCTTTTTTGGGACGCCCCCTGTCGGCCGGGCTCTGCGTGCTCTTCTTTCTTCTCGTCCTGCTGATTTGGATTCATGTTCGGAATCGTTCGCAAAGGAATCCGGCAGCGGCTGTAGATGGCCGACGACATCGCAAAAATGACCGCGAAGCTCGGGAAGGAGATTGATCGAGCAATCGCAAGCCTTTTTACCGCTGATCTTTTGGTCGTTCGGTTCAGGTGTTAGCTGACCAGTTTCAGAATCACCGCACCAAGGGTTTGGAGACTCTGGTCGTGACCCTAAGCATGACGGGATCGTCGGCGGTGGTACTCTCTCATCGGTCGGCGAAGATGAAAACAATCGACAATCACCGGCGGACCAGACTGTCATGGAGTACGGAAAAATCCTTCTCCATGGGTACAACACGACAGAAAGTCGAAGTCATTGTCGTCGGGGCCGGAATCGCCGGGTTGGCTGCCGCGCGGGATCTCAGCATCGATGGATACGATGTCCTAGTGCTCGAAGCTCGCAACCGGATCGGCGGCCGCATTTGGACCTCGCGCGATTTGGGCGTGCCGGCCGACCTGGGAGCCTCGTGGATTCACGGCTTCGAGGACAACCCCATCTCGCGGTTGGCGAAACGGCACGGGATTGAAATTCTCCGCACGGATATCTCGAGCGTTTCCCCCGCCCGTTACCGATCGGTCGCCTTGTATGACGAGGACGGCCGCCGCCTCGGCAGACAGGAGACCGTCGAGATCTCCGAAATGATGGCCGACTATCTCGACTTCATTGCCCTCAAACAGAAGGAAGGCCGGGAGATGTCCCTCCTGGCCGTGGAGGAGGAATTTGCTGTCACCCAGAACTTCAATCCCGAGCAGCGCCGATGGTTAAACTTCATCGCCCGCACCTATCTCGAGCACGAATGGGCCGGTCCACGATCCGAGGTGTCCCTACTCGAACACGACAAGGCTCTCAACTTCGCGGGACACGATCGGGTTTTTCCGCAAGGCTACAGCCAGCTTACCGACAAGCTGGCTTCGGACTCCCAAATTCTCCTTGAGCACGAAGTGAAGCAAATCGATTACTCGGGCGCACTCGTCGACGTTCTGACCAACCAGGGCAGCTACCATGCTCATCACGTACTCGTCACGGTGCCCCTTGGCGTCCTACAGGCCGGGCGCATCGCTTTTAACCCGAGTCTGCCCGCTAGCAAACGAGAGGCCATCCGCGAAGCCAGGATGGGCGTTTTCAACAAAATCTTCCTCAAATTCGCCGAGGTTTTCTGGGACAAGGACTACGAGTTGATCGGCTATATGGGAAGCTCTGATTGTGACTGGCCCGAAATCGTCAATTTCCACAAAATCGCCGGTTGGCCCGTGTTGCTGGCTTTCAGCGCAGGAGCGGCCGGCGAGAAAAACGAACTCGGCAGCGACAGCGAAGTCGTGGCTGCCCTGATGGTATCCCTGCGGAAAATGTATGGGAAAGAGATCCCCGAGCCGAGCGGATATCTGGTCACACGTTGGAACCAGGATCCCTACACCCTCGGCTCCTATTCCTATGTCCCTGTCGGGTCCAAACAAAGCTTGCGCCGCCAGATCGGCATGCCCGTCGAAAGCCGGATCTTCTTCGCCGGCGAAGCGACCTCCCAATACTTCCCGTCCACGGTCCACGGTGCCTTCCTCTCCGGAGTGCGAGCCGCCTACGAAATTATACTCGCCGACACCAAGGAAGACCTAATGGAAGACAGCTCCGGACCGATTGATCTCTACGTGTGAAGCCGTCCCGGTTAGCTGGAACGATTTAATATTAAGTGGCCCACGATTTTATTGGGAAGGGTACTCCCAGCCTTACTGGCTGGTGATACGATCGTTGTGTGACCGTCTCCTTTTGACCCCCGAACCGTACGGTCGCAATATTCGTGGATTGCTTCCATGGGTGTTTTCGATGTCGCGGCCGGCGGTCGTATCTTGAGCCATGGATGGCGTCCCATCCGAGAATTGACCTATCGCCTTCACTAGTTCCCCCAAACGCAGGAAAGTTTAATTAAAAGTAAGTTGATCCGATTACCGGTTGGAGCGGGTTGGTTACGTTCCGGGTAAAAAACGGTGGACGACTTTGGAAGTCGCGATTGTTGACACGAAAGTCAGAAAATCTCCCTGGGTCAACAAAATCAATTGTCACCACGGCGGGAGCCGAAGAGCCGGCGGAGGCGACAGGCCGATCGCCCTGTGTGGCGCAGCCGCAGTTATCGATGATAACCGCGAGCGCGCAGAGTGCGGAAAGTGTTAGTTTCATCACAGTCGACTATGTTTTCCAGTAATTTAGATCGCGTCTTCTGTTCCCTTGTTTGCCAGCCAGAATCTGCGTGCCACCGCGTCCGAGGTCTTCGAGGCGGGGCACTTTCTTTGTCGGTGCCTGCTCGGGTTAAGGAGCAAAGCGGAGCCAGTACGAAAAGCGCTTAGTCTAAAGGCACCGATTCACGGGTCCCTCCCACTTCCTGTTCAGGAAGGTTTGTTGAATCCGATATTATCATCGATCACCGTGCTCGGCCCGATAGGCACCCGTCCTGGGTTGGCCAAATCGAGCGTACGGAAAACGATCTTGTCACGCGCAACCTTACGAAGGAAATCCTCGAATACCTGGATCGTCAACTGTTCACCGGGACAACGGCGATAGCTGAAACCAAACGGCGCAAAGCCAGCATAATCGCACACCGGCTTCGGCTTACCATCCGCGACCCCGAACACCGTCCCGAAGCCGCTATTGGTTACCTCGACCTTTCGTCCATCTTTGACCGCAAGCGTGGTGATATCGAATGGGCAACGGGCAAGGCCGATCTGCTTACATTTCTCTTCGTCAATCTCGGCACTGGTCGGCACGCTGCGATAGCGTTCAGGATCAAATTGTTCTGGATTCTTCCAATGTATTGGGCTGAAACTGGTGCTGGTGTGCGGGGTGCTGATATAGCTACTCCGTTCAAACGGCAGGCCGAAGCGGGTGTGCGGTGATTGACCAAAGAATGTTTTTTCCCGGGCATCCTGGATAGCCGAGATGCTACCACCATTGGGCGAAATGGTGCGGAACAGTTCCATTACGAACAGTTCCAAGGGAGTATACGGCTCACCATTGGCGTTATCGAAATCACCGGCCATCGTCTTTTGGAATGCTTCGCGGACTTCTGCATCACCGCCGCTTTCACTCAGGCGCGACATAATACCAAAAATACTATTACCCCACTGACTGAACGCTACAAAATTGTGGAAACATTCAAAAACGATATCCTTCTTGCTAAAATGCTTACCATCCCCGGCGTTTTTCAGCCAGTACCAGGCCATGGTCTTTTCAGGATTAGCGGTGCGTCCGGTAGCGAGATCCTCAAGACGTTCATCGATCCACTGCTTGAGGAAGTCGAGGAGGTTGCGCACCGCCATGTAGTTCTCATAGACGATGGGTAGCAGCGGGTCGCGATAGGCCAGAACAGTGTTAAAGGCCTCTCCAATCTCTCGGACCTCCTTTGGGATAGCCTCACCCTTGACGCCAAGATGCAGATCCCAATAGATGTCGAAATAATAGTCGAGATAGTGCCGCATGAAGGGTTTACCAGCAAATTCCGGGGCCATGAGCTGATCGAAGAAAGCAACAACCTTATCGCCATACATCGGATGGTATAGATCTGGACTGACAGCGGAGAAGTAGATTCGTTTGCGGAGATTATTATCGCCACGGTTCTCCAGTCCCTGCAAAAAGACGGTGACACCTTCCTCAGGCGTCGGTTTCCACTCCTTGTAAATCAAGCCCCAAAGATCGTGGGGCAGGGCGTTTTCCTTACTGAGGTTAAGATCGATCATCGGTAGAAGCGGTCTTTCCCCTTCGTAGAAGCTGGTTAGGAAAAAAGGAACAACCGCGTTCTCAACATAGGTGGAATCAAAATTGGGGGGGATTGTCTCGCGAAAACGTGCCAGGGCCGCGGCAATGTTGTCTGGTAAAGGGGTTCCTTCAGAAGCCGTTTGCCGTAGGGCTGCTACGGCACTCGCCGTTGATGTTCCTGCAGCCAATCCTAACGCTGCTGCACTTTTTAAAAACGCACGTCGTTGCATGTCAGTTACATAGCATTGCTTGTGGAAAAAAACAGCAAAGATGTTACATCCACATCCCGAGGCGTCATTCGCTGGCGACGCTCACCAGACCTGTCTGAGGGTCAATCGGATAGTTTGGGCGTCTGGTTGGCCAGCGGGTTTGGCGACCACTCGCTCGTAATTGAGAATGACATCAGCTCCAGGCCAGAGCCTTAGGCCCATGCCTGCGCCTAACCTGAGCGTATTGGCGGCATCACGCTGGCCGACACTATCGATACTGGTCTCACCGCCGACGTTGTAATAGGCATCTGCCGACATCCACAACGCTGGAGTAATATTGCGGCTCGCATGTCCCTCCAACAAGAGCAACGGTTCTTGGGTAAGCTTGGAAGCGTTGCCTACGCGGTAATCGTGATTGGCCGTGAATACCTTGGTCGAGAGATAAGTTTCGAGCCATGTCCAGCCCTGATCAGGCGTGTAGCTGTAGTTGATTGTGGGAAAAAACGTCCAGCGGTTAGAACTGGGATTCAGTGTGCTCTCTGGATTGTATTTCCCGAGTGGTGTACCCACGAATAAATGGAAGCTCGCAAAGGTCTGGGGAACAAAGGACCGGAACTGTTCCTTCGTTAGCGCAGGTCCACCGAATATGTTAATCTGCCAGAGGAGACCTATATCCGAAAACCCTTGATTCGAGGAGCTAAAAGCATCGGAACTTGCCTCCAAGTAGCGATAGGGAACAATTACCGAGATCCCTCCAGTTCGCCCCCAGTAATCCATGGTCCGGGTAATGACGACCGACTGCGAAAGGACATTGGCGCGAATACTTAACGTCACGTCCATGCCGTCTTCGGGCGTCACTGACGTGGAGTAGCCAACATTATAGAATGTGAGCCAGGTGTCGATTGGTGCGTTGAGGTAATCACGCGCTGAGCCGGCCAATCCGATGCTAGAGAACGTTGTCAGGACCACGAGGCCGCAGAGAAGAATAGCAACTTTGAGGCAGACCCTTCCGGGATGGGATGGCTCGGCCTGTGGTTCGAGGTCGCTGGTGCGAACCCGGCCGCTCTCCCGGTTGGACTCTTTACGGCTCCCTTGGCGGCTGGCGATCGGTCTGCGGCGATGGGGGTACCGCCTGCCCGTGAGCCGGGGGGCGACATCGTCCGTGGCAAGTGAGGCCGCCATGCGGGTGTCTCTCTGGTGGGGCATGGCACTGGAGCGGGCGGAAACAGCCCTGCGGCACTGGCCGGCGGCGTGCCTGTTCCTCTTAATCATTGGATCATGTTGGGCATTAAAGGATTTGATCGCAGGTAATGAGAGAAAAGTCGAAGCTCGAAATCTCAACTAGTCAGTATGCGAACGCTGTTGCTGAATGGGCGGACGGGGAATCGTTTTCTGCGCACTATGCATTTGGTTACGACGTTTTTTGCACGAACAACCGAGGGAGTAAGGCAGGCGGCACATCCATTTTTCACCCAAACAATCTCCCGAGCCTCAAGGAACATTTTAAAATTGTTGTTCTTTCGCCAGGTGAATGGAGAGCTAGCCCGGATCAGAGCAGGTCAGATTCCGCATGGGATCCAAAAGCGTCAGTTAGCAGAGAAAGCCGGTTTGGGCTACGAACACAGTACCCTCTATTCTATCCTTTGGGACATCGCGCATGTCTCCGCAATGGGATTGGCCCATTACGCTGAACAGCACGCGAAAAGCGGGAAGGTTACATTTAAATCGGATGGCAGTCTGCTCGGTCCGGTGTACTTGATGGCATTGGCGGCCGCGACTCAACTGAACATCCTTGATCTTGTTGCGAGTCTTCTCAAACACGCTCTTCCATCGGGAGTTGACGACGTACGCCGGCAGAACGGGGCGATTCTTCACAACGTAAAAGCCAAGGGGCTGTAGATCCTTCACGATGCCTGCGCCATCGGCGTCACGTTTTCGGCCTCCGCGGCCGGGAAGATATTCCAGTAGCGTTTTGCTTCTTCGGGCGTCAATCAATGACAGTCGGCCCGATGCCGGAAACAATGTACCGATCGCGTCTTTGACGTGACTGTCTATTATGATGTTTGGGAACTTTCCAAACGGGGTGACCGCACAAAAGAGAAAATAAACACGGCAACAGCTCTGTTTTCCTCGTGAACCATCATGGATGAAGCACCGCAAGCGTGGTGCCGGTTGGGCAAAGTACGGGCCGAATATTCCGGAAGTACCAGTGTCATGGACGTCGTGAATGCTGCGAGGTCTTGCGATGGTAGGGAGCGGCGTTTTAAGGAGCCTGTGGGGCGATTCCGCGGACCGCAAAGTCCACCTTCCAGCGCAAGCAAGCAATTGGGCTGGGGCTCAGCCCAGCGCAGTCCCGACCAAACGGTGTAGCCGGCGCAGAAAATAGGGGCGGCTTGTTCGTAGTCTAACCCCTCCGGCAGTAGCATAGTTGCGTCGGCATAGGCCACCATATATTCGGCGTGTCCGCCACTCATCTGGACTCCTGTGCCGATGCTATTTTCACAAAACGTCGACTTGCCGCGCCCACACCATTCGCAGCGGTGGCTGCTCTCGCGATCGTACGACACCTGTACTGTTCTTGCCGAAAAGTGGCGACCTCTTCCCGGTCGAGAAAGCGTAGCGCTACTGAATGGGAGCTATACCTGGCGCTATAAAAGGAACAAAGATTGCCACGGTACTCCCAACCAGGATCAACTTTGAACTGCAAGCCGCCTTTTCCTAATGTTTAACGTGGACCTGTAGCCGCTTTTTGGTTGGCGCGAGCAAGTCAAACGCAACCGTATCAGGTCAGGAGACTCCCTCGGGTTGGACGTAGTCGACGAATATGCGATTATTCGGGAAAGAGATGGTAGTGCGTCACAGAAGATTGGAGGAACGAAGCCTTGCGCTGCACCGTGAAGTCGCTAGACGGATCAGGAAGAATCCTGACCTGTTGACGGCGGTTCGGGACCGCCTGACGAAGGATATTCACAGCGGCTAATTTTCGGTTTCTGTGACTGATGCGATGCAAGAGTGGCGCGAGCGGGACTCTAGAGGGGAGTCGACGGCCAATGCGGAGGGTAAGGGAAATGATGAGTAACTCGGTTCGCTTATGAGGCCGCCAGAAGACCGTCGGTCTGCGTTCGAACCGTTTATCGGGTAATCGATTTGGGCGAGCTATCCAAGCTGGTGAAGCCGCGGGGTTGTTCTAGGCTTTCGGCGTCGTCGATTGACGCCTACATGCGAACGCTGCAAGCTAGCGCACAGAATTGACACAAAACAGGCCGAAGAACAAAGTTAATAGTGGCTAAGAAGGCAGAATGGCCAGTTAGTGATTCTTCGCGTAACTAATTGATGCTGAGTCATGCACCCGGCAGGGCTCGAACCTGCAACCCTATGATCCGAAGTCTTATCCTTCGGGGTTTTTGAATGTTCGGCAGAATCCGCTCTTAGCTGGTTACAAATCCGCTTCAGCACTTGATCTCCAGGCGATCGTGTGAAACAATATCCGCACAATGCCGGACATGCATGAACACGAAAAACGGCCAACAAACGGCCAACAAACTAGGTTTGTCATTTCTAAAAATGACACCCGCTACTGGTCAAAACGGGTGTTCAAACCTAAGATTTTCCGGGCGGGAGGAAAGGTGGACGTGTCGCCGGTCTACTGTGTCAAGCTGCAGCATGTCGGCCGCCGGGTGACGATGAGTCTGGCGACGGCCAATCAAGCCGAAGCTGCCGCCCTCGCCAAGGAACGCTATCAATTTTTGGTCGCCAACGGTTGGGTGGAGTTCAAGGAGAAGTACCGCGATCGGCAGACGGAGAAGGCTAAAATAAGTAGTGATAATATAAGCACTTCTGAGCTTGGAGGCACTGTCGGCGAATTCCTAAACGCAGTTGCCACGCAGACCGAGCTGTCGCCGGTAACAGTCGAGGGCTACGCCAAAAGCTTCCGGCGCATCGTTTCGGAGGTTGCCAGGATAAAAGGGGGTAAGGCTCGCTTCGATTACCGGACCGGCGGAAACCAGAGATGGCTTGCCAGCGTGCACGCTGTCCCGCTGGCCGAAGTGACACCGAGCAAGGTTCGGGCTTGGAAAAGGAAGTTCATCGACCGAGCTGGGACGGATGAGCTTCGCCGGCGCCAGTACACCAATTCCTGTAACTCGCTCTTGCGCCAGGCGCGGGCGCTCTTCTCGAAACGCAATGTGCTGAGCAAACTCTCTGGCGTTGAGTTGCCAGCGGTGCTTCCCTTCGACGATGTCAGCGTGGAACGTCGCACTGATACCAAGTTTTACGGCTGCGGGACGGAGCCAAACCAGCTCTTCCGCGATGCCCTCACCGAGCTTTCCACTAACCGACCCGAAGAGCTGAAGGCCTTCATCTTGGCCTTGGTGCTGGGGTTAAGACGCAAGGAAGCCGACACCTTGGAATGGCAGAGCTTCGATTTCGGCGCCAGCACGGTGCGAATCATGCCGACCAGGTACTACCAGCTTAAAACCCGCGAAAGCGCGGCTGTGCTGCCCGCAGAGCCCGAGATCATGGCGTTGTTCCGGGGCTGGAAGGTGACGGCCAGGGGGGCGTTTGTGATCGAGAGCAAACGCGCACCGAAGAATGTGCGTTACCAGCGTTACCGGGCGCAAGAGGTGTGGGGATCGCTGCTGGGCTGGCTCCGAGCCAAGGGTATCCAGGGAAACAAACCCTTCCACGCGCTGCGGAAGCTTTTCGGGAGCGCGATTGCCGACCGGCATGGATTGCACGCGGCGAGCTCCGCGCTGCGTCACAGCGATATCCGAACCACAAGCGAGTACTATGCCGACCGGAGCGTCAAAGTGACGAGCGGGTTCGGGAGCGTGCTTTCGGGCGCTTCGGTGGATCCTTTTCCTGCTGCAGCCGCTGCCGCGGGGTCGAAATAGACAGTTGTTCAAGTTGGGATATTAGATATTCGGTCGGCTTTATCGGCTGAGATCGGCGGCCGGCAAACAAGCCAACGGTGCGCTCTAAATGCTGGTGAAACTGCACTACGCAATGTGACAGGAGCCGAGCACTTGCTTCGTCTTCAATTTGGTTTGCAATTTCAAAAGCGCGCGCAGTCACGTTGAGCAGATCCCCCTTGGCAACCTTTTGCCAGTCACTCTTAGCCGTCGGTTGTGGACGGTTGAAGCTAAGCGGCGCTTTCAAATCGTTATTAAGCAACCACGCGGCGTCGCAAGCCGTTACCGCAGCAACCCGCTCAGCGAGTTCGCGGGAAAGCCCCAGTTTGCCGGTTTCGACTGAGCGAATCGTGATTGGCGCGTAGCGAACAAGCTCAGCCAGTTGGCCTTGGGTCAGTTTCAGGTGTTCTCGTAGCCTTACAAGATTGTGTAGTCGGACAGAAGCGGGCATGTGCGGATAATAGTGCATAAATATATCATCGCTATAACTTTTTTCTTGCGTTCCGCTGATCAAAAGCGGACAACGATGGAGTATCCATCGCCTATCTATGAAGAAACAACCCTTAGAGCAGCTCATGTCCGGGCCCAATGTGGCTCGGGTGATCGACGTGGACCCCGCGACAATCCGACGATATCGGCGCGAGGGATGCCCAGCACACAGTATTGGCAGCGGCCTTGTTCGCTATCGTTTGAGTGAGGTGCTGGCGTGGCGCCGGGCGCGCGTGAATCGCCGGTATGCGGAGGCGGTCTAAAATTCGCATCTTGGGTGGTACTAGCAGAACTACGCACTCTTATTCCCAATAAACCACTGTCTTCGGACGATTGCAGAACTGTTGTTTGTAAATAGAAGGTCCCGACGTCGGGGCCTTTGTCTTCTGCCGTTCCAATGAGCCGACGTTCTCTTCAGATGACGGACGGCAAAACGCAGAGCCTCCCCAAAACACCTTGACCCATTTTCGCCGGCACGCTGCCGGCAGCCGGCTTAATGGCGGCCGCCGGTCATTGAGAAGTCCGCCAAACAAGAGGGCCACAACCCCATCAAGAATTGTGGCAAGTAAAGAACGGAGAGAGCCTATGAGATTTACTAACGCCCCTATTTTGGACGGCTATCGTCCGCTACTGCCAGAACCCGCCGTCGAAACGCGGGATGGATTGTTCGAGTTCTACACAAAAGAAAGTGCAGGTGAATCGGGAGAACGCTTCCAGTGCATCTTTATCGGCGTTCCGAAAAGGTTCCCGGAATTGGCCGTTCCTGTCTGGAGCATGTTCAGCGACGACTTGGCGGAACTAAAATCAAAGGTCGAGGAACTCACCAGAAGGCGATGGGCGGGCAAGCGAGCATATGGTACCCGGTTTAATCGCACGACAGGGCCTATCCTAAACAGTCTCAGAAAAGATGATAGTGAGCGCCCTTGAGAGGAAGGGTTCCCAGAGGGGGAAGAAACCCAATAATTATGAAACGTGTTACTGTCAAAAGACCAGAATTCTTAGAAGTCCGCGGCACCCAGTTTGCGCTGCTTAATTCTCTTCCCTGCTGGAGAGAGAACAAGCACCGGGAACTTAGCTGCGATAAGTGCCAGCAGCCGCTCGTCGTATTATTTGCGGCGCGAGCAGACTCCCGAATTACGAACGAGAACCCCCGGTGGTGGATACCCACCGCGGTGACCTGCTCTTGTCTCCTACCCGAGGTATTTAGCCTTTACGAGCTGCCCGGGAGGCCGCGCAAGGCTAAACGGGACGCGCGACAGCTAGAATTTCAAACCTAAATCATTAAAAACCCCGGCAATCTAACTTTTTATGAAAAAACGCGAGACAGTTAGTTTTGATACAATCAGCTCGGATGGCACACAAAACCACATATCCGAAGTAAGTTCGACGGCTCAATCCGAGCTGGTTGAAGCTTCACGTAACGAACCAAAACCCGCATTTGATCCATTTGATCCGCTCAACATGCGGGTTAGCCAGGCAACGCTGAAAGCCCCGGCTAAGAAGTTAGTCACCAGCTACAGCATTAGAAAAGTCCCACGGCCGGGCTCCTTTTGTCGGGTGCATCCTGGGGAAGACTATCAGTACCTGACTTACATTTTTGAAGACACCGATGAGGCAGGGATGGAAAGGGATACCTACCTGATTTCTCCTCCCTTTTTGCAGGAGCTGGCAGAGGAATACAAGGTGCTCATGAAAAGTGTCATTCTTTGTCTGGCTTTGGAGCGCCACGCGGAAAAGCCTTTCGTCTGGAAAATACGCCTCCCCCTGGATGGGGCCAGGGACAATGATTATTGGAGAACCGCCAGAGAGATTGCCGATATGTGCAAAACCGAATGGTTGCGTGTCTATGCCGAAGGCGGCTGTTATGCCTATGTCCGGCCTAACGGAAAGATGCCCGAACCGATTTGGCCGGAGGTATCTTTTGGCGAAATTCTGCGGCTAGCCTTCAAGAATCGGGTGATCGATTCCATGGAACATCCGATCATGCAGAACCTGGCTGGCGTGGAGTAGGGCAAGCGTGTCCTTCCTGCTCGATCGGTTCCGGCACATTACCATTGCTGACTTTGAGTTTATTCCGCAAGGCAACGGTAATGTGCAGCCGATCTGTTTGGTCGCGCGCGAACTGCGCTCGAACCGGAAAATCAAACTTTGGTACACGGAATTTGAGGACCGTCCACCCTACGATATAGGGCCAGGTTCCCTCTTTGTATCATACCAGACAAGCGCCGAAGCTTCCTGTCACCTGGCGCTTGGCTGGGCCAAACCGCAGTGCATTCTGGATCTCTATAGCGAATATCGCTGGCTCATAAACGGCCAGACGAAGAAGCCCACGCCAACTTCCCTGTTACGGGCTCTAGTGGACTTCGGCATTGTCGCGATCACCAAAGAAGAAAAGGCCGCGAAGCGAGATCTGGTCTTGCGTGGCGGACCTTGGAGCTCGGAAGAACGCCAGGAAATTCTGGATTATTGCGAAAGTGACGTGGATGAAACTGCGGAGCTTTTTAGAAAGATGTTGCCTCTGTTGGACCTGCCCCGAGCCACTCTGCGCGGACGCTACATGTACAGCCTGGCTTGGATTGAGCGGGTCGGCGTACCTTTTGATGAACCGCTGCGCGATCGTCTCCGGGAAGAGATGTCACGGATTAAACACGAGCTGATTGCCGAAGTCGATCGAGACTACGGAGTTTATGAAGGCGCTTCGTTTAACACGAACAAATTTGTTGAGTACCTGACGCGAGAAGGTATTGAATGGCCGGTTCTTAAAAGCGGCACACTTCGCCTGGATGACGAGGCTTTTGAAGAACGGGCTCGAGTTTATCCCCAGCTTCTGAAGTTGCGCTACCTGCGAGGCATTCTCTCCAAAACGCGACTTTTAGATTTTCCTGTCGGTTCGGATGGCTGCAATCGCGCGTACATGAACCCATTCTGGACAATCACGGGCCGTAACATGCCCTCGCCTGCCCAATCCATTCTCGGCGCTCCCTCGTGGCTGCGCGGCTTAGTTAAACCGGCGCCGGGCGAAACCTTCGCTGTCCTGGACTGGGTGGCCCAGGAGTTTGGCATTGCCGCAGTGCTCTGCGGCGATCCCAACATGATCCGGGCTTACGAAAGTCCCGATATCTACCTGTGGTTTGCCATGGAGGTCGGAGATGCTCCGCCCGGCGCAACCAAGGAGACTCACGAGGAGCTGCGCGAGCGTTATAAGCCCTGCATCCTCGGCACTCAATACGAGATTCACGACCAAACCCTCGCCGGCCAATTGGGACAGCCACAAACGGTGGCCAGGCGTCTGTTGCGCCTGCACCGGGAGATTTTCCCGCGCTACTGGGAGTGGCTGGAGGACGTCAAGAATCATGCCTTCATTCACACCTTTCAATTTACCACCTTCGGCTGGCGTAAACGCATCACCGACGCCAGCTGCAATGCCCGGGCTGCCGGTAATTATCACAGCCAGGGCAACGCTGGCGACATGCTGCGGCTGGCGGCAATTTTCGCGACCGAAGCCGGGCTTCCCGTCTGCGGTTTGATGCATGACGCCATGGCCGTGGTAGCGCCAGCCGCCGAGATTGAGACGGTTGTAGCTGCACTGCAGGCCTGCATGGAAAAAGCCTCCGCCATGGTTCTGGACGGCTATAAACTGCGAATAGAGCCGACCATCGTCCGCTATCCGGATCGCTACATGAAAAAGAAGGGCAAACCCATGTGGGACGAAATCATGCGGAGATTATGAGTTCCTCGAAATATCGAAAGTTGGAGCGCTTGACCCTTCCGAAATCGGTCCTGCTTACAATCATTGCGAGTGGCTACATGCCCGCCTTGACTGTCCTCTTGGTGCTCTATGAAACGTGTTACTTGGACTGGAAACATAGAAATCCCATCACTCTCACCTCAGAAAGCCTGCGTTCCTACAGAATCTCAAAGAATCAAAAACAAAAAGCGTTGCAGGTGTTGAAAAAATACGGAGCCATTACGTGGGAACGGACAAATGGCAAAAATCCAAAAATAATCCTGAATTGGAAACTGCCCTGGGAGTGATACCTTCCCGCCAACTTCGTGCAGGTACCTTCCCGCCAGCTTCGGGAAGACGTACCCCGTTCCTTGTTTCTTTCTTATTCTTCTCTTCTTCTTATTCTTCTCTTCTATTACTATTTACTAAAGTGGAGAAGCTTTAGTGGGAAGGATCTCTTCTTTCCTTCTCTTCTTTGTCTAACCGCGTTCTTTGTGGAACATTCTTGTGGAACATGCCCGAACCCACCGTCGTGAGCGAGTTACGAACCCGGAGTGATGCGGATTCCCGCTCCTTCGTGGAGCGCTACGATCGGTTCAAAGAACTGACCACTCTGAAATTCCAACGCTCGTTGGACCGCGCTGAACTTAAGGAGCTGCTCCTGTTGCGCCATCTTGTTTTCCAAAGTCTGGCGCTCTGGATTGAGAAATGCTAAACCCCTCATGACATCCCCGAGGCTGATGTTTCGACCAAACTCCGATGCCCTCGAATCCGGGCTGGATCAGTTTTTGAATGGTCACATTCGACCACCATCAGCATGAAAGACCTATTCAGTCAGTTCACTCGTTTGTATCTGTCTTACCAACCACACCCCCAGAACACTTGTATGTGATCGCCAGAAAGCGTTTCTGCAATGACGGTGCTACTATTCGTCTTTCAATGACAGATCAGGAACGCTTGATTTCAAGACTTCCCCATGACGAAACATTTTTCTCCGATAGAGAGTTTGTTTACGATCCGGATTCCGATTGGGGAACCACTCGTACCGGTTTAATAGTTTCAAAAGAAGGAGAGCTATGGATTCACCAAGCTCCTGTGATTCTTGGACACCAGTGGATAGTCTCGCCATTGCGCGAGTATCACCGGGCAATCGGGAAGCACGTTTTATGCAACGCGAGAAGTGGTTCGTCGAAAATCGCCGTTGATCCGGCACCGTGGCTTAAAATACAGGAAACCGTTCTGCTCATTTTACGCGACTCCACGGGACGGCGACGTCTCTTGCCGGAACTCATTCAAACCGTCCGCGGCAACCCAGAGCTCGAGAAAGACCTCATCGAAGACACGCTGCGCATGATGGACTCTATGGGCTCAGGAAGTGTACACGTCAGTGGAGATAAGATTTGGTATGGATTGGCTCCGCTCGTCCATGGATTTTTCGATAGAATAGACTACCTCTCGAGATTTTCAGACCAGCTTCTTGCCCAAAGCAGGCAAGTCGATTTTCTAATTCGCCATTCTGGGACCGCAGGAAGCTTTCGCGAAGAGTTGTTGCGTGGATTTCTGCGTAAGGTTGTTCCCGGAAAGTTTCGGGTGAGCACTGGGTTTATCGAGGATTGCGCACGCCAGCTCGATATCATTGTTTGGGACGCCATCAACTATGCACCATTGTTCAGAGAAAATGAGGTGGTCGTCGTTCCGCGGGATTCGGTGCGCGCTATTGTAGAAGTGAAAACAAAACTCAACACGAATGCGCTCGATGAAGCCCTCGAAATATTATTCGAAGCCACAGCGCGGCATCCTCAAGTTGTTCCGATATTCCAAGGGATTTTTGCATTTGAACAAGGCTATAGAAGCGACATGGCAATTGCTCAGCGGATAAAGGAAGTCGTCCCCACTCGAGAGTACCTCTACCTTTTTCAAACTGTTACCGCTGTATGCGTGGCTGGCTACCATTTTGTATCCCAGCAGCACGAGATTGATGTCGCGAACGCTAACTCCTGGCCGAAGCCGTGCCTTTACGCCTTGAGCAGCGAATGGCCGGGGGATACCATGACGTCTGCATTTGTTGGTTACCTTCTGGCGCACCTTGATCTGCCAATCGCCCCGAAGCGAACATTGATGGAAATGTTTCTACCAATCTACAGCAAATTGAAACAAGAAAGACTTCTCCAACTTTTTGATGACGAGTGGAGACCGCGTTTGCTCGCTGGGCCTTTAGAGCACGTAGGAACTCCGAAAGGAGCTCGGAATTACATTCAAAGAGTCTTGAAATTTTATGAAGGGGCGATCGAGACTTCTGACATTAGCAAAAATGCCTCGGTGGGCGATCAGGCAACCTGATTCCTTACCGGACTTGCTGGACCGAGGCAGAACGGACTACAGCACTGAGGTGGCTGCTGCTGGCTTTCCAAGAATGGTCGGGTGACTTCAAGACTCGTTTCTACCCAATGAAAACAGAGCAAGTAAAACGTCGTCTCTTCCTTGGCCAGCTTCTGGCCTTTCTGCTGTTGCCTTGGCACCGCCGAAAGGTTTCGCGGTTCAGTGTCCATAACATACTGCCAGCTGAGGACCTTATCTTAAGAGGTCTTACTAAGCCGGTGACCATAGCGGCTAGTGGCTATGTCCAGCCAAACATCGAGCGCGAAGAAGAGCTCTGCGCACAAAGCATGTGTCAGAGGCCATTCGTAACGCATTATGGAGGCGGACGAGCACTGATCATAAAGTCATGACTGCCCAAACCCGAACCCGTACCAATTTCCACAGACCGTCCCAAACGTTCTTCAAACCCACAAAATATCTATGTCCCAAGCCTGGCACTACGACACTACCCGCCGCTGCCCGCGATGTGGCGGGAGTATTCATCTGGAGTTCGATGAACCCAACGATCTGCTTACCGGCCAATGCCGCGGCCCGGCCTGTGGCGGCTACGAGGGCTGCTCTTCCTTCGAAATAACCGGCCTGCTCTCCTCAGAGCGCGGTCCAATTTTCAGCGGCTTGACTAACCGGACCATGGCACTGGCCATTGCCCGAACCCGAACGCGTCGGCTTAGTTTTCAGCGCAACAACGCTATCTGGAGAGAGCGGTGGAGTGCTCCATCCAGCCGGGTAAGAATCTTCGAGGTTAGTCCTTCCGCTCAGCCCGTTTATTTCGCAGCTCTCATCTTTGAGGGTGACGGCGCCGAACCCAGCACTCAGCGTTACGCCACTTTTGATGAAGCTTACTCCCACTGTTTCGGAGCGGCCTTCCCGGAGGCGTTACAATGAAAGAACTTACCCAAGCGTGCCCGCTCACTGTCCGCTTGCCCGTCAAAGCAAATCGAACCGCCGACTGGCAACCCAATTATGCCGGCACAATCCAGATCGAGGGAAAGCCAGTTTCAATCCAGGTCTGGCTCAATTCCGAGCAGCCAGGTGCGCCTTTAACTCTTCGGCTTTCGCAGTCAACCCACCGATCCAAAAGCATTGCAGCATCATGAAATTAGAAATCCAACTCGCCCCCGAGCTTTACCAGCGGCTTCGCGAAGGCGCCCAGTTGCTCGGTCGTTCCCCAGCCGATCACGCCGGGCGGCTTCTCGCCGCTAGCCTCCGCCCCCCAGTAAAAAGCAAAGCTACGCTTCCCAAAAGCGAAGCCGAGTACCTGAGATCAACCCGGGCCGGAAACTCGAAGCAGCCTTCCCCGATTATTACTTCTCTCAAAAAGGCAGCAGCTCAAACCAAATGAACCCGATGACTGAATCTCCCGTCCGTCCACCCATTGTTCCATCAACTCCGGCACTCCCGGTCAGTACGAAGCCGGAGCCTCTCTCGGATTACGCTGTTGCTCAGTGGGCAGCTCTACCCGTGGTGCCGCCAATCCCTTCCCCTAAACCGCCTGGACCTGATTCCACCGAGCCGGATCCTTGGAAAGCAATGACTGTGGTTCAAGCGAGAGCGGACAAGCTCCGCCAGGAATTGGCCAAGCTCGCGTGCCGGCTCGAAGCAGCCAAAGCCCAAGAAGTCAAGCTCGTGGCCGATGACCTGGGCGAGGAAGACGAGTTGGTGGACCGCGTCTCAAAGGCTCAGGCTTTGACCAAAGTTCTAGCCGCCCGTCATACCCGCCTGCTATCTCAGGAAGGGGAAGCTCGGCAGCAGCTTCGCGACCGAATCGATTATGCTCGGGTCTCCCTGGAGCAGCAGGCTCAAGGTCTCCGGGCCGAACGTGTGGCAGCTCATCTTGAGATGTTGGCCAAAAGAATTGAACCCCAGGCTTTCGCTCTCCTGCCAGTCGCGGAAAGTGCTCGTGATGTCATTGCGCTCAACGAGTTCGTCCAAAGTAACTCGATCTTTTCAAGTTTCATTCGAGGTCGTCCTTCTTCACCGGAGCTGAGATCAGAACAACTGGCGCAGGAAGTAAAACGCGTTCTGGCTTTGCGTGAGAGGTTCGCAACCGAGCGAAGCAAACGGTATGACTTCGCTTGATCATCCAATCATCTACTCGGGGGAGGCGAGCGCTTTCCCGCCGAAAAAATTAATCCCCGGGACTGGGTCCTGTCGGAACTTTAATCGCTCGACGGGTGCGAGCGATCCTTTAAATCGAGCGAGTCCTCGAGCTTTTTTAAATTGGCGGATACAACGGGCTTCGAAACTGTTATGGCAGATTCCGTCCAGATTTTGACGTTGGATGAATCGCTCCACGTTCCGGCCGCGGAGCTGAGCCGGCTGCTCGGGCTCTCTGATACGGTGACAACCCGGCTGGCCCGGAGCGGCGTGTTTTCGCGAATTCAGGATCCGCGAAACAAGAAGGCGTACCTTTATCCGCTGGTTGATTGTGTGCGCTCATTTTCCCAGCTGCAGCGATCGGAACGTGAAAAAGCGCAGACCGATTTTCTTTCCGAGAAATCCAAGACTCAGGCGGCGATCCGAGCTAAGGCTGAGCTGGCCATGGAGCGGAGTCGTGGCGACCTGGTCCCGCGGGAAGAGTTTCTGTCGACCTTTGGCCGAGCGGTCCGGAGCTACCAGCAGAAGATGAGCAGCTTTTCGAGCCGAGTGATTGAGCGCTTAAGCCATACGACGGAACGCGCAAGCCAGCTGGCCATCCTTGAGGCGGAGAGCGCCGATGCGTTAGACTCGCTGGGCGATATCCTGGCTCGGGCGAGTACTAATGGTCACTCTCAAGAGAAAAGAAAAGCGCGGTAAGAAACACCTGAACGGCTCGGAGACACCGAGCGCCGTCACCCGAGAAGTTTTGCGAGAGCTGAGCCAGATGGCCCGACCGACTCAGCGGCTGGATATCGTCCCCTGGCTGGAGAAACACCGGCGCCTTTCCCCGGAATCAAGTGCTGAGCCTGGCCGCTGGTCCTTTGATCGGTTTCCCTATGGCCGGGAAATCTCTCGAGCAATCGCCAATCCTTCGATGCGGGAGGTCGTGATCTCGGCCGCCAGCCAGGTGGGAAAGAGCGAGCTTGCCACGCTCAACCCGATTCTTTACTGGGCATCGGTCGATCCGGCGCCGACGCTTCTGGTCTGTCCGACTCTGCAGGCATGTCGCTCGATGAGCCTGGACCGGCTTGACCCGATGCTCCGCGACAGTCTGAATTTGAACGGCAGATGGGAGAAGGAAGAAGTCGGGCCGGAAAGCTCAATGTTTCGCAAAAGTTTGGGGCCAGGCTGCCAGGTATCGATCGTGGCCGGCTTGAGCGCCGTCGGTCTTTCCATGAGGCCGATCCGCTACCTGATCTTTGAAGAGCTTTCAAGGCTGCCCTTGATGGCCAAAGGACGGTCACCGGAAGGCGATGCCGTATCTCTGGGCAAGGTCAGAACAAGTACTTTCCGGGGGAGCACAAAAGTGATCTACAGCTCAAGCCCGGTCGAATTGGAATCGTGCCGGATCAGCGCGCTCTACGAGGACTCGACCCAGGAACACTACTATTCCCGGTGTCCGGCTGGCCATTACCAGATTCTCGCCCTGGCCGAGATGAACTTTGAGACTGGCGCTTGCCGGTGCGTCACCTGTGAGCGGGAATACAGCCAGCTGGAATGGTTGGGAAACGAAGGGATCTGGCGGGCGCACTCCTCCCACCCGTTCCGTCGCGGGTTCCACCTGGCCTGCTGGCCATCGCCATTGATCGACTGGCGTGTGGTCCATGCCGAGTGGCGGCAAGCCAGCCACCAGGCCAAGAGCGGCGATCACAGTGCGCTCCGGGCGGTCTTAGGCACGAGGCTGGGCGAGCCTTTCGTCACTTCCAAGGAAGCGATTGTCGAAGACGATCTGGTCGGTCGGCGTGAGGTTTATCACTGCGAACTTCCCGACCAAACGAAGCTCATCGTGGCCGGGATCGATACCCAGGACACCTACTTTGCCTACCTGATCTGCGCCTTCGGTCCCGGTCGGGAGACGTGGTTGCTCGAATACGGTCAGATTCTCGGGCGACCCGACCTGGACACGGCACACATGTATGCCGAGCTCGAGGAGAGAGTCTTAAACCGGACTTGGAAAAGGCAAGATGGCACTCCGATGCAGGTCCGACGGGCTTTGCAGGATTGCGGTGGCCACTTCCACGGAATCGTCTGCCGGGAAACCAAGCGTCGTTACCCGCGCTTGATTGCCTTCCAGGGCTTGTCCAGCCTGCCGCAAGGAGCAATCTGGACGATCCGGGATGACACCAACGAACGGGCTCGAATCGTCAAATCTGACGTGAACAAGGTCAAAGATTTGGTAGCTGGCCTCCTCAAGGTGGAAGCTCCGGGCCGTGGCTTTGTCCATGTTCCGAAAGAACCCGAGGGCGGCGTTGCTAGCGGCTTTGACAGCGAGTTCTTTGCCCAACTGGCCAGCGAGTCCCGGCAGCCGCGGTATCGCAACGGAGTCAAAAGCTTTCAATGGGTGCAGACCCGGGCCCGGAACGAGGCGCTTGATTGTTTGGTGATGTGTCTCTCGTCGCTCGAGAGCCTGCGGATCAACCTGGATGAGAGGGGCGTCGGAGAACACACGCCGCTCTCGCAGCAGGAGCAATCCGCCGCCAATAGACCGGCGTGGGGAGCCCAGCCGATGCGGCGAGATATCGTTTACCAGCCGGCTGGGCGTCCGATCGGTGTGGAGGGCGAGAGCACCTCAAGACCGCACCGGTACGGCGTTCAGAATAGGCCGGTTGTGTGGTAGATGGAAACCCCGGTCCGATTTGAGCGATTTCAATAGGAAGCAGTGACCCAGAACTGCTTCTTTTTACATTCTATTTCGACTCGGGAACTGGTCGAGCGCGTGATTTTCCGCATGTAAACCAAACTTTGTTATTAGGTGAACGAGAACTATGTTAGGTGTCTAACATAGACGAGAGGAGCGGAAAAATGTCCACGAATCGTGGCCCAAAATCAGGCAACTGAAAAAGGCCACAAATTGTGGCCAAAAATGGCTCACTCGAACCCGCTAGTCTGGGTTGAGGGTCGACCTTTGCGCGCTCCCTCCGGAATAGATATTCCTGCAAAATCGGCAATTTCGCATTTTGACGAAAGGAAATAATCTACTCCGAAGTGTGCGAAACCGTAGGCGGCGAGAAACAACTCGACTCCTCGAACAGAGGGCGTCACTGAGATATCTTCCGATTCGGGCTGAATCGAATAGGCGACCAGCCCGCCGTTCCAAAGTCCTTGTTTTTCAATGAGATCTTCGTGATCGAGCCCGCTCATAGCATGATGCAAGAGTGACCGATTGTCCTCCTCTTCGGAAAAATCCATTGCAGTCGAATATATGGAGAAAGGAATAATGACTTCTAAAGATAGACGCTCTGCTGGGGAAGAGATTGCGATATTGGTGCCATTAAAGAGACGCTTGATCGTCCGATACAAAATGTAATGGGATCTTAACTGATAAGTAGTTAACCGGTTTATGAGCGCTACAATCGAAGCAGCACGATCGTCCCGAGATATTGTTGTGCGAGCTGAGGCAAGAACGCCGCCAAAATACTCTGCCTCAAGTTCGTCTTCGCGATACGAACCCTCGTTGACAACCCCGGCAAGAACTCGCGGAGGGACAAATCCGGGCGATTCGATTCTATTGCCAAGTTTTTCTATTGCCTTGCTGAAGATACGGCGAATATTTTCCCCCCGCCTCTTTGCGAAGGTCAACATACCCTGGCCAAGATACTCCGCAGTCGGTCCGAGAAACTTTTCGAGAGTCCCACCGGTGGCCAACCCACCGCCTATTGCAACAAGAATTTCATTCATAATTGATTGCGGTGACTCGGCTCCGGTGACGTTCTCGTTCTCATCATATCAGATTCAGCGGTAGACGCCATATTCCGGTCAGTGAAACGACATTTCGGATAAGGGCAAATACAGAATCAATGCGGGTAGCATAGCGGTCGATCCTAGAATTTAAGCCGTTCAACATGAACGATTTGCGATTTTGTAGGTCGGTTCGCTCTCGGCAATAAAGTCGAGGCGCTTTGGGTGGGCTGCCATCGTATCCGGATCGGCTAAAACTTCTCTTATCCGCTCGATAAGGATTTGGACCATCTCTGGCGTGGGTTTCATGGGTCGGCGCTTCGTCCTCATTCATCAGAGGTGCTAGTTAAGAGATCATCCCGTTCCTGCCAAGCGCTGCGCTGCACCATCCGCAAACAATTCGTGGCTGCGGAGCGCTCCAGCGGCTCCAGCGTGAGGAGGTAGAGGAGGAGGAATGATCGGGCTAAGACGCTCGAGCGCGATCAAATCCTCCGAGCGGCGGCATCTAGTTCGCCGACTTGATGGACGAGCTCAATTCGGTGGTGGCTGGTGCCGGTGCTCCTGGAAGGACGAGGGATCTGAGCAATCCTCCGGTGCGCTCTTGCCGAGCTTGGTCCACCCCGAGTTCCAGCGCGACGAGGGAGATCGTAAACGATTGGTGAGATTATGGGCATAACGCGAAGCAATGCGCTCAATCGGGAGGTGTTCAAGCTCCTAGTGGAGGAAGCGTTGCGTGGCTTCCGGATCGGCCAAGACGTTCGTGATGATATTGGCCGCGATCCTGGTCCGGTACTTGCCGGTTAGATTCTCGAAGGTGCGCAACTGATTAGCAACCGATCGCGGCAGAGTCACATCGATGCGTTCATCACCCAGCCGGGGGCGTCCTACCCGAGAGGTTTTGGCGTTTGTTGGCATGTTAGCCTTTAGGGTTTTGGGCCAAACAGATTGTTAATCCCGGCCACCAAGGCAATTCCGGTGAGCAGCAAGATTTCATCCAAAGGAAGGGAAAGACCACCTGTCGGTCCGATCTTCCAGATATCCACACAGGCAATCGCGATTGCCAACAAGCCGGCCAGGACTTCGCACCAACGGTCAAATGGCAGTTTTGGCTCATGGTCAGGTGGCAGCACTACGAAATCGTCTTCCCCCAGACAAAACTCCTGGTTCAAGGTCCTAGCAAAAACCCGGATAAATTGCTACGGTGGAGGGCACGAGATCGAGCATCGCCAAGTCCCTTCGTCCCCCCGGCCGTCCCCGCTCCGATACCGAATGCTGCGGCTGGCAGATTCCGCGTGGGACAGCTGCATTAATCAGAGCGGAGTGTCAACGGCTGGGCTGCAACCCCGGATACTTCGTTTCCCGTATTGTGTTGACCCGCTATTTCGAGCCGGCCGGAGAAAAACAGGATTCGCTGTAAAGATCCGGTGGAAGAGAAGTTGTCTGTTATTCTTCTTCCGAAAGATCAAGCCCCTCAACCGGTCCGGGGAGCGAAGACTTCGGAAATTTTTCATTCCGAGTCTCCATCATGTAGCGGACTTCTTGACCCCAGATCTCACTGAGGGAGTTATGAAAGCCGGTATCGTCAACCAACACACCCTTGCCAACAAAGTCTCCTTCGGCCATACATTCGCAGCTGATCCAGTTTTTGCCCTCGGCGCGCACCCGGTAAATGGGGGTTTCGCAAACAGGGCAACTGTGTCCAGTAGGTTCTTGAGCCTCTATTTCGTGTTCCTCGAAGTGTGAATTTTTCATATCAGTGTTTTGTAAAGTGGGACCTCTTGTTCCCAAATCTTGCCGGCGCCTTCATTACTACAGGACGCACATCCTCGGCTTTCATCCAATGTCCGCGCTGCTCGATTGCCTTGACCAGTTCAGTGCTCGGAATCACGATATGCTGGACCTCGGAGGCTTTGAGCTTACGTTTTCGCTGTTTCATAAATGCCTATTCCAGCTTGGCCATAGCGACTAGCGCCGCCATTTCGTCCCAGATAAATGCGCCGAGAGACTGTTTAGCAGTCTTTGCTTTGCGCGCGATCACTGCGCGGCTTTGTGCGATATGCGCAACGACTTGGAGATCAAATCCGATGTGCTCAGGGCACCGGTAGGTGTAAAGGACGGTTCCCGAAGGTTTGAAGTTCGGAGGAGCGGTTTTCATGGGGAAACCGTCATGGTGATCCGAGCGCCATCCGAAGGTCAATCTTCAAAAGCCGTGAAAATCCGCTTTTTGACGAACACGAAAAACGGCCAACAAACGGCCAACAGACATTTTGGAAGCGGATGTTTCGGAATCGCGAATTGCTTGGAGATTGGCTCTGGTAGCCGATTTGCACCCGGCAGGGCTCGAACCTGCAACCCTATGATCCGAAGTCATATACTCTATCCAATTGAGCTACGGGTGCGCTGGCAGAGGAGAAGTGTGGCACGACCGGCTGAGAATTCAAGGAGCTGAAAGGAAGTGCCAGTGCTAGCGCCGATGTCAGTGTCAGCACGCTCAAACCGCTCCCTCCTTCGCCCTTCGTTTCGCTCTGAGCTACGGCGCGCAGGCATGCTGCTTAGCCCGCTTTTTGCATCATGTAATGGTTAACGCACGGGCGAGATCAGTTTTTGGTTGATGGCGAAACTGTCTGCCGAAAGCGGGCTATTGGATGGCGCGAGAGCACGATCAGGAGACACCGCGGGTCAGCCGCCGTTGTTTTTCGGGTGCCGGGGTCAGCACCACCAAGGGCGTCAGCCGTAGAAGCGCACCAGGCAGGAGCAAAAGAGTTCTCGGCGTGGGAAGCTTGAGCTTAGGCGCAGTCGGATTCGGCGTGTGTTTCGGGTGATGAGAGCGCCGACTTTCAGTAAGCGCAGGCGGATAGTCCCAACCTGGGCATGTGCCAGTTGGGTTCCGTTTAAGCCGAGGCGCCGCAGCGCTTCTAAGAGCACGTAGGCTGCCCCAGGAGAGCAAAAGCCGGAACTGATTGGCCCACCAAGCATGGCAGCTTGTGCGATCACTGAAGAGGCCCAATTGTTGTTCTTTGATACGATTCTCCATCTCCCCACGAGCGCAGTAGATCTGGTCGTAGAGCTCTTGGGAACGACCCTCCAAGTTGGTGAGCACGTAGCGCGGATTAGCCCCATAAACGGAGTGTTCGGCCTTGGCGATCACCCGTCGTTTCTTGTCCCAAGTTTTGGCCTTGTACTTGAACTGCGTGAAAAGTCGCACTTTTTGCCCGCTCTTCTGGTGCTTGCGCTTAGCCCGCCTCTGCAGCTTGGCTGATAAGGCATTGAGCCGCTCATTCTTGGCCAATCCAACGAGATACTGGACTTGGTGACGCTCGCACCACCGCAGCATTTTCCAGCGGCAAAAGCCGCTATCGGCACGCAGGATAATTTTGAGTTTGGGCCAACGCCGGCGGAGCCCTTTGACTAACAACGCTAAGATTGCCCAGGCATGTTTGGCTGAATCGATGTTGCTCTTTCGCAGGTAACTGACCAGCAGCTGCTCGCCGCAAAAGACATAGAGCGGCAAAAAGCAAAAATCGTAGTAATAGCCGTGGAAGTGGCGACCCTCTTGTAGGCCGTGTACCCGATCGTCGGTACAGTCAAAATCGAGAATCAATTCGCTGGGCGCCGACTCGAAGCTACCCACAAACTGTTCGAACAACACTTCATGCATCAGCCGGGCTTCCGTGCGTCCGGCTCGGCTCTCTAATCGGCACAGCGTCGAGCAACTGGCTAATTGCTCAGCCCGTTCACTCGCCGTCTGCCACAAGGGATCTTTGCGCAAAGTGTCGTGATCATTAAGATCTTCATAGCCAAGCGCTAATCCGTAAATGCGTTGCCGGAGCATGCTCTCAAAAGAGTGCTCGATCTTGTCTGGATCCCGCTTATCGGGTAGTTGCTTGGCCAACGCTTTGGTTAACCCAATCCAGCGGTCGGCCTGCCGCAGCAGTACCAAGCCGCCGTCGCTGCTCACCTCTCCACCCTCGAAATTGCCCTCAATTTTTCTCCCTTTTACTCCTGGCAATTCAAAATCAAACTGTCTACAATCTGTCATTAGCGAAGTTTCCCTGTTGGCTTGTTTGTAACCTATTCAATCCTAACAGGTTACATAAAGAACTTCGCTACTTTTTTGCCCTTATGATGAAATATCCGGGTTAGGCCTTTCAGGCGGTCTAGAGTATGGACGAGGCCGTCTGCGCTACGCCTTCCAATCAGCTCACCACAACGTTCACGACTTTGTTCGGAACAACGATCACTTTCCGAACTGATCTGTCCTGGATCGCTTTTTGGACCTGGGGCGTGGCGAGAGCCAGTTTTCTGATTTCCTCCTCCGGCAGGTCTTTCGCGACCGAGACCTTCGCGCGCAGCTTGCCGTTGATCTGAATAATCACCTCGACCTCGGTCTGGACGAGCCGATTGTCGTCCCAGACCGGCCAGGTACGGCGAGAAATCGGACCGCTGAATTCGTCGAACTTCTCGCCCAGCCGCTGCCAGAGCTCTTCGGAAAGGTGTGGGGAAAATGGATTCAGGAGGATCAGAAATGGTTCAAGCGCGGCAAGCGGACGCGGATTCGGCCCGGTGAATTCGTTCACGAAAATCATCAATTGAGCGATCGCGGTATTGAAGGAAAGCGACTCGATATCTTCGGAGACTTTTTTGATGGTCGAATGAAGGAGGCGCTGTTCGCGATCGTTCAATTCGCGCCTTGTCAGGGCGGCCGATAACCGCCATTCGCCTTCCTGATTTTCCTCCATTGCCAAACGCCAGACGCGCGCCAGAAAACGATAAACTCCTTCGACCCCGCTCATGCTCCAGGGTTTGGTTGCCTCCAGAGGGCCCATAAACATCTCGAAGAGACGGAGCGAGTCGGCTCCGTACTCCGCCTCGATATCGTCCGGGGTAACGACGTTGCCCCGGCTTTTGGACATTTTCTGATTGTCCTCGCCCAGGATCATTCCTTGGTTCACCAGGCGTTGGAACGGTTCCGGTTTCGACAGATATCCCAGATCATAGAGAACTTTATGCCAGAACCGGGCATACAGAAGGTGCAGCACAGCGTGCTCGGTACCTCCGACATACAGATCAACTCCGCCGGAATGGTTACCGCCCATCCAATAACGTTCTGCTTCGGCATCGACAAATCGGGTGGCGCAATGCGGCGAAGCGAAACGGAGGTAGTACCAGCAAGAACCCGCCCATTGGGGCATTGTGTTCAGCTCGCGCCGCGCGCCATCGGAGAGTGCGATCCAATCGGCTGCTTTCGCGAGTGGCGGTTCGATTGTGCCGGTAGGCCGATAGTCTTCCAAGGGGGGCGGAACGACCGGCAGAGCGGACTCAGGCAGCGCCTCGTGATGCGAGTTGCGCCACACGATCGGGAACGGTTCGCCCCAGTAACGCTGCCGCGAGAACAACCAATCCCTGAGCTTGTAATTGATCGACCGACGCCCAGACCCGGTCGCTTCCAGGTGGTCAATGATCCGTGCTTTGGCTTCCATGGTCGGAAGGCCGCTGAACGAACCTGAATTGATCGATACTCCTTCTCCAGTAAAGCACCCTTCGACCGGCTTGGGCGGCTGCACGACTTCCCGAATATCCAGCCCGAATTTCCGGGCGAATTCGTGGTCGCGCTCGTCATGGGCCGGGACAGCCATAATTGCCCCGGTGCCGTAGCTGATCAGCACGTAATCAGCGATCCAGATCGGGATCTGTTCTTCGGTTGCCGGATTGAGCGCGAAACCTCCGGTGAAAACGCCAGTCTTTTCCTTGGCCAGATCGGTTCGTTCGAGGTCAGACTTGGCCTTCGTCGATTCCTGGTAAGCTTGCACCGCGTTTCGTTGTTCCGCGCTCGTGACCGCATCGATCAACGGATGTTCCGGGGCAAGCACCATGTAAGTCGCGCCGTACAAGGTATCCGGCCGAGTGGTAAAGACAGTCAGCTCGGCCCCTGTCCCGACGACCGGGAAGCGAATTTCCGCGCCTTCGCTCCGACCGATCCAATTGCGCTGAAGCAGCTTGATTGACTCAGGCCAATCGAGGCCTTCCAGCTCATCGTTCAACCGGTCGGCGTACGCGGTGATACGCAGCATCCATTGCCGCATCGGTCGGCGAATGACCGGGAAACCGCCCACCTCGCTTTTGCCGTCGACGACTTCTTCGTTGGCCAGAACCGTGCCCAGTTCCGGGCACCAATTCACCGGTGCATCGGAAACATAAGCGAGCCGGTGATCGTCCAAAAACTTCCCTAGTTCGTCGGCCGAAAGCCCCGGACTGGCGGCTTTCTTTTGTTCGGCGAGTTCAGTGATGGGCCCAGCCATCTTGCGTTCCGGATTGTACCAGGAATTATACAGCTGGAGAAAAATCCACTGTGTCCAGCGGTAGTAATCCGGGTCCGTAGTATTGATCTCTCTATTCCAGTCGTAACTGAACCCGATCCGTTTGAGCTGCGTTCTGAAACGGGCGATATTCGTCGCCGTTGCGACGGACGGATGTTGGCCTGTCCTGATAGCAAACTGCTCGGCCGGAAGACCAAAGGCATCCCAGCCGATCGGATGCAGTACGTTGAAACCTTTGAGCCGCCTGTACCGGGCGAGAATATCCGTTGCGGTATAGCCTTCCGGATGTCCCACATGCAAACCCTCGCCGCTCGGATAAGGAAACATGTCGAGGATGTAGATCTTCGGCTGCCGCGGATCGAACCCGGGTTCGCCTGGATTCAGCGCACGGAAAGTGCGGTTCTCTTCCCAGAACCGCTGCCATTTCGGTTCGAACTCATCAAATGGGAATTGCTTTCGTCGTGCGCTCATCAGGACAACACGCTGCGGTGTAGAATCTCACATATAGCGGTGATGCGGGTTTGTGCCAGTGCCAGGTAGTGTCAGTGCTAGTGCTAGTGCCGGTGTTGAACCTTGAACCCCGGGCAGCCCTCGATGAACCCCGGAAGCGCCCGAGGCCGTCGGCGTTATGTAAGACGTAGGGTCTCGTGCGCCAGGCTCCGTTTCCGTCGCCCCGACTTTGAGTAAGGCTCGCAAAAATCCCGGCGCCGAAGGCTGATACTGATACTGATACTGATACTGATACTGATACTGATACTGATACTGATACTGATACTGATACTGATACTGATACTGATACTGATACTGATACTGATACTGATACTGATACTGACACTGCACTGGCACTCGCACCCGCACGGGTGCAAAGTACCGTGAGGTCCAAGAACGCCGGGGGATCTTGATGTCGTCGTTAATTCTCGCCACTCGGAACACCAATAAGACACGTGAGATCGCGCAAATGCTTGGGCGAACGTGGGAAGTCTCTGACCTGACTGCGCTCAAGGACACGCCGAAGATTGAAGAGACCGGGACTACTTTCGAGGCGAACGCCGCGCTCAAAGCGCTCGGCATTTCGCGTTGCTTTCGCGGCTTGGTGTTGGCCGATGACTCTGGGCTTGAGGTTGACGGATTGAATGGCGAACCTGGTGTTTTCTCGGCACGCTATGCCGGACCGGAAGCAACGGATGCGAGCAATCGCCAGCTGGTCATCGCCAACTTAAAGAAAAAGAACATGGCAAGCGGTTCGCCCGGGCGTTTCCGTTGCGCCATGGTCCTGGCCGCCGGTGGGGAGATGGTGGGCTCGTTCGCAGACGTGGTCGAAGGTACCGTCTTGACGATTGAACGAGGCACGGGCGGGTTTGGGTACGATCCGATCTTTGTGCCCCGAGGCTACGACGAGACTTTCGGTGAACTGTCCTCCCTGATAAAGAACAGTCTGAGCCACCGATCCCGCGCGCTTGCCGCTGTGATCGCATCTCTCGAGGACTTTACTTCATGATTGCCACTCAGATCACCCCGGATCTGGTCGCAGAGGAGGCAATTTTTTGGATTGCACGCGCACCCGAGTGTTTCCGGTGAGATGTCTATCGGTCTGAGGTGGCCCTACCGCGCGGAGACTTCCCGGCAAAGAGTTAATGGAGTGCGTGTGGCCGCTTTGATACCGCGCGGGGCGCGGCGGCCAACCAAAGAAGTCTTTTCGCCAGGGAACAGTGAGTTTCGCGGTTTTGCGCGTCGGGGCCAGGGTTGCGCTCCGCGCGAATCCTAAAGCAGCGACAAATCGCACCTCAGATTCTTTCTGCTCCTCTGGAGCGCTTCGGCGTTGAACGTTGAACTCTGAAGGTTCAACGTGCTTCGGGTGTGGCAATTCTGGATCGATCGAGGCGGAACATTTACAGACATCGTCGGCCGCGCGCCTGATGGCACATTGAAAACCGCCAAGCTTCTTTCTGAGGACCCGGGCCGTTTCCGGGACGCCACGATCCCCGGAATTCGCACGATCCTCGGCCTCGTCCCTGAATTGCCGATCCCGTTGGAGGAGATTGCCGAGGTTCGGATCGGCACGACAGTCGCAACGAACGCGCTGCTAGAGCGGAAAGGCGAACCCACTCTGTTGCTCGTGAACCAGGGTCTGCGGGATATTCTGCGGATCGGCACTCAGCAGCGGCCCCGGCTTTTTGATCGAGCTATTCAGTTGCCCGAGCAGCTCTGGTCCCGGGTGGCCGAAATCGCCGGGAGGATAACTTCTGCCGGTGAGGTCCTGGTTGAGCTCGATCTGAACGCAGCAAAGCGAACTCTCCAAACGGCTTTTCAAGATGGGTTTCGGTCCGTAAGCATTGTGTTGGCCCACAGTTTCCGATTCCCGGAGCACGAGAACAGGGTAGCTGATGTCGCGCGTGAGATTGGTTTTGCGCAGATCTCAAAGAGCCACGAGGCGAGCGGACTGATTAAGCTCGTGCCCCGTGGTCAGACGGCTGTCGTGGATGCTTACCTTTCGCCGATTCTGCGCCGGTATATCGAGCACGTGCGCCGGGAGCTTCCGGGTGTTCGAGTGAGATTTATGCAGTCCAATGGAGGTTTGGCCGAGGCTTCGGTGTTTCATGGCAGGAACGCGATACTCTCCGGTCCGGCTGGAGGCGTGGTGGGTGCAGTGAAGACTGGCCGGGCCGCTGGAATCACTCGCATCATTGGGTTCGATATGGGTGGTACGTCCACCGATGTGTCGCACTTTGCCGGAGAGTATGAGCGAGCGATGGAAACGGAGATTTCCGGGATCAGTATTCGGGCGCCCATGTTACAAGTTCATACCGTGGCGGCGGGCGGCGGCTCGATCTGCCACTTCGATGGGGCGCGTTTTCGGGTTGGTCCTGCTAGCGCCGGCGCGGAACCCGGGCCGGCCTGTTATCGCAAAAACGGTCCACTGACGGTCACGGACTGCAACGTGGCGCTCGGTCGTCTTCAACCGGACTTATTCCCGAAGGTCTTTGGACGGAGCGGAGATCAGCCAATCGACCGCGACGCTGTGTTTACCCGGTTGCGCAGTTTATGCGCCGAACTGTCGGGTTGGGATCCGCTGGCCGTAGCCGAAGGGTTTTTGCGTGTGGCGGTCGACAACATGGTAAACGCCATTAAGAAAATTACGCTTGCCCAGGGCCGCGATCCCCGGGGCTATACGTTGGTCGCATTTGGTGGCGCCGCAGGTCAACACGCCACTGCTGTTGCTGACGGGCTGGAAATCAACCGCGTAATGGTCCCGCAGTTGGCCGGTGTCTTGTCGGCGTACGGCATCGGTGCGGCGGAGGTGCGGGCGCTCCGTCAAAAGACGATCGAGAAGGCTTTGGAAGAGTCAAACTGGGCTGCCCTGACAAGCGAATTTTCTCTCCTCGAACAAGCTGTTGCGGAGGATCTTTCGCAGGAGGCGCTCTTTTCGTCGAGAGTCGCGCGCCGTGTCTATTTGCGATACGAGGGCAGCGATAGTTCGATCGCGGTCGAAGCAAGCACTGTCGATCAAGCAACGGAAATCTTCCGGCAACGTCATTTGAGCTGGTACGGATTTGTGATGCCGGAGCGCGCCCTGATCCTGGATTCGATTGAAGTCGAAATGATCGGCGAACCACCCCAGGTCGTACCTTCCTGGAATCCGGCGGCCCGCCAGGAGCAGATCCGTTTTGCTGACGTGACGTTTCAGGGCCATGAGCGGCGAACCCCGATATATCCCCGGGACGAGCTGATGTCGGGAGCCCGGCTTGAGGGACCGGCGATCATTGCGGAGAACCATTCAACCACTGTCGTTGAACCCGGCTGGGGCGCCGAGATCGCCGGAAACGGTGACCTGATCCTGGAACGGTTGCGGTCAAGAGCAGCTACCTTCGCCGTAACTAGCGCGGTGGATCCGGTTCTGCTCGAACTGTTCAATAACCTTTTCGTCGCTGTCGCCGAGCAAATGGGAGTAGTTCTGCAGAACACCGCTTATTCGGTGAACATCAAAGAACGACTGGATTATTCCTGTGCCGTTTTCGATCGAGGCGGCCGGCTGATTGCGAACGCGCCGCATATCCCGGTGCACTTGGGATCGATGAGCGCCGCTGTCCAGGCAATCATTGCCAAGCACGGCCGTTCGGTTGAGCTGGGTGACGCTTACCTTTCAAACGACCCGTACGCCGGCGGCACGCATTTGCCGGACCTGACGGTAATCAGCCCGGTGTTCTGCCAGACACGAAAGCCGGCCTTCTGGGTGGCTAGCCGGGGGCATCACGCCGATATCGGTGGAAGCATGCCTGGCTCGATGCCGCCGTTCAGCCAGACCATTGGGGAAGAAGGTGTTCTCGTCGGTGACCTCCAGCTGCTAGCGCGGGGAGTCTTTCAGGAGAAAGCTTTTATCGAAGCTCTCGAGAAAGGACCGTTTCCCGCGCGGAACACCCGGCAAAATCTCGGCGATATTCAGGCGCAGCTCGCCGCCAATGCCCGGGGTGTACACGAAATGCGGTTAATCGTCGAGCGTTACGGAGTCGCGGCGGTCGAAGCGTACACCAAACATGTTTTCAACAATGCGGCAAAGGAGGTCGAGTCGATCGTTTCCCGGCTTAATGTGGGAAAATTCATTCAGCGGACGGATACCGGAGCAGAGATTCACGTGCAGGTTGATCGAAAAGGCGGGCGCGTCAAAGTGGATTTTACCGGCACCTCCGCCCAACAACCGGATAATACTAACGCGCCTCGCGCGATTGTGCGCGCGGTGGTGCTGTATGTTTTTCGGACCTTGATCGACCGGGACATCCCTTTGAACGACGGTTGTCTCGAACCGATCCAGATTATCGTCCCACCCGCCTGTATGTTGGATCCGCGCTGGCCGGCGGCCGTTGTCGCCGGGAATGTCGAGACTTCGCAAGCGCTGGCGAACGCCCTCGTCGGTGCGCTCGGGATCATGGCGGGAAGCCAGGGTACGATGAACAACCTGACCTTCGGCAACAGTCAATACCAGTATTATGAAACGGTTTGCGGCGGGGCCGGCGCGGGTCCTGGCTTTCCCGGGGCCTCCGCCGTTCATACGCACATGACGAACTCGCGCCTGACCGATCTGGAAATCCTGGAGCTGCGCTATCCTGTCGTCGTCGAGGAGTTCCGGATCCGCGAAGGTTCCGGAGGTTGTGGCAAATGGAACGGAGGAGATGGCGTTATCCGCAAAATCGTTTTTCGCGAACCGATGCAAGCAGCGATCCTGTCGGGCAGCCGCATCGTCCCACCGTTCGGAGTGGATGGTGGTCAATCGGGGGCGACCGGTCGAAACTCCGTCATCCGAGCTACCGGCGAGACCGAACAGCTCGCCGGTTGCGCTCAGGTCGATGTGGTAAGCGGCGATGCGATCGTGATCGAAACGCCAGGCGGCGGAGGATTTGGCCGCCCAGTCGGCTGAAGCGCGGCCAAGGGCGATTGCAAGGCCTGCCGTAGCGCGGACGGCCTCCGGCCTGTCGGACTCGGGAAATCTGTAGCACGCCACCAATTTGGGTCGCGCGAGCGCCAGAGATCGTCTCAGAATGCCGCACTGTCCTGCGGCGGTAGGGCAGTATCTGAGCAGGTCTGGCAAGGGAAAAAGTTAAAGTTTTTCACCGATTGGTGAGTGGCGTTTTTTGAGGACTTGGAGGTAGCGCTCTTCGTCATAAGGGGTGCGGTCCTGCCAGAGCCGGAAGATGACGCGGATCCATTTAAAGGCCAAGGCGCGCACGGCAGTGTGGTGGGACTTACCGCGGGCCATTTGCTCTTGATAATAGAGCTTGGCCCATTGGGAATAAGGAATGGAATGAGCCGCGAATTCGTGGAAGCTCTGGCACAGGAATTTGGAGCGAAAGCGCCGCCGCTGGACGCTTTTGGTTTGGCCGCTGCGCACTTGGACCGGAGCGATTCCGCTTTTTTTCTGTACCTCCAGGGCTTGGGCAAAAGCCTGCCGATTGGAGCCAAAAGCCACCAACAAGCGCGGGGCTAATTGCGGGCCGGCTCCGGGCAGACTTTCAAAAATGTGCCGATCGGGATGTTTGGCAAACAGAGTGTGGATGGCTTTGTCAAAAGCCTTGATGGAATCTCGCAGCGGCAACAATTGACTGACCAAACACTTGCAACTCAGCACGGAGGGCTCCAGCAGAGAACGATCCTCGGTGACGGTTTGGGCCCGAGCAATCTTTTCCAAGCGCTCCTCGATCAAGCTCTGGCTGCGGCTGTGGTGCTGATAAAAAAAAGAGCGCAGGGTCTGGGGCTTGGCTTTTTTTAAACTCTGCAGGGTCGGCCAGCGTTTCAAAAAATGCAGCGCCAGAGTGGTGCCCAAATCATCGAGGAGCTCGAGGGCCAGCGGATAGTAGACTTTGAGTAAGCTGGTGAGTTGGTTTTCGCACACCACGGAGGCCTCGACGGCTTTGCGTCGGTGCTGACCGAGCAAATCCAGTTCCCGCACTACCGGCTCCGGGGGTTGATAAAGCCGGAGCCGATCCCGATGGTGATCAACGAGCTCTTCGATCAATTGGCTGTCGCGAGGGTCATCCTTGGCGCCACTAGTAAAGAAGACCTTGCGGTATTCGCTTAAACTCAAAGGATTGAGCGGATAGAGGTCGATCCAGTCTCCCTGGGTGCGGAGCATTTCAAAGAGTGCTCCCCGATTTTGTTCAAAACCAATGGCCACCCGCCCCTGCGGACCAGCCAAGCTTTTGAGCTCTTCGAGCCAGGTCCGAACCGAAACGGGATCGGCGCCCAGCTGGAATGTCCGGCATCCTCCCTCCGGACCAGAGCGTTGACAGACAGCGTGTTCTTTATCAGCCCAATCGATTCCCACGCTGACCATATAATGGGGATCTGGGACCGGAAACGGATTTGATCGGTTCATGCTTGCTCCTTTTTTCTGGTTTTACCCAGCGCGAAAAAAGCCGCTTGGCTTTGGCCGTCCGAAATCCGTATAGTTAAGTCGTCGAAGTGTGAAGTGCTCGACCTCAACTAGAGTATTCGTTGTGACGAATCAAAGCGCGACCGGCTGGCTCGAAACTCTGCCCTAAAGATCTCGCGGACCCGAAAATCCTATTCGTAGCCAGCCGGCGCGTCCTTCTTCGCGTGGGCAGCGCGGGATTTTGCCCGACTGCCCTTGGCAAAGAAAACCCTTTCTTTTTTCCAAAGCTTTCTTTTCTCCGGGCGGAGTTATTCACAAGCTGGAGCTCCGACCGGTAGGGCCTCCGACCACAGCTTGCTGAATAACTCCGGACTTGCTATACGAAAATTTATTTGAGCCGGACGCTTGGATGAGCCACCCGCTCCAGGATGACTCCGCCTTCGCCAAGGATATGGCGGACACGTCAAACAAGCTCTCGCCTGGCGCTCGTCCGCCAAGGCGGATCGCCCTACCGCCACAGGACCAAACACGCCTTGAGACATCCCTCGACCCTCTCTTCCAAACCGTAGCTCGATTGCGCGCGCTACAGATTGCCCAAAGTCCGACAGACCGGGTCCCCGTCCGCGTTTTACAAGCGTGATCTGTCCCCAATTAACCGTGCACACAAATAAGCTTCCAGCTTGTCGCCTTTTTGAACCGCCGGGATGCAGCCGCTACTTGGAAGTCCGACCGACCCCGGCCAGGTCCGTATCGGGGAGCTGACGCACCAGGCAGTCGCGCCCTACGTCCCAGGCAACAGCTATGCGTCTTTGGCAGGTTCTTCGTATTCGTCATGGCGGCGGACGAAATCCATGGTCGTTGTCTCATTGCGTCCCTTCGGCGCGCGATCGAGCATCATCAGAGTGCCGATCAACTCCTCGGCGCCGCGGGCATAGGTGGAATAGGTATAAAAGACGGTGCCGGCCTCATTCTTATAGAAGGCGCTGAGACCCGGCAGCTCGTCGTTCGCGTCGGCGGAGTCGGTTTCTCGGAAATTGTAGAAGACCTTGCCGGACGCTAGTTCGTCCTTGGTAAAGGAGACATGATAGTCATAGTTGAAGTCGCTGCCGAAAGCCGACACCCAGGGGAACCGCCAACCCATGCGTGCCTTGTAAGCCTCGATCTTGGCGAGCGGGGCGTGCGATACCACGACCAGCGTGACGTCATGATGTTGCAGGTGCGGCAGGGCCCCGTCGATATGATCGACCAGAAAGGAGCAGCCGGGACAGCCGGCGGCCCAGTCCGGACCGAACATGAAATGATACACAACGAGCTGGCTTCTTCCCGCGAAGAGGCTGGCGAGCGTTTCCTTGCCGTTGACTCCCTCAAACGCGTAATTCTTCTCGACCTTTACCCAAGGCAGCTTGCGGCGCTCGGCATTGAGCGCGTCGCGCTGACGCGTCAATTGCTTTTCCTTGGCAAGTAACTCTGTACGAGCCGCAAGCCATTCGTCTCGGGACACAATTCTCGGATTTTCTAAGTTGGTTGTCATCATGATTAATCTTTCTTTGGTATGACGAATGAGCCGCCAGAATCAGGACAGAACGTCCCTTTGGCTCGAGCGCGCGGCCGATCTGGACAAGACACGCATTGAATTGGCGGGATCTTCCCGCCCGATCCGAACGTTGGAAACCTTCAGCAAAGACCGCGTTCCCGGCGACATCAGCGTGGAATATGAGAAGGTACCTGGGATCCTTATGACTCAGAGCCAGTCTTGGTCCGGTCCGGAGCATCTCGTCTTGTGGGATGGCGACTGCCATTTTTGCGGGCACGCGGTGGCGTGGTTCCGACGGCGCGATTTTCATCGGATATTCCGGTTCGTCCCCTATCAGGAGGCGCCCTCACCTCCGATGACCCCGGAGCTGCGAGAGGCCTGCGCGAAAGCGCTTCACGTGATCGCGGCTGATGGGCAGATCTATCGCGCTGGCAGAGCGACCCTTTTCCTGCTGGAACAGGTCGGGTGGAATGGTTTTGCGCGAGTCCTTGCGCTGCCGCCCTTTGTCTGGGCCGTTGAAATCGGTTATGCCCTAGTCGCGGCAAACCGAAGTTTTTTGAGCTGGCTCTTTGGCACCTATAAGCGATGAGATTACTGATCACGGCTGATCTGCACCTGGTATCGAATTACCGCGAGAAAGTACTCGCCGAGCTTGCTTCGTGGATAGTGCGCTACCGGCCGGACGGTCTCCTGATCGCCGGTGATCTCTCCAGCCCCGCCGAGGCCAGGCGATCGCTCCAGGCAATCCGTTCGCTGTTGCCGCAAAAGCCGATCGGCGTAGCTCTCGGAAATCACGATTTCTGGGTGCGTCCAGCCCGCCAGTGTTATTCGCTGGCCGAGGTAATCGACGAGTATTGGGCCGAGCCGGCATATCAGGAGGGAGTGACCTTGCTCGATCGCGAGAATCTTCGGCTGCACGGGTTCACCATATGCGGCGCTTACGGCCATTACGATCTTGGTTTCGCCAGCCCTGGATTGCGGTACTCGGGCCGCGAAGTCAAACGCGAGGATTATCTGTCCGGCCGGCCGCCGGTACCGACCAATTTGCGCTGGCAGGATTTTGACCGTTTGCCGTCAGGGATTGATTTGCTTGAAGTCGCTCGGGCGGAAGCAGCGGCATTGGAAGAACGTTTGACCAAAGCCAACGGCACCCGCGTCTGGGCAGTTCTGCATACACCGCCTCGGGAGGAGCTTCTCGGCTTGCCAAAGTTCGAAATAACGGCGAGCGGCGAGCCGTCAGTCTACACTTTTTTCCGAGCCTATCTGGGCAATCGTTTGATGGGCAAATCGCTGGCCGTTCACGGGTCGCGGCTCCGGGGTATTTTTTGCGGTCACACCCATCGCGCAACCGATCTAGTTGATCTGGGGGGGGTTCGTGGCATTAATATCGGATCGAACTATGGTCAACCTCGTGCTTGTCTGCTCGAGAGCGACTCCGAGGCCATCACGAGGATTGACCCGTGAGCGTGACGCCCATTGACGGGACCGTCAACCACGCCCATCTTTCGCGTCCCGGCAGTCAGATCATGGAGAAAATTCGCAATATCGCCATTATCGCGCATGTCGACCACGGCAAGACGACCCTGGTCGACCAGTTGTTGCGTCAGTCGGGAACGTTCCGGGCAAACCAAAAGGTTGAGGAACGGATGATGGATTCTATGGATCTGGAACGGGAAAAGGGCATTACGATCCGGGCGAAGAATGCTGCCTTCAAATATCAAGGGTACAAGATCAATATTGTCGACACTCCGGGGCACGCGGACTTTGGAGGAGAAGTCGAACGCATCATGAAAATGGTGGACGGCGTTCTCCTGGTGGTTGATTCGCACGATGGTCCTCAGGCGCAGACCAAGTTTGTTTTGCGAAAGGCTTTGGCGAGCGATGTGCGTCCAATTGTGGTGATCAACAAGATTGATCGCGAAAATGCGCGCCCACACAAAGTGCTCGACATGGTCTTTGATCTTTTTGTCGAACTAAACGCGACCGACGCGCAGTTGGACTTTCCGGTCATCTACTCGAGCGCTAAGGAAGGCTACGCGGTGCGGGAGATCTACGAAACCAGCGACAATATGGGACCGTTGTTCGAGGCGATTATCAAATTCATCCCGCCCCCTCCCAAAGTCGCGGCAAGCTATTTCCAGATGCTGGTGTCCAACCTCGACTACAGCGATTACCTCGGACGACTTGCTTTTGGGCGAATCACCAGCGGGAGGGTTCAGGTGGGCGATTCGGTCGTGCTGATCCACAAGGATGGCCGAAGAGAAAGAACCAATGTCATGGCTTTGTTTGGGCACGAGGGGCTTGAAAGGGTTGAGATCGAGCGCGCTTCGGCCGGGGAAATCATCGGCTTGGCTGGATTCGAGAATGTCTCGATCGGAGAGACCATTGCGGATCTCGAGGAGCGGACGGCATTGGAGTTTGTCGACATCGATCCGCCCACAATCAAGATGAACTTCGTCGTGAACGATTCGCCTTTAGCTGGTCGCGAAGGGAAATTTCTCACCGCGCGCCATATCAAAGAACGCCTGGTGCGGGAGTGTCGCACGAATGTTTCTCTGCAGTTCGAAGAGACCGATACAGCGGGCATATTCACCGTGAGCGCCCGGGGCGAGATGCAAATCGCGATTCTGGTCGAGCAGATGCGGCGGGAAGGGTTTGAACTGCTGGTATCCCGGCCGGAAGTGATCTTCCATCGAGATGCGCACGGGAATATTTTGGAGCCATACGAGACTCTTTATGTTGATGTCCCGTCGGAGAAGCTGGGGGATGTTCTTCAATCGCTCGCTTCACGCAAGGCGGAGATTGTCAACATGGATCACCAGGCGAAGAGCGTTCTAGTTGAATCCGTTATCCCCACGCGCGGTTTGATCGGGTTTGAAAGCGATTTGGTGAACCTCACCCGCGGCCTTGGCTCCATGAGTCATCTTTTTAAGGAATACGGTCCTCCCAAAGGTGAGATTCCGAGCCGGAATAGCGGTGTCCTGGTGGCCATGGAAGGGGGGGTCTCCACCGGATACGCGCTGAACAATGTGCAGGAGCGCGGTCGCCTTTTTATTGGTCCCCAAGAAGATGTCTATGAGGGAATGATTGTCGGCGAGAATTCGCGCCCCGACGACATCACGGTCAATCCTTGTAAGACCAAGCATCTGACCAACATGCGCAGCCAAGGCGACGGGAAAGGGATTCAATTGGCACCTCCGGTCAGAATGAGCCTGGAACGCTCTCTCGAGTATATTGCCTTCGATGAGTTTGTAGAGGCGACGCCAAAGAACCTGCGAATGCGGAAGAAGATTCTCGATTCGACTGCGCGCAAGCGATCAGCCTCAAAGGTAAATAACGGCTAGAAAAGCAGCCAGAGAAAAGGTGAACGTTTTCTTCGGCTTCTTTTCTTTGACAAATCGGTCCAGATAGGGTTTGGTGGTGGATCGCCTGTTGATGCGCTAATCAGCGGTTCTCTAGACTCTTCTCGTCAGTCGCGACTGCATCGCTGGTTGAAATATTTATTTCGTGCTCTGAATTTTTTGCAGATACCCGGAACGATGGCGGGTCACAGTAAATGGTCAAAAGTTAAACGCTTTAAAGGCGCTTTGGATGCTAAACGCGGTAAGGTTTTCAGTCGGTTAGCGAAGGAAATCATGGTAGCCGCCCGAATGAGTGGTGGAGAAATAGCACTCAATCCGCGCCTACGCTCCGCGGTTCTCGCCGCCCGGGCGCAGAATATGCCGAGCGACACGATAGAACGGGCAATTAAGAAGGGAACCGGAGAAATAGCCGGCAGGACGATCGAGGAGATTGTGTACGAAGGCTATGGACCCGGGGGAGTTGCGCTGATTGTTGAGGCCGCCACTGATAACAAGAACCGGACAGCAGCCGATATTCGAAGCATTTTTACGAAGAATCATGGTAACCTTGCGGCCTCCGGCGCAGTCTCTTATATGTTCAAGCGAAAGGGCCAGATCTCGGGTCCGGCGCAACTGGTCAGCGAAGATCGCCTCCTGGAAGTTTCGCTTGAGGCGGGGGCGGACGACTTGGCCTTTGAGGATGATACCTACTTAATTACGACGCCTCACGACGAGCTTTACCATGTCGGCGAGGCTTTGAGGAAAGCAGGGATCGACGTTGAGTCGCAGAAGCTAACTTTTGTTCCTGATACGACGATCTCGGTGACGAGTGAGGCGGTGGCCGCCCAGCTGCTGCGGTTGTGCGACGCCCTCGAAGAGAACGACGATGTGCAAAGCGTCCACAGTAATTTGGATATGGCCGAGGATTTGTTAAGCAAGGTTTTAAGCTAACTTTTTAAAAATATCACGATCTGATTTAGTTTTATGGCAGATGGAAATGAACAGCCGGCTTTGTTAAACGAAATTGCTGATCCGCCGGCAAAACCGCGCCGGGCGAAGCGGGTTACCCGACCCAAAAGTGATTCCGACCGAAGGACCGCACGGCACCCCAAAAAGCCGCCTGCCGATGAAGACCGGCTTTCGACGTCCCCGGTCTCTGATGCGCAAGCTGAGTCTGCACCCGCCCAGGGGACTCCGGATCAGGGACCAGAAGCAGCCGTTGAAACGGCTGCCCGGCCCCAAGCGGAGGAGCGGGAGCGCGAACCCGAGAAGTCCACGGAACCACCGGCTTTATCGGGTCGGGAGAACGGCGCTTCGGTGCCAGGAACGCGATTGACTCTGCCGACCGATGAGGGCCATCCCACTGTCGAGGCACCCCAACCGGTCCTGGGCGAAGGATTGGTCGAAGTTTCGGGAAAGGGATTTGGGTTTTTGCGTGACCCGAAAAGTAATTACGTGCAATCGCCTCAGGATATTTTTGTTACTCCGGAGGTGGTGCGAAAGCACGCCCTGCGCGACGGACTTTGGATCAAGGGTGAGGTTCGGCGGGGCAGTCGGGGCTCGCAGCTCTTTCGGCTTGTCGGCCATCAACGGGGAAGATCCCGGACAATATCGCAATCTGCCGGTTTTCGAGGAGTTGACCTCGATCAATCCGCAGGAACGAATCCGTCTGGAGACTGTTCCGGATCGGTACACCACGAGAGTGATGGATCTCATGACCCCAATCGGCAAAGGACAGCGAGGGCTGATTGTGGCTCCGCCGCGGACTGGAAAAACGACGCTTGCTCCAGCATATCGCGGGCGCGGTGGTAAAAATCACCCAGAAATGAGTCTAATTATTCTGCTGGTCGACGAGCGCCCGGAGGAAGTGACCGAAATCCGGCGAACCGTACCTCAGGCAGATATCATGGCTAGCTCGAATGACAGTGATATTAAGAGCCATACCCGGATAGCAATTCTGGCGATCGAGCGGGCAAAACGCTTGGTCGAAGCGGGCAAAGATGTGTTTGTTCTCATGGATTCGCTGACGCGGATTGGTCGCGCGTTCAACAATGCCATGTCTGGCAGCGGTCGCACCATGAGTGGTGGGATGGATTCACGGGCGATGGAGATACCAAGGAAGCTATTTGCGGCGGCGCGCAACACCGAAGAAGCGGGGTCGCTGACCATTATGGCGACAGCCTTGATTGAGACCGGCTCCAGGATGGATGAGCTGATCTTTCAGGAGTTTAAAGGCACTGGAAACATGGAGATGGTGCTCGACCGGCAAGTCAGCGACTCGCGGGTCTATCCGGCGATCGATATTTTCAAGTCCGGCACTCGGCGGGAAGAGCTGCTTTTCCCTGCATCGGACCTTGACAAGATCAATACAATCCGGCGAGGCCTGGCCGGGCATCGTCCCGTGGAAGCGATTGAACGGTTGCTTTCGTTTTTGAAAAAGTTCCCGACTAACGCGCAAATGTTGCGAGAGATTCCGGGGTAGGTGCGGCGGTGCGAGCCGGTTCAGCGGGGAATTTAGCGCTGGAGCCGAGAGATGTCTCTCTGGTTTCTGCCTCGGGGGCCGGGTTGAGACGTGCAGCTCATCGGAACAAACGATGAACCAAGTCAAACGACCAGCAGACGGCGAGTTCATCGATTTTGAAGTCATACCCCCTGCCGGCAAAGTGCCGGTTCAGGAGGCGCCAAATCCCGCTCCTTCCGAGTTCGACGCGACGATCGGTTTCCTGAGCCGGCTCATGGATTCGATCTTTCGAGTGCCGGGTACGCGGATTCGGTTTGGATTGGATCCGATCGTGAGCTTGATTCCTGTGCTGGGAAGCCAAGTCTCCGCGGTAATTTCGAGCATTCTGCTCTTTCGAAGCGTGCAGCATCGTTTGCCGAAAGTTGTGCTGGTACGCATGGGCCTGAATATTGCCATCAACGCGGTTCTGGATGCCGTGCCGGTAATTGGCGATTTCTTATCCATTTTCTTCAAATCAAACGACATGAACTACGCGTTACTGAAACGATATGCCGGACAGGGCAATCCAGTGACGCGTGGCGACTGGATCTTTGTTGGTTTCGTGCTCGGTAGTGTCTTGCTGTTCGGTGCTGGGACAACCTTGCTGGCGGTGTACATCATTCTCACCCAATTCCGGTTCTGGTAGCCTGAGCAATGAGGCTGAGTTCGAACAATTCCCGACGCTTTTTGCTGAAATTTTCTCGCGACTCAGGGCCAGCTTGTGTCTGATAGCAGACAATCGTCTATGAACACCGTGTATCTCATCGCGAACGGCGATCTGCGCCTCTCGGCTAATCAAAACTGTGAGCCGGCGCAGGCCGCGTTGGAAAAAAGTCTGGTTGAAGCGATCCAGCGAGAAGGATTTTCGGTCAAAAGAGCGCATGTGTTCGACGAAAGCAAAAAACACGGCTTCATCGATAGCCAGAAGATGGGACTTCACGTTTTTCGGACGATCCCGGCACACGCCCCGGTGGCAGTGGCGGAAGCAGTTTGGCAATACAGCCAGCATATCCTCGGAGGTTTGATCGCGCACGCTGGGCCGATCCTGACCGTCGCAAACTGGAGCGGCACTTGGCCGGGTTTAGTCGGTTTGCTGAATTTAAACGGTTCACTGACCAAAGCTGGCGTCAAATACAGCAGCCTCTGGAGCGAAGACTTTAAAGACAAGTTTTTCACTAAGCGCCTGCATCAATGGCTCCGCGACGGTAAAATCAAGCACGACAGCTCCCAAGTCCTGAAATACAAGGACGTCAAAATACCGGGCGCCCCGCGCAAATTGGCTGAACGATTCGCCGCTCGGTTTCGGGCCGACAAAGCTATCCTCGGGGTTTTCGACGAGGGTTGTATGGGCATGTACAACGCAATCGTTCCGGATGAACTTCTGCCCGCAACCGGCGTTTACAAGGAACGACTCAGCCAATCCACCCTGTTTGCAAAAATGTTGCAGGTTTCTGACGAGGACGCTCGCCGAGTCTACGAGTGGCTCCTGTCCAAAGGCATGAAGTTCCATTTCGGTGGCAACGACGAAACCGATCTGACCGAAAACCAGGTTCTGCAACAGTGCAAAATGTATATCGCCACAGTGCGCTTAGCCGACGAGTTTGGCTGCGCAGCCGTCGGTATTCAATATCAGCAGGGGTTGAAAGATCTGACCCCGGCGTCTGATTTGGCCGAGGGACTCATGAACAATGTCGATCGACCGCCCGTTTTTCATGAGAGCAGCGGCGAGGAACTTTTTCCGGGGCAGGCGCTTCCTCATTTTAATGAGGTCGATGAATGTGCCGGTCTGGACGCGCTAGTCACGAATCGGATCTGGCGCGAATTAGGCTATCCGCCTGAGACGACGCTGCACGATCTGCGCTGGGGGCGTCAATATCACGATCGTCACCTGAACGCTTTTGTCTGGGTTTTTATGATTAGCGGCGCGGCACCGCCGGAGCATTTTGCCGGCGGTTATGCCGGTGCGTCGAGCCAACGGCAACCGCCGATGTATTTTCGGCTCGGAGGCGGGACCTGCACAGGTGTCAGCAAACCGGGCTGGGTCGTCTGGAGCCGCGTTTTTGTTACAGAGAACCGAGCTTTGCTTTGACACTGGCCTCGCCGAAGTGGTCGGATTGCCTGAGGTGGAAACGCAGGAACGCCTTCGTCTCACGACGCCCGAATGGCCCATCATGCACGCGGTGCTTCAAGGCATCTCGCGAGACCAGATGATGGCCCGGCATAAATCGAATCATATCCAGGTGGCTTATGCCCCGGACAAATCGGGTGCCCGGCTGGCCATGTTTGCCAAGGCCGCGGCCATGCATGAACTCGGGCTGAAGGTCTGCTTTTGCGGAAAAGCGTAGCGCGCCAGCCGCATCTGGGAAAAGATGAGTTCACCGGGAATTGCGGATAGCCTTCTGGATCTCTCGCACGAGTTCGGCCAAGGCCAACTTGCGATTCTGGGAGAAGGCAACACTTCGGCGCGGTGCGATGCGGACACTTTTTTGGTGAAGGCGAGTGGCAGTAGTTTGCAGCACCTCACTCGGGAACAACTCACCCAATGCCGGTTTGATGGCCTCCTTGCGCTGTTCGATCAAGAGGAAGTCTCCGATGCGGCGATCGACGACGCGCTGGAGAAAAGCAAAATCAGACCAGACGCTTTGAAGCCGTCGGTTGAGACGTTCTTCCATGCCTACCTGCTGACGGTGCCCGATGTGAATGTCGTGGGTCACGCTCACCCGATCCCGGTCAACCGAATTGTCTGTTCACCGCGCTCCGAGGTATTTGCCAAGCGGCGCCAATGTCCGGATGAGGTGATCTGTTGCGGTCCCGTTTCGTTGCTCATCCCTTATGAAGACCCCGGACTTGCTCTCGCTCGGCGGATTCGGGCCGACGTGGAGGATTATCTGGCCGCGCATGCCGAGCCGCCGCGCGTGCTTTTGCTCGAAAATCATGGGGTGATTGCGATTGGCTCCTCGATTGAAGCCGTGCGAGCGGCAATGTTTATGACCGTAAAAGCAGCGGAGATCTTCGTCGGGGCGCACTCACTCGGTGCTGTCCGACATCTGGCTGAAACCGAGGTCAAACGTCTGGAGAACCGCTTAGACGAAGCGTATCGCCGTCGAATGTTGAGGATCTCTTAGACCAAGGCGCCGCGCTCCGCCAAGAAGGCTTCCACTTCGGCGCGCGTCGGATTTGCTTCAGCGGCGCCATAGCGGCTCGCGACAATGGCCGCCCGTGATAAAAGCCTTCGAGCGTCTGCCTCCTCGAACAAGTAGACCTTGCCTTACGCGCCGGGCACTTCCGCCAATCTTCGGCCGGATTTTCTCATGACCTCCAGCAGCGAGGATTGCAGATTGGCGCTAGGCAACCATCGATCAAGCCACTCAGAAATTGATACTGAACAATCGCCAGAACTTCGGTCGCTCTTGGGGATCGCGAGCTTCCGCTACTAAAACCTGCTGCCCGCTCCCATACTCGGCCGGTGCAAAGGGATTCACCAGTTGGAGCTTGTTGTGCGCCCGACGGAATTTTGTCACGATATCAGAGTTTGAATTTTGCTCAATCGGTGGACGGGAAGGAATCGATTGAGGTGGAACGCGCCGCGGGGTCGTTGTGAATTCTTGAGCCGCTGCCACCCCGCCAGACATCGCGAGGGCAAAAACCAAACTTCTTAAGCCGCTTTTCATGGGTTTGCCGATCTGGACCAAATTACACCTGTCTGACGATTCCGACAACTCTTTGCTTATGTCAGCGCAATTGTGGCTGAAGTTCGGTCTGAAATCCGAAGCGCCGTCCGGTCACGAAGGCAGCGAGTCCTCCCGACGTCATTGGTAGTCAGGTGATCTTGCGCGCGAGAGCCGATCGCAATCGGCGCGCTTTGAAAGCCAAACGTCGTTGAATAAGCGCCCCGCAAACAATGCCAATCCCGATGGCCAGGGTACAAAGCTCCAGAGGATGTAGCGGAGAAACGGAAGTCGTTACAGCTCCGGATAGACCCGTAACCTCTTTGTGCGAGGGCTCAGGAAATGACGCGAACCGGTCTGCCGCCGCCTCGGCCAGGCCGGCTGGTTGAGACTCTGTCGATGCGGTCTCCTCGATTCGCCCAACTTGCGTTTCCGCCTGGCGGCGCTGCGAAGCTCGTTTTCGCGCCGGAGTTTTGCGCTTCGGGGGATCGCCGTCGGTTCTCTTTTTGGAACTCATGGACTCCAGGCTTCAGCATCTCTTAGTGGCCGCTGGTAGTCAATCTATGGGGCACGGCACCGATTTGGCCGGCGCCGTAGCTTTGCGGAGGTGGCCTGCTCGTCCTCGCTTTCGAACGATACCTCGATTGCGCGCTACAGATTACCCAAAGTCCGGCACGCCCTTCCAGCCCGTTAGCAATATTTCTCAGAAACGGCCTCAAAGGGCGCAAAAAAGGGTGAAAAGACGCCCAAAAAGCGTCCTTTACAAATAGATTCATCCGTCGCTCAATGCGCTAAATGAAGGCAGCGGAGTTGTCGCGTTGTCCTTGGGCTCGGGGCGAGCCAGAGTTGACCTACCACGACACCGAATGGGGAACACCTCAGCACGATGACCGGAAATTGTTCGAGCTGCTGATCCTCGAAGGCGCACAGGCCGGACTCAGCTGGTCGACCATTTTGCGAAAACGGGAAGGTTATCGGAAGGCCTTCGCCGGTTTTGATCCGGAAAGAGTCGCCGGATTCAAACCGGCCAAGGTGGAAAAATTGATGGCCGATTCGGCGATCATTCGCAACCGGCTGAAGATCGGGGCGGCGATTATTAACGCGCGGGCCTTTCTGATCGTCCAGCGCGAGTATGGCAGTTTTGCCGCATACCTCTGGGCGTTTGTGCATGGCCGGCCGGTGGTCAACCGGCGACCGGTAGGAGAACCGTTACCGGCCCGGACGGATCTTTCCGACCGGGTCAGCAAGGATTTGCAACGACGCGGGTTTAAGTTCGTTGGATCGGTCATCATCTATTCCTACCTGCAGGCAACGGGCCTGGTCGACGACCACTATGCGACTTGTTTCCGGGCGACCGACGCCATTCCCGGCGCTATTTAACTAGTTTGCTACGCCGACAATTTTCTGGATCGAGGCGTGATTTTCGGCAGTCTTGATCATGAAATCGGCTACGTCGGCGCGGGCGATGCTGAGACCAAACCGAGGAAGGTGGCCTTCGTTCACCCGATATTTCGCGGTTCGCGGCTTGTCCGTCAGTCTTGGTGGGCGAACGATCGTCCATTCAAAGCCGCTGTTTTGAACGATGTTTTCCATTTCGCTGGCATCGCGCACAATGGCCGGGAAGAAGAGCCGGCCGAAAAGATTGGTTGGCGGAAAGAGCGAATCCTTGAACAGGAAGGCGGTCGACTCAATGACAACCCGCCGAATTCCGTCCTGACTCATCGCGTCGGTGAGCGCGGCCGCGCAGCGTTGGAGAAGGGTAGCGTCCGTCTGAGACATGGGCAGACGCGGGCCAAAGGTGGACAGAACGGCATCGTGACCTTCAAGGACTCGCTGAAGTTCTGGCCGCTTCGAGAATTACCTCATCCGGAATGGAAACTGGCCTGGCCATTTCAGCGTCTCTTTTGAGCGGAAGTTGGATCAAACCAGCGCAGACCGGTAAAACGAGAGAAATCGTGATCGGTCGATACCAGCCGTCCCTGATACTCGATGGCCAATGCGGCAAGGTGCGCATCGGTCGTCAAATTTCCGCCGACGCCAACCTCACGAAGGAGGTTGAAAATAATAGCAGCATGTCTCTGCCCAGGTACTGGAATTTCCACGTTCGGCAATGACAACCAGTTCTCGACTAGGTTAACAACGTCATCAACCGAACGGGGTGAAATCATGACGCGCGAACTCGTTGTCACCCGGATGAAACCAAGGATAGTGGCCCAGGGCAGGCCAATCACCGGTTCCTGATTCAAGCTCATTTCCCACCAGCGCCTGATATTGCGATGGAAAGGGCTCAGCGCATCGACCGCGTAGACAAGAATATTGACGTCAATGACCAGCATTTTTGTCGCGGTCGAGGTGGACCGACGACGCGAGCCGCTCGGCAAACGCGTCAATCGCCATCTGATCGAGCAACTGGCCGAGCTTCGTCGGATCAACGCCGGGCCGCAGCCCAAGCCGCCAGCTCGGCACGTGTACTTTGGCCGCCTTTTCCCTCCTGATCGACTTCTTTGAAAGACCGCGTCGCAGTGCGTCATTTACCGCACGCTTGAGCGAAATCCGTTCTCGTTCCATCCGCGCTTTGAGCAACGCGACGACATCTGGTTCCAGCGTGAGTGTTGTACGCATAAGATGCTGTCGCATCGCCGGCATTGATGTCAAGACATCAAGAGCCTTGCATCGCTGACAGATTTTCTCAGGATTTTCAGCAATACAGGTTAGCCTTCGAGACTTGCCCGGAAAACGCGGAATTCTTCTCGGAGCTTTTCCAGCTCAGAACGAAGTTCACGGAGCTCAATTTCCAAGCGATCGGACTCGATCGGTCGGGCGGGGGCAGGTTCGGCGACGTAATGTGGTTCTTCCTCCGGAGCGGCCGCTTCAGAAAGGAGTTCACGATAACGCGTTTCCTTTTGCCCGGGGCGCGGCGGCAAAGCGCAAACCAATGGTTCAGCGCCCTCGGTCAAGGCCGTGAGCGTTGTTTCGATCTCGGCCAGGCTGGAGAAACCGCACAAACGCTCGGTGCGGCTGCGGATTTCTCCCGGCGTCTGCGGGCCGCGCAGCAGCAGGACGCAAAGGATGGCAGTCGATCGCGCGTCCAATTGAAAGGAGTCCAGGAACGTGTGCCGGTACTTGGGGACGCGGCCTCCGCTGCTGTGCAGGAGAACGGCCAACGTCTTTTGCCGCAATCCGTCAAGGCCCGCTTCGACGGTCTTCTGATCGTAGCTGACGACCGGAAAACGGTTTGTGCTCTGGTTACACGCGTTCACCAGAGCATTGAGACTAAGCGGGTACGCTTCGGGTGTTGTACGTTCTTTCTCGATCAGGCAACCGAGGATACGTGCTTCGACCGAACTGAGCTGGGGAGACATAGAGGGGCCGCACGGAATTATTTCATAAGTACGGGCAGGCTTCGGTCGCGAGGTCAAAGAGTGAACGGGGCACTGGAGCAAGGATCAAAACCAGGATCAGCAACGCGAAATAGCCCACGGCCATCCGGCCGCGGTCCAGCGGCGTGATGTCGTTGAGCGGGGGTGTGCCGCGGCCGGCGATCAGGAAGATAATAAGCGCCCACATCATCAGCCCGGGCCACACGAACAAAGCCAGCAGGATCAGTGACCACATCGCCAACCGGCTGATCGTTTGACCAACGGCACTACCGAACAACGCGCGGGTGATGTGGCCACCGTCCAGTTGGCCAACCGGCAACAGGTTCAGCGCCGTGATAACCAATCCTAACCAACCCGCAAAAGCTAAAGGACTCAGGTGCACAACCGTTCCGTACTGCGCCGCATCTCCCATCGAGAGCCGGACCAAAATCGTGAACAGGGCCGATGAGCCGACGGTTGCCCCATGCAAAAAACCAGGTCCGACGGCATCCTCCGGCACTGTGGCCAGAGTTGAGGATTGAAGACCAATGAGAAGCGCCGGAATGGCAACAACCAACCCGGCGAGCGGTCCAGCTACGGCAACATCGAAGAGCATTTTCCGGTTGGCCGGGGGCGTTCGCATCTGAATGAACGCTCCGAAAGTTCCCAGCCCGAATGGCACCGGGATGAAGAACGGAGGCGTCACATCCATGGCATGCCGGCGCGCCATATAAAAATGGCCCAACTCGTGGAAACCGAGAATTAAAAGCAAGCCAAGGGCGTAGGGCAAGCCCACCGTGAATCGTCCCGGTTCCTGCGCCAGATCGACTCCTTGGTGGGCGGCGCCTGCCCAGGTCGTCGTGATCACGGTCAAAAGGAAAAGAAGCCAGTGCAGCCACGGCCGTACGGGCCTTTGCGCTACCTGTTCAGCCGGTCGATTTGGAACGATAACAATCCTCGCCCCGAGCTGTTCATCCTCTTGAACGAGAGGGAGAAAACCCTTCGGGATAGCTTGACTCAGCTTTTCAAAGGCCACCGTAGCGGAGTCGCGCAACGGACCTCGAAAAAACTGTACGCCGCGTTCCTGGAGAGCAATTTTTACGTCCATGACCTGACGGACTACTTCCGGTTGCTCCGATTCGCTCAACATGCGCGGACCGGTATCGGGAGCCGCTGCGGCCTGCATCCGCCGCTGGGATGCAGCGATTCCCCACATCAGCAACAAGCAAAAGAGCATAGCCAACCAAAAGAGGGTGTGGCCGGCGATCGTGGTTCGACCCGGACGCGATAAAAAGATCACCCAGGGAAGCAGCAGAGCTATGATCAACAAAATTCCGAGCAGCGGGTTTTTCGGTCTTTGCATTGTTTTTCCTCAACAAGATAGTTGCGAAAAACCGGGCTAGAACAACTTGTTGCCGGGCTTTGTTTTGCAACCGGCTTCAAATAACAAGGAGCCGAATTAAAGGCACGACAATTCGGTGGCTACGTTCGCTGCGAGGCAAACACGGCCTCGGGATCGCGGCCCGAGTTTCGTCCACCCTCAATCCAGCCGAACCGCTGGAGCAAGGCTCCGACGAGAAATGCGGCACTCGCGCCCAATCGGGCCGGAAAAAACCACTGCCCGAGGATTCGCAGTAGAAGTGCGACTGGACCAGTGAGAATCCCTCCGAGTCGAAGAAATGCGCCAGCTTTGCCCTCCCGCAAGCCGCGGTCCACCGCGCCTTTCGTGTTGCTCTCGAGGATCAGCCAGATAAGCAGTTCAGCGGTCGCCGCGAAATAGCCAAGAATGTTCAATGCTGCCAGCCGATGACCCAGCAATTCCAACGCCGCCGCGGCCGCTCCGATCGCGGCGATCCCAAAGTGGGCGGGCAAAAGACGGCGGTGTGCAAACCACGCGGGAATGGCGGTTGCCCCCAGAAGCACCCCCGTGTAAGTCGCCAAGAGCGATCCGAAGACCGCCGCACCCATCATCAGGAGAGCAGCAATCATTTCAAGCGTCATATGCGACGCGGTTCCGGCAGGCAGTCGCTTGAGAGCCTCGGCTGCAACCAGGCCCGGCACAGAACAAGCCCCGAAAAACGTGAGGATCCAGGCGCCCATCGACATTGGGGAGCGCCATTTGAACACCCGAAGCATATGGAGAAACAACCACGGGCGTCCGAGATCCATGATCAACAGAACGGGCGAAATCGCGCTGGCGATCGACGCTAACCACAGAGCCGAACGCGCAACATCGTGGTGCCGGGTGAACCAGGCGATCGGAGCAATCACTCCCGACATCCCGCCGATTGCGCCGACGAAGAAATAAAGTGAGATTTCCCAGGTCCAGACCGGAGGTTTAACTACCGGCAATCCGTAGTAGCCCACTCTTGATCCATTCCGGCTCATTCCGGGCCGGGCCGGAGCTTCCGCAGCCGGGGCAGCGTTTCTCTTGCTGGAAGCCTCAGTCCTCAATTGATCAAGCCGGTCTTCGAAATTGGTGCTCATCTGCCAAAGGACAATTCAGCCGTTAAAGAAACTGAAAGACAAAGATCAGCAAAACGATCGCGCCGAGAGCCGTAGCCAAAGCAGACGACCAAGCTTCCCTCAAGTAAGCGGTCGGCACTTCCGGTTTTGGCGGCAAACCGTAGTCTTCCGGTTGCCCGAGGATCATGAAAAAGGCGTGGAGTCCTCCGACACTGGTCTCCCACGGATCGTAGTTTTGCGCATCCGTATAACCGAAACCGTGCAGGGCGGCGACGCGCTTGGCGGCGTGCTCCCTCAGCTCATCCAGCGGTCCAAAGAGGATGCTCTCGGTCGGGCAGGCCTTTGCGCAAGCCGGGACCAGGCCGCTGAGCTGCCGGTCATAGCAGAAGGTGCATTTGAAGGCGCCACCGGCCTCGGGCAGAGGTTGAGGACGCCGATCGATGACTCCGAAAGGACAACTGACGACACAGTAGCCGCACCCATTGCAAATATCGTTCTGGACGAAAACGGTACTTGTTTCGGTTCGGATGATTGCCCCGGTCGGGCAGCTTTCCAGGCAGCCAGCCACTTCGCAATGCTTGCAGACATCCGACAAAAACAGCCAGCGAAACGGGTCCTCCTGCGCGCCAGTCATCGAACCGGCGACCTGTGGACCGCGGGTCAGCGCCTGCTCCAGAAAAAGAACATGGCGCCAAGTCGACGCACCGAGTGCCTCGGTGTTGTCATACGATTTGCCGCTCCAGTGAAAGCCGTCGTCCGGGACATGATTCCACTCTTTGCAGGCGACCTCGCAAGCCTTGCAGCCAATGCAGAGCGTTGCGTCAGTATAAAATCCAACGGGTCGCTCCTCCTCCGCGTAGCGGTGCTCTCTCTGGTTGGTCGAGTTGACGCCTTCCCCAATCATAACGTCACGGGCACGTCGGTGCGCTGATTCGCCCGGGAGCCCTGATCACCCAGGTTATTCCGACTTACCATGTTGTGCGTGTCCCACAATTGACTTGCCGCCTGGTTTCGTTCCAGGCGGCGGCTGTTCCGGGTGAAGATTTTCCGGTCCGCCCGGTGGAACATGCTGTGCCATAAATTCCAGGTAAGCTGGTCCCTCGGGTAACCGGCCGGGAATAACCGCACAGGTTATCGACTTCGTTTCCATGATAGTCACATTCGGTTCTCCAGAGATGGCCAGCAGATCATTCGCGATAGCGCCTTTAGACAATCCGTTTCCGCCCCAATGGAATGGCATCCCGACTTGGTGGACCACGCGGCCGGACTCGAGCTTGAGCGGGCGCAATCTTCGGGTGACCAGGGCTTTCGCCTGAACTGCCGCCCGAATTGTCAAGACGATCACGTCTGCCCCGGGCGCGATCTTAAGTTCGCCGGCGAGTTCCGGTGACAGCTCGATGAAAAAGGCGGGCATCAACTCGCTAAGATGACTCAGCCATCGGCTCATACCCCCGGCGGTATGATGTTCCGTCAGTCGATAAGTAGTCAAAACGTAGGGAAAACGCGGGTCGTTCGGCGGCGCGAAACGGTTGTCAGCTCGGGTAAACCAGGTGACGGGCGGGTTCGTATCCCGCCGATAGATCTGATTGTGAACCGGCGACTCCAGCGGTTCATAGTGGGCCGGGAATGGTCCGTCTTCTAATCCCTTAGGCACGAAAATCCAGCCAAGCCCGTCTTCGTGAAGAATGAACGGGCGATCACCCGGATGCGCTTTGAGCCCCGAGGCACCTTCCGGCGGGACATAGTCCGGCGGTTTGTCCGCCACAAAATCCGCGACATCGTGTCCAACCCATTTCTTCTGTTCAGCATCCCACCAGACCAGCTTTTTGCGGTCGCTCCACGGAGTGCCATCCGGCCTGGCACTTGCCCGGTTATAGAGGATCCGGCGATCCGACGGCCAAGCCCAACCCCAACCATGACCGTAAGGACCTCTTGGCTCGCGGTGCAAAGCCCGGTTGATCTTGTCGGGGCCATAGATTCCAGTATAAATCCAGCAACCCGCCGCCGTCGAACCGTCATCCTTCAACCGGTTGTAGCTATCGAGCTGCTCACCGTGATGGATCTGTCCTTTTTGATCACGGATCCAAACGGATCGCTCGGCATTCGCGGCTGACTCGGTTTTCCATCCATTGATTTCCGCCAGGATCGCTTGGACCTGGGGCTCACCATGCGCATCTTCCGGATACCACCAGTCCAGAGCCCGGATGGCTTCATGCACCGGATCAGACGAAGCCTGGGCCTTGGCTTTCAGGCGGAGAGCCAGTTGATGGATGAACCAGGTTTCGCTTTTCTGGTCTTCGACCGGGTCAACTGCCTTTTCCCGGTACTGGATCATCCGCTGGGTGTTCGTGAAACCGCCTTCTTTCTCGGTGTGTGCCGCACAAGGGAACAGAAAGACTTCGGTCTGAATGTCTTCGGTCCGGAGTTCGCCTCGCTCGATCTCCGGCGAGTTCAGCCAAAAACTAGCGGTCTCGACTTCGACGAGGTCGCGCACCACGAGCCACTTGAGCTTGGCTAGTGCTTTCCGCTGTAAACGCGCGTTTTGCGCTCCGACCGCCGGATTCTGCCCCATCACAAAAAAGCCTTCGACCCGGCCCTCCAACATTTCGTAGAGGAAACGGAAAAACGAGTGATTGGTGGTGAGCTTCGGGAGCCATTGGAAGCCGAACTCGTTTTCCACGGTGGCCCTCGCTCCGTAGTATGCCTTCAACAAACTGACTGCATAGTTGCCGAAGTCGGCCCAAAGCCCGGTCTCCGTGCGGTAATTCCGGATGTAGTCCTGCAGGTTATTGTCAGTGCCGGCCCGAGGCATCGCCAAATATCCCGGCAAAATGTCATACAGGGTTGGGATATCCGTCGAACCTTGGATCGAAGCGTGTCCGCGCAGTGCCAGGATTCCGCCGCCCGGGCGCCCGATGTTTCCGAGAATCAACTGCAGCACGCTGGCCGTCCGGATGATCTGCACGCCTTTGGAATGGTGGGTCCAGCCGACTGCGTAAGCAATCGCGCCGGTTTTTGCTGGACCACTGGAAGACGTGAAGATCTCGGCGGCACGCAGGAACAGATCTGTCGGAATGCCGCAAACTTTCTCCACCATCTCCGGCGTGTACTGGGCATAATGCTGCCGGAGGAGTTGGAAAACGCAGCGCGGGTTTTGCAGAGTAAGATCCCGGTCCGGATGGCCAAGATCACCGCTCTGATACATCCAGGTCTCGCGGCTGTAATGGTGGCGCTCTTCATCCCAGCCAGAGAAAAAACCGTCGTCCTGCGGGAGCTTGAAATCAGAGCGAATGATTGCCGGGGCATTCGTGAAATGCACCAGGTATTCGCGGAAAAATTTCTCGTGCTCAATTACGTACCGAATCAGTCCGCCGAGGAACGCGATATCGCTTCCGGCTCGGATCGGTAGCCAGAGGTCGGCGACAGCGCTGGTACGGGAGAACCGTGGATCCACGTGGATGATTGTGGCTCCACGTTCCTTTGCCGCCATGACCCAGCGGAAGCCGACCGGGTGCGCTTCAGCCATGGAAGAGCCCTCGATCAGGATGCAGTCCGCATTGGCCAGATCCTGCTGAGCCGTCGTTGCGCCGCCGCGCCCGAAAGAGGTGCCCAGACCGGGCACCGTGCTGTATGTCATATGCGCGCCTGGTTTGAGACGCAGACCATCCCAAGTCCGGCAGTAAACAGCTTTTTGATCAGGTAATTTTCTTCGTTGTCCAGGGTGGCTCCGCCGAGATGCGCCAGGTAAGTCGTGTGATTTACCGGGCTGCCGTTTTCCTCAGTTATCCAATGTTTGCTTCGGGATGCCCAAACGCGATCGGCGACCATGTCCATCGCGGTCATGAGATCGAGGTCGGACCAGAACTTCGCGCCAGGAGCTCGGTAGCGTACTTTCCTTAACCGATTCGGATGACTCACGAGTTGATAAGACGCGGACCCTTTCGGACAGAGATTGCCTTGGCTGATCGGGCTTTCCGGGTCGCCTTCGATCGAGACGACTTTGCCATCCTTGTGATAAACCAGTTGCCCACAACCGACGCCACAGTAGGGGCAGATCGATCGGGCGACCTCCGTGTCTTTGCTCCGCGCCCGGAGCGCCGCGGTCTTGGCTGAGCACGCTTCGAGCCCGGTACCGCTCAAATGATGACGCATCTGTTTGATAAGAGGCCAGCGGGCCAACAGGTCGGAAATTCATAAAATCGCGTTCCAGTTTGGAGTTTGGACCCTGGCACGTCGCCCCCGCACTGCTTACTACTTATCAAAGGTTGCCGAGAAAGTCATTGATTGCCGATCATTTTTCGGCCAAGCATCGTAAAGAAACAAAGGAGAGAGAAGGGTGCCTGGTGGCCTCCGCGGTCTTCAAAACCGTTGTCGGCCCGACTTCGTTTGGGCGAGGCAGGTTCGATTCCTGCCCTCTCCGAAAGGAGGTGAGGAACGATGTCGCGTGAGGAGATTCTAAGACTGACTTCACTGTCTTCGTGTGCCGGTTGAGCGGCAAAACTGAGCCAACCGGCTCTGGCGCAAGTTTTGCGCCGGTTACCGCTGCTTGCGCGCGATCCTAACGTCCTGGTGAATAGTGGGACCGCCGATGATGCAGGAGTCTATCGTCTGCCCGGCCGAACCAAAACGGCGCTAGTGCAGACCGTGGATTTTTTTACCCCAATTGTCGACGATGCCTTCAGCTTCGGCCGGATCGCCGCGACCAACGCGCTGAGCGATATCTACGCGATGGGTGGACGGCCGCTGACCGCTCTTGCGCTGCTGGGTGTTCCCCCGGAGGTGCTTTCCGAAAAGGTCATGAGCGAAATTCTCAGCGGAGGTTTGGCCGTAGCCAGGCGGGCTCATTGCGCTGTCATCGGAGGCCACACGATTCGCAACCCTGAACCGATTTACGGATTGGCGGTCACCGGCTTGGTGGATCCGGCAATCATGCTGACCAATGCGAAAGCGCGACCCGGCGACATTCTCGTTTTAACAAAGCCTCTGGGTACCGGAATCGCGACAACCGCCCTGAAAATGGATCTCTGTTCGACTGCCCTGAAGAAAAAGGCGATCACGGTGATGACTCAGTTGAACGAAATTGGAGCTGAACTGGCGGAGCAACGTCTCGTGCGAGCAGCCACCGACGTGAGTGGGTACGGTTTGCTGGGACACCTCGTTTCCTTGTGCCGGGCCAGCCGGGTTGGGGCCGAGATCTTCGCCGCGGATGTGCCCGCGATCAGCGATGAGGTATTCCAGCTTATCCGCAAAGATTGTATCCCGGGAGGAAGCCGGGACAATTTCGAAGCAGCGGGTGCCTGGACGGAGTGGCACGGCATTGACTCCGCCCGGCAAGCGCTCTTGACCGACGCGCAGACTAGCGGGGGTCTTCTGCTCTGCGTACCCGAGAAAAAGCGTATCGCGGTTCTCGCTCTGCTCAAGCGACGAAAGATCAAGGCGGCGGAAATCGGCCGGATTGTGCGCGAACCGGTTGGCCGCATCAAGGTTATCTGAGGGTTTTGGAGAAGCGCAGGGACTTGGCAGGATACTCTTACCGGTCAAGCGCCGTTTCCAGTGCATGCCAGCCGAGCGTGGCGCACTTCAGCCGTTGCGGAAACTTTCGCACGCCTGCCAGAGCTCGTAGATTGCCGAGCCTTGCTGACCCAGTCTCTCCACGCACGAGCACTCCGAAAAACTCGCGTTGCAAATCCAGCGCTTCGGCGACGGTTTTCCCTTTTACTCCAAGCGTCATCAGAGAAGTGGAAGCCGTGCAGATCGCGCAGGCTTGAGCCAGAAAACGGATGTCGACGATCCGGCGCTCTGGATCGAGCAACGCGAATACCGTAACCTCATCTCCGCAAGAGGGATTATAACCTTCACCCTTGACCGCCGGCTCCGGTAGTTTGCCGAGATTTCGCGGACGCTTTGAGTGGTCCAGAATAATGGTTTGGTATAACTCGTCGATCTCCACAGGCGCCTTTATCCAAAATATTTTTCGGCCGAGCGTAACACGGAAACCAGACAGTGGATCTCCTCTTCTGTGTTGTAGAAATAGAAGCTCGCTCGAGCGCTTCCGGTGTAGCCCATTTTGCGCATAAGCGGCTGCGTGCAATGATGGCCGCCGCGAAGAGCGATACCGAACTGGTCGGCATAGGCAACGAGGTCGTGCGCGTGGATGGTTCCGAGCTGAAAGCTGAGAATGCCGGCCCGCTCGGCACTTGGTCCCAGCACCTTGATGTTGGGTATTTGGCGGAGTTCATGATAAGCCAACTCAACCAGCCGCTCGTCGATTGAGTGGATCGTTGGCCGGCCAATGTTTTCCAGATAGTCCAATGCGGTGGCTAACCCGACCGCTCCGGCGATGTGCGGCGTGCCCGCCTCAAAACGGTGAGGAGCCGGTTTCCAGTCGGCGCCTTCGTAGCGCACTGACGAAATCATTTCGCCGCCTGTCTGATATGGAGGCATCTCGTTCAATAGGTCCGCACGACCATAGAGCACCCCAATGCCAGTTGGTCCGCAGCATTTATGCCCGGAGAAAGCCAGGAAGTCGCAGCCCATCTCCTGTACATTGATCGGCATGTGTCCGGCGCTCTGCGCCGCGTCGACTAGCGTAGTCACGCCGTGCTGCCGCGCGGTTCGACAAATCTCTGGGGCAGGGTTTATCCAGCCCAGAGAGTTTGAAATCTGAGTAAACGCGAGAAACTTCGGCTCGTGCTCGATCAGTGATTTTTCGAGCAGCGACCAATCGACGCCACCGGTTACTGGATCGACCGGCAGATATCTCAAGTGCGCTCCGGTCCGTCGCGCAGCTCCCTGCCAGGGCAGCAGGTTGGCATGGTGTTCCATCTCCGTGATCAAAATGCGATCGCCCGATCGCAGAAACGCCTCGGTCCAGGCGGTGGCAACCAGGTTAATCGCTTCAGTCGTTCCTCTGGTGAAGACAATCGAATCAGGCGAAGGAGCGCTAAGGAACCGCGCCACCCGGGCCCGGGCGCCTTCGTATAAATTAGTCGCCCGCGCGCTCAACTCATGCAGACCGCGATGCACATTGGCGTGATCTTCCCGATAGTACCGCGATACTTCGTCAATCACGCACGCTGGACGCTGCGTAGAAGCCGCATTGTCCAGATAAACCAGAGGATGTCCGCGCACCCGTTGATTGAGGATGGGGAAGTCCGCTCGAAACCTCGCAACCTCCGAGAGAGCATCCATGGATCAGTGTCGTATCGAGGCGGGGTAGTTGCAAGGAGCTGGCGGGAGAGAGCGGGTTGAGCAGGCTGAGCGGCGTGAGCGGTCGTAGCGCGGATGGGTCTCGTCCGTACATGCGCGGGCTTGAGCGGGTCTGTCTTCAAACCGTCACTATCCCCAAACCGTCAGTTGCCGGAGGCGAACTTCCTCGCTGAAGAATTCAAGATCGAATGCTGATGCGCTGATCGTCGAGAGGGGTTATCTGCTTATTGAGCCATGCAAGATCCCATTTCCCTTGGTTTGCCGCATCGGCCTCCATTTATCTTTATCGATTGCGTCGCGGAATTGGTGCCGGGCGTTTCGGCCGAGGCGCTCAAATGTTTCCGCGGCGATGAGCCTTTTTTCGCCGGACACTTTCCGGGAAACCCCATTGTGCCGGGAGTGCTGCTTGCCGAAGGTATGGCTCAGACAGCTGGGCTTGCGGTATGCAGTGAAGGCGAAACTTACTTTCTGAGCGCCATTCGGTTGATGAAGTTTCTGCGCTCGGTAGGGCCGGGAGAAATGCTGCGCTTCAAGGCGAGGCGTTTGGCTGGCACTGGTCCTCTCGTCCAGTGCGCAGTGGAATGCCTGGCCGAGTCTGTGCCCGTCGCGACGGGTGAAATCGTGCTGGCGCGCACTAGCCCAAAGTGATTCAGCAAAATGCGGACGAGGCGGGGTCCTTCCCTACGGTGAATCGCCGCGGAGCGGTAGGGACCGGCTCCTGTCGGTCCGTTTTCTGACGCAATCAGCGTCCCCGGATGGGCTGTTACCAAAGAACCCGGTTGTTGAAGATCACTCCGCGGAACGGCCAATCTTCAGCCGTCTCGACCAGTCCGCGCCGAACCGGATTTTGAATCATCTACCGATACTTGTTCTCCGCGTTTTGATGACCACGAATTCGATGTTGGACCGCTCAGGCCACCCAGGCCGGTCAAGCCGCTCAGCGAGCGAAGAACGGATTGGATCGCTTTTCCTCTCCCACCGTTGTCGCTGGCCCGTGTCCAGGCAGCACGCGGGTCGCATCGGGAAGCGGGAATATTTTCGAACGAATGCCGGTCAGCAGGAGCTCGGTATCCCCTCCCGGCAGATCGGTTCGACCAATGCTTCCGGCGAAGAGAACATCTCCGCCAAACAGGAGGCCGTCGTCCTGAGCGTAAAAGCAAAGACTTCCCGGGCAATGACCGGGCACAAGCAGCACCTGGAAATTTATTCCGGCGAAGTTGACGGCGGATGTCTCGGTTATGAGAAAGTCAGCGGCGACCGGTTGAACCTCGAAAAAGAAGCCGAGATCCTTAAAGAAATCTGGATTGGTGATAAGCGGAACACCGGCCTCGTGATAACCGACTTCGCAGTTGAAAGAATGTTTGACTTTCGCCGCATCATCAACGTGATCCAGGTGGCCGTGGGTAATCAGGAGAAGGCTGGGTTCAAAACGGTTTTCCCGGAGCCACTGGCATACTCCGGTCGGCGCGTCGATCAAAATCTGGCCTCTCGGCGCATGGAGCAAATAGCCGTTCGTGTCGAAGATCCCGCCAATAAATGTTTGAAACTCGAGCATACTGAAGAGAGAGTGCCGCCGCAGGCATCTAATTTTTTCTTAGCATAAAGGATTTTGTCAGTTGCACTTGAATCGATATATGAAAACGGTACGCACTTTTGCGATCGCGATTTGTTTAACACTGTCCGCCGGCTGTTTGTTCGCGCAGGTGAGGCTGGGGCTCAGAGGCAGCGCCGATCCGCGGCAGGTTGCGATCACCGTCGCCAAGCTTCTCGAGCAGGCCCACTATAGCCGCCACCGGCTGGACGACGACATGTCCAGCAAAGTGCTCGATACGTACCTGGAAAATCTCGATTACAACAAGCTCTTTTTCACGCAACAGGATATCGATCAGATCCGTCAGAGCTACGGGAAGACTCTCGACGAGGATCTCCTGGTTGGAAATGTGCAGCCGGCGCGCGATATCTACGCCCTGTTTCGCAAACGAGTCGAAGATCGGGTGGCCAAAGTCCACGCTCTTCTCAAGAAGGATTACAGTTTTAAGAGTGACCGTACCGTGGCACTAGATCGGCGGAAGGAGCCGTGGCCGGCCAATGCCGCTGAAGCAGACCAGTTGTGGCAAGACCGCGTCGAAGGCGAATTACTGCAGGAGAAATTAAATAAGTTCGCCGCTGAACCGGGTCCCAAAATCGTCGCGCGCCGTTACGACACGCTGTTAAAAAACCTGGAGGAACGTGATGACAGTGATGTGCTGCAGATCTTCCTGAACGCTGTAGCGCAAACCTACGATCCGCACTCGGAATACCTGGGCAAGTCGGATCTCGAAAATTTCGAGATCAATATGCGGCTGTCGCTGACTGGAATCGGCGCCGAGCTGCGTTCGGACGAAGGATACGCCAAGGTCGCCCGTGTTTTGACCGGCGGCCCTGCACAGCTCAGCGGCAAGGTCAGCGTGGGTGATCGGATCGCGGCAGTGGCTCAGGCGAATGGAAGCTTTGTCGACGCGGTCGATATGAAGCTCGATAAAGTGGTGGAAATGATCCGCGGAAAGAAGGGAACGGTCGTTCGTTTGCAGATCATTCCCGCAAATGCTACCGATCCCTCCAAGCGCAAAATCGTCGAGCTCGTCCGAGACGACGTCAAGCTGACAGAGCAGGAAGCAAAGGCCGAGATCATCAATCGCGATTTGCCGGATGGATCCACAGAGAAACTAGGCTGGATCACCCTCCCATCCTTTTACCAGGACATGGAGAAGGGACGCGGTGGCAAAAGCGCCTCGCGCGACATGGCCGCCTTATTGAAACGTCTCCAAAAGGAAAACATCCAAGGATTGGTGGTTGACCTGCGCCGAGACGGCGGCGGATCCCTCGACGAGGCAATCAAAACAGCGGGCTTGTTCATCACCCAAGGCCCGGTGGTTCAGGTCAAAGATGCAAACGGGGATATCGACGTTCTGAAGGATCGCGACCCGTCTGTCGCCTATTCAGGCCCGATGATTGTCCTCATGAACAAACTGAGCGCCTCCGCCAGTGAGATTTTCGGTGCGGCACTGCAGGACTATGGTCGCGCCGTGATCGTCGGCGATTCAACCAGTTTTGGCAAAGGCACCGTTCAGACAATGCTTGAGCTCGGGCGATTTATGCCAATGCTCGGCTCCTCGCCCGAATGATGCCGGTGCTCTGAAACTCACGGTGCAAAAATTTTATCGGGTCGCCGGCGGCTCCACCCAGCTCCGAGGTGTCGCCTCGGATATCATTTTGCCATCGATAACCGACAATCCAGAATTTGGTGAGGCGGCTTTGGAGCACCCATTGCCTTATGACGAGGTGGAACCGGCGCCGATCGACGTGGCAAACAATCGCAAACCACTCTATCTCGATGACCTCCGGCGGCGGTCCAACAGTCGCGTGGGCGCGGATTCGCAATTTCAGGACCTCGTTGAGGAGATGAAGGAAATGAACGACCGCCTGAAGAACAATCGGATCTCCCTGAACGAAAAGGTCCGACGAGCCGAACTCGACCGAGAGAATGCGGAAAAAGCAAAAGAGAAGGCCGACGATCGAGCGGCGATCGAAGCCGATCACGACCAACGCTACAATCTACCTCTGTCCGATGTTGATAAGCCTCAGCTCAAGCCAGTCGAGAAGCCGTCCCTGAACACAGCCGACTCAAACGCGACTAAACAAAAGCATCTCCCGTCGACTGACGAAAATCCGGACAGCGCTTTTGACGACGATGCCCTGACCGGTAGTGACGAGTACGACGCGGGAAAGAAAGAGACCCTCAGTATTCTTGCCGACCTGATTGATCTCTCGAAAGCACCGCGAACCGCCGGAAGGTGAGCGGAGGCAACTGAACAGCGGACCAGCTATGCAGTCAATCGAGCGGAGGAAGCGGCTTCAGCGGAGGGAGGTGTTTCGGCAGTTGGCCAGCGGACACTCTGGCGGGAATCGCCGATGCCAAATTGGGCCTCCGGCTCTTCCTACCAGCGCTGCTCAATTTCGTCAGCTTTTTAGCTCTCGCCCTACATCCCGCTGAAGCCGCTCCCGCCGCTTCCTCCGCTCGATTGACTGTTATCTGATCAGCTCTTCAGCTGCCTCAGACCGCTCCTCTTGCGGCTTTGCCCGCATTCGCGGTCGCGACGGCTTCACCAAGATCGACCGAGCCGTCAAAAATGGCTTTGCCGATGATCGCGCCGTAAAGCCCCGGTAATGACGCCAGTTGATGCACCTGCTCGAGGTTTGCCACTCCGCCGCTAGCGATCAATTGGCAATGCGTTTGGCTCAGGATTTGTTCCAACATCGGGAAGTTGGGACCGGAAAGCATGCCATCCGTCGCAATATCGGTGAAAACGATCGTCCCCACAGCCTGATCGATCTCGCGAATAAACTCCAGCGCGTCAACTGCGGTAACTTCCGACCAGCCTTTGACCGCCACTTTTCCGTCCTTGGCGTCGACGCTCATCGCGACTCGATCTCGGCCAAACCGCTCACTAAGCTCTGTGAGAAAGTGGGGTTCCTGCACCCCTTTGGTGCCGACGACTACGCGATCCGCCCCCACGTCGAGCAGACGCTGGGCAGCTTCGATAGACCGAACGCCGCCCCCAACTTCGACCGGAATGTTCAACTTCGACACCAGCTTTTCGACGATGGTCAGGTTTTTCTGTTCCCCAGTTAAAGCAGCGTTCAAATCAACCACATGCAAGTAATTCCCACCCTCCTCTTCCCAGCGGCGTGCGAAAACCAGGGGCTGGTTGGAGTAAACCGTTTTCTGGTCGATCCGACCCTGGCGCAGCCTCACGACTTCTCCGTCAAGCAGATCGATTGCCGGTAAAATGATCATGGTAGTGAGTGTACAAAATGCCGCAGGATCGCCAAGCCGCTCTCCTGACTTTTTTCCGGATGAAATTGAGTCGCAAAGATATTTCCAGACTGCGCCGCGGCCGCGAACGTCCCTCCGTAGCAAGCGGTTGCGGCGACGATACTGTCGTCCTTTGGTTCGGGATAATAAGAGTGCACAAAATAGACAAAGGGATCGGGCGGCAAATCGGTTTTCACAAGCCGCTGAGCCCATTCAATGCGGTTCCAACCAATTTGCGGTACTTTTAAGTGGTCGCCGCGAAACCGGCGAACGGAACCGGCAAATAGACCGAGTCCTCGCGCGCCGGGAGACTCCTCGCTCTCTTCAAAGAGGAGCTGGTAGCCAAGACAGATGCCAAGGAACTTGCGCCCATCCTCCAGCCAGCGCCTGATCTCGGTGAATAGGCCACGCTTTCGAAGTTGGTTTACCGAATCGCCGAAAGCGCCTACTCCGGGCAGAACCACTGCTCCGCTCTCCTCCGGGATTGCTCCCTGCGCGACTCGCACGACCGTGGCACCCACCGCTTCCAAGGCTCTTGCCACACTGCGCAAGTTGCCGGAACCGTAGTCGATCAAGGCGAGGGTCGGTTTCATCTTTTTGCCGATTTCAGATCAGGGTCCCTTTCGAACTAGGAATTTCGGGCCGTCTCGGATCAATCCGGCACGCCTGGTCCAAGGCTTTGGCCAATCCTTTAAATATCGCCTCCGCGATGTGATGATTGTTGCGGCCGTAACGGACTTCAACATGCAAGTTCAAGCCGGCGTTCGAAGCAAAAGCGCGCAGAAATTCCTCGACCAGGTAAAAATCGAAGCCGCCGATCGAGGAGATATTTTCCGGGGCGCGAAATTCGAAAAATGCTCTGCCGCTTAGGTCGACCGCGACTTGAACAAGAGCCTCGTCCATCGGAAGCAGAAAGCAGCCATACCGGCAGATGCCCGCCTTTGAATCCAGCGCCGCCGCCAGGCACTTTCCGAGGACGATACCGGTATCTTCCACCGTGTGGTGAAAATCGACGTTGAGATCTCCTTTGGCTTTTACTCTCAAATCAAAAAGGCTGTGCCGGCTCAGCAGTGTCAGCATGTGATCGAAAAACGGAATTCCGGTATCGATTTCCGAAACGCCGGTCCCGTCCACGGCAAGTTCCAGCGCAATTGCCGTCTCGGTGGTCTCGCGCTTAAGCGAAGCAGACCGCGCAGTCATTCTGCCGAGCATGGCACCGGATCGGATCGACGACAAGCCTAAGGAGCTAGGAGCTAGGATCCTGGAATCCGGATTCCAGCTCCTCGCACCGAGGGCCGCCGGCGCTACGCGTTTATCGGCTATCGGTTATTGGTCACCGACGATCTTCGTGCAAGTATGTACTTGCATTCAATCTTTCATGCAAGTATATACTTGCGTGACTCCAAAGGCCGATCGATCTCTGCCGGAGCGTTCTCGAAGCGCTTCCGTTGACCAGACCCGTCAGCGCTTGCTTGATGCCGCCGCGAAGGTCTTTTCCCGCGACGGTTTCCAGGGCGCGACGACTCGCGAGATTGCGCGAGAAGCTGACGTCAACGAGGTGACCTTGTTTCGTCACTTTCTCTCCCGGGATGAGTTGGTCAAGGCGACTCTCGAACGCGGCCTGATGGAGGAATGCCGGTTCATCGAACAGCAGCCCTCCTGGAGCGAGGATCTTCGAATCGGGATCGCGAATTACGTTCGGGCCTATAACGCTTTATTGGAAAACAAGGAGGCGCTTTCCCGAGCATTGATCGGTGAAGCTCGCCTCTTGCCTGACTCGGTGCGCCAGATGGTGCTCGGGCTCGTTGCGCCGCTCAAGCTGAAACTCATCGCGCTTTTGCGAGCCGCTCAGGAAGCAGGGCTTGTCCGGCAGGACGTCAACCTGGCTTGTGCCGTGGATATTCTGCGCGACGCGCTCTATTCCGGAATGCTCGCTCGTACCGCCTGGGGACGGGAGGCCTATTCCGTCGATGAATATCTTGAAACTGTAATTGAAACCTTTGTCCGCGGGATCGAGTCCCGCCGCTCATAAAGAAATGTCGCAAAATAGTGCAACGTTGGAAGGCCGGCCCTCGCTGAGAGAAAGGCCATCTGCAACGACGAAGCGAATGCCCGTCCCCCGGCGCAGGACCCACCGTCGGCCGCGTTTTCGTATCATGATCATAGCCCTCGCCCTGTTCACCGGGGCGGTGCTGATCGGAATAAAGTTTTTTGCCGCAGCCCAGTCTTATCAATCGACCGATGACGCTTTTGTTGACGGCCATATCATCAACGTCGCACCACAGGTCGCGGGCCGGGTCGCCCACGTGCTAGTCACGGACAACCAAGTGGTAAAAAAAGGGGATGTGCTGGTTCAGCTCGACGAACGTGACTTTGCGGCAGCCCTGCGGCAGAAACAGGCGGCCGAGGAGAGCGCCCGTGCGCAGGCGGATGCGGTGGTTGCCAGTATTGAGCAAGCCAAAGCTCACGTCGGCACTATGCAGGCAACGATCGAATCGGATCAGGCTACCGCCGACGCTGACCGGGCAAATGCCGACAAGGCGCAAAAGGATCTGGTGCGCAATCAGGAACTGGCGCGAGAAAAGGTAATTTCGCCGCAGGACTTGGACGCCAGCAAGGCGAGCTCCGAGAGTTCTCAAGCGACCCTTTTGGCTGCCCTGAAGAAAGTAACCAGCGACCGGGCCCAGGTAGCGGAAGCGTTGGCTCAGGTCAACACGTACATCGGTCTTCACGAAAGTTTGGTAGCCAAAGTCGGGCAGTCCGATGCGGATGTGCAGACCGCCCAGCTCAACGAATCCTATACCGAAGTTCGCGCACCGGCAGACGGTCGGGTGACGCGCAAGTCGGTGGAACCGGGCGACTATCTCCAAGCTGGACAAACCATCCTGAGCCTCGTTCCAGCGGACATCTGGGTAACCGGGAATTTTAAGGAGAACCAGCTTGCCCTGATGCGTCCCGGTCAACCCGTGGAGATCGCTGTCGATGCATTGCCGGGCCACAAGTTTAGCGGCAAGCTCGATAGCATCCAGGCTGGGAGCGGTGCTCGCTTTAGCTTGCTACCGCCAGAGAACGCGACGGGTAACTACGTGAAAGTTGTCCAGCGGGTGCCAGTAAAAATTCTGTTCACCCAAGGTCCCGGAGAGCAGTTGCCGTTAGGTCCCGGTGAATCCGTCGTGCCGACAGTGAAGGTACAAAATTTTCACTATTCTTTCACCGCGCTTTTGGTCGTAGCGATTCTCTCTGTCTTGGGAGCTGGCGCGATCATCTGGTGGGGTACTCGTCTGCCCCGAGAGAAGACGGCGAGAACGGTCTGAAAGAAAAGGCGGTTTGCCGCGGTCGTGAGTTGATTTACCCGAAATGGCAATGAGTGCTCAAGCTGCAATGGCGGAGGACAGTTGGCGTCCGGCGGCCAACCCATGGCTGATCGCGGCGGCGGTGATGTCGGCCACTTTTCTTGAAGTGCTCGACACCTCGGTGGCCAATGTCGCGCTGAATCATATTGCGGGCAGCCTCTCGGTGAGCAACGACGAAGCGACCTGGGTCTTGACCAGCTACCTGGTGTCGAACGCCGTCGTACTGCCGGCGACTGGCTGGCTTGGCCGCTATTTTGGTCGGCGACGATTTCTGATTGCTTGTATCGCCATCTTCACGGCTGCGTCAGCGCTGTGTGGTTTAGCCAGCAGTCTGGGAATGCTGATTCTCGCCCGGATTCTTCAGGGGGTAGGCGGAGGAGCGCTTCAACCAATCGCGCAAGCAATACTGCTGGAAACGTTTCCTCACGAAAAGCGTGGCCAGGCCATGTCGGTTTATGCGATGGGGGTCGTGGTCGCCCCGATCCTGGGGCCTACCCTCGGCGGATGGATTACCGACAATTATTCCTGGCGCTGGGTCTTCTATATCAACCTGCCGATCGGGATTCTCTCGATGCTCATGTGTTTTCTTTATCTGCAGGACCCGCCCTATTTGCGGAATAGCCGTCCCGGGAAAATTGATACTGTCGGTTTTGGGCTGCTAGCCCTGTGGATTGGCTGTCTACAGGTCCTCCTGGACAAAGGCCAGGATGAGGACTGGTTCTCTTCGAATTTCATTCGATGGCTCGGCGTCGGCGCCTTTTTGGGATTTGTCGTGTTCCTGGTCTGGGAACTCCGGGTGGAACATCCGATAGTTAATTTGAGGGTATTGCGTGATCGGAACCTCGCTATTGGAATGGTTCTCAACCTGAGCGTTGGCGCCATCCTCTTTGGCACAACTGCGGTTATGCCACAATTTCTGCAAAATCTCATGGGTTATACCGCGTTGCAGGCCGGACTGGTCATGAGCCCGCGCGGGATCGGTGCGATTATCGGAAGCATCATTGCCGGACGCGTTCTTTCTCGCCTCGATGGCCGGCTTTGGATGACACAAGGCACCCTGCTACTGGCGGCATCAATGTTTATGTTCGGGAACCTGAACCTGCTGATCGCACCGGGGAACATCATTTGGCCGATCATTCTGAGTGGCTTTGCGGTCACCTCAATTTTTGTTCCGATGACGACCTACTCGATGGCCACCGTCAGCCAAGCTCAGATGGGCGACGCGACGGGCATCACCAGTCTGGTGCGAAACCTGGGTGGTTCGATCGGAATTTCCGTCATCACGACTTTTGTTCTGAGAGGCACGCAGCGGCACCAGGCGCTCCTCGTTGGTCACATGACGGCCTCTGATCCGGCATTCCGCGAGAGTCTCGCGGCCGTCCAGAGCGCTTTGGCGACTCACGGATCGAGCGTCACAGCGCATCACCAAGCTTACGTCGTGTTATACCAGAATTTGCAGCAGCAAGCCGGGCTCTGGGCCTATGTGGACCAGTTTCGCCTATTGGTGATTGTCTGCCTGGCGATCGCCCCACTCCTCTTTTGCTTTCGCAGAAGCAGCCGGGTCATCGGTCCCGAAGCAGCGGCGCACTAGTGAGCGGGCTGAGCGGCGTGGTGTAGCGCGCACGGCTTCGGTTCTGTCCGACTTTGGCAATCTGTAGCGTGCGCAATCGAGCTAAGGTTCGAGAGTCCCAAAGCGTTTTTGGTCCTGCGCCGGTAGGGCGAAAATTTATTCGAGCGCCAAGCGAGAACTTGTTTGAGCCATCTGGAGCGGGTGGCTCACCCAAGTGTCCGGCTCAAACAAGTTCTCGCTAATGCTGGAAGAAATTTTCGCCCTACCGGCGCAGGACAGTGCGGCATTCTGAGACGATCTCTAAGCGTTCGGGCGCCCAATCGCTTAGTGGCGTGCTACAGACTTCCAAAAGTCCGACAAGCCCAAGGCTACGCTCCAGCCCTCGCTCATGCGTGTTTGAGCTGTCGGTCCAAGCTGAACAGTAGGAGCACCAGGAATACCACGGTAAATCCGTTAATTATCAATGAGTTAAATACAAGAATATCGAACGTTCTTCCGAGAAGTCTTTTTTCTGGACCAAAAAAAACATTATGCAGCTTGGTTGTGTAGTCGCGCTGTTTCATCTGCGCATCCGTCAGCATGTCATTGATCTTTCGATTCTGGAACAGCTGTTCGGCGCTAACCTTGTTATTGCGGCGGTCGAACTTCGACTCATCCAAAGGCGCTCCGGAAGCGACTCGATCAATCTCCTGGAGACGGCGATCAACCTCCGCCGTATTCCGGCCGCCCAGTCCGGAAAGGATCGCCAGCGTTTCTTTCAGGTCATCCAGCCGGTTTGCCTGGTTTTCGCTCAATTGCGGTGCTCGCGCCAATCGCTCAATTTCCCGAGTGAGCATGTCCTGCCGGCGGGTGAACGGATTGAGCTTAGCCTGAGCGTCGACCAATGCTTCATAGGACCAGCGCATCGGGATGAATTGACAAGGCAGCGGCACATCGACGTCCCTCGGTTTACCTTGATCGATCGAATGGGTCTGCGTGCGTGCCGCTTGATCGCGATTAAGCACATAAAGAAAATCGAGATTGCGATTCATATCCTCGTACTTGATGAGCGCGCCGCCCAGAATTATCTGCGGTATGAGCACCAGCGGCACAATATTAGCCGCGGTCTTGGCGTCGTTCACCAAGGCTGAGATAAGGAGTCCGCCAGCAACACCGCTGGTTGCGGTGGATCCAATAAACCAGAGATAGGGCCAGAACATACCCCGAATCTGCAGAATTGAATTCCCAATCGCGATAAAAAGGACGCACTGCAGGATCGCAAAGAGCGATAGGGTGACAAATTTTGAGAGAATGTAGTACGGGAGATGGATATTGAGGTTGCGTTCCCGCTGCAGTACGACCCGGTCCCGAATGATATCATCGGCGCTGTTGGTCAGCCCCAGGAACATCGCCACGACCAAGGCCAGAAACAGGTAGGTGGGGATATGGAAAGCCGCGGCGAAGTCATAGTGTTCTTGCTCAGCGTAACGCAGCACGAAGGCGATGAGTGCTCCGAGGAGAGGCGCCTCAAAGATTGTCGTCCAGAGATTCGCCCGGTTGCGCAATTTGCTAATAAAAACTCGTGTCAGGATCGTACTGAAACGAACCCACTCGTCGCGCCAGCGGGCTGGATTCTTCGTGCTTTTGGGCAGCGGCGGAAGATTGGCCGGTTGCTGCTTGACCGACACCTGGCGCATTTCCTGGATTAACCGGAAAGACTCGTACTTGTCTCTCCAGTAGTCCGGCGAGTAACGCCTGGCAGGCACTAGCTGTCCCCGGGAGCTCTCTTCGTAAATGATGTCTCCGCTCAGGTCGCGCAGCGGCGTCTCCAAAACGTCGAAGATAAACTCGGGGCGCGTCGTCCCGCACGAAGGGCAGCTGCCCAGTTCCGTCCCGAAGTGCTGCTGATGCTCGGCGGTAGCGAAATATTGGAGCATCTCCTGAGGCGTCCCGAAAAAGACCAGCCGGCCCCCCTTGTCAAGCAGTGCAGCCTTGTTGAACATCTGAAAAATCTTTGATGTCGGCGTATGAATGGTGACCACGACAATCTTGTTGTGGGAGAGACCGCGAATGATCTCGATGACATGCTCCGAATCCTTGGAAGAAAGGCCTGATGTCGGTTCATCGAAGAGAAAGACGTCAGCCGAGCTGATCATATCCAGACCGATGTTCAGGCGTTTCCTTTCCCCGCCGCTCAGGTACTTTTTGACCGAGCTTCCCACCAGGCTGTCCCGGCGCTCGGAAAGGCCGAGTTCAATCAACTTGCTGTCAATACGCCGCATCCGATCTTTGGTCGAAAGGTGAGGAGAGCGGATGGCCGCGGCATAACGCAGGTTTTCCAGAATCGTCAGGTGCTCATCGAATGCGTCGTCCTGGGGGATGTATGAAATGTAGGGCCTAAGCGATTCCGGGTTCGCGTAAAGCGATTGGCCGTTGAGCAGCACTGTGCCGCTGGTCGGCGGTGTCTGACCGCAGATGGCCTTGAGTAACGTGCTTTTCCCGGAACCGCTTGCCCCGATGACACAGACCATCTCGCCGCGACTGACTGACAAAGAAACTCCGTCAAGGGCCACGGCGCCGTTCTTGAAAACAATAGTGGCATCCCGCACCTCGAGGAGCCGGATGATATTGCGTTCCTCTTCGATGATCCGCTCGGTGAAATCGCAGCGGAGCACCTGACCGGTATCGATCCGGATGATGTCGCCGTCGACGAGTGAGGCTGAGTTGCGCACCACAGTCTCGCCCACCATCATCGGCCGATCGGATTGGAGGACCTCCAGCGTGCCGATTTTTCGATCGTAATCGCAGGTAATCTTTAACAATACTTCGCCGGTAGTTCCCGGACTCAGGAGGATATCGTCCTCCTCCAGCAACGAAGGATTATTGGACACCAGGTATTCCGATTTGGATGCCTTGAGTTGAAACCGGCCACCCATCGCCCGGGTCCGCCGGCGGAGATCGTTCAGAGGCAATTCATTGGAATTCTCAAAAACGATTCGGTCTTCCAGACTGGCTTCCACTGCCACTCCTGGCGTCAGCGGCACGCCATTCAATGAGGCCCCGACTCGCTTGAGCGAGACCACGCGTACTTTCAGGCCAAACTGTACTTCCAGACAACTGTCTCGGGTACGCGATCTTTCAAGCTGCACCTCATCGTTCGGGGTAACTGAGACGAAAACGTGGGGCAGCGAGACGTTCTTCTTCGCGTTAAAGTAGAACAAGAGATCCTGGTAACTGATGGCTTGTTCTCCCATGATGATCCGGTGGCCGGGATACATCCGGCAGAATTCGCCCGGCGCCAGCGTCCGCCCCCGGACGACGATCGGGCGTTGACTGAGATTCTTCAGGAGCACCAACTCCTGGTACCGATAGGCCATCAGACGCTCGCTGTGGCCGAGTTCCTTGACGATCACATCGGCGGTTGGTGCGTGACCGAAAACGATCGATTCAAGGGGCGAAGTTCCTTTTTGGTAAACGGAGGGGTCAGCCGAATCCGCGGCGTTCAGCTGGTAAACGATGTCAATCGCCTGAGCAGCCATCCCAAGCTGGGCCATGAACGAGTAGTAAGCGATGACTTGTTCCTGCTGCATGCCCGCCTTGGAGATCAGGTCATAGAGCTGAACTCCAAGCATGATTTTCCGATCTGCGCTCAATTCCTGGGCGAGCCTTTTTGCCATGCCGGACAGATCTTGCGGCTCGTTGAGCGCCTTCTGAAAGAGAGCGCGGAGCTCGGAATAGACTGCCTCTGGATAATCGTAGCGGAGAAACCCGAGACTCGAGTCGATCTCCTCTTCCATGATGCGACCGTCAATTTTCGAAAATCCGGCCAGCACCTGGATAAGCAGTGGAAGGAGATTGCGACTCTCGCGTTTCGCATTTCTGCGGCGCCTAAGGCGGCGCAGCGCGCTTGAGACGAGGCGTTTTCCGCGGCTCGACCGCGTCGTTTCGGTGGGTGCTTCCAGAGTTGATTCGGGCATCAGCTGAGGCAGGTTAACTTCTTGATGGGACCGAAGCAACCCGCCGGGGACGGCGGGTCGCGAATAAAAACCGGTTCCTTTGAGCCGTTTCCTTGATCCCGAACGAGAATGCTTTTACAATAGTAGTGTTCGCGGGGCGAATTTAGAGAGTATATGGCTCTGATCTCCAGCTTTAATGAGGATCGTCCGGTATCTTACTTTCGCGGGTATCCGATTTACTACGCCACGATTCTCACCGTACTCTATGGGTTGGGGGTTGTCTTAACGGCGATCTTTCAAGCAGCGGGAGTTCCGCTTGAGCCGTTTATTTTTGCACCGGAACGAGCGATCTTTGGTGGGCAGATCTGGACGATTCTGACCTGTACCTTTCTCAACGAGATCAGTTTCTTTTCGATTTTTGGGCTGCTCTTCATCTATATCGCGGCCGTTGAGATCGAGAAGTATATTGGAACCGGCCGGTTTCTGACGCTTTACGGCCTTGTCCTGTTTCTCCCGATTGTCACGCTCACCGGGTGGATGTTTCTGTTCGGACCGCCCTTTCTATTTTTTGGTAACACGTTCGTCGCGGCTGGCTTCTTCATCGCGTTCTGCACGCTTTATCCGCATCTCCAGTGGTTCGGAGTTATTCCTCTGAAATGGCTGGGCGTGGGCAGTGTCCTTCTCGGCTCCTTGATGTATCTGATGCAGCATCAATGGGCGCCGCTAACCACGCTGTGGGTCGTTTCCGGCAGTGCTTTTGGTTACATTCGGTTTCTGCAAACCGGCGGCGAATTGCCAAAAATTCCTAATTTATTTCGGCGTCCCCAACGTCCCAAGCTGCGCGTCGTCCCTCGGCCTCGGCCCCGGCCAGTGCCTCCCTCCAGTGAGGTGAAGTCGGCCGAAGCGACCGAAATCGATCAGGTACTCGACAAGATCTCTCGCCACGGTCTCGCCAGTCTCACTCATCAGGAAAGAGCGACGCTGGAGCGCGCCCGGGAAAAGCTGCTCCAGCAGGACCGGGGACGGGGGACTTGAAGGTTCCGCCGCTGCCGAACAACGTTCAAGGTCGAGAGTCCAAGAACACCAAAGGTCACGCTCTGAGTTCTCCTCTCGCTCCGATTGATCGCCTCCGGCAAATCGTGGTCTGGCTCAGAGGCCCGGACGGGTGTCCCTGGGACCGCGAGCAAACTCACGAGAGTCTGAAACCGCATCTCCTGGAAGAGTGCTACGAGGTGCTTGAGGCGATCGAAAACCGGGATGACCGTGAACTCCGCGAAGAACTTGGCGATTTGCTTCTGCAGGTTGTTCTTCATGCACAGTTTGCGGCAGAAGAGAATCGCTTCGACTTCGACGCCGTTGCCGAGATCATCGCAGAAAAGCTAGTCCGCCGTCATCCACACGTGTTCGGAGAGAACCGTCTCCCGGACAGCGCTGCTGTATTGCGGCAGTGGGATGACATCAAACGCGACGAGAAAAAGGAGCGGAGATCTGCTTTGGATGGTGTCCCGCTGGCCTTGCCAGCGCTCGCGCGAGCCCAGAAGATTCAAGCAAAAGCCGCGCGGGTCGGTTTCGATTGGGAATCGGTTGAGGCTGTCCTTCCAAAAATTCGGGAAGAATTGGCCGAGCTGGAGCAGGCGCCGTCCGCCGAGATGAAAGCGGAGGAGCTGGGCGACTTGCTTTTCGCGGTGGTCAACTATGCCCGTAAGAACAAGCTCGACGCCGAGGATCTCCTTGCCCGAGCTACGAGCAAGTTCGCTCGCCGATTTGCGGCTATGGAGGCTCTGGCGAACGATCGCGGCCAGAGCCTCGCGAGCCTCGGTACGGGCGAACTGGATCATCTCTGGGAAGAGGTAAAGAGGGTAGGGTGCCCTACCGGCGCAGGGCCAGAGTCATCTTGCGAGACAATTTCTAAATTCTCGCGCCAGCCAAAACCTTGAGTCAGAATGCGCACGCTCTCGGCGCTCAATTCGGCGCCGTGAGCCCGCCAGTGGCCTCGAGCCAATCGGAAATCTGCTTTACCGAACGCTCCAGCTTGCCGTCCGTGACATCTACCACCAGCTTCGGCAACAAAGAGCGGTCAAAGAATTCCTGCACAACTTCTTGTTCGCGGAGAAAGATGCTCAGGTCGTGGTACTGCTCTGGATTACTGGAGACTTTGAGTCTTCGGCGACGCGCCTCCTCAAACGATTCGGGGCTGCGCCAACAGAAAATCAAGCGGAAATCGAGAAGGCTGAGCCGGCGTTCCAACCAGGTGAAATCGTAGGTCCGTTTTTTATAGATCATTTGCCAGGCCTGGGTCGAAATGTGAAATCGATCGATGATCCAGGAATAATAGCGGTACAGCTCGAAAAGCCGCATCCAGGTCCGATAGGTCTCTAGCACGACACTCTCGTACTCGATTTCGAAGTTGATCAGACTCGCTCCCCACGGGCTATTCGTCAGGCCGTTCCATTCCGCGGAAACGATGGGGGAATGATAACGGTACCGGCGTACGCCGACAATTCGAGGGGACTCGTTCAGAGCAAAGGCCAGATCCGTTTTCCCCGTCAGGCGAGTGCCCTCGAGGATTACTTTTGGACAAAGCTTCCTCACATAGGGCGAAGGCGGTTGAGGCTCCGCGGAGGGAGGCGATTTGGGCGCAAGCATAGAGGTAGAAGAGTCTTTCGCCTTCCTGCCAGATTCGCAAGTCTGGCGGCGAAAGGTGACCGATTGTGTAATAACACCATGCACCACGATGTGCGAAATTCCCCGGCGAAAAACTGGCACTGACACTCCGCCCGGAGAATTAATGTTCGATGCAACGCCTCCATCGATATGTGATTGAAACAACCAGACTTGCGATGCTACAAAAAGGCGTCCTCCCGCCTGACCTGTTCCAGAGAAGACAGTCAGCCGTCCGATCGAATGCTGATTCCCGCGGCGACTTCCTCTGCTGGGATCTGCTTACATGAAAGCGATCGCCTCCAATACCTCAACCTTTCGAGCTCTCCGCAATCCGGTGTATCGGCGGCTTTGGCTGGCCAGTGTGATTTCCGGCACCTGCGTGGCCGCGCACGACGCCGCCGCGACCTGGGCGATGTCCAAACTAAGCCCTTCGCCGTTCTTCCTCTCATTTATGTCAACGGTCGCATCTTTGCCTTTCTTTCTGCTGACTTTGCCGGCTGGGGCGTTCGCTGACATGGTCGACCGTCGGAAACTGCTGGTCGTGATGAATTTCTGGTTGGCCGCATCGGCCGGTCTCCTGGGAATCTTTGGCTGGTTCCATCTCCTGAGCCCGGGGATAATCTTGATCTGCGTTTTTCTCATCGGCGTGGGCTTTGCTTTTAATGCACCGGCCTGGACGGCTATCACCCCGGAGATCGTCACGAACGACGAGCTTCCTTCGGCAGCTACCCTTGGCGGACTGCAGCTGAACGTCTCCGGGATCATTGGCCCGGCGCTTGGGGGCCTTCTCATTCCCCTGATCACGGTCGATGGCGTCTTTTTCATGAATGCCCTTTGTTTTCTGTTGGTGATCCTGGCGATTCTGCAGTGGAAGCGAAAAACCGCCCAGAGCACTTTGCCCCTGGAGAATTTTGTCGAGTCGTTTTCCTCGGCGATTCGTTATGTCCGCTATTCTCCAACGATGCGGATTATTGTCGCTCGAAACGTTCTTTTCGCTTTTTTTATCTCGCTCATTCCTGCGCTCATTCCGGTGGTGGGATTAAAGGAGCTGAAGCTGAGCGCACCCGGCACGGGACTTCTTTTCAGCGCGATGGGATTTGGTTCGGTCTTCGGGGCGATCTTCGTCGTCCCCTTGCTCCGCTCCCGGGAGTCTTCCAATGCGTTGACTATCACCGCAAACGCCCTGGTCGTGGTCGTATTGCTGCTGATGGCTTTTGTCCGATCCCAAGCCGCCTTCATGGTCGTCGCGGCTCTGGCCGGGGTCGGGTGGACTCTTTCCGCCTCGGAGCTCTGGGTTGCTGGTCAACGCGCCATGCCGGAATGGGCTCGTGGCCGAATGAGCGCGACGGTTATCATGGGGTCTCAGGGTGCAATGGCTCTTGGTGGAATTGTCTGGGGTGCCGGTGCTGCTGGTATTGGCGCGAAATGGACTTTAGTCGCCGGGGCTGCTCTGCTGGCGTTGAGTCTCTTATTAGCCATTCCGCTTTCATTGGACGTTGCCCAGCAGATTGATTTGGCTCCGGCTCCGCGGACCGGTTTCTCGCACAAGCTGATCCATATGCCGGCCCCACACGACGGTCCCGTCCAGGTCAATTACGAGTTTGTCGTTGACCATACTCGCGGAGCCGAGTTGTTGGAAGTGCTCCGAGAGGTTCGCCTCATTCATCTTCGGAACGGCGCTTTCAGCTGGCATCTCAACGAAGACCTGGAGAGACCAAACACGTTCCGGATCACGATGTTGATGCCTTCCTGGACTGAGCATCTGCTTCAGGAGGAGAGGATGACCAAAGCCGAGCGCGCGGTGATCGAAAAAGCGAGCAGTCTGCACAGTGGGCCAAATCCAGTCGAGACTCGCATCTTGCTCTCGGTAAACCGGGAGCTGCTCGCACATCGCCGGCAAGTGGTTACCCGGCCTTCGACCATGCCAACCAGTCCGGGCGATTTAGGGACGAGGGAAATTCAAGGAACTACATAGCCTGTGTCGCTCGCAAATTTTTGGGGGATTTGCGAGCGATGCAGGCTATGTAGTTCCCATTGCGCATTTCCAAGTGTCCCTGCATGTTTTTCGGTTGAGTTCAGCCAACCTCCGGAAGATTCCATCGGTCAATTACCTGCTCGAGGCTCTCGGGCCGGTAGCAAAGGATCTACCTCGCCCCGCGATTGTCGCCCTGATCCGGCGAGAGCTCGCTGCCTATCGCAAGAATTCCGCAGAGGCGGGGCTGGATAAGGAGCACCTCCTCAAAGTGCTCGCGGATGCTGTGGAGCAGTTACGGCGCGAACGCCTCCAGCCGGTCATCAACGGAACAGGTATTATCATTCACACCAACCTGGGGAGGGCTCCCCTTGGTCCAGCGGTCGCCAAGGCTCTGGTCAGTGTCGCGCAGAACTATACTACCCTGGAATATGATCTGGTGACGGGCGAGCGCGGGCCGCGCGCCCCCTACCTTGAGCAGACCCTGGCGCTGCTGATCGCCTCGGAAGCAACGACGATCGTCAACAACTGTGCCGCAGCTCTGGTTCTGCTGGTCCGGCACTTCACCCGGACGGCCGAACGCCACGAAGTCATTGTGTCGCGAGGCGAACTCGTGCAGATCGGAGGAGGCTTCCGGATACCGGAGATTCTCGAGGCGAGCGGGGCCAATTTGCATGAGGTCGGCACAACGAATCAGACCGATGTGAGCGATTACGCCAGGGCGATCAATCAACGGACGGCTTTGATTCTTAAAGTGCACCGGAGCAATTTTTATATCGAGGGTTTTACTCATTCCGCTGCTCCTGAGGAAATTGCTGCCGTGGCCCGCGAGGCGGGTATTCCCTTTGTGGAAGATCTGGGCAGCGGCGCTGTCTTTGATACAGACGCCGTATTGGGGGATGGCCAACGGCTCGATCACGAGCGGAGACCGGCCGAAGCGCTGGCGCAGGGAGTCGATGTGATTTGTTTCAGCGGTGACAAACTTTTTGGGGGTCCGCAAGCAGGTATCCTTGCCGGGAGTTCGGCAAAGATCAGAGCACTGAAACATGATCCGCTCTTCCGGGCTTTTCGGTGCGATAAGCTGGTCCTGGCCTCGCTCGAGGCCACCGTCGATCTGTATCTGAGGAATGCTCTGCCGGAAATTCCGGTCCAGAGGATGCTGGCGATGACCAATGGCGCTTTGGCGGAACGTGCTGCCGCGATCATTGCCAGCCTGAGGGACGTGCCGATTTCCGCGAAATCCCGGATGAGCAAAGCTCAAGTTGGTGGAGGAACGTTGCCCCGCTGCACGATCGAGTCCTTGACCCTGGAACTCAGCTCCCCTGAGATCTCGGCTTCTGAGCTGGCGGCCCGGCTACGCCAAGCTGTTCCCCCGGTCATTGGTTACATCGCGGACGATTGTTATCGACTGGACTTACGCACGATTTTCCCGGAGCAGGATCAGCTGCTGGAGGATGCAATCAGGGCCGCGGTCAGCACCTCTAGCGAGGCCGCGCCTCAGACCGACGAGTTTTAGTAAAAAAATGCGGCGTGGAGATCTGGCCTAACGCATATTAGCCGGCCTCGCTGTGCAGAGTCCTTGTTTTTGAAAGGCGAAGAATTGAATTAAGAAAAAAAATCCGCTTAAAAAACTTGATTCAACTGCAGCAAATTTCAGTGTTCAAGGACTCTAGTGCACTAGCGCTTCTTCACAGATCCCATGCTGACTCACAACGGCGTATCAGCAGCTGAACGAGAGGCCTGCCTGACGTGCCGGAGCGCTATCATTGCCACCGCCGGCCACGTTGATCATGGAAAGAGCGCGTTAGTGCGGGCCCTTACCGGCCTTGAACCAGATCGATTGCCGGCGGAAAAGGCGCGGGGCTTGACGGTTGAGCTTGGATTCACTCATTTTTTCCTGACCGAGGCCGCCGCCGCTGGACCGTGCCCCGAGATTGGCATTGTCGATGTTCCCGGCCATGAGGATTTCGTCAGGAATATGATCGCCGGGGTCGGCGCTGTCGATGCCGCTCTTCTCGTGGTGGCGGCCGACGAGGGTTGGATGCCCCAAACCGAGGAACATTTGCAGATCCTCGAGTATCTCGCCGTGCCGAGTCTCCTGTTCGTGCTGACGAAATGCGATCTGGTTGAGGATCCGGAAACTGTGGGTCAAGAAGTTGGTCGGCAGCTCGAGTCAAGTCGCTACGCGACTGCTCCAGTCCTTCCGGTCTCTGCTTTAACCGGCGCCGGAATAGCAGAACTCAGGCAGGCACTCGCCGATTGCCTTCTGGCAAGGCCCCGACAGTCCGTCTCCGGGAAACCACGTTTGCCGGTCGATCGCGTGTTTACCTTGAAGGGCTTGGGCACAGTCGTGACGGGAACACCGATCGGAGGCGAGTTCGCCCCAGGCGAGACGGTCCTCATCCAGCCGAGCCAAAAGCTCGCTCGGATTCGCTCGATCCAAAGCTACGGACGCGAATGCAGCCGAGGGGGCCCCGGCACGCGTCTGGCGCTCAACCTGGTTGATCTCGCGGTGGAGCACCTTCGAAGGGGCGATGTGGTGACGCGGCCCGGTTTCGGGGAACCGGCGGAGACGTTGGAAGTTGAACTCAAACGATCCGCGCGGCGCAATCGGTCCAATCCGTCTTCTGTGCCTCTCGCCAATGGCATGCCGGTCCTGTTTCACCACGGCAGCGCCCAAGTAGCCGGGCGCCTGGTCCTCCTCGATAAAACACCGGTCGAACCCGGAGCAACCACGCTGGGACAGGTTCGTCTCGGAGCTCCCATTTTCGCGTTTGCGGGAGATCGATTTATTCTACGGGATGCCGCCAATCGATTCACCGTAGCAGGCGGAATCATTCTGGATCCGTCGGCGCGGCGTCGCCATTTTCGAAACGAGAGGCACCGCTCTTTTCTGACCCGGGCAGCCAACAACCTTGCGGACCCGGCCGAACTTATCCAAGCCACGCTCGCCCGAGACCACGTCTCGCGCCGCGCAGATTTGCTCGTTCGATCCCAATTTTCCCTGTCGCAGATTTCGGCTGCGCTTGAAGAATTGCGTCACGCGGACGCTATTTGCTTGCTGACAGACTACGTGGTAGAGCGCCAGTGGTGGCGGGCCGTGCTTTGCCGGGCGGTCGAAGAGGTAGACCGACAACATACCGCTGCTCCGGAAACTCCGGGTCTACCACTGACAAAATTGCGCTCTCGATTGCCGGGAGAGTTCCGTCAACCGACTCTCTGCGAAGCCTTACTGAAGGATCTCGCCAGCCAGGGTTACGAAGTTTCTGAGAATTGTTTGCGCGCGCGCTCGCATATGCCATCGATGCCGGATCGTCTGCGAGACGCCTGTGCCCGGCTGCAAACCGCGTTTCTGGAGAATTCGGTCCAGCCTCCATCGCTGACGGAATTGCCGACGGGTCCAGCGGCCCGCGAAGCACTGCGGTTTTTGCGTACTCGGGGTGATCTGATCGAACTCAGCTCCGGGGTCTACCTTTCCCGCATCGGCTTCTCGCGGATCAGGACGGCCATCGTTCAGTACCTTCAGCAAAAGCCGTCGGCCACGGTGAGCGAGTTGCGTCAAGCCAGCGGAAGCACCCGTCGAATCATGGTCCCGCTCCTGGAAAAGCTGGACCGGGAAGGTCTCACGGTACGATCAGGCGACCGCCGGAGTCTCCGCTCCGGCGGCCAAGTGTAACTCCTTTAACGGATTAGAATTCCAGGACGGCGTCGAAAGCTAGTGTGATCTGGTCCTGTTTAAATGTGTCAGAACCGAGAAAGGGCCTGGTGTCGGTCAAAGCGCGGTCATACCTGACCTCCGGACGAATCAGTAGGCCGGCGAATGGCTTCGGCAGAGGCGGTTTGAACGTCAGCCCGAAAGTCAGTCCGAGGTAGGTGGTTTTGCCGCCGCCCCGAGTACTGGGATCGGGGGCCGGGATATCGCCGCGGAGAAGGTGGATAAAATCGTTATTTGCGCGGAACTGAGCCACGTAGAATCCTTGCTCGTCACGCCAGACTTCGCCGCGGAATCCAGCCGTGACGAAATCGTTGATGGCATACGTCAGATACTGAGCTACGCCATATCCATAGCCCGCCCCCGGCAGCTGATCATAGATGAGATTCAGATCGGTAATAGAAGTCAGGGCCTTGGTGATTTTCCAGGTTGTGGTGACGTCGTTCAGAAAACGCCAGTCATGATTGTTATTCGGGTTTTCCGGTCCGATGTGGGTCAGTGCTACTGTCGTCAGGTTCCCGTCCAGAAGGTTCAGGCCGAACCCGCCCTCGAATGAAACGGAGTCATTGTTATCATCGATGCTCGTGTTCACCCCACGGTTTACGCCGGCATAAATATCGAGCCATTTGGTGACGTGTTGGACGCCTAGGACTCCGAGGTTGGTTGTCGGTACGCCAAAGTTAAAGATGTAGCTGTGCGAGTAGAATACGTTGCTGCGCGGATCGATCGTCTCCGCGCTCATCGGATCAGCATACTTGCCCAGCTTGAGATCAAGTCCGCCTGCCGTCAGCACCGGCAAGTGCAGACTAAGGTAGACCTCGGGGAAATCGGGTTGAACGCGCTCATTCGTCACCAGGTCCAACATACCGACCGTTTTGGTATAGCGAGCGTCACTCCCATACATGAACCAAACTTTAAATCCCCAGTCAAAACCAGTGGCGTTCGGATCAAGCGCGCGCTCCGCCACTAGCGATAATTGATTGAGCAAAAATTCATTGGCGCGATCCGTATACAGCTGACCGAAATTGTGATTGTCCAGCGGCGAGCGCGGATTGCCGGTCAGACCAGCTTCGATCCATCCGTAAAGCTTGAAGCGCGGTTCCGGTGGTTTGGTTTCCGCAGCTTTTTTTACTACCTCTTTCGTTTCTTTTCCGTCGGCTACCTTGGTTACATCCGCAGGCGCGGTCGCATCCGCCGGAGCGTTCGCATCGGCGGCAAAACTATGTTCCGCAAGTCCGGCCACACTGCAAAGCAGGGCAAGCAGGGACGCGGTACAGTGGTGTTTGATTCCCGTAGGTCGAGCATGCATGGATAATTGATTTTAACTCTTGTCATGGACCGCGGAAGGGAACGCGGTTAAGGCAAGGTCGCGGGGAGCAGGTTTCGGGCCGGGCTTCGGAGCACCGACCGAAAACGAGAGAGGTACCAATTCGCTTTGCGTCTTGGAGTGCGTGCGACTTGTCGCCGCTTTGAGACCTCGCGCAGCGCGGCTGCCGAAGAGGCGTCTTTCGCCGGGAGCTCCGCATTCTCTGATTCAGTTATCGGCCTGAGTCGCGCCCCGCGCGATCCTAAAGCGGCGACAAGTCGCACGCACTCCAAGACTTTCTTTGCCCGAATTGGCCGAGCCAATAGAATTCTCCCCTGAGCTGCCTCTGGATCCCCCAATCTCGGAGATCGCCAGGAGAGTTGGCGTTTTTTGGCTGGGTGCTAGATAGCTGGCTAATTCTCGCCAGATCTGGTGATTGTTTGACTGCGGACTGGAGGATTGTTCGCAGGCTGATCAAAAATACAAAAGCTGGATCGCAACGACGATCGGCTGAAAAAACGGATTTCTCTGCCCACGGCGCAGGCCAAGGGTCGTCACGCTGGCATGACGGATGCTGCTCCTCCACCATCAAATTCAATTCAATCCGCCACCTCGCTCCAAATCAATTATGCCCGAAACTACCCAGACTACCCAAGCGAAGCCGACCCTCGGCTTAACAGGGCTGACCGTAAACGCCATGGCGCTGATCGCGCCCGGCGCGTTCCTTTGGTTAACCTTCGCACAACAATGCCTCTACGGCGCGCCCATGGCCGGCAGCTCAATGTGGTTCGGCATCGTTGTCGCGCTATTGCTGTGTTTCGCCACCGCCATCTCGTATGCGGAATTGTCGAAACTTTACCCCGGCGCAGGATCCTCCTACTTCTTCGCCGAACAGGCTTTCTTATCAAAAGCAAAAGCCTACAAGTTTGCTCGGATCGCGAAGTTCATGGTGGGTTGGGCCAGCCATCTCTACTACTGGATTTATCCCGGTGTGATGGTTGCGGTTACCGCGCTCCTGGTCGGTTATCTTGCTGGAGAGCTTTTTCCGACGGTGTTCAACGCGGCGGTGCCTAGTCCGCTACTCATGATCCTCTTCGCGATCGTGTTTCCATTTTTTGTAGGCTGGATTGCCTATCGTGGAGTCACCGGCTCGACGGCAGTGAATATGGCAATCAATGTGATTCAGATTACGGCGCTCGTCGTGTTCGCCAGCATCGCGATTGCCTACCGAGTCAATCACGCGGAGGGCTCGAAGGCCGTGACCCTTAATCCGGACGGTGTTCCGACCACAAAGGTCATCGCGATGGAAACTACGAAGGACGACAAGGGCAATGTCACGACCGTTCCGAAGAAGGATAAGGATGGTAATTATGTTTTCGAAAAGAACGCGGATGGGTCAGACAAGGATTTCACCGTGACCTATGCGCCGGACCAGGCGGTTACAAAAGGGAGTGATCCGAAGAATCCGACGCCGACGTTCCAGTTTCACCCTACGGCCGCCTCCGTGATCACACCGCACGGCTTCAGTTATGTCATCGTGCAGGCGTGCGTTGCCATTCTGATTCTCGTAGGCTTCGAATCGGTGACGTCGATGGGGGAGGAGGCGAAAAACGCGAAACGCGATATTCCTCGCGCGGTGCTGCTCTCGCTTATGATTCAGGGCGTAATTTGTTACCTCTTCGAATATTTCGGCGCAAACTACTTCCTCAATAGCGGGTATACGATGACCCAGGCCGCGGGGTCGCCCGCGCCGATCGGCGATATGATACAGCTCGCCGGCACATGGGCATTTGGAAGTCCCCAGGCCGGCTGGTGGTTCATGTTCATTATAGCGATTACCGTATTTCTGGCCTTGGTCGGGACGACCTTAGCTTGCATTAATACGGGAGCCCGCGTGACGTACGCGATGGGCCGTGACCAAGAGGTGCCGTCCCATTTTGGAATGTTGCATGGCAAAAACCTCACGCCGCACCGGTCGATCTGGACGCTCTGCGTCATCTCTGCCATTTTGGGGATCTTCGGGGTGCTCCTGTACTTCTGCGGCGGCGCCGCGGTGGCCGATGATACCATCAAGACGCTCCCGAAAAACATCTGGTACAGCTTCGGGATTTTCCCGCACGATGCCGCGGCCAATATTCCGCAAAGCCTTCTGATCATTACCCTGACCAGCAACTTCGGGACATTTTTGCTCTACATGATGACCTGCATTGTCGCGATCGTCGCCTTTCGGCAGCATCACATGTTTAACGGAGTTAAACACCTGGCCATTCCAGTCTTTGGTCTTCTGGCCAATCTTCTCTGTATGCTCTTTTACCTGATTGGGCCTTTGTCCGTTGCTGGTATGAGTTTCAAAGAGCCATATATTGCGCTGGGTCTGGTCGCGATCTGGGGCATTTACGGCGGGTTTTACTTCTTCACATCGAGCAAAAAGAAGGAAAAATCGGTCTTTGCTGATGCGCCGGCGAGCGCCTAGACCTGGCGAAGCCGCGCCTCGGACCAAGAAGAATTAGCTGATAAGCCTAGCGCTGGGTGCTGGTTTTCCCGATCGCAGCGGCTTGGGTTTGCCTGAATCCTCTCAACCGGCTGTGTTTATCCCTAACCAGGCTGGATTAATTTCAACAATGCACTGCCACGTCTTCCGGGACGTGGCAGTGTACGGACGATGGAGTTGAGCGTTTTCTCGCAGTCTTCCGCCGGCCCGAAGCGTGAGAAGAACGAAGATTGTTTGGTTTTTTGGCAACCCGATGACCCCGTGGACCGCCGGCGGCGTGGTGCGCTGGCTTTGGCAGCCGACGGTGTTGGCGGAAGCAAGCACGGTGACGAAGCCAGTCAGGCTGCGATCAGAATCGGTCTCGAGGTTTTCCAAAAAGTCGATCCGAGCCTCTCGCCAAAGCACATTCTCAAAGAGATCTTCGATCAGGTGAACCTGGCTCTTTATGAGGCAGGGATGAGTGATCCTCGAGGCGGACGCATGGCCACAACGCTGACCGCCTGCCTTTTTCGCGAGAAGGAACTTGCCATCGCGCACGTGGGCGACACGCGCGTCTATCTGGTCAGAAACGAAGAGATTCGGCGTTTGACCAACGACCATTCTTATACCGGCGTTCAGCTGAAACTCAGACTTATCACCGAACAGGAGGCGCGCGCCAGCCACTTGCGTTCCATCCTCACACGCAGTGTCGGTCCCGAACCCATCGTCCGCTTTGATTTCCGAAAATTGAAGCTGAACTCCCGCGACCGTATCGTGCAGTGCACCGATGGACTTTACTGTTTTGTTGGCGATGCGGAAATTTCGGAAGGAGTCGATCGCCTCAATCTGGATGAAATCTGCCCCTATCTGATCTCATTGGCAGAACGGCGTGGTACCGACGACAACCTTTCTGTTCAGGTTGTTCAGGTTGACCGGCTCAACGAGCCGAGGTATGAAACTGGTCTTTCTTTTCTCAAGGGAGTACGCGAAGAGAAGCCGGCTGAGATGGCACAAGAAATACAGGCAGGGGACCTCCTGGACAACAGATTCTGGATCGAAAGTGTGATCGGGCGCAGCGGTATGGCCTCGATCTACCGGGCGATGGATATGCAGACCAATCAAACGGTCGCGATCAAGATTCCTCATCTACAGTTCGAATCCGATCCGGCATCGTTTTCCCGGTTCGAACGAGAAGCCGAGATTGGCAAGCGACTCAAGCATCCGAACATTCTGCGGTTTATCGATGTACCGGATCAAAGCCGCCCCTACATCGTCATGGAGTACTTGGAGGGCAAGACGCTTAGTGAAGTCATGGATCAGGTCCGCCCCTTGCCGATCGACGATGCCGTCAAGATTGCTTCGTCCTTGTGCTCGGCGCTCGCTCACATGCACGAGAACAAGGTTATTCATCGGGATATGAAGCCGCAGAATGTCATGATCTGTAAGGATAGTTCGGTGAAGATCATCGACTTTGGCATTGCCAAATCCTCCGCGATGCGACGGCTCACTTTCGCGGGATTCAGCACTACGATGGGTACGCCCGACTATATGGCGCCCGAACAAGTCAAAGGCTGGCGAGGGGATGAGCGCACCGATATCTACAGCCTTGGAGCCATGCTCTACGAGATGACGACCGGGCATACCCCTTTCGACGGACCGAACCCCTTCATTGTGATGAATTCCCGGCTGACCGGCGACCCGGTCGCTCCTCGAAAACGAAATCCGGAAATCTCCGAGGAACTGGAGGAGATCATTCTTCACGCCATGGAGCGCGAGCCTCACCGGCGGTATTCATCGGCACTGGCAATGAAGGCCGAACTTGATGACCCGGATTCAGTCAAAGTGACTGAACGGGCAAAACATCTCCAATCGCCGAAACTTTGGAAGGCCCAATGGCGCGGCGCCCGGTTGATCGTCCTTTCTGCTTTGCTACCTCTGCTGGTCTTTGGCGCGGCCCTGATCCTGACGCACTGTCATCGTTGAGCCCGGATTACTCCTTAGTAATACTGGTATCTTGGAGTACGTACGACCCACTTCGCCTTCTGCGCTCGGCTACGGCGGGGCAGAACCTGTCGTCGCTAAGCGATGTTGGGAGGGCCTTGCCGCCCGCTTGACGTCGCCTACGGCCTGCCACAGAATATCCGCTTCGTGAAGCGTCCGGCTTTATCGGCGCTTCGGAAGGAATATGCAATGCCGTTTGATCTGAAGAAACTTGTCGCTGAGCGGCAAGGAGAGAATTACCGACTCCACAGTCAACACCTCAACCCCACTTTCGTTGAAGTCCAGAAAATCACGGGCTTTGACCGGATCTATACCGGTGCGGAGGCGCTTATCTCTACGATTCTGCCGGCCACGCTTACCTTGATTTCCTGAGCGGCTACAGCGTGTTCAACATGGGTCGGAATCATCCGGTTATTAAAAAGCGATCCGGGATGCTCTGGATCTTGATCTGCCAAACATGGTTCAACTGGACTGTTCACTCCTCAGCGGTTTGCTTGCTGAAGCACTTCTCAAGAAACTTCCCGACCATCTCGGTGCCGTCTTTTTCTGCAATTCCGGGACCGAAGCGAATGAAGCGGCGATCAAGTTTGCCCGGGCGGCCACGGGACGGCCTCGGATCATTAGCTTGCAGGGCGGTTATCATGGTCTGACCTACGGTTCACTTTCTCTGACCGCTATCTCCAATTTCCACGAGGGTTTCGGTCCGTTGTTGAGTGATGTCAGCCGGATTCGGTTGGGCGATCTGGACAGTCTCGAGAGCCTTCTCCGGAAACGCGATGTGGCTGGCTTCATCTTCGAGCCAATCCAGGGTAAGGGCGTCAAGCTGCCTCCAAAAGATTTTCTCATCGAGGCGCAAATCCTTTGCCGAAAATATGGCACCCTCCTCATTGCTGACGAGGTACAAACCGGTCTTGGCCGGACTGGCCGATGGTGGGGGTTTCAGCACTGGGATCTCGAACCCGATATCGTGACTGTCGCGAAGAGCTTGAGCGGCGGCTACGTACCCTGCGCGGCAATCGTCAGCTCGACGGAGCATCTACCAAAAGGTTTACAGCCGGCTTGACCGCTGCGTAGTCCATTCCAGTACCTTTGGCCGGAACAACCTCGCCATGGCTTGCGGGTTAGCCTCTCTCTTCATCTTAGAGGAAGAAAATTTGGTCAACCGATCGGCCGAAATAGGCGAGGTTTTACTTCAACGTTTACGTAGCCTTCGCGCGAAACACAGCTTCATCAAAGAGGTTCGAGGCAAAGGACTGATGATTGCCATTGAATTCCATGAGCCTGCCGAACTGAAGCTGAAGATGGCTTGGCGTCTCCTCCACAAGATTGACAGATCCCTCTTTCCGCAGCTAATCGTCGTTCCTCTTTTGAGCAAACATCGCGTACTAACCCAGGTGGGGGGACATAATATGGATGTAATAAAGATCCTGCCGCCTCTGGTGATTGGAACCGCAGAAGCGGACTATTTCGTCCAGGCCCTGGATAAAACGCTGACAAACTGTCGAAAGTTCCCCGGACCGATGCTCGAACTGGCGATAAACACAGCCAAAGGTCCTCGGTATCACTCGGCGCGCAACGGTGCCAGCCAGAACGGCGCCCGCAGGAATCGAGTGAAACAGACCACTCTCGTTTCGCGAACATCCTTGTCCGCACTTTGAGGACTGACCAACGGCGCTGTGCCGGCACAAGGCCAAGGACCTGCTCGAATAGCGGGCGGGAAGACTGGGGCGGGAATAAACAGCCTCCTGCTTCCTCTTCTCAAAACGATGCTCCGAATTTTGTTCGTAGTCCTGCTTGCCCTCTGTCTTCGAGCCGCGTCAGGTGACACAGCGTTTGATTCAGGTTCGCAACATGTTTCCCTGCTTGAGCTGTTTACTTCCGAGGGCTGCAGCAGTTGTCCTCCCGCCGAGACCTGGCTCTCCAGTCTCGGGAAAAGCGATCGACTCTGGAAAGAGGTAGTGCCCGTTTCGTTTCACGTCGACTACTGGGACAGTTTGGGCTGGAAGGACCGTTTTGCGAAACGGGAGTATACCTTACGGCAGGAGAGTTATGGGACCCTTTGGGGATCATCCTCGACGTATACGCCAGGGTTTGTCTTCAATGGCACGGAGTGGAAGGGCTGGTTTACGGGCCAGGATCTGCCGTTGGCCGATCGGGCAAACCCGGGTCGGCTGCGGGTTGTTCTGCATAACGGAAAACTCGAGGCCGAATTCGACTCAGCCCGGGAAGCGGCCGAACTGCACTGCGCTGCCCTCGCGATGGATGTAAGGTCGTCTGTCCGGGGAGGTGAGAACCGCGGCCGTGAGTTAAAGCACGACTTTGTTGCCGTCGCCCTGTTTGCCAGCCCGATGCAGAAATCCGGCGATCATTTGCGGGCCATCCTGTCGCTGCCACCAACACAAAGCAGCGCACTAGCTTGCTGGGTGACAGCGCCCGAGTCCTTGGTGGCGCTGCAAGCCACCGGGGGGTTGCTCAACACACAGAGTCCTTGAAAGGGGAGGAATAGAGTAGGTGGAAAAAAATCCGCTTAAAAAAAACTTGATTCCTCTACATCGAGTTTCGGTGTTCAAGGACTCCAAATCGTCGTTTTTTTCTACAGCTTCGCTTCGACCAATTTCTCGAGCTTGACGATGTCTGCGGAAAATTTGCGAATGCCTTCCGCGGTCTTGTCGACCGCCATCGGATCCTCGTTGAAAAGAAAGCGGAATTGCTTCTCGTCGAGAGTAATCCTTTCGTCCTTCGCATTCTTGGCCTGGTCTGGAGAAAGCTTTCGTTCCACCGGCTCAGTCGAGTTGGCCAACTCGTCCAGCAGCTTCGGGCTGATGGTCAGCAAATCACAGCCCGCCAATTCGACGATCTGTTCTTTGGTCCGGAAGCTGGCTCCCATGACCTCTGTGGAGTATCCGAACTTTTTGTAATAATTGTAGATGCGGGTCACGGACTGGACGCCTGGATCATCTGCCCCGTGGTAATCCTTGCCGGTGTCCTTCTTGTACCAGTCATAGATTCGGCCAACAAACGGCGAGATGAGTCGCACCTTGGACTCCCCGCACGCGACAGCTTGCGGAAAAGAAAACAGCAAGGTGAGATTGCAATTGATCGATTCTTTTTGGAGCTGTTCCGCCGCTTTTATCCCTTCCCAGGTCGAAGCAATCTTTATGAGAACCCGCTCACGTTTAACTCCGCGCTTCTCATAAAGAGCGATCAGCTGCCGCGCCTTGTTGATCGAACCTTCCGTATCGAAAGAGAGCCGGGCGTCGGTCTCGGTCGAGACGCGGCCCGGTACGATCTTCAGAATTTCGGTTCCAAATTCGACCAGAAGTTCATCCATAATGGCTTCGATCTTCGCCTTTCCGTTTAAGGGCGAAGACTTCAGGTCGCTCATAGCATTATCGAGTAGATGGGCGTACTCGTCTTTTTGTACAGCAGTGAGAATCAGGCTCGGGTTAGTTGTTGAGTCCTGTGGCTTATACGCTCGAATCGACTCAAAATCGCCAGAATCAGCCACCACCTTCGTAAACTGTTTGAGCTGATCGAGCTGTGAAACTTTTTCCAGTGTAGCGGTGCTCATCCTTCACCGAACGCCTGATATTGCTGAAGTTCAACAAGATTCGTGGGAGGCCGAAATTTAATTTTGGCCATCTCGGAGGGGGAATGAGCTGAGCGCTGACACCAGATTCGCAAGCTGCGCCAACTTCCAAATTGAACAATCAAACTAATCTCAACGATATAGTGTTCCCCGTGTCCTGACCGCGCCCAGTCATCGGTCATCGGTCATCGCTCATTGGTCATCGCCCATTCGTTCCTGCTGTGCCCGGAAAGCTCCCATGGCAGCCTCGTAAACTCGTTTGAGCGGTGCGCCCTTTTCCGTGGCCCGCGCACGGCAATCTCCGAACTCCGGCGAGACTTGCACCACTTCGTCCCCGAGCAGTCCAAGCTTCACTCGGACCGGCCCATAGGCAGTTTCGACAGCAAGAATCTGGCGATCCAAAATCCGTCGCTGCACTTCGCGACGGCGGATGCCAAACGTGCTTGTCTCCCGAAAAATCAAAGTTTCAAGATCAGCGACATTGTCGACGTGACACAACACGGTGAGGAGCGTGCCCGGCCGATTTTTCTTCATCTGGACAGGTGTAAAGAACACGTCGAGAGCGCCGCTGGCGAACAACTGTTCTTGAGTTGAACCGAGGATCTCGGGCGAGAGGTCATCGATATTGGCCTGGATTTCGACGACTTCGTCCGTCCCGGATTTCCGCTCGAGCTCGCCAAGTACTCCCCGCAAGACGTTCGCCCGTCCGGGAAGTTCCCGACTGCCGGCGCCGTAGCCAATTTTTTCGATCCGTAAAGCTGGCATTGGTCCGATGCCTTTTTGAAATTCGGCAAGCAGAGCCGCACCCGTTGGCGTGATGAGCTCTCCTTCGACCGGGATCTGACGCAAGGGTAACCCGGTTAAGAGCTCAAGCGTCGCCGGGGCTGGCACTGGATACTCGCCGTGCGCACACCGTAGAACGCCTTGTCCATCGACCAGCGGCGACACCCGCACCTCGCTGATCCGCAGAGTCTCAAGTCCAACACAAGTCAGCACGATGTCGACAATCGAGTCAAGGGCGCCCACCTCATGAAAATGAACATCGTCGGCCGGCACGCCATGAATCTTCCCTTCGACCGTGGCGAGACGCTGAAAAACCGCGATGCTTTTTTCCTTCACAAAGGCCGACAATTCGCTGCGATTGATCAGCTCGCGGATCGCGCGGTAGTTCCGTCCTTCTTTAGTCGGCTCCTCCTGGTGCTGGTGGAAATGATCGCCATCATGTGGCGGATGAGAGCGTCTTTTCAGAGAAGACTCGTCGCCCATTTCTTGATGTGTCGCGCCTCCGTGCACGCTGAAACAGATCGAGGAAATTCCGGCTCTGGACACCCGCTCAAAGTGGAGGTGATGGTCTTCCAGCCCGAGCCGGCTGAGTTCCCATTCGAAAGCGGATGGGGCGACGCCCAAGTCAGCGAGTAGACCGACCAGCATATCTCCGCTGATCCCCGAAAAGCAGTCCAGGTACAGAATTGGCATATACGTAGGTAAGCGAGCGTTGTTGATCTGCAAATGCCGCTCAGACTCCCAATTGCGGCCCGGATGCGCCGCGAGTATTTTCTTGCAGTGCGTGTTCTCATCGTTGACGACGACAAATCAATCCGAACCTCAACGGCAGCGGCCATTCGGGCTGAAGGGCACCAGGTCGATACGGCGGATAGTGGCGTGGTCTGCCTTGGCAAACTAGCCGAGGAAACTTATGACCTGATGTTTCTCGATCTCCGCCTGGGCGACGAAGACGGTTTGGAGTTGCTGGCCCAAATCAAACGTCATACTCCATCGTTGCCCGTCGTCGTTTTTACTGCTTACGCCTCAATTGCTTCGGCCGTCGCCGCGATTCAGCAGGGAGCATTTGACTACCTCGAAAAACCTTTCACTCCCGAGCACCTCCGCCAAATCCTCATTCGGACCGAAAAACAACGCCACCTCGAGACCAAGCTTAGCGACTTGGAAGAGCGGATTCTGACGCAGAGTCCGACAATCGACCTGGAACCGAGCGACCCGCAGATGGAAAAGATTCTGGAGGTGCTCGTCCGGGCTGCTCCGACCCAGGCACCGATTTTGCTATTGGGCGAGAGCGGCACCGGAAAGAGTGTTCTGGCCCGGGCGGTGCATGACCGCAGTTTGTTCAAAGACGGGGCCTTCGTTACTGTCAGTTGCCCCAGTCTCTCTCGAGAGTTGCTCGAGAGCGAATTGTTTGGGCACGTCAAAGGAGCATTCACCGGCGCGGTCCGCGATACCTGGGGTAGGGTGGCCGCCGCGGAATCCGGCACCCTCTTTCTTGACGAAATCGGCGAGCTGCCCCTGGAGATCCAGCCCAAGCTTCTCCGCTTACTACAGGAGCGCCAATACGAGAGAGTCGGTGAGCACAAAACGAGAACGACCAACGCACGGATCGTGGCCGCAACCAACCGGGATCTGAGGGAACGCATCCGGGAAGGCACATTCCGGGAAGACCTCTATTATCGCCTGGACGTTATCTCTGTCCGGATACCCCCATTGCGGGAGCGGCCCGCCGATCTGGAAAAGCTGGCTATGGAATTTCTGCAGTTTTTCAGCAGCCAGCTTGGTCGGGGTGAACTCCGCTTTTCCGACAGCGCACTGGCCCGGATTAGATCCTATCCCTGGCCCGGCAATATTCGCGAACTCCGAAACACAATCGAGCGCGCGGTGATTCTTTCCCAAAACCCGCTTATCGACGAGGAACATTTTCCTGCGAACTTGCCGTTCCCCAGCGAGGGAACCGTCCGAATCGGGTCCGATGCCACCATCGATCAACTCGAGGAGGCACACATCCGCCAAGTCTTGCAACGCGCGTCGAGCCTGGATGCCGCGGCCCGGATTCTCGGCATTGATCCGGCCACCTTGTATCGCAAACGCAAGCGCTTAAGTTTGTAACCGCTGCCCATGCTTCGCTGGAGACTAACGCTCGGCCTTCTGGCTACGCTGCTGATCCTTCTCCTGGTTGGCATCTACGGGGTTTGGCTTTTTCACGATCTGGGAAGGTCTATTAACAACGTTTTGCGAAACAATTACGACAGCATCAAAGCGTGTCATTTCATGCGCGTGGCAACCGCGCGCGTGAACACTTTTTATACCAAGGGTGACCGGCCTGCTCCGCCCTACGACCAAACGGGAACGCTCGATCAGACGGAGCGCGAATTCCACGAGCAATTAGCTGTGCTCGAGCGCAATGCCAAAACCCCTGAGGAGATTGAGTACGTCCGGCAATTGCGGGCCGCGGTTAAAGATTACATCGACATCTATCGCACCATCTTCGCTCAGTTCCGCAACAACGATCCAGCTTACGCGCAAACTCGTACACGCATCGCGGAAGCGACTCTGCGTATCACGGATCTCAGCCAAAAGGTTCTCGCCATCAATGAGAACCAAATGCTTATCGCTAATAACCGCGCGGATCAGCAAGCCCATGACTCCATTCGTTTGCTGATCATTGCCATGGTTAGCGCGATTGTCGTTTTCATCTTCACTTACCTGCGGCTTGGTCACTCGATCATCACGCCGATCCGGAATTTGACTCAATCCATCCGCTATCTGCGTTCTCGCGATTTCGATCGTTCGTTGCCGGTGAGAACGCACGATGAACTCGGCGATTTAAGCGCCGAGTTCAATCTTATGGCGCAGGAGTTGCGCAATTTCTACCGGGAGACAGACCGCAAGTTCATCGAGCTCAATCAGATTATTCGCGCGATGCTTACCACGCTGCCCTTTCCGCTGTTTATCCTGGATGAGCAGGATCGCATCACCCGAACCAATCCGGCAGCAGAGAAGCTATTGAACTCTCTCCGTTCAGCCGGACGCTTGCCGGCTCAGATCGAGAAACACTTGGCCCAAGCCTCGATTACCGGTCCGGATTATCGTCTCGACGATCTGAAACAAGCGATGTTTTTCCGGATCGACGACCAGGAAGTCTATTTCCTTCCCCGAATCTTTTCGATCGTCCTGGAGGACCAGAAGAGCGCAGGCCGGGCGTTAATGCTCGTGGATGTCACTCGGTTTCGCTGGCTCGACGAAATGAAATCGGACCTGCTTTCGACTTTGAGCCACGAGATCCGGACTCCACTCACCGGCATTCGTTTGGTTTTGCATCTTTTATTGGAGAAGCGGATGGGCGGGCTCTCCGCCGCCCAGGAAGAACTAGTGGTCTCTGGGCGGAATGACTGCGAACGGCTCTTGAGTACCCTGTCCAGCATCCTCGACCTAGCGCGAATGGAGAGCGGCAAGGCCGAGCTCGATATCCGGCCGGTTCCGTCCGAGTTGATACTGGATACCGCTTACAAGAATTTCTCCGAGACCGCGGAAGCGGAAGGGCATCTCCTGAAAATCGATGCGACAAACGAGATGCCGAACGTCTTAGCGGATCTCGAGCGCATCGGTTTGGTGATGTCGAATTTTCTTTCCAATGCGCTGAAGTACAGCACACCAGGTTCGGCCATTCGGTTACGAGCAGAAAAGGTGGTTGACGGTTATGTCCGTTTTGTCGTCAACAATCGTGGACCAGGACTGACCGAGGAAGAGCAAGCCAGAGTCTTCGACAAGTTCTACCGATCCAACAAGCAGGGTGGGGAAGGCGCTGGTCTCGGTCTCTCAATCGCGCGGCAGATTGTGAAGGCGCATGATGGCCGGATCGGTGTGACCAGCAGACTCGGTGAAGAAACGGAGTTCTATTTTGATTTGCCGGTCGCCGCATAAGGCGTGTCGGCGTGCTGCCTAAGGCGTATTGCGTCTCGGAGTGTGTCGGAGTGTCGGTGCCAGCCGTCGAGCCTTGCCGAGAGTTGACTCGCCTTTCAGAGCTGGATCCCTTTGTCCATTTCCCCGGGGAAACGCATCAGAGACGCGGAGTTCTCAAGGAGCGCGACAACGGGTCCACAGCGCTCATCCGGCGAAAGCAAGGTCCAACGGTACCTGAAGAGCTTTGGTTGCAGATCCGCCGCGCTGGGCAATCTGTAGCATCTGTCGTTGACCTTTATGAGAACTTTTTTGTTTTCGGCTTGGACCATTGGTTATTTCTCGCTTTGTCTTGCTCCGTTTGCCTCGGCGGAGATCAGTCCTCAATCGCTCAAAGCGGCTGACGCTTACTCAGCGGCCCGACATGGACTTTCCCTGTTGGTGATTCAACGCGGCAAAGTCATTTACGAAAATTACCACAACGGTTTTAGCCGAGGCCGGGTTGCCTCAATTTTTAGTGGAACCAAGGGTTTCTGGTGTATCGCGGCGATTGCGGCGGAACAGGATGGTATCCTCAGGCTCGACGAGCCGGTCAAGGACACCTTGGCCGAATGGCGCGATTCTCCGGATAAAGGCGAGATCACCACTCGCGATCTTCTGAGTTTCAATGCGGGCATTGAGCCGGTTTTCTCGCTCCATGGTCGATCGATTCCCGATCGGAATGGGTACAGTGTCCATCTGCAGGCCGTCCGCGAGCCAGGCGAGGCCTTCATGTATGGCCCGAGTGAGCTGCAGATCTACAGCGAGGTGCTGCGCCGGAAGCTCGCCTCGCGTCATCTGACACCGGAGCAATATCTATCTCGCCGGCTGCTTCGGCCACTTGGTATTGGCTATGTCGACTTTCGGGAAGACCGTGAGGGCAATCCACTTCTGGCTAGCGGCTTTAAGCTGTCCGCTCGCCAGTGGGCGCAACTTGGTATTCTCATTTTGAATCGGGGCAAGTACCGAGGGCGCCAAATTGTTCGAGCTGACCTGCTCGACCAATGTTTTCGTGGCTCGCGCGCGAACCCGATGTTCGGAATGGGTTTTTGGCTGAATCGGGCTGCTCCCGACGGCCGGGAAGTCGATGTTGAGAACATGTTGGAAGTACCTTGGAGTCGGGAAAACTGGCGGGGCGCTTGCCTCTGCAATAATGCCCCCCACGATTTGATCGCCGCCGTCGGTTCAGGATATCAGCGCATGTTCATCTGTCCCTCGCTCGATCTGATCGTCGTTCGCCAGGGGCGCAGCGGGCCCTTCTCCGATGCGCATTTTTTGCGGCTTGTCTTGGGCAAGGTGGGTTAAGCGAGTCCCGAGCAGGCGAGTCCCGAGTCCGATCTTTCGGTCTTGCTCAGCGACTGCTGCAATTCTCGCATTCAGCGGGCGTGTACATCAAATAGCGCGGAAAATGACAACCGGGGGGAAACCATGGCTACCGTGGACATGCATAATCGTTGGGAGCCGGACCTTAGGTATTCCAATTCTTTCTGGGTTCTCCCAGACAAGCATGTCTATATGGCGACCGGCTATAATGGCCAGATAGTCATTGGTCCTTCCTGATTTAGATGTCGTGGCTTACCTGCGCGCCGCCAGCATGAGTGTCGAGTTATGGCGGTTCCACTGATACCCGAACCCAAACGTTAAGGGCGGGGGCGAGCTTGCGGCGTAGAGTTGGCGAAGCTCTGGTTGATAAAATTGTTTAAACAGATCGATCGGGCCGAAGTAGGAACCAAAAAAGCGGAGCGTCCACTTGTCGGGAGGGAAAGCGCGAAAGGGAATCCCGGAATCGTCCTGCAAAATCGTAGCGCTGACCTGCAGCAGAAAATTTCGCGCCGTGTTGAAACCGTTTTCGTGGAGCAGATACGATGCAGCTTTCAAGAAGCTGTTTGTCGGAGCTAACGTCTCGCTAAATCGAAGCACTCCGGGATTTTTGCGAAGTCCATCATCCGACAGGTCTGCGGAAAAATAGAACAACGTCTTTCGCGCGCCGGAGACCGGATCGAGGAAAGTGATCTTCACTCCGCGAATTCCACCCTGTCCATGAAAGAGTTTGCCTCCAGGGTCGAGCGAAATGTAGTCGACATTTTCGATCGTCTTGCCGGTGCGGACCAGAAATACGAAGAGGATCGGCACTACCCCTTTCAGCTGCGTCCTGGCAAACTCTTGCCGCATGTCCTTAGTCTTAAAAAAACTGAAAGACAGCAGTGTATTGAGCGATGCCTGGATGTTTTGCAGTGTGTTGAAAAGCACAGGTTGGGAAAGGTTCTGCAACTCGGGCAAAGATTCCACGGGCTCCAGTCCCGCCAGGATATAATTGGTGCAATCGGGATAGAAAGCGTCCGCAAAGAGGAAATCGGGTCCGCTAAAGAAATAAAGGCACGTATGACTTGCCTGAGTGACCGGAGCGAGAAACTCTGACCGCCAGATGCGGATATTGCTAAGTTGCCGCTGTTCGATTTGAGCGAAACCGGCGTTCATCGCTTGAGCGTGCGCCTGCCAGCGGGGATCGTTGGTCAGAGGCGTGAGCGGGGAGCCTTCCACGGTCGGCATTCCAGCCAGAAAACGGGCGGCATCGGTCGCGGTGGAACGCTGGACCGGCACTGGCGGACCTTGGACCGCTGCTGGCGGAGTGATCACTACCGCACGTGGCGGCGGCGTCTGGCTCAACGGCGGCGATCGCCGCTCCATCGGAGCGCCCGGGGGCGGTGGCAGAGGAATCGGCGGAGGAGCGTTGTCCTGGGCGAAAACGTCCGCGGCGCCAAGACAAACAACGAGAAACATCCCTAAACTCAGTCGCTTCATCGGCTTATCGCATAGCCGAATATTTCTCCGGCCACAACTCGGGACTCGGGACACGGGACTCGGGACACGGGACTCGCTACCCGGGACCCGCTTGCTACAAACCACGTGGTTCAGCGGCGACACGTCGGCGAGAAGCGAAGTAGACCGCCAGACCGGCTATCATTGTGCCGAGGCCAAACGACGATTCCCCTGGTTTATCGCGCATGACGAAGATCATCATATGCAGAGTGATGAGAAGAAAGATAAGGGGGGTCACCGGGTAACCCCAGACGCGGTAAGGTCTTGCCAGCTCAGGCTCCTTCCAGCGTAAGACGATGACACCAAGCACCGCCAGGAAAGAACAGAGCAGCAAGCTGAACTGGATGTAGATCAGCACGGCTTCAAAAGTGGCGCTAAGGAGAAGAAGCGTGGTAATGGTCAGCTGGAAAAGCAAAGCAAAATAGGGGGTGCCGGCGCGATTGACTTGACCGAAGAAGCTAAGCGACGGTAGATCCTCCGCCATTCGTTCGGCGACTCGAGGACCGATCCAGGTCATCGCGCTGATCGAGGCAATCAAGCCAAACGCGATTAAAAAGCTCACAACTTTTCCTCCAAATCCGCCGAAGATCGACTGGCCCGCGAGCAAGCCGACCTGCACCTGTCCACTCAGCGTCGCGCGCGGCGTAGAAGCCAAAAAGACATAGTTCAGCGCGACGTAGAGAATCGCAACTACGACTGTCCCCAGCGTCAGAGCCCAGGGCACGTTGCGGGCGGGCTCCTTGACCTCTTCCGTGATGTACGTCGCCGCGTTCCAGCCGCTGTAGGAATACATGACGTACACCAGACTAACGGCGAACGGACCCGAAAAGAGCGTGCCAAGTTCCGCAACGCCCGGCGTCAGGTGGGTAGTCTTTCCACCACAGACAACCAGTCCAGCCACAATGAAAACCAGGATGAGCACGATCTTTAGAATTGTTGTCAGATCCTGGAAGAAGGCGCCGACTCTTATGCCGGAAAAATGCACAACTGCAATAGTCCAGACCACGAGCAGGGACAACGCTACGGGCGATAAGCTCCCTGAGAAGGGTTGTAAATAGCTGCCGAAGGCCATTGCGGAGAGTGCCACCGGCGCTGCGAAACCGACCGTAGCCGAAACCCAGCCTGCCATGAAACCCACGGCAGGATGGTAAATTCGAGAAAGGAAATGGTACTCCCCGCCGGACCGGGGCAGCGCTGCGGCCAGCTCGGCATAACAGAGCGATCCGCACAGCGCGGCGAAGCCGCCGATAACCCAGAGCGAGATTACGGCAAAATCAGACTTCAGCGCGGCCACCTGAAAGCCGAGACTGGTGAACACTCCTGTCCCGATCATGTTGGCGACCACGATGTTGGTCGCGGTCGCTCGCGAGATCTGTCGCGGCTTCCTTGTCATTGGATCGGCCTCAGCTATTACGAACCACAGACTAAGGGCAATGGCGCTGCCTTTGGAAGGGCAAAAGGTTAACCACGGATTCCAGGAAAATTCATCACTCCAGAAACAGATCTGTCAGCAACTCGCCACCTGCTTGCACCCGGTACCCGGAAAAATCGGTCTTTCCTTCTTCCCGCAAGATTTCCTCGTCGATGCAGAAATGCCCGCTGAACTCGGCCGCTGGTCGGATCAGAATCGCCCGGGCAGCATCGGCCACGATCTCCGGAGTTCGGCATTGGAAGGGTTCGATACCGGGAATCATCGCGAGCGCGGCGGTCTGAATGATTGTGCGCGGCCACAGACAATTGAAAGCAATCCCATCGTCACGAAACTCTGCGGCAAAACCAAAGGTGAGCATTGCCATCGAGAATTTTGAGACGGTGTAACCGACATGTCCGGCAAACCACTTTTCCCGAAGCGAGACTGGCGGCGCCATCGTGAGGACGTGCGGGTTGGCTGATCTTCGCAGATGTGTGACACAGTGCTTGACGCAAAGGAAAGTGCCGCGGGCATTCACTTCATGCATCAGGTCGAAACGCTTTGCCGGGAGTGCCTCGGTGGCCAATAACTGGATCGCGCTGGCGTTATTAATCAGAATATCGATCCCCCCAAAGGTACCGACCGTCTGTGCGACCGCGGCTTCGATTTGTTGTTCCGAGCGAACATCGCAGGCGATCGGCAGCGCCGTTCCGCCGGATGCCTCGATCTCCTTGGCTGCCGAGAAGATCGTGCCCGGAAGACGGGGGTGCGGTTCCTGCGTCTTAGCGACAACGGCAACCCGCGCTCCTTCTCGAGCCACCGATCGAGCAATGGCCAAACCAATTCCCCGGCTCGCGCCGGTGATGAAGAAAACTTTATCGCGCAAAGCCGCTCGGCCCACCTGCGAGATCTCACCTGGAAAGCCATCCTGAGACACATGTGTCATATGCTCCGTGAACAAACGAGCACTCCGTGCAGCTTTTGCCAGATCTTCTTCATTCGATCGGCGGCGAGCGCTTCCTGAAAAAAGAAATGACGTGCCCGCTCCAACGTCGAACCGAAAACCAGATATTCCAGAAAAGGATAAACCGGAGCGATTAAATCGAAATTGCCTCGACGCATTGTCCGCTGCACGTTAGCGGGTATTTCAGCTGATTGCCAAAGGCCTGCTCACCTGATAGACACTGGGTTGGCTCGCCGCTGGTCTCTCTGAAAAGCAAAGAGTCGCTGACCATGCTCTTCCAGCCGAACAGATACTTTCTCTCATTTGCGACGATTGCTTTTTGTTCCTGGCTGGCCGGCTGCCAAAAGCCCGCTCCTCCGCCGCCCGCTCCGCCCCCTCCGCCGGTGACCATCGCCAGACCCATACAGAAGGAGGTCGTCGACTGGGACGAGTTTACCGGAAGAACTGACGCGGTCGACAGTGTTGACATTCGTCCGCGGGTCAGCGGGTATATCGACAACATCACTTTCAGAGCGGGCGATCTCGTCGAACAGGGCGACCTCCTTTTTGTGATCGATCCACGTCCCTACCAGGCCCTGCTCGACCAGGCGAACGGCCAGCTCCGGCAGGCGGAGGCCCAGAAGCAATTGCAGGCAGCCAATCTCGCACGGGCGCAGCGCCTGCAAGCCACGCGGGTGATTTCCAAGGAGGAATACGATACCAACGTGGCCCAAGCCAATCAGGCTGCCGCGCAATATGTTGCCGCGCAAGCCGCGGTCGAATCGGCCCAGCTCAATCTTGATTTCACTCAGATCAAAGCACCGGTAAAAGGCCGTATCGGGCGTGAGCTGGTGACCGTAGGTAATCTGGTTCAGGTTGATACAACCTTACTGACTACGATTGTCAGCGTGGATCCGATCTATGCCTACTTTAATGTGGATGAGCGGAGCGTTCTGAAGTACGTCGGGCTCGTCAAATCCGGACAAATGCAGAGCGCGCGCGACGGAAAGGTGCCGGTTTATATGCAACTCGAGAACGAGTCTGATTTTCCCCATGCCGGGGTGATCGATTTCATTAACAACCAGTTCGATGCCTCGACCGGAACACTGCAGGTCCGGGGCGTTTTCCCCAATCCTGATGGGTTCATGCAGCCCGGTCAGTTTGTTTCGGTTCGGGTGGCCGGTTCTCCGAAGTATAAAGCAATCCTGGTAACCGATCGTGCCATCGCCACCGATCAAGGCCAAAAATTCGTGATGGTGGTCGACGCCAACAATACGGTTGCGATACGACCGGTTGAGCTCGGACCGATCTCAGACGGTCTACGGGTAGTCCGCAAGGGACTGAATGGCGATGAGGACGTGATCATCAACGGACTCGTGAACGCGAGACCGGGAGCCAAAGTAAGCCCGCAACGGGGCGACATGAGTAAGTTCGCTTCGAACCAACTCGCTGAGAACGTCAAGACCGGCAGCGAGCCGCCGAAGGGGACGTCTTCGGATTCCGCGAAGCCGGGGGCACCGGCCAAGCCCGGGGGGAACTCTGCGCGAGCGCCGCAGTAGGAAGAGACCCTCATGAAGTTTTCCCACTTCTTCATCGATCGCCCGATTTTTGCGATGGTCATTTCCATCGTCATTGTGATCGCCGGCTCGCTCGCTTACCTCTCCCTTCCGACCGCTCAATATCCCGAGATTGCGCCGCCGACCGTCCAAGTGACCGCCACTTATCCGGGGGCTGATCCACGAGTTATCGCTGATACCGTCGCGACACCGATCGAGCAGCAGGTCAATGGCGTGGAGAATATGCTGTACATGGCATCCCAGTCGACCAGCGACGGGACGATGACTTTGACAGTAACTTTCAAACTGGGGACAGACCTTGATATCGCGCAGGTTCTGGTCCAGAATCGGCTCGCTATCGCCGAGCCCAGGCTGCCGGACACAGTGCGCGCTCTTGGCGTCACCGTGCAGAAGCAGTCGCCCGATCTGATGATGGTGGTGCATTTGCTCTCCCCGGATAACACCTTCGACCAGCTCTATATCAGCAACTACGCTTATCTACAGGTTCGTGACGTTCTTTCCCGTGTGTCGGGTGTCGGCAATGTGACGATCTTTGGCGCGCGCGAGTACAGCATGCGTATCTGGCTGGATCCAAACAAAATGTATTCCCGGAACCTGACGACCGACGACATCGTCTCGGCGATCCAGTCCCAAAATGTCCAAGTTGCGGCCGGACAGATCGGGGCGGAGCCAGCCCCGCCCGGAACTGATCTCCAGCTCTCGGTCAACACCCAGGGCCGTCTGATAACTCCGAAGCAATTTGGCCAGATCATCGTCAAACGCGGCGACAACGGTCAGATCGTGTACCTCGCCGATGTCGCCCGGGTGGAGCTCGGCGCGCAAACCTACAATGTGTCGTCTTATCTCGATGGCAAACCGGCTCAGGCAATTGGGATCTTTCAGTTGCCCGGTTCCAACGCGGTTTCCACCGCGCATGCGGTCCGTGCGCAGATGGCGGAACTGGCGAAATCGTTTCCGAAGGGTCTGGAGTACACCATCGTCTATGACCCGACGACCTTCATCGAGCAGTCGGTTCAAGCTGTCATACATACTTTGTTTGAAGCCGTCGTCCTTGTTTTGATCGTTGTGCTGGTCTTTCTGCAGACGTGGCGAGCGACCATTATTCCCCTTCTGGCCGTGCCGGTGTCATTGGTGGGCACTTTTGCCGTTATGGCTGCTCTCGGTTTTTCGCTGAACAATCTGTCCCTTTTCGGGCTGGTGCTCGCGATTGGCATTGTCGTTGACGACGCGATCGTGGTGGTCGAAGCGGTCGAACACAATATTGAAGAGGGGATGGAGCCGAAGATGGCAACCCGCCATGCCATGGATCAAGTAGGCGGCGCGGTTGTGGCGATCGCCATTGTGCTCAGCGCTGTCTTTATTCCGACCGCGTTTATCAGTGGGATTACTGGTCAGTTTTATCGCCAGTTCGCGCTAACCATCGCGGTTTCCACTCTGCTCTCAGCCTTTAACTCCCTGACCCTCAGCCCGGCGCTGGCTGGGCTTTTGTTAAAGCCGCGCGATGCACGCCCTGATTTTCTCACCCGAATTTTTAATTTTCTCTTTGGGTGGTTTTTCCGACTTTTCAATTGGTCGTTCGGCGAGTCGCTCAAAGGATACGCGTGGACGGTGCGCCATCTGCTTCGATTCGCGGCAATTCCTTTGTTGGTCTATGTAGGATTGCTTGTCTTGACTGGTTTCGGCTTTAAGGCAGTTCCGTCCGGCTTTATTCCAACCCAGGACCAGGGTTATCTTATCGCGTTCGCCCAGCTGCCCGATGGTGCTTCTTTGCAGCGTTCAGACGAAGTACGCAAACAGATCTCCGAAATCGCCCGCAAGATTCCGGGAATCGCTCATACGGTCGAATTTGCTGGGTTCTCCGGTCTGGACGGGACTAACCGTCCAAATACGGCGACCTGTTTCCTCACCTTGGCGCCTTTCGAGCAGCGCATTCACGATCCTCGCCTCAACGGTTTTGCAATCATGGGGCAGGTGCGCCAAAAGCTGGCGCAGATCCAGGACGCGCGCGCTCTCGTTTTTCCGCCGCCGCCGGTTCGGGGAGTTGGCAATGCGGGCGGGTTCAAAATGCAGGTGCAGGATCGGCGCGCCGCCGGTTTGAACCAATTGCAGGCAGTCACCGATAACCTCATCGCCAAGGGTAACGCACAACCTGGCTTAGTCGGCCTTTTCACCAGCTTTCGCTCTCAAGTTCCGGAGCTCTTTCTGGATATAGATCGCCGGAAGGCCGAAACGTTGAATGTACCGCTATCGTCCGTGTTCAACACATTACAAGCCTATTTAGGCTCGGCTTACGTCAACGATTTCAATTTCCTGACGCGCACCTATCAGGTGAACGTTCAGGCCGAAGCGGCGTTCCGCGTTCGACCGGATACGATCGGTCAGCTCTACACGAGGAATAATAACAACCAGATGGTTCCGCTTGGCACTTTGCTGAACATTCGGGAGGAGAACGGCCCTGATAAGGTGATGCATTATAACCTGTATCCGTCCGCAGACATCACCGGCAACACATTGCCTGGGTTCAGTTCGGGTCAAGCGATCTCCACCATGGAGCGATTGGCCAAAGAAAATTTGCCTTCACAGTTCGGGTTTGAATGGACAGAGCTGACCCTGCAGGAGATTCTCGCGGGAAATACCGCTCTCTACATTTTTCCGCTCTGTGTTCTCTTTGTTTTTCTGGTGTTAGCTGCTCAGTACGAAAGCTGGGCTTTGCCTTTGGCGATTATCCTGATCGTGCCCATGTGCCTTTTGGCCGCGATTTCCGGGGTCTATCTGCGGCACATGGACAATAATATCTTCACCCAGATCGGGTTTGTCGTGCTCGTCGGCCTCGCCTGTAAAAACGCCATCCTGATCGTCGAGTACGCCAGACAGGAAATGGAGGCTGGACGGAGCCGGCAGGAAGCTGCTCTGAACGCCGCTCGACTTCGACTCCGACCGATTCTGATGACGTCCTTTGCCTTCACCCTCGGAGTGGTGCCTTTGGTAATCGCGAAGGGGCCTGGTTCCGAAATGCGTCAAGCGCTCGGTACCGCGGTGTTCAGCGGGATGCTCGGAGTGACTTTCTTTGGTATTTTTCTTACGCCTGTTTTCTTCTCGATCATTATGAAGCTGTTCGGCCGCCGGCCGGTGCGTCGAGAGCCCACGCCCCAGGTTGAGCAAGTGCCAGCGAAGTAGCGTCTCGAGTCCCAAGTCCCGAGTGGGCGAGTCCCGAGTCCCTGATGGCGAATCGAAGCCGAGCATCGCACTTACCCTATCAGGGCGTTACCCCGGTAAAGGAGCATCGCTCCGAGTGGGAAAAACCGTGCACTTCTGGCCTTGTGTCCACTACTCGGGACTCGCTACTCGGAACTCGCTACTCGGGACTCGCTACTCGGGACTCGGGACTCGCCACTACTATCTCTTCCGGCGCCTCAAGCCATCGAAGTAGACGATAACGATTATCAGGACACCGGTGATGATACGCTGCCAGAACGCATTTACGTTCAGCAGGTTGGCGCCGTTGTTAATCGTCGTCAGGATGAAGGATCCGAGCAGCGGTCCGTGCACCGAGCCGACAGCGCCGAAAAGGCTGGTACCACCGATCACAGAGGAGGCTATCGCCTGCAGTTCCCATCCTTCCGCCTGGGTCGCGTTGCCGATGCCGATACGCGCTGCGAGCAGGATGCCGACGAAGGCGGCGCAAAGCGACGAGAGGGTATACGCGATGTATAGCATCCGAGTAGTGTTAACGCCGGAAAGCCGGGCCGCCTCCGTATTGGAGCCAATAGCGAAAAGATAACGACCGAACCGGCTCTGATGCAGAAACACATAGGCGGGAACCGCAACCACAACCACCATCCAGAAAAGATTCGGCACGCCGATAAAGTCGCCTCTCGAAAAGCCAGTGAATCGATCGTTGGTAATCGAGATTGTGGAACCGTTAGTCATGAGTAGGCCAACGCCTCGCAAAGCCGTCAGCGTTGCCAGCGTCATGATGAAAGGCGGCAATCCGAGGCGGCTGATTCCGAAGGCGTGGAAAACGCCAATGGCGAAGCCTACTGCCAGCGTGATGATGATCGCCACCCAAATCGCGAACACCGTTTGTCAGCAGCAAGGCGATAATGACGCTAGTGAAGCCGACGACCGCGCCGACCGACAGATCGATGCCTGCGGTGATGATGACGAACGTCTCGCCTAAGGAGAGAATTGCGATCATAGCGCCTTGCCGCAGAAGGTTGGTGATATTGTTGTATGTCCAGAAGCTTTTCGTGCTGAACGCCAGCACAACCCACATGAGGGCGAGCAGGGCCAGGAGTGTCAGACTGAGCAAGGTTCCGATTTGCGCCCTTCTTTTGGTCGCGGCTAGCTGCACCGCCTCTGACGTTTCAATCTTGCCTTCAACGCTCATATTGCATTTCTCAGCAACGCTGTTTTTCGTTTGTGGTAGCTCGGCATCAGACGCCGAGCGCTTCCGTTAAAATGGTCTCGTGCAACGCTTTCTCGCTGGTATGAGCGCTGTCATGGCTCGCGACGAGCCGCCCGCGGCGAAAGACGTGCAGGGTGTCCGCGAGATCGTAAACCTCCGGCAGATAGGAGGAGATCAGTATGATTCCCGGCCCCGCCCTTAAGCAGTTTGGCGAAAAGCTTGTAGATCTCGACTTTGGTGCCGACGTCGACCCCCACTGTCGGCTCGTCGAAGATGAATAGCTGGGCGCCATGGTTCAGCCATTTGCCGACGACAATCTTCTGCTGGTTGCCGCCGGAGAGGCTCGACGCGGGAGCGTCGCGCGAGGCCGTCTTGATCTGCACGTCGCGGATCTGCCGGTCGGCCGCGGCCGCCTCGGCGCGGGGGTCGATGACGAGGCCTTTCGTCAGGCGCTTGTAGATTGGCAGGTTGATGTTGAGTCCGACCCCAAGATTCAAGCAAAGGCCCTGATCACGCCGGCTTTCGGGCACCAGCGCGATGCCCCGGGAGATCGCATCCTTTTCCCTGCGGATGTCGACCGGCTGACCTTTCCAGAAAATCTGCCCTCCGGTCTTGGGAAAACGTCCGAACACGCTCTGCACGAACTCGCTGCGCCCCGCGCCAATCAGACCGTATAGCCCGATGACCTCGCCCGCCCGGACCCGTATGGAAACGTCCTCGAAGCCCTTGCCGGTGAGCTTTTCCGTGCGAAGAATCTCGGTACCGAAGGGGATCGTCTCCTTGTAATGGATCTGTTCGATCGAGCGAGCGATCATCCCGGTAATGAGCTTCTCCTCATTGGTCTCGGCGATGCGCTGAGTCGACACCAACTGGCCATCGCGAAGGATCGAGACGCGGTCCGCGAGCTGGAACACTTCTTCCAACCGATGCGAAATATAAACAATGGTGACGCCCTTGGCCTTGAGGCGACCGATCAGTGCGAAGAGCTGCGCAGTCTCCTGACGGGTCAGATAGGCCGTCGGTTCGTCGAAAATGAGGAACCGTGTGCCGCGCGTTGTGGCGCGTGCCGTCGCAACCAATTGCTGCTGGCCGATGGTGAGGCTGGAAAGTATCGCCCCAGCCGCTATTTTAAACCCGATCTCGTCGAGGATCTTCTGGGCTTCTCGCACCATCTCCCCATGCCGCAGCAGCCCGAGGCGCACTTTTTCGTCGCCGAGAAAGAGATTGGCGGCGACGGTGAGATGCGGGCAGAGTACTACCTCCTGATGCACCGCGTTGATGCCGTAGCCGATCGCCTCATGCGGTGTGGCGAGCGCCACCGGTTGGCCTTCCCAATAGACTTCGCCGCCCGAGCGGACATAGACGCCGGTCAGCAGCTTGATAAGCGTCGATTTACCGGCGCCGTTTTCCCCGACAATCGCGTGGATTTCGCCCGCCTCAAAGATAAGATCGACCGCCTTTAGCGCATGGGTGGCGCCGAATCGCTTGTCGAGCCCTTTAAGGACAAGAAGAGGCGCGGCGATGTCAGCCGCGCCTGATATGCGTTGCCATCCTGCTGTGCCTGGTCCATGAAGGCTTGCCAGTCGAATGGGTGGAGGAGTTTCTGCAGGCACCCGTTTTACTTCACCTTCGGATTCAAGAGCTCCTGCGACCGGGCGCTGTTCATGTTCTCCTTGGTAATGAGGTTCACACCCGTATCTACAGTCGCCGGGACCTTCTCGCCCTTAGATGCGGCGAGCGCGGTCTTGACGCCCTCATAGCCCATGCGGTACGGATCCTGCACGACAAGCGCCGCGATGTTGCCGTCGGACAGGAGTTTGACGAGCTTATCGTCCGAGTCGAAGCCAACAAGTTTGATTTTGTCGGCCGCTTTATTTTCAGCAATCGGCCTGGCCGGCTCCCTGGGCCATAATCAGGTTCGAAGCGAAAACACCGCGCAGATTAGGGTTGGCTGTGATCAGGTCGGTCATGATATTCAATGCGGTAGTTGCCATTCCGTCGGCAACTTTGTCGGCGACGAGTTTCAAGCCTGGATACTTGGCGGCGATCTCCTCCTTGAACCCCTTCGCGCGCTGGTCCAGAGAACCAACGCCGGGGATCGACGTAATCAGCGCAACGTCGCCTTCGGCCTTGCCATATTTCGCCGAGATAGCAGCGGCGAGACCGTCGGCGGCGACCCGGCCCCCCTGCACATTATCGGTCTGTAGAAAGGAAGTGAACGCCTTCGAGTCGGCGGCAGAGTCAATCCCGATGATTTTGGTCTTTTTTGCAGCCTCATCGATCGGCTTGCCGAGGGCCTTGAATTGCGTCGGCGCGATGACGATGGCGGCCGGTTTTTCGGAGACGGTGTTCTCGAGGATCGAGATCTGGCCATTGATGTCCGATTCGGATTGCGCACCAAGCTCTGGAACCTTGACATCGAGGTCCTTGCCTGCTTTGCGGGCGCCTGCGAGCACGATCTGCCAGAAGAAGGAAGTCGTGTCCTTAACGATAATCGGAATGGAAGGTTTCTGATCAGCAGCAGGGGCTGGCTGAACCATCCAGCCGACTGTGATTGCTCCAAGCAAACCAATAAAGACGCGTCGGCTTGGGGAGGAACTGGGGAAGAGTTTCATAGGTTAATCTCGCGAAATTAAAACGCCGCGACAGGGGAATTATCCGGGAAAGGGGGCGGCATATTCCGTTCCTGGCTTTGTCTGGTCTGTAACAGACTGAAAAGTGCCTAATGAATTCCGCTTAAGGTTGCAAGGCCTTTTTTCAAGGCGCGTCCCGATTCATTGCTTCCCCGGCCCGTCCTTCTTGCCCTCCTCCGGCCGGATGTACAAATCCGTCCGCACAAATCGACCCCCGAACCGGTAGTGACTCTGTACGTATTCCAGTGTCGGCGCCGCCCATGCGCTGAAGCGTGAACCGGGCGTGCCGTTCATGGCGACATCGTCGATTGCAACTACGGCCGGTTTATACCGCTCGATCTCCGCGATCGCCGTGCGATCGAAATCCAGCGGACGAGTCGAATTGTCCACATACAGGTTGTACCTGTAAGATCGCCGGTTCGTCATGAAGTTGATCATGGGCGAGTAAGGAAAACTTACGACATAATCGCTCGATCCGGAATGATCGGTGATTACCTGATAAAGGCGCTCGTACTCGGCTCTGGTCTCGCCGGGCAGATAAGCGATCACCTGGTTCGCAAACTCGACCCGCTTTTCCCCCGGTTTTTTGATGGCGATCGCTCCCATCCAAGGCTGGTTGACGCCGTACCGGGTATAAATCCAGAGGTGAAAGCATAAGAATAACGCCCAGAGAGCCGCAGCCAAGCGCAGCTGACGGCTATGCTGTCTTCCAATCCAGGTCAGGGTGAGCGCCAGACAGTAGACCAGGACAATCACGAACGGCGCCATCAACTCGCTCAGATGCGGCGGATCGGGCCGGAAGAAGAAATATTGGGGAAAGAGAGTGAGTGCGGAGCCGAGCGCCAGCAGAAGAAAGAAGCCAGCTTGTTTTTGCCGGTCGTTCTGGCGGAGCAGGCCGTTGAGACTCAGCGTGAGGGCGACAATCAGGATCGACAAGCTCGAAACGAGCGGTGCGTAAAGCAGAAACGCCAGTTCGCGCTGTTTGGCGCGCCGCGCCAGGAGCATCTCGTCGGGATCAGGTAAGGCTCGGGTGCTTCGGTCGCCAGCCGGTGCGCCGACCGCTGCTCCTGGCGGGTGCGGCGCAACAATTGGAGGGGCCACCGGCCCTGCCGAAGAAGTGGCCGGCCCCGGTTTGAGGTGCTGGATTGCCACGACTGCCCGGCTTTCGATTTCGGTCCACCATTGACCGTACTGCGCCCAGAAATCAGCTTCGAACCCCCTGGCCCGGGCGTACCAATCAACCGGCCAATGCACAAGGGCAAACATCGCCGGGAGCAGAAGGATGGCACCACAGGTCGCCCAGACGCGCGGTTTGAGTGCGCCGCTCCCAAGAAGTAAGTTCAGGACCGCGCCTCCAACGAGTAGCACGGAAAAGAAGGTTCCGAGATCGATCCGGAAAAGATAGGTGAGTGCGACGAAACCCGCGGAGGCGGCTACCCACGTCAGTCGGTGCCAAAACGTGGCTTGCTCGAAAACAAACGCTTCCAGCAGGGCGAGCATGTTGGTTATGGCCAGGAACGCCATGTAGTTCCGGAATTGCATGCCCGGGACGAGCACCACGATGAGAGCGCCCGTAAGACTGAGTAACGGACGGCCAGTCGCGCGAAACAAAACGCGGTAGCTGAGCTGGCCGGTTACCGTGCACAGCGCAAAGAAGAAGACTTTGATCGCCAGATAGCTCGGCCCGAACACCTGGAAAAGAAGGGCTATCGGCGCAAACCAAAGGAGGTTGTAACCGAGAAACGTATCGGTGATCGGACGCGCGCCCGCGTTGAGCCGCATTGCGATAACGCCGATCGTGCCGCCTTCGCCCTGCAGGTCCAGTCCGGAGAGTGCGTAAGAGCTGTAGTAGCCAACCGAGAAAATCAGCAGCAACAATGGGAAAAGCCATACGGGCGGCAGCGGACTCGACTGCAGCTCGGCCCGAAGCCGAGACCAGGAACTCGAAACTCGTGACTTGGAACTCGGGACACCTTCAGACCGGTCGCTCGCACGATCTTCCGGCGTTACCGTGCCACGCTGTTCGTTTGGGGTTGTCAACGGTCTGCCACTGTAGGCCTTCAGCCCGGCAGATCAAGCAGGGCAGCTCTGCTGAAAGGAGTGTCTCGCAACCGGCCTCGGCCCTACTCCGGTAGATACGGTCTTGGATGTCAAGGGCATTGCTTTAAGGAATGGCGGGCCAGGTTAGGGTTGTAGGGTTGTTGGTGAGCGAGAACACCGAAGGCGATGTGCAGGAGTTTTCGCATGACGGCACCGCGGATAGCCAGGGAGTGGAGCTTGCGCGACTCGAGACCTGCGGCCCATTGCTGGATGGGTTTGCACCAGCGGCGAGCAACGGCGGCCGGCAAATAGAGTGCTTTGCGCAGGAAAGGGTTGCCGATTTTGCACAGGGTGGTTTTGCCGTAGAGCGAGACACCGGAACGGAATTCAGAAGGAGTCAGCCCAGCATAGGCCGCCAACTGCCGAGCCGATTGGAACTCTTTACCGGCCAGCTCGGCCAGCAGCTTGGCGGCTGTGAGCTGGGCAATGCCGGGAATAGAGCACAGCAGTTGGCTTTGGCGGCTTAAAGCCTGATCAGCCGCGACTAAGCCGAAGATGGCCGACTCCAGCTGAGCGATTTCTTTCTTGAGCTGGGCGAGTCGTTGGCCACGCTGTTGGCTGATAAGCTCGGGCAGCGCAATTTGGTAAGGGTCTTTTTTCACCCGGTTCTGTTCCCGGATGAGCTCGCCAACCCGGCTTTCGCGCTCCCGCACCAGCAGTTTGAATTCTTCCTCAAGGGGGCGCAGCGGCCGAGTGGCCAGTGGTTTTCGCTCCAGACAAAACTGGGCAATGATGGCCGCATCAACCCGATCATTTTTGGTGCGGCGCAGGACCGAGAAAGCAAAGTATTTGACTTGGGCGGGATTGAGCACGCTGACCGCCAAGCCTGCTTGGTGCAGAGCGGCGATCAATCTCTTCCCGTAGACCCCGGTGGCTTCCAGGGCGAAGTGGATCTGGGAGAGCGGCCAAGAGCGGGCCTGGAGTTGGGCTAAAAATGCTCCAATGCCGGTCGCATCATTGCTGAACTTTCCCCGCCACAGGCGAGTGCCATTCTTGGAGAGCAGGCAAAAGTCAAAGCTTGCTTTTGCCATATCAATACCCATGCAGTAGCGTTTTTTCATCAGAGAGGAATTCGCGTTGAATTGGTTCTTTGTTTGATGAAGCGCTTGGGCGCGCGCCTGCTGACAGAGCCTTGTGAACACGGGCTTATGTTCCAACCCTGTTTGGAACGGCCTAAGATACGGTACGGTCTTATGCAGGTGCGGCACGAGGAAGGGTGGACTAATCTACCGGACAGGTTCTACCGACCTCTGGGCGAGGCAGTTTTCCACCCTCCTCGGCCAAGTTCTTCACTTCCAGAGTTCCGCCCTTGCGGGCGGCTTTAAAAGGGAAAAAAAATTGGTGGGGCAAGGTACAAGGGCGAAAATTTATCCGAGCCTTGGCGAGGACTCGTTTGAGCCGGAGAGGAGATGTGCCGCACCTCCAAGACGGCTCCTCGTTCGGCGAAGCTATGGCGGACACGTCAAACAAGTTCTCGCTGACGCTCGTCCGCCAAGGTGGATCGCCCTGCCAGCACAGAGCCCAAGAATGTTCCAATATGCTCTCTGCTTTCGGGTCCACGCCGCGCTTTGCACGGCTCAAAGCGGTGAGAAGCCGCACACTCCACGACCTCCGGTTCAAATAAGTTTTCCGCGGGAGGCTTGACCTTCCTAGAAGTTCCTCGAACTTCCCCAACTCTATCTGCAATGTCCGCCTCCGTTCATATCGAGCGTGCCCGAGCAGTCCTGCAAATTGAGCGGGATGAGCTGGAGCGCCTGGCCAACCGTCTGAATAGTCAATTCTCGGAAGCTGTCGAGCTTCTCAAATCTACACTGGAAACCGGTCATAAGATTGTCGTGATTGGTGTCGGTAAGTCTGGCCAGATCGGGGACAAAGTGGCAGCCACGCTTACCAGCACTGGCTCACCCGCGGTCGTGCTCAACCCCTTGAACGCATTGCACGGTGACCTGGGGATTGTGGGCGATGGCGACGCCGTCCTGGCGCTAAGCTATAGCGGAGAAACCGCCGAACTGTTGAACGTGTTACCGTCGCTGAAACGGTTTGCCGTTCGGCTGATTTGCTTTACGGGCGATCCCTCGTCGACTTTGGCCCGGCATAGCGACATCGTCCTGGACTGTCGAGTGGACCAGGAAGCATGTCCGTTCAACTTGACCCCGACCTCCAGCAGCACGGTCATGCTTGCCCTCGGTGATGCGCTGGCCATGGTTTTGCTCGAAGCCCGGGGATTCCGGCAGGAGGATTTTTCAAAGTTTCACCCGGGCGGCCGACTGGGCCGAGTACTCTTGCAGAAAGTTTCTGATGTCATGCGGGGAGAAGCGCGGATGCCTAAGGTCGGACCGGACGTTGAGATCCTGACCGTGCTCCATGCGATGAACGAGCGACGCGCGGGCGTTGCTGTAATTGTCGACGACGAGGGTCGTCTGGCCGGCATTTTTACGCACGGCGACTTTGTGCGCGCTTTTGAACATGATTCCGCGGTTGCCAAACAACCAGTTCAGCGCTACATGGTCCGCCACCCGGTCACCATCCAGGGAGACCGGCTGGCGGTTGAAGTTCTCAACGTGCTTGAGCAGCATCGGATAGACGATTTGATAGTCATCAATAGCGATCATCAGCCGGTCGGAATAATCGATTCCCAGGATTTAACGAAACTAAAACTTTTATAACTCATATGGCTGCGGCAAATGATCTGAGAAAAGGGATGGCAATCCGGTACCACGGAGATGTCGCCATTGTTCTTGATGTCCAACATCGCACCCCCGGGAACCTGCGGGCCTTTGTTCAGGCAACGATTCGGAGTATCCGGAGCGGCAAATCCAGCAATGTCCGGTTCAGTTCGACTGAAGCGGTCGAACTGGTGGACGTTACCCGGCGCAAGCTGGAGTACAGTTACAAAGATCAGGATGGTTATGTCTTTATGGATCCGGAGACGTACGATAGCGAGACTTTGCCATCGGAGTTGCTGGGTGATTCGAGCCAGTATCTGACCGAGAACCTCGCGGTGGATGTCTTGTACGCCGAGGGAAAACCGGTGGAAGTGGAACTGCCCTCGTCGGTTGTTCTAAAGGTGGCGGAAGCGGCGGAAGGTCTGCGGGGAGACAGTGCGACGAATGTGCAAAAACCGGCCAAAATGGAAACTGGAAAGACGGTGCAGGTACCGCTTTTTATCAAGGAGGGCGAGAGCATTCGGGTCGATACCCGGACCGGCGCGTACATGGGCCGAGCCTGATCCATCGGCTTCGAGAGTCTCAGGCCCGATGGGTCCCATCGCCCCACCCGCTTCATTGACTGCGATCGCCCGACCTGCTCAGCTGTATCGGTGAGCAACGAGCCAAGGCTAGAGACAGAGGTCCGGGTGATGTTTTTTGATACCGATGCCGGAGGAGTAGTCCATAACCTTGCTTACTTACGTTTTATCGAAGTCAACCGATCGCTGTTGGCAGAAAAGCTGGGCTGGAAACTCGGCTCGATGCTCGACCAGGCGCAGTGCCCCGTCGTGGTCCGAACCGAGATTGATTATCGCCGTCCCGCTCGGCTTTGGGACAATCTGAAAGTTGTTGGCTGCCTCGAAAAATTCAATCGATCCAGGTTCTGGTGCTCTTTTGAAGTTTCCCGGCCGCCTGACGGAACGCTGCTGGTGACTTGCCGGCAAATGTTGGCTGTGGTGCAGTTGCCGGATCTGAAGGTGCTGCGACTGCCGGCGCATTGGGCCTCGTAGTACAAGGAGCTAAGAATCTAGGAGCTAGAATCTAGGATTGGGCCTGCCCGCTTCCGACGATTTCGTCGAGACCCTGACTCTTGCCAGCTCTACAGGCTCCTCGCTCCTCGATCCTAGCTCCTAGATCTTAGTTCCTCCCGATCGAGGCACGCTAGATCTTCACTTTCAGTAAGTGAAGAACCCAATCGGAAACGTCCATCGCGCCTTGCAAGAGCTCTTGACCGAATGCCGCGAAAGTGACTTGCCGGCTGGCCAAAATCAGCATGAGACTGATTACCAAAAAATTCATGAGGTAGATGATCATCATCGAGAAAAAGGTGCCATGCTCGACGAGATCGGTTTGACCGTTCCAGAGCATCCAGACCGTAAAAGTGATGTGAAAGGCCCAAGTGAAGCCCACGGTTCCAAACAACCATCGGCTGAACGGCTGCACCTCGACAAACAAGCCAAGCCCTCCATAGATCAGGGCGGCCGCTATGCTGTAGAGCGGGAAAAAATAAGGTGCCAGCGCGATCCAGAAATTATTGGTATCGGTCACGATGTGTCCACCCTGTCCGCCGACCCGGAAGCGCGTTACTCGTCCGCCCATGAGCCACACCGCGAGCGCGTGAGTGAACTCGTGGCCGAACACATACATGCGTACTGGACGGGAAAGGCCAAAAAACGTGATCAGCCAGAGAATCGTTCCAAGGGCGAAAAACCAGAACTCCTCCGATATCCAGAACCCGTCGTGCACGGTCACTCTGGAAAAAGTGCTGAAGAATGCCCGGGTCAGGACAAAGGCGACCGGCACCAGAAAAAGCGCGACGACCTGTTTTAGCCACCGCACTGGAATCATTAACTCGGTTTCCGCCGCCTTGCGAGGTAGCTCGAGCGTAGTATTCAGTCTTCTTTGTCGACCTTTCGGTGCAGGCACGATGCCGGAGAATGCCAGAAAGCGGGGAAGCGCGTCACCACCCTGATTTTGACCGATTCTTAAGGAAGAGGGTGCCCGTTCGGACTGGCCGACGCTTTCAGCTTTTCCCCCAGCGCACGGATATCCACCATCGGCAGATCGCAGGTAAAGTTGTGGCAGACGTAAACAACCGGTTGCTCACCCACCGGATGCATCTCGCGGATCGCGGGCACTTGCTCGCCTAACCAGAGCTGGGCTGGCCTGCTATCGGCCTTCAAGAGGATCTTCTCAGGCAAAAAATGTCGATAAACTTCGGCCAGCAAGGCATTGCCGCTGCCGCCCAGTCCCTCGCGTTCCGCCAGAACAATTTGGATCGGCTCAGCTGCCAGTATTTCCAACCCGGCGAGAAGGAAGGGGAGGGCTGCGGGACTTTGTTCCAGGATTTCGCCGAACCTGCTCGCAATCTGTTCTGCTCGCTCGACCAGGTCCGCTCGATTGAGCATCCGACCAAGCCGAACCAGATTATGACAAGCGACTGAGTTGGCCGACGGTTCAGCGCCGTCATGGTCCTCTTGCAAGCGAAAGAGTATATCCTGAGCGCTCGGACTGGTGCTGAAATATCCCCCCGCTTGGTCGCGAAACAGTGCGTCCATTTCCTCCTGCAGCCTGCTTGCCCACTGTAACCACTGAATTTGGAACCCCGCCTCGTAGAGGTCGAGGAGGCCCTGGATGAGGCAAGCATAGTCCTCGGCGAACCCCTCAGTTGCGCCTGGACCTTCCCGATAGCTGCGGAGAAGCCTGCCGGGATACAAATCGCTCCGGATAAATTCCGCGGCCCGTTCCGCGGCGGCCAGGTAGGCCGGTTTTTTGAAGACTTGCGACGCGTGAGCGAGCGCGGAAATCATCAATCCGTTCCAAGCCGTGACAATCTTGTCGTCGCGATGCGGTCGAGGGCGCTTTTCCCGCCATTCCCGCAACTTGCGCCGGCTGTCGGCGAATAAATTTTCAACCGTTTCCGGATCGTTGCTCGTCAATTTGCCGACCGTCTCCGCGTCATTCTGTTCGGCGAGAATATTTTGACTCGCCAGTTCTCCATGCGGATCGAAGGCACGAGCGATATTACCGTCGGCTTCCACGCCATACGTGCGCCGAAACACCCGCGCTTCGGCTTCCGTCAGGATTTTGTCGACTTCCTCCCTGCTCCAGACATAGAAAGCACCTTCGCGTTTCTCTGTCGTGTCCCGATCCACTAAGCTATCCGCGTCTTCCGCCGAGAAAAATCCGCCCTCTACCGACCGCAAATCGCGCAAAACATAGTCGAGCGTTCCGCCCGCGACCCTCGGAACTCGGGCTGCCGGTGATCTGGTAAGCCTCCGTATAGGCGCGGGCGAGCTGCGCCTGATCATACAACATTTTCTCGAAATGTGGCACATGCCAGTGGTCGTCCACTGAGTAGCGATGAAAACCTCCCCCTAAATGGTCGTAAATACCGCCGCTGCGCCATTTTTCGAAGAGTCAACAATGCCATGTCGAGCGCGGCGCCGCGGCGCGTCCGGCGCCAATATCGGAAAAGAAAAGAGAACACGGATGGGCGAGGAAATTTTGGGGCCGAGCTGAAGCCGCCTTCATCCGGATCGAAACTGCCGGCGAATTGCCGGTACCCCTTCTCCAGCCAATCGGCCTGCCAGGTGCGAGCTTGCGGACGTTGCTCGAGATGTGTCTGGATTGCTTTGGTAAAATCTTCGGCTTGATCGAGGATTTTCTCCCGATCGTTCTCCCAAATTTCGGACAGGCGGCGGAGCAGCGTCGCGAATCCGGGCCGGCCGTGGCTATCGACCGGAGGATAGTAAGTGCCACCGAGGAAGGGTTTGCGATCCGGAGTGAGAAAAACGCTCATCGGCCATCCCCCTGAACCAGTCGTGCTTTGCACAAACAACATGTAGACGCGGTCCACATCCGGCCGTTCTTCGCGGTCAACCTTAATACTGACGAAGTGATCGTTGAGAAGCTTGGCCAAAGCCGGGTTCTCGAATGATTCCCGTTCCATCACATGGCACCAATGGCAAGTGGAATACCCGATTGAGAGAAAGATCGGGCAGTTACGTTCACGAGCGGCGGCAAATGCTGCCTCTCCCCACGGATACCAGTCTACCGGGTTACGCGCGTGTTGAAGAAGGTAGGGGGATCGTTCGTGGATGAGCCGATTAGCCGGCGTTGTCTCCGCCATACTCAAGAATCAGCGATCGGCCGTCAACGTCAATGGTGCGCGGATAGCTGGTTTCGCCCAGTTAGCTAGAACTGGTCCTCTGTCACGTCGCCCTCATGAGGCATTTGTGGAAGACCGTTTTTGCATCTTCTGTCCGGTCCTGTGCCCGGTAGGCGAAAATTTATTCGAGCGCTAGGCAGAACTTGTCTGAGCCGGGGCCCGGGGGTAGGCCGAGCTCAAGACGGCTCAAATAAAGAGCATGTCTCGCAACGCCCTAGATCGTAGGGCGAAAACTTGTTTGAGCCCGACGCCGAAGTTGCCCCCGCCCAAGGCGGCTCAAACGAGTCCTCGCTGAAGCTCGGATAATTTTTCGCCCTACCCGTTGCGGACCAGCGGGATGTTGCGAGACAGTCTCTGAATTCTCGCCCTACCAATCATCGCTACGCTCTTCACGGCCCGGAATGCGTGAGGGGAACAAAGCGGACCGGCACTAAATTGTGACAACGAAGTTTTCCGCCATCTCTCTCCAGCAAAACCAGATGTTGCGACCCGGCGGTCCCGACGGGAACAATGAGACGACCTTCCTCACCAAGTTGCTCGATGAGCGGCTGAGGTATTTCGGCTGGTGCGGCCGTAACGATGATGGCGTCGAACGGCGATTCTTCCGACCAACCGAGGGATCCGTCTCCGACCCGGTAGCGCACATTGTGCAAACCTTGCCGCTCGAGCGCCGATTCCGCGCCCACACTGAGCGCCGGGATGATTTCAATTGTGTAAACGAACCGGACCAATTTGGCCAGCAGAGCCGTTTGATAGCCGCATCCGGTGCCAATCTCGAGCACGCGATCAGTACTCTTTAATCGTAAAGCCTCAAGCATATATGCCACGATATAGGGCTGCGAAATCGTCTGCCCAAATCCGATGGGAACCGGGTGATCGGCATATGCTTCGGCTCGGAGTTCTTCGGGAACAAAGCCTGCCCGCGGTATCTCGCACATTGCCCGTAAGATGCGAGGATCGGTGACGCCGCGCTTCTCGATCTGGTTCCGAACCATCCGGCGGCATTCCTCGGGGAAGGATGGCTTGCCGGAGGTACCCTCCTCGTTGAACGACGCAAGAGAGATCACTCCGGAAGGTAGGCCCAACCTGGTCCGGAAAACATCTGAAAACATTTGTCGCGCTAATTTTCAGGGCAGCAACCGCCTTCGCCCAGACGACATTTCAAAACTGCCGTCCGTTTCGCGATGTCCTCGGCCAGGAGCAACGCCGAGACCACGCAGATTCTTGACGCGCCCGCCGCTTTAATCCGGGCGAGGTTAGACGCGTTGATTCCGCCGATACAGAAAACAGGCAGGTTCACCGCGCTCGTTACCTCCTGGATTCGCTCCGGACCGAGCGGCGCGGCCGTTGGTTTTGTCGGGGTGGCAAAGATCGGGCCGAAACCGAGATAGTCTGCTCCCTCCGCCTCCGCGGCGAGCGCCTGCTCGAAGGAGTGGGTGGATTTGCCGACGACACACGGCCGGCCGGCTAAAGCGCGGGCGTCGGCGACGCTGTAGTCTTCCTGGCCGACATGGCATCCTTGTGCGGCGACCGATCGGAGAAGATCTGGGTAGTCATTGAGGATCAAAGGAACGCCGGCCGGCGCAGTTACTTCCAGCATCGTCCGTCCGAGATCCTCCACTTGTTCTATCGAGAGACCTTTTGCCCGAAGTTGCAGAAGATCGATCCCGCCGATGACCAACTGTTCGGTGACCTCGCGGACCCGCTTAGGCTGCGCATAGCCAAGATCCACGATGCCGTAGAGGTAACAATCGGCCAGCGCGCGCATGCTGAAGGTTGCGTGCAGTCCTGGAGCAGGTCAACCGGGAGGCGCGGTCGCGTGAGCGCGTACCGCGGACGGCCTCGGGCGTATTCCTGAGGCTGCACCGGTGCGCCGCAGGGTCGTCTCGCCGCGATCTTACTCAGAGCGGCCCTACGGGGCGCGAGCCGCGGCGGTGATAGGATGCCGGCGCTAAAGCACCGGCCCTATTCTCTTTCTGCTCCTCCGGAGCGGAGCGCGCAACGCACTGGGGGAAGCCGCTGCGCTACATGACTCTGAATCAACATGGCGAAAATTTATTCGAGCGCCAGGCGAGAACTTGTTTGAGCCATCTGGAGCGGGTGGCTCACCCAAGCGTCCGGCTGAAACAAGTTCTCGCTAAGGCTCGAATGAAGAGAATGTCTCGCAACATCCGCTGACCCACGACCGGTAGGGCGAAAATTTATTCGAGCGCCAGCGAGAACTTGTTTGAGCCGTCTTGGAGGGGTGGCACACCCCTTATGTCCGGCTCAAACGAGTCCTCACTAAGGCTCGGATAAATTTTCGCCCTACCGGACCAGGGCCGAGGCCATGTTGCGAGACACTCTCTGAATTTTCGCCCTACCGGCGCAGGACAGTGCGGCATTCTGAGACGATCTCTAGCGCTCGCGCGATCAATCGGTTGATCGCGTGCTACAGATTTCCAGAGTCCGACAGTCCCGGGGCCGTCCACGGCTACGCGCAAGTGATCGGTCTTCAGCGCAAATTTTTGGGGTTGGCCATTCTTTCCACAAAACCGGTATCGAACTCGCCGCGAAGAAAATCGGCGTCCCGCATGATATTCATGTGAAACGGAATCGTCGTCTTAATGCCGGAGATCAGATACTCGCCAAGGGCTCGAGACATGCGGCGAATGGCCGATGCGCGAGTCGAATCCAACGCAGATCAGCTTGGCGATCATCGAGTCGTAATACGGCGGGATGGTGTACTTCGCGTAAACGTGCGAATCGATCCGGACGCCGCGGCCGCCGGGCGCGTAGTAAAGATCGATCTTGCCCGGGGAAGGCTGGAAATTGTTGTCCGGATCCTCGGCGTTGATCCGGCACTCGATGGCGTGGCTGCGCGGCTCGAGCCGTCGCTACGTGCTGCGAGAGATGCTCGCCGGCCGCGATGTGGATCTGCTCCTTCACCAGGTCACAGCCGTAAACTTCCTCGGTCACCGGATGCTCCACCTGGATTCGGGTGTTCATCTCCATGAAGTAGAAATTACCCTTCTTGTCGACCAGGTACTCCATCGTGCCGGCGTTCTCGTAACCGACCGACTCGGCGAGCTTGACCGAGCACTGCGCCCATCCGCTTGCGCAGATCCGTCGTCCAACAGCGGCGAAGGGCATTCCTCGACGATCTTCTGGTTGCGCCGCTGGATCGAGCAATCGCGTTCGCCGAGGTGCACGAGTCGCCCTGGCTGTCGCCGATGACCTGAAACTCGATGTGGTGCGGATTCTCGATCAGCTTCTCGATATAAACGCCGCCGTTGCCAAAAGCCTTCTCGGCCTCGTTCCGCGCGGCGTGAAAGCCCTGCACCAGGCTCACGTCGTTGTGCGCCGGGCGCATGCCGCGACCGCCGCCGCCGGCCACCGCCTTGATCATCACCGGATAACCGATTTTCTTCGCGATGCCGAGCGCGTCCTGCTCGGTCTCGACGATGCCGTCGCTGCCGGGAGTGACCGGCACGCCGGCTTTGCGAGCCTGTTCCGCGCGCGGCGTTCTTGTCGCCCATGGCGCGGATGGCCGCCGGCGACGGCCCGATGAACTTGATGTTGCAGCTCGCGCAGACCTCGGCGAAATGCGCGTTCTCGGCCAGAAAACCGTAGCCGGGATGAATCGCATCGACATCGCTGATCTCCGCCGCGCTGATGATCCGATCGATCTTCAGATAACTCTCGCTGCTCGGCGCCTGGCCGATGCAGATCGCTTCGTCGGCCAGCTGGACGTGCAGCGAATCGACGTCCGCCTCGGAATAGACCGCGACCGTCCTGATCCCGAGTTCTTTGCAGGCGCGAATGATGCGCAGCGCGATCTCGCCGCGATTGGCGATCAGGATTTTGCTGAACATGCGCTGGTTCGGACTTGCCCCAAAATCAACAATGACTAGCGCACTCGGAACAACGCTTGCCCGAACTGCACCGGAGTACCGTTCTCCACCAGGATCTCGGCGATCTCGCCGCGGACCTCAGCTTTGATCTCGTTCATGACCTTCATCGCCTCGATGATGCACACCACAGTGTCTTCATCGACCTCTTGTCCGACTTGAATGTAGGGAGCCGAATCAGGCGACGGAGCACGGTAAAACGTGCCGACCATTGGAGACACGATCTCCTTAAGATTCTCCGGTACGGCGCTCTCGGGAGTAGATTCAGAAGGGTGGGCGATCGGCGTCGTGCCGGCAGCGTGCCCCGGTCCGGGGGCGGTGGCTGGAGCGCTCGCGTGGGCAGTGGGTGCCGGCAGCGTTACGACTGGAGCAGGCGGGTGCGCACGGTGCGTCTCCAGCTCCAGCTTGAACCCCTCTCTCTCGAGTTTAAAGACCGCGAGATCGTTCTTCTTCATCAAGTCAATGATCGCTTTGATTTCTTTCAGGTCCAAGTGAGGTCTCCTTGCTGTGGCCGCGAGGGAGCTATGTTAGGACGCGAACGCCGCGGGGTGCAAGGGCGTTTGTGAAGCCGGCCGACCATGGCCCAAAGCCAGCGTTTGCTTGCTGGGCCGGACGAGCGGAAGCTTTTCGACTGATGGGTCGACGGCGAACGCAGCTCGAACAGCATCTCGCTGATCTGAAGAAATGCCGTCGCTGTCCGTTGATGCAATCCAGACCCGTCACCGCCGGACCGGTGGTCAGTCAAGTGTTTCTGGTTGGCCAGGCTCCCGGAATTCGCGAACCGGCCCTTGGACGTCCTTTTGCTTGGACGGGCGGTCGGAATCTTTTCCGCTGGTTTGAGCAGACTGCGGGTTGGACGGAGAGCGAAATGCGCAACAGAATTTATTTCGGGGCCGTCTGCCGGTGTTTCCCGGGCCGGGATAGTCCACAGGGTGATCGCGTGCCTGACCCAACGGAGATTGAGAATTGCCGCCCGTGGATGCGCGCCGAGTTCGCGATCTTGAAACCGCGGCTGGTGATCGCGGTAGGCCGGTTGGCGATTGCCCAATTTATTGAACCGGTGCCGCGGTTCACTGAATTAATTGGTACGATTCAACGCGTACAGAAATGGGAACACCGCTTTGATCTTGTCGCGTTACCTCATCCATCCGGCGCGTCACCTTGGCCGATGATTGAACCGGGCAAGTCCCTTACCAGCAAGGCTGTGGCTCTCATCGTGGCTCATCCGGCTTGGCGCGCCGCTGGAGAGCGCTAGTGTCAGTGTCAGTGCCAGTGCTAGTGTCAGTGTTAGTGTCAGTGTCAGTGTCAGTGTCAGTGTCAGTGTCAGTACTAGTCCTTAAGGAAGCGTGATTTAACCGCATGAGGGGACAAAAAAGCTCGAAATGCGCTTCGATGCTTGGTTTGCTGGGAAGTGCAAAGCTAACCAGACCAAGGAAGAAAGGCATTTCGAGTGAGTAGAAGTTATCCGAAGATCCTGCGTAATCGCAAGCGCCGAATCGAACGTCGTTTGGATCCTGAGCGGCGATGGAGTGAACAGCCGACACCGATGCTGAGTGCCAGCAACATCCATTTTGAGATGGCTGAACGTAACCGGGCGGTAAACTACGGCGGTATTGGCGCGATCCATCTAATGGGGCAGCGGCTAGGATTAGCCGAGGAGATCGATGGGCGGGTGCAGCTTCTCAAACGGCATTTGCCCTATCACGAAAGCGATCATGTGTTGAACCTGGCCTACAATGCACTGTTGGATGGCCAACGGCTGGAAGATATCGAGTTGCGGCGCAACGATGAAGCTTTCCTGGAGGGTCTGGGCGCGCAACGTATCCCTGATCCGACTACCAGCGGAGATTTCACCCGGCGCTTTGACCAAGGCTCGATTCTGGATTTGCTGGAAGCCATCAACACGACTCGGCAGCGGGTGTGGAAAAAGCAGCCTCGGGCTTTTCTTGCCCAAGCCTTTCTTGATATCGATGGCACAATGGCTCCGACTTTAGGGGCGTGCAAAGGCGGAGTAGGGCTTTCCTACAAAGGCATCTGGGGTTATGCGCCCTTGATTGTCTCGTTGGCAAACACCCGAGAAGTGCTTTATCTGGTTAATCGGCCGGGCAACGTCGTCAGCCATGAAGGATGTGTGCCATGGATTGAGCGGGCCATCGAGTTGGTGCGCCCCCATGCCGGTGAGATCACGCTGCGCGGGGACAGCGATTTTACGCTCAGCGCCGAGTTAGATCGCTGGGATAGCCAAGGGATCAAATTTCTCTTTGGCATGGATGCTCATCAGAAAGTAGTGCAACTGGCCGAAGCCTTGCCGGAAGCAGGCTGGCAGCCGCTGGAACGCTTGGCTCGCTATGAAATTGCCACTGAGCCGCGACGTAAGCCCCTTCGGGTCAAGGAGGCAATTGTGCGGTTTAAGGGGTACTTGAACAAAAAGTTGGTGGGCGAAAGCGTGGCCGAGTTTAATTATCAGCCACTCAAATGCGGACGCAGCTATCGGCTGGTGGTGATGCGCAAAAACATCAGCCTCCAGAAAGGGGAAACGGTGCTCTTGGAAGAGATTAGATACTTCTTCTATCTCACCAACCACACCAATTATCGGGCCCAAGAGATCGTGGCGCTGGCCAACCAGCGGTGTGACCAGGAGAATGTGATCGAGCAACTCAAAAATGGGGTTAACGCCATGCGCATGCCGGTAGACGATCTCCTCAGTAATTGGGCTTACATGGTCATCAGTGCCCTGGCCTGGAATCTCAAATCCTGGTATGGACTGCTTATGCCCAATCGGCAAAGGGGGGCTGGAGCTAGTCCAGATGGAGTTCCGGCGCTTCCTGCATGCCATTGTGTTGTTGCCGGCACAGATCGTGCGCAGCGGTCGGAGGATCATTTATCGGATCATGGGTTACAACAGTTGGCTAAAAGACTTCTTCGCTGCCTGGGAAAATCTTCGGCGGATGGCACCTGCCTGAAGCAGGCCTATTGACGATACTCTAGGCGGAACGCTCAAATTTCCAAGGCAGAGCTATGCCCTGGCGAGGCATGTATCGGCGCCCAAAATCGCACTAACTCCAAAAACTTTCATTGTTTTGGCCTGAGAAAAGCAAACCTGGGCCTTCGGTCGCCAGAACCAACCGGATTTGCACCATTTTCTAAGAATTTGCCTGGCCGAACGGGAAGTTCGTCGCGTCGCATTCGGAACTCGCTTATTTTGAGACTAGTACTAGTACTTAGTTGCTTTAGTTCTTTATATTTATTAAAGATTATGGTTTGATGGGCCGATGGCAACGGGTCGAATCGAACTAGATGTGGAAGATCGCAAGCTGTTGGAGGGTTGGAGTCGAGCGCAGCGAGTGGAACATCGGCTTAAAATAAGGAGTCAAATTATTCTCAAGGCGGCAGAAGGTTGCAGTGGACGTGAGATTGGCAAAAGTCTGAGCATTCCCGAGGTGACGGTCAGCAAGTGGCGCCGGCGGTTTTTGCGTCACGGAATCGCTGGATTGGAGGACGCGCCGCGCAGTGGAAAGCCGGCCAAATATGATGAAGTCACAGTCAAACGGGTGTTGGAACTCCTGGATAGAAATCCACCGGCGGGCTATGGGCGCTGGAATGGGCGGCTGATTGCCCAGCATCTGGCCGATGTTTCCCCCGATCAAGTCTGGCGCATTTTGCGCCAACAAGGCATCGAATTGGAACGGCGCCACAGTTGGTGCATTTCCACTGACCCGGAGTTTGCGCGCAAGGCGGCCGACATTGTTGGTCTTTATCTCAATCCTCCCCAGAATGCGCTCATCTTTGCCATCGATGAAAAGCCAGCCATTCAAGCCTTGGAACGGGCGCAAGGTTGGATCCGACTGCCCAATGGCAAGGCGCTGACGGGTTTTAGTCATGAGTACAAGCGCCATGGCACCTCAACCCTCTTTGCCGCTCTAAACATTGCCAGCGGCCAAATTCAGGCCGGCCACTACCGGCGCCGGCGTCGCCGGGAATTCCTCGAGTTCATGAACCAGTATTGGCCGGACATCTCGATAAGGAAATTCATGTGGTTTTGGATAATCTTTCCAGCCACAAGCCAAAAGAGGATCGTTGGTTGAGAGCTCACCCCAATGTGCATTTTCATTTCACTCCAACCCACGCCTCGTGGCTCAATCAGATTGAGATTTGGTTTAGTATCTTGAGCCGCCAAGCCTTGCAAGGAGCCAACTTTACCAGTGTTGCTCAGCTGCGCCATGCGATCGACGACATTCATCAAAAACTACAATAGCGACGCGGCTCCCTTCGAATGGACTAAATCGCAGGTACATCAAGTGGGAAGTTACTAAGCATATAAATAACTTACGCAATTAGATACTAGTGCAGTGTATCACTTGTTTCCAGAGCGGGTTTAATGCGGTTGAAAGCATCTTTGTAGGACCATTTAATCGGGATGGCTTTGCGGTTGTAGAGCGAATATAACGCATGATTTTTCGATCCAGATCTTTGATGGAAGTAAAGATGCCGCGGGCAATGAGATCACGTTGGATTTTAGAGAACCAGATTTCGACATGGTTGAGCCACGACGAATAGGTCGGCGTGTAATGAATGCGCACCTGAGGATGACGAGCCAGAAAATTGCAGACTGCTTTGGTTTTATGTGCGCTCAAGTTGTCGCAGATGAGGTGAATGGCCTGCGCTGGAGCTTGGCGGGCGAGCAGATCTTCCAAAAACGCGACGAACTCCGCACTAATGTGGCGGGCGGTGGTCTGGCCGATGACCTCACCACTCCTGGTATTAAGGCTGCATAAAGCGACAACGTCCCATCGGGTGACCTTCCTTGGCCGGTTGTCGTGGCACAGCCTGCAGCAATGCCTCGCCGAAGCGGGATCTGTTCTTGTGCACCAGCCTGAGGGACACGCTCGGTGCGGTGAATTTCGAGGCGATGGCGAGAGGCTCCATAACGGCGCAGTGACCCACCCGCGGTAGCGGCGGCAATCAAGGTGCCGGTAAACACGCCACCAGCGGTTGTTGCCGCATTGCGCGGTCTCGATGCAGCGAACACCCAGGCGCCGCCGGGGCTCGTCGAGAACGAGCGTCGAATCGCTGTCCTATTTAGCGCGGCACGTAGAACGGCCCTGCCAGGGTCGGCCGCGAGACGCCATACTCGATCTCGAAAATGAGGCGCGAGGCCCCCATCACCGAGGTGCCCGTGTGAAAACCGTAGGGATCTTGGACGAAGCCGGTCCCGGCCGGTCCCTGGATTATTGCGAAATTAGCTTCACCGTATCGCGCGGCAATGTAGCGGCTCGACCGGCCCTTGAAGGGTAAAAGTTGATCGCGTATCGATCGATTTCGATGGCTCTTCCGCACATAGATATGCGGACCATTCTCGCGGCCGACGTCGGTCAGGTAGAAGAAAAATTTTATGGCGCGCCAGTCGTCGAGATCAAAGTGAAAGAGATCCTGCGCGTGAGCGGCGCGCACCTCGGAGGTCGCGCGGTCATTCCGAAAACTCCACCAGAGGCGTGATCTCAAAGGCAGCGGTTTTCTGCCCAAATAGCCACCCGCAATGGCTAAGATCTTTGGGTCCCGCCACAGCCGTCGGATCGCATCGCAGTCGGCGATGCTGTCGAGGTAGTCTCCAATCACCGCGTCCGCGGCGGCCAACTGTCCGCGCTGACACCGATCGAGCGGGCGATCGCGCTCGGCGTTAGCGTAACATGGAGTTCTGGCGGCGAACGAGATCACATCAGCGACGGTTTCCTCGGGGAGCCGGAGCCCCTCTGCTATCCCATTAACGCCGATATGGCGGACGATCTCCTCGGGCGTCATTTCGCTGAGAATGACCGACCGTTGGGCGGCGGTGGCCTGAGGCTGCGACAAGTCGCCCTTCTTTTCGCGGCCGGCCCATTTCTGGACTATCTCAAAACGGCCGAGGATGAACATCGCAAGCCAATCGAAGCGATGAAGCATGCCGGCATAGACCGGAAGCCGACCGCGCAGGCGACGGAATGCGGAGCCGAAATCATTGCTAAAAGCCATAATGCAGTCTGTCACGACCGTGCGTCGTTATTAAGGAATGACGCCCGATCGCATTCGCCTCCAATCCGCTCACCGGAATGCGGAACAAATGCTCCGAGCCGGCCGCCGAAACCGATTAGCGGGACGTGCGCTCTGAAACCACTCACTGCCAACCCCGCAATACATCTCCGGCGCGGCCCCAGACGATGGCCGCTCGGTGACCTAAGATAGTTTCTTGGCTGTTGCCATTGGGTAGCGTTCTGATGATTTATTAACAAATTCGACAGGGTACTCAGTTTGTCGCCAATGTACAATAAATGGTTTGTCGCCTGATTTTCATGGCGATGATTTTGGCACCAAAGCCGCCAAAGCGTCGCTGACCCTTGCGGATAAATTGCGGTTCAAACTCTGAGAGCTGGTCTCGAGGAACCTCGATCCCCAAGTCGCCTCCTCGCTTAAGAGCGTCTTTTTGCTCGTCCCATTGCGATGGGTCTCGCGTTCTTGGTCGGCTTCCAGCTTGGCGGCCTGGCCCTTTTGATAGCCCACACGGGCCAAACTGCTTAGCGATGTGGCCTACGAACGTCTTCAAGATGCATTGCAAAACTCTGGCTTATCGCCAAGAGACGTACTTTCTGAGACCCGGTTGTCGAAGCCGCTGAAGATCAGTCGCACGCCGCGGGGCTGCAGAAACGTGCAAACGAACACGTCCTTCACGTCATTCCGGGAAGGCCCTCACTGTTGTTGCTCCTTCCATCAAGAGGTCCTAGTGCACCGTATCATTTGGTTTCAACGCACGACCACCCTTACGAAATGTTCCGTGGACGCCCATCAAGTCCGCTCTGGAAACAAGTGATACACTGCACTGGTGCCAGTGTTAGTGCTGGTGCTAATGAGAGAACACAAATCGAGATTTGCCTGAAGTCCGACGCAGATATCGTCTGCTGGCATTTCTCAGTTTTCCTGTTTCCCGCTCGTGCCGCTTTACCCGCTCAAGCGGCTCAAGCCAGTGTCACTACACTAGTCCTCCTTCTTCTGTGCACTGGCACTGGCACTACTCCGCCAGCTTCTGCGAGATCACCGGCCAAAGAACGCGAACAGCCTGCGAAGCCGCTACGACATTGTGCACCCGAAAAATCGCGGCGCCGCGGAGCATCCCTGCCACCACGCAGGCCACGGTGCCCGCGTCTCGTTCGGAAGGTTCGGGCAACGCGAGCACGTTGTCGATCACCGTCTTTCGCGAGGGCGCCAAGAGCAGGGGCCGATCCAAGTCCTGGAATTGACGGAGTTCACGGAGAACCCTCAGGTTGTCTTTGGACTGTTTGGCGAAATCAAGTCCGGGATCCAGGATCACCGCTTCCCGGTCCAGCCCTGTTGCCACGGCTTTTTCAATCCGATCGGCAAAAAATCGGCGAACGGTCCCGATGACGTCCGCGTAACGCACGTGCGTGTGCTTTTCCTTTGGTTGGCCGACTAGGTGCATGATCACGAGCCCGGCCTGTGCCTCGGCCGCGGCGCAGGCGTTCGCGCTCTCGGCCAGGCCGCTCATGTCATTGAGAATGTCGCCTCCGATTGCAAGTAACGCGCGTGCCACGCGGCTTCGCCACGTGTTGATCGAGAGGAGAGGCGGAAAGAGTTGCTCTCGATCGAGTGGAGCCAGTCCATGGAAAGAGGACGGGAATTGCTCGACAAACGGCGCCACTCTCAGGATCTCCGTTGTTTCCTCGATCGCTTCTCGATTTGTCCGGGCGCTTTCGCCCCCGATGTCAATGATATCCGCACCGGCGGCTACATGCTGGCGAGCCTGTTTCAGCGCCTTGGTCGGATCGAGAGAACCGTCCCCGGAAAACGAATCGTCGTTGAGGTTGACGATACCCATGATCAACGGCCGGCGCGGAAACAGGATGGCGCGGTCGCGGGTACGGAGTAACATGGAGCAACACCACTCTAGTCTGGCACTGGCATTGGTACTAGCACTAGCACTGGCACTGACACTGGCGTTGGCACTAGTACTTAGTTGCTTTAGTTCTTTATATTTATGAAAAATTATGATTTGTTGGATGGATGGCAACGGGTCGCATCAAACTTTCTGTGGAAAACCGCAAGCTCTTGGAGGGTTGGAGTCGAGCGCAACGGGTCGAACACCGGCTCAAGGTCAGGAGTCAGATTATCTTGAAGGCGGCAGCGGGCTTGAGTGGACGTGCGATTGCCAAGAGCCTGCGCATTCCCGAGGTGACGGTGAGTAAATGGCGGCGGCGCTTTGTGCGCCAAGGCCTGGCTGGCTTGGAAGACGCGCCACGCAGTGGAAAGCCGGCCAAGTATGATCAAATGACGGTCAAGCGGGTCTTGGCGCTGCTGGATGAAGATCCACCGGCGGGCTACGGGCGCTGGAATGGGCGACTGCTGGCGCAGAGTCTGGCCGATGTTTCCTCCGATCAAGTCTGGCGCATTTTGCGCCAACAAGGCATTGAATTGGAACGGCGCCGCAGCTGGTGCATTTCCACCGATCCGGAGTTTGTGCGCAAGGCCGCTGACATTGTCGGTCTTTATCTCAATCCGCCCCAGAATGCGCTCATCTTGGCCATTGATGAAAAACCAGCCATTCAAGCCCTGGAAAGAGCCCAAGGTTGGATTCGCTTGCCCAATGGCAGGGCGCTGACGGGTTTTAGCCACGAGTACAAGCGCCATGGCACCTCCACTCTCTTTGCCGCCCTCAACATTGCCAGCGGCCAAGTGCAGGCTGGTCATTACCGGCGCCAGCGCCGACGGGAATTCCTGGAGTTTATGAACCAGGTAGTTGCCGGAAATCTCGACAAAGAAATTCATGTGGTCTTAGACAACCTTGCGACCCATAAGCCAAAGCAAGATCGCTGGTTGAAGGCTCACCCCAATGTGCATTTTCATTTCACTCCAACCCACGCTTCTTGGCTCAACCAGATTGAGATCTGGTTTAGTATCTTGAGCCGCCAAGCCCTCCAGGGGGCAAACTTCACCAGCGTGGCAGAGCTGCGCAACGCCATCGACACCTTCATCAAGAACTACAATAACAATGCGGCTCCCTTCGAATGGACCAAATCCCAGGTACACCAGGGGAAAGTAGCCATACATATAACTAACTTACGCAATTAGGCACTAGCACTACCTGGTTCTAGTCGAGCCGCTCGGGAAATGGCCGGCGTCCCTCAAACCGGACCAAGGACGTGTAGCCTGCGTTTCTCGCCGACTGCCGCGCTTCTGGAAACGCGAACCCGATCTCTGAAGGCGCGTGCGCGTCCGAATTGATCAGCACCGGGACACCGGCGGCCACGGCCAATTCGATAAACTCGGGTGCTGGATAAATCTCCTGCACCTCTTTGCGTAATCCAGCCGTATTGATCTCGTAGGCGATCTTCTGGTCGGCGAGTGCGGCCACGGCTGGTTCGTAGTACCGGCGGAGATCGCCACCGGGCCGGTAGCCAAATTTCTTTGGCAGATCCGGGTGAGTGACCGCGTCGAACAGCCCGCTGTCAATGCATTGAACAAACCGCTTCCAGTAAAGGTCCCAGATCTCATCGACGTCACCTTCATCAAATCGCCCGATGAACCGTGGATTGTCGACGTCCCAGCCCGGAGCAATATAATGGACGCTCCCGAAGAGAAAGTCCCAATCGGCTTTGGCGGCAAGTTTCTCGATCCACGGCTCGAAACCAGGGATAAAATCGCATTCCAACCCGAGCCGGACAGGCAGCCCGAACGAGCGCGCTTCCGCGACGAACTCAAAGTACATTGGTAATTGCTCGATCGACATGCGCCACTCGTCGAAGTGTTCCGGCATCGGATTGTGATCCGCAAAGCCGAGTTCGCTTAAACCAGCGTGTCGAGCAGCGGCTACAAATTCCTCGGGCCGCCCGACGGCGTGGCGGCAGAGAGGAGTATGTACGTGATAGTCAGCAAGAAATTTTGTCGAGGATGGCATTTTCAACATTTTCCATGACCAATCGCCGATGACCAACGACCAAGGGCCAAGGCAAATAACCGATGGCTGACTCCCCACGGTCGCTCCTGATTCACTGGTTATTGGCTATTGATTGTCGGTCATTTGGAAAGAGCGGATTGGCGCTGGATTGACGACTCGCAGGCCAGTTTTCCGGCAAGTGCTGTTGCTAGCGCTTTTACGCAATATTTGGTTTAGGACTCGCGCCAGCGAGACCGGGTGTGGTATCATGGTTTGTTATGGGCGACAAAAATCCAAAATCGACGCAGAAACAAGCGGCGCATAAGCAGGCGAAGGCCGCCGCGGCGAAACAGAAAAGCGGTGCCGCTGCCGCGCCGAAGCCGGTGATGAAACCGAAAAGGTAGGCCGAACCCATCGGATTAATCCCGTCGCCAGATGCGGTTGACGGTCCACCTTTGCGATTCGCCGGTGACCCGGAGTTCCTGTTCAAGGCGAAGTGTTGCTCCGCCGTCGGTGCTGGTTGGTGGATCTTTTACGCGCTCGGGCGCGTACTCAAGGAGCGGTCCGGAAGGATAATAGGTGACCGTCACGCCGTCACCGCTGCCCAGTTCGCACATCTAGAGGGCAGGAGGCAGGTAATTCGTCATCAGTCCCGGAACTTTTCCTCGTAATCAGGAATGAGTCGCAGCCAGAGGTCCTGATCGATTCCGGCGGCAAGCCCGTCAAGCCCAGTGAGCACCAGGTCAATATCGAGGCGCCCGGCGTTTTGTTGGGCCTTGATTTTGCTGGGAAGCTCGGGAGCGGGAGCTTGGGTAAACCGAATTCGATCCACCAGCTTCGGATATTCCTTTCGATAATTCTCGATGTCGTGCTGGACCAGTCGAAGAGTTCTGCCAACGTCGATAACTTTAATGAAACTGGTGCGCTCGGCAAGGGAGGCGCTGCGGCCAAGGCCGATCGAAGGCTACCGCGCCAAAGCGTGGTGGCGAATAGCAAATAGCCGATCGTCAATACCGGTAGTGCTCGGACGAGGGAAGCCTTAACCGCGCGGAGCGCGGCACTTGGGCGGGAAGAAGGCCCGGAACGACCCCAAGTAGCGTCCGGCCACGGCCGGATCCACAATCTGAGAAGTGACGCACGAGGCCGTGCGTCCTACGCGAGAACGATGGGTGAATCAGGCCCGCGGCACCTTGCAGTTCCCAGCGTTTCTCGAAGCCTCCGGGTTGGCAGCGAATTCACCAGTTGACGCGCCGGATCCCTTTGACTGCGTCGAAATGGGCATCCCGGCTGACGATTGGTAACTGGTATTGTTTGGCCAAAGACGCAATCCAACAATCGTTTGCCGGGATTGGTGTTCCTTGCGTTTTCAAACTGGACCGAATTTCCGCGTAATGAATGCTGGTAACCTCGGAAACTTCCAAGATACGGAAAAGATTTAGATCGCGGGCCAACCACTGACGATACTTGGCGTGATAGCGGGAATTGGAGATGCCGTATCGATATTCGCCCAGTACTATCACCGGAAGGCAGAGATCCTGGGTACTCCCCAAAACCGGCAAAAGATCGTTATCTGCGTCGGCGAACGCCGAGAGCGCGTTGGTGTCCAAGATCATCGTCGATCTTCGGGTTCAATGCGTTCGAATTGCTGCTCGATTATTCTTTCGATCCTTCGATTCTCTTTTCGATAAGAGCGCATCGCGCCGAACGCCTGTTTCCAGGGAGGCTCAATCTTCGCATCCGATGTTACTCCGGCGATCCGTCGTTGAAGGGATTCGGTGATCAATTGTTTCATCGACAAGCCTTCGACGGCCGCAAGAATTTTTGCCTCTTTGAATAGGGCATCAGGTATTTCCACCGTCGTCTTCATCGGACAAAGCGGAGAAGGATACCGTATTTATGTGCGCTTATCCAATAAATAAGGGGATTAGCTCGGCGGAATATTTAACGTCAAACTATCATAAAACTGCTCACCGAGTAATTTTCGTAGCGCGGACAGCCCCGTCCGTACTCTGGGAGGTGACGCACGAGCCGTGCGTCCTACGCGAGAACGAAGCAATGGACGATGGACGAGGGATCAGCGATTAGTGATTGGCGATCAGTGATGAGTAGGAGAGGGAGAGGCAAGATCCACTATGCTTGGATAGTCGCGGCGCTGATGTTTGTGTTGCTGCTCCTGGCGGCGGGCGTGCGAGCGGCTCCGGCGGTTTTTATCGTGCCGTTTGAACAGGAGTTCCACTGGTCGCGCACGGCCATTTCCTTCGCGATTTCGATCAATCTAATCCTTTATGGTTTGGGCGGACCGTTCGCGGCCGCTTTTCTAAAAAGGTTGGGAACGCGTCGGACTTTGGCTTTTGCCTTTGTCTTGCTCGGTGTTGCCGTCTTTCTCACCGTTTTCATGAGACAGGTGTGGCACCTGATTTTGATTTGGGGTTTGCTGGTCGGCACGGGTTCCGGCCTGGTGGCGATGGCGAGTGCGGCGACCCTGGTCAATCGCTGGTTTACGCGGAACCGCGGGCTGGTGCTGGGCCTGCTGAGCGCAAGCACCGCGACAGGTCAGCTGATCTTTCTCCCTTTTCTGGCTTCATTGATCGTGCACCACGGCTGGCGGAGCCGCGGCGCTCGCCATTGCCTTGACCAGTATTGCGGCGGTTCCGTTAATCATCATTTTCATGAGGGGCTCGCCCGCAGAAATCGGTGAAGTGCCGTATGGGGATTCCAGGACCGGTCGACCACCGGTGGAAGGAGAAAAATTCGATCTGCGCGCGGCACTCGCGCTTCCCTTGCAGACGCTGAGGATCGCCTGCTCGAAACGGGATTTCTGGTTATTGGCCGGCAGCTTTTTCATCTGTGGCGCCAGTACGAATGGGTTGATCGGTACGCACCTGGTACCGGCTTGTGTCGATGCCGGAATGCCGGAGGTCAGAGCGGCTGGGTTGCTCGCCGTGATGGGCATTTTCGACATTTTCGGAACGACGTTTTCAGGCTGGTTATCCGATCGGCTGGACGCGCGTTTCCTTTTGTTTGCGTATTATGGGTTGCGCGGGATCGCTCTCATGATGTTGCCTTGGGCCATCACCGGTCCGAGCACAGTCCTAGGCGTGTTCACGGTTTTCTATGGCCTGGATTGGATCGCGACGGTGCCGCCAACGGTACAGTTGTGCGGGCGCATTTTCGGCAATGAACTCAGCGCATTAGTCTTCGGATGGGTATTCGTAGCGCATCAACTCGGGGCAGCGTTTGCGGCGTCGGTGGCCGGAGCGATTCGGGTGGATCTAGGTGATTATAACCTGGCGTTTGGCGGGGCCGGTTTGTTGTGCCTTTTGACGGCGCTGATGGTGCTGTTGATAGGTAGTTACGAGTCCGCGAGTGGCGAGTCGGGAGTCCCGAGTAGGCGCGGCCTGACGGCCGTGATGGCAAATAGCCGATTAGCCGATCAGCCGATTGGCTGAGCGCAAAGTAATTAACACTGATTGACCGATCGGACAGCGGACGTACCGTCTCCCCAATCCGTTTCAACGGATTGAACAGCAGCTGTTTGGACCTCAACCCTTCAAAAATCCTATGAGCCAACAAAGCGCAGAGCATCACACGAAAGCGGCGGAGCACCATGAACATGCGGCCCGCCATCATAAAGAAGCGGCGAAACATCACGCCAGCGGCAGCCATGAAAAGGCCGGGCACCATGCTCATGTCGCGCATGGTCATCACCTGCATGCCACGCATCACGCGGAAGAAGCCGCCAAGCATCACGCCGAAGAGCACGGTCACACGGCCTAGCGGCCGTGATTACAAATAGCAAATAGCAAATAGCAGAGAAGCTCTGATGCACGAGGTCGTGCGTTCTAGCCGCGAATGCCAACGGTCACAACCGGCTCGGAAATGTCCTCGTCCTAGCATTGCAGGTATTTCCCGTCCGGTAGGGCGAGGACATTTCCGAGCCGCTTCTAGCCCAAAGAAAGCCAAAGTCCGACGGACCCCTTCCAGTCTGTGTTGCTCAAGCGCCTTTGCGCGGCCGGTGGCGCTGGGCCGATCGAGGACGCGCTGCCGCACTAGCGGACGCTTGCTGCTGATCCGGGAGTTGATAGCGCACGATAGTCCGAGTTGCCAAATCGACGGTTACTGAATCATCCGGAGTTTTGGCCGCTTCGCCATCGGACGCCGGGTGATACTCGATTCGCAGTTGTTTGGGATCAACTAAAAGCCGTAAGTAGCCAAAATTCCGGTCATCGTAGTTTTCGAATACGACCCTGATCGCCTCCATCCGAGAGGAGCGGGTCTATTGCGGCGAGCCGGCGCACGGCTACGCTCCCGGCCTCATTGAGATAGCATTTGGCGAGGTAGCTCGCATCAAAGTAAATCATCCCCGGTCACGATCCTCCGAGTAGGACGCACGGCCTCGTGCGTCACCTCCCAGATTGTGGATCGGCCGTGGCCGGACGCTACGCGTGCGCGCAATTGGCACTGGCACTGGGAGGACGAGGACGAGCAGGAGCACGAGCAGGAACTCCTTGAACTGCTTGAACTCTTTGAAGCTTCGTTGCTATAGTCCCGCCCATTCGCAGGGATTTATAAAATATGCCACTACGCAAGTTGTTGATTGCAGCGCTTTGGGGTCCATCACTTTGTCTCGCTCAAACGCCGACTCCGACGTCTCGGCCTTCGCCGGCGGCCGGGCCGCGGACCACGCCGTTCGTGGTTGATCAATCGGGAGCGGAAACTGAGAGCCAAAAAGCGCCGTCTCCGAATGGGCTAGAAAAAACAGGCAATGGCGCGCCGACACCCGAAGATAAACCGGTCACGGCCACGCCCGTAATCGAGCAGGCAGCGCCGCTGGCGCCCGCTGAAGGTGGAGTCGTCCGCGCCATGCCGGTGTCAGCTCAGGAGATTATTACCCGGCTCCAGATTTTTCTGGATCAGAAGAATTTCGGTCCCGGGAAAATCGACGGCGGTTGGGGCGAGTTCACGGCAAAAGCGCTGCTGCGGTATCAGATGGCGAATGGCGAACAACCCACCGGGGTGATCGATGCCGCGATGCAGAAAGAGCTGGAACATATTTTTCCGATCTACTCGAGTTACACTGTGACCGCCGACGATCTGGCCAGGGTCGATCCTACGTTGCCCTGGAAGCCCAAGGAACAAGCGAAAAAGAAAATCATGGCGTACCGGTCGGTCGGCGAGTTTCTGGGGGAACGTTTTCATTCGTCGCCAGATTTTCTGGTGAAACTGAATCGCGGAATGAACCTGGAGAAGTTGAAACCCGGAGCTACGGTTCGGGTTCCCAATGTGCCCGCGTTCAGGATTGAGGACGTCAAGGAAGTCGCTGACGTGGGCGTTAAGCCGATCCAGGGTCCGCGCCTGGTCCGGATCGATACGAAGTATCACATGCTCGATATCTTCGACGGCAAACAGCTGATCTCATCGTATCCGATCACACCCGGATCAAAAAAGCTTCCGGCGCCCATCGGGACCTGGAAGATCGTAGGCGTGGCGACGATGCCTTGGTTCCGCTGGGATGAGGCCATGCTCAATCACGGTTATCGGAGCGAAGAGTATTACAATCTTCCGCCTGGCCCGCGGAACCCGGTTGGGATCGCCTGGATCGGCTTGAATAAGCCGGGGATAGGGATTCACGGCACGAACAGTCCAGACACCATCGGACGATCGGGCAGTCACGGCTGCATCCGCTTGGCAAACTGGGATGCGGCCCGGGTGATTCATCAAGTCGCAGACGGCATGACGGTAGAAATTTACTGATTGGCGGTTGACCGTTATAACTAGCACTGACACTGACGCTGGCACTGACACCGGCCGGGGAGTTTCGGGTACGCTCAAAGCTAGCGCACCGTCTCTCATATAATGGGCCATCGCCGGAGGTCAGTTGGCTGTTTTTCAAGGCGCGAGCGAAGCGCCCATATCTGAATTCATACGGGTCGAGCGAGCAACGCCGAAAAACAGCCAACTGGCCGCGGCCCAAAGGGTTGCGTTGAAAATGGGCCGGCGGCTGCGTTGCTCCTCGGTTGCGTATCCATTCAGATATGCGCCCGCGTCGCGCCTTGCCGGCGGCCCATTTTGAACGCAACGATGGCACCAGTATATGAGAGACGGTGCACTAGTTTACAGGATGGTGCGTTCCACAAACTAACCTTGGGAGAACCGCGGAATTGGTATTAAACAACAAATGGCCGATTTGCTATGGCCGCTAACTGATGACTGATGACGATGGCAAATGACCAATGACCAATGAGCGATGACCGACGAGCGATGACCGATGACCGATGAGCGATGACAACTGGCGCTGGCACTAACACTGACACTGACACTGACACTGACACTACCACCAGCCGATGTTGGTCGCAAACTGACTGGGGCATTCTTCGCGAGCTTCGTGACCTGTTCTTGAGCGGCTCCGCCCCGGAACATTCCTATTGGGTGTGGCGTTGGATTTGGGTTGTGGAAGCGGCATCGCCGCGCGACAAGTAGCCGAGCGATTTCCCGGTTTGCGAGACTTCTTCTTCTCACCGCAGGAAGCATACCGGAGCGCGCATTGGAGCCGGTTTGCGCTGGAGCTAGGGATTGATCTGCGCAGTCTGCCTTATTCCTATCTGGTTCTGGATCGGGATGGTCGGTCATCGGGAGATTGTCGCCTGATTGGTCGAGCCAGAATGTACAAAGCCCTTGCCAAGCTGCAGATCTGCTCTGAATCCGGCGTCGAGGAAGTCGAACTCGCTAAGAGAGCATTTCCCGTGGAATGGAAACTTCTGAAACGGGACACATTAGCCAATTATCTCGCGATCGACACGAAGAAGGGCAGGGTTGCTACGCTGGCGGCTTCTTCAGCTCAAGCAAGAACGTGAATCGATACGAGTGGCCGATGTGCTGACCACGCCTCGCGCCCATGCAGTCAGTCATCGGTCATCGGTCATCAGCATCGGTCATCAGTCAGGCCGGCGAGGCGCCCGTTCGATCCCGGTCCTCGAGCCGTTCGGCGGGGCGCCCTGGTTGTTTGGCGGATGATGAGTTCGGGTCGGATTACTGGCGCTTTCTCCGAAAACGGGCCTCCGTTTAACTGGGCTATCAGTTGGTCAACGCTCAGGACCGCGAGGCGGCGGAAATCCTGCCGGACCGTTGTCAACGGAGGTCGGAGATAAGCGGCCTCGGCCAAATCGTCAAAACCGACGACAGAGATGTCGGCCGGAATTTGTACCCCTTTTTCCTCGAATGCTCGGATCGCGCCCAGCGCCATTTGGTCATTCGCTGCGACCACACAGGTAAACTTGCCCCAAGAGTCGATCAGCAGGCGGTTGGCGGCATCGAAGCCGGAGGCGGCCGACCAGTCGCCGTCCCCGATCGGACCGGGCGAGAGTCGATGCTTCTTTAATTCTTTCTGCCAGCCTTGAAAGCGCAAGTGAGCGGCTCGCCAGATCAGCGGCGCGCGGATATAGGACATTCGACGATGGCCCAACTCAAGCAGGTGGCGAGTGGCACGCTGGCTGCCAAGCTGCTGGTGGACAAAGGCGGACGGGGCGGCGAAGCCGAAATCGGAATCAACTGCGACGATCGGCACGTTGCGGCAAAGATCCCGCAGATGGTTCAAGTTAACTTCCAAGGGAAGATGAATCAGAATGCCGACGACCTGGTACGAACAGAGTTTATCAACCGCCCGTGTGATCTCCTCGTCGCTTTCTTCCAGAATGCCGCAGAACATCACACTGAAATCAAGGTTCCGCGCGACCTGCTCGATATTTATCAAAATCTGAGTAGGTCCGGTGAGCCCGGTAGCAAAGGTGACTACTCCGATCACGGTGGACCGCTGCCGGACCAGTTGCCGGGCGTTCAGGTTTGGCCGGTAACCCAGATCGACCATTGCCCGGAGTACGCGTTCCCGAGTTGGTTTGGCCACGTCGGGTAAACTGTTTACGACCCGGGAAACGGTCTGGTAGGACACACCGGAAAGGGCGGCGACATCGTGCAGCGTGGCATTCCTGTTTCGCCGGTTAGAGAACTTTGCCATAGTGATCGTGAAAGTTAGGGCCCCGCTGGAGTCCTGGCATAAAAAGGATGTCTTTGACATGGCGGAAAGGAAAGCTTAAAGACTGTTCGTTCTGTGAACGTTCACGGACCGCGGGCAACGCAGCGGTCGAGATGCGCGCCAGCGCGGCAAGACGATGAGCTCTCCCCGGACATTTACAGAACGACCAGCATTAGATAAGATTAGCGACCGGAATTGTGGGGCAGGTTGCCCTGTCCGGCCTTGATAAAACCCCCTCTAATATGAATAGACCCTGCAAACTAACCCTCCTGGCCTATCTCGCAGGCTTCACCGCTAACCTGGCTGGCGCGGCTGATCAACTGCCCAAGCTTAAAGAGAAAGCCACCTACAAGATAGGTTTTTCGCAGACCGAATCGAATAATCCGTGGCGGCTCGCCGAGACCGAGAGTGTCAAATCAGAGGCCGCCAAACGCGGCTGGCAGCTGGTTTACACCGATGCGGCCGGTTCGGCCGCGAAGCAGGTTTCGGATGTCAACAGCATGATCGCGCAACACGTAGATGCAATCCTGCTGGCGCCGCGCGAGGAGAAACCGTTGGTACCGGCCGTGATGGCCGCTAAGAAGGCAGGTATCCCGGTCATCCTGCTCGACCGTCGAGTAGACCCGGTGGCGAAACCTGGACGCGATTATCTGACCTTTATCGGGTCGGATTTCATCGAGGAAGGCAAGCGTGCGGCCGACTGGCTGGCCAAGAAGACGGATGGGAAAGCGACGATCATCGAACTGGAAGGCACTACCGGTTCGTCCCCGGCCAACGATCGAAAAAAAGGTTTTGACACTGAGATCACGAAATATCCTGGCATGAAGGTTGTCGCTTCACAGAGCGGTGATTTTGCCCGCGACAAGGGACGCCAAGTGGCCGAGACACTCCTGCAGGCACACCCGGACGCGACCGCCGTCTACGCCCACAACGACGAAATGGCGTTAGGTGCGATTGCCGCGCTGGAAGCGGCCGGCAAGAAGCCCGGTCAGGATGTCACTGTGGTGAGCATCGATGGCGAAAAGGCGGGTGTGCAGGCGATTGCTGATGGCAAGCTCGGCGTTTCGGTCGAGTGCAATCCGCGTCTTGGGCCTAAAGCCTTCGACGCTCTCGTTGCCTATGCCAAGGGCGAGAAGGTGCCGATATGGATCAAGAGTGACGACCACCTCTTTGATGCATCGAACGCGAAAGAGAACATCGCTTCAGCCTATTGAGTGACGAGTTGCGAATTCCGAGGCCCTGGTCCCAAGACCCGGGCCTCTGTTTGCTTATAGGACCGGTAGACTCCAAAGCTCGTGTAGGTCCGAAAGGTTCCAACTGGCACTAGAACTGGCACTTTTCTTGTGAGTACTGAGGTCCAACCGCTTCTTTCGATGCAAGGTATCGAAAAGCGGTTTGACGGCGTGCCCGCTTTGTCAGGCGCTTCCCTGGAAGTGGCGTCCCGAGAGGTCCATGCCTTGATCGGGCAAAACGGGGCGGGTAAATCAACCATGATCAAGATCCTGACCGGCTACTATAGCCGGGACGCGGGCGAGATCTGGTTTGGCGGCAAATCTTTTCGGGTCGATTCACCCCAAGCGGCGCAGGCCGGCGGGATCAGTACAATCTATCAAGAGATCAATCTCGTTGCCTATCGATCGGTGACCGAGAACATCTTTCTTGGGCGCGAGCTCCGCCGGTCCGGCTTTCTGGACTGGAACCGGATGCACCGCGAAGCCGGCGAGCTTCTCGAACGCTTCCGGATCAAGATCGATGTGCGACAACCACTCTCGACTTATACAACAGCCATTCAACAAATGGTCGCGATTGCTCGAGCGGTCAGTTTCCAGGCCAGGCTGGTCATCATGGATGAGCCAACCTCTTCGCTCGATGATCAGGAGGTTACGATCCTCTTTGAGGTGATTCGCCAACTCAAGAGCACGGGCGTGTCGGTGGTCTTTGTCAGCCATAAGCTGGAAGAACTCTATGCCGTTTGCGATGCCGTAACCGTAATGCGGGACGGCCGGACAGTGCTGACCGGGCGGATTAGTGATGTAAGCCGGCTTGACCTGGTTACAACCATGATCGGTCGAGCGTTGGATGTTGCCGAAGGTGAACAGACGGCGTTCGGCACCGCGAAGAAGGCTGGGCTGACAGATCGGAGAAAACCGTTGTTGGCAGTCAGCCATCTCGCGGCTGGCCGTAAGGTGGTCGACGCCAGCCTTCAGCTCGCCCAAGGCGAGATCGTTGGCCTCTCCGGCCTCCTTGGCTCCGGGCGAACGGAAGTGGCGCGCGCGGTTTTCGGAGCTGACCCTGCAGACGCCGGAGAGATGTTCTACGATTCTACTTCGTACCGCCCTGATTCTCCGGCCGTGGCGATCAAAGCCCGTATTGGCTTTTGTACTGAGGATCGCAAGATGGACGGAATCATTCCGGATATGTCAGTCCGGGAGAACGTCACTCTGGCTCTTCTTCCACAACTGGCCCGGGCCGGGGTAGTGGATCCCGCGAAGCAACGGACGGTGGTGGAGGATTTCATTCGCCGGCTGGACATCAAGTGTTCGAGTCCGGACCAGCCGATCCGCGAGCTGTCGGGCGGAAACCAACAAAAAGTTCTGCTGGCTCGGTGGCTCTGTTTAGGTCCTCGTTTGTTGCTGCTCGATGAGCCCACACGCGGAATCGACGTCGGCGCCAAAAGGGAGATTCAACAATTGATCTCTCGCTTGGCTGGGGAAGGGCTGGCTGTTTTGATGATCTCTTCGGAGATTGAAGAAATCGTCGAGGGTTCTGACCGCGTTTTTGTGCTCCGGGAAGGGCGTACGGTAGCTGCACTGGAGCGCCCGCACATTTCTGAGGAAGCGATCATGCTGGCGATGGCCGACGGGACGGCGGCGATCCATCAGGGCGATCGCCGAATGGAAGGTGTCGCCCCGGAACACAACGGACAGGCGCTGCTCACTCGCGCGAATGGCGCTGCGCCGGTTGCGGCCAAGCCGCCGGCCGACGTCGCGGTGCCGGTAAGGCCAGTTGCACCGATTCATCCGCCGGTAAAACCATCCCGCCGGCGCTATTCCTGGGTACGGCGAAACGGGACGGCATTAGCGTTGCTGCTCCTGGTCTTGTTCAACCTCGTGTTCACGCCCCACTTTCTAAGCTGGCAGACGCTCAACGTCAACCTGACCCAGGTGTGCAATATCGTAATCGTTGGAGTGGGCATGACGCTTGTCATCGCTACCGCCGGTATCGATCTTTCAGTGGGATCCTTGATGGCGATCTCCGGCGCCCTTGCTCCGATCATTTTTCTCGGGAAATGGTTCAGCTTGCCGCTGGCGCTAAGCATTCCGCTGGCTTTTGTCGTACCGGTCGGCGTCGCGAGTCTACTGGGCTGGTTCAATGGCTGGTTGATTACTCGTTTTCGCATTCAGCCGATCGTTGCCACGTTGGTGCTTTTCATTGCCGGAAGAGGGATCGCTCAAGTGCTGACGAATGGAAATCTTCAGGTGTTCACCATGCCCTCGTTTCAGTGGATCGGGCTCGGCCGCGTGTTCGGGTTTCCGGTGCAAGCGGTTGTGATGGTAGTTTTGGTCGCCGGGGCCGCCTGGCTCCTGAAGCGGACGGTCTTTGGGCGGCAGGTGCTGGCGATTGGCGGAAACGAGGAAGCCGCCCGCCTCTCCGGTGTGCCAGTCGTGACGGTCAAGCGCCTGGTTTACCTCGGAAGCGGGTTTTGCGCCGGAATTGCCGGCCTCATTGTTATCGCAATCAACTCCTCTTCTGACGCAAATCTGGTTGGGTTGGGAATGGAGTTGGATGCGATCGCGGCAGTCGCGGTGGGAGGAACCCGGCTCAGCGGCGGCTACGCCTCGGTGATCGGCACTTTATTGGGCGCGCTGATTATTCAGCTGGTACGCTACACCTTGCTGGCCAATGGCGTTCCCGACGCCGCTGCCCTGGTCGTAAAGGGCGGTATAATCGTCGCTTCGGTTTGGATTCAACAGAGGACGAAACCGAAATAAGACACCGTTTTTTGGCAGGTCGAAAATCTGGAGAGAATGAAAGCGCGTGAGTCGAGCAGAGTGGTCCGTCTGATCAGCCAGAACACTGTGCTGGTGGCTCTCATCCTGCTCATTGTCTTCGGTGCGCTTCGTTACCAGAATTTTCTTGGCGCATTCAACGTCCTCACCGTGCTCCGGTACAACTCCATGTTCGCGCTAGTGTCGCTCGGCATGTGCTTTGTCATTATGAGCGGCGGAATCGATCTCTCGGTTGGAACGACGGCCGCGCTCGGCAGCGTTGTTTCCGCTTTGCTGAGTCCGTTCGGGCTGTGGCCGGCGCTCCTCGGCGGTATCGCGGTCGGCGGTTTTATTGGAATGCTGAACGGTCTGGCAATCACCCGGCTTCACATCGCGCCATTCATCTCTTCGTTGGCGGCGATGCTGGCGGCGCAAGGCCTCGCCCTGCTGTTGGCCCATAATGAGTCGGTTTCCGTTTCTTACGATACGGATTTCACGAGTTTTGGGCAGGGTGATTTTCTCGGCTTTCCCATTCCGGCCTGGATCGCGGGTTTGGCTTACTTGCTGGGTTTAATTTGTCTGAACGGAACAGCCAGCGGCCGCTATGTTCTGGCCATCGGCGGCAATGAGGAAGCCGCACGACTGATGGGCCTGCCGGTAGACCGGATAAAATTCTCCCTCTACGTGATCAGTGGAACCCTGGCTGGGGTGGCTGGCGTAATTTTGGCCGCTCAGTTTGGCGCGGGTCAGCCGACGGAAGGTGTCGGCTGGGAGTTGTTTGCGATTGCTTCGGTCGTGGTCGGAGGCACGCTCCTCACTGGCGGAGTCGGCTCGGTCTCATCCACTTTGGCCGGCGTGCTATTGCTCGGTTTGATTTTCAATATTCTCAACTTTGAAAATGGCTTGGGCTGGATCAGCCTGTCAGCCTACTGGCAATCCGTGATTCGGGGACTTTTCCTCATGGTCGTTGTTGTTTTCCAATCGAGGTTGCTCTTGCGGCAGCGGGCCAGGCAGCGGAGCGACTAGCGGGTCCCGGGACTCGGTACTCGGGACTCGGGAGCCGGGACTCGCCAGTCGGGGACTCAGGCACTCTTTTAGCTCGCGGGACGCGAATAGAAGGTGTTGTTTATGAGAATTGCTCAGGTTGCGCCTTTGTACGAGAGTGTTCCGCCCACGTGTTATGGCGGAACGGAGCGGGTGGTTTCATTCTTAACGGAGGAATTGGTCAGACAGGGGCACCAGGTCTCCTTGTTTGCCACTGGGGACTCGCGGACGGCAGCGACGCTCGTTCCCATTTGCGAAAAAGCGCTCCGTTTTCAGGGAGACCGGGTGGTCGATCCGATCGCTCATCACGTCCGGATGCTTGAACTAGTGGTGCAGCAAGCCACGGAATTTGACGTCCTTCATTTTCACACTGATTACTTGCAGTTCCCGGAGTTGCGCCGCCTTGCTCGACCGGCCGTTACAACCGAACACGGCAGACTAGATACAATCGATCTGAAACCTCTGTTCTCCGAGTTTTGGGACATGAAGCTGGTTTCTATCTCCAATGCGCAACGTGCCCCCCTGCCTGGCGCCAATTGGGTGGCTACCGTTTATCACGGGCTGCCGGTCGATCTCTATTCTTTCCATCGGAATCCGGGCGAGTATCTCGCCTTTCTCGGTCGAATCTGCCCCGAAAAACGGGTGGATCGCGCGATTGAAATCGCCAAAAAGTCGGGCCGCAAAATCAAAATCGCGGCGAAGGTGGACGCAGCGGATCAAAAGTATTTTGAGACAGAAATTAAGCATCTATTGGATGACCCGATCGTCGAGTTTCTGGGTGAGATCGGTGATAGTGAGAAGGAGGAATTCCTGGGTAACGCGGCCGCCCTGCTGTTTCCGATTGGCTGGCCTGAGCCATTTGGGCTCGTCCTCATTGAGGCAATGGCTTGCGGGACGCCGGTAGTCGCCTACCCCTTCGGATCCGTTCCGGAATTGATCAATCCCGGTCAAACAGGTTTCGTGGTGTCGGACATCGAGCAAGCCGTTGCGGCGGTCGGCCGTCTCGAGACGATCGATCGAGCGGGTTGTCGCCGGGTTTTTGAGGAACGTTTCACCGCGACGCGGATGGCGTCCGATTACGTTGAGGTGTATGGCCAATTGATCTGCGAGGCGGCCGCCGGGATGGAGGGAGTCGCGGCGTGACGGGGAGGGACTCCCGAGTCCCGAGTCCCGAGTCACAGTCCCGAGTAGCGGATCCCGGGTGCCGAGCAAAGCCCCAAGTGACGAATCCCGCGTGGCGAGGTGAAGATCCTTGATCCCGAAACAGACTGTTTTCGGATTCGAGATATCGTCATGAGCGCCGAGACGGAGTTTCTGGAGTTCGCGGTTTGTAAACGGCGAACTTGCGTCCTTTGCCGGGAGAGCTGTTAATATGTCTCATTAGACCGCCGATCAGGCGGCCGGCTTCTTTACCGAGCTCTTCTACCGAGAGATAGGCTGCTTCATTCATGTATCCCTGATCTAAGCAGTAGATTAATTGCGCCCGGATTTCCCCGATGGAACCTTTTGCATACGATAGATACTGAAGAAACTCTGCGCGGCCGTCTCGCTCGAAACCTTCAGCAAAATTGGACAAAACGGAGATCGACGCTCGCCTGATTTGACGGACAGCATCCAAATCTGTTGTAATCCGAGTCTTGCGGACAAGTGTCCCAACCTGCATCACAAAAAGCCTCGACTTTTTGAAGGCCTCGAAATCTGAAAACTCGTTAATGGTTGCCATATCCGCCATATTGGTATTTCAGTATAATAACCCAATACGATTAAGTTACTATATTGCGGTAACTTGGCGTCTGACCATCGCAACCCTGGACTCGGGCCCCCGCACTCGGGACTCGGGCACTCTTCCCGATCGACACGCCGGGAAAAACTGATTAGTGATTATTCTTTAGCTCTCAAAGGAATCACCTCATGAGAACGCGCGCCCAGGATGTCATCAAAGTCGAAGATCAATTTTACGTTCGTGCCCGCTCCGCTCTCGCGGATGACCGGCGCCGGGTTCTGGTAGATGGGGAAACCTTTGCCGTTTTCGACCGGCTCGGCGATTTTCAGCCGCTCGGGTTGGGCGAGTTTGGTTTGTTTCACCGAGGCACGCGTCATCTCTCCGGCTTCGCCCTGAGCATGGAGGGTGTTCAACCGATTCTTCTGAGTTCGAGTTTGCGCGATGATAATGCGGTTCTTGGTGTCGACATCACAAACCCCGATTTCCGCCTGGGCAGGCAAGAGATTCTGCGCGGCACGATCCACATTTTTCGATCCAAATTTCTGAGTGGAAATACCTGCTTTGAGCGTATGCAGATCCGGAACTATGGCATGGAGTTGGTTGAATTGAGCCTTGTCCTCCATTGCATTTCCGATTTTGCCGATATTTTTGAAGTGCGTGGGTTTGAGCGAAGCGCCCGGGGCAAAACATTGGATCCCCGGATCGGCCCCAAGTCACTCGAGCTGGGCTATGAAGGGTTGGACGGATTGGTGAGGAAGACGTCTATCCGCATCCTTGGAGTCGATCCGGAGGTTACGCCGAAAACTTTGCGTATTCCCCTAAAGCTCGGATCCAATCAAGCATCAGAAATTTTCGTTTCGATTATTTGCACTCCTGGCGAACCGCCGACCCATCCGAGCTACAAAGCGGCGCGCAAAGCGATGGAGGGATCGTTGGAACAGAGATCCGGAGACGGATGTCAGATCGATTCCTCGAATGAACAGTTTAATGATTGGCTCAATCGGTCCCGGGCGGACCTGCGGATGCTCACCGCAAGCACCGAATACGGCTTGTATCCGTACGCCGGGGTACCATGGTTCAGCACTCCCTTTGGCCGGGATGGTATAATTACCGCTCTGCAGGATCTCTGGTTCAACCCTGCACTCGCTCAGGGGGTGCTTTGTTTCCTGGCGGCGACTCAGGCCACGTCGTTTGATCCACAACGCGACGCGGAGCCTGGAAAAATCGTGCACGAGATCCGTCGAGGGGAAATGGCGAATCTCGACGAGATCCCTTTCAGCCAATACTACGGCAGCATTGACTCCACGCCTCTCTTTGTGATCTTGGCGTCTGCTTACTTCGCGAGAACGGGCAATCGCGAGCTCATCGAGACGCTCTGGCCCAATTTGGAGCAAGCACTCCGTTGGATTAATAAATACGGCGATCTTGATGGAGACGGGTTCGTCGAGTACGGGACGCATTCTAAAACCGGTCTGACGCAACAGGGGTGGAAGGATTCTCAGGATTCGGTGTTCTCCGCCGATGGGCAGCTGGCGGAAGGGCCAATCGCGCTTTGCGAAGTGCAGGGCTATGTATACGCCGCCAAGCGCGGACTGGCCGTACTTGCACGTGCCTTCGGCAAAACCGAACTAGCGGCGGATTTGGAAACGCAAGCTGAGCAACTCAAGGCGCGATTTGCCGAGAGCTTTTGGTGTGAGGAGCTAGGCCTTTATGCTCTGGCCCTCGATGGGCAGAAGCAACAGTGCCGCGTACGGAGTTCCAATGCCGGCCAGTGCCTGTTCAGCGGCATCGTTGACGAAGGATGCGCGACCAGGATGATTGAGGAGTATGGCAAAGAGGAGTTCTTTAGTGGCTGGGGGATTCGAACGATCGCGAGCGGACAGCCACGCTACAATCCGATGTCGTACCACAACGGGTCGGTTTGGCCGCACGACAATTCGCTGATCGCTTACGGCCTGAGGCGCCGAGCCGACAAGCATCTGGCTTGCCGGATTTTGACTGGTTTATTTGATGCATCGATCGCGATCGAGCTGCATCGATTGCCTGAGTTGTTCTGCGGATTCGCCAGGCGGCCCAAAGAAGCGCCCACGCTTTACCCGGTGGCCTGCTCGCCGCAGGCTTGGGCGGCGGGGTCGGTTTTTCTGATTCTGCAAGCCTGCCTTGGTTTGTCGATCTCGGCGGCCGAGTCGCGGGTTTATCTGCATTATCCGCAGTTGCCACTCTCCATCGAGCGCGTGCGCCTGAGAAATCTGGATGTGGCCGGAGCGACCGTGGACCTGGAGCTTGTGCGGCGCGGAGAAGTGATCAGCGTCGGGGTTGAGCGACGCGAAGGTGAAGTCGAAATAGTTGAAATACACTAGCGGGCCTCGCTCATCCAGCCTTGGTCGGATAAGTGATGCCGGCTGTGAAAACGTTTCAATTTCTTTGGAAAACGTGGTAAATTCATCCTAGTCTGTCTATGCGCTAAGCGGTCTAGCGATTTCGATCGCCCGTTTAATCAACGCATAACAAAAATCCCCCAAACCATGTCCTATCTGACTTTAGCGGATCTGCAGAAGCATTATGAGAGCTTTCACGCATTGAAGGACATCAACTTTTCGGTCGAAAAAGAGGAGTTTGTGGTGTTCGTTGGCCCCTCCGGGTGCGGCAAATCTACATTGTTGCGTTCGATTGCGGGCCTGGAGTCCGTTAGCAGTGGCACGATTGAACTGGATGGGCGGGATATCACGCATATCCATCCGTCCAAACGCAACGTCGCGATGGTTTTTCAGAGCTATGCTTTGTTTCCGCATCTGAACGTCTTCGAGAACATCGCTTTCGGATTGCGGCTGCAGAACCTGTCGAAAGCCGATATTCAGAAACGGGTGCAGAAAGCCGCTGACCTTCTCCATCTCGGCGAGTTGCTTGATCGGAAGCCGAAACAACTTTCTGGGGGACAACGCCAGCGCGTAGCGATTGGCCGCTCCATCGTCAAGCAACCGAAGCTCTTTCTCTTTGACGAGCCGTTGTCGAATCTCGACGCCAAGCTCCGAGTCCGAATGCGCGTGGAACTCCTCAATCTCCATTACGAGACCCGCAATACCGTGATCTACGTTACCCACGACCAAGTCGAAGCGATGACGATGGCTGACCGGATCGTCATCTTGCACGATGGCCGCATCGAGCAGATCGGCTCTCCGATGGAGCTCTACGATCGGCCGGCCAACAAGTTTGTGGCCGGCTTCATTGGATCTCCCCAGATGAATTTTTTGCCGGTCATCGTCGAACAGGCATCGGCCACCGGACTACGCTGTACCTCGCCGGCTCTCGGCCGGGTGAACCTACCGATTGCTCTGAAGAACGGTCTCGACGGAAAAAACCTGACCGTCGGCATCCGGCCCGAACACATTCTGCTTGAGCCCCGGCCGGACGCTCTGCCCGTACCGGCGGTAGTGAGCATCGTGGAGAATCTGGGGGGCGAGACCTGCATTCATTCCTCCATGGGAGATAACTCGCTCCTGGTAGTCAAGGCCAGCGGGCATATCCTCCCGGAGAGGAACCATCGATTGCAATTTCATCTACCCGCGGCCCACCTTTATTTGTTTGACGAAAAAGAAAATTCTATTCCGGTAACCCCGGTTAAAAACTAACCAAACTCGTTTTCCTCACGGTCTTCATGACAGGCCAGAACTTTCCTCTGATCAGTAATGCCCGTGAGATTAGCGCCCACCAAAATTATCCAGGAGAAATAATCAATGAGTGCAGTAGCTGAAAAATTGCCAAAAACAATGGCGACCGTCATGTGCCACGGTCCGGAGGATTACCGGATGGAAGAACGTAACGTGCCGAAAGCCGGTCCCGGTGAAGTAGTTATCAAGGTGAAGAGTACTGGCATCTGTGCCAGCGATATCAAATGCTACACCGGAGCGCCGCTCTTCTGGGGAGATGAGCATCGCGCCGGCTATTGTCAGGCCCCGATTACCCCGGGACACGAGTTCGTCGGTGAAGTCGTCGCGCTCGGCGAAGGAACGGGGGAAAAGTACGGGTTGAAAATCGGGGATCATGCCGTCAGCGAGCAGATTGTTCCCTGCTGGCAGTGCCGCTACTGCAAAATGGGCGCTTACTGGATGTGCCAGCCACATGACATTTACGGTTTTCGACAAAAGACATTCGGCGCATGGGCCGACTACATGGTTTTCCCGGAGGGTGCTCTGAACTACAAGGTTCCGGAAACGGTGCCTTGGCACCACGCAGTATTCGTCGAGCCGCTTGCCTGCTCGCTTCACGCGGTGGAACGGGGCGATATCAAATACCAGGACACTGTCGTGATCGCTGGCTGCGGGCCGCTCGGCCTCGGAATGATCGCGGGCGCCAAGCTGAAGGGGCCAGAGCGAATAGTCGCGCTCGATTTGAGTGATGATCGGCTCGCGGTTGCTAAACGCACCGGGGCCGATATCGGCATCAACCCAAAAAAGGAAGACGCTGTGCAGAAACTGCGTGATCTGACCGGCGGCTACGGCTGCGACGTTTACATCGAGGCAACCGGCGCGCCGCCCGCCGTGGAGCAGGGGCTTCTCATGATTCGGAAACTTGGCACCTTTGTCGAATTCAGCGTGATGCGAGAAAAGGTAACAGTCGATTGGACCATCATCGGCGACACCAAGGAATTGAACGTCCATGGTTCTCACTTGGGACCGCATTGTTACCCGGTCGCTATCCGAATGATTCAACAAGGTTTGTTGCCGATGGATGAAATCGTTACCCACCGGCTGCCTCTGGCGGATTACCAGAAAGGTATTAATATGGTTATCTCTGGGTTAACCTCGGTGAAAGTTACCTTGGAGCCGTGACACAGAAGAATGCCAGGCTTGTGTGCATTTGTGGCATTTTCCTAAACCATGCCAAGCACCACCCAAGGCAAATTCCTCGTCGCGATGCCCACGCCGGCGGGCTGGGAGTGGTTGGAGCGGTTCAGGAAGGAGAGGCATTGGACGCCGAGCTACTGAACCACCGTCTGGCGATCATCGCTGGCACCTCGTCCTGTCATATGGGCGTCTCGAGCGAGTCCAGATTCATTCCCGAATGTTGGGGGCCCTACTTCTCGGCCATGGTCCCCGAACTCTGGTTGACCGAAGGAGGCCAATCCGCCGTAGGTGCCTGGATCGATCACGTAATCTTCAATCATGCGGCGTTTCCCGCAGCCAAGAAAGAGGCGGATGCCGATCGGTTGACCATTTTCGATTTGCTGAACCGACGTCTGACCCAGCTGCGGGAAGCGCGCGGTCTGGCCGACCGGGCATTGCTCACCGGCGATCTCCACGTTTAGCCCGATTTCCACGGCAACCGGTCACCGCGCGCCAACCCAAATTTGCGCGGGATGATCTCGGGACTCCGACTTGATGCGGGTATTTCAGACCGATCTGCTCGACGAAGTCTCCAATGATCTCAGCCAGATGATCGAAGGTGTACTCAAAGGTCTTATGATCCGGTGCATCGGAAAACCCAAAACCAGGTAGGTCCGGGGCAATGACATGATAATCGTCTCCCAGTTGCGGGATCAAGTTGCGGAACATATGGCTTGAAGTGGGAAAGCCATGCAGCAGGAGGACGGCCGCTGCCTGCGGATCGCCGGCTTCGCGATAGAAAATTTTGAAGCCGCCAACTAGGGCTGTTTTGAAGGAGATAGATGTGTTCTTCATCGACGACGGATTTCGGTTGAGTGTTAGTAACCTTTTAAAGTATATTTAACGCGTTACGCGATCTTCACTTGGGCTCTGTGCTGGCAAGGCGAAAACTCATTCGAGCGCCAGCGAGAACTTGTTTGAGCCGTCTAGGAGGTGTAGCACACCCTATTCCGGCTCAAACGAGTCCTCGCTAAGGCTCGGATAATTTTCGCCCTACCGGAGCAGGCCCGACGCCACGTTGCGAGACAGCCTCTTGACATGTCACCGATCGATCCAGTTCCCGACGGAATAAAGTGCCGCCCTGGTTTTGGCAGCGAAACCCAAGCTGGATCAGGCCCGGATCTGAGGCTCACCAATACTGTCGAGCCAAATGTGGTCGATTGAAGGTTTTTCTTTCGGCAACTGTCCTGTTGTCTTTCGATGATCGGGAGGATAGATGACCGCGGCAGCCGTCAGTCCTCCAGGAAGTCCAGCGATCGATTGCATGTTTCGTCCAGCTGACTTAGCGCCGCGACGGCGATAACCAATGTGACGAAGCCAGTCAATGCAGCACTTCCGACCATTCCGAGCACGGGTTTGCACATTTGAAAGAAAATCGTTAGCGGTATCAGAGCCCCGCGGATAAAATTTGGAACGGTAGTTGCAACCGTCGCCCGGAGATTTGTTCCGAATTGTTCAGCGGACATCATGAGCAGCACCGCCCAATAGCCGCCAGTCACACCGAGTAGGAAGCAGACACCATAAAAGACCACCTCGGTAGCTCCATGGAGGCTAAAGTAAAGCGCGACAGTGACCGCAAGCGCAGCAATGAAACCAAATATTACCTTCTTGCGCGTCCCCAATGCCTGGCTAACGAATCCGCTCAAGAAATCGCCGGCGGCGAATCCAAGGTAACTAAACATCACCGCCCGCCCGGCGCTGATCTCTCCCCGAATTCCCAGCAGCTTACCAAACTCCGGCGAAAACGTAACCAGAATGCCAACCACATACCAGAGCGGCAATCCGACGAGAATACAGCTGATATAGCGAACAAATCGTTCTCGCCGCGTGAACAAGCTGACGAACTTACCGCGGCTAATCGCTGGTTGACGGGACTTCAGGCTTTGGAAAAGCCCCGACTCGAGCGATCGGTAACGGAATACCAGCACGCCCAGGCCCATCGCGCCACCTACGAAATAGGCGGACCGCCAATCCAACTGTTCGGCGACAAGATTTGCGGCCACCGCTCCGAGCACACCGAATCCAGCGACGATCGCAGCCCCCTGGCCCCGCCGCGAGGTCGCTAGGCGCTCTGCCACCAGCGTGATTCCCGCACCCAGTTCACCAGCTAGTCCGACCCCCGCGATGAATCGCAAGATCAGAAACTCCGTTAGCGAGTTCGCGAACGCATTTGCAAAATTGGCGAGAGAATAAAGAATAATCGACCCGAACAGGATTGATAATCGTCCTCGTTTGTCGCCAAGGATTCCCCAGGCGACTCCGCCCAAAAGCATGCCAAACATCTGCACGTTTAAAAGCAGGGCTCCTTGATCGACTAGAGCCTGTCCGCTCGTCCCGATCGATCGGAGGCTGGAAACTCGCACAACGCTAAAGAGAACCAGGTCATAGATATCGACAAAGTAACCCAATGCGGCGACGATGATGCCCATGGAAAGAATCGACGAACTTCTTTTCTCTGCTGAAGCAAGCCTTGCTAGTTGCGGACCTGTGCGGATGCTGGAATTCATACTGAGAAATTTCTCCTACGGTGAAGAATGGAACCCCGTTCCTTCCTATAATTATATGCACAACTAAATGGTGTCTCTATTGGTCAAACGAGCACTTGTAATTTACCCTAAAGGGTAATCCCGATCACGACCTGTCTCCGGTGGGGACTATTTTCGGCGATAAGTTCCGCGCTACGGCACGATTTCAGGACGCGAAGTTTTCTGGTGACGCTCTCGAAACGAGCTGACGATCCTGTTTGGCAAAAGGTCCCAAAGGTCCGTAAAGACACGCTCCGGGAATCCTTGTGCCCGGGTCAGTTGAACCTTCTTTTCGAGCGGGTTGCGGATCGCGTTCAGGCGGCGCATTTCATCCCGGCTGATCCACCCTTTAAAGAACGATGGAAAGACCGCGCTAACCACCGGGTAATCGGTTCCATGCAAGAGACGCTCTGGTTCTTCGCGGAGCCTTTCGAGCGACGCGAGATGAGTGATATGAGACAGCGGCGAGAGATCACCGTACAGATTTGGGTACCGAGTGCGCATTTCCAGGAAGGTGTGGAAATGATCTCCATCCCACGGCAGAGCTCGGGTCCCGCAGCGGGCGGCAATCACCGTTACACCGCACTCCAGCGGCAGCCGAAAGCAGGAGGGGGATTTGAGATCGTTGCGGACACTGCGAACGCAAAACTCGCCGCCGGTATGGGCCAACAGCGGCAAACCCAGATCGGCCAGACGCACCCAAAAACGTTTGTAACGTTTTTCATTGCAGTCGACGTTCTGCACACAAGGCAGCAACTTCAGCAGCGCGGCTCCCCGTTCCGCGCAGCGCTCCAGTTCCTCGAAGGCGTCCGGACGGGCTGGGTGAATGGAAACGCCGGGCAAGAATTTTGGATGTTGCGAGGCGGCGGCTAGCACCGCGCTGTTCGAAACATAGAGATCGGAAAGATCTTTGCGCAGATTGCCGGCGGAATCTCGCACCCAATCGTAAGCAAGAAGGACAGCCGCGGTAAGCGACGATTGGTCGAGCCAGCTCACCAAAAGGTCGAGGTATTGCCGATCGAAATCCTGGCTTCCAAATCCACCCCGAAGACCGATATCGCGCGCCGTCGCGGCGAAAAACGGCCGCATCAGCCAGCGCCGGCGGGACCAGCCGCGCATGCTGCCTCGTCCGTTCAAAGAAAGATGAACATGCACATCAATCGGGCCAAGGTTGAGTTCCGGCTTGCTGGGAGACATGGTGAAAGGCAGTGTGGAACCACAGATTTCACTGATTTTCACAGATTTTCCTAGCGATTCTCCATTAGCGCGGTGATGCCGGCACCGAGGAGTGTCATCGTCATCGGTCATTGGTCATCAGAAATCGGCCATCGAGTATCGTCATCGGTCATTGGCCATCGAGCATCGGTCATCGCTCATCGGTCGTGGCACCACACTTGCTCTCGCGGTGTTTTGACGCATGTACGGACCCGCCGGTACCTCGTTGATGTTCGACGATTATCAGACATACCGCAGTCGGACGTCTCGGGGCTCTCGCCTGTTGGGAGCACTACAATCCTCTCGCTCGGTTTGCTCTCATGTCCGAAGGCGAAGAACTGCACTGCGCAGAGTTTGGACGACGTCCGCAATGTTGTTTTAACGACCGGAACGCCGCCAAGCGACGATCGCGGTGCCACCATCCTTTGCGAAACAGTAGAGGCCATCAAAACAAGGACCGAGCTTCCGATTCAGGCGCAATGCGAACCGCCGGCTGATTTTCACTGGTTTCATCGTTTGCGCGAGGCGGGCGTTGCTTCGTCAGGAATGCACCTGCAGGCGTGGAACGAATCGGTCCGGCGCGAGATTATGCCCGGAAAAGCGGAAGTAGCGGTCGCGTTTTACCTGGAGGCGTTTGCCGCGGCGGTCGCAGTGTTCGGGCGAGGACAGGTCAGCACTTACCTCTTGGCCGGGTTAGGCGATAGCGCGGAGGAGTTATTAAATGCGGCTCAACGATTAATCGAGCTTGGCGTTTACCCGTTCATCGTTCCGTTGTGCCAATCAGCGGAACACCCCTGGCGGATCGCCGGCCACCGACTGCTGAATGGATGCGCAGCATTCTGCAGACAGTCGGCTGCTGGCTGACCGCTGCCGGAATGACTTCAGCCATGGCAAAGGCGGGCTGCGGTAAATGCGGCGCCTGCTCGACGTTATCGACTTTCGAAGGGCGATTAGTCCCGTCCTTCAACTAACATGGCTTTTTTGGACGATCGTCATTATCCCGTCATCGTAATCGGTGGTGGTCAGGCGGGTTTGGCAATGAGTTTTTGCCTGAAAACCGCGAAGTTCGTCAGCTCGTCCTGGAACGGCGGCGGATTGCCGAAGCAAGGCGGACCAAACGCTGGGACTCGTTTTGTCTGGTTACCCCGAAGTGGCAGTGTCAGCTGCCCGGGTTTTCCTATCAGGCCAATGATCCGGATGGCTTCATGATAAAAAAAGAGATTGTGCAATATATCGAGTCCTATGCCGACTGGTTTAGTGCCCCGGTAAAAGAAGGCGTGAATGTCACTGGATTAAAGCAGTTTGAGTTCGGTCGGTTCAGCTTAACAACCAGGAATGCGTCTCTACGGAAAGCTGCGCGAGATTCAGGTAAATTCCTGAGGTTCGCCGACGACCTGCTAACGAATCTCGACCAAGCGGATGCCGTGGCGGAGAACATCAAGAATGCGATTGACGACTACATTGCCAAACACCAGATCGAGGCTCCCGTGGAACCGCGGTACATCCCGGTCTGGAGACCGGAAAAAGAAATCGCGGAATTGGACTACCGCGCGGCGAACATCCGCACGGTCATCTGGTGCCTGGGGTTTCAGCTCGATTACGGCTGGATCGAGATACCGGTCTTCAATGGAAAGGTTACCCGGGTCACGATCGCGGCATAACGCCGGTCCCGGGCTGATTCTTCCTGGGATTGCCCTGGCAATATACCTGGGGTTCAGGACGTTTCTCCGGTGTCGGGCGCGATGCTGAGGCATTGGCCGATTTCATGGTGCGAAGAGAACTTCAAGTGACATCGGCATCCTGCAGGTCCTGAAGCCCTACAAGCTGCATCGCAGGCGGTTCAAGGGCCGGACAAGATTGGAACTCGGATGAGGTCCGGTGGATTGGAACTTGGACGAGGTCCGGTAGATACGGTCTTGGATGTCAAGGGCATTGGTTTAAGGAATGGCGGGCCAGGTTAGGGTTGTAGGGTTGTTGGTGAGAGAGAACACCGAAGGCGATGTGCAGGAGTTTTCGCATGACGGCACCGCGGATAGCCAGGGAGTGGAGCTTGCGCGACTCGAGACCTGCGGCCCATTGCTGGATGGGTTTGCACCAGCGGCGAGCAACGGCGGCCGGCAAATAGAGTGCTTTGCGCAGGAAAGCGTTGCCGATTTTGCACAGGGTGGTTTTGCCGTAGAGCGAGACACCGGAACGGAATTCAGAAGGAGTCAGCCCAGCATAGGCCGCCAACTGCCGAGCCGATTGGAACTCTTTACCGGCCAGCTCGGCCAGCAGCTTGGCGGCTGTGAGCTGGGCAATGCCGGGAATAGAGCACAGCAGTTGGCTTTGGCGGCTTAAAGCCTGATCAGCCGCGACTAAGCCGAAGATGGCCGACTCCAGCTGAGCGATTTCTTTCTTGAGCTGGGCGAGTCGTTGGCCACGCTGTTGGCTGATAAGCTCGGGCAGCAGTTTGAATTCTTCCTCAAGGGGGCGCAGCGGCCGAGTGGCCAGTGGTTTTCGCTCCAGACAAAACTGGGCAATGATGGCCGCATCAACCCGATCATTTTTGGTGCGGCGCAGGACCGAGAAAGCAAAGTATTTGACTTGGGCGGGATTGAGCACGCTGACCGCCAAGCCTGCTTGGTGCAGAGCGGCGATCAATCTCTTCCCGTAGACCCCGGTGGCTTCCAGGGCGAAGTGGATCTGGGAGAGCGGCCAAGAGCGGGCCTGGAGTTGGGCTAAAAATGCTCCAATGCCGGTCGCATCATTGCTGAACTTTCCCCGCCACAGGCGAGTGCCATTCTTGGAGAGCAGGCAAAAGTCAAAGCTTGCTTTTGCCATATCAATACCCATGCAGTAGCGTTTTTTCATCAGACAGGAATTCGCGTTGAATTGGTTCTTTGTTTGATGAAGCGCTTGGGCGCGCGCCTGCTGACAGAGCCTTGTGAACACGGGCTTATGTTCCAACCCTGTTTGGAAGGGCCTAAGATACGGTACGGTCTTATGCAGGTGCGGCACGAGGAAGGGTGGACTAATCTACCGGACAGGTTCTACCGACCTTTGGGCGAGGCAGTTTTCCACCCTCCTCGGCCAAGTTCTTCACTTCCAGAGTTCCGCCCTTGCGGGCGGCTTTAAAAGGGAAAAAAAAATTGGTGGGGCAAGGTACAAGGGCGAGAATTTCATTCGAGCCGCTTTCGTAGTGAGGGATGAGCTCCCGACTATAGCAAGCCTCCGTCCTGGCTTGGAAATGGAATACACAAATGCTTGACCGGAGGGCGCACCGTAGTCTTGGCCTGCTCGTCCAGATCGAAGCGTAATCCAACGCTAAGGAGGTCAAGCAGGAGCTTGCCTGAGCCTGCCTGAGCCTGCCCCTACCGACCTGGGGTGTTGCGAGGCAAGCGTTACTATCTGCAAATAACTCGACGCATCGGCATAACGTGATGGTGTGCCCGGCGAGTATCTCGTCACAGACCTCGATGCGGTATTCAGGCATAATAATCATCTCCAAGATTAACCGTCCTCTCGAGCAGTCTTTTCGCTCACACGTCCCAACGCAATTCCTAACCCATTCAAGGAAATAATTACCGCATCCGGTTCAGCAAGCTGTTCCAGGGTAGGCGCGGGCGGAGCGTCGCCACGAAGCATCCAGATTGTTTTTAAACCGGCCCGGCGCGCCGGTCGAATGTCGTTATCTAATCGGTTGCCTACATGAACCGCTCGCTCGGCCGGGACGCCGGCTCGCTCAAGCGCACGCCGAAAAATCTCTTCATTTGGTTTCTCGATTCCGAGGGCCTCAGAAAGCATGACCACACTGAATAGATGATAAATGCCGTCCCGGCGCAGCGCCTTCTCCGCAGTCGCGCCGGCATTCGCCACCAAGCCCAATTTGAATCGCGGAGCTAGGCTTACCAGAGCGGGTTTGACATCGGGATAGAGGGCGGAGGGCGGGTATTCCCAGTACTTTTTCGCGAGCGCCGTCAGCGCGGCGCGACCGGCATCCGGGACCAATCGCTCCGCAATAGCCGTACGCAGCGAACCGGATGAACGACCCCGCTGCTCGTCGTACACTTGCCAGAAATCCTTCTCCTCCATCGCCGGATTCAATTCGTGCGCGGCCCGCAGAAGCGCTCGAGTAAAGGTCTCGTCGTCATAGATTGTTCCGCCCAGATCGAAGAGAATCAGCTCGAGACCGTGTTCGTCGGGGATCTCGGACATCAGCGGAGGATGACCCAGCAGACAACCCGCTGCAGCAAAACTCAGCCCGCCAATGGGCCCATGTTCGCTCCCTTCACCGGGTACTTTGAGAAACAAGGTGAGGACCGCGCTCACTGCGTAGAGCGCGGCAAAGATCCACATCACACCTTTGACCCCATAGGGCCGGAGAAAAAGCCCGACAATCGCCGGTCCCAGCCACGCGCTGGCGCCCGCGCCCAGATTCAGCATCGATATGGCCGCTCCCTGATTTTCCGGCGCCAGGCACGGCATGATGGCTGAAAGCGGCACGTAGCCAGCTAAGGTGGCACCGTAGAGAACGGCCGCGGTGACCGCGAGCAGATAGTTACCGTGAAAGGTAAGCGGCACATAGTAGAGGAGAAGAGTAGTAACAGCGCATCCCACTCCCCCGACGTAGGCGACCGTCTGCCGCCAACCGAGCCGATCGCCCACCATTCCGAGGATCAGGTTACAAATGATGTTGCTAAAAAACATGAAGCTCAACAGCCGCAGCCATTGGCTGAGACTGAACCCCGCAACCTCGATGAAAAAGGCCGGCAGAAAGATCAAGAAGCCAAATTGGGGAGCCGTGTTGATCATTCGAACGATACAACCAATAAGGATCTTCGGCTTTTCCCAGGCGATCGTGATTCCGGCAAAAAGAGCTTTCCGGTGCTGCTGAGGATTGGTCCGCGCTTTGCGTGCCCCGATCGATGGAGGAATCCCGTAGAGCATGATGAGCCCTCCCAAGAGAACAAAGCCGAGGGAGCACCAGAAAGTGGCATACTGCCCGAGCAACGGGACCGCGAAACTGGCGGACAAGGAACCGAGGGTGGGCAAACCTCCGGTAAAAGCGAACCAGAACCAGCCGACCGCGGCGCCTAGCCGGCGAGGCGGAGTAACCGCCGCGACGCAGACGAGAAAGCCATAAGCGAAAAGCGGGTAACCGAAACCCCGCAGCGCATAACTGGCAATAAGTACTTCGCGGTTAGCCAGAGTTAATCCAAAGACGAGAAAAACAATTTCCAATCCCGCCCAAATGAAAAGCCCAATCCACATGACAATACGAGCCCCGAGGAAGTCGGCCAGCGCTCCGGACATGCGGGCCCCGAAAACCGCCGTCATCCCGTACAGCGTAAACATGAACGCGATCTTCTCGGGAGAAAGTCCGTTGGCGGAGAGGAACGGGGCAAGGTACCCGGCTTCAATGCCGTCGCCGACCATGAACAGGAGAAGTCCGAGATAACCCCAAGCGAGTTCCCGGGGAACGCTCAAGCGTTCCAGAAGCCCAGCACGAGTAATCGCCGGAGGGAAACCCGACAATGCCGTCGCCATTGAGAAACTTTATCGCTCGATCTTGTAAAAAGGAAACTGTAGAAATCGGCCCATTTCGTCGGTATCGGCGCACTTCAAAAACACACTTGAAACGTTTCAAGCGATGGCTACGATGCCTCCGTACGTCCGCTATTTCCCCAGAGCATTCCAGAAAAGTAACGATCCGGAACGTCGCGAAAGTCGCTGGCGTTTCTCCGAGCACTGTCTCCCATTATCTCAACCAGACCGCTCCCCTCGCCGCCGAAACCGCCCGCAACGTTGCGCGCGCGATCTCGTCCCTGAACTATCGGGTGAACATGAGCGCACGCAGCCTCCGGCTGCAGCGAACCCACTCGATCGGCCTGATCATTCCAAATCTTTCTACCCCCTTTTTTGCCGAACTCGCTGCTATGGTCGAGGACGCTCTCTGGCAGAAACAATATCAAACCCTGCTTTGCATCTCTGAACGCGATGTCGAACGCGAGTATGTCCAATTCACGAACCTGCGCAGTCGGCAGGTGGACGGCATCCTGGTGATCTATGGCAGCGAACGAAGTAAGGTGATCAAGTCGGCGCGGGACAGCCATATCCCTGTGGTCTTCCTCGATCGCCCGGTCCCGGGGGAATTTTCCCTGGCCAGCGAAAATTACTATGGCGGCCAGCTCGCTGCCCGGCACCTGGCCGATCTCGGCCACACTCAATTCGGGATTCTTTGTGGCGAAGCCGAGATCCGCAATGTCGGCGAGCGGATGGCCGGATTTCTGGCGGAATTGCAGAGCCGGCAGATCGAGGTGCGGCCGGAAAACATTCTTTATGGACTGCAAGAGATCGCTTTTGGCTCCCGAGTCGCTGAACTGATCGCTCGCGAGCCGCGGCCAACGGCCATTTTTGCGACCAACGATATCGTTGCGGCCGGCGCCTGGAGCAAGCTGCTCGAACTCGGCCTCCGTATTCCTCGAGACGTGTCGTTGATGGGGTTCGACGACATCCAAATGAGCCAATACCTTATCCCGCCTCTCACGACCGTGGCCCAGCGCGCCCGCGAAATGGTGGCCCGCGCCATCGAACTGTTATTGACCCTGATCGCCGGCAACGACCGTGTGCCCGAAAGTTTGCCGACCTCGATTCTCATTAACCCAATTCTGGTCGTTCGCGGATCGACCGGTCCCGCTGAGAAAGGAGGTGCCCGAAGCCCTGAGCTTACCGAATCACAGATCGCTCGCTGACCTCGGCCCAAGGGAGCCTGATCGGCTTCCGGGCGTCAAACCAACTCGCAAACCCTGGTCGCTATTAATCGACCAGACACTGAACACTTGCTTACTATCCTTAATGTTATCCTATGAAACTGTTCCCTCGCACGTTGGGACTCAGCGCAGCTCTTCTCGGACTAACCGCCGGCGTCTCCGGTGCATGGTCGCTCGAAGAAGCTGCTAAGCCTTACAAAGGCACCCAAGTATCGGTTATTTTTCTCGACCGACCCGGCTATCGAGCCATCGAAAAGATGCTTCCGGACTTTGAAAAAAGGACCGGGATCAAAGTGAACTTTGAAGTTGTTCCCTACGAGAATACCCGTGAGAAGCAGGTCCTGGATTTCTCGGCCCAAGGGGACCTCTCGATCGCCTTGGTCGACCTGGTCTGGATCGGCGAGTTTGCCGAGTCCGGCTGGATCGTTCCGATAGATGATCTCAAAAAGAAGTTTCCGGACATCTTTGATCCGACCCTCGACATGAACGACTTCTTTCCGCTGCTGCTGACCGCCTTCGGGACGTGGAAAGGCAAAGTTTACGGGCTGCCCTTCGATAACTACTCCGGGCTCCTCTTCTATAACAGGGCGATGCTGAAACAGGCCGGTTTTGATAGACCGCCTGAAACCTGGGACGAATTGAAGAATACCTACGCCCCGAAATTGACGCAGGGTGGAAAATTTGCCTTCGCCCTCCAATCTCGCCGGGGAGAAACACAATCATGCGACAGCTTCATGCGCTTTATCTGGCCATGGGGCGGCTCGTTGCTGAACGCCCAATTCAAGTCCAATCTGCTCGATCCGAGGTCGCAGGCAGGCCTGCAGTTCCGTCAGGACTTGATAAAGTTCATGCCCCCCGGAATCGTCGATTATGATCACAGCGAAACGGTCAACGCATTGGCCCAAGGCAACGTCGCAATGATTACTCAGTGGTCAGCGTTCTACCCAACTTTGGTCGACCCGAAATCTTCGAAGATTGTCAACGATCTCGGCGTCGCTCCGGAACCCAAAGGCCCGGCGGGTCGGAAACCGGCTCTGGGCGGTTTTTCGCTCGCTTGCACGAGCCAGGCCGATGACAAACATAAAGCGGCGGCCTGGCTTTTTATCCAATGGGCAACCTCAAAGGAAAATGCCAGGACCTACGTCGAGAACGGCGGAGTAAGCGGGCGACAGTCTGTCTACCAGGATCCGGAACTTAAGCAGCGGTTTGCGTTTATCGAGCCGATGGTCGAGTCATGGCAGCAAGGAGTGCCGGAGTTTCGACCTCGCTTTGCCGAATGGCCGCAAATTTCGGAGATCATCGCGGAATGGGGTACGAAAATGATGATCGGTCAAGTCTCTGTAAAACAGGGTTCGGAAGAGATTGGGAAGCGGATGGAAGATGTTCTGCGGAAAGCAGGGTACTTCAGCGGAAAAAGGGAGTTAGCACAATAATCTGACCGGTTCGTCGAGGCGCGGATTGTGTCCGCGCCTCGCGATCGCAAAAGGCAAGAATGGCAGGGCGAGAACTCAGAGGGTGTCTCGCAACACCCGAGCTCGGTAGGGGCAAGCTTCTGCTTGACCATTTGGGGGCAAGTCATCTCGCGATTCGGACGAGCAGGCCACCTCCGCAAGGCTACGGCGCGCCCTCCAGTCAAGTGTTTGTGCCATTCAATATCCGGGGCCGCAACGAAGGCTTGTCCGTAGGCTCCTCCTTCGCTAAAGCTTCGGCGGACGCGTCGAATAAATTTTCGCCCTACCGGAACAGCAAGTTGCGAGACACTGTCTAAATTCGCGCCTAACTAACATCTCGGAAATACATCAACCATGGCGGCACGTACGAAGAGCACTTACCCGAACGCGGCACCCTACTTCCTGGCGCCCGCCGTAATTGCTCTCCTGCTCGTTGGCATTTACCCGCTAATCTTCGCGGTTTGGAATTCCTTACATGAGTTCATCCTACCGAAGGTCCATCCGCATGGCGCTTTCCTGGGCATCTGGCCATTGAACGATGCTCCCTTCAATTGGGGACGAAACTACCTGAACCTGCTGACTGATCCCGACTTTCAGCAGGCCCTGGGACGCACGTTTCTTTTCCTGCTGATCAACCTTCCCATCGAGTTAGTCCTCGGTCTGTGTATCGCCCTGCTGTTGCATAAGCCGGGAAATGAGTTGGTAAAAAATATCTGCCGAGTCTCCCTGGTCATTCCCCTTGCCACGACCTTCGCGGTCGTTGGATTGATGGGCCGATTGATTTTGAATCGCGATTTCGGTATACAGAATTTTTTCTGGTTACATATCTTTGGACAGCGCCTTGATTGGTTAGCTGATCCTAACCTGGCGTTTGTCTCTATTTGTCTGATGGACGTATGGCAATGGACTCCGTTCTGCGCTCTGGTCCTTTATTCCAGTCTGACCATGGTTCCTCCGGAGATCGAAGAAGCCGCTAAGCTGGAGACGGATAAATGGTGGCACGTACTCTGGAGGGTTCAGCTCGCGTTCATGCTGCCCGGAATAACCGCGATCCTGATCCTCCGCACTGCCGATATCCTCAAGACGTTCGACGTTGTCTTCACCATGACCCGTGGCGGCCCTGGTTCTGCGACAGAGTTGATCAGCGTACTCGTTCAGCGCGTCGGATTCCGTGTCTTCGACCAGGGATTGGCTTCGGCCCAAGCCGTCGTTCTCCTGATTATTACCATCGTGTTAGCACGCCTCTACATCCGCTTTGTTTATCGCGAGATTTAACCTTACCCATGAATCCGACGAGCTTCGATCCGGCAAAAACCGCGGCTGCGAGCCAAGCCGCCAGACCCAGACCACCGCGTCGCCTTGCGCTGGGTCACCTGCTCGCTCTGCTCCTCATCATTCTCTTCATCATTTTTCCGTTTTACTGGATGGTGAGTTCCTCCTTTAAAGACCAACAGGAGATCCTTTCGCCCAATCCCGAATTCCTGTTTCAGCCGACTCTGGCGAACTATCGGGCCGCCCTGACAAAGTTTGACGTCGTCGCCAGTCTGCAAAACTCCTTGATTGTTGCATTGGCGACCACCGCGATTTCCCTGACTTTAGGGGCTCCCGCTGCTTACGCCTTGGCTCGATTTGAGTTTAAGGGAAAACGGGATCTGTGGTTCTGGTTTATCACGAACCGGATGGTGAGCCCGATTGTCCTGGCGCTGCCTTTCTTCCTGTTGGCGCGCAGCCTACGGCTTCTGGATACACCGCTGGTCCTGATTTTGATTTACCTCACCTTCAATATTCCGATCGTTGTCTGGATCTGTTCGGATCAATTTCGGAGCATCCCGAAAGAATTGGACGAGGCGGCCATGCTGGAGGGTTATGGACCCTTCCGGATTTTTCTGCGGATCGCCCTGCCCCTGGCTGCACCGGGTCTGGCGGTTTCCGCGATCTTCAGTTTTATTTTTTCGTGGAACGAATTGCTCTACGCCTTGGTGCTGACCCGCGAGCACGCACGTACCGCTCCGGTCGTGGCCACCAGTTTCATGAGCGGTTATGAATTGCCTTGGGGCCAGATCATGGCGACCGGCACAATGATCGTCCTGCCGGTCCTTATCTTCAGCCTCATTGTTTCGCGGCATTTAGTGCAGGGTCTCACCATGGGAGCGGTGAAGTAGAGGTCGAGAGACAACGGCTGGCAGTCATTTGGGGGGAGGAGCGGTGGGAGCGGGTTCAGCGGAGGGAGGCAGCTAGAAAGTGACCAATTGACAGGCTCTCAGCGCGGGACAATGCGCACCGTCCGCTCATGGCAAACTCGAACCGCGCGGTCAGTCGGTTGTCAGCTTCTCAGCTTTCCAGCTACCTCCCTCCGCTGAACCCGCTCCCACCGCTCCCACCGCTCCCTCCGCTCGAATGACTGCCACCTGTCAACTGTCCAGCTGCCTTGCGTCGCACCGCGATCATCTCGCTAATAATGCTTACCGCGACTTCTTCCGGGGTCTGTGCGCCGATATCCAGCCCCGCAGGCGCTCGTACCCTTGCCAGATCCAGCTCGGCTCGAGGTACGCCGGTCGCCTCTAAGTAGTCGAAAACCAATTGGGCACGACCATGACTCGCGATGAGAGCGATGTACCGGGCCTGATTGTCGAGCGCTTTCTTAATCGAAAGATGATCTCCTTTGTGCTGAGTCGCTACAACGACGTAAGAGTTCACGCCAACCTTCACGTCAGATGTCCCAAAGCTCGAAGCGAAGAGTCGATCGGACTGCGGAAAGGCTTCCGGCGTAGCGCCAGGATCCACCACCGTCACTGTAAAACCAACCAGATGTCCGAGCTCAGCGAGCACTTCAGCGATTCGCCCGTGGCCCACAATTACCAACTCCGGCTTCGGCAATACCGGTTCGATGTATACTCTCATCGAACCTCCGCACGGCATTCCGAGCCCGAAAATCTCGTCATTCAAATCGAGCGTGATGACTCTGGTCTTTCCATCTTTAAGGCTGGCTAGTGCCTCTTCGCGCACCGCGCTCTCAATGCAACCTCCACCTACCCAGCCAAGAACAATCGCAGCATTTGCATCGATGATTGCTTTTGAACCCGGTTTAGCCGAACTGGAGCCCTCGACTTCGATCACTGTGGCGACGGCAAACGCCTCTCCGCGCGAGCTGAGATCTTGCAAAATAGCAAAGAAGTCCTGAGACATTCGGTTCTTAACTGTATCGTGCATTGCGGCGTTTTCTCGTATACAGCCCACCCTTGATTTTCGGCCGAATAAATTTCCGGGTGCCGATCAAAGGTTTGCTGGCACCCGCCGCAACAAAAGTAGAAAATCTTTTCGCCATACTCAGAACGGTACCTTGCATGTTCGGGGCCGATCGTCATCCCACAAACCAGTCCTTGCATAGTTTACTACTCCCGGTTCGGGATGGCCGGAAGGGGCAATCCGAATAAGCCTCGGGCGCCAGTCTCGATCGCTTCGCGCGGGTTCCCGTCAAAATGTTTTCGGGGGATCGGCTGGAGTCGCGAACGGGCAACCGGCCACCGACAAGGCCAGTCCAGAATCTTTCGAACAACTCAGCAAAGGCGTCCCATTCTTCCTTCGTGGAGCATAAAGTTGCTCGAAGCGCGGACTTGAAGGTCGCGGGCTCGCCATCTCCTAGGATTGTATGGCTCGAAGAACGTCAATCGTTTCCCTCGGGCCCGAGCTAACGCCGTTGTTGCGCAGAAATCGGCAAAACTCGACAATCGCTCTCATAGACACCAAGTGGTGAGCGTGTCTCGCAGTGTTGCCCCGGCCCAGTGCCGGTAGGGCGAAAATTTATTCGAGCGCCAGGCGAGAACTTGTTTGAGCCGTCTGGAGCACGGCTTACCCCGAGCCGCGGCTCGAGCGAGTCTTCGCCCAAGGCTCAGATGAATCCTCGCCCTACCAATTACCCCTACAGTCTCCGGTCCCACTCTGAAAAGAACCTGCGCAGCCGTCGCAGGTATTGAAAATCATGGGTCATCGGCTATCGTATGAAGCCGGACGTTTGCCTACTTGGTTCGGATACCTTCGAGACCATCAATCGATTTGGAATTATACTCGAGTTTATACTCGGTAAGCTTTGCTTCGCCCTTCCGCTCGTAAAAGTTGTTCAGCAGTTTGCGATGGCTCTTGAATTCCATCTCTGGCACGCCGAATCCGCATGAGTCGGAGATCCTGTCTACGCGGATGCGGATGAAGGAGCGGACACCACGCTTGGCATCGAATAGCGCCTTCAGCACTTCAAAGTCCGGGTGATCTGTTTCGAGAGCTTCACCTATTCCGTGAAAACGCATGATCACGGGAGCGCCGGCAAACGCGCACATCATAATGATTATTCGGCCGTTTTCTCGCAGATGGGCGAGCGTTTCAACGCCGCTGCCGATCAGATCGACGTACACCAACGTTCGTCCGTCGAGCACGCGAATGGACTTGCCGTCCTTGGGTGAACAATTGATATGGCCGGCGGCAGAGACTGGCGCCGTAGCAACGAAGAAAACCGGTTGAGCGGCTATCCATCTCTTGATTCGCTCATCGATGACTTCGTAGATCTTGCCCATAACCTGTCTCAACGCCAAAGCCCTGTTTACTGCAAGTCTTTTCAACTGCTCGAGAAATTCCTGAGCCTTGGAGTTAGAATCCAGGATATAGTCGATGCGATCGGATCCTAGCGTTCCAAAAAATACAGACATACGCACCGGACCGCGCGCCGGGCTCACGATCTGGCCTATCTCTGTCATTCCCTTCATGGCATCGAGCACCGAAGGAAAGACACCGGCCGCAACCGCCGCGAGAACGGCTGAGCCGAGGAGCACCGCTTCGGGTTCGCGAGGCAAAACCAACTCGCATTGGGTGATATCGGCGTGCTCCTGCAGAAAGATCTCGTTTTAATCCCCCACCGCAGACAAAGAGCGACCGGATCGCGTAGCCTTTGGCATTCATTTCCTCAATGATGTGCCGGGTCTGAGCAGCGATGGCTTGAATGGTTGCGAGATACAAAAGGGCCAGATCATCAAAAGTTCGCGATCTACGTCTTCGATTGCGGTGCTCCTGTGGGTTCCGGCTTGCGCTTCCTTATCCGGATCGCATCTCGGCCTTGATTTCTCAAAACGGCAACGCCTATGTCGAAGGTCTGAGCGACGAGTGGGCCCCGATCCGTGCCTACTGGAAAAACCCGACCCAGCAGAACCGTGACGCCCTGCGCACCCTTTCCACCCTGGAAACCACCCGCTGGCAATATCACCACGGCGTGACCAATGCCGAGCAACGTGTTGCGCTTGAAGCCATCGCTCTCGACCAGGCTTTGTTGGATCGTCCCCAGAGCGCCGAGATTCAAGTCGATCTAATCGGGGACTACAAAAGCAACGTCGCGCTCTATCCGAAATTTCAGGTGTTCTTGCGCACCTACCGGCCGCCAACGTTGGCGGTGTGGGGAAAAAATGATCCCTTCTTTCTCCCTGCCGGGGCGGAAGCCTTCCGCCGGGATAACCCGGAAGCGAAGGTTGTCTTCTACGATATCGGCCACTTCGCGGTCGAAACTCACGCAGCGGAATCGGCGCCGAGATTCGGGCTTTTCTAGGTGCCATTCAGTGAGGCTGAAAAGATAAAAAGCAGGCGCTACGGAAATCGCCAATCAGTTCCTCACTCATGCCGCTGTTTTCGGACGTGTCTCTCAGGTCCGCTTCTGCCTGAGTCGGTTTATTCATTCAAAACCGAGCACTTTCACAATATCTTCTGACGAACTTGTTAGGTTCGTTTGCGAGAGACCGGATGCTTCACTGGAAAGTTATCACTAAAGCGGAGCAGCAGAGGGCCTCGATCGATATCAATCGTGACTGAAAAGTTGCTAAGTCTTCTGATCTTCCGAGCGGGTACACCGTCTTCTAAACGAGATGGAAAGTAGAGCCGCCTGGGGCGATATTCTGAGCGGAGGTACTCCAAGATATGTTTAGGAAATCGATGATCTGGATTTTCTCGATCCTGGTTTTCGCTGGAGCAGCCCTGGCCCAAACGCGCGTGATTGTGCCATCGCTGTCAGCAACGGCAGCAAGCCAGGCCCCAATCCGGATCCAGGTGCCACGCGTTCAGATCGCTCCGATTGTGCCGCCGGCTGTCTATTCCGGGCATCCGAACGGATACGTGCCATACAACCAAAGATTGCTGAATCCCGCTTTGACGCCGCCGAGCAGTATCCTGTTGCAGCCGGCCACGCCCGTTAAGCCGCTGCCCAATCTTTTGCGACTGGGCGCCACAAACCCCTCACCACGATTCAGCAGACAATCCGGCGAACGTTTTAACCCCCAGTATAGCAACGAACTGGTTCGTTCAGTCCAGTCAGAGTTGCGACGGCGCGGCTATTATACGGGTGCAGTGGACGGAATTTTCGGCCCCGCGAGCCAGAGCGCTTTGGAAAGGTACCAGGCAGATCTTGGAAGAACGCCCGACGGACAAATCGATCAAGGAACACTCGCGACGCTGGGGATTATCCGCTAGACGGGCTTTTGCTTTCGCGACGCTCCGGGGCGCCAGAAACTATTTGCGGCCATGCCGCTGTGACATATACGACCTATGAGACCCAGAGCCCTGTGGCCAACTTCGGCCCCTGTGATGACTGAAAGGCTCGATAGATTTCCTTTGCTTTCTCGGCGTCACGGCTGATTTGGCCCCGCAATTGCTCCAGATCACCAAACTTCGTTTCGGATCGAAGATATTCCAGGAAGCAGACCTCGACGTCCGCGCCGTAGATGTCCTGATCGAAGTCGAACAGATGAAGCTCGAGCAGGCGTTCACCTGCCTGCTGAGCAACTGTTGGGCGGACTCCGATGTTGACGACACCGCCATGCTGATTCCGGCCAAGCCAAGCAGCCACCGCGTAAACACCGTTCGGCGGGAACTGCTCGTTATGGGTGCTGAGATTAGCCGTTGGAAATCCGAGCTGCCGTCCCAAGCGCATTCCCTCCGAAACTGTGCCGAGGATGGTAAATGGCCGACCCAGAAATCGGGCCGCCTCGGCAAAGTTACCAACCTCGATGGCGGATCGAATCAGTGTACTGCTGACCACCTGGTTCCTGACCACAACCGGTTTGACGCTCGTCAAGACAAAGCCAAAACGTTTCGCGAGCTGGCTAAGCAGCTCGACGTTTCCGGAGCGGTTCACGCCAAAGGTCCATTCCTCGCCGACGCAGAGCTGTCGGAGATCGTGAGCCGCGGCAGCCAATCGTTCAATGAAAGCAGTAGGATCAGTCCGCGAAAACTCGAGCGTAAAATCCTGGATCAGCACGGCGTTAACGCCAAGCCGCTTCAGCAGAATTGTCTGATGTTGCGTCGAAGTGAGAAGGCGAGGTGCTTTCTCCGGTCGAAGAATTTTTACGGGATGCGGAGAAAAGGTCAGGACGACCGACGTGCCGCCGGAGCGCCGGGCGCCCTCAATCGCTTCTCGAATTACGGCCTGATGACCAAGATGAATGCCATCGAAAACGCCGGCAGCCAGATGAATCGGGCCCTCGACGGACCGGAGTTCTTCGATTGTGCGAAGGATCTTCATCTACGGAGAGTGGGTTGTCAGTCAAGCTCCGCGTAACCGGGAAACGTCCGGCAAAGAGAGAATTCTCCGGCCGATCTGATCCAAAGAGAGGCCCTTAAGTTCACTGACCGTCGTGGCGTTCTCGATGCCGAAACGTCCGGACTTGGTTCGTCGTAAACTCGACAGGTGCGCTCCGCAACCTAATTCGTTCCCAATGTCATGAGCATAGGTGCGCACGTAAAAGCCTTTGCTGCAGATCACGCGAAAATCGATTTCGGCGCGACGGATCTCGCGAATCTCATGCGCATACACATGGACAAACCGCGGATCGCGCTCAACCACCTTGCCTTCCCGGGCCAGTTTGTAGAGCGGCACCCCACCTTTCTTGATTGCCGAAACCATCGGCGGTGTTTGGTAGAAATCGCCGTGGTATTTGAGGAACGCGCCTTCGATCGCGTGGCGCGTGAGAGGCGGCACCTCTTTTCGCTCGGTTATTTCCCCGTCACAATCCTGCGTATTCGTAACTTCTCCCAGCTTCATCGTGCCGATATATTCTTTGTCCTCGCTCATGAGCAGGTCCTGGATCCTGGTGCCTCGGCCGACAACGACCAGGAGGAGCCCGGTTGCAAACGGATCGAGCGTTCCGCAATGGCCGGCTTTCTGGGTCTGCAGGCGGCTCCTGACCACCGCGACGACATCGTGGCTGGTCATGCCACTTTCCTTATCGACAAGTAAAAGCCCGTCAAACGGGCTGGGTGACCTCATGAATTACCTGTTTCCATACTTTCTCTGTAATCTCTGATAAACCGCCCCGGAGCCTCGCTCCGGCGGCCATCGCATGGCCGCCACCGCCCCAGAGTTGGCAAATGCGGTTCACATCGATCCGCAAATCTTTCGAACGCATACTGAGGCGAACTTTTTGATCCGCGAGTTCTTCCAGAAATATGGCGACCTGAACGGTGTTAATGCAGCGAATGGAGTCGATAAGCCCATCGACATCCTCAGCCCGGATCGCAAGCCGGTTCTTTTGCTCCAGAGTCAGCGACATACTGGCGATCCGGTCTTGCTCGCCGAAGCGAGCATGCTCCAGCAGCTCGCCCAATAACAGCAGGCGCCGTTTTGGATAGTTCTCGTAGAGGTTGCGCGACAGATCCCCATTACTCGCACCGCGGACAATCAGCTCCGCCGCGACCTTGAAAGTCTGCGCAGTTGTATTCAGGTAACGGAACGAGCCGGTATCAGTCGAAATCGCCACAAACAATGCGCTCGCGATGTCGGCATTCATGGGCAATTGCTCTTCGCGAATCAGTTCGTAAATAATTTGTCCAGTCGCTGGGGAATCGATGTCCAGGTAATTCAGGTCGCCATAAGCCGGGTTGCTGGCGTGGTGATCGATGTTGATCCAGCAACCAGCCTGAGCGATCGCCTTCAAGGGAGCACCTAATCGCTGTTTTGTTGCCGTGTCGAGGGCAATCGCCACGTCGAAAGGTAACGATTCGGGCGGCGGAGATGTGATCAGATCAGCCGAGGAAAGGAAGCGCAGGTTTTCGGGCATGCCGTCCTCATTCCATGCATAAACATCCTTGCCGAGCTCTCGCAAGCTGAGGGTCAAGGCAAGCTGAGAACCAATCGCGTCGCCATCTGGCCGCACGTGACTGAGAATAGCGATCTTTTGCGCGGCGCGGAGCGCGGCGGAGATCGCGGCGAAACGCGAACTCATTGCGGTTCTCTGCTACGATCGAGATCTTGAATAATGTCGAGGACGCGAGCACCTCGTTCGATCGAGGTGTCGAGTCTAAAATAAAGATGCGGCGTGTACTTCAACACGACTCGTTTGCCGAGTGCGCGTTGCAGTTCAATCCGATGCTGCCCAAGCAGTTCAAGCGCCTGCGTTTTTTCCGCCGCATCGCCGATCACGCTGACAAAAACTTGCCCCTGTCGCAGGTCAGCCGCTATTTCGACCGCATGGATCGTGACAAGCACTTTCGGACTGAAGTTGACTTCTCGTGCGATGAGTTCGCTCAGCTCCCTTTTGACAACCTCATTAACCCTTTCAAGCCGATGTTTCATAGAACCTCCGTTGAGGTAACGAGTCCCGAGTCCCGGGCCTTACTCGCTGCTCGCTACTCGTTACTCGGGACCCATTACTCGGGATCCTGCTTCCCGACCTAGAGCTGTTGCGCAACCTTCTCCAGGTTATAGCACTCGATAATATCGCCGACTTGATATTCGCTGAAATCCCCAAGTTTGATCCCACACTCGACGCCGGCCCGGACCTCTTTCACGTCGTCTTGAAATCGGCGTAAAGTCGCTATGCCACCGTCGTAGATTGGCTGCCGCTTGCGCACAACCCGCGCGCGCGCGGTCCGGACAATTCGTCCATCCGAAACATAACAACCGGCTACCCGGCCCTTGGAGAGTTCAAATACCTGGCGAACCTCGGCATGACCAACAACGCTTTCCCGGAGCTCCGGATCGAGCATGCCAGCCATCGCTTCTTTGACCTGATCGATCAGTTCGTAGATGATGCTATAGAGCTTGATCTGAACACCTTCGCGTTTGGCTGCTGATGCCGCCTGGTTTTCCACTTTGACGTTGAATCCGATGATCACCGCATTCGACGCAGTCGCCAGGAGCACATCGGATTCTGATATCGGGCCCACCGCCGTATGGATGATCTCGAGGTCAATTTTCTTGCTTTCAATCTGATTGAGCGAACCGGCGATAGCCTCCGCCGAACCCTGAGCGTCGCACTTCAGAATAATCTGCAGATGTTTTTTGCCGCCTTCCAGAGAATCGAAAAGGCTTTCCAGCGTAGCCCGTTGGGGCTGAGCGAGTTTTTGGCTGCGCAGCTCGATCAGCCGTTCCTCGCCCAGTGCTCGAGCCGAACGCTCTGAATCCATCACCAGCAATTCATCACCGGCATTGGGTAAACCCGTGAACCCAAGGACTTTTACCGGCGTCGCGGGGCCGGCTTCCCTGACCGGTCGACCCGCATCATCGATTAAAGATTTCACTTTGCCCCAGAAGTGGCCGCAAATAAAGGCCTGACCAACTTTCAAGGTGCCCATTCGAACGATCACGGTGGCGGTCGGGCCACGACCGGCCTCGATCTGAGCTTCGATAACCGTCGCGCGCGACGGAACGGTAGCGCTTGCCTTGAGTTCCATGACTTCGGCCTGCAGCAGCATCATTTCCAAGAGGGTGTCGATACCGATACCCTTAGTCGCCGAAACCGGCACAACGATCGTTTGGCCGCCCCAATCTTCCGGGGTCAGCCCACGTTCCTGGAGCTGTTTCTTGACCCGGTCGATATTGGCAGAGATCAAATCGACTTTGTTGATCGCGACGATGATCGGCACCTGCGCGGCCTTGGCGTGGTTGATCGCTTCAACGGTTTGCGGCATGATCCCGTCATCAGCGGCGACAACGAGGATCACAATGTCTGTCACATTCGCGCCCCGAGCCCGCATCGCGGTAAATGCCTCATGGCCGGGAGTATCAAGGAACGTGATGCGCTGGCCGTTATGGGTCACGGTGTAGGCGCCGATATGCTGAGTGATGCCTCCAGCTTCTCCCGCAGCCACGCGAGTTTTGCGGATGGCATCCATCAACGATGTCTTTCCGTGATCGACGTGTCCCATGAAAGTGATGATCGGTGCGCGCGCCTGCAGCTCCTCGGCTGTTTCGATCAGGGGAGGAGGAGGTTCTTCGACGACAACTTCGGTTTTGTGCACCCCCGCGCCTTTTTCGCGGCGTTCAACTTCAAAAACAAAACCGTGCTTGCGACAAATGGCGGCCGCGACATCAGGTTCAATCGTGTGTCCGATGGCGGCAAAAATATTCATCTCCATCAAGTCATGAATGACCTGGAAAGGCTTCAGCCCGATATGCTGAGCGAGGTCGCGGACAATGATGGGCGGCTTGATGTGGATGACTTTCTCACCGTCAGTTTCTGCGGCGGGTTCAGGCGCGGTTACTGAGACTGGGGCTGGTACCGGGACAGATCCAAGAGGCGCTTCCAACGGTGTGCCAGTCTCCGAGTGACTGAGGATCGGCCGACGAATTTTCGAAATCGGAGGCAGCACCGATCGCTGCTCCGATCGATTGGGCGGGGTACTCCGCCGTTCGCTCTTCTCATCGATGAGCGACACTGTCTCCGGTTTTGCTGGCGCGGGGGGTGGGGGTTCTTCGGGCTCCGGTGAAGCCAGCGGGGCCGCCTCTCGTCGCGCGCGGCTAATTGGCAGCATCGCGGATTTGGCCGGAGACTTTGAATCGCTTGCCGGTGACCGTCTTTTACGCGGAGAGATCAGATCGGTCGCCGTTTTTGGGGCCGCTTCCGGTGCCGGAGCCGGCTCAGCTTTGCTCGTCGTCTTGGATGGTGCCTCTTTTTTGCTGCTGGAGCGTGTGGCCATGAATCTTTCTCAGTGAACTTTCCATTGCGCCAACTCGGTTAGATCGACGCCATATTTCGGTCGTGCTCTCTCCTGGCCGCGTCATGAATTCCTTGGGCGCGCCCAATATCGACCTGGAGAATTGCGGCGATATCCTCCGGATCAACTTCGAGAATACCTTCAACGCTGTTTACTCCCGCTCGAGCAAGCGATCGAGCTGTTTCTTCGTCGATCTGGAGCGATTGCGCAAGCGCCGTAATGGCCTGAGCGATCTTTTGTTCGAAGGCCTGCGTGGCCGATTCATCTTTCGAGATATTGATTTCCCATCCAGTGAGTCGCGAGGTCAAGCGCGCGTTCTGTCCCCGGCGACCGATGGCCAAAGAAAGTTGATCCTCGTCGACCGTTACATTGACGGCATGGCGCTCCTGATCAAGCTTCAGCGACTTGATTTTCGCCGGCTTCAGGGCCTCCATCACAAACTCGCGCGGATCCTCGCTCCAGCGGATAATATCCACCTTCTCCTGATTGAGTTCCCGGACGATGTTTTTGACGCGCGAACCACGCATCCCGACACAAGCACCCACCGGATCCACCTTTTCGTCCGAAGACCAGACCGCGATTTTCGTTCGGAAACCCGCTTCACGGGCGATGGCCTTGATCTCGACGGTTCGATCAGCGATTTCGCTTACTTCAACTTCAAACAGACGCCGGACAAAGCTGGGATGACTCCGCGAAATAATGATCTCCGGACCGCGAGTGGAGTTTTCCACTGCCACCACGTAGGCGCGAACCCGGTCTCCAATATTGTAATCCTCGGTAGTGACCCGTTCCCGAGCCGGCATCACTGCTTCGAATTTGCCGAGATCCACAATCACATCTGATCGTTCAAACCGTCTTACGGTGCCGCTAACGATCTCTCCGGCGCGATCCTTGAACTCGTCATAAATCATTTCCTTTTCGGCTTGCCGGATGCGCTGCAGGATGGCTTGCCGGGCGGTTTGCGCGGCGATGCGGCCGAAGCCTTCCGGCGTCACCTCCACCTCGATCACGTCACCAATATTGGCATCCGGCTTGACCTTTCGAGCACGACTCAAAGGAATCTCGTCATGGATATTTCGTACATCTTCGACAACGATCAGACTGGCTAAGGCAGTGATCTCGCCTGATCGAGGCTCGATCGTCACGCGCAAGTCGCGCGCCGGACCCACACTTTTCTTGGCCGCGGTGAGCAGAGCGCTGGATACGGCATCGAGCAGAATCTCGCGTTTGATGCCCTTCTCCCGCTCCATATAGTCCAACACTGCGAGAAGATCACTGTTCATAAAAAGCAATAACGACCGAGAAGGCCGGACACGCCGCCACTTGCGTGCTCCTGACCAGCTTCGGTCTTGCCGCCCAATCTAAAACTGAATGAATAGAGCGTCAAGCTGACGGCTGCGGAGCGATCTGAGCGGCTTGAGCGAGTGGCCGATGAGCAATTTCATTAGACGAGAGGTTATTGGTAATACTTCACGGATGCACTCATCCCACGCAAGCCGGTCGGTCCGCTAAACCCGCTCACATTACGGACGAGGCCGTCCGCGCTACGTCGGCACCTGCAGCCGCTCAGCCCGCCTCAAGCCGCTATGATTCAAGTGGTTACTTTCGATGCCGGCAACACGCTTTTTCGATTGATCGAGCCAGCGTCATCGACTTACGCGCGGATTGCCCGGCGCCACGGCTATGATCTTGACGCTGCGCGGCTTAGCCGGTCGTTTCGTGCCGCCTGGGAAGCCAATCCAAAGCCGCCGGACGCACCAGGCCCGCGGCCTGATGACGGGCGGAGTTGGTGGCGGCGGTTAGTCGAATTGACCCTTTCCTCCGCTGAATATGAAATCAGGGACTTCGATTCTTATTTTGAAGACCTTTATCGTGAGTTTGCCCAGCCGGGTATTTGGGCTCTCTCGCCAGGCGCGCTTCCCACGTTGCGACAACTGAAGTCCAACGGGCTGCGTCTCGGCATTATCTCCAATTTCGATCGCCGGCTCTACGCGATCCTCGACCTGCTGGAAGTCGCTTCCTACTTCGAACATGTGATTGTCTCGACCGAGGTTGGTGCGGACAAACCTTCGCCTCGCATTTTCCAGGAAGCAGTTCGCCGGTTTGGTGTGTCAGCCGATCGCTTCCTGCATGTGGGCGACGACAAGGAAGAAGACGGTCTCGGCGCGACTAACGCGGGGATGCAATTGCTAATTGTCGATCATCGCACGACAAGCGTTTCCACTGTTCTCGCAGCTGTGGCACAGCAGGTCTAGGAGTTGCAGGAGTCTAGGAGTTGCAGAAGTCCTGGTAAAAGGATCCGATTGAAAAAGACGCTCAAAGTCTGCGTTCTATCGATCCATAGCAGGCCGTATCGCCGCCCACCTGGCGAAAGCTAAAGCTCGAATACCGGCCTTGCATAATCCGTCATATGGTCGTGAAAACTCGAATTTGTATCCTAGCCGGTATTGCATTTTGCAGTCTTTTCATCACAACGACAGGAGCCTTGGCACAAACCGTAGCCGTCCCGGTCACTAGAACGACTGTCATCACGCAGGTACAAGCACCTCCTACCGTGGATACTTTCGTTAGAGCATTAGGCACTAACCGATACCAACTCATCGAGAAGAAAGACAACAAGGAAGTCTATCGAGACACCCAGACTGGTGAGAAGTGGATCCTCGAACTCCACCATCGAAGTCGCTGATCCTGCAACTCCCGGACTTCCGTAACTCCTGGACTCCTGTAACTCCTGGATTTCTCCCAGTTAGACTCCCGTGCCGCTCGACTTCCGGCGATAGCGAACCCGGATAAACTCGGGAGTCTCATCCAGGGTCGCGGTAAGCACAAAATTGTCCTCGAATGCCGGAAAATAGGTGTCCCCGTGGTACTCGCGCTTCAGCCGGGTGACAATGATCTCGTCGAGGCGGCTCAGAAGAAGCCGGTAGATTTCGGCGCCCCCGATCACGCACACCTCCGGCCGATACTGATCCGGTTGGAAATCGCGCAAATTCCGGATCATCTCTACGCCGGGGAAGCTTGCTGTCCGGCTGACCACGAGGTTGCGACGCCCCGCCAGAGGTTTACCAATCGATTCGAAGGTCTTTCGCCCCATGAGCACCGGGTGTCCCATCGTGGTGCGTTTGAACCATCGAAGGTCCTCTGGCAGCCCCCAGGGCAGCTGATTTTGCCACCCAATCACCCGGCTCGGAGTCATCGCCACGATTGCTTTCACGTTCAAACAGCAATCGGAGCCTTGATCGCCGGCCACGGTTCATAGCCAATCAACTCGATGTCCGCGTAGTCAAAATTCCGGAGAAGCTTCGGAATCCGATTGAATTTCAAATGTGGCAGCGGCCGCGGCGTTCGCTGGAGCTGCTCTGCCACCTGATCGAGATGGTTCCGATAAATGTGGACGTCGCCGAAACTGTGGATGAATTCACCGGCTTGCAGCCCGGTGACCGCGGCGATCAAGTGCACCAGGAGAGCGTACGAGGCAATATTAAAAGGTACCCCTAGAAAAAGATCAGCGCTCCGCTGGTAAAGCTGGCAGCTCAGGCGTCCGTCTCTGACGTAGAATTGAGAGAGCACATGGCAAGGAGGAAGGGCCATTTGATCCAGTTCACCCGGGTTCCAGGCCGATAAGATCAACCGCCGGCTATCGGGTGAAGACAGGATTTGCTTTACGAGAACATCAAGCTGGTTGATCACACGTCCATCCGGTGTCCGCCAATCGGTCCATTGCGCGCCATAAATTCGGCCAAGATCGCCTCTATTGTCAGCCCACTCGTCCCAGATGGTCACACCATGTTTTTTCAGATAGGCAATATTCGTGTCGCCCCGCAGGAACCAGAGCAACTCGTAAACGACGGATTTGAAATGAACCCTTTTAGTAGTGAGGATTGGGAATCCGTCCGCCAGATCGAAGCGCACTTGTGCGCCAAAGTAGGAGATCGTGCCGACGCCGGTGCGATCTTCTTTTGGTTTGCCTTTTACGAGGACTAATTCGAGCAGTTCAAGGTATTGCTTCACAATAGGGCGAGGGAGGGGTGGTTCTCTAACGCCTGACCTGAAGTTGAGGAAAACCAGAGATCGATGCAACCGAAAGCAGAACTCAGCCGGTCCCCAAGTTTGGTTGATACGCAGAATTTGCCGGACCATCGCGAACTCGCTATTGACCGGGTGGGAGTCACCAATGTGCGGTTCCCGATCCGCGTGCGCGATAAGGCGCACACCTCGCAGAACACGGTGGCGACGGTCGCTTTGACGGTCGATCTGCCGCATCATTTCAAAGGCACGCACATGAGCCGGTTCATCGAGGTGCTGAACGAGCACGGATCGACGATTCAGGTGGAGAACATCGAGATTATTTTACGCCATCTGCAGCGCCGGTTGCACGCCGCACAGGCCCACGTGGATATTGAATTCCCGTTTTTCGTGGAGAAAAAGGCTCCGGTGACAGGGGCCGGCGGCCTCATGGATTATACGGCTCGCTTTACCGCGACCGCCAGCCATGACGACATTGATTTCCTGGTAACGGTGATCGTGCCGGTGACTACCTTGTGTCCTTGTTCCAAGGCGATCAGCGATCAGGGTGCGCATAACCAGCGAGGACAGGTCACGTTCAGCGTACGCTTCACCGAGCCCATTTGGATCGAAGATCTGATTCGGATGGTCGAGCTGTCAGCCAGTTCGGAGTTATATAGTCTCTTGAAGCGTCCTGACGAAAAAGCAGTGACGGAGAGGGCGTATGCCCATCCGGTGTTTGTCGAGGACCTGGTGCGCAATGTTGCTACCCGCGCCAACGCCGATACCCGCATCGCCTGGTATCGGGTGGAAGCGGAGAATTACGAATCGATCCACAATCACAACGCCTACGCGATGATTGAAAAGGGATGAAGCGTTTCTTTCCGGCCTTGAAGCGAGTTGGTTCGGCCTGCCAGGGTCTCATGCAAGCTACAGGACTCCCAGCTTCTCGGCAGGAATTTGCTCCAGGCTCGCCTTGTCGAAGCCCAGGTGCGCTTGAACAATTTCCGCAGGCGTGCGTCGGAGCCATTGAGCGAGACATCCTCGAACTTGTGCGAGGCGATGAACATCGTGCCGTCGGGTTCATCACGGTCACACGGGCATTGCCATAGAGTACGTAGGCCCATTCATCCGCCGTATGCCAATGGAGTTCGCGATAGCTTCCGGCGGTCAGGCGCATGTTGACGCCGGCTAGGTCCTTCGAGGAAGGCAGTTCACGCTGCGTGACCTGGTGGGTCCAGCCCCCTTCCTCCACGCGTTTCTTGACGAGTTCGAACGAATACCACAGCGGGATGATATCGCCGTGATCAGTTGGCGGCGGCATATTCGAACCTTGCACAAGTTACTCTCAGCAGTATGTTCCGGGGCTCTTGGCTACCGGGTTGGTAGCTCAATGGTAGAGCAGCGCCCTTTTAAGGCGTTGGTTGAGGGTTCGAGCCCCTCCCAACCCATGCTAAGAACCGCTCAAGGAACGAAGCGCGACTCCGGTCAGTGCACCCGAGAGCCCAGCTTGCATCATGACTGATCGTTCAGCGCCCAAGAATATCGATGAGTACATCGCGCGATTCTCCCCGGAAGTTCAAACGATCTTAGAGAAGATCAGATCGATGATCAAAGACGCCGCCCCGGAGGCGGAGGAAAAGATCAGTTATCAAATTCCCGCATTCGGGTTAAACGGCGATCTGATTTATTTCGCCGCTTTCAAAAAGCACATCGGCCTTTATCCGCCCGTAATGGGGGATGAAAGCCTAAAGCAATTGATCTCGCGGTTCCGAACGGGTAAAGACAACCTGAAATTTCCCCTCGACGAACCCATTCCATACGCCCTGATCAAGAGGGTCATAGCGTTCAGGGTGAAGGAACACTTGGAAAAAGTCGCAGCAAATCGAGGGAGGAAACGGTAACTCCATCGCATTCCCGAGTCCAGAGTCCCTGGTCCCGAGTTACGAGTCCCGAGTGCCGGGTGGCGAGTGCCGGGTGGCGAGTGCCGGGTGGCGAGTGCCGGGTGGCGAGTGCCGGGTGGCGAGTGCCGGGTGGCGAGTGCCGGGTGGCGAGTGCCGGGTGGCGAGTCGCGGATCTCTGGTTCTCTGGTTTCGAATTAGGAGTAGTCAATCCGATTCTCCAGTTTTTTTTAACTGACCACAGCAGAGCGCATTGTACAGCTTGCCACGCGGGACTCGCCACGCATAACTCGGGACTCAGGACCCGGGAACCACCGACCCTTGGCATACGCAAACGAAACCTCAACTCTTCAATACCAGTATGGGACGACAAGGAGAAGACGAACGAGACTCATCAGTGAATCACTCGTGTTGACAGGGACGAGGTTACTCAATGCTTCATAGTTTCAGTGACGTGGAGCGAACCGGCGAAATATGGAACTCATGAACGTAGAACTATTAAGACTCGGCCGACGCATCAGAGCTTCGCGTTCCGCCATCTGGAATACTTCGTTGCTGCCGCCGAGGAGCTGAACTTCACGCATGCCGCGGGGCGGTTGCACGTTTCTCAACCTCCATTTAGCAAGCAAATTCGCGACCTGCAGGGCGAGGTCGGGATAGAATTATTCGAGAGACGGCGTAAGGGCGTCGCGCTAACAGTTTGTCGACGCGTCGGTTTCAAGCCGCGCATCGTTAAGGAGGCGGACGGCGCCGCGAGCGCGCTCGCTTTTGTTGCGGCTGGCTTTGGCGTAGCAGTGGTTAGTGAGCCGCTGCAAAAAATTCCCGCAAAAGATGTAATTTGCCGCGAGCTGGCTCCCGAGGAGAGGGCGTGGGTGCCGGTGGGTGCCGCCTGGAAGCCAGACGGTGTATTCGCCCCCATTGTTTCTCAGTTCGTCGACGTGTTGGCCCGAACCTGCGCGAGAGGAAATGGGCGGGGCCTGGTTTCCCGGTCAAACTGAGTTACGAGTCCCTGGTTACGAGTCCCGAGTCGCGCGTTACTCGGAACCAGGGACTTGGAACCTGCAACTGCCCCTCCGCTATACGTTAAAGTAACGGAAACTCGTCGAGAAGAGTATGGGAGGAGTCAATGAAGCCGGGCGACAGTGCAGCTCGCGGCCACGCCGAAATAAATTGCATAACTTCCGCATTGAACGAGATGTGGGCACTTTGGCTCGGCCGCTTTCGGCATTTGCGGACCTGCTAGCAACATCATGTTTTCACGAATCCCTTTCGAAAAAGTCAATTGGCAAATCAGCTCCTTTCTGATTGGCACTTTGTTTCTATCGCTCACCGCAGTGCCGGCATATCTCGTGTTTTTTGGGATTGATTGGTTTCAGATCGGACTTTTCTTTCTGATGTTCTTTGCGTGCGGATTTTCGATAACCCTCGGATATCACCGGCTTTACTCGCACCTCACTTTCCAGGCGCACTGGATCGTGCGGTTGCTCACGTTGATCTTCGGCGCGGGCGCCTTTGAGAACTCCGTCCTCCTTTGGGCCTGTGAGCACCGGACCCACCATAAGCATGTCGACCACGATGAAGATCCCTACTGCATTGCCAAGGGATTCTTTCACGCCCACATGGGCTGGCTGATGTTCAAGCTCAATCCGCTGCCGCCTTTCGACAACGTGACCGATTTGCAGAAGGACCCTCTCGTCCGTTGGCAGAATCGCTACATCCACTGGATCGCCGCGTTCGTCGCCTTTGGTTTACCCGCGATCCTCGGCTTTGCCTGGGGCGGCTGGAGATCAGCTCTCGGTGCGTTCCTCATTGCGGGGGTTGCACGCGTCGTGATTCTTCAGCACTGCACGTTTTGCATCAATTCGCTCTGCCACTATATGGGTAAGCGCCCGTATTCCTCACGATGCAGCGCCCGCGACTCGTGGCTGATGGCGATCGTGACTTTGGGCGAAGGCTACCATAACTACCATCACGAGTTTCAGTACGACTACCGAAATGGCGTCAAGCCATGGCAGATCGATCCCACCAAATGGGTGATCTGGACTCTTGCCAAACTTGGTTTGGTCGGGGAACCTCCGCCGTGTTCCTGCCGAAAAAATTGTTCTGGCTGAACTGGCTGAAGCGCAGCGTCAGCTCAAGACGAAGCTCGCCAGCCCCGGACTGCCCGCCGCTGGTTCCGCTTACATTGCTAGTGCTTATCAGCGTCTCCAGAGGATCGCGCAGCAGTGGACCCAACGGAAGGCCGAACAGCTCGAAGTGACCCGCGAAATGCTCACGGAGCTCCGCAACGAAATCCGGCGCGCGACGAGAACGCTCCGGCTGGTCAGCGCGAGCGAGTTCGGTCCGGCGTAGGCCACAACAAAAAGCCAGTTCATCATTGAAGATGCGCTCAGCACGACCATATAATGGTTGTGGCCATGCTTACGGTTCGAGACGTGATCGAACACTAAGAAGGCCAAGCAGGAGCTTGCCCTACCGCCTTGGGTGTTGCGAGACAACCTCTTTCGCTGCGCTGTTAATTCAGGTTGCCCTTCAGTTCCGGGCGATTCGCCAGCCGATCAATCTCCGCCTGCAACGGTTCGGGGACATCAATGAACAGAACTGTGCTCTCGAACAGTCGTGACCGGCTATAAAGCTGCTCGCAATGCACTACCAGACCGGTGACTTCCTTGCATTCGGCGGACAGCGCACCATCCCGCTTCTCGCAAAGGCGCAGAGCCAACTGAGTGCCCGGATGGAACCGCCACGGAGACCGGAAGATCATCCCGCGTTCGTTCACCAAAAGATCTCCGTAATAGCCGAACGCGCACTCGAGCCCCTGGTTAAAATAGATGGCTACGTCGGCGTCAGTCGCGTTTGCCGGAGAACATTTCATCCGCTTCGACACTTGGCAGAAGCTAATCTCGAATGCGGCGTAGTCAACTTGTGTGCGCCGGCGACCGAACGAGCACGGACCAAAACAGGGTTGAGGGAAAAAAATTGTTGCGCGTCAAATCGAGTCAGCGGACGTCGGAGAATGTTCTGTGCGAAAATCTGTTTCATCCCCGGGTTAAGCCGGTTTTTCCAACGGTAGTCCGAAACCCGGTCAAGCCTAGATCTGTTATTATGCAAGCAGCTCGTATTCATTCATTTGGCGGCCCCGAGGTCCTCGCGATCGAGGAGATCCCTCAACCGGCCGTTTCGGCTCCCGATGACGTGCTCGTTCGCGTGCACGCGGCCGGCGTCAATCCAATCGATTGGCTGTTCCGTAACGGATTCGGGAAAGACATGTTCCAACACAAACCTCCGTTAACTCTCGGCTGCGATGTCGCGGGCGTTGTCGAGGCGCTTGGCGCCAGGGTAAATCGCTTCCAGACCGGTGACGCGGTCTACGGCTATCTGAACCTCCAGAGGAATGGGGCGTTCGCGGAGTTTGCCTTGGCGAAAGAAGAGGAGCTCGGCCATAAGCCGGCTTCGCTGGACTTCGTTAAGGCGGCGGGTGCGCCTGTGGTATTTCTTACCGCTTTTCAGTCCATTTTTGACCTTGCCGGTCTGCAGGCCGGTCAACGGTTGTTAGTTCATGGCGCGGCGGGTGGTGTTGGCAGTTCGGCCGTACAGTTGGGAAGATGGAAAGGCGCCTACGTGATCGGCACTGCGTCGGTCCGCAACCTTGATGTCGTCCGCCAACATGGAGCTGACGAAGTGATCGATTACCAAACGACGCCCTTCGAGGAAGCTGGATCGGAAATCGATGTTGTCCTGGACACGATTGGCGGGGATACCCAAGAGCGGTCCTGGAAGGTTCTCAAGAAGGGAGGCACGTTGGTCTCAACGATTCAGCCGCCCTCGGACGAACGGGCCGCGGAATACGGTGTGCAGGGGAAATTTGTCAACGTAGTTCCGAATGGCAAGCGGCTCGATACCCTGGCCCCGTTGTTCGACGCCGGGGTCCTGCGGGTTCCAGTCGAAGCCGTGTTTCCGCTGGCGGAAGCGGGAAAGGCTCTTCAGCTAAGCGAAAGCAAGCGAGCCCGCGGTAAAATAGTCTTGCAAATGCGGGGGTAGTTCGAAGGTTTCAACGCGAGTGATTAGGGCATTTTTGCCTATTGCCGATATTGGTGGATGCACCAACGCGGGAATCTTGCGCCGCTTCAGGGCGCCCCGAGTGGGAACGGTTTTCCCGGGGTTGAAAACCCCGGGCTCAGTGCTGATGTCCCTTCGGGACAATGCAAAGTCCCGACAGACCCGAGGGCGTCTGCGCTACGTAGAACGCACAGCTTCCTGCGTCAGCTTTTACTCCTTCTCGGCGAGCGTTGCGCTGACACTCGGCATACTGGTGTAACGCGGGAGGACGGTGAGCACTCCATGACCCAGTGGCAGGATTTTCCGGCCACCCGGGCTCGCTCGGGAAGGCCAGTCGTGGTAATCCTGTTCTTCCAATGTCTCAAGCGTAAGCAACGGAAACCAAGGATGACGGACCAAATTTTACAGGTATGCTGAGTTTTATCGCACGGCGGCTGGCCGGCCTGATAGTGATTCTCTTCTTTGTCGTCACCATTACCTTCTTTTTAATCCGGTTAATGCCGGGCGGACCGTTCGATCGTGAAAGGAAACTTCCCGAGAACATCGAAAAACAGTTGCTCGCGAAATACAAACTCGATGGGCCCTTGTGGTTCCAGTACACGGATTATTTGCTGGATTTGCTACGCGGAGATCTGCGGCTTTCCACCAAGTATCGCGATCGCAAGGTAAACGAGATTTTGGGACAGGCTCTGCCCATCTCAGCGACTCTGGGAGCGATTGCGTTCGCAATCGCGACGATCGGCGGCGTTCTGGCTGGCTCGCTGGCGGCGGCTTGGCCGCACCATTTGATTGATCGGTTGACCATGTTTTTCGCGCTGGTTTTTATCTCTCTGCCGACGTTTGTCATTGGTCCGTTGCTGGTCTTTGTCTTCGCCATTAGCCTGCCGCTACTGCCGGTAGGCGGTTGGGGGACCCTGCGGAGCCTGATTTTGCCGTCCATCACGTTGGCCACGCCATACCTGGCCTACATCGCACGTCTGACGCGGGCCAGTATGCTGGAGATCATGAACCAGGACTTTATCCGGACCGCACGAGCAAAGGGTTTGCCTGAGTCCAAGGTCATTTTCAAACACGCGCTCCGGGTCGGGATTCTACCGGTGGTGTCTTTTCTGGGGCCGCTCGCAGCCAATCTGTTGACCGGTTCGATCATCGTCGAAAGTATTTTCAGTATCCCGGGAGCCGGCGGATTTTTTGTAAACTCAGTCTTGAACCGGGACGGCTTCCTTCTGGCCGGAGTAGTGATCGTTTACTGCGCGTTGCTGGTTCTGTTCAATTTACTGGTCGATGTCCTCTACGGGTTCCTCGATCGCCGGATAGTACTCTATGAGTAAACCGCCGGCTCCGCCGGCACCAGGCCTGGCAGCCGCTCCGCGTGGTATTGGATCGAGGGGTAAGACGACCGTCCTTTTTCGAAACGCCCCAATGCTGCTATCGGCGGGCGTTCTTTTCTTTATCGCTTGTGCCGCGGTGTTCGGGCCGGCGCTGCTGCCGCGCGCGGCCAACGAGGTCTCTTCTCATAGTTTCTTGCCTCCTTCGGCCGATCACTGGTTCGGTACCGATCTGAACGGACGCGACCTTTTTTATCGAGTCCTGATCGGAGCGCGGATCTCCTTGCTGGTGGGTGTTTTCGGCGCGGTGGTGAGCTTTGGTTTTGGCATAACGTATGGGCTGGTGGCCGGGTACTCCGGAGGGCGTACCGATACGTTGATGATGAGGTTGGTCGATGGTCTGTATGCTATCCCGCGCCTGATTTTTCTTTTGGTGCTCATCACCGCGCTCGATCCAATCTTGCGAGCCGCTCTGGCCCGGCTCGGTTTTCCCAACCTGATTGGCTATTCCAAAGTGATCATCCTGATCTTGTGCCTCGGCCTAACCGAATGGCTCACCATGGCGCGAATCGTCCGGGGACAGGTGCTCAGCTTAAAGTCTCAGCAGTTCGTTCTGGCTGCCCGCAGCCTCGGCCAAACCCATCTGCGAATTATTTTCCTGCACTTACTCCCCAACCTGATCGGTGTCGCTATTGTTTACCTTACTTTAACCGTGCCGGCGGTGATCCTTGACGAATCCTTCCTGAGCTTTCTCGGAGTGGGTATTCAAGCGCCTCTGGCCAGCTGGGGTCTGCTCCTCAGTGACGGCGCGCAGGTGATAAACCCCGTCAAAGGTTATTGGTGGTTGCTGGTTTTCCCCGCGCTGGCTATGTCTCTAACGCTTTTGGCACTGAATTTTCTCGGCGATGGTCTGCGTGACGTGTTTGATCCCCGGCGCCGGCAGAGGTAATGGAGCGTATCGGCGTGTGCGCGTACTGCGTGTCGGCGTACGGCGTATCGGCGTCGTGGAGTGCGCGCGACTTGTCGCCGCTTCAGGATCCGCGTGGAGCGCGCCCCAGACGGAGGAGGGAACCACGGAGTGCCGAGTTTCCTCGTGGAAAAGCGTTCCCATAGATGCACCGCGTAGAAACATAGCTGCGGGGTGTGTAGTCGCGCTCCGCGCGATCGCAAAGCGGCGACAAGTCGCGCGCACTCCACGACGCCGACACGCCGACACGCCGTACGCCGACACACAGTACGTCCCCCGCCAGCAAAAGAACGCGTGACAAAATCCCGGGCAGACCGTTAGTTGGCCGCAAATTCAGGCGCTCAATGGATTTACTTGAGGAATTGCAAGATTCAGTGGTTTGCGGTGACGGCGCCATGGGGACGGAGTTGATCGCCGCAGGCGCCCCGATCGACACTTGCCTGGAAGAACTCAACCTGTCCAACCCGGACCTGGTGTTTCGTGTTCATCGATCGTATGCCGAGGCTGGCGCTCGCTTGCTGGAGACCAACACTTTCGGCGCAAATGCCGGACGCCTGAGCAAGTACGGACTGGAAGGGAAAGTCGTGGAACTGAATCGGGCCGCGGTCGGTCTGGCGCGAAAAGCGATTGGGGGCCGTTCAATTTATCTCGCCGGAAGCGTTGGTCCGCTCGGACTACCGAACGACGTCGTCGAAACGGAGAAGATCGATCGCTCGGCGGTTTTCCAGGAGCAACTCCAGGCGCTGTTGGAGGCCGGTGTCGATGTAATTTTCTTCGAAACGTTTGTCGACCTGGAAGAGCTGGAGACCGGCCTGAGAGCGCTTCATGGACTGGACCCGGTTGTGCCGGTCATCTGCTCAATGGCCTGTTCGGAGGAGGGAAGATTGCCCTCCAGCTTGTCGATCGGGCAAGCTTTTCGCGAGCTGGTGAAACAACACGCGGATATTGTTGGCGTAAACTGTGTCACTGGACCACACGCTCTGATAAAGATCCTGAAACGTATCCCGGCCGAGTACATCGTCAGCGCTTTTCCCAACGCCGGCTATCCGCGTTATCAGGATGGCCGCTTCGTCTATAATGCGGCGCCCGAATACTTCGGGACCGTGGCTAAAGAGTTTGTTCAGCAGGGCGCTCGCTTGATAGGAGGCTGTTGCGGAGTGGGTCCCGCTCATATTGCCGCGATGGTCAGGGCAATTGACGGTCTCAAACCGGTTCGGGCAAAGCCAGTCATCGATTGGCGGGAAGAACCCGCTCCTGTCCTCGACCGGCCAATGCAGGAGACCAGCATTCTGGATCTCATGGCTCGAGGGCAAACCGTGGTTGTGACGGAATTGGATCCCCCAAAAACTCTCGACCTAGAAAAATATCTGACCGGCGCCCAGCGCTTGATTGATGCCGGCAGCGACGCCATCACGCTGGCCGACAATTCGCTGGCGATTCTCCGAGTCAGTAATCTCGCCGTCGGGGCCATCCTGAAACAGAAGTACAATATCATGCCGCTGCTGCATGTGAGTTGCCGGGACCGAAACCTGATCGGCCTGCAAAGCGAACTTATGGGGATGGCGGCTCTCGGCATCCGGCACGTATTGCCTCTGACCGGCGATCCGGCAAAATTCGGCGATCATCCGGGCGCATCGTCGGTCTACGATGTAAACTCAATCCAATTGATTGAGATTATCGCTGGACTGAACAAGGGACATAATTTCACCGGAAAGGCAATCCGGTTCCGACCGAACTTCGTTATCGGTTGTACTTTTAACCCGAATGCAAAGAACCTGGATGCGCAAGTCGAGCGACTCCGCCGGAAAGTAGCAGCCGGTGCGCAGTACGCCATGACGCAGCCGGTTTTCGATCGGCACCTGGTGGAACAGATGTACGAACGCACTCGCGATCTCGGGATTCCCATCTTGACCGGTGTGTGGCCTTTATTGAACGGGCGCCAAACCGAGTTTCTCCATCACGAAGTGCCGGGAATTATTATTCCGGAGTCTGTGCGGACCAGGATGGCGGGAAGAGAAGGAGCCACAGCCAAGGAATACGGCATGAAGATCGCCAAGGAGATCGTGGAAGCCGTTCTCGAATACTTTCCCGGAATTTACCTGATAACACCGTTCCTCGCGTATGATACCACCGCCGAACTTGCGCAGTTCGTCCGAAAATTATCGGTCTAAGATTCCCTGGACATTGCTCGCTGAAGTCGGTGGGCTGGTCCTCTTGATGATAGTTGCCTTTTTGCTTTCAGCCCGCTATCCCGTGATTGACTGGTTGGCCGCCGGGCAGAAATCAATTGAGCGGCTCGGTTTCTGGAGCGGCTTGGTTTATCCATTCGCCTATGCTATTTGCAACGTCCTGCTCTTGCCCGGGGGGATTCTGAGCATTGGCGGCGGGTTCTTCTTCGGTCTGTGGTGGGGCTTTGTCGTTGTGCTTGCCGGCAACCTGCTGGGCGCGACAATCGCCTTTTTCCTTGCGCGCCAAATCGGGCGGAAACGCATCGAGAAATTTCTGGTGCGGAGCCTGCGCTGGCAAGTGCTGGACCGCGCGCTGCAGCGTCATGGCTGGAAAATCATCGTTCTGAGTCAGCTCAACCCTCTGGCGCCTTCCAGCCTGTTGAATTATATTTATGGTCTTACCGGGATAAAGCTGAGCCGCTGCCTTCCCTGGATCGCCGTCGGACAAGTCCCCGGGCTGTTTCTCTACGTCTTTGTCGGTACGCTCGGACAATTTGGCGTGCAGATGGCGCATGGTACGCGTCACCTGCCCTTCCTGCACGATTACCTGGTGTGGGGCGGAGGCTTCCTGGTCACAGTCATTACCACCTTACTCCTGGGGTTACTCTCGCGCAGGATCATGCGCGAAGTCGAAGCGGAGGTCGGGACCGGCAATGGGCAGTAGGAGTCCCGAGTCCCGCGTGTCGAGTTCCGCGTCCTGGGTGCGTGCGATCCACCTTTGCCATCGGGACGCCTGGTTATGGCGCGGCAGGTCCTGTCACCGCTTTAAGACGGCGTAGAGGGTAGCGTCCGACGCTTCGTGCCGGGGAAGTTTTTTTCTCCCCAATCAGCAATGACGCGGATAATGGCGGCCAGAGACCGGCCTTTGGCAGTCAAAGTATAGGTCAGGCGGGGCGGATGCGCCTGGTAGGGAGCGGATTCAATCAAGCCTTCGCGTTCCAGGAGTTTGAGTCGGGCCGACAAGATATTCGTCGGTATGCCCTCCGAAGAAGAGAGAAAATCGCGGAACTTTGTTTTCGAGGTGCGGGCAGGGGATCTAATGCTAGAACTCGATCCGCGCGATTTTCAGACCGAGCGTGACCAAGCTGCGGCAAGCCTGCGAGCGGCACAGTCCCGGCAAATCCAGGCGGAGGCTCAAATTGAAGTCACGGAGGCGCAATTCGATCAAACCAAAGCCCAGGCCAATAGCGCCCTAGCAACCGCGGTTGAAGCAATCGCTGATCTGGATCGGGACCGACAGCTGCGCGCGCGGCAAGTCATCGATCAGCGGGATCTTGATCATTCCATTGCAAACGCCGGGACTTCCCGTGCCGCTTTGGACGCTGCGCGCAAGTCGGTCTCGGCCGCGCAGGCGCAGATTAGCTTGAGCGAAGCGGAGCTCGAAGCAGCCGCCGCCCAGGTCGGCGAAGCCCAGGCGCAGCTCCAGGCGGCCGACCTGCGGCTTTCGTACACCCGGATCTATGCGCCAGTATCCGGAAAGGTCACCCGCAAAAACGTCGAAATTGGAGATTACGTTCAGCCTGGCCAAACGCTCTTCGCCATTGTGCAGCACGATGTGTGGGTCGTGGCAAACTACAAAGAGACCCAGCTTAGCCACATGGCGGTTGGTCAGCGGGTTGAGGTGCGAGTCGATGCACTTTGCCGGATGCTGCAGGGTCTTGGCATCGCTGTGCTGTTTGTTCCGACCAGCCAAATTGCTTACTCAAACCTGCCTGCCGAAAAGAATAATAAAGCGAGCAGCCTGACCAATCTATTTCGCAACGAGGGTGGCAGCTTCGGCATCGCGTTTTCGACCACCCTGCTGGCGCGCCGCAGCCAATTTCATCAGAGCGTTCTGGGCGCTCACATCACACCTTACGATCCGCCGGTGCAGACCTGGATTACGCAGATGAGCACTAGCTTCAATCATGCGGGGTTCACCAGCGCTGACGCGCTCGTACACGCCGAGGCGAAACTCGCTTCCATCGTCGATCAACAAGCGCATCTGCTGGCCTATCTGGATTGTCATCTTTTGCTCGCTCTCGTCGCATTGGCCGGCTGTACGGCGGCGTTTTTTGTTCAGAAAGGAAGGGTCGCCGGGCGGCCGTCGGATTCGGTTGCAGCTTCGCCGCATGGGGATACTCTGAACTCACATGCAGAGGCGAGAATTTCTTCGGCAATCCGCGGGCCTGGCGGCGACTTTAGGGACATGGCCGTTGTGGGGCCGAGCTACCGGGTCCGGACACCTTGCCCAAAAGCTGGCCGTTGATCGGATTCTCTTGGGACCTCATCGCTTGCCCGTGACCCGGTTGGCGGTCGGTACCGGAACAAACGGTTGGGGCGGCCGCTCGGATCAAACAAGTCTGGGCTTGGGCGGGTTGGCGAATCTTTTGCAGTATTCTTATGACCGCGGCGTGCGGTTCTGGGACTCCGCCGACCAGTATGGCAGCCATCCTCATGTACGGGAAGGACTGAGACGGGTGTCGCGAGAGGATGTCGCTATTCTTACCAAAACGCGTGCGGTCACCGCTCAGCAAATGCGCCAGGATCTAGACCGTTTTCGGAAAGAGCTAGGCACCGATTATATCGATATCCTGCTGCTGCACTGTATTACCGACGGAGATTGGCCAGCAAAATTTCGCGGAGCCATGGATGTAATTTCCGAGGCCAAAGCAAGCGGCGTTATAAGAATGCATGGAGTTTCCTGTCACACCCTGGAAGCTCTTCAGGCTGCTGTCGCAGAACCCTGGGTTGAGGTGGACTTGGCCCGGATCAATCCGGCAGGCGCCTCGATGGATGCCGATCCGCGAGTAGTCTTGCCAATCCTTGGCCAAATGAAGGCAAGCGGCAAAGCTGTTATTGGAATGAAAATCTTCGGCGCCGGCCGTTTGGCGGATCGGCCGGACGAGTGCCTCCGGTTCGCGCTCCAGCAGGACTGCATCGATTGCTTCACGATTGGTGTGCGATCGCGCGCCGACCTGGATGATCTTCTGAAGCGGATCCCAGCGTGCAGCGTGGCGGCGTAAGGGCGTATCGGAGATCGCTGATAACTGCTCGTCACAGATCCGATAAGTTCCTCGGGAGCCGGCGCTTTTTCTAGGATTGGCGCGCGAGGCTCGGGAAACGACGGAACCACCTCAAAAGGCCCGGAATTTCGCAACGGGAATTCACTGGACCGGCTTCAGCTTCGCCAGAAGGGCCGCGTACCGGGAATCCTTCCGTAACGGATCCCAGAGCGGATCGGTCTTCAGACTGCCATACGACAGGTCGGGCAAGAAGGGGAGATCTGCCAGTTTAAAGAGCTGGTCGAACGCTCGATCGATCTTGCCCGCCCAGGCATAGACCAGGGCCAGGTTGGTCTGCAGGTTCGGTCCGGTGACCAGATCGTCTTGCGCCGGGAGGAGCACAGTTGCGCGCTCCGCCTCGGCGCAACCTCGTTGATTATCACCGAGTAAAACGTCGACGAGTGCCAGGGCGCTGAGCAGACGAGGATTATCACCGGAGTCCGCCAAGCTTTCCGCCAGGCGCTCGCGCGTCCTGGCAAACTCGGGCGGATGATTGTTAAAGCCCCGCAACCGAGCAATCAAGATTGAGTAGCATCCTGGCGGCACCGATGCCTGGGTGTAGCCAAAACCTCCAAACGAATCGTTCTCCCCCATTTCCTTGGTTTGTGTTTCTGACTGCGCCCAGTTGCGGTCATAAAGGGCCAGCAGGATCCGTTCGGTAAAGTAATTGCGATACTCCTCGGTACCGGGCGGCACGGACGCGAGGACCGCTCGTAGCTCGGTTGGATCTCCGGTGAGAAAAAAAGTGAGATTCGCTCGCTCGTCTCGCTGCCCGAGGTCATTCGGTGCCAGCTCGATGGCGCGATCGCACAAGCGGCGCGCTTCACGGAAATGTCGCAGGCCGCGCTGCAGAAAGGCAAATTGCTGAATGAGTTCGAGCGAAGTGGGATCGACCCGGAGCGCTTGCTCGAACGCCTGGATAGAATCGGCAAAGCGCCCTTGTCTCCGCGCAATGTAGGCTTCGAGGGTAAGGAGATCGGCGTTATTGGGAAGGCTGCGTCTGGCTAATTCGAGTTCCGGCTGAAGACGTGCGTAATCCCGATAACAGTAGTAGAGGTGACCGGCGTAAGCTAAACGGACCTCGGCCGACTCCGGCGCTTGGCGCCGGGCCTCGTTGATCGCGTTGTCGCCTTGGGTACGGCGAGAAAGGGACGAATCATAAAATCGGTAGAGAGCGTCGTGTGCCTGGGTCAGGGCACAATAGGCCAACGCGAACTGAGGATCGATCGCCACCGCCTCGTTGAGTTTGCTGACGGCGGCCAGCAGCTGGGCTTGAGCGGTGTCGTCGTTTTCGGAGGCGATCGCTTTGTTGAGCAAATCCTTGCCACGCAGAAACCAATCGTAGGCTTGCAGGTTCGCGGTCGGTTTTTCTTCGATCACCTTCCTCTGCTCTCCGGTCAGAGCGGATGCGAGTTTCTTCGCTACGACCTGGGCGATCTCGCTCTGGATGCTGAAGATGTCGGTCAGGCGCCGATCATAACTGTCTGCCCAAAGCGTTCGGTCACTGGCGGCATCGATCAGCTCAGTACTTACGCGTACCCGGTCCCGGTCGCGCTGCACTGTACCTTCCAGCACATGATCGACATCCAGCGTGTTGGCGATCTCATGCAGGTCACGCTTGCGATCGCCCCGGTACTGCATGACGGATGTTCGGCTCGTGACTCGTAGCTGGGCGATCCGCGCGAGATCGTTTAGAATCTGTTCCTGCACCCCGTCGGCAAAGTAGGTGTCGTCGGCATTCCCGCCGATGTTCTCGAATGGGAGAACAGCTATACTTTTGTCGGCTCGGACTGCGCTTCTATAATGAAACAGAGTTCCACCCGTTCCAAAGAAGAAAACCAAGCCAAACACTAACCCGAGGAAGGCTAAACCTGAGGCCATCCACCAGCGAAGAGCATGCCTTGCGGGGTTGCGTGTTAATCCCCGAGATGGCTCGCCCGGCGCGAAGCCTCGAGCCATCCCGGCTTTGCCCGGACTCGTCAGATCTTCCGAAGAACGGAGCTCCTTGGGGGTCAGACGGGCTCCAGCGGTAAGTGCTTCTCTTACTCTGGCCAAGGCCTTCCGCAGTTGAGCCGGGTCTTGAAATCGTTGACCAGGATCTTTCGCCAGCAGTACACTCAGCAAGGCGAGAATCGCTGGCGGAACACCCTTCAGTTTGCCGATGGGCGGCGTGACATGCTGGTGCTGGTGCATCAACTCGGCCGGAGAACCCTGAAAAGGTGCTTTACCGGACAGCATCTCCCAAAGCGAAATCCCCAGCGAATAAAGATCGGAACGAATATCAGTTGCGATCCCGGCAAATTGTTCCGGACTGGCGTATCTCGGCGTTCCGGTAAAACTCCCAAGAACCGAAATCGCATCGTCCTCCGCGACTCCTTTTGCCAAACCCAGATCGATGATCTTGACGGTCTCCGGCCGGC